>CAVRIQ010000030.1:0-283558 GCA_963721275.1 uncultured Alphaproteobacteria bacterium | reverse complement strand
ATCGCGCAGGCGGCGCAGGCGGGCATCACGCTGGCCCCGCCCGGCGCATTGCGGCGCATGGAGAATGAAAGCCTCGGCGTCCGGCTCTGCCTCGGCGCCCCCGCGACCGAAGCCGATCTCGAGCGTGCGCTGGTGGAAATCCGGCGCATCCTGGAGATGGCCGAGGCGATCTCTTTCGTGTGAAGAACGTGGATGGCCGGGACGAGCCCGGCCATGGCCGTGCGCTTTAGTTCATCCCCAGAAGGTTGGGGAGCCACAGCGACAGGCCAGGCCAGTAGGTCACGATCCCCAGGAACACCAGCATGGTGAGGAGCCATGGCCATACCGCGATCGTCAGTTCGGTGATTCCCATCTTGGCGATGCCGGACGCGACATAGAGGTTCAATCCGACCGGCGGGTGGCACAGCCCGACCTCCATGTTCACCGTCATCAGGATACCGAAGTGGATCGGATCGATGCCGAGCTTCACCGCGACCGGAAACAGGATCGGCGCCATGATCAGAATGATCGACGACGGCTCCATCACGTTGCCGGCCATCAGCAACAGGACGTTGACGACCAGGAGGAAGCCGACCCAGCCGAACCCCTGGTCGATCATCCACTGCGCCAGCGCGTGCGGCACGTTCTCGTAGGTCATCAGGAACGAGAACAGCACGGCGTTGGTGATGATGTAGAGCAGCATGGCGCTGAGGTTCGCCGAGGCCAGCAGCACCCTCGGTACGTCGCGAAGCTTCAGGTCCTTGTAGATGAAGACCGCGACGATGAAGGCATAGACGGCGCTGACCGCCGCGGCCTCCGTCGGAGTGAACAGCCCGCTGTAGATGCCGCCGATCACGATCACGATCAGCAACAGGCCCCAGATCGAATTGCGGAAGGCATCGAGGCGTTCGGCGAAGGTCGCCTTCGGCAGCCGCGGATAATCGTTGCGCCAGGCGCGGTACCAGGTGGTCGCGCCCAGCATGGTCGCGAGCGCAAGGCCCGGCACGATGCCGGCGATGAACAGCTTGCCGATCGACGTATTGGTCGAGACCGCGAACAGCACCATCGGAATCGACGGCGGAATCAGAATCCCGAGCGAGCCCGAGGTGGTGATGACGCCGGCGCCGAAGCGCTTCGGGAAACCCTGCGCCACCATCGCCGGCAGGATCACCGATCCGATCGCGACCACCGTCGCCGGCGACGAGCCGGAGATCGCGGCGAACAACGCGCACGCCACCACGGCCGCCAGCGCGAGACCGCCATACCAGTGGCCGACCATCGCGCTCGCGAACGCAATCATGCGGCGGGCGACGCCGCCGTGGGTGAGGAAGTTGCCGGCGAGAATGAAGAACGGGATCGCCATGATCTCGAAGCTTTCGATTCCCGTGAACAGCTTCAGCGCCACCGATTCCGTGCGCACGTCGGTCAACGTGAACATGTAGCTCAGCACCGTAAGTCCGAGCGCGATCGAGATCGGCATGCCCGTCAGCATCAGCGAAAGCAGCAGGGCGAACACGATCGTGACCCGCAGGCCTTGCGGCAGCACGATCAGTCCGCCGGCATGGGCGAAGCAGACCGCCACGATCAGGATCGGCAACAGAATGATGATCCAGCCGAGTGGACTGCTGCCCTCCTTTTCGGCCTTGCCGGGGGCGACTTCGGCGGGGTGCAGCGCGTCGACCTCGACGCCGTCGATCCGGGCCGCATCGTGATGCGGAAGCTCGCCGGTCCGGTAGAACGACCACGCGACCTGGAGGAAGCGGAAGCACATCAGCCCCGAGCCGAGCGGGATCGCCAGATAGACGATCCACATCGGCGCTTCCAGATCGTTGGACTGCTGGCCGGTGTGCCACATCTGGCTGACGAACGAGGCGCCGAAGCCGGCGACGATGCCGGTGAACAACGCGCCGCACATCAGGCTGAACGTGACGACGCGGCGGCGGGAGCCCGCGGGCAGGATATTGACCAGTACGTCGACGCCGACATGGATGCCGGTGCGCACGCCATAGGCCGCGCCGAACTTCGCCATCCAGATGAACATGTAGATGCAGAGTTCCTGGGCCCACGACAGATCCAGCGCCGCGAGCCACAGGAAGATGCTTTTCAGAACGGCGGCGAGCACGGTGAAGCCGTGCGCGGTCGCCCATTTGGAGAAATCGATCGACAGCCCCGTGCCATAGCGATGCAGGACCGCGACGAAGATCAGCGTCGTTGCCGCAGTAATCAGCCCGGCGATGAGCCACTCTTCAAGATGATCGAGCGCACGCGACAGCACGTTTCCCCCCGGAATCGGTTTTGACCGGGAACGCGTGCGTTCCCGGTCGTCCACAGCAGCCTGGCTGGAGCTGGCTTCGGTCAATTCATTTCAATATGAAGTTCTTTGGCGATGAGATCGAGCACTTCCTGCCCGACGCGGCCCTTGGCCCAGGCGTAGGTCGGCCGCATCGCCTTCTGCCAGGCCTTCTTCTGATCGTCGGTCAGGTAATGCAGCGTGGTCTTGCCGGACTTCTTGATGGCCTCCAGCGCGTCCTCGTTCTCCTTGACCGCGATCGAATTGGTGTAATCGGTCGCCTCGTCCATCGCCTTGTCGAGCTCCTTGCGGATATCCGGCGGCAGCCCGTTCCAGAACTTGGTGTTGACGATGACGGCGTATTGCAGGTGGGCGTGGTAGGAGACCGTGATGTCCTTCTGCACCTCGTAGAACTTCTGGGTCAGGTAGTTCGACGGGGTGTTCTCGCAGGAATCGACCACGCCGGTCTGCAGCGCCTGATAGACTTCCGAGAACGCCATGATCTGCGGAATAGCGCCGACGTCGCGGAAATAGCGGTCGGCAATCTTGGAGCCGGAGATGCGGACCTTGAGGCCCTGGAAATCGGCCGGCATCAGCAGCGGACGGTTGGCCGAGGTCATGTGGAAGCCGTTGTCCCAGTAGGCTAACCCGGTGATGCCCTTGGCCTCCAGCTTCTGGAACAGCCACTTGCCGACCGGGCCCTTCATGGCCTTGGTGTAGGTATCTTCATCCTTGAACAGCCAGGGCAAATCGAGCGCCTCGAACTCCTTGGCACCGAGCGGGGCAAATTTCGCGGTCGAGGGCGCGAGCATCTGCACCGAGCCGAGCTGCAGCGCCTCGATCTCTTCCTTGTCCTTGAACAGCTGCGAGTTCGGGTAGACTTCGACCTTGACCTTGCCGTTGGTGTATTTTTCGGCAAGTTCCTTGAACTTCAGCGCGCCCTTGCCCTTGGGCGTGTCGTTGGCCACCACGTGGCTGAATTTGATGATGATCGGATCGTCCGCCAGAGCGGCGGCCGGAGCCATGAAAATGGCGGCCGCAGCCGCCGCGAGCATTAACTTGCGCATAGAATCTCCTCCCAATTGACACCGAAACCGTTTGCTTTTCGTTTTCCGGTTTTCAGTAGTGGCAGTAAACGGCCCCTCGAACAACTAGACCTAAGCCGAACTGGCGAGGCCGATAACAGACCGAATGACGATTGTATAGGCAGATTTTCGATTCCGCTCCAGCCCGGCCGTCCGGCATCGGTGTCGCACCCATTGTGCGGCGCGGGGTCAATCAGGCTTTGCGCTGCGCCACCATGAAAAGCCGCCGGAACGGGAAAAGCGTCTGGCCCTGGGCATTCCGTGGATAGGCTTTTGCGACGCGTTCGCCGTAGGCCGCCTCGAAGGCCGCCTTGTCCGGACCGTCGAGGACGTCCAGATATCGCGTCAGCCAGGTGCCTTTGGTCCATTCCTTGACCGGATTCTCGCCTTCCAGAACCTGCAGGTACTCCGTCTCCCAGATGTCGATATTGGCGGACTGCGGCGCCAGCAGGCTGTGATAAAATCCGGGTTCCCGCACCGGGGGTGGCGTTACCAGATGCTCCACCCGGCTGCGCCACGGACCATTGAGCGCGGTTTCGGCGATCAGCAGGTGCGAAGGCGCCTCGAAATTACGCGGCATCTGCACCGCGAGGATGCCGCCGGGCTCGACTTTGTCCAACAGCGACGGAAACAGTCTTTCATGATCGGGCAGCCAGTGCAGCGCCGCATTGGAATAGATCACATTATATCTGCGCGCGGGCTGCCATGCCGCCAAATCCTGATGCAGCCATTCCACCTCCGGCGCGGCCTTCTTTCCGGCGGCGACCATTTCGGCGGAGCCTTCGACGCCGACGACCGTGGCGCCCGGCCATCGCTCCTTGATCAGTTTGGTGACGTTGCCGGCGCCGGCCCCGAGATCGGCGACGCTCTTGACCTCCAGATCCGGGATCCGCATCAGAAGATCGACCGCGGGCCTTAACCTGTGACCGGAAAATTTCAGATATTGCTGCGGATTCCATACCATCGTTTTTTCTTCTTCCTTTGACCGGCCGGCGCGGTATTACACTTGCGGCCCCTGTGCGGCCCTTGCCGGCCAAATCCATCCTAACATGCGCGCATGTGTTAACAGAAAGAAAGTCTTTGAACATGGACCTCGATCTCAAGTCCAAGACCGCCGTGGTGAGCGGAGCCAGCACCGGGATCGGCCGCGCGATCGCCAGGATGCTCGCGCTGGAAGGCGTCCGTGTGGTCGGTGTCGCCAGGCGCAGGGATCTGCTCGATCAACTCGCGCAGGAGGTCAAGGCGGCGGGCGGCGTCGTGATTCCCGTGACGCAGGACATCATGGAGGAAGACGCCGCCAGGAAGCTGGCGGCGGCGGCGATCGCCGAACTCGGTCACGTCGATATCCTGGTCAACAACGCCGGCGGCAGCCGGCCCTTGCCGGTGGACGCGCCCGACAGCGACTGGGACGAGGCCATGTCGCTGAATTTCACCCGCTACCGCCAGGTCACGCATGCGCTATTGCCGCAGATGATCGAACGCAAGTGGGGACGCGTCATCAACATCACCGGCAAGTCCGAACCGGAGGGACTCAATGCGGCGTTCGCCGCGAAAGCCGCGGTGCATGCCTGGGCGAAGGGATTGTCCCGCGAGATCGGAAAGCACGGCATCACGGTCAACAGCATTCCGCCCGGCCGGATCATGAGCGAGCAAATCCGGCGCAACTATCCGGAAGACTATCGCGAGCATTTTGCCGAGGAAGAGATTCCGCTGCGCTACTGGGGCGAACCCGAAGACCTCGCCGCGCTGGCGGTATTCCTCGCTTCGCCGGTGGCACGCTACATCACCGGCACGGTCATCCCGGTCGATGGCGGGCTGCGGCGGTATCAGTTTTAAAATGGTCGAGCGATAATCGTCTTATCTCCCTCGCCCCGCTCTTCGCGGGGGCGAGACGAGCGAAGCTCGCTCCGAGAGGGTTGGGGTGAGCGGCTCTCTCGACAAACTCGAACTCGCGGAGAGTCCCCCTCACCCGCCCGACTTCGCTGCGCTTCGCCAGGCGACCTCTCCCGCAAGCGGGCGAGGTGAAAACGAGCGTGTAGCTAGCGTGCCGCGGCGGCGGGCGCGCGGTCGGACTTCAAAATCTCCACGATGGCCTGTGCGGTCGCCGCCGTGCCGAGACTGCCGCCGACGTCGCGCGTCGCGCGGCCACTCAGCATCGCGACTGCAACCGCGTCTTCGATCGCGCGGGCCGCGGATTCATAGCGCGCGTCGCCGCTGCGTTCGCCGTGCCAGGCCAGCAGCAACGCCGCCGACAGGATCAGCGAGGTCGGGTTGGCGACGTCACGCCCGGCGATATCGGGCGCCGATCCGTGCGCGGCCTGCGCCATCGCAAAGTCCGCGCCGACATTGAGCGAGCCGCCGAGGCCGAGGCTGCCCGACAGCTCCGCCGTGAGGTCGGACAGAATGTCCCCGAACATGTTGGTGGCGACGACGACGTCGAACCGGTCCGGCTGCCGCACGACATGCGCCATCATGGCGTCGACCAGGATGTCATCGACGACGATGTCGGGATAGAAGCGCGCGACCTCGCGGCAGATGTCGAGGAACATGCCGTCGCCGATCTTCAGCACGTTGGCCTTGTGAACGATGGTGAGGTGCCTGCGCCTCTTCATCGCCAGCCGGCAGGCGGCGTGCGCGATCCGCTCGCAGCAATGCCGCGTGATGCGGCGGAGCGAGACCACGACATCCGGCGTGACCAAGAGCTCGCTGTTGCCCTGCTCCATGTTGCGGTCGGCGTAGAAGCCTTCGGTATTCTCCCGCACCACGACCAGGTCGAACGCGCCGAAGGCGTTGCGCAGGCCCGGATAGGTTCGCGCCGGCCTCAAGTTCGCGAAGAGGTCGAGACTTTTGCGGAAGAATTTCGACGGATTGACCTCGCCGCTCTGCTCGTCCTTGAAGTCGGCCGTGGCGGCGGGACCGAGGATAAGGCCGTCGGCGGATCGCACGATTTCCAGAAGTCCCGCCCTCACGGTGGCGCCGAACTGTTTCAGACTGGCATGCCCGACCGCGTGTTCTTCCAGCTGAAGCCCGAGATCGAAACGCGCCGCGGCGGCGCGCAGCACAATTGTGGTCGCGGCAGTGATCTCCGGCCCGATGCCGTCACCCGGCAAAACGACGATACGCATGATAGTCCTGTAGCCCTTGCCGGCTGCTAATCGTAAGACGACGGTCCCGTATCACGATACGCCCACCTCGGCAGCTGTGTTAAAGGAAACGCGATCCTTCGCCCGGTCGGTCCGGTTCGTGCCAATAGCAGGAAAGTTCAGCGTCGCGCTCAGGGCTCCAGCGCAGGGTACAATTCCGGGTGCCGTCTCACAAGCCTGCGAACGATCGCCCGGCTTTAGCTGGCATCGGAAAAAGGTTGCCATCCCGGCCAAGCGTCCGTGCATTCTCCCATTCGGCTGAAAGAGCACTCGCCGCTTCTATTCGTGGCCAAGCGTCTGTCGAAAGAACACCCGCACCTTTTCAATCGAGTCCCTTGTCGCGGCATCGTTGTATTCAAGGCGATGCCCCATATACTCGACACCGTTCGAAAGCCGAAGCCCCGCCAGATCAAAACCGTGGTAAGCGCCGGGATAAATGACCAATTGCACCAGGGATCGGTCGCCCGGCGACCGTGAGATGCCGGTTTCGCTTTGCCCTGCGGCCATCGCCTCGCACGCCGACGCGGGGGTCCAGTCATCCGATGCACCAATGAGCACCAGTGTCGGTGCGGTCATGACGCCGGTTGAGCCGCTACACGGCGGATAAAGAGCGACGCCGGCGCTAAATTTGTCCGGGAATAAGCCCGAGATAGATCCTCGCTCCAGGGCAGCCAGGACCGAAGCGCCTCCCATGGAAAAGCCCAGGGCGGCCACATGATCCGCGCGTACGTACGGCTGCGCGGTCAGGTATGCGAGTGCCCGGAACGCGTCTGCAGGCTGGTCGGCAAAGCCACCGCACGCTGTCTCAATTCCGCGAGAGCCGAAGCTGTCAACAGCGAGGGCGACGTATCCCCACCTGCGAAGCCTGTCCGCCCATGCAAGCATATCCTGGTGGAAGCCGCCGCAGCCGTGCAAGACAACGACCGCCGGGAAAGGACCATTGCCCGGAGGGCGGGCAAGATATCCAATGATCCGTGCCTGGTTTGACTGGCCCCATCCGCTTTCGAACTCAATAAACTTGCCCGCATACGCCGGTACCGCGAAGCCAATCAGCGTGCACAACAGGGTCGTGACGATCGAGCAAATTCGCATCGATGCCTCCATGGTCAGCGCTTCGAATCTCTTCGCAGAGGATGGCGCACCGGATTGCATGATCAGACCGTTCATGATGCTTCCGCTCGGCTTGGACGCCAAGCATCGCCAAGCATAATGAATCGGATTGGCTATTAAAAGTCATGGTCCCGATATTCGGAATGGAAACGAGGCACGGAGCGAAGCCGATCAACCGGTATCTGCCTGGGATCAAAAAGCGCCGTTTTGACCCGTTGCCGGCCACCTCCGATCTGCCCCGGTCAACGGACATCATCAGCCCGTAGACGGGGAATGGGCCGACGAAATCTCATCCGCATCAAGGCGGATGCGGAGCTCCTCATTGAAGTATTCAGGATGACGTGATTCCGCCCATTCTCTCGACAAGATGCGCACGCGAGGGTGCAGCATCGAACCGGTCGGCGAAATATTGCGTTTCGCTGGCCACCAGTCCGTCGCGGAATTCCATGATGCTCACCGCGTAGGATGGTATGCCGTCATAGCTAAGCGTGAATTCAGTGATCCAGAGATCGCCGCTGCCGATAATTCGCCGCACCGTAAAGCGCTTCTTGTTCGGCTGGACGAATCGGCTCTCTTGAATGTTATGCCGGCCGCGGATCCGCTCGCCCGATTGCGGATAGTCAAGCACGGCATCCTCGCGGTAGATTTCATGTTCGACCTCGAAATCGCTCGCGTCCGAAGCATTCCAATGGCGCTCCAGCGCCTCCCGCACGGTTCGATCCATCTCAACCTCCCCACCTGCGTTTCCGGCTGGCATGTCCGGACTACCGAATTCATTGTGCTGTACGCAATTCCGTAACATGGGGCGCGATTGCCGATCGCGCCAGTCGTGTGTCGCTTCGCGATGCGGGCGATTGCGGTTTGGTTCAAGGATTCGGCTGCAGGGAGACCTCACAAGGTACGGATTTCGTCGGCCAGTGACCCGACGAGGCAAATCAGCAAAAACCTGTCAAGCCCCATGTGCAAAAATATTCTGATTTTCAGAAGATGCAAATCACCTCATATCCCTCCCCGTCCTGACCCACAGAGGGGCGGCTCGAGATCGTCACGGACGCGGGACAGGATGCGGTGGACGCGGATGCGCCGACGACGAACGGCGCCTGATGCGGACGGCGAAGTCGTGTGGTCCTGACGCCCCGACGCTGGCGTCAAGTTCGCGGGAAGCAATTCTCGCGGGCGATGGTGGCAAAAAAGCCCGGTCGCCAGGGAGAGCGCGAAGTAAGCCGTAAACCATTGCGCGGGGAATGCCGGGTGATGCCGGTGTGACCTGACAACGCGTGTGCGCACTACCACTATCGTTGCACACGCGGCTATCGGGCGCATCGGGCGCCCGGCATTCCCTGCGCCCTCTGATGAGGAGGGTAAGGAAATTTCTGGCAAACCTCGGGCGCATCAAGCCGCGAGATCGCGAAGACGCGTCTGGCGGCACGGCGGGAGCGGTGCCGGTTGCGGATTCAGCGGCGGCGGCACGAAACGAAAGCCGGCGCTGCGGGTTGTCACCGGTCACCGGCGGAGTTGCGAATGGCCACGGACAGCAAACCCCCGATCTCGCGAGGAATTGTCGCCGGCGGCGCCGGTATGGCGGCGGCGGGTTGCGGGATCGCTGGCTCCCTCCATCGCCAAAGGAAATGATGACATGACGCGCGAGCCCGAATTGCGGAACCCGGTCGATAAATATCCGAGGCCGCCCTACAAGAAGCAATCGCAGCCCTGGCCGGGACTCGCGAGCAAGATGGATCCGAGGCCGGATCACGGCGAGACCAGCTACAAGGGCTCGGGCCGGCTGTTGGGTCGCAAGGCGCTGATCACCGGCGGCAGATTCCGGCATGGGCCGCGCGGCCGCCATCGCCTATGCGCGCGAGGGCTGCGACGTCGCGATCAATTATTTCCCCACCGAAGAGCCGGACGCGAAGGAAGTCATCGACCTGATCAGGGCGGAGGGACGAACCGGATTGGCCATTCCCGGCGATCTCCGCGACGAGAAATTCTGTCAGGAGCTGGTCGAGCGCGCGGTCAAGGGACTTGGCGGTCTGGACATCGTGGTCAGCAACGCCGGCCGGCAGCAGACCCGGGCTTCGATCCTCGATGTCACGACGGAGGATTTCGACGCCACGATGAAGACCAACATCTACGCGCCGTTCTGGATCATCAAGGCGGCGCTGCCGCACTTGAAACCCGGCTCGGTCATCATCGGTACCGCTTCCGAGCAGGCTTATGACCCCTCGCCCGACCTCTACGACTATGCGCAGACCAAGGCGGCGACGATGAACTACGTCAAGTCGCTGGCAAAACAGCTCGCGCCAAAGGGAATTCGCGTCAACGCGGTGGCGCCCGGGCCGATCTGGACACCGCTGCAGGTCTCCGGCGGCGCGACCCAGGAGAAACTGGAAAAGTTCGGCGGCCAGACGCCGATCGGCCGCGCCGGCCAGCCCGCCGAACTCGGCTCGATCTATGTTCAACTCGCGTCGGCCGACGCCAGCTTCGCCACCGGCCAGGTCTACGGCTCCGCCGGCGGATCGGGCCAGCCGTGAGGGAGAACCTCGAGCCGCGCGGCGCCGGGTTCGATCAGCGCCTGACGTAGCAGTGGAAGCCGCCGTAAATTCCCGAGCGGTCCTGCTTAAAGCCGATGGCGCTGCGTTCCTCGTCGCGACGCCAGATTTGCCGCAAGTCCGCAAGCTCCGCGCTCTCCAGCGGAGACCCGGTACCGGCGGTGCGGAAGATCACGCGAACCTCGTCGCTGCCGGTGCGGTCGATCGCATTCCAGAGCGCGCCGATCTCGTCTGCCGCCATCCAGTCCTGCGAGTCCAGCAGGATCACGGCATCGACCTCGCGCGCCGGAAGATTTTCCAGGAACAGCCGGAGATTGGCGTGCACCGGAATGATCAGGCCGGCGCCGTCGCGCATGCGATCGAACTGACGGCGTTGCAGATAAGGCGGCAGGCAGCGGTCGCCGGGACCGGGATAGCTGCGATGCAGTGCCTGCCACGCGAAATAATTGGTGTCGTTGGGGTGACCATTGATCAGGCGCAGCAACCGCTGATGCAGCACCTGGTTGAGCGGGGCGTCCGCGCCGAGCAGCGCCCGCTGCTGCGGCGGAATGCCGAGACTGAACAGCAGCGCGGGGGTGCCGGTGAGCAAGCGCGCCAGCGGCGAATGAAACAGCCGATCCAGACGATCGAGCGCCTGCAGGCGTTCGGGGTCATCCGCTCTGCCGGTCAGCAACGCCGTGAGATCGATGCGGGCGACTTTCGCCAACAGATGCGCGAGACCGATGAAACGGCCGAGCATGCCGTGGCGGTAAAAACCGTCGGTGAAATAGGCATGCCGCGGCCGGCCGATGATATTGCGCGTGTCCCAGTAGGCGCGCGCATCGGCGTCCAGCATCAGCCACAGCCGCTCGCGATAGAGTTCGGAATTGGCGCGCGAGGCGGCCTCGCCGAAGAACTGCCAGAACTCCGCATAGCTGGAAAATGCCCGGAGCCCGGCAAGCTTGAGCTTGAGCAGCGAAAGATGCGCCTCATTGAGATCGACCGCATAGACCTGGGCCGGTTGCGCGGTGAGATAGGACAGCGCGTTGCATCCGCCGGAGGAGATGGTGACGATAGTCGAGCCGAGCGGCAATTGCAGCGCGGCGAGATCGGCCTCCGGATCCTCCCAGATCTGGGTGTAGACCAGACGGCGGAACCAGAACGCAAAGAGCCTGTCCCAGACGGTCGCCTCGGTCTCGTCCCTGGAGTTGCGAACCGCGTCCGCGATCAGTTGCGTGTTCATCCATCCCTCGAATCAGCAATCTCGTCAGGGTATCGCCGGCTCACTGCAGTTTTGCGACAGGGCGCACAGGCCGCTGTCACACCGCTGTCGCGCGAACGTCCGAAGGAAATACGCGACAGGTGACCAGGAGGTGCAGGAATGTCTCTCTATTCCCCCGAGATCGACGCCGAAATCGCGTGGCCGGACGAGGCCACGGGCCGCATGAACCGGATGTACCGCCGGCAGCGCCACATCTACGACGGCACGCGGCGATATTATCTGCTCGGCCGGGACCGGCTGATCTCGGATCTGCAGCCCGCCCCCGGCTCGAAGCGTGCTGGAAATCGGCTGCGGCACCGGGAGAAACCTGGTGCTGGCGGCCGGGCTCTATCCCGACGCGCGGTTTTTCGGCATCGATGTTTCGACCGAAATGCTGACGTCGGCGATCTCAGCCGTCTCGCGGCGCGGCCTGACAGAGCGCATTCGCGTCGCCCATGGCGATGGAACCGCGTTCGATCCACAGCTTTTGTTCGGCGTGCCGGCGTTCGATCACGTGATGATCTCCTATAGCCTCTCGATGATCCCGGACTGGCGCGGTGTTCTCCACGCAGCCGCGAGGCGCCTGACGCCCGGCGGCCGTTTGCACGTGGTCGATTTCGGCCGACAGGAGCGATTGCCCGGGATCGCCCGCGCGCTGCTGTTGCGGTGGCTTGCGATGTTCGACGTCACGCCGCGCGACGATCTCGAAGGCGTGCTGGCGGCAATGGCCAACTGCGACGGCGCGGATCTCGGGTTCGAACGCCCGTTCCGCGGCTATGCGCAATACGCCGTGCTGACGCTGCCGGCGCGGCCCCAAACGCCGTGAGCGGCTGGCTGGCACTCGTTGCGGCGGGATTGCTCGAGATCGCATGGGCCTGCGGCCTGAAATATTCCGACGGGCTGACCCGGTTCTGGCCGACGGCTGCGACTGCGCTTGCGATCGCGCTCAGCTTCGGATTGATGGCGATTGCGCTGAAATCGCTGCCGTTCGGCACGGCCTATGTGGTGTGGACCGGGATCGGCGCCGTCGGCAGCATCCTCGTCGGTATCCTTGTTTACAGCGAGCCGGCCGACCCGGTTCGATTGCTGTGCCTCACCTTGATCGTGGCGGGAATGGTCGGGCTCAAGCTCAATTCGCCGGTGTGAAGGGAAAGCGCGGTCAGCGCTTCGCGCGCAAACTCCGCCAGGCTTCGACGCCGCCGAACAGGCCGAGCGCGATCACGAAGGGCAGGAAGTGATACAGGAAGCGGAACATCAGGAGCGCCGCGATCAGCGGCTCCCGGTCTTCGCCACCGAGCCCGAGCAGGATCGCGGCGTCGAACACGCCCAGTCCCGCCGGTGCATGGCTTGCGAAACCGAGCAGCGTCGCGGCGATGAATACGGCGGTCAGGCGGAAGATGTCGATATCCAACCCGGCCGGGATCAGCACGTACATCGCAAGTGCCGCGGCGCCGAGATCGAAGATCCCGACGGCGATCTGCAGCAATGCCATGGGCCCCGACGGAAGCCGGACCGGCCACTTGCGCGTTCCCAGCCGTCTCGGCCCGCGCCAGCTCCAGACCAGAAAGCCGGCGACGCCGGACAGCACCGCCGCCGCCAGCACGCGATTGAGCTGCGGCGGCAGGTAATCCACCAGGCCGATGGTAGCGGGTTCGTAAAACAGGCTGAGCCCCAGCGCCGTCAGGTTGCCCAGCCAGAATGTCAGCCCGGTCAGGAAGCAGATGTTCGCCACCTCGAGCGCGCCGAGACCGTTGCGGGCATAGATCCGATAGCGGATCACCGGCGAAACCAGCGCCACCGCGCCGAGGCCATGGGCGATCGGATAGCTGGTGAAGCTCGCAAGCGCCGCGATCCGGTAGGGAATGTCGGTTCGACCGATGGTACGAAGCGCCAGCAGATCGTAGATCGTCAGACTGCCGTAGGAGAACGCTACCAGCATCAGCGCCAGCGCGAGCAGGCCGGTGTCGGTGCGCGCCACGATGGCGAAGACTTCGTCGTAGTCGATGTGCTTGAGCGCGTGCGTCAGCGCGAAGATCGCAAGCCCGGCGATGGCAATGCCGCCGGCGACGCCCATGCCTCTCAGCCGGGAGCCGCTGCCGGACGCCTTTTGCGGCACAATGATTTCCAGAGTGTGTCCCGTCCGGGCAACGACACCAGATGTCGTGCCCCATGATTCGTTCCAGCCGGCACCACCCCTGACACGTTGTTGTGACAGTCGCGTTACCTGTGATTTCGCATGCAGAACAATTCCAATATGCGCGTTGATCGAAATCCGGACTCATTGTGGTCGCATGCCGTTCACGCTCGGTTTGTAAGACACGCACGAAAGTCACCAGCGCATCAGAGGCAGCATGAACGCGGAATTCGATTACGATCTCACGCCCGATCAATGGGAGACGTTGAAGGGGCTTCGCGCGCCCGCCCCGAGCGCCGGCGGGCTGAATCGATTCGTCGTCGAGAATCTCGTCTCGCTCCAATTGGCCGAAATGGCCGACGGTCGTGCCGTCCTGACGCCGAAAGGCCGCAGCGTGCTGCTGCGCGGCTCGCCGCGGCTCCTGGACCTCGCGGCGTGACGCCGGAGATTTCGTAAGCCCGACGTCGGCACGCCGACGCCGGACTCGCAGTTCGGATGTTATTCCGCCGGCGCCGCCAGCGGCATATCCGGATGCGAAACATAGTGTGCGCTCGTCTCCAGTCTGCTGAGCGCGAACAGTCCGGCCGCCACGACCGCATAGGCCAGCGCGACCGCTGGCGTCACGCCGAGTCCGCCGCCGATGCCGACGGCCTCGCCATGCATGAATCCGAAATAGGTCAGCACGGCGCCGGCAAGCGCGAAGGCCGAGGCCTTGGCGAAGTCGCGCTCGATCACGAACACGCCGATCGCGCCAAGGACGAGGCCGGCGAGGATCGAGCCGCCGCCCATCACTTCGAGCCCGTGATACAGCACGCCCTGTTGCGGCAGTGCTGCGATCGCCGCCATCTTGACGTCGCCGACCTTGTCGGCGGCAAGGCCGCCCACCGTCTGCGCCGCGCTCAGGGTCGAGCCGAGCATGGTGTCGATCTGCAGCTTGGCCCAGGCGGCGAGATGCGGCGTCAGCGCCAGCACGATCGCCGGCGCATGCTTGGCCGGCGTGGTCTGGAACGCCTGCGCGCCGATCAGCATGCCGATATAAAGCAGGATCGGCGAAATCGCGACCACCGGCACCAGCGCCAGCAGCACGGAGATGATGCCGAACCACGACAATACGACCACCATGATGCCGGTCGCCGCCGAATAGCCGATCCGGCCGCCCATCGCCTTCCATCCGGGATGGCCGATATAGACCGCGTTGATGAAGGGATTGCCCATCAGGCAGCCGATCAGGCTGACGACGCCGTCGGCGGTCAGAACGCGCGTGGTCGGATATTCGTCGCCCGCGGCCTCCGCGCTCTCGACATTGTCCATGGCCTCGACGAGATCGTAGATGCCGAACGGAATGGCCGTCACCAGGATGACGCCGAGAAATTCGAAGCCGGAGAAGACATGTCCGACCGCCGGGATCGGCACCGAGAACCCGAAACTCGCAAAGGCGTCGCCGACGCCCTTGATGCTCAGGCCGCCGAGCCCGAGACCGAACAGGTTCGACCCCCAGGCGATGATCATGCCGACCGCGATGGCGACGAGGCCTGCCGGAATTCCCTTGAAATATTTCACGCCGCCGAACCAGCTCACCAGGATGATGGCGAAGCAGACGAGACCGATCTGCGGCGTCATGTACATTTCCAGCGCCGGCCGCATCGAGATGAAGGTCACCGAGACGCCGGCCAGCGTGCCGAGCAGCGCCGCGCGCGGGGTAATTCTTCGGATAACCGGCGCGATGAAGCCTCCGATCATGAGAATAAAACTCTGGAAGAATACCCAGACGAGACCGGCCGACCAGCCTTTCATGGGATCGCCGGTCTTGAGGGTGACGGGCAGCATGATCACGAAGGTGACGATGAACATGTGCGGCACGCTGACACCGGAAGGCAGCGCGCAGACATCGGTGCGGCCGGTCTTCTGCGCCAGCCGGTAGGCCAGCCATGCATAATAGAAAGTCGACAGGCACATCATCAGGCCGAGCGCCGGCAGGATGCGGCCGAACACCAGAGAATCCGGCATCTTCAGCACGAAACGCAACAGGCCGGTAAGCACCAGCATGTTGACCAGGATATTGGTGCCGAATCCGAAGAAGGCGTTCCAGTCGCCTGATGTCCACAATACCGGCTTGAAGCCGGGCTTTCCGACAGTCCCCGTCATGCTCGTGCTCATTGCGATGCTCCCGCTGCCAAATTGTTCGAAGTCTCCGCTGCCATTGCCGTGAGAACCGCGGCCGAATCCGAGACCCAGCCGAAGATGCCACCCTGGGCCTTGATCATCTTCAGGCCCATTTCGTGGAATTCGGGGAAATAGGAAGCGCAGCCGTCGGCCAGCACCACGCAGCGATAGCCGCGGTCGTTGGCCTCGCGCACGGTGGTGTTGACGCAGACCTCGGTGGTCACGCCGCATACCAGGAGATTCTCGATGCCGTATTTCTGCAAGGTATCGCCGAGTTCGGTGGCGTAGAACGCGCCCTTGCCCGGCTTGTCGATGACGATCTCGCCGTCGAGCGGATAGAGCTCGGGAATGATGTCGTGGCCGGCTTCGCCGCGGATCAGGATCCGTCCCATCGGGCCGGGATCGCCGATGCGCAAGGACGGCGCGCCGCGCTCGACCTTGGCCGGCGGTGCGTCGGACAGATCGGGCAGATGGCCCTCGCGGGTATGCACGACCAGCATGCCGAGATCGCGCGCGGCGTCCAGCAGCGATGCGATCGGCTTCACCGCGCGCGCCAGCTGCGAGACATCGTTGCCGAGCGTTTCGCCGAAGCCGCCCGGCTCCATGAAATCGCGCTGCATGTCGATGATGAGAAGGGCTGTCGCTGACCAGTCGAGATCGATCGGCTCCGGCTCCGCGGCGACGGTAGCGGTGGACGGCTGTCTTGAGTTCGCCATGGCGTTCGCGCCCCCGAGCGAGAGAACTCTCTCGGAAGCGAACGAAGCAAAGTGCGTGCCATTGTGTACAATGCCCGAATACATCCGCGCGACAGCAAATCCTCTGGATTTTCAGCAAGTTGTATTCCAAACGATGGTTTGCTCATTCCCTGGGCGCAGCTTTTGTGACGTGCAGTTGCTCATTGCCTGTGCGAAATTTTGCCGGCATCCCATTCGCGCAGGCCCACCAGATGGCCTGGTTTACTGCTTTGAGGGCCTACTGAAAGGAAGCGTCCGCCACCGTGGTCGTAGCCGTCTAGGGCGACCTCGACGGCGCCAAGACCATGCAGGTGCCGGATGGCGAGGAAGTGGTCGACGTGACGGCAGGTTAGGCCGGGCAACGAACGGTGCCGAGGGCGCGACCTGTTGCGGCTTCTCGATTCTATCATCGGTGTCTCCGGAAATACTGGATGACAATTGGACGTGGGTTCGCATTCTCGCGACACCATGGGCCCGAGCTTTGCTGAAAATCCTCGCCCTCGATAAAAGAGGGCGCAGGGAAAGCCGGGTGCGCGCTGCACCCGCGGTCTCGTGTGCGGATTGCACAAAACAAAGTGCACACGAGCATACAGGTCCAGCGGAGGCATCCCGGCTTTCCCTGCGCGACGGCTTTACGGCTTATATCGCGCTCTCCCCGGTGATCGGCTTTCTTGCCACCGTCACTTTCACGGATAGTTCCGCAAAAGCTTGACGCCAGCGTCGAGGCGTCAGGACCACACGACTTCGCCGTACGCTTCAATGCCGTTCGTCGTCGGCACATCCGCGTCCATCGCATCCCACCGCGCGTTTCGTGACGATCGCGAGCCGCCCCTCTTGTCGGGTGAGACGAACGGATTCAATCCAGTGATTTGCCGGACGGCGAAAGCGGAATATTTTTGATTCCCGGGCTTGACACGATTTCTGAAAACCAGAAGTGATTTGCCCGTCGGGTCAGTTTGTCGCGCTCTTCACTCGTCATCGCGAGCGAACTGAAGCAGTCATAACGCTCCTCGAGGAAACGGCGGCGCAGTTGCTGAACCCACGCCGGCTCGGCGAAGCCGGACATTCTCGATCGGCACAGCAGCAGTGCACGGACGCGGGGAGCCGCATGATGCGGTTGACGAGTTCAACCCTAACCGTGGCAGAGGCAAGGGGCGCCGCAGCCGTGTCGCAGTTAAGTAAGGCATGGCAACGATGTCCGATTCTGAGAATAGCGGAATTCGAATTTCGGGGCCGTCAGGTCTGATTTTGCGGTTGGAGGGCGGGAAGAGCATGTCCGCTCTGCCCGGGCATTTCAGACATCAACCTGTTCAGCTCTTGATAAGGGCGTCACCTACTTCGATGCCTCGGTATCTCACCGGCTTTCGATTTTGGTACGCCCAAGCAGAAGCTGGACGGCCCTGAGATTGCCAGCGCGCCGATAGATCAGCGTTGCTTTCGCACGTCGCAGCGCATGCGTCCCGAACAACCTTGGGACCAGGCCAACGCTGAGTCGGGCATATTGGCGGGTTGTCGTGTTGCGGCTGGGACCACGACGGCCGGTGAACAACGACCCGCCTGGCCGTTTGCCGCAGTCCTTTAGATAGTCATCGACCGCAGCCTCACCACCCCATCGTCGCCGCGACCAGTTTCATCAAGTCGGGATCGTCAAAAGCCGCGGCCGTCAGAAGCGCACCCGCTTCGACCATATCGGCATGGCTGAGGCTCGTGCGGATTCCTACCGTCGCAATTCCCGCAGCGGACGCTGACTTGATGCCGGAGCGAGAATCCTCGAACGCCACCGACAGATTGGGAGCGGCGTTCACCGCGCGCAGGCCTTCCAGATACGGCATCGGATGCGGCTTGGCGTGCGGAAGCTCATCGCCGATCACGACGGCTTTGAAGCGATGCATGATCCCAAGTCCGGAAAGCAACATTTCGGCATTCAGGCGCGGAGCGTTGGTAACCGCGACGATGGGAATACTGGCGCGATCGGCGAACGCAAGCAGCGTCATCAATCCCGGCATCGGCTGAATTTTCCCGGAAACGAGGCTTCGGAAAACGGCTTCCTTCTCTCCCATGATGGCCGCTTGACGTTCTGGCGGTTCATCCGGGAGGAACCGCTCGGCGATCGAAGCAGTGGAAAAACCCATAAGCTCTTTCGCGGCGCGCGCGCGATCGAAGACATGACCGCGAGGGGCGAAGACTTGATTGAACGCTTCCACATGGAGCGCGTCGGTGTCGGCCAGCGTGCCGTCGATGTCGAACAGCAACGCCCTTTCCGGTCTCGGCGGCATCGGAGAGTCTCCCGGGCGAAAGCCCATTCATCGCGTCTCGCGGGCAGCTCCGCAAGACACCAATCGCGCCCGCTTCATTGGGCCATATCCTTCGGCCGAAAATTCTCGATCAGCCGCAGCAGCACGCGGGCGCCGGCGTCGGCATCGGCCAGCTCGACATGTTCGTCGGGATGATGGCTGATGCCGCCCTTGCAGCGCACGAACAGCATGGCGACATCGGCAATATCGATCATCGCCATGCCGTCATGCCCCGCCCCGCTCGGCAGTTCGAACGCGCGAAAGCCCTCGGCGGCGACGGCTTCCGCCACCTGGCTTCTGAGCCACGGCGCGCAGGGCACGGTGCGGTTCTCGTGGGTGACGTCGAGCTGCAGCTTCAGCTTTCGGCGTTTTGCAATATTTTCGATTCTGCGGACGATATCGGCCACCGCGAGCTTGCGATGCGCATCCGACGGCGCGCGGACGTCGATGGTGAACGCGACCTGTCCCGGGATCACATTGGTCGCCCCCGGCATCGCGTGGATGTAGCCGACGGTGCCGACCAGGCCGTCCTCGTCGGTGCGGCAGAACTCCTCGATCTCGACAATGCATTCGGCCGCGCCCGCCAGCGCATCGCGCCGCAGCGGCATCGGCACGGTTCCGGCATGACCGGCCATGCCGGTGAGACTTGCCGCCAGCCGCGTGGCGCCCGCGATCGCCGTCACGACCCCGACCGGCAGGTTGAGGCCTTCCAGCACCGGTCCCTGCTCGATATGCAGTTCGACATAGGCCAGCAATTCGCCGGGGGCCCTCGCCGCCGCGCCGATATGGTCGGGATCGAGCCCGAATTGGATCAGCGCTTCGCGCAGCGAAACCCCGGCGGCGTCCTTTACCGCCAGCACGCTCTCATCAAAAGTGCCGGCGACCGCGCGGCTGCCGAGCAGCGTGGAGGCGAAGCGCACCCCTTCCTCGTCGGCAAAGCCCGGTCACCTCGACCGCGAACGGCAGCCGCCGCCCTCGCCGGTTCAGATCGGCGACACAGGAAATCGCCGATGACCAGCCCGAGCGGGCCATCCCATCTGCCGGCGTCGCGGACGGTATCGTAATGCGAGCCCAGCATCAGGCACGGCAACCCCGGCCGCTCGCCTTCATACCGACCGCAGGCATTGCCGATCGCATCGAGCTCGGCGCGCATTCCGGCCGATCGCATCCAGCCCAGGATGAGGTCGGCCGCCGCGCGATGCTCCTTGCTGAGGAAGATCCGCGTCAAGTGCTCCGGCGTCTCGGAG
This sequence comes from uncultured Alphaproteobacteria bacterium, assembly GCA_963721275.1. Taxonomy (GTDB): domain Bacteria; phylum Pseudomonadota; class Alphaproteobacteria; order Rhizobiales; family Xanthobacteraceae; genus Bradyrhizobium. The sequence continues at coordinate 263,590 of CAVRIQ010000030.1, read as the reverse complement.
ATCGCGGCCAGTCGGTTGATCCGGCCGACGATCTCAACGCCAAGAGATGCGTGTTGGAGCCCGGCGCTTTCCGCGTTCATCTCACTCATGCTTTTCCAATAACCAAAGCCGCGGGGCGCACCTAGCGAATCAATACATGTTCGGTGCCATCCCGACCGCCGTCAGAGCCTCAATGGGGAACCGCGCCGGCCGATTTTTGGAGTAAGGATCGCCTAAGTCCATTGCGGCGACCCGCGCGTTGCCCGCCAGCGCGGATCGGACGGGTTGCGTCCGTAGCCGTGGAGATCCCTGGGATATCGGGCTTCGGCCAATCTACACCGCCTCGAATCGGACTTTCTGCGCGCCTTTCCACAGCACGGTCTTGCCCAGCGCCGGCAAATTCTCGAGGTTCGAAGTCAGCGTGATGAAATGGTTGCCGGCGAGCTGTCCCACCTTGCTCGCAAAATGCACGCCGCCATAGGCCAGGAGAATTTCGGTTTCGCTGATGCCGCCGGGATAGAGGATGATCTGGCCGGGCGCCGGATAGCTGGTGTGGTTCTCGTAACCGATGCCGAAATCGAGATCGCCGAGCGGCATCCAGACCCCCTCGCCGCTCCAGCGCACGTGGATGGCCTCGCTCTCGAACGGCATCGCCTTGCGAAAGGCCGCGCAGGTCTTGGGCGCCAGTTGCTCCTCGAAGCGGGCCTGGAACGTGAAGTCGCCGGCGTGGACGATGAGTTGGCTCATTCAGGAGATCCGTGAGGGTGACAGGAGAGCTTTGACGGAATCAATGAAGCAAGGAACGTTCCAGATCGACAAAATTCTACGGCCTTTTGCAACCCTCGGCAAAGGCCGATCTGTCCGGCGTGACAGGAATAACCGGCCTTCGTCCCCGCCTGTGCCTGTTCGTTCACAGGACCAGCCTAGAATTCCGCTCCAAACGGGACGATGTCGGCTCCGCCTGGCCGCTGAATGCGAACGTCGCGCCGAACCGTCAGCGCATTTTCGACTTCAGCTTGATCATGGAGCCGTCCACCGCGAACTTGCCGTAGCCGCGGTGGTGGATGGTCTTCGGATTGGGCTGCTTCGGATCGGTCCAGGCCTTCAGCACCTCGAGAATAAACAGATTGTATTTGTTCACGAGGCGGCTATCGACCACCCTGCATTCGAGATTGGCAAAGCATTCGGCGACCAGGGGCGCGCCGACGCGCGCGGCCTTGCGCGGCGTCAGGCCGAACCTTTCGAATTTTTCAACGTCGCGGCCGGAGCAATTGCCGACGTCGACGACCTTCTGCGCCAGGCGCAGCGCCGGAATGGCGATGACGCACTCCCTGGTCGCGCGCAACGCCGCAAAGCTGTAATCGGCGCTGCTGACGACACAGGCGACCAGCGGCGGCTCGAATTCGACCATCATGTGCCAGGACATGGTCATGACGTCGGCGCGGCCCTTCTGCGCCGTCGTCAGCAGCACGACGGGGCCGGGCTCCAGCAATTGATAGACTTTTGCCAGCGGCAGATTTTTCATTATTTCATATCCGTCAGAAGATCTTGCCGGGATTTAAAATCCCGTCGGGATCGAACGCCTTCTTGAGCGTCCGCATCAGCGCAATCTCGCGTTCGCTTCGGCAGACCGAAAGATAGGGCTTCTTCTCCAGCCCTATCCCGTGCTCCGCCGAAATCGATCCCGCGAACTTGCCGAGCGGACTATATACCAGCGCCTCGATTTTCGGCCGCAGCGTCATGTAGCTCTCGAATGGAACTTGCACAATGACATGCAGATTGCCGTCCCCCAGGTGGCCGAATATCCAGAGCCTGTGTTCGCCGATCCCGGCGCGCAGCTCCCTGCCCAAACCCTCAACATATTGTTCCATCGCCGCCAAAGGCAGCGAAATGTCGAACACGACGGGCATGCCGCCGACCACCACCTGCATGACGTCGTCACGCAGCGCCCAGAACGCGCGCCGGTCGCTGTCGGACTGCGCCACCGCCGCATCCGAAATCAGTTTGGCTTCCAGCGCGGATTCCAGCGCCGCGACGAAGCGTTCGGAATCAAGTTTGGCATTGGCACCGAGGCTTTCGATCAGGACGTAATATGGATGGTCCTGACCGACCGGCGGCTTGCCCCTGGCCGGCGGCGACGTCACCAGCCGATAGAAGGATTGCCACATCACCTCGAAGGCCGAGAGCGATCCGCCGAGACTGCCGTCGATATGCTTGAGCAATTTTGTCAATGCCTCGAACGACGGCACCGCCACGATCGCCACGTCCTGCGAACTCGGCTTCTCGCGCAACCGCAGCACCAGCCGCGTGATGATCCCCAGCGTGCCTTCGGAGCCCACAAAAACCTGCTTGAGGTCATAGCCGGAATTATTCTTGATCAGCCGGTTCATCGACGAAAGGATGGTGCCGTCGGCCAATACGACTTCGAGCCCCAGAACCATGTCGCGCATCATTCCGTACCGGATCACGCGATTGCCGCCGGCGTTGGTCGCCGCGTTGCCGCCGAGCGTCGCGCTGCCGCGTGCGCCGAGATCGAGCGGAAAGCTGAGGCCGTGTTCGTCGACCGCATCCTGCAGCGCCTGCAGCGTGACCCCGGCCTGCACCACCGCGATGCGCTGAACCGGATCGATCACCTCGATGGCGCGCATCCGTTCCAATGAAACGATCACCTCGTCAGGCGACGCATCGGCCCCGTGCACGAGGCCGGTGAGACCGCCCTGGGTCACGATCGGCATGCGGTTGTCATGGCACCAGCGAACGACTCTCGAAACGTCCCCGGTGTCCTTCGGCCGCACCAGTGCCCGCGCCTTGAGCGTGTCGGGACGCAGAATGCCGGCGGAACGCGTTGCGATTTCGGCGGCGCTCAATACGCCGGTCTCACCTGCGATTGCCCGCAGCGCTTCGACTGTGTCCACGACGAAGACTCCTCAAATCATGGCTTCGATCAGGCGCGGCCCTCTGTGCCTCATCGCCGATTCATATTGCGCGGCGAACTCTTCGGCCGTGGTGGCGCGGCTGGCCTCTACGCCGAGACCGCTGGCGATCTGCGTCCAGTTCATTTCCGGATTGTGCAGATCGAGCGTCGAGCGCGCGTTTTCTCCGACCGTCGTCACGCCCACCCGGTACAGCTCGTAATTGAGGATCGCGTAGGACCGGTTGGCGTAGATGACCGTGGTGACGTCCAGCTTCTCGCGCGCCATGGTCCATAGCGCCTGCATGGTGTAGGCGGCGCCGCCGTCGCCATGCGGACAGACCACCTTGCGGTCGGGAGCGGCCAAGGCCGCGCCGACGGCAAGCGGCAACCCCTGCCCGATCGAGCCGCCGGCCAGCGGCAGATGCGTGTGCGGCCGCGCACGCGCCAGCGTCATCAACAGCGGCAGGCTGGCGGTGTTGGATTCGTCCGCATAGATCGCATGATCCGGCGTCAGATGCGCGATGATCTGGGCCACGCTGAGCGAATTCAACAGGCCGGTCGGCAGGCCCGGCAGCTGCAGCGGCACGCGAACTGAGATCTGCTGCGGCGCATCCAGTGCGTCGGCCAGATTCTGCAAGGCGCGGGCGCCATCCTCATGCGGTTGCGCGAGATAGATCAGCTCGCAGCCTTCCGGCACGCACCAGCTCGGCTTGTTCGGATAGGCAAAGAACGACACCGGCGGCGTGCTGCCGACCATGACCAGCTGCTCGGTTCCGGCAAGAAATGCCGTGACCTGCTCGCCGAAATAGGGAATGCGCTCCACCGGCACGCGGCCGGCCCCCATCTCGGCATGCGGCGCAAAGGTGTCGCATAGCAGCCGTGCCCCGGACTTGGCGTGGATACGGCCCGCGGCCTCCAGCCCGTCGCCGGCCAAGGCGCGGCCGCGCAGCAGCATCGCCGTCTTCTTGCCATTCGAGATCTGCCTGGCGACGTCTTCGATCGCATCCGGCTGCACGACCGCGGGCCCGATATCGGGCAACGCTTGCGCGGCGCGCTCGGCGGGGTTCCAGGCGGCGTCGGCGGACAAAATCAGGGTGGCGATACCGCCGGGCGCGGCGCGCGCGGCCTGCACCGCCCTTGCGGCATCGCCTGCGGCGAGCCCTGCACTCTTGGTCTCGTGGATCCAACCCGATACCGGGCGGGCGAAGCCGGCGATATCGGATGTCAGCAACGCGTCATATTGCAGGTGATAGGTGGCATGATCGCCGACGATATTGACGATCGGTGTCGCCGCACGGCGGGCGTTGTGCAAATTGGCAAGGCCGTTGGCGAGACCCGGCCCGAGGTGAAGCAGCGTCGCGGCGGGCTTTCCGGCGATGCGGCCATACCCGTCTGCCGCCCCGGTGGCGACGCCTTCGAACAGGCACAGCACCGGCCGCAATCCCTTCACGGTGTCGAGGGCCGCGACCAGATGCATTTCGGAAGTGCCGGGATTGGCGAAACAGGTATCGACGCCGCAATTGACCAGCGTCTGAACCAGAGATTGGGCACCGTTCATCTGACCGCTCCTGTCCTGGTCGAGATCAGTAAACCACCACGGCGCCCGCCAACAGGATCTCCGTCGGTCAAAGACCGCCCGTAGGCGGTCCTTGCATGTCGGATCCGGCTCGCGCAACGACCGTCAATTGGTGGCGATGTCGCCGCTGATGATATCACCGAACAGCTCCCACTTCTCGCCCTTGAACCGCATCATCTGCAGCTGCGACAGTGGCGCGAAGTCGGTGGCCGAGGTGTTGATCTTGACGCCCGGCAAGAGGGTATCGGGCACGAAGTCCTTCAGGCTCGCCGCCTGCTTCATCACATTGGCGCGGGTCAGGTCGTCGCCGCATTTTCTGAGCGTCTCGACCAGCGTCTGCGCGACGCCGTAACCAAAGACCAGATTGCCGTCGGTGCGATTGGCGCCGGGCATGTATTTGTCGAGGAACGCCGACCATTTCTTCATGCCGGGATCGTCGTTCCACTGCGGGTCGGCGCCATCCTTGGCATAGGCGGCCGAGAGCAACCCTTGCGCATTCTCGAAGCCGGCCGGCTGCAGCACGCTGCCGACCGAAGCCGAGACGTTGGCGACGACCTGCATCGGCTTCCACTGCAGTTCGGAGAGCTTCTTGATCGCCTGCGCCGCGAATTTCGGCGTCGTGATGCTGACGAACACGTCGGCGCCGGTGGATTTCATCTTGACGACGTGGGAGTCGATCGACGGCTCGGTGGTTTCGTAGCTTTCCTCGGTGACGATCATCGACGCCCTGGCGCCGAGCCCGTCCTTGAGTCCTTTGAGATAATCCTTGCCGAAATCGTCGTTCTGATAAAGCACGGCGATCTTGCCGTCCGGCTTCTCCTTCAGGATGTACTTGGCGTAGATCTGCGCCTCGCTCTGGTAGCTCGGCTGCCAGCCCATGGTCCATGGAAAGCCCTTCGGATCGTTCCACTTGGTGGCACCGGTGGCGACGAACAGTTGCGGTACTTTCTTCGAATTGAGGTACTTCTGGATCGCGGAGTTCGACGGCGTTCCCAGCGGATTGAACACGATGAGGACCTCGTCGCTCTCGACCAGCTTGCGCGCCTGCTCGACCGCCTTCGGCGGGCTGTAGCCGTCATCGTAGCTGATAAACTTGATCTTGCGGCCGTTGATGCCGCCCTGATCGTTGATCATCCTGAAATAGGCCTCCTCGGTCTTGCCGATAAGCCCGTAGGACGAGGCGGGACCGCTGTACGGCATGATGTTGCCGATTTTTATTTCGGTGTCGGTCGCGCCGGTGTCGTACTTCTTCTGGGCGATCGCGCTATCGGAAACCGCGATACTGAAGATGGCGGCAGCCGACAGAGCGGCGAGCCGCAGCCGGGTGTTGGGCATGTTATCTCTCCCTTTTGTTGCTTTTTGATCGCGCGACGCCGAGCCGTTGAGGACTCCTCGCGCGCCCGGGTCGTCAACGCCGTCTTTCGCGGAGTCCTTGTCGTTCGTGGAGAGTCTCTGAGAGTCTCTCGCAGAGCATTCCAAATGCGAAGGTCGGCACCAAATCGATACGCGTCCTTGCGCTAGATCAATGACGCACCTGAATCGCCCACCCACGGCCTCGGCTGATGCCGGGGCCTGTGATCACGCGGCGTAGCTGGCGGCCGGGGCGCCACAAACCCACTATTTTCGGTGCAAATCGGATGGAATGTTGACCTGGATCAACGCGTTCTCCCATGGTCATGGCGCATTGATCGTTCGCAGAGCAGGCTGGCGGAGCAGCCGGCCGTTCTCGGGAACGGTGCCTCATGGACGTGATCGAAATCGACGTCGCTATCGTGGGGGCCGGCGGCGCGGGCCTGCGCGCCGCCATCGCGGTGGCCGAAGCCGACCCTTCGCTCACGCTGGCGCTGATCTCCAAGGTCTATCCGATGCGGAGCCACACCGTGGCCGCCGAAGGCGGTGCGGCCGGCGTCATCAAGGACAATGACAGCCTCGACAACCATTTCCACGACACGGTCTCCGGCGGCGACTGGCTGTGCGACCAGGATGCGGTCGAACTGTTCGTCAACACCGCCCCGCTGGAACTGTTGCAACTGGAACACTGGGGCTGTCCCTGGAGCCGCGAACCGAACGGCAAAGTCGCGGTGCGGCCGTTCGGCGGCATGAAGATCGAGCGCACCTGGTACGCCGCCGACAAGACCGGCTTCCATATCCTGCACACGCTGTTCCAGACCTCGCTGAAATATCCCTCGATCAGGCGCTTCGACGAATATTACTCGACCGACCTGATCGTCGAGGACGGCCGCTGCACCGGCGTCATCGCGATCGAGATGCGATCGGGCCGCATGGTGGCGTTTCGCGCCCGCGCGGTCGTCATCGCCACCGGCGGCGCCGGGCGCATTTTCCCCTTCACCACCAACGGCGCCATCAAGACCGGCGACGGGATGGCGATGGCCTATCGCGCCGGGGTGCCGCTGAAAGACATGGAATTCATGCAATACCACCCGACGGGGCTGCCGGGCACCGGCATCCTGATCACCGAAGGAACGCGCGGCGAAGGCGGCATCCTCGTCAACAAGGACGGTTACCGCTACTTGCAGGACTACAATCTTGGCCCGCCCGATCCCTGGCCGCGCAAGAAGGCGATGGAACTCGGGCCGCGCGACCGCCTGAGCCAGGCCTTCTGGCACGAGCAGCAGAAGGGCCGCACCATCAAGACGCCGCACGGCGACGTGGTGCATCTCGACATCCGTCACCTCGGGGAAAAGAAAATCAACGAGCGGCTGCCGATGGTGCGCGAACTGGCGGAGGCCTATGTCGGCGTCGATCCGGTGCACGAACTGATCCCGGTGCGGCCGGTGGTGCACTACACCATGGGCGGCATTCACACCGATATCGATACCGCGACTTCCCTGCCCGGCCTGTTCGCCGCCGGCGAATGCGCCTGCGTCTCGATCAATGGCGCCAACCGCCTCGGCTCCAACTCGCTTGCCGAAATCGTCGTGTTCGGCGCCCGCGCCGGTCGCAGCGCCGCAGCCTTTGCCAGCGCCCATCCGAAGCCCGGCGCGGACGCAAAAGCCGCCGAGGCGGCACAAACGCGCCTGCGCGAACTGTTCGCCCGCGAGGGCGGCAGCGACACCGTCTCCGGCCTGCGCAAGGCGATGAACGACACCATGGAAAGCGGCGCCGGCATCTACCGCAGCGAGGACACGCTGCGACAGACCTGCGGCGCGCTGGCAGATCTGCGCGCACGCTACGGCAAGATCCAGTTGCAGGACCGCAGCAACGTCTTCAATACCGATCTGATCCAGACCCTGGAGCTCGGCTGCATGCTCGATGTCGCCGAGGCCATGGCGCATTCGGCGCTGGAGCGCAGGGAATCGCGCGGCTCGCACCAGCGCCTCGAATATCCCAAACGCGACGATGCCAACTATCTCAAGCACAGCCTGGCGCGCTATCGCGGCGCCGACCCGCCACAGGTCAGCTATCTCGACGTCGTGATCACCAGGTCGCAGCCGGCCGAACGCGTTTACGGGGGAGCCGCGACATGAGCGAGACCGTCACGCTCGAGGTCCTGCGCTACCACCCCGAGACCGACAGCGAGCCGCATTTCCAGCGCTACACCGTTCCCTTCAGGGACGACTGGGTGGTGCTCGATGCGCTCAATCACATCAAGGACAATCTCGACGCCACGCTGTCATATCGCTGGTCCTGCCATATGGCGGTGTGCGGCAGTTGCGGCATGATGATCAACAACGAGCCGAAACTGTCGTGCCACACCTTCCTGCGCGACTACCGCGGCGGCGTGATCCGGATCGAACCGCTCGACCACTTCCCGATCGAACGCGACCTCGTGATCGTGATGGACAGCTTCATGGACAAGCTGTCGGGGGTGAAGCCCTGGCTGATCCCCAGGGAGGACAAGCCGCTGAGCGACGGCGAATATCTGCAGTCGCCGGCCGAGCTCAACGCCTTCCACCAGTATACCCAGTGCATCAACTGCGTGCTGTGCTACGCCGCCTGCCCGCAAGTAGGCCTGAACGAGGATTTCGTCGGTCCGGCGGCGCTGGCGCTGGCGCACCGCTACAATCTCGATTCCCGCGACGGCGGCAAGAACGCGCGCGCCGAAACGGTGGCCAGCAACGAGGGCATCTGGGAATGCACCTTCGTCGGCGCCTGCTCGCAGGTTTGTCCCAAACAGGTCGATCCCGCCGCCGCGATCCAGCAGACCAAGATTTCCGCTTCCGTCGACTGGCTCAAGGATCTGCTGACGCCGGGAGCGCATCGATGAGCCGCCGCCCTTATATACGCAAGGTTGAACGGAGCTGGTGGCTGCAGCATCCGCGCTACGTCGCCTACATGGTCCGCGAACTGACCAGCCTGTTCGTCGGCCTGTATTGCGCGCTGCTGGCCATCGGGCTTATCCGGCTGGCGCAAGGCCAGGCGGCATGGGACGGATTCGTCGCGGCGTTCTCCAGTCCGCCCGGGGTGGTTTTTCAATTGCTGTGCCTCGTCTTCGCCGTCTATCACAGCGTGACCTGGTTCGCGCTGACGCCGAAGGCGATGCCGCTGATGGTGAAGGGTGAACCGGTGCCCGGCACCCTGATCGTCGGCGCCCATTACGTCGCCTGGGCAGCGATATCGGCCGTCGTGCTGATTGCAGCGGGAGCGTAGGCCATGGCGAGATCGAACAAGCCGGTCCTCTGGCTGCCCTTTGCCGGTGGTGGACTGGTGGCGGCGCTGATCACGCCGGTGCTGATCCTGATCACCGGCGTGCTGGTGCCGCTGGGCGTTATCCATCTGGATTATGAGACGATCGCGGCGTTCGCGCGCCATCCGATCGGCAAATTGATTCTGTTCGTTGCGGTGGCGCTGCCGGCCTGGCATGCCGCGCATCGCCTGCGGATGACGGCGCACGATCTCGGATTGGGGGGCGGCGTCGCCGTCAAGGCAGCGTGCTATGGCACGGCGTGGCTGCTGATTCTCGTTGCCGCCGGCGCGCTGATCGCGGTCTGACCGCTCAGCGCTTGATCACGACTTTCTGATAGAGCCCGCCGAAGAACGACTGCTTGCGCCATCCGCTCTGCGCGGCCGCGGGCAGCCAACGGACGATCTCGTCACGCCACAGATCCAGCGCGAAGGGCTCGAGCGCTGCGAGCAACGGCCGCCACATATAGCGCAACGGATGCCACCAGCGCGGCAGGGCATAATCGACAATGACGATCTCGCCGCCCGGCCTGACCACGCGGAATACCTCGCTCAGCGTTCGCTCGCGATGAGCTGCGGGCTGTTCGTGCAAGAGGAAAAACAACAGCGCCCGATCATAGCTGGCGTCGGGAAGCCTGAGGTCGGCGGAATCCATCGCCAGCAGCCGTGCCGTCGAGCCGGAAGGCAGCTTGTTTCGCAGGTTTTCCAGCTGCATCGGCAGCACGTCGACGATATCCAGCCTGCCGCCGCCGGCCGCAACGCGCTGCGTCAGCTCGCCGGTGAGATCGCCATAGACGCAGGCCACCTGCAGGGTCCTGCCGGGAAGCACATCCCCCAATTCCGTCATCGCCGCGTCGCGCAGCCGCTTATAGTTGCCCCACAGGATGAGGTTGACCAGCCATTGCCGCTCGAAGAACCAGATGGCCCTGGGATGCACATAGGCCCACCAGTAATGCGCGGTGAGATAATGCGGCGCCTTGATGGTACGTCCAGGCTGGGTTTCGGCAATCGGGCCGGCAAGCGATGCGGCCCCCGTGACGGCATTGGGAAGCATTTGCCGCAATGAGATGCCCTCGCTGCGGCTCGTTGACTGTGCTTGGGTCAATTGCCCTCCGGCCGGCTGAAGAGACGGTCATGCCGTCAAAATACTATACTGGCTTAAAACCGGCGGTCCACTTTGATGCGGGTCAACATGCGGGCAAATAGCATCTTCCAAGAAGCGAAAGGGCGGGTCTTGATCTTTGTCAATCGCTCCCCAGTTCCCCTTTGGTAAACAAACAAGATGATCAAGCGCACCGAACCATGGGATACCCGCTCCACCATCAGCCGGTGGGCGCACGTTCTGGAACGGACCGGGCTCGCCCTGACCGGAGCGTCGTGCGGGCTGTTCATCGCCTTGCATGTGGGAAGGGCCAACATCGCCTTCTTTGATTCAGCGGTCACCCTGCTGGCCATGATCTTTTACGGTGCCGCCGGCTTCTATCTCGGAATCGATCTGCCCCGCGTTCCTCCGGATCACAAGATGCACCTGCCGCTCCGGCATGGATTGGGTTCCGCGTGGGATACCGTGGAACTGCTCAGCGCGGCCGGCACGTTCCTCACCGCGGTAGCGGTGGTGGTGTCCGCTTCCTTCATTGTTCTGGGCGAGATCGCGCACACGGGCACCGCCCTCCTGATCGGTTCTGGCTGGGCGATCGGCGCGACCATGCAGATTGCCGCCGGGATCATCGCGCGAATGCGGTCCGAGTCTCCGGCTACGCCATAGCAAGGGCCGCCTTCCGATTCTGCCTGGCTTTTGATTGACGCGATAGCGCAAGCGTAGAACTATTCGGCGATCCCCGCCGGATGCCTTTCAGCGTTCGCGGATCGCGCCCGGCATTGTTTTCGGGAATTGAGAAAAACGCGAGAGAGCCCATGTCGACCAAAGATCCCGTCAACTGGATGTTGTCCGAGGCGATCGATTCGCTGGCCCGCGCCGAACGATTGCGTCAGCAATTCTTCAGCCTGCAGTCGAGGGCGGGCTCGCGGGAGCCCAGCTGGGAACCTCCGATCGACGTGCTGGAGACCGACCGGGAAATTCTGATTCTCGTCGCCCTGCCCGGTGTCGACCCCGAGCAGGTCGAAGCCGTGATCGAAAACGGAACGCTTGTCATCAGCGGACAACGGGTGCTGCCCGTCGAACTGCGCAATGCCAGGATTCACCGGCTTGAGCTCCCGCAGGGCCGGTTCGAACGCCGCATCGTATTGCCAACGGGGCGTTACGCCGTCAGCCGCTACGCCGTGAACGGATGCATCGTCTTGCGTCTGGCAAAGTCTGTGTGAGGATCGTCATGTCGCCAGCCAACGAAGAACCCGTTTCAGCGTCGTCTGCCACCGCCACCACCCAGGCGGAGACCGTGCCGATCCCGAGCGATGCCCTGATCATCGTCCCGGTGCGCAATACCGTGCTGTTTCCGGGCGTCGTCGCTCCCATCACCATCGGCCGGCCGAAATCGATCGCCGCTGCGCAACAGGCGCTGCGCGAGCAGCGGCCGATCGGGATCCTGCTGCAGCGAAACCCCGAGGCAAACGATCCGGGTCCCGACGAACTCCACCGCGTCTGCACCGTCGCCAACATCGTCCGCTACATTACCGCGCCGGATGAAAGCCACCACATCATCTGCCAGGGCGTTCAACGCGCCCGCATTCTCGATTTCCTTCCCGGCACACCATTCCCCGTGGCGCGGGTACTGCATATTCCGGAACCGACGACGAGCTCGCCGGAGATCGAGGCGCAGTTTCTCAACCTGCAAAGGCTGGCCATCGAAGCCATTCAACTGTTGCCGCAGGCGCCGCCGGAGCTTCTCGCCGCATTCCAGTCGACCACCTCTCCCGCGGCACTCGCCGATCTCGCGACCTCCTACATGGACATCAAGCCCGAGGACAAGCAGGAGATCCTGGAGACCATCGACCTCGCCGAGCGCATGGAGAAGGTTTCGCGCCACCTCGCCGAGCGGCTCGAAGTGCTGCGGCTGACGGCCGAGATCGGCCAGAAGACCAAAGCCACCTTCGACGAGCGCCAGCGCGAGGCCATCCTGCGCGAGCAGATGGCGACCATTCAGCGTCAATTGGGCGAAGGCGACGGCAAGACCCAGGAGGTCGCGGAGCTGAACGAGGCGATCGCCAGGGCGGGGATGCCGCCGGAGGCGGAGAGCCAGGCCCGCAAGGAAGTACGCCGCTACGAGCGAATGCCGGAAGCGGCCGCCGAAGCCGGCATGGTCCGCAGCTATCTCGACTGGCTGATCGAGCTGCCATGGGCGCTGCCGCCCGAAAAGACCATCGATATTCCCGAGGCCCGGCGCATCCTCGACGAGGACCATTTCGGCCTGGAGAAGATCAAGAGCCGGATCGTCGAATATCTGGCTGTCAGAAAACTTGCCCCGCACGGCAAGGCGCCGATCCTGTGCTTCGTCGGACCGCCCGGGGTCGGCAAGACCTCGCTGGGACAATCGATCGCGCGCGCCATGGAACGGCCGTTCGTCCGCGTCAGCCTTGGCGGCGTTCATGACGAGGCCGAGATCCGCGGTCACCGGCGCACCTATATCGGCGCCCTGCCGGGCAATATCATCCAGGGCATCAAGAAGGCAGGCGCGCGCAATTGCGTGATGATGCTCGACGAGATCGACAAGATGGGCCGCGGTATCCAGGGCGATCCATCGGCGGCGATGCTCGAAGTCCTCGATCCCGAACAGAATTCGACGTTCCGCGACAACTATCTCGGCGTGCCGTTCGATCTTTCCCGCGTCGCGTTCGTCGCCACCGCCAACATGCTGGATACGATTCCGGGGCCGCTGCAGGACCGCATGGAGATCATCAGCCTGCCGGGCTACACCGAGGATGAAAAGCTCGAGATCGCGCGGCGCTATCTGGTTCGCCGCCAGCTCGAGGCCAATGGCCTGAAGCCGGAACAGGCCGAGATCGAAATCGACGCGCTGCGACTGATGATCAAGGGTTACACCCGCGAGGCCGGCGTCCGCTCGCTGGAGCGGGAAATCGGCAAAGCGCTGCGGCACGCCGCAGTGCAGATCGCCGAGGGCAGTTCGAGCAAGGTCATCCTCACCGCCAATGACCTCACGGACGTGCTCGGCCAGCCCCGTTTCGAGGGCGAGATCGCCATGCGCACCAGCCTCCCCGGCGTGGCGACGGGGCTCGCATGGACGCCGGTCGGCGGCGACATCCTCTTTATCGAGGCGACCCGCGTTCCCGGAAAAGGCGCATTGATCCTGACCGGCCAGCTCGGCGACGTCATGCGCGAAAGCGCGCAGGCCGCGCTGACACTGGTGAAGAGCCGCACCGCCCAGCTAGGGATAGACCCCTCGCTGTTCGAGAAGAGCGACATCCACGTCCATGTCCCCGCCGGCGCCACGCCGAAGGACGGACCGAGCGCGGGCGTTGCAATGTTTACGGCGCTTTCCTCCCTGCTCACCAACCGCACGGTGAGGAGCGACACCGCGATGACCGGCGAGATATCGCTGCGCGGTCTAGTGCTGCCGGTCGGCGGCATCAAGGAAAAGGTGGTCGCCGCCGCGGCGGCCGGACTGACCCGGGTGATGCTGCCGGCGCGAAACCGGCGGGACTTCGACGATATTCCGCAAGGCGCCCGCGACAGGCTGGAGTTCGTCTGGCTCGAGCGTGTCGACGACGCGATTGCCGCGGCGCTGGAGGAAAGCAAACAGGCGGCGGTGGCCTGAAGAGCCGGACCGCAGATTTTTGCCGGAATATTGATCTGGAGCAAGAACAGGCCGGGCCTTTGCGCTCTTATACCAATAGTGAGTCCCCATAGGGCGCAGCGGTCTGCGTAGGTGACGATATGACAGGCGAAACGGTGAAAGTCCTTCTGCTGCTTCTCATGTTTGGCGGTCTTGAGGCCGCGATGCGCGTCCAGCCGGTTGTCCTGAAACGCCGGTCGCACCGGCGCCGGTCTCCGCGCTGAGACTGCGCCGATTTGAGCCTTTTCCGACCGGCTTGGCCCGAGGGCCGGCGTCAACGTGCCTTCTCCTGTCTGTACTGAGCACATGGCCGTCGAGTTCAGGCGGAAGTGCTTGCGCCGGGCCTTCAGGTTGACTCTGATCAAGCCGACAGTGCCCTTTTCAATTAGCTTGTCCGGGTAGGCTATGAATATCGCGCCTGGAGACCCTTAATGCACGCGCATCAAATCATGACCCAGCACGTCATTACGATCGGTGCCGATGCACCGATCGCCGAGGCGGTTGACACCATGCTGCGGCACCACGTCAGCGGCCTGCCCGTGGTCGACGCCGACGGCGAGCTGATCGGCATCATTTCGGAAGGCGATTTCATCCGCCGCGCGGAGATCGGAACGCAGCGAAAGCGCGGCCGCTGGCTGAGTTTTCTGGTCGGAACCGACCGGGTCGCGGCCGACTTCGTTCATGCCCATGGCCGCAAGGTCGGCCAGATCATGACGACGGATCCCCTGACCATCACGGAGGATACGCCGCTCGATGAGATCGTCGAGATCATGGAATCCAATAACGTCAAGCGCCTTCCGGTGGTGCGCGGCAATCGTCTGGTCGGAATCGTGACCCGCTCGGATTTCCTGGCCACCGTCGCCGACCTCGCCCGCCATGCGCCCAGCCCATCGGCCGACGACGACCGTATTCGCGAGCAAGTCGTCGCGGCAATGGACGGCGCGGCCTGGGGGCCTTGCAGGCTCAAGGTCACGGCGCGCGACGGGGTCGTGAGCCTGAGCGGCGTTGTCGCGAGCAAGAAAACCCGGCAGGCAGCGATCGTCGCCGCGGAAAATGTTCCGGGCGTCAGGAAGGTACTCGATAATCTGGAGGCGCGCGCCTATCCGCCGCCGGAGGAGGATCTTGGCGGTGGGGATTTTGTCTCATTGCAACAGCAGCCCTCGACGGCCGACGACGAGCCGCTGTGAGCGCCCGGCGCAAAACCATGAATCGATGCCGGCGGGTGTTGTATCCTGCCCTGGCGCTTGCCCTGTTCGGAAGCCTCGGTCAGGCCTTCGCCCAGAACGTCGAACATGGCCGGCGGCTGTCGGAGCGGTGGTGCACGGAGTGCCACGCGATCGATCCTGTTCCGGGAAAATCCAGGGCGCAATCATTTGCAGCGATCGCGGCCAAGGAGAAGATCACCTTCGAGATGATCGCCTCGTTCCTGCGGCTGCCGCACGCCACCATGCCGAACGTGCCGCTGCGAGGTAACGACGCCCAGGATATCGCGGCTTTCATCATGAGCATGAAGAAGTAGCGGCGCGCCGCCTCGCGGCTTTAGCCGTCGATGATCGCCACCGCCCGGGTCCAGCCCGCGGATGCGCGTTCGATCTTGACCGGGAAACACGACACGGTGAAACCGGTCGACGGCAATTGCTCGAGGTTATGCAGCTTTTCGATGTGGCAATAGCCGATGTGACGTCCGGCCTTGTGGCCTTCCCAGATCAGGCTGGCGTCTTTGGTCTCGGCATATTTCTTCGCGGTGTAGACGAACGGCGCGTCCCAGCTCCAGCCGTCGATGCCGGTCAGCCGCACGCCGCGCTCGAGCAGGTACATCGTCGCTTCATAGCCCATGCCGCAGCCGGAGGTGACGTAATCCGGCCGGCCGTATTTGGCCCCGGCCGAGGTGTTGACCACCACGATCTCCAGCGGCGAAAGCGTGTGGCCGATGCGCTTGAGTTCGTTCTCGACATCCTTCGCGGTCGCCACATAGCCGTCGGGCAGATGGCGAAAATCCAGTTTCACGCCCGGCTGCAGGCACCATTCCAGCGGCACTTCGTCGATGGTCCATGAGCGCTCGCCGCGATTCATCGTGGGATGAAAGTGCCAGGGCGCATCGAGATGGGTGCCGTTATGGGTGGAGAGACTGACCTGCTCGACCGCCCAGCCCTGCCCGTCCGGCAGATCCTCCGCCTTCAGGCCTTCGAAGAACTGCAGCATGCGCGGCAGGCCCTGCTGGTGGTCGATATACTGGATCGTCGGATGGTTGCCCGGCGGATCGGCCGGCACGTCGTTCTGCAGCGGCACGGAGATGTCGATCAGTCGTCTGGCCATGGCGTTTCCCCGGAAGATTTTGTCGTAACCGTATCGGCGCGCCGCCCGGTTTACAATTTCGATCTCAGAGATAACCGGTGCCGGCCTCCTCGGCAAAACGCCCGGGATCGCCTTCCCAGACGATCCGCGCATGCTCGAGCACGTAGACCCGGTCGGCATGCGGCAACGCGAAGGTAACGTTCTGCTCGCCCAACAGCACCGTGATCGGCGTGGTCTGGCGCAATTTCTCCAGTGCCTTCGACAATTGTTCGAGAATGACCGGCGCAAGACCGAGCGTCGGTTCGTCGAGGATCAGGATCTTCGGCTGCATCATCAGCGCCCGGCCGATCGCCAGCATCTGCTGCTCGCCGCCGGACAGCGTCTGCGCCATCTGGCTCTGCCGCTCCTTCAGGATCGGAAACAGTTCGAACAGCCACGCCAATTGCCTCGTCTTCTCCTCTTCCGCGAGATGCTGCCCCCCGAGATCGAGATTTTCGCGGACGCTCATCTCGCCGAACAGCTCGCGCGATTCCGGGCACTGCACGATGCCGCTGCGGGCGATCCGCGCCGGGCTGGTGCCGCGCAGCTTTTCGCTGTCGCGGAGGATTTCACCGGTATAGGGCAAAAAGCCCGAAATGGTGTTGAACAGCGTGGTCTTGCCGGCGCCGTTCAGGCCGACCACGGAGACGAATTCGCCCTGATGGACATGGATCGAGACGTTTTCCAGCGCCTGCGCCTTGCCGTAATAGACGCTGACGTTCTCGACCTGCAGCAGCGGCACCTTGTCCTTGAAGCTGGTTTCGGGTCGCGCCGAGGTCTCGATCGCGCCGCCGAGATAGACCCGGCGCACGGTTTCGTTGCGCATCACCTCGTCGGCGCGGCCGGTGACGATTTCCTCGCCGAGATACATCGCCAGTACCCGGTCGACCAATGCGGCGACGCTCTTGACGTTGTGGTCGACCAGCAGCACCGCGCGGCCTTCATCGCGAAAGCTGCGGATGAGTTCGGAGAAGGTGCCGACTTCGGCCAGCGTCAGTCCCGCGAAGGGCTCATCGACCAGCACCACCTTGGGATCCCGCGCGATCGCTTTTGCCAGTTCGAGCCGGCGCAAATCCGCGAACGGCAAAGTCGGCGGCCGGCGGTCCATCACGGCGCCGAGGCCGACGCGGTTGGCGATCCATTTCGCGCGCTCGGTGAGCGCCTTGTCGGCAAACAGCATGAACAGGCTGTCGGGCAGCAGCGCCACCATGATGTTTTCCAGCACGGTCTGGCGGTTCAGCGGCCGCGAGTGCTGGAACACCATCCCAAAACCCTTGCGCGCGATCTTGTGCGGCGGCAGGCCGGCGACATTCTCGCCCAGGAAAATGACTTCGCCCGCGGTCGGGCGCTCGATGCCCATGATCGACTTCATCGCGGTCGATTTGCCGGAGCCGTTCGGGCCTATCAGGCCGAAGATCTCTCCGGCGCGCAAATCGAGGCTGAGGTTCTTCACCGCGGTCAGGCCGCCGAAGCGCTTGGTCAGGCCGCGGACTTCGAGAACGGGGGGGTTGTTGGTAACCGCATCCATCACGAGCGCGCCTCATGCGACAGGGCCGCTCCGAGGAAACCGCCAGGGAAGAACAGGATCACCAGCAAAGCAACGGTCGAAACGATAAAAGTTGCCAATTCGCCCGTAGGCCGCAGGAACTCCCCGGCAACGATCAGGAATACCGCGCCCAGCGCCGCGCCCAGCACAGTGCGTCTTCCGCCGAGCACGGCCGCGACAATGACCTGCACGCCAACGGCGATATCAACGACAGTGCCGACCGAGGCGGTGCCGAAATAAAACACCAGCAGCGCGCCGGAGAGGCCTGAGAAAAACGCGCTCACCACGAAAGCCGCGAGCTTGTGCTTGACGATGTTGAAACCGAGCGCGCCGGCCTGCACCGGATCCTGACCGCTCGCCTGCAGCACCAGGCCGACCGGAGACTGCGAAAGCCCATACAGGATGATGGCGCTGATGGTCATGAAGCCGAGCGCGATCCAGTAGTTGGCGCCGGCATTGATGGTGATCACGTCGGGAATGGTGAGACCGATTTCGCCGCCGGTGAGGTCGGCGAACACGACGATGAAATTCTGCAGCATCAGGACGGCAACCAGCGTCGTCAGTCCGAAATAGGGACCGCGCACGCGCAAGGCCGGCAGCGCCAGCACGAAGCCGGCAACCACCGAAGCCATGGCGCCCAGCACGATGCACAGATACACCGACCAGCCATACTGGTTGTTGAGGATACCCGCGGTGTAGGCCCCGACGCCGATCAGGAAGGTCGGCCCGAAATTCACCTCTCCGGCAAACCCGAACAGGAGATCCCACGACATCGCGAACACGCCGAAATAATAGGCGACCGTGAGCAGGCCGAGGACATAACCGGAAACGTAGAGCGGCAACGTCGCCGCGACGACGACCACGACCAGCGAGACAAGGAACAGCCGCGATTTGAAGAAATGGGCCATGCTCATCGCCTCCCGAGCAGGCCTTGCGGCCGGATATACATCACGATGACCAGGAGAAGCAGCGCTGGAATGGTGCGGTAGGCCGGCGAGATCAGATAGGCCGTCAGCGTCTCGAGGTAGCCGACCACGAATGCCGCGATGAGCGAACCGGATACGCTGCCGAGGCCGCCGAGCACCACGATGGAGAATGCGCTCGCGGTCAGCGGGCCGACGCTGTAGGAACTGACGCCGAGGAACATTCCGAGCAGCACGCCGGCGATACCGGCGAGAATGCCGTAGATCGCCCAGACCACGACATAGATGCTGGTGAGTTCCAGCCCGAGCAGGGTGACGCCGCGCGGGTTCATCGACGCCGCCAGCACCGCCTTGCCGGTGCGGGTGCGGTTCACCATGAGCCAGAGCAGGCCGATCACGAGGCAGCAGACCAAGGCGGTGAATATCTCGTTTTGCGGGGTGCGGACGCCGAAGATATCGACGACGCCCTCGACGATCGGCAGCACGGTCTTGGCGTTGTTGGTGAAGAAATACGCGATCAGCTCCTGGATCATGATTCCCCACAGCAAGGTGCCGGTGAGAACGAAAATCTCCTTCTCCTCGTTGGGAATTCGCCTCGATTTCTGGATCGGCTGCACCACCGCGAAATAGGTGGCGAACGCCGCGACCAGCGCGACGGCGACGCCGACCAGCGCGCCCGCATAGGTGTTCATGTGAAACGTAGAGGCGGCAGCCCATGCCGCCACCGCCGCCAGCACCATGATGGCGCCATGCGAGAGATTGAGCACGCCGGAAACGCCGAAGATGAGGGTGAAGCCGGTAGCCCCGAGAGCGTACAACGCACTGATGGCAAAACCGTCGATCAGGATCTGAAAAGCAAGCATCTATGGTGGCCGCGGCAGCTGTCGCTGCCTCACTCCTGGGAAATTACCAATGCGAAAATGCTCCCGGGCAAGCCCGGGAGCATGATCATGCGAATATCATTTCGACGTGACCTTGATGAAGCTCGGGAACTTCAACGTGCCCTTGGCGACTTCCTTCGGCCAGACGGCGACCTGCTTGCCATCCTGCCACTGCAGCATCAGGCCCGTGATCAGGCCCTTGCCGTATTTGATCGAATGGGTGAACGGATCGTCCTTGCCGTAGAACTGGATGCGGCCGATGGTGCCTTCCCAGTCGGTCTTTTCCAGCGCCGCAATCAGCTTGTCGGCGTCGGTCGAGCCCGCGCGCTTCACGGCGTCGGCGATGTAGTAGACCTCGTCATACGAGGTGTAGCCGGCGTAGGACGGGAAGTTGCCGAACTTCGCCTTGAACCCCTGCGTGAACGGCAGGCTCTTCGGCGTCACCGGGACGTCCGGTCCGGAAACACCCTGATAGAGCACGCCTTCCGAAGCGTCATTGGTATCCTTGCCGAAGGTGGAGTTGGTGGCCTGCGAGCTGATACCGAGCATCGGGATCGGCACCTGCTGATTCTTCCACTGCACCGTCGGCTGCACGCCGACATGCGAAATACCGGTGATGATCACGTCGGGCTTGGAAGCTTCGATCTTGTTGAAGATCGGGGTGAAGTCGGTGGTATCAGGCGAGAAGCGGATGTGGTCGAGCACCTTCAGGCCGATCTTGGGCAGGCATTCCTCGTAGCCGACGTCGAGCGGCTTGGTCCAGGCGGCGTCCTCGCTCATGATGACGGCGCTCTTCATGTGCCTCTGGTCGACCAGCAATTCCTTGGCGGCGTCGCAGACCGACAGCGCCAGCGCGGCCGATGTCAGATAGCCGTGGAACGTGTATTTGTTCTTCTCATAGTCGGAATGGACGCTCTTGCTGATCTCGTTCGACGCAGCACCCGGCGTAATGAAGGGCGTCTTCAGGCGCGATGCCCAGGGCTCCAGCGCCAGCACGACTTCGCTGATGTAGCTGGCAATGACGATGTTGACATGGTCCTCGTTCACCGCGCGCTGGAAGGCGCGAACCGAATCCGCAGAGGACGAGTGGTTATCGTAGGTGACAATCTCGATCTTGCGGCCGTCGACGCCGCCCTTGGCGTTGATTTCATCGGCAGCCATCTGGGCCGCCTGCGGGATCGAGGCGCCGGCGATGGCCTGGGCTTCCGCGATGACACCGATCTTGATGGGATCCGCGGCCAGAGCCTGGCCGGAGGCCATGGTTAACAGGCCGAGCGCGGTTCCGCCGAGTAGCGCTCGCAATGACCAAAAGACAGGCGGTCGGGATATTTTTTTCATATTGTTTCTCTCCATTCTTCTTCTTGAGCCGTTATTCAGCATTCAGCTCCAAGCATTTTAGCTGTGCAAGCGTGCTCGGCAAGCGAAACTGCACCGTAATTCGCTCCGCGTCAGCGCAACTAAAGTAGGCGGAAGCGCGCGGCAGTGTCCGGCGAATTTTCCCGCCGTACCCAGCGAAGCGGCGCGGCTCTCCCGAGGCGGCACGAACCGGTTCCGAAACGAAAAAACCGCTGCGCCGCAGTCACTTCTCGCGGAACCGCCGCACGACGGAGCAGGCGTTCGATCTGCCGCTCGGCGCCATCCCTGGCGCAGGCAAATCGTACGCCGGTGGTGGAACTCAAAGCTGCTCTCGAGAATGTCAAGACGCTGCGGCCGCAGAGCAGGATGCTCGCAGCGCAGCCAGGAGAGGAAATGCGAGCGGCAGCGCTAGCGGGTTGCCCCTTGCCGAACTGCCGGCTTGCGTTCGACCGGATGAATGTCGAAGGCGCGCAAGCGCCCCATGCGCAGCACGTCGATCTCGACGCTGCGGTCGATTCGGTCGCGATCGAGCGTGCGCACCAGATCGTCGACGCCGTTGACGTCGACGCCATCCAGTTTGATCACGACATCGCCGGGCAATAACCCCGCCCGCGCCGCCGGCCCGTCCGGTTCGATCTGTGCCAGCAGCGCGCCCATCCTGTTGTCGACACCGGCGACCACCGCATGCCGTCGTGGAACGGGCACGGTCTGGCCGGACACCCCGATATAGGCGCGCCTGACATAGCCATGCCGGATGATTTCGGACAACACGAACTGCGCGGTATTGCTGGCGACCGCAAAGCAGATTCCCTGCGCGCCGCTGATGATCGCGGTGTTGATGCCGATCACCTCGGCAGCCGACGACACCAGCGGCCCGCCGGAGTTGCCGGGGTTGAGCGCGGCATCGGTCTGAATGACGTCCTCGATGGTCCGGCCGCTCATCGAGCGAATCGAACGGCCGAGCGCCGACACCACGCCTGCCGTCACCGTCGATTCAAAGCCGAGCGGGTTGCCGATCGCCACTACCATCTGGCCGCGCCGCAAGCTCTTGGAATCGCCGAGCGAGGCGTAGCACAAATCCCGCACGCCGTCGGCGCGCAGCAGCGCCAGGTCGGTGTCGGGATCGACGCCGAGCACCCGCGCGTCGGTAACAATGCCCTCGATGTCGCGCAGCCTGATCTGCTTCGACGATCCCACCACGTGGCTGTTGGTGAGCACGAGTCCGTCCGGGGAGATCACGATTCCCGAGCCGATCCCGCTGCGCTCCTGCGCGTTCGGTGCCGTCGACATGGTTTCAACGCGGACCACCGCGGGTCCGACGCGTTCGGTCACGCCGATCACGGCATTGGAATAGGCATCGAGCAACGCCTGATCGTCGGCGGCCGCCGGCTGGGCTGCCGGCGACGGCGGGCTCTCGTCGAATGAAGCGTGGGTGAAATCCAGCATGGGCAATTCCTTACGGGATGTCAGAGATGGTGGCCCCACCCTGCCCTTGCAAGTGCCGCGGGGATGGCCGGCGCCCCCGACGTTGCCGGATCATTCTTCCGGACCGGACCGCACTGTGTTTCAATGCGCCCGAAGGCGCGGCGGAGAAGGAAGGTAACGATGCGGGTTCGCCGGTTGGACCATGTCCTGCTCGCAATGCCGGCGGGGCGGGAAAGCGAGGCCCGGGAATTCTACCAGGGCCTTCTCGGCATCCCGGAGGCGGCGAAGCCTTCAGGTCTCGCCGCGCGGGGCGGCTGCTGGTTCGAGGACGGCGAACTGAAGGTTCATCTCGGGGTGGAGAAGAATTTTGTGCCGGCCAAAAAGGCCCATCCCGCCTTCATCGTGGACGATCTGGCCGGGCTGGAAGCCGCCCTGAAAAGGGCCGGCTATCCGATCGCCCGTGACGAGCCGCTGGAAGGTTACGACCGGCTGTTCGTCAGCGACCCCTTCGGAAACCGGATCGAGCTGATGCAGGTCAAGGCTTCCTAGCCATCACGTTGCACCGTTGAGCCCAGGCCGCGGCCCGCCTTTGTCCGGATGCGCAGGCGCCGGACCATCGCTGGTCCGGTTCGGCCGGCGTGGGCCCGAGATCGGCCCGGAAATCCCGTTACGATCCCAACGCCCCCTTCCTCGAAACGATCTGCTGCATCGCCCAGCGCGCATTCTTCCGGACCTCGGGATCGGGGTCATCGAGAATGGGCTCCAGATACTTCCGGCCGGAGGCGTCGGCGATTTCGCCAAGTGCCGCCGCACCCTCCTTGCGCAAGTTCGCTTGCGGATGCGCGAGGCAGACGCCGATCGAGGGAACCGCCCGGACTACCTTCATCTTGCCAAGACTCCGGGCTGCCTTCAGCCGGACCTGCCAGAACTCGTCGGTCAATGCTGATATCAGCGAGTCGGCGGCCTGCATTCCGTTGACGTTGGTCCCGAGCGTCTCGGCGGCAACCTCACGGACCATCCAGTCCGTGTCGGCAAGGGCCCGTGTGATCGATTCGGCAGCCGGCTTCATGTGCGAAAACGCCAGCGCGCTTACCGCGGCGCGGCGAACGTGCGCATCGCCATCGGTCGTCACCGAGGTCAGGGCAGGAATGGATTCTTCCAGTTTGAGAAACCCTATCACCCCGATGGCCTGCACCCGGACCGAAGCATCGACGTCCCGCAGGGCATCCAGCGCCGGCTTCAGCGTGTCCTTGCGTCGCAGTTCCTTCAGCGCCCGCAAGCTGGCCATCCGGACAAAGGCGTGTGCATGACCGATCAGCGGCAGGATCGCATCGGCGCATGCAGGATCCTTCAATTCCGCCATGCTGTTGGCGGCGGCGCTCGCCACGGCCTGTTCCGGATCGACCACAAGCTTGACGAGCGCCGCCGCCGCTTGCGGGCCGTCGAATTCGCCGAGCGCCAGCGCCACCTGTTGCCGCACCCCCGGATCCGGATCCGAGGTCATGCGATCGAGATGCGCGATGGCCGCGGGATCGCCGGAGTGTCCCAGGGCGATGATCGCAACGCGACGTTCGCCGGGATCCGCAGCTCGCAGCCGGTCCTCGGCGTCGTCGAGGTCGTCATAGGATTCGAACGGATCGACCATTGGCTCACCTGAGCAGATAGGGGATGTTGACCTTGACGGCGCCGGTCGGGCAATCGGCCTCGCACGGCATGCAGTACCAGCATTCGTCATAGGCCATGTAGGCCTTACCGGTCATGTCGCTGATGCGCAGGACGTCGAGCGGACAAACGTCGACGCAAACCGTGCAACCCTTGTCCGCGATGCATTTGGCTTCGTCGACGACGACGGGAACGGTGGTCTGGTAACTTGCGAGGGGCATCGATCGGCTCCAATCCATGGAAAGTTGTTGCAAACGTCAGGCGCTGGCGCGGATGCGCTGTTTGTCATAGAGATCCTTTTCATCATCCGCGATCGGAACGACGTAGGGCTGCACCGCCCGCTTCTCGCTGGTCATCCGTCCGTCCTGCTTGCTCAAGAGCGAGTGGCAGAACCAGTTCTCGTTGTCCTTCTCGGGATAGTCCGTGCGCAGATGATAGAGGCCCCAGCGGCTTTCGGTGCGATACAGCGACGCGTGCGCCGCCATGTCGGCGCAGTCCACGATCGACTGCGTCTCCAGCGCACGCAGCAGTTCATGCGCGTTGCGGGCGATCATCCGTGTTTCCATGTCGTCGCGCACTTCGGCGAGCCGCCTCTGCCCGAGTTCGAATTTGCGCGTGACTTTCGGCGGCTGCAGATAGTCGTTCACCAGTCGCCGCGCCTTGTATTCGATCTGGTTCGGCGGAATTCCATCCTCCCGCCTGGTCGGCGCAAGCACGCGCTCCCGCTCCTTCGCGACGTCGGCGGCATCGAATTTCGCGAAATCGGCATTGTCGGCGTACTCCATGGCGTCCTCGCCGGCGACCGATCCGTTGGTGAAGGCGCCGAGCATGTAATTGTGCGGGACGCTGGCCATGTCGCCCGCGGCATAGAGGCCGGGCACCGTGGTTCGCGCGAAGTCGTCGACGAACACGCCGGACGCGCTGTGCCCTGAACAGAATCCGATCTCGGAGATATGCATTTCGATCGGCTCCTGCCGGTAATCGGTGCCGCGGCCTTCGTGAAACAGGCCGCGCGTCGGACGCTCGACCTTGTGCAGGGTGGTCTCGATCTCGCTGATGGTGTCCGCATGCAGATGGTTGAGCTGGAGGAACACCGGCCCCTTGCCCGACTGCAGCTCGTTGTAGAATTCGAGCATCATCTGGCCCGACCAATAGTCGCATTCGATGAAGCGTGAACCCTCGTTGTTCGCGGTATAGGCGCCGAACGGACCCGCGACATAGGCGCAGGCGGGACCGTTATAGTCCTTGATCAGCGGATTGATCTGGAAGCATTCGAGGTTCGCGAGCGCGGCACCGGCATGGTAGGCCATGGCATAGCCGTCTCCGGAATTTGCCGCGTTCTCGTAGGTGCCGAACATGTAGCCCGAGGTCGGCAGGCCCAGCCGGCCGGCCGCGCCCATGCAGAGGACCACCGCCTTGGCCTTGATGACCAGGAGTTCGGCGGTACGGGTGTTGACGCTGACGGCGCCGGCAATGCGGCCATCGCTGCCGGTCAGCAGCCGGGTCGCCATGTAACGATTCGAAATCAGGATTCGGGCGCGGCGCAGTTGCCGGTAGATCGCCTTCTTGACGGTTTCGCCGTTCGGCATCGGCAGAACGTAGGTGCCGATATGGTGCACCTTCTTGACGGCGTAGTCGCCGTTTTCGTTTTTCAGGAAGCGGATGCCGAAGCTGTCGAGTTCCTCGATGATCGAATAACACCGCTGGGCGTATTTGTAGACCGCCTTTTGGTCGACGATGCCGTCGTTGGCGATGGTAATTTCCTTGGTATACTGCTCCGGCGTGGCGTAGCCGGGAATCACCGCGTTGTTGAGTCCGTCCATTCCCATCGAAATGGCGCCGGACCGCTTCACGTTCGCCTTTTCGAGCAGAACGACATTGGCTTTCGGATTTTTGAGCTTCGCCTTCAGGGCCGCCATTGGCCCGGCCGTGCCGCCCCCGATCACCAGGACGTCGCAAGACACCTCCGAAAGGCCGTCAACAATTTCGTCCATCGCCATCGCGCAATCCTTCGTCTTCATCGAAGCAATTTCCATTCCAGCATTCTTCGGGAACGGCTCTGACCGCAGAGTTAGTCAGACCCGGCGCGGGGGATAGCAATTAGTTGTCAGCAGGATGAAACACTTCGGGCGATCCCGAAATTCGCGCCCGGCAGTTTCGAAAACAGGCAGGACGCGCCCGCCCTGCGACTATTCCGGGGCGGACGCGTCCAATTTCGCGGCGGTGCTTTTTCAGCGCTCGACGAACGCCTTCTCGATCACGAAATGGCCGGGCTCGCTGCTGCTTCCCTCGGCAAAACCGCGCGCTTCGAACATCTGGCGCAGTTCTTCCAGCATGCCCGGGCTGCCGCACATCATGATGCGGTCGTGAGCGATATCGAGCGGCTTCTGGCCGATATCGTCGAACAGCTGCTCCGAGGTGATGAGATCGGTGATGCGGCCGCGGTTGCGGAACGGCTCGCGGGTGACGGTCGGATAGTACTGAAGCTTCTCGGTCAAGAGCGGCCCGAACAATTCGTCGTCGCGCAATCTGGCGACCAGCTCCTCGCCATAGGCGAGTTCGGAGACCTGCCGGCAGCCGTGCACCAGCACGATGGTTTCGAACTTGTCGTACACGTCCGGATCCTTGATCAGGCTGGCGAAGGGCGCCAGGCCCGTCCCGGTCGACAGCAGCAGCAGGCGCCGGCCCGGGATCAGATTGTCCGATATCAGCGTGCCGGTCGCCTTGCGGCCGACCAGGATGGTGTCGCCTTCCCTGATCTTCTGCAGCCGCGAGGTCAGCGGCCCGTCGGCGACCTTGATCGAGAAGAATTCCAGCTCGTCCTCGTGATTGGCGCTCGCCATCGAGTAGGCGCGCAACAGCGGACGGCCGTCGACCTCGAGCCCGATCATGGCGAACTGCCCGTTGAGGAACCGGAAGGAGGAATTGCGGGTGGCCCGGAAGCTGAAAAGCGTATCGGTCCAGTGCTGGACCGAAAGAACCTTCTCTCGATGGAATGCGCTCATGTGCTTTGGCCTTCCCGATGCCGGCTTTTGAAAAAAATCGTTGGCTCGACGAGCCATTGCGTTAATCCATCGGCAAGGCCGGACGCACAATCGCGGACTGGGAACGGCGGTCGATTAATTTCAAAAATAGTCTCTGCTGCTGCGTACGAGGCCATAGGGCGGATCGGACATCCGGGCGAATGAATCCGTCACTTCAGGCAACTAATTGCTGTCAGCCCTCGGCGCGCGGTGATCGGCTCTCCAGGTCGGAGAAATCTAGATGTCCCCAGCCGCCGCGCCGTCCGTTCTGTCAGCCACGCCCGTGGCCGCGCCGGCACGGATCGCCGTCGGCGAGAACCTCGATTTTCTCGACCTCAGGACGGCACAAGGCGAGATGATTCGCCTGACGGCCGAGCGGCTGCGCGGCGCCTGCAAGTGCGCCCACTGCGTCCGGGCGCGGATCGATGGCGTCTTTCCGGACCGGTTCGACGGCATCGCCGTCGTGCAGGTTTCGCCAATCGGCGACTACGCGATCAACCTCGCCTTTTCCGACGGACACGCGCGCGGGATTTATCCGTGGACCTATCTCTTCGGATTGAACGAGCGTGGCCCACCCGAGCAAAATCGTTAACAACCCGCGCTTTCGCTGCAGATTCATGGGCAAAAGGCTGCCGTAACCTGCCGACAAAACCCGATGTTGGCATAAGGCTTGCTGCGCGTTTTAGACCGTTTTCAAGGTCTGGAGCGAGCGATGCAAGGCTATGTAACCGTCAATGCCGCGGCGGGTCCTGGAACCCATTTGCCGAGGAGCTCCGCGCCCCAGACGAGCAGCGGCCAGTCGCTGTTGCTGACGGAGAGCCCGCAGTCTCTTGGCGGCGCACCATCGCTGTTCGAAACGCTGTCGCTGCGCGAGCGTGAAACCGTCCTGCAGCGCGGCCGCCGCAAGGTTCTCTACCGCGGCCAGACGCTGTTCAGTCAAGGCGCCAAGCACGACGGAATTTATCTGATCGAGACCGGCCGTATTCGCGTCTTCTACACCGCTCCCTCCGGGCGTGAAATCACCCTGGCCTACTGGCATCCCGGCAATTTCGTCGGCGGACCCGAAGTATTCGGCGGCGGCGCGCATCAATGGTCGGGCGTTGCGACCAGCAACAGCAGCGTCGTGCAGCTTCCCGGCAAGGAGTTGCGCGCATTGGTGGTGGAGGTACCCAACCTCGCGATCGGCCTGATCGAAGGCCTGACGTTCAAGGGAAAGTGCTACTCCGCGCTGGCGCAGATGCTTGGCACGCGCTCGATTACCGAGCGGCTGGCTCACCTTCTGCTCCACCTCGTCGAACTCTATGGCGTAAAGGACCCCGAAGGCACCCTGATCGGCGCCGCCTTCACCCATGCCGACCTCGCGCACATGGTCGGCGCGACCCGGCAATGGGTCACCATCAGCCTCAAGCGCATGCAGGAGAAGGATATCGTCGTCTCCCGTAAATCGCGAATCATCGTGCGGCGGCCGGACCTGCTGAAGGAGATGAAAGGGCTCGGTGACTGAAGTCGTGCCTACGGATTCGGCGCTGAGCGGGCAAATTGCTCAAGGAGTAAGCACCGCGTCTTTGACGGCAACTAATCGACCGCTTGCATGAGACGCCGTTTGCTCCATAGGGCGGATCGACAAAGGATGCCCAAAAGCAGGGAGCAATACCCGAGGCGCAATCAATCACCGAGAGGTTCAGCAATGGGTCGCAATTTGGGATATCGCAGCTTTACCGTCGCCGCCGTCGCTGCAGCGGCATTCACCTTCGGAGGCATCGCGCGCGCGCAGACCACCGTGACGATCGGCATCGGAACACAGGACACCACCACCAACACAGCGACCGCCGGTACGATCATTCGCGAACTTCATTTGCTGGAGAAATACCTGCCCAAGGACGGCAAATACGCAAATATCAAATTCGAGCTTGACTGGCAGAATTTTACCTCCGGCCCGCCCGTCACCAATGCCATGATGGCGAACAAGCTTCAGTTCGGCATGATGGGCGATTATCCGCTCATCGTGAACGGGTTCACTTTCGAGAATAATCCGGAAAGCAAGAGCCGGCTGATCGCGGTCGCAGCCTACAGCATGCAAGGCTCCGGCAACGGCATCGTGGTGCACAAGGATTCGCCCTACTACGAACTTTCCGACCTCAAGGGCAAGCTGGTCAGCGTTCCCTTCGGCTCCGCCGCGCACGGCATGGTCCTGAAGGCGATGCAGGACAGGGGCTGGCCGTCGGACTACTTCCAGCTCGTGAGCCAGTCTCCGGAAGTTGGGTCGACCAACCTGCAGCAAAAGAAGATCGATGCCCACGCCGACTTCGTACCGTTCGCCGAACTGCTGCCGTTCCGCGGTTTTGCACGCAAGATCTTTGACGGCGTCGAGACCAACCTGCCGACCTGGCACGGCGTCGTGGTCCGCACCGACTTCGCCGAGAAATATCCGGAGGTGGTGGTCGCCTATGTCAAGGCCATCATTGCCGCCAACGCCTGGCTGCGCGCCGATCCCAAACTGGCGGCCGAGAAACTCCAGGAGTGGACCGGAATCAACAAGGAAGTCGCTTACATCTTCCTCGGCCCAAGCGGCAATATGACGACCGATCCGACTATCAAGCCTCAGCTGATCGATGCAGCCGCCGCGGACGTCAAGGTGCTGCAGAGCCTCGGCAAGATGAAGGAGTTCGATCCGAAAAAATGGGTCGACGACAGCTATATCCGCAAGGCCTATGCCGAGCTGAACATGGACTACGAGGCCCAGCTCAAGAGCACGCAGAACTACGAAGTCAAGGGCGAAGACAAATTCTGCAAGAAGCCCATCACCGACCCGCGCAAGGCAGGCGAGGTCTGGGTGGACGGCGGCGACATCGAGGCGTTCAGCAGCGCCGCCTGCACGCTCGGCGCCTACGCCGACCTCAAAGCCAAGGGCAAGAAGATCAACGTCGCCTACGTTTTTGATACCACGCGCGGCATCAAGCTGTTCGCCGATCAGGCCTTCTTCGCGGTGGCCGACGACAAGAGCGAGATCGCGCCGTTTCTGCTGAAGAAGGACGCCGAAGCCTACGCGGCCAAGGTCCACGGCAAGGTATTGAGTTTCGACGATGCGCTCAAGACGGCCGTAAGCGGGGGTTGAACGTGGAGAGCGCAGCCCTTCGACGTGAACAGCAAGCTTCGGTCGACCCGGAGCCTGCGGCTTTGCAACCGCCACCGGACGCCGTCGAAGCGGCGATGAACCCGCAGCGGCTGGTGTCTTATATCAAGCGCTGGCTATCGCTAAATCGCGGCGGATTGCGCGCTGTATTTGTCGGCGCGATCTCGCTGGCGCTGTTTCTCCTCGCCTGGCATCTGCTGACCAAATACCGCGTCGTATTCTTCGTCCGGTTCGTCAACGTTCCCTCGCCCGCATCCGTCTATGAAAGCCTGACGCGGGCGACACATGATTCCAAGTTCTTCATGCATGTGATGCTGAGCTGCCGCCGCATCCTGCTGGGCTTCTCCCTGGCGGCGATCACCGCGGTTCCGCTCGGGCTGGTGATGGGACGCTTCAAACTCGCCCACGAGATCCTGTTTCCGATCGCGGAAATCCTGCGCCCGATCCCGGCCATCGCCTGGGTTCCGATGTCCATCATGCTTTGGCCGACCAACGAGCAAAGCATCATCTTCATCACCTTCATCGGCTCCTTCTTTCCAATCCTGGTCAATACCCTGCACGGTATGTCGCTGGTCGATCCGGTGCTGGTGCGCGCGTCACAGTGCCTCGGGGCCCGCGAGGCCGCGATCTTTCGCGAAGTGTATTTCCCCGCCTCGCTGCCGCACATCTTCACCGGGCTGACCGTCGGGATGGGGGTGGCCTGGGTGTCGCTGATCGCCGCCGAGATGATCTCCGGCCAGTTCGGCATCGGCTACTTCACCTGGGAGGCCTACTCGCTGGTGCAGTATCCCGACATTGCACTTGGAATGATATGCATCGGCGTGCTCGGGCTCGGATCGAGTTCGTTGATCCGGGGGCTGGGCCGCCTTGTAATGCCGTGGAACCGAAAATGAGCGAAACGAATACAGGCACGCCCGCCAAGGGCCGGATCGACGTCAGCCATTTCGGCTTGAGCTACGAGACGCTCGAGGGGCCGGTCGAGGCGGTTTGCGACGCCTCGATCCACGTCAATCCCGGGGAGTTCGTTTCCATCGTCGGGCCGTCCGGCTGCGGAAAATCCACATTGCTGAACGCGGTCGCCGGCTTTCTCAAACCGACCAAGGGTGACGTCACGGTCGACGGTGAAGCGGTCGACGGACCCGCCGCCGATCGCGGCATGGTGTTTCAGCAATATTCGCTGTTTCCCTGGAAAACGGTGAAGGAGAACGTCGAATTCGGCCTGAAGATGAAACATCTCGACAAATCGAGCCGCGACCGCGCCGCGCGCACGCTGTTGGGGCTGGCGGGCCTCACCGCGTTCGAGAAAAGATACCCGGACAGCCTGTCCGGCGGAATGAAGCAGCGTGTCGGCATCGTTCGCGCGCTCGCCACCGGGCCCAAGGTGCTGCTGCTGGACGAACCCTTCGGCGCGCTCGACGCGCAGACCCGGGTGATCATGCAGCAGATCCTCACCAACATGTGGCAGCGGCTGAAGATCTCCGTGCTGTTCGTGACCCACGATATCGATGAGGCGATTTTCCTGTCCGATCGGGTCTATTGCATGACCGCGCGGCCCGGGGCCATCAAGGCCGAGATTACCATTCCGCTTGAGCGTCCGCGGCACCAGTCGATGATGATGTCGTCGGAGTTTCTCGGATTGCGGCGGGGATTGATGTCCCTGATCCGCGAGGAGAGCATAAAGGCGATGGGCGGCGAGCTGAACGATC
This sequence comes from uncultured Alphaproteobacteria bacterium, assembly GCA_963721275.1. Classification (GTDB taxonomy): domain Bacteria; phylum Pseudomonadota; class Alphaproteobacteria; order Rhizobiales; family Xanthobacteraceae; genus Bradyrhizobium. The sequence goes on along the minus strand of CAVRIQ010000030.1, from coordinate 231,740 downwards.
TGGCGCTCGACGGTCTGAGCATCGACCTCCACGGCCAATCGCTTGCCGACGTGATTTGACCACAGCCGGGGTAGTTCGATCCGGCCTTGTACGCTTCCTGGCTTGAACCGCCGGCTCTGGCCCCAGCCGGCTCTGGCCCAATCGTCAAGCCGCCTCGTTCGAACCGCTGTCAGACCGGGATAACGTACAGGACGACGCAGAGGCTGACGACGAGAAGAAACAATAATGACAGCGTCACGGCCGCGGTCACCTTACCACCGACCCGGCCGATGACGCGGAGGTCAACTCCAAGACCCAGCGCCGCCATGGACATGATGGTCAGGATGCTTGCGGCTTTCTGCAACGGGAAAACCACCGCTATCGGCATCAGCGATAGCGAGCGGAGCGCGGCCAGTACGAAAAACCCGACAATAAACCACGGTACGGTCGTGAAGAAGCTGCTGGTCTTCGAAGCGCCTGCCAGGCGGTCGCCTCGCAGGCCTCTCGCCGACACCGCGATGCAGGCGACGACCGGGCCGAGCATCATCACCCTGACCAGTTTCACCAGCGTGCCGATTTGCGTGCTGACGAGGCCCGCCGGCACCGTCGCAGCCAGCACCTGCGGCACCGCATAGACGGTCATGCCGGCCAGGATTCCGTATCGCGTTTCCGACAGGTGCAAAAGCGGAATCAGAAGCGGCAGCCCGAGCACCACGAGCACGCCCAGCACGGCGGTGAAGGAAATCGAGGAGATGATATCGTCGGAGCTCGCGCCGATCACCGGAGCCACCGCGGCGATCGCCGAGTTGCCGCAGATCGAGTTGCCGCAAGCGACCAGAATCGACAGGCGCACCGGCAAGCCGAGCGCCCGGCTGATCCCGAAGCTGGCCCCGAGGGCGAGAATGACGATGACCACGATCGCGCCGAGCAGGACCAGGCCCGACGCCGCGATCGCACCGAATGTCAGCGAAGCGCCGAGCAACGCGACGGCCACTTCCAGCAGCTGCTTCGCGGCGAAAGCGATTCCCATGAGCCAGCGGCGATCCGGCTCCCAAACCGCGCGGATGACTATCCCGAGCAGAATCGCGATGACAATGGCTTCGACGTAGGGATGTCCGATGAGGGTCTCTTCAATGGCCTGTACCGTCACCGCAGCAAGCGTGACGAGCCCGCAGAGCGCTACGCCCCAGGTCAGGGGAACCGCTTTCGCGATCACACCGCTGCTGGGGAGCTTGGCGCTTTCAGGGGAATCGACCCGATTTGGCATGCGACATCCTTCAAAGAGAAGAAGTTATGCGCTAAGTCAGGGGAAATAGAAAATATCAATTCCTCATAGCCCGATAGAAAGAGGTTATGTCTCTCAACCTTCATCTGCTGCGCATGTTCGCAACCGTCGTTCGCAGCGGAAGCTTTTCGAAGGCTGCTGAAATCCTCAATATCAGCCAGCCCGCGATCTCCAAGGGCGTGCGGGACTTCGAGCTTCAGGTCGGCTGCCAATTGCTCAACCGCTCCCCCAAGGGCGTGCTGCCCACCCCGGAGGGGCTGGCGCTGTCGCGGCGCGCCGAGGCGCTGTTCGCCATAGAGCGCGCGGCCGAGGATGAGCTGTCGGCGCTGCGGGGGCTCCACAACGGCTCGCTGCGGATCGGCGCCTCCACGACGATCGCGACCTACATGATTCCCCGGTATCTGGGCGCGTTTCACCGGGCCTATCCGGGCGTCGACCTGCATCTGATCAGCGCCAACACCCGCGACATCGCCGAACAGATGGTCGCGCAGGATCTCGATGTCGGGCTGGTGGAAGGCCCGGTCGACGACAAGAACCTGATCGCGGAGCCCTGGCGCACCGACGTCATGAAACTGATCGCAGCGCCCGATCACGCTTTCGCGCTCGCGGCCGGCCCGATCGATCCCAAGAGAATCGAAAATGAGGTTCTGATCGTGCGCGAGCCAGGCTCAGGATCGCGCGAGGTGGTGACGCAGGCGCTCGCCGCTCAAGGCATCGAACCGCTGCGCACGCTCGAAATCGGCAGCACCGCGGCGATCAAGCAGGTCGTCGCTGCCGGTCTCGGCATATCGATCGTCTCGGTAGTGGCGGTGGAAGACCAGGTGCAGCTCGGCCGGCTGAAAGTCCTCGATCTGCGCGACATGGCAATCGAACGCACATTGTGGCAGCTAAAGCTGCCCGGCCGGGTCGCGATGCCCGCGGCCCGCGCTTTTGAAAAGATGCTGGCCGATCGCTCGGCTTTTCCCGACGAGAAGCCCGCTAAGGCCGCTAGCGCGTAACGATCTGTTTCGACGACGTCGCGCTGCCGACTTCAAAGGCCGGGGTCGCCGGATACATCAGTATCCGCGCGGAAACGATCACGACAACCAGCAGCCAGAACACGTACTGACCGCCGCGGCTGAGAGCCACGGACGCCGCGCTGGCTGCCTCGCGCTTGCCGCGCGCGGCGCCCGGCGAGACCTCGCCATAAGCATCGAATTTCTCGGTCGGCATCGCTATTTCCGGCGTCACTGCTGCGGGCATTTATCTCGCAAGACCGGCCGGCAAAACAATAGTCGGAACTTTCAATGTTCGGCCGGCAACAGCTGCTTTGTTTTGCGCTATGGGCCGACGGCAGGGAGTTTTTGCATCCGGGGCTTGCTGAGCGCGCCACGCCGCGAGAGACTGCTCCCAACCAGAAAATTCCGGGCGGAAACTCGAGGAGGCGACCATGACCGGCACAAGGCTGAAGCATTACGGCTGGGGCCGCGAGGGCGAGGGCATGACGGAGGCGGAGCAGGCTTTTGTGCTCGGCCGCTACCGCGCGAAATTCTCCGGTGCTGCGTTCGAAACAATTGCGGTGCCGCGGCTGGAGGATCTCAGCCTGCGCACGCCGCGCGTGACGCCGCCGGCCTCGCTCGCCGCTTTCTGCACCACCGACCGCTATGACCGCGCCGCCCATGCTTACGGCAAATCCTACCCCGATTATGTGCGCGCCATGCTCGGCGACTATGATTGCGCGCCCGACGTCGTCGCCTATCCCCGCAGCGAAGCGGAGATTTCAGCGGTGATGGACTGGGCCGGCAGCGTCAGCGCCTCGCTGACGCCGTTCGGCGGCGGTTCGAGCGTATGCGGCGGTGTCGAGCCGCGCGCCGATGGCGTTCGCTATCGAGCGGCGCTCACCCTCGATCTGCGCCATCTCGGCAGGGTGGTGGAAGTGGATCAGGCCTCGCGCGCCGCGCTGATCGAAGGCGGCGCTTACGGTCCGTCGCTGGAAAACCAGCTCAAGCCGCATGGCGTCACCTTGCGGCATTTTCCGCAGAGCTTCGAGTATTCGACGCTTGGCGGCTGGATCGCGACGCGGTCGGGCGGGCATTTCGCCAGCCTCTATACGCATATCGACGATTTCGTCGAAAACCTGCGCGTGGTGACGCCGCGCGGAATCCTGGAAACGCGCCGCCTGCCGGGATCGGGCGCCGGGCCGAGTCCGGACCGCATGTTCATCGGTTCCGAAGGAACGCTGGGCGTGATCTCGCGCGCCTGGATGCGATTGCAGCCGCGTCCGAAATTCCGCGCCGGCGCATCGATCCGTTTCAAGACCTTTTTCGCGGCAGCCCGCGCCGTGCGCGCCGTCGCGCAAGCCGGCCTCTATCCGTCGAACTGCCGCATCCTCGACCCGCAGGAGGCCTTCAATACCGGCGCGGCGGACGGCAGCGTCGCCATCATGGTGCTCGGCTTTGAATCCGGCGATCATGCGCCGGACGCCTGGATGTCGCGCGCGCTGGAATGCTGCGCCGATCATGGCGGCTCGCCCGAACCCGCAAACGCCGGCGACGCCCATCTGGAAGGCGCGGCGGGCATCTGGCGCAATGCTTTCATCCGCATGCCCTATGCGCGCGAATTCCTGACGCCAGCCGGTCTGATCAACGACACTTTCGAGACCGCCATCACCTGGGACCGGTTCGAAGCTTTCCACGACAAGGTCAAGGCGGCGACGGAGCGCGCGATCCTGGAAGCGACCGGCGTCAAGGGCGAAGTCACCTGCCGCTTCACCCACGTCTATCCCGATGGCCCCGCCCCCTATTTCTCCTTCCATGCGCTGGGTCGCCACGGTTCGCTCCTGAAGCAGTGGCAGGCAATCAAGAACGCGGCGAGCGACGCGCTGATCGAGGCGGGTGGCACCATCACCCATCATCACGCCGTCGGCCGCGATCACCGGCCCTGGTACGACCGTCAGCGGCCGGAACTGTTCGCGGCGGTACTTCGCGCGGCAAAAAAGCAACTCGATCCGCAGGGCATGCTCAATCCGGGCGTGCTGATCGATCCGTAGTTCGTTCAACGCGTCTTCTGCACGCGAAACGCCTATCCACCCCGGATCTCGTCCGGGGCAGGCTTCGCGCGAAAACGCGATGCGTTCTAACCAATTCGCACGCGGTATTTCAAAGTCCGGCTTTCGGCCGGTGCGATATGCATCAGGCCCGGCTTGTCTTTGAAGTCGCCATCGAAATCCGAAGGGCTGGCGAAGCCGTGCCAGGGTTCGATGCAGAGGAACGGCGCTCCCGCTGGCTTCGACCAGATCCCGAGTTCGCGAAATCCTTCCCAGAACATCTCGATCGACGGGCCGCGGCCGGCGGCGAAGCGGACCGACGAACCGGCAGGCCGATCCAGAATGATCGCGTCATCGTCAAACAGCCGTTCCGAGAGCGCGAGCGTGTTGCCGCGAACAGGGGTCGGCTCCGGCTTGGCTCGCAGCAGGCCGTCTTTCAACCGCCGGATCGGCATCGGCTCATCCCTGGAAAACACCAGCGCGTAGTCTTCCTTTGCCAATCCGCAGAGCAATGGCCAGTTGAAGGCCGGATGGGCACCGATCGACGCCGGCAGCATCTCGTCGTCCGTATTGGAGATCTCAAGGGCAACCTCGAGATCGGGGCCCTTCAGCGCATAGGCGACCGACAGGCGGAACGCGAACGGATAACGCGAGCGGGTCGCCGCATTGTCGGTGAGCTCCAATTTGCAGGAAGCTGGCTCGCGCTGCACCCAATCGAACCGATGATCGCGGGCAAAGCCATGTTGCGTCATCGGATAGACTTTTCCCTCGTGCCGCAATTCGTCGTGTTTCAGCCGGCCGACGATGGGAAACAACAACGGCGCATGGCGCGGCCATTCGGGTCCGGCCTGCCAAAGCAGCTCAAGCCCCTGCGCATTTTTCAACGAGCACAGTTCCGCCCCAATCGCCGCGACGGTCGCCGTCATCATGTCATTGCGAAGCGTGAAGCTGTCTTTGGTCATGTTTCACGCCAATAACGGGTTCGAAGCGGAAGCTGGTGTTTGACCGGTGCGACGCGGTGAGCGCCAACCCGAGCACAGCAAGCAATGACACTTATATCTGCGTGCGCGTCCTAATTTGTTCGACAATCACGAGTTGATCATTCACAGTTGTTTCCGGCGGTCATTTAGATGTGGCGGCAGAAGATGACAAGTTTTCAACCGAATCCCACGAGAATTTGATGAGTACCGAAGCCAGATACTTCCACCGCGACAATCTCCCGCCGGTCGACGATATCTATTCCCAGGCCGACCTCGATGTGACGCCCTGGTACTATTCGATGGAAATGGAGCCGGGAAAACTCACCCCGGGACAGACGTTTCCCAACATCGGATTGACCAGAACACTCCTGCAGCGAGCCGACGTCAACGGCCAGAACTGTCTCGATATCGGAACAATGGAAGGACTGGTGCCGATCCTGATGCGGCGGCGAGGCGCCGGGAATGTCACGGCCTACGATCGCCCGTCGGCCCTTGCGTCACGCATCGCGTCCGTCAAGGAGAGGTTCGATGCCGGTTTCGACTTCATTTCCGGCTTCCCTCTCGCCGACCTGCCCGCGAATGTCGATCACCGGACGTTCGATGTCGTTGTCATGTCGGGCGTGCTCTACCACCTGTTCTCGCCTCTCGCCGGGCTTGCCATCGCCCGGGGACTCCTCCGGAACGGTGGACTTATGATCGTCGAGACAGCTGCGGTCATCGCGGAAGAGCCGGCAATGTACTGGAATTCAGCATGTCGCTTCGGAGGGGAGTCCTATTTTCTCCCGTCCGTTGCCTGTCTCGACTACTTCGCCCGTTTTCTGCACATGGAAGTCATCGACTGCGCCTATTTCGATTGGTGGATCATTGACGGCCTGCGTAGCGCTCGCGTCGCCTTCACATGCCGCGCGGTCACAGACACACCGGGCGACCCGGACGACCATTTCATCAAAGGCACCCTCCACACCGAGGGCGATCTTGCAGAACACCTCGACTGGAAGCGCTGCCTATCGACCCTTCCCCCGGTCGCGTACGAAGCGCCGTCGCGGCGCACTCTTCGCCATCAACCTCTGCCGCTCCGTGCTCTTCGTCGCGCGACGCGAAATGCAGGACTTAAGGACCTTTCCAACCGCATCGACAATGCCATTGGAAACCGCCCGGCAAGCTATTGGCTGCGTAACGATTGCAGATCGATCGATCTCGCCAGGTTCTGCACGCAAGCGAAACAGCAGCATGTGACCGACCGCGATACCCAGCTCTGGCTTTCAGACACGGCTTGAACCGATCGTCCGTGCCGGCTTGATCGGCGGACTTACGGGCGTGTGATCATCTGGATTCACGAAACAACGATATCTCGGGGCCAAGGTTATTGGATGCTGATACGGCAATTAATGAAATCCCTATTCGCCTTCTTGCTCTCACTGGGTCTGCTCTCCAGCGGGTTGGCCGCCGCAGGATCGTCGCCTGCCGAGTTGATTTCCGACTTTCGTCTGAAGCACGGCGAAGGACGTGTCGCCATGGATGCCACTCTCAATCGCATTGCGCTGGAACAGGCCAGGGCGATGGCCGCAAAAGACACGCTTGACCACGATGTGCTCGGATCCTTCAGTTCGCGGATCGCAGCGGCGAAACCGGGGCGGGCTGCGGAAAATATTGCGTACGGCTATGACAGCTTCGAAAGAACGCTCGATCAATGGATTGCCTCGATGGGACATCGAAAAAATCTCCTGCTTCACAAAGCGTCGCGTGTCGGCGTCGCCAGCGCAACGAGCGCAACCTCTCATCGCAGATATTGGGCAATGGAGATCGCGGGCGAATATGAGCCGCGGCCAACAGCTGCAGGCAAGAGGATGGCGCCGGCAGCGAAAAGGAAAGTGTCCATTCAATCTTGCCGAGTGAGAACTCCTTGGCGTCTGCTTTTGATCCGCGCGACGCGGGAAGATGACGCACCCGTGCCCGCTCAATTTGAGCTGCGCGAGGAACTTTCCCGGCTCTCAGATATTGGTGATTTACCAAGAACCAGTGATCCATGGCCGGTCGATGATCGTGATCACGTTCGATCTGACACGGCCACCACATTTTGATTCCATCATGGTCGAGACGTTCAAGATTGGCGCGCACGTCAGTTGGAATTCAGAGGCCGGACGGGTGCGCGGGAAGGTTATTAAAGTGCATCGGCGCGACATAAATTACAAAGGCTACATTCACCACGCCAGTCGCGGCGACCCGCTTTACGAGATCAAGAGCGATACGACCGACCATGTCGCCCTGCACAAGGCCGCGGCATTGCGACGTCTCCGCTGACTGCGAAGCTTAGATGGCCTCACCCTTCTTCACGATCGGTCATTCCACCCGGCAAATCGGCGAACTCGTCGAGTTGCTGACCGCTTCGCAGGTTGGACTGCTGGTCGACGTCCGCTCCATTCCGCGGTCGCGGACGAATCCGCAATACAATCGCGAGACATTTCCCGGGACGTTGTCGGGCTTTCAAATCGCCTACGCGTATATTGAAGAGCTGGGAGGTCGACGTCCGAAGGCGCGGGATATCGCACCGGGCATAAACGACTATTGGGAAAATCAAAGTTTTCACAACTATGCCGACTACGCGATGGGCAACAGTTTCCACGCCGGCTTCGCCAGGCTGCTGGAATTGGGCCGCGCCCGGCGCTGCGCCGTGATGTGTGCCGAGGCAGTATGGTGGCGCTGCCATCGCCGGATTATTGCGGACTACCTTCTCGCCGCCGGCGAGACGGTATTTCACATACTCGGGCCCAGGGCAGTCAATCCAGCGAGCCTTACGCCGGCTGCCATTGCGCATCCTGGCGGAGTGCTAACCTATCCGGCCATGCATGAAGGCGGGGCGGCTTAGGCGATCATCGCCGGACCAAAATTCCGTCCATGGGAGTTCATCGTGAGGGACATTGACGTGCCGGGCGCTGACCCGTCACGAACGCCAGTCGATACGCTTTTGTCCCAAGCGGGCAGTTTTGGTGGATAACAAGGAATTTGGCTACGCGGTGCCGACATTTATGGTTGCGCTTCAATTGGTCAGGCCGTGTTTGGAAAAAGATGAGACAATTCCATACTGATATCGGTGTCGGGCGGCGGATCAGCACCGGCGCGTCCGTAATCACCGCATCGAGCTCGGTCTTGAAACTCGTCAAGACCATCCACAGGATCGACATCCAGGGGATATCAGCTAGGATCATGCATGCCCACGCTCGCGAACGCCCTGCTTGAGGCCCTCAGGAACCACGGCGCCCGGGAGATTTTCGGCATCCCCGGCGATTTCGTGCTGCCGTTCTTCAAGACCATCGAAGAAAGCAACATTCTCCCCTATTTCACGCTGAGCCACGAACCCGCGGTAGGCTTTGCGGCGGACGCGGCAGCGCGCTACCACGGCGGCATCGGCGTAGCGGTGGTCACCTACGGAGCCGGAGCCTTCAACCTGGTGAACTCGGTCGCCGGCGCCTACGCGGAGCGTTCGCCGGTCGTGGTGATCGCGGGCGCTCCGGGCGCTCGCGAGCGCGCCGGCGGCTACCTGCTGCACCACCAGGTGCGCACCGTCGATACCCAGCTTGCCGTGTTCAGGGAATTCACCTGCGATCAGGCCGTGCTCACGGATGCGGCGACCGCGCCCGCCGAAATCGCCCGGGTCCTGCGCAACGCGCTGGAACTGTCGTTGCCGGTCTATATCGAGTTTCCACGCGACATGGTGGACGCGCGAGTCGAGCCGGTGCCGCGGCTCCCGCGACGCGCGGCCGACCCGGAGGCGCTTGCCGAATGCGCGGAGGAAGTCCTTGCCCGCATCGCCAGCGCCTCGTCGCCGGTCCTCATGGTCGACGTGGAAATTCGCCGTTACGGGATCGAGGCGCACGTCGCGGCGCTGGCGCGCAAGCTCGGCTTGCCGGTGGTCACCACCTTCATGGGGCGGGGTTTGCTGGAAGCGGCCGGCGACGTCTTCGCCGGAACCTATCTCGGCGCGGCCGGCGATCCGGCGGTGACCCGGCTGGTCGAGGACGCCGACCTCGTTCTCTTGTTCGGGGTCATCCTGTCCGACACCAATTTTGCGCTGTCGAACCGGGCGCCGGACCCGCGTCGCACCATTTTGGCGGCTGGCCGCGAGGTGCAGGTAGGCCATCACATCTACCGCGATTTGCCGCTGGCCGATCTGATCGCCGGCCTCGATGCCCGCGCCGAGCAACGAGCGCCGCGGCAAACCGGGGCCGCGCCAGGGATCGTCTACCCGCGAGGACTCCCCGCCGACGATCAGCCGATCGCGCCGTCGGATATCGCAGCGGCCATCAACGACCTGTTCGACCGCCACGGCAAGATGCCGATGACCGCCGATATCGGCGATTGCCTGTTCACGGCGATGGAGATCGACAACACGGCGCTGGCAGCACCGGGTTACTATGCCGGCATGGGCTTCGGGGTGCCGGCCGGCATCGGCGTGGCCGCGACCGGCCTTCGCCCGCTGGTGCTGGTGGGCGACGGCGCGTTCCAGATGACGGGCTGGGAACTGGGCAATTGCCGCCGCTACGGCCTCGATCCGATCGTGGTGCTTTTCAACAATTGCAGCTGGGAAATGCTGCGCGTGTTCCAGCCCGAATCGCGTTTCAACGATCTCGACGACTGGCACTTCGCCGACATCGCGCCTTCGCTCGGCGGCACCGGCGAGCGGGTAACGACGCGGCGGGAACTCGCCGCCGCCCTCGATCGGGCCGTCGCGCAGCGCGGGCAATTTTCCCTGATCGAAGTCATGCTGCCGCGCGGGGTGACGTCCGACACGCTGGCGCGCTTCGTATCCGGCTTCAAGGCGGCGCGCGAACGCGTGGCGAAGCCATGAGACGACGATCGCCTGGCTGGGGCGGGAGGATTCGAACCTCCGCATGGTGGAATCAAAATCCACTGCCTTACCACTTGGCGACGCCCCAACAGCCGTCTGGAAAGCGGCGGCGCCTGCGCCCCGCGGATTCCCCGTCGGCCCCGCCGGTCTATAGAGGGAGTTGAGCCATTTCAACAGGCTGGAGCCGGGAATTCGGGTTGAATCGGCCTCACGTCCGGTCTCTCCATGTTGAAGCAACGCTTGACGCGAAATGCGTGCCTTTTCGCCTGGAAATGCCCTGTCTCCCGGTGCCGCAGGGCTCGATTTAGGCCCCCGGAGAGTTGAGGGATCGGCGGTTTCGTGGGAAACCCTGCCACCCGCCGCCAGATGCGAGACCCCGTTATGACCTACCGCGCGCCGATCAACGACATGCTGCTGGCCCTCAACCATGGCGCAGGCCTCGCGGCCGCCGTGAAGGCCGGCCATTACGGCGATTTCGACGCCGACATTACCGCCGCGGTGCTGGAGGAAGCCGGCAAGTTTGCCTCCGACGTGCTGGCGCCGCTCAACCGCGTCGGTGACGAGCACGGCATCAAGCTCGACGGTGGCAAGGTCACCACCGCGCCCGGCTGGCCCGATGCGTACCAGCGCTGGACCGCGGCGGGCTGGAACGCGGTGTCCGGGTCGGAAGCGTTCGGCGGCCAGGGTCTGCCGCTCGCGATCAATGCCGCCTGCACCGAAATCTGGAGCGCCTCGAATATCGCCTTCGGCCTCTGCCCGCTGCTGACGCTGAGCGCGATCGAGGCGCTCGAGGCCCATGGCAGCGACGAGCTGAAGCAGATCTATCTGGCCAAGCTGATCTCCGGCGAGTGGCCCGGCACCATGCAGCTCACCGAGCCGCAGGCCGGCTCCGACGTCGGCGCGCTGCGCACCCGCGCCGAGCGCGCGCCCGACGGCAGCTACCGCATCAAGGGCACCAAGATCTTCATCACCTATGGCGATCACGACATGAGCGACAACATCGTGCATTTCGTGCTGGCGCGATTGCCCGATGCGCCCGCGGGCACCAAGGGCATTTCGCTGTTCCTGATCCCGAAATTCCTGGTCGATGCCGACGGCTCGCTCGGCGCGCGCAACGACATCTACGCCAGCGGCATCGAGCACAAGCTCGGCATGCACGCCGCCCCCACCTGCACCATGACCATGGGCGACCACGGCGGCGCGATCGGCTATCTGATCGGCGAGGAAAACCGCGGCATGCATTGCATGTTCACGATGATGAACCAGGCCCGGCTCGGCGTCGGCCTCGAGGGCGTCGGCATCGCCGACCGCGCCTATCAGCAGGCGCTCACTTACGCGCAGGAGCGCCGCCAGGGCCGCGCCCCGGGCAGGCCCGGCACCGAGTCGGACCCGATCATCGTGCATCCCGACGTCAAGCGCATGCTGATGCAGATGCGCGCGCTGACCGCGGCGGCGCGCACCATCTGCTACGCCACCGCGGTCGCGCTCGATATTTCGGTGCGGGCGAAGGATCCCAAGACGCGCGCGCTGGCCGCTGCCCGCGGCGCGCTGCTGACGCCGATTGCGAAAGCGTTTTCCACCGACATCGGCAACGAGGTCGCCTCGCTCGGCGTGCAGATCCATGGCGGCATGGGATTCATCGAGGAAACCGGCGCCGCGCAGCATCTTCGCGATGCCCGCATCACCCCGATCTATGAAGGCACCAACGGCATCCAGTCGATCGATCTGGTGACGCGCAAGCTCGCGGCCAATGGCGGCGCCTCGGTGTGGGCGCTGCTCGACGAACTCTCCGGCATCGTCAAGCGGGTCGAGACCTCGAACGATCCCGCCTTCGGCACCACGGGCACCAAGCTGCGCGATGCGCTGGGCGCGCTCGATCGCAGCAGCCGCTGGCTGCTCGAGCGCGTCGCCTCGGCGCCGAACGACGCGCTCGCGGGCGCGACGCCTTACTTGCGGCTGTTCGGATCGACGCTCGGCGGCTGCGTGCTGGCGAACGAAGCGCTGGCCGCACGCGATCTCGGCGAAGGCGATTCCTCCCGTTACGTGACGCTGGCGCGGTTCTTCGCCGAGAACGTTTCGGTACAGGCTGGTTCGCTGGAGCGCACCGTGATCGACGGCGCCGACGCCGTCAACGGCGCCGATGCGGTGCTGCTGGCGTAGGACTCCGCGCAGCGGCAATAGATCGTCATTGCGAGCCAACGGGTCGCGCGAATGCGCGCCCGATGATGAACTCCACGAGCAATCCATGCCGCAGCACAAAGAAAGAATGGATTGCTTCGTCGGCAACGCTGACGGTAAAGCCAGACATACTTCCGCGATTCTCGCCGCGCGTTTCGCGCGAGTTTTGGCCTGCTCGTTCCGCCCTCTTCATTCAGAGGGCGCAGGGAATGCCGGGCGCCCGATGCGCCCGATAGCCGCGTGTGCAACGGTAGTGGTAGTGAGCACACGCGTTGTCAGGTCACACCGGAATCACCCGGCATTCCCCGCGCAATGGTTTACGGCTTATAACGCGCTCTCCCTGGCGACCGGGCTTTCTTGCCACCATCATCCGCGGAAATGGCTTCCCGCGAACTTGACGCCAGCGTCGGGGCGTCAGGACCACACGACTTCACCGTCCGCAAGACAAGCGCCCTCGTCTTCGGCGCTGCCTCGCGTCCACCGCATCCTGTCCCGCGTCCGTGACGATCTCGAGCCGCCCCTCTGTGGGTCAGGACGGCAGGCGATGATAAGGTGATTTGCCTCTTCGGAAAATCAGAATATTTTTTCAATCAGGGCTGGACAGACCAAATCAGCTTGATCCGCCACGACAATTTTCGATTTAGGCGCAATCGAATTTTGCCCGTCGGGTTGAAATCCTCCCGCGGGATGGTCTCGATCACGCCACGAAATGACGACACAACAAGGGAACCCTGGGTCTGCCTTGCAAGTTCTCCGCTGGCCGGCCTGAAAAGTCGGGACAGGATCATCCCTCCATGAGCCCCTCGCCGTCTGTTTCGATCTTCCATCGTCGATGGTTGAGCCACGGCGTGGCGTTGAGCGTTGCGCTCCTCTGTCTCCTGACATCGCCTGCGAGATCGCCAGCCCAGGACGCCGGCGTGAGCGGCATTCCTCCGGGGCCGGCGAATGCGCGCGGACTCAACGGCTCGGTCAACGATCCCAGCGGCATCGGCAACGCGGCCAAAGTGCCGGCGCTGCCGCAGCCTTCGATTGCGCCCGTCATGCCGCCGGCCCTGGCGCCGTCCGCCGGTTACCGAACTTTCTCCCCGGCCGCTTCCTATCGGCCGATCCATGTCCGCCGAGCGGTCAGGATGAAACGAACGCGATTTACGACAACCAGACATCGTCGCTCGGCGAAGGCGCATGTGCGCAGGCAAGACAGGCGGCCCGACAGCAAGACTTTCAGCATCTGCAGGGGATGCTGAGTTTTTTGCGCGTCATCAACGGGTCGCGCGAACGCGCGCCCGATGACAGGCTCCGCGAAGCAATCCATCTCTCCGCGCAAAGAAAGAATAGATTGCTTCGTCGCTACGCTCCTCGCAATGACGTCAAAATGGCGGTACGCCACCTCGTGGCGCAAACTTCGTAGGGTGGGTTACCGAAGCGTAACCCACCACCTTGTCACCGAGCCGCGCCATGGTGGGTTACGCTTCGCTAACCCACCCTACCCTTTCATTCGATCGGCTTCAGCCCCGCCTCGATCTGCGCGCGGCGCGGTTCCAAAAACGGCGGCAGCGCCAGGCTCTCGCCGAGTTTCTCCATTGGCTCGTCGGTGGCAAAGCCGGGGCCGTCGGTCGCGATCTCGAACAGGATGCCGTTGGGCTCGCGGAAATACAGGCTGCGGAAATAGAAGCGGTCGATCTCGCCGGAGTTGGCAATCCGCAGCTCGTTCAGCCGCCGGGTCCAGGCGTGATACTGCGTCTCGTCCGGGGTGCGGAACGCGACGTGATGCACGCCGCCCGCGCCCTGCCGCGCCGGCGGCATATCTTTTTGTTCGAGCACATGCAGTTCGGCCGCGGGACCGCCCTCGCCCATCGCGAACACGTGAAGTTGCGCCCCGTGCGCGGCATAGTCGCGCACCCGACGCATGTTCATGACCTCGGTCAGCACCAACGCGGTCCGCGACAAGTCCTGCACGGTGAGCACGATCGGGCCGAGCCCGCGGATCTGGTGCTCCGCCGGGACCGCGCTCTTCTCCCAGGGCGAGGCCGTTCCCGCCCCGCCATCGTCGACCAGCACCAGGCGCTGGCCTTCCCTGTCCTCGAACGGCAGGGTCAGCCGGCCGTCGACCTCGACCACCTCGCCGGTGACGCCGCCCGCCTGCTTCAGGCGATCGCGCCAATAACCGAGGGTTTTCTCGCCGGCGACGCGCAGGCCGGTGCGGGAAATGCTGTTGGTTCCGCGCCGCTCCGGTGCCGCCGGAAAATCGAAGAAGGTGAGATCGGTGCCGGGATTGGCCTTTCCGTCCGCATAGAACAGATGATAGGCGCTGACGTCGTCCTGGTTGACCGTCTTCTTGACCAGCCGCATGCCGAGCAGGCCGGTGTAGAAGCCCAGATTCTCGCGCGGTTTCGCCGAGATCGCGGTGAGGTGGTGGATTCCCGAAAGCTGCATCGCAAGTCCCCGCGCGTCATTCCGTCACCGTTGAAAACCGGCGCCGGCCGGTTTGGGACGGCGTGCGCATGATGTAGGGTATATCCCGAAGACTCGCCAGCGGCAGCGCTTGCCGCCCGGAATCCCCCAAGGACTGCACATGACCGGCCACCTGATTGTCACCGACGAGGACGCAACAAGGGTGATCACGCTGCGGCGGCCGGAAAAAAAGAACGCGATCACCCAGGACATGTACCGCGCGATGAGCGAGGCCATCGACACCGCGCAGAGCAATCCGAACATCCGCTGCATGATCGTCACCGGCGGGTCCGGCGTCTTCACCGCCGGCAACGATCTCGAGGATTTTCTGAAGGACGGCATCTCCCATGCGGACGCGCCCCGCGCGTCGAACGCGATGAAATTTCTCTATTCGCTCGCCCACAACGTCAAGCCGATCGTCGCCGCGGTCGACGGCGTCGCGATCGGCATCGGCACCACCATGCTGTTTCATTGCGACTACGTGCTCGCCAGCACGACGGCGACGTTCTCCACGCCGTTCATCCATCTCGGACTGGTGCCGGAAGGCGCCTCCAGCCTGTTGATGCCGCGCACCATGGGATATCAGCGCGCCTTCGCCACGCTGGTGATGGGCCGCACGATCAGCGCCGACGACGCCCGCGCCGCCGGCTTCGTCAACACCGTGGTGTCGCCGGGCCACACCGAAGCCGAGGCGCGCAAGGTGGCGCGGGAAATCTGCGCGCTGCCGGCCGAAGCGGTCGCGATCTCGCGCAAGCTGCTGCGGCCGCCGCCCGAAGATCTGACCCGCCGGATCGATCAGGAGGGCCATCTGTTCGGCGAACGCATGCGCTCCAGCGAGGCGGTGGCCGCGTTCAAGGCGTTCTTCTCGCGCAAGAAGGGGTGAGCGCGCGTTGACCATCGTGAAATTGTTGTGCGCTTTGTTTCAACCGTCATTGCGAGCGAAGCGAAGCAATCCATCGTGCAACAGAAAAGAAAGCTGGATTGCTTCGTCGCGGAGCCTGTCATCGGGCGCGCATTCGCGCGACCCGTTGGCTCCTCGCAATGACGAGGAAATAGCTCATGAAACATCCACTCTCGTCATTGCTCGCGGCCTTGACGCTGGTGCTTGCGTTCGACCCCGCCCCGCACGCCCTCGCCCAGACCGCGCCGGTCGATATCCGAATCCTCGCCATCAACGATTTCCACGGCAATCTGCGGCCGCCGCCGGGCGGGATTCAAATCGCCGACCCCGACGACAAGACCAAAAAGATCATGGTGCCGGCCGGCGGGTCTGAGGCCATGGCGACGCTGGTCAGGCAATTGCGCGAGGGGCACGACAACACGATCTTCGTCGCGGCCGGCGACCTGATCGGCGCGAGCCCCTTGCTGTCGGCGATGTTTCACGACGAGCCGACCATCGAGTCGATGTCGATGATGGGGCTGGAGCTGTCCGCGGTCGGCAATCACGAGTTCGACGAGGGCAAGGACGAACTGCTGCGGATGCAGAACGGCGGTTGCCACGGGATCGACAAATGCCGGGGGCCGCACCCGTTTCCCGGCGCCAGGTTTCACTACCTCGCCGCCTCCACCTTCGATACCAAAACCGGCAAGACCATTTTTCCGCCCTACGAGATCAAGGTGTTCGGCGGCATACCCGTCGCCTTCATCGGCCTGACCCTGAAGGGCACGCCCGGCATCATCTCGCCCGAAAGCGCGGCCGGTCTGGAATTCCGCGACGAGGCCGACACGGTGAACGCGCTGGTAGCGGAACTGAAAGCCCGCGGCGTCGAGGCCATCGTGGTCCTGATCCACGAAGGCGGCATTCCCTCCGGCGACTACAACGAATGCCCCGGCATTTCCGGACCCATCGTCGACATCGTCAAGAAGTTCGATCCCGCGGTCGACGTCGTGATCAGCGGCCATACCCACCGCGCCTATGTCTGCGAGATCGACGGACGGCTCGTCACCTCGGGCGACAAATTCGGCACCATCGTCACGGCGATCGACCTCAAGCTCGATCCGGCCACGCGCGACGTGATCAGCGCCCGGGCCGACAATGTCATCGTCCGCACCGGCGTTTATGCCAGGGATCCCGAACAGACCGCGCTGCTTGCCGCCTACGACAAGGTCGCCGCCCCGATCGCCAACCGCCGGGCGGGGTCGATCACCGACACGCTGTCGCGCGTGCCCAATGATGCCGGCGAGAGTGTGCTCGGCGACATCATCGCCGACGCCCAGCTGGCCGCGACCCGTGCCGAAGCCGACGGCGCCGCCGTGATCGCCTTCACCAATCCGGGCGGCGTCCGCACCGACATCCCCATGAAAGAGGACGGCGCGGTCGCCTATGCCGACCTGTTCGCCAGCCAGCCGTTCCGCAATCAACTGGTCACCCTGACGCTGACGGGAATGCAAATCAGGACGCATGCTGGAGCAGCAATGGCTCGACCCGAAGCGGCCGCGGATTCTGCAGGTTTCCAGCGGGTTTTCCTATGCCTGGGACGCCGCCAAGCCGTATGGCGAGCATGTGATTGCCGACCGGATGGCGCTGAACGGACAGCGCATCGATGCCGCCACCAACTACCGCGTGACCGTGAACAGCTATCTCGCGCTCGGCGGCGACGGTTTTGGCGTGCTGAAAGACGGCGCCGCGCAGCGATTTGGCGTCTATGACGTCGACGCCCTCTACGCCTATTTCCGGGCCCACAGTCCGATCTCGCCCGCGACCACCGATCGCATCGCGCGATTGAACTGAAATGCGAGGCCATATCGTCCGCCCGGCTCTTTCCGAGGGGCCGGCGAACCCTTAGATTGACGGCAGATCAGCCGTTTCTCGAATGCGCGCCCCCACGCGCCAGGACATTGCATGACGCTTTTTCTTACCCACCCGGCCTGTCTCGAGCACGCGACGCCTCCGGGACATCCCGAGCGCGCCGACCGGCTGCGCGCGGTCAATCAGGTGCTGGCGCAGGACAGCTTCAAGGGACTGGTGCGCGGCGAAGCGCCGGAGGGCAATCTGGATCTGGTCACGCTCTGCCACAACGAGCACTACGTCGAAGAACTCCGGCACATCGCGCCGGCCAGCGGCCTGATCTATATCGACGGCGACACCTCGATGTCATCGGGCACCTGGGAAGCGGTGATGCGCGGCGTCGGCGGTGCGGTCGCCGCCACCGACGCTGTGATGTCGGGCACCCACAACAATGCGTTCGTGGCGATTCGGCCTCCCGGCCATCATGCCGAGCACAACAAGTCGATGGGGTTCTGCTTTTTCGACAACGTCGCCATCGCCGCGCGTCACGCCCAGCGCAAATACGGAATCGGGCGCGCCGCCATCGTCGATTTCGACGTCCATCACGGCAACGGCACCCAGGATATTTTCTGGTCCGATCCGACCGTGATGTATTGCTCGACCCACCAGATGCCGTTGTTCCCCGGCACCGGCGCCTCCGGCGAGCGCGGCGAGCACGACACCATCGTCAACGCACCGCTCGCATCGGAAGACGGCGGCGCCAAGTTCCGCGCCGCCTTCGAAAACGTCATCCTGCCGCAGTTGCGGAAATTCGGCCCCGAGCTGATCATGGTCTCCGCGGGCTTCGACGCGCATTATCGGGATCCCCTGGCCTCGCT
Organism: uncultured Alphaproteobacteria bacterium; assembly: GCA_963721275.1. Taxonomy (GTDB): domain Bacteria; phylum Pseudomonadota; class Alphaproteobacteria; order Rhizobiales; family Xanthobacteraceae; genus Bradyrhizobium. The sequence continues at coordinate 213,390 of CAVRIQ010000030.1, read as the reverse complement.
CAATCTCAAGGCGGAGGATTTCGGCTGGGTCACGCGCCAACTGATGGACGTCGCCGATGCGAGCGCCGGTGGCCGATTGGTCTCGGTGCTGGAAGGCGGCTATGACCTGCAGGGGCTGCAGGAGTTGGTCGCCGCCCACGTCACCGCATTGATGGGCGCGTGAAATCGCGCCACAATACGCCCGCATCGATTCATGCAAGTTCGCGCTGGCGAAACCGCGCATCCGGGAACACGATATGGCCGAAAACACCCAAGTCGACGTCAGGAAGCTCAGCTTCGAGCGGGCGCTCGAGGAGCTTGAAACGATCGTCAAGCGGCTCGAGGACGGCAAGGTGCCGCTGGAGGAATTGGTGGCCATCTACGAGCGCGGCGAGTCCCTGAAACGGCGGTGCGAGGAACTGCTGCGGCAGGCCGAGGCGCGGGTCGACAAGATCACCACGGACGCGTCGGGCCAGGTCACCGGAACCGAACCGCTGGACGTTCAATAGCGCACGGACTGCGCATGACCGCGGCGCTCCCTTGCGACACCAACCAATATCGGGCGAATGCGGCCTCGGCCGGCCTGAGGCCGCCACCGCCGGTCGCCTCGATGCCGCCGATTTAGGCGAGATGGAACCTTCGGCCCGCCGCCGGGGTTGAAATTCGTCCTTTGACCGGTTCTTGCCGGGTTCCTTGCTAGTTCCTTGCCAGTTCCTTGGCACCCCACGGTGCCCAATGGGTTGGCTTTAACCTCCGGTTTGGTGTAAAGCTTGGGGTTCTATGGGCTGTTGAAAGCGGCCCGCCGGCAATTTTGTGTGGCGGTAAGCGCTTCAAAAGCTTGAGAAAAATAGCTGGGAAGGGTGAAATCGCCTGACGTGATGCATATCACATTGACCGACCCGGAGCGCATTTAGGCTTATATATCAGGCTTCGGCCTACTCAGGTGGCGTTCGGCGTCTGGGTTTTTCGCCGCGCTGACTGCGCACCCCATCTCACGTCGGGCGGCTTGTCCCCGACATGCAAAATTGGAATCTCGCCGTGACCGTATTTAGTAAAACGCCGCTTCTCGACACGATCCGGACCCCCGACGATCTGCGCAAGCTCAGGGTTGATCAGGTCCGGCAGGTCGCCGATGAACTGCGGCAGGAGACCATCGACGCGGTTTCCGTCACCGGCGGGCATTTCGGCGCCGGCCTCGGCGTCGTCGAGCTGACCACGGCCATCCATTACATCTTCGACACCCCGCGCGACCGCCTGATCTGGGACGTCGGCCACCAGGCCTATCCGCACAAGATCCTGACCGGCCGCAGGGACCGCATCCGCACGCTGCGCACCGGCGGCGGCCTGTCCGGCTTCACCAAGCGGACCGAAAGCGACTACGATCCGTTCGGCGCCGCCCACTCCTCGACCTCGATTTCCGCCGCGCTCGGCATGGCGGTGGCGCGCGACCTCTCCGGCGGCAAGAACAATGTCATCGCCGTGATCGGCGACGGCGCGATGTCCGCCGGCATGGCCTATGAAGCCATGAACAATGCCGGCGCGATGAATTCCCGGCTGATCGTCATTCTCAACGACAACGACATGTCGATCGCTCCGCCGGTCGGCGCGATGTCGGCCTACCTGTCGCGGCTCTATTCCGGCAAGACCTACCGCTCGTTGCGCGAGGCCGCCAAACAGCTCGGCAAGCACTTGCCGAAACTGATCGCCGACCGCGCCGAGCGCGTCGAGGAATATTCCCGCGGCTTCATGGTCGGCGGCGGCACGCTGTTCGAGGAACTCGGCTTCTATTACGTCGGTCCGATCGACGGCCACAATCTCGACCATTTGCTGCCGGTGCTGAGGAACGTCCGCGACATGGAGACCGGCCCGATCCTGGTCCACGTCGTGACGCAAAAGGGCAAGGGCTACGGTCCGGCGGAGGCCTCCGCCGACAAGTACCACGCCGTGGTCAAGTTCGATGTGGCGACCGGCACGCAGGCCAAGGCAAAACCGAACGCGCCCGCCTACCAGAACGTGTTCGGCCAGAGCCTCGTCAAGGAAGCCGAGAAGGACGACAAGATCATCGGCATCACCGCGGCAATGCCGTCGGGGACCGGGATCGATATTTTCGCCAAGGCATTTCCCGATCGCACCTTCGACGTCGGCATCGCCGAGCAGCACGCGGTGACCTTCGCCGCGGGCCTGGCGACCGAGGGCTACAAGCCGTTCTGCGCGATCTATTCGACCTTCCTGCAGCGCGGCTACGACCAGGTCGTGCATGACGTGGCGATCCAGAGCCTGCCGGTGCGTTTCGCGATCGATCGCGCCGGCCTGGTCGGCGCCGACGGCGCGACCCATGCGGGTTCGTTCGACAGCGCCTATCTCGGCTGCCTGCCCAATTTCGTCATCATGGCGGCTTCCGACGAGGCCGAGCTGGTGCACATGGTGGCGACCCAGGTCGCGATCAACGACCGTCCGAGCGCGGTGCGCTATCCGCGCGGCGAAGGCCGCGGCGTGGAGATGCCCGAGATCGGCATTCCGCTCGAGGTCGGCAAGGGCCGCATCGTCCGCGAAGGCAGCAAGATCGCGCTGTTGTCGTTCGGAACGCGGCTGGCCGAATGCGAGAAGGCGGCCGACGAGCTGGCCGCGCACGGCCTGTCCACCACCATCGCGGACGCGCGCTTCATGAAGCCGCTCGACGTCGACATGGTGCTGAAACTGGCGCGCGAGCACGAAATCCTGCTCACCATCGAGGAAGGCTCGATCGGCGGCTTCGGCTCCCACGTGATGCAGACCCTGGCCGAGCACGGCATGCTCGACGGCGGCTTGCGGATGCGCGCGATGGTGCTGCCCGACGTGTTCCTCGACCACGACTCGCCGGCTGCGATGTACGCCCGCGCCGGCCTCGACGCCAAGGGCATCGTCGCCAAGGTGTTCGAAACCCTCGGCAAGGACTTCAAGGTCGAAACGGTGAAGCTGGCCTGAGGTTGAATCCCGGCCGTTCTCCGGACGGCGGTTACCGGCTTAATTCATGATATTGCCGAACCCGGCCAGATCCGGGTTCGCGGGGCGCATCGGGCAATGACAAGCGTCTACCTCGCCGGTCCCGACGTGTTCCTGCCCGACGCCTTCGAGATCGGGCGGCGCAAGATCGAATTGTGCAGGCGCCACGGACTGACCGGGCTGTATCCGCTGGACAATGCCATCGACGCCGCGGCCGAGGACGCCTCGTTGCGGATATTCCGCGGCAATGAGACCATGATGATCGCGGCCGACGCCATTATCGCCAATCTCACGCCGTTTCGCGGGCCCGGCGCGGACGCCGGAACCGTCTACGAACTCGGCTACATGGCGGGACGCGGCAAGCTTTGTCTGGGCTATTCCAACGACCCCTCGTCCTACGCCGATCGCGTGCGCGGATTCACCGAGGTGGTCCCGCACGATCGGCGCCTGGTCGATGCGGCGGCAATGACGGTGGAGGATTTCGGCTTGAGCGATAATCTGATGATGATGCATGCGCTCGATCTGCACGGCTGCGCGCTGGTGACGCCGCCGCAGCCGCCCGCGGATCTTTGGCACGACCTGACCGCCTTCGAGACTTGCGTCTGCATGGCCGCCGAACGGCTGGCCGCCATGCCATCGCGGGCGTCGCGTTGAATTCGGCCAAGGGCAAGCCCGCCATGCCCCCTGCCCGCAAGCGCGCCGACATCCTCTTGGTCGAGCGCGGCCTGTTCGAGAGCCGGGCGCGGGCGCGCGCCGCCATCGAAGCCGGCCTCGTGATCGCCGACGACAAGCAGGTCGCAAAACCATCCGAGACCATTGCCGCCGATGCCGTGCTGCAGGCGCAGCCCGCGCATCCCTTTGTCTCCCGCGGCGGCGTCAAGCTTTCGGGCGCGCTGGAGCAGTATCCCATCGAAATCGAGGGTCATGTCTGTCTCGACGTCGGCGCGTCGACCGGCGGCTTCACCGAGGTGCTGCTCGCGAACGGCGCGGCGATCGTGTTTGCGATCGATGTCGGGCGCGGGCAATTGCATCCGTCGCTGCGCGGCCATCCCAGGATCGTTTCCATGGAGGAGACCGACATCCGCGCCTTCGAGGGCAAGCGCCTGGCCGCACGGCCGGACGTCGTCGTCATCGACGTCAGCTTCATCTCGCTGAAGGCCGTGCTGCCGGTCGCACTGGCGCTGGCGGCGGCGCCGATGCATCTGCTGGCGCTGATCAAGCCGCAATTCGAGGCGGCGCGCAAACATTCCAAGCGCGGCATCATCCGCAATGCGATGGTGCATCAGGAAATCTGCGACGATATCGCGGCGTTTGCCGCGTCGCTCGGCTGCACCGACATCAAGGTGTTTCCGTCGCCGATCGCGGGCGGCGACGGCAACATCGAGTTTTTCCTCGGCGCGCGCCGTGGTTGAGCGCCTCCTCATCGATCACGTCGGCCATTTCGGCGACGGCGTCGCGCTGGTCGGCGACGGAAGCGTCTATGTGCCGTACGCCCTGCCCGGCGAGACGGTCGAAGTGGCAGCGGTGCCGGGTCAGCACCCCGACCGGCGGCGGCTGCTCGCGGTCGAGCGCTCCAGCCCCGAGCGGATCGCGCCGTTCTGCCAGCATTTCGGCGTCTGCGGCGGCTGCGCGATCCAGCACTGGGACGCCGAACGCTACCGCGCGTGGAAACGCGATCTCGTGGTCGAGACGCTGGCGCAGGCGAAGCTCGACTGCGCGGTCGATCCGCTGATCGACGCCCATGGCCGGGGCCGGCGGCGGATCACGCTGCACGCCCGGCTGGGCACGCACGACGTGCTCAAGGTCGGCTTCGCCGCGGCGAACTCGCACGAGATCATTCCGGTCGACCACTGTCCGGTCCTCGATCCCGGCTTGAGCGGCGCGCTCGAGGCGGCCTGGGCGATCGCCGAACCGCTGGCGCCGACCGCAAAGCCGCTCGACATCCAGATCACCGCCAGCGACAGCGGCCTCGATGTCGACGTGCGCGGCTCCGGACCGCTGCCGACAAAAATGATCGCCACGCTGTCGCGCGTGGCGGAACAGCACCGCCTGGCGCGGCTGACGCGCCATGGCGAGCTGGTGCTGATGCGCACCCCACCGACGATCATGATCGGCGCGGCGCGGGTCACCTTGCCGCCGGGTTCGTTCCTGCAGGCGACCGTCGCCGGCGAGGAAGCGCTGGCGGCATTGGTGTCAGGACACTGCAGGCGCGCCCGGCATATCGCCGATCTGTTCTGCGGCGTCGGCCCGTTTGCCTTGCGGCTGGCGGCAAATTCGAGAATTTCGGCCTTCGACAGCGACGCCGGCGCGGTCGCGGCGCTGCAGAACGCGGCAAAGGCGACTTCGGGATTGAAGCCGGTCAAGGCCGAGGCCCGCGACCTGTTCCGCCGTCCGCTGGTGCCGCAGGAACTGCGCGACTATGATGCGGTCGTGTTCGATCCGCCGCGGCAGGGCGCGCAGGCGCAAGCGCTCCAGCTCGCCGCGGGCAAGATTCCGCTGGTCGTCGCAGTGTCCTGCAACGTCGCGACCTTCGCGCGCGACGCGCGGATTCTGGTCGACGCCGGCTACCGGCTGGAGCGCGTGACCCCGGTCGATCAGTTCCGCCACACCCCGCACGTCGAGCTGGTGGCGAAGTTTACGCGGTGAGTCACCGCCCCCACCTGTCCTGCCAGATTTGCTCGCCGATCAGGCAGGAGACGCGCGGCTTCTTGTCGGCGACCGGCACGACCGGCCGCTCCGGCATTCTCCCGGCGACCTCGAGCAGAAGTTTGGCGTGGATCGCCTCCTTGAACTTGTCGCGGTCCTTGATCGAGACCACGAAGGAACCCGGGCCTCCGATCACGCAGTCCTCGTAATAGAAATCGAGATTGTCGATATCCATGGTCGAATAGGTCGGTGCCTTCACCATGATCGGCAGGCCGTTGATGACGATGCCCTTTTGCAGCGCCGCGTCGCGCGCGACGGTGACGGGCCCGCCATTGTTGTTGGGCCCGTCGCCGGAGATATCGATGACGCGCCGCACGCCGTGATACGGGTCCTCGTCGAACAGCGGCACCGCGAAATCGATCGCACCCGAGATCGAGGTGCGCGAGGCCCTTCGGATCGGCGTCTTCATGATCTCCTCGGCGACCGCGCCCGCCGTTTCCGGCCCGTCGATCAGCCGCCAGGGAATGATGATCTTCTGGTCGCTCGAGGCCGCCCACTCCATATAGGTCACCGAGATCCTGCCGTTCGGAAGGCTTTTCAGCGCCTGCAGAAACTCCCTGGAGACGATCGCCTGCGCGTAACCTTCGCGCTGGACCGCAAGTTCATCCATGTCCATCGAGTAGGAGACGTCGACGGCGAGGATCAGTTCGACATCGACCGCCGGTGCGGCCGGTTTCTGCGCCGACCGAGCCGCCATTTCGGCTTTGGAACTCGGGCGCGGCGAACGCCGCGACGTCGCCTCCGGCCATCGCGCCCGCGACGAGCACCGCCCCGATCGAGCCATACCAGCGCATCGCTGCCTCCATCGTCCAGCGCGATGGTGACACGCAAATTAGCCTTCGAAAAGCGGGAACGGGCATTGCTCTTCACATTGAAGTTAGCCACGCCGCCACAATTTCGACGAGCCTTGCATCCCGACCAGCCTGCATTCCGGCCAGCCTCGCATTTGCCGGCGCCAACGCAGCGGACTTCCCGGCATCGTGCTCGGCTTCCGATGCAATGCGGCGCCGCCGTCGTTGCAGGCAAGCCATCGCAAAACACCCGGTTCCCTGGCACCCCGGGAGACTGTATTCTGGAGGTCGCAGCTTCATGAACAGGTCAGGAGGTGCTGCTGGAATGATCGACGCCGTCACCAAGCCGAAAACCAGGGTCAAGACCAAGACCGAACGACCGAAACTGCACAAGGTCATCCTCGTCAACGACGACTTCACGCCGCGCGAATTCGTCGTCACCGTGCTGAAGGCCGAGTTCCGCATGACCGAGGACCAGGCCCACAAGGTCATGATCACGGCGCACCAGCGCGGCGTCTGCGTGGTCGCGGTCTTCACCAGGGACGTGGCCGAGACCAAGGCGACGCGGGCCACCGACGCCGGCCGCGCCAAAGGCTATCCGCTGCTGTTCACCACCGAGCCGGAGGAATAGCAGCCGTGTTCAGTTCGCCGGGACTTCGTCCGCCAGGCCGTAGACCCGCTCGGCCTTCGCAAAACCCGCGATCGGAAACTCGCCGAGTTCGCTCCAGCCGCCGGCGCAGATGCCGGCAAAGCCTTCCGAGGCCACGATGGTGCGGCTGAGCCGCCCGGCGATCTTTTCCAGCCTTGCCGCGAGATTGACGGCGGGACCGATGCAGGTGAAATCGAGCCGGTTGCCGCCACCGATATTGCCGTAGAGAATTTTCCCGACATGCAGCGCGACGCCGAAGCGAAAGCGTTCGACGGCTTCTCCGACCGGATAATTCAAGGCCTCGACACTGGCGCGGGATTCGCGGGCGGCTTCGAGCACGTGGCTGCAGACCTGACGAATGTCGCCATCCTGACCCGCGATCGGGAACACCGCCAGCAGCCCGTCGCCCATGAACTTCAACACCTCGCCGCCGTGGCTCCTGATCGCCGACACCTGGCAGTCGAAATAGCAGTTGAGGATATCCACCACGGTCTCGGCCGGCAGCCGGTCCGAAAGCGCCGTAAAGCCGCGCAAATCCGACAGCCAGATCGCGGCATGCAGGGTGTCGGCGTGGCCGCGCCTGATCTGGCCGCCCATGATGCGCTCGCCGGCCCTGTTGCCGACATAGCTGTCGAGCAGGCTCAAACAGGTACGGCGCAAGTTGACGATCTCGATGATCCGCGTCAGCGGTCGTCACGATCGTTCTCAGTGCGGTCAACTCGTCATCGCCAAAGCCGCCCGCCTGCTTCGTGGTCCAGCTCGACGCATGGATCGAGCCGTCGATGAACAGCAGCGGCAACGCGATATAGTCGGTGACGCCCTCTGCGCGCATGTCGTCGAAGAACGGGAAGCGCCTGGTCTCGGGATCGTCGATGCGATACCGGACCTCCCGTCCTCCGTCGTACAGGATCGCCAGCGGACTGCTTTTGTATTCCGGCGAATCCTGAGTTTCGTAACCCAGGGGATTTATGACGACCTCGGTTCCCGGCCGCCAGAAGAAGCCGCGGCCGAAAATGTCGGGATGCAATGTTCGGACGAAGACCGCAACGCGCCAGAGCGGCAGGTCTGCCGCTACCAGGCGCTCGCAGGTCTCCGCCATCAACCGGGTCGGGCTGGTCGCCGACCTCGCGCCGTCGATGAGCCAGTCGGCGACTTTCTGCAGTTCGGTTGCATTCATGAGGCGAGCATTTGCGGCGCTGTTTGCGGAAACGTCAAGCCGGCGGAAACGCTTTGCGTTTCGCCGGCAACCGGGCAAAGTCGGGAACGGACAAAACGGCGGGCAGGAAACAATGCCGGATTTCGAACCGGAAACGTCAGGCGAGAACACCGAACCGCGGCAGGCGCTGGAGGCCGCCGATCCCGCGACGCTGCTGCTTTCGCTGGTGCAGCTCACCGGCGAGAGGCAATGGCTGGAGGCGGCAAAACCCTTCATCCGCGGGCCGATGAACTATCAGGAGTTCATGCCGGATAGGCTTCGCGCGCAGGTCCGCGACCGGCTCGCCGAGGTGCTCGCGGAGATCGCGCGCAGCGGAACGACGCCGCCCCCTCGGGCCGACGACGCGCTGCTGCGCGAGATGATGGCGGTCGCGACCGGCGAAACGGTGCCCGACGACTATATCGCGATGATGCGCGAGGATCTCACCGACGACAATCTGCAGGCGCGCAGCCTGAAATGGCGGGCACCGCCCGGCCCTGCCGCGCTGCGGAGCATCGAGGTCGTCATCATCGGGGCCGGCATGTCCGGCCTCTACGCCGGCATCCAGCTGCAACAGGCCGGCATCCCCTTCGTCATCCTCGAGAAGAACGATGCCGTCGGCGGCACCTGGTACGAGAATATCTATCCCGGCTGCGGCGTCGATACGCCCAATCATTTCTATTGCTATGCGTTCGAGCCCAATCACGACTGGTCGCATTTTTTCGCCAAGCGCGACGAGCTCTGGAACTACTTTGAGCGGGTCGCGGACAAATACGATCTTCGAAAACACATCCGGCTCGGCACCGAAGTGGTCGAGGCCCGCTATGACGAAAGCAGCGCGAGCTGGCGCATCACGGCGCTGGGCGCCGACGGCACCGAGCATCGGCTTGACGCGCGCGTGCTGGTATCCGCCGTCGGCGTTCTGAACCGGCCGAAATTGCCCGACATCGCCGGACTGCACTCGTTCGCCGGACCGGCATTCCACACCGCGCAGTGGGACCGCGATTTCGACTGGCGGGGAAAGCGCGTCGCGATGATCGGCACCGGCGCCTCCGGCCACCAGGTCGGCCCGAGCATCGCGCCGGATGTCGAGCGGCTGACGATCTTCCAGCGTTCGCCGCACTGGGTGGTGCCGAATCCGAACTACCACGAGGGCGTCAGCGCGGGAAAGAAATGGGCGCTGGCCAACATTCCCTTTTATCTGCGCTGGTACCGCTTCCAGTTGTTCTGGGGTTTTGCCGACGGCCTGCACGGCGCGCTGCAGGTCGATCCCGATTGGCCGCACCCAAAACGCTCGCTCAACGCGCTCAACGAAAAGCACCGGCTGTTCATGGAAAAGCACATGCGCAGCGAATTGCGCGACCGGCCGGATCTGCTGGAAAAAGTCATTCCGGACTATCCGGCCTACGGCAAACGCATCCTGATCGACAATCACTGGTTCAGGATGCTGACACGCCCCAATGTCGACCTCGTCACCGACCCGATCGAGAAAATCGTGCCGGAAGGCGTGCGTACGAAGGACGGCAAGATCTGGCCCGCGGACGCGCTGGTGTTCGCCACCGGCTTCAAGGTCTCCAAGATGCTGCACCCGATGCATATCCATGGCCGCGGCGGCCGCGAACTGCACGAGGTCTGGGGCGCGGACGACGCCAAGGCCTATCTCGGCCTCACCGTTCCCGGCTTTCCGAATTTCTTCATGCTGACGGGTCCGAACACCGGACTGGCGCATGGCGGCAACCAGATCTTCATGACCGAATGCGGCGTGCGGCACATGATGCTGTGCCTGCGCGAACTGCTGGAAGGCGGGCACCGCTCGATCGAGTGCAGGTCCGCGGTTTACGACAGCTACAATCGCAAGGTCGACGCCATGCACGCGCGCATGGTGTGGACCCACAAGGGCATGACCAACTGGTACCGCAACCCAAACGGCCGGGTGTTCGCGATCACGCCGTGGCGGCTGGTGGAGTACTGGAAGATGACGTCGCGGTTCGATGCGGGGGAATATGAGATGCGGTGAGGCCGTAGGCGATCGAGGGCAAGGCGTAGCGTGTCATTGTTCGCGTTAGAGCGGGCTGACAAACGGCGCGGATGGTGCTATTGTTAAAAGATGGTTTTGCCGTTGTCAGACCTCTTGAAGAGAATAACGATCGATGCCGATCGCATGCATGGCCGTCCATGTGTTCGCGGCTTGCGCGTCACGGTCGCCGACATTCTTGGCTTGATGTCGGCCGGCCAATCGCGAGAGACGATTCTTCAGGAGTATCCTTATCTTGAAGACGCGGACATCGATGCGGCTCTGGCCTTTGCCGCCCGTCAGGCCGACCATCCTATCATCGCGGCGGAATAGGTTTTGCAGTTTCTGGTCGACGCGCAGCTTCCGCCCTCACTGGCAGAGGCGTTGCGCCAGGCCGGCTGTCAGGCGGTTCACGTTGCCGACCTCGGGTTGCTGGCAGCTACCGACCAGCAGATTTGGGATGAAGCCATTTCGCGATCGGCGGTTCTCGTCACCAAGGATCGCGACTTTCCCGTGCGCCGGGCCGCGATCAACGATGGTCCAACGATCTTGTGGGTCAGAGTTGGCAATATGAGCAATCGAAAGCTGATCGATCTGGCATTGCGCGCCTTGCCGGCAATTACCGATGCTATCGAGCGCGGCGAAGCAGTCATCGAATTTGTCGGGCGTTAGCGAGCAAGCCATAATCCGGATGGAGCGCAGCGCAATCCTGGAGGCGATACGGGATGAGCGCCCGGATGTCGCGGAGCAGTAGCCCGCATGAGCGCAGCGAAATGCGGGGACCCAGAGAATCAGAAAACCCGGATATCGCTTCGCTCATCCGGGCTACGCTTGCTCACCGTTCCCGGCTTTCCGAATTTCTTCATGCTGACGGGTCCGAACACCGGACTGGCGCATGGCGGCAACCAGATCTTCATGACCGAATGCGGCGTGCGGCACATGATGCTGTGCCTGCGCGAACTGCTGGAAGGCGGGCACCGCTCGATCGAGTGCAGGTCCGCGGTTTACGACAGCTACAATCGCAAGGTCGACGCCATGCACGCGCGCATGGTGTGGACCCACAAGGGCATGACCAACTGGTACCGCAACCCAAACGGCCGGGTGTTCGCGATCACGCCGTGGCGGCTGGTGGAGTACTGGAAGATGACGTCGCGGTTCGATGCGGGGGAATATGAGATCAGGTAGTGTCTTGCCGCACCGTCATTGCGATCCAACGGGTCGCGCGAATGCGGGCCCGATGACAGGCTCCGGCCTAATCGGCCAACTCGGCAGCGCGACGGCGGATTGCGCTGACGCTAATCCGCGCTACCGACTACCGACACTCTCGCCGCCCACCTGCCCGCGATGCCGCAGAAAATGATCCGCCAGCACGCAGGCCATCATGGCCTCGCCGACCGGCACCGCGCGAATGCCGACGCAGGGGTCGTGGCGGCCCTTTGTCAGAATGTCGGTGTCGGCGCCGCTGCGGTCCACGGTGCGCCGTGGTGACAGGATCGACGAGGTCGGCTTGACGGCAAAACGCGCCACCACCGGCTGGCCGGTGGAAATGCCGCCCAAAATGCCGCCGGCGTGATTGGAGAGAAAAGCGACGCCCTGATTGCCCATCCGCATCTCGTCGGCGTTTTCCTCGCCGGAGAGTTCGGCGGCGCCAAATCCGGCGCCGATCTCGACGCCCTTGACCGCGTTGATACTCATCAGCGCCGCCGCCAGTTCGGCATCGAGTTTGGCATAGATCGGCGCGCCGAGGCCGGCGGGCACGCCTTCGGCCACGACCTCGATCACCGCGCCGATCGACGATCCGCTCTTTCTGATGCCGTCGAGATAGCCCTCGAAGAACGCGGCCTTGTCCTTGTCCGGGCAGAAGAACGGATTGCGCGCGATCTCGTCCCAGTCCCACTTTTCGCGATCGATCCTGTGCGGGCCCATCTGCACCAGCGCGCCGCGCACGGTCACGCCCGGCAAGATCTTGCGGGCGATGGCGCCGGCCGCGACCCGTGTTGCGGTCTCGCGCGCCGACGAGCGTCCGCCGCCGCGATAATCGCGCAGGCCGTATTTGGCCTCGTAGGTGAAATCGGCGTGGCCCGGGCGAAACTTGTCCTTGATCTCGGAATAGTCCTTCGAGCGCTGGTCGGTGTTCTCGATCAGCAGCGCGATCGGCGTGCCCGTCGTCACCTGCTGGCCTGTTTCCGGATGCGCCATCACGCCGGACAGGATTTTGACCGCGTCCGCCTCCTGGCGCTGGGTGGTGAAGCGCGACTGGCCGGGACGGCGGCGATCGAGATCGCGCTGGATGTCGTCGACGGCGAGCGGCAACAGCGGCGGGCAGCCGTCGACCACGCAGCCGATCGCGACCCCGTGGCTTTCGCCGAAGGTCGTGACCCGGAACATGTGGCCGAAGGTGTTGAAGGACATTTTTGCAGGTTCAAGGGATCGCGGAAGCGAGGAATGTCGTAACGCGCGCGGCTAAGGGGGTCAAATGAAGCGGGTTAAACACACTGGCGCGGCGCGCGCGCTGAGCCCCCTCTCCCGCTCTTGCGGGGGAGGGATGGGGTGGGGGAACGGCTGGCGCCGGTGTTTGCGGCTGCCCCCGCCCTGGCCCTCCCCCGCAGGAGCGGGAGAGGGAAAAGGAGTTAACTATATTTCGACAATCCGCCGCCGCCGAACACGTAGACCGCGCCCTGCTCGATGGTCAGGTCGGCGGCGCTCTCGGGGGTTTCGATGCCCAGCGCCACCATCAGCGCCCGCGCGGTGCCGCCATGGGCGACCGCGACGGTGTCCTCGGTGAGCTGACGGTACCAGTCGGTCACCCTGGCCTGCACCGCGACATAGCTCTCGCCGCCCGGGGGCGCCACGGTCCATTTCTCGGTCTGGCGCTTTGCGAACAGCGCGGGGTCCTTTTCCTGCATCTGCGCCAGGGTCGAGCCTTCCCAATGGCCGTAGGCGATCTCGCGCAGGCGGTTGTCGATCGCATACTGATCGGACGGCAGTTTCAGGCTGTCGCGCACCAGCTCCATGGTGGAGCGGGCGCGAACCAATGGACTGGCGACGAATTCCAGCGAGGTCTCGCTGCGGCCGTCGCTCGCGAACAGACCGGCGAGGATGATTCCGGCCCTGGCGGCCTGCCTGCGGCCGAGATCGTTGAGCGGAATATCCTGCGTGCCCTGCAGCCGGCCCAGCGCGTTCCACTCGGTCTCGCCATGGCGGATGTAGTAGATCGTCGGGATGAACATGAGAGACTCTTAAATGTCTACTCTTCGTCATTGCGAGGAGCGCAGCGACCGAAGCAATCCAGCTTTCTTGCTTGTCGCCCGATGGATTGCTTCGCTTCGCTCGCAATGACGGAAGTAATCAGTCCTTCGCCAGCGTGATGTCCGGCGCGTCGGGCCGCTTCATGCCGACGACGTGGTAGCCGGAATCGACGTGATGCACTTCGCCGGTGACGCCGCGCGACAGGTCGGAGAGCAGGTACAACGCGCTGTCGCCGACTTCCTCGATGGTCACCGTGCGACGCATCGGCGAATTGTATTCGTTCCACTTCAGAATGTAGCGGAAGTCGCCGATGCCGGACGCCGCCAGCGTCTTGATCGGCCCCGCCGAGATCGCGTTGACGCGGATGTTCTTCTCGCCGAGATCGGCGGCGAGATAGCGCACGCTCGCCTCGAGGGCTGCCTTCGCAACCCCCATCACGTTGTAATGCGGCATCCATTTCTCGGCGCCGTAATAGGTCAGGGTCAGGATCGAGCCGCCGTCGACCAGCAGCTTTTCGGCGCGCTGCGCGATCGCGGTCAGCGAGTAGCAGGAGATCAGCATGGTCCTGGAAAAATTGTCGGCGGTGGTTTCGAGATAGCGGCCGTCGAGCTGGTCCTTGTCCGAGAACGCGATCGCGTGCACCACGAAGTCGATCTTGCCCCATTTCTCCTTCAGCACGTCGAACACCGCGTCGATGGTCGAAGGCTCGGTGACGTCGCAATGGCCGAGCAGGATGCCGCCAAGTTCCTTCGTCAGCGGCTCGACCCGCTTCTTCAGCGCGTCGCCCTGCCAGGTCAGCGCGATTTCCGCGCCCGCCGCGTGGCAGGCCTTGGCGATGCCCCAGGCGATCGACCGGTTGTTGGCGACGCCGAGAATGACCCCGCGCTTGCCCTGCATCAGACCCGAACTTTGCGCCATTTAAGTTTCCCATCAAGCTTGATCAGGTCTGGAGGTACACCAGCCCTCCCGGCCGGTACAGCCCAAATCCGCCCCGGTTCGGGCGGTTTGCTCCTGCAACCCTGACCGCCGGAATAGCGACGTGATTTCGGTGTTATGTTGCGGTAAGGCGTTCGCGCTATTCGAACCTGGACGCCGGCCGGACCAAACCCAAGATCGGGCGTGAATGACCGCGTTTCGCCAGAGCGTCGAAGCCATGATTCCGGCCTTGCGCCGCTATGCGCGCGCGCTGACGCGGGACGCGGATATCGCCGACGATCTGGTGCAGGACACGCTGGTGCGGGCGCTGCGTTCGGAACGGCTGTTTATCGGCGGCGATGTCAGGAGCTGGCTCTACACCATCCTGACCAACCTCAACAAGAACCGGCGGCGGTCGCTGGCGCGGCGGCCGCAGTTCATGCCGCTGCTCGACAACAACCCCGACGCCAGCGGGACCGAGGCGGAGGGACGCGACATCGCCCGCGCGCTGGCGACATTGGTGGAGGAGCAACGCTCGGTGCTGCTGTTGGTGATGCTGGAAGGATTGAGCTATCGCGAGGTCGCCGACATCCAGGGCGTGCCGATCGGCACCGTGATGTCGCGCCTCGCCCGCGCCCGCGCCCACGTCAAGGCCGCGCTCGAGGGCGTGCGGCCGTCGCTGCGGCGGGTGAAGTGATGGCAGGCAATATGCGTATCGATATGCTTGTTGATGATGCGACGAATTGCGCGGACGCGCGTTTTTTGATTGACCTTGGACAGAGACAACGACCATGACCCACCCCAGGATTCCCGTCACCGAAGACGAGCTGCACGCCTACGTCGACAATGAACTGCCGGCGGAGCGTCGCGGCGATGTCGAGACCTGGCTGTCAGCGCATCCTGACGATGCCGAGCGCGTGCGCTCGTGGCGCGAGATGGCCGACGCCCTGCACGCGCGTTACGATTCCGTCGCCGACGAGCCGGTGCCGCAGCGGCTGGACATCGACCGGCTGGTGCGCGCGCCGCGCAAATGGATGTACGGCGCGATCGCCGCGACGCTTGCAGCGTTCATCGCCGGCGGCGGCACCGGCTGGCTGGCGCGGGGTGCTGCCGCCTCGCCGTCGGTGTTCCAGAATTTCACCGTGGATGCGCTCGACGCGCACCGGCTCTACGTGGTCGAGGTGCGTCATCCGGTCGACGTGCCCGGCAGCGAACGGGCGCATCTGCAGCAGTGGCTGACCAAGCGCTGCGGCTGGGACGTCCGCGCGCCGGAATTGGGCGCGACCGGACTGAAGCTCGTCGGCGGACGGCTGTTGCCGGGCCCCACCGGGCCGGCCTCGTTCCTGATGTATGAGAGCGCGTCGGGCGAGCGCTTCACGGTCTACACCGCGCGCGCCAAAGCCGAGACCACCCAGATGCGCTACGCCAGGCAGGACAATGATGGCGCGCTGTTCTGGGCCGACAAAGGCGTGGGCTATGTGGTCAGCGGCGGCAGCGATCGCGATCGGCTGACCCAGGTGGCGCGGCTGGTCTACGACCAGACCGAAAAGAGCGGCGGATGAATTGGGTCATGCCGCTTGTCCCAATTCCGACATTGAAAATCTGGAATCAAGACATCGGCGCGTCTCAATATCGCACCAGGTGATCACGCGAAATTGTAGCGCGTTCGATCCGCCGATCGACGCAAGCGGCCTCGACGGGGTTTTGTACCGCGCTGGTCCCCCGCTCGAGGCCGCTCCTTTTTTCTGCCACCCTCTTTTTCTTGTTTTCTTCTGTCTTCTTCTGCAACGCCGGGGATGGGACCGGGATATCAGGACAGGTCGCTGCGCGGATTATAGGTGTGTCCGTCGCGCCACTTTTGCATCAACGCCTCGAGTTCGGCATCGTTCCCGTCCGGCAGCATGATGCGGGTGGTGACGAAGAGGTCGCCGGGCGTCCCGGTCGGCTTCGGCAGACCCTTGCCCTTCAGGCGGAAGGTCCGGCCGCTGGAGGTGTTTTTCGGGATCGACAGTTCGACCGCGCTGCCGAGCGTCGGCACGCGCACCTTGCCGCCGAGCACGGCTTCGTAGAGCGTGATCGGCAGGTCGACGCGCAGGTCGCTGCCGTCGATCTTGAAGAACCGATGCGGCGCGATGTTGACCGTGATCAGGAGATCGCCGGGCGGGTGGCCGGGCGAGGTCTCGCCCTGCCCCTTCAGCCGGATCTGCTGGCCTGAAACGACGCCGGCGGGAATCTTGACATTGAGCTCCTTGCCGGTGGGCAGCCGGACGCGCTTTTCGACGCCCTTGACCGACTCTTCCAGCGACACCGTCATGGCGACGGAAAGGTCGAGATCGAGCGCGATGCCGCCGGTGTCGAATTCGAAGGTGGTGCCGCCGCCGGGCCGCGCGCCGCGCCCCGCCGCGCCGCCGAACATGCTGTTGAGGATATCCTCGAAGCCGCCGCCGCCGGGGCCGGCGCCGCCGCCGCGGAAGGTGTGGGTCTCGAAGCCGCCATGGCCGCCGCGCGCGCGCGGGTCGCCGCCGGGAAAGCCCTGGAAGCGGGGCTTGCCCTCGGCGTCGATCTCGCCGCGATCGAAAGCCTTGCGCTTGTCCTCGTCGCCGAGGATCTCGTTGGCCGAGTTCAGCTCGGAAAACCGCGCCGCGGCCTTCGGATCGTTCTTGTTGGCGTCGGGGTGATGCTTCTTGGCAAGCTTGCGATAGGCGCTCTTGATCGCCGCAGCGCTGGCGCCCCGCGGCACCCCCAAGACCTCATAGGGGTCGCGCATCCGTCACGTCTCCTTTGCGGAAAATCTGATCTTAAACTCAGGGCTGCCCGCCCACCATGATTTCATTTGGGGTCGTCGTGGCATTTTTGCAACGGGGTTCCCGCCAGCTTCAACCCTGTCTCCACGGATTCAACGTGTGGATTTCCCAGTGGCCATGGCTGGTCTGGCAGGCGACGCCCTGCAGCCAGCTTTCGTTGCGGCCGTTGACGTAGCTGGCCAGGAAATCCCGGCAGGTGCGGCCCTCGGAATGATAGGCCTGGGCCAGCGGCGTCACCGAGCCGCGCGCGCCGGTCTCGGGGTTTTCCCAGGGCTGGCTGGAATCCTTGTCGCCCTTGGTCAGCACGTCGGAAGCGGCATTGCGGGCGAAGGCGAGGTCGCTCTCGGTCGGCGCCGCTCCGCCGGCCTGGGCCGGGCCAATCGAGGCCGTCATGTCGTTGTCGTCCATCCTGGCGAAGGCCGAGTCGGGCCGGGACATGCTGCAGCCGCCGGTCCCGACGGCGATTAGAATCAGTGTCAACACGACGCCCGCCGGCGCGATCGCCGATAGGCCTGCGCGCGCCCATGCCCTATATAGGGCGAGCCTGTAGCGGGGCGGCAGCGCGTACTGGACCGCAGGCGGACGCAACTCGGAACTCCCGAAAATGACTGACACGACCTCCATCAAACACCCGGCGGCGTTAACATCCGGTGATTTCACCGCGGCCGAGGAGCCGTTCGCGTTGTTCGGCGAGTGGTTTGCGGAAGCCGTGAAGGCCGAACCCAACGATCCCAACGCCATGGCGCTGGCCAGCGTCGACGCCGACGGCCTGCCCGACGTGCGGATGGTGCTGATGAAGGGCTATGATTCCGACGGTTTTGTCTTTTACAGCCACATCGCCAGCCAAAAAGGCCGCGAACTCGCCGCAAATCCTAAGGCGGCTTTACTGTTTCACTGGAAGTCGCTGCGCCGGCAGGTCCGCATCCGCGGCAACGTGTCACCGGTCACCGAGGCGGAAGCCGACGCTTATTTCGCGACCCGGCCGAAGCAGGCCCAGATCGGCGCCTGGGCCAGCAAGCAGTCGCAGCCGCTCGAAAGCCGCTTTGCCTTCGAGCAGGCCATCGCGTTGGTCGCGGCCAAGCACATCATCGGCGAGGTGCCGCGGCCGCCGGGCTGGAGCGGCTGGCGCATCGCGCCGGCGCGGTTCGAATTCTGGCACGATCGCCCGTTCCGCCTGCACGACCGCATCGAATTCCGCCGCGACACGCCGGACCAGCCCTGGTCCAGGACGCGGCTTTATCCCTGATCGACGTCTCAAAGGACTCAAATGACGAATTCGAGCAACCAAGGCCCGCGGCGCACGCTGCTTCTGACCGGCGCCAGCCGCGGCATCGGTCATGCGACCGTGATCCGGTTTTCCAGCGCCGGCTGGCGGGTCATCACCTGCTCGCGGCATCCCTTCCCCGAAGATTGCCCGTGGGACGCCGGGCCTGAGGATCACATCCAGGTCGACCTCGCCGACCACGACGACACCACGCGGGCGATCAACGAGATCCGCGAGCGGCTGGAGGGCGGCGCGCTGCACGCGCTGGTCAACAACGCCGCGATCTCGCCGAAGGCCGCAGGCGGCGCCCGGCTCGGCTCCATCGACACCGACGTCGAGACCTGGAGCCACGTCTTCCGGGTGAATTTCTTCGCGCCGATCATGATGGCGCGCGGGCTGATCGAGGAGCTCAAGGCGGTGAAGGGCTCGGTGGTCAACGTCACCTCGATCGCGGGCTCGCGCGTGCACCCGTTCGCGGGCGCGGCCTATGCCACCTCCAAGGCGGCGCTGGCGTCGCTGACCCGCGAGATGGCGTCGGATTTCGGCCGCCTCGGCATCCGCGTCAACTCGATCGCGCCGGGCGAGATCGACACCTCGATCCTGTCGCCGGGCACCGAGAAGATCGTCGAGCAGCAGATCCCGCTGCGCCGGCTGGGCACGCCGGACGAGGTGGCGAAGATCATCTATGTGCTGTGCACGGAGACGAGTTCCTACGTCAACGGCGCCGAGATCCACATCAACGGCGGCCAGCACGTTTGATCGTCAAATCAGCCCGCGCAGGATCTGCGCGGCCTGCCAGCGAAGGCTGTCGACGTCGACGTTGAAGGCGCTGGAGCATTCCTCTTCGCGCTCGCCTTCCGACAGCGCCGCGCCGCAATGCCGGCAGCTCCGCGCCGAGATCGCAGCCGCCTTGCCGGGGGCATTCCTGCCGGCCTGATAACGCGCGAAGTCGACGACGTTCCTGGGCGGCGTTATGAGTTTCTCAACCATTGCTGTCCTCACGGCTTGTGACTGCGTTATCGCAGAAACCCGTCGCGCAAACGTTCAGCGCAAAGTTCAAATTTTACCGGAGGAATTGAGGCAGCATTCTTGTCTCACCGCGACGGCGATACCCTTGCGCAAACTGATGGTTTACAGCCACTTCTTCCATTTGAAGAAGACGTAAGGCAGCACCGCGGCGAGCAGCATCGCCGCCAGCGCGTAAGAGTAGCCGTGGGTCCATTCCAGTTCCGGCATGATCTTGAAATTCATGCCGTAGATGGAAGCGATCAGGGTCGGCGGCATCAGCACCACCGCCATCACCGAGAACAGCTTGATGATGTTGTTCTGCTCGAGATTGACGACGCCGAGCATCGCATCCAGCACGAAGGTGATCTTGTTGGAGAGGTAGCTGGCGTGGTCGGTCAGCGAGATCACGTCGCGCTGCATGGTCTTCAATTGCTCGCGCATGTCCTTGGACCATTTGACCCCGTCGACGGCGGCCGCGACGAAGGTCACCACCCGGCCGATCGAGACCAGGCTCTCGCGCACTTTCGAGGTCAAATCGCCCTTGCGGCCGATCGCGATCAGGATGTCGGAATAACGCTTGGCGTGGCCGGTGCGCGCCGCGCCGCCGGGCTCGAAAATCTCGTGGCTGATGGCGTCCATGTCGCTGCCGGCGCGCTCCAGAATGTCGGCGTTGCGGTCGATCACCGCATCCAGCAATTCCATCAGCACGGTTTCGCCGGTGATGCCGGGCGCGCAGGAGCGCGCGAGCTTGTTCTCCACCAGCACGAACGGCCTCGGCTCGTCATAGCGCACCGTCACCAGCCGATGGCTGGAAAGGATGAAGGTGACCGCGGTGGTACGCGGATTCTCGGTGTCCGCCGCGCACATCAGCGTCGCCGTCATGTAGCGCGCGCCGTTCTCGATATAGAGCCGGCTGGAAATCTCGATCTCCTGCATGTCCTCCCGGGTCGGCACCGCGATCCCGGCCAGCCGCTCCACCGCCTTGTCCTCCGCCGCGGTCGGCTTCACCAGATCGATCCAGACGGCGTTCTCCGGCAGCGCCCCGAGATCGGCGGCGGCGACTTTCTTCAGCGAGGATTCCGAGGGGACGAACACCGCGAACATGGAAACTCCAAGCCTGAGCACATGAACCACCCAACAGGACTTAGCTCGATTCTGGCAAGTGCTTCATGACGGGCGCATTAACCGCCGATCCATATTTGTGGCGGCGGAGTGGCCCTGATTCGGCGACAATGGCGCGGCTGCCCAAAAATCAGCCTGAGCGGCGGAAATTTGCGACAAAAAAGACACAGGAACCGTCCCGCAGCGCGGGATGGACATCTAAGGTCTGGAATTATGGCCAGTTTCGACGATAATGCGATTAATGGAATCGTAGCGTTCGCGGCGCAATTTCGCCGTGCGAGCGCAAGGTTTTCGACAAGACTTTCGATTGGAAGTGAACCATGTCGTCGCTCAAGGTCATATTGGGGATTCTGGCTGCCGGCCTGACGCTGTCAGGCTGCATGCAGGCCACTACCTATGAGGCGACCAACACCACCAATTTCAAGCCGCGCGACAAGGAATTGCTGGCCAAGATCCGCTACACCAACGTTCCGGTGGCGGCGCCGTTCCGCCGCGCGATCGTCGACTTCCATCGCAAGGAAGCGCCGGGCTCGATCGTGGTCGATTCCGACAACCACTATCTCTATTACGTGCTCAATGACGGCAAGGCGATCCGCTACGGCATCACCGTCGGCGAGGAAGCCATGGCCTGGTCCGGCATTGCCAAAGTCGGCAGCATGACCGAGTGGCCGCCCTGGCATCCGACCAAGGGCGAAATCGAGCGGCTCGGCGTTCCGACCTTCGTGGCGCCGGGACCGGACAATCCGATGGGCTCGCGCGCGCTCTATCTCTATTCGGGCGGCAAGGACACGCTGTTCCGGATTCACGGCACCAACCAGCCGGAATATATCGGCGCCTCGATTTCTTCCGGCTGCATCCGGATGACGAATGAGGACGTGATCGATCTCTATAACCGGGTGAAGCTGGGCACCATCGTGGTGGTGCTGGAGCCGCACCATGGCGACTCGCCGTTCAATTCGCAGATGGCGCTGCAAGGCGGCGGCAACAATCCGGTCATGCAGTAACCTCGCATCGGTTTACAGGGTTTCAGAAAGCGCCGGTTTTCCGGCGCTTTTTTGTTGGCGCCCTGATGCCGCTCTCCGGCTGATGGCTTGCGGATTTGGCCGCATCCGATTTCACCGCATCGGGCTTGCCGACATCAGTCTTGACGGCATCAGTCTTGCCGCATCAGTCTTGGCGGCATCGGCCTTGTCGGCATCGGTTTTGACGGCGATCTCGCGCGGCGGCGCATCCTCGGGGCGCGCGGCCGGCAATAGCGGCGCGACCTGCGGCAGCGGATCCAACACGTTCCATTGGCAGATCCTGTAGTTGTTGTGCCGCGCCATCAGGTCGAGATGGATGTGCTCCTCGTGATACCAGTCCGAGCCCGGCCCCAGCACCGTGGTAAACCGCGCGCACACCGAATGCAGAACGTTCTCGCGAAGTTCGCGCGGAACGTTGCGGTCGGTGAGCGAAATCGACTGGCCATTGGCGAGCCGGAAGCCGCGAACGTCGAGCGCGTTGGCGCGGCCGTGTTCGGACAGTTGGGCGCCGGCCACGCGGTTGCGGCCACGGCATTCGAACGAGTCGAAATTGTCGAGGCCGCTGATTTCGCTGCCGAGCCCCGAAGCCAGCGGCGCCATGTCGGTGCGGATCCAGTCGGCGATCGCGGACGCCATCGTGCAGCGCAGGATCGCCGCCGGCTTGACCTCGACCCGGTGCTTGTCCGGCAGCACCACCGCCTCGAGCCGGACCAGATCCTCGCCGCCGCAGCCGCCGGGCCCCGTGATGTCGGGAATGCTGGGCGCAATCGCGATCTCTTCCGACAGCGCCACGCGGCAGGCCGACGGCGGCGGCGGCGCGGGCGGTGGCGCGGGCGCGGGCGGTGGCTCCTGCTTCTCATTCTCGGCGGGCGCCTGCTTCGCCACCTCGGGCTTCTCGGGCAGCTTCGCCGGCGCTTCCGGCGGACGCGGCTTCGGCAGCGGCACCGTGGCGTGCAGCGCGACCCGGCGCGGCTTCGGGGCTGGCTGCCCGAACAGGCCGCTCCAGGGCCCCTGGGGCCAGGCGGCGGGCCTTCGCGCGGCGGCCGCCAGAGGGTCGGCCGGCAGACAAAGCACCAGCAGCGCCGCGGCGGCGGTAACCATTGCCCTTTCGCCGCAGGCCAATCCGCCAAAAGGCCATTTGCGGCGTGCTTTCGGCGCGCTAAACTTCATGGCAATCCCAAGACCCGCGAGAAGCGACAACCCACTCTGGAGGAACGACCGTATGCTTGGTTTGATGCAAGACTGGCCTTTGCTGTGTCACCGGATTATCGAGCACGCGGCCGCGATCCATGGCACCCAGGAGGTCGTGACGCGATCGGTCGAAGGCCCCATCCATCGCACCAATTACGCCGAAATCCACAAGCGCGCGCTGAAAGTCTCGCAATGCCTCGATCGCGAGGGCATCAAGCTCGGCGACCGCGTCGCCACCATCGCCTGGAACACCTGGCGCCATCTTGAAGTCTGGTACGGCATCATGGGCATCGGCGCCATCTGCCATACCGTCAATCCGCGGCTGTTCCCCGACCAGATCGCCTGGATCATCAACCATGCGCAGGACCGCGTGGTGATGACGGACATCACCTTCGTGCCGATCCTGGAAAAGATCGCCGACAAGCTTCCGAGCGTCGAACGCTATGTGGTGCTCACCGACAAGGCGCACATGCCGCAGACCACGCTGAAGAACGCGGTCGCCTACGAAGACTGGATCGCGCAGGCCGACGGAAACTTCAAGTGGAAGACCTTCGACGAGAATACCGCGGCCGCGATGTGCTACACCTCCGGCACGACGGGCGATCCCAAGGGCGTTCTGTATTCGCATCGCTCCAACGTGCTGCACGCGCTGATGGCCAACACCGGCGACTCGCTGGGTGCCAACGCCTCCGATACAATGCTGCCGGTGGTTCCGCTGTTCCATGCCAATAGCTGGGGCATCGCGTTTTCCGCCCCTTCGATGGGGACCAAACTGGTGTTTCCGGGCGCCAAACTCGACGGCGCCTCGGTGTATGAGCTGCTGCAGACCGAGAAGGTGACGCATACCGCCGGCGTGCCGACGGTGTGGCTGATGCTGCTCAACCACATGGCCGCCAACAATCTGAAACTGCCGCACCTGAGAATGGTGGTATGCGGCGGCTCGGCGATGCCGCGCTCGATGATCAAGGCGTTCGTCGACATGGGCGTGACACCGCGCCACGCCTGGGGCATGACCGAGATGAGCCCGATCGGCACGCTGGCCGCGCTGAAGCCTCCGTTTGCCGAACTCACCGGCGAGGCCCGGCTCGATATTCTGCAGACCCAGGGCTATCCGCCGTTCGGCGTCCAGATGAAGATCACCGACGATGCCGGCAAGGATCTGCCGTGGGACGGCAAGACGTTCGGCCGGCTCAAGGTGAGCGGCCCGGCGGTATCGAAGGCCTATTTCCGCGTCGATGCCAGCATCCTCGACGAGGACGGCTATTTCGACACCGGCGACGTCGCGACCATCGACCAGCAGGGCTACATGCGGATCACCGACCGCTCGAAGGACGTCATCAAGTCCGGCGGCGAATGGATCTCCTCGATCGACCTGGAAAATCTCGCGGTCGGGCATCCCGCGGTGGCGGAAGCCGCCGTGATCGGCGTCTATCATCCGAAATGGGACGAGCGCCCGCTGCTGATCGTGCAGCTCAAGCAGGGCCAGGACGCGACGCGCGAGGACATCCTGAAATACATGGATGGCAAGATTGCCAAAGTGGTGGATGCCGGACGACATCGTGTTCATCGATGCCATTCCGCACACCGCCACGGGCAAGATCCTCAAGACCGCGCTGCGCGATCAGTTCAAGACCTACTCTTTCCCGACCGCGGCGGCGTAACGCCGGCGCGATCCGGTTATTTCTTATTCCGGCCTCTTCCCGTCCGCGGGGAGAGGCCGGACTTTCTCGAACGGTCGGTCGTCGGACGGCCGGTGGCGACCTATTGAGCTGGCGCAAGCCCGGCGCATTACGGCCCGATAGGCTGCATCGATGAGCCCCGACACCGGCAAGCCCGAAATTGCGACACCGGTTGCGACGCCGGTTGCGACCTGGCGCGACGTGCCGGCGACGGTCTGGACGCTCGGCTTCGTCTCGCTGTTGATGGACGTTTCATCCGAGCTCATTCACAGCCTGCTGCCGGTGTTCCTCACGTCAGTGGTGGGCGCGAGCACGGTGGACGTCGGCCTGATCGAAGGCATCGCGGAAGCCACCGCCGCCATCGCCAAGGTTTTTTCGGGCGCGATCTCCGACCGGATCGGCAAGCGCAAGCTCCTGGTCGGCATCGGCTATGGTCTGTCCGCCATCACCAAACCGATATTCCCGCTCGCGGCCACCGCCTGGGAAGTTCTGGCCGCGCGGTTCGTCGATCGCATCGGCAAGGGGATACGCGATGCGCCGCGCGATGCCCTGATCGCCGACATCACGCCGCCGGCGATCCGCGGCGCGGGCTATGGCATCCGCCAGGCGCTCGACACGGTTGGAGGGTTCGCAGGACCGCTGTCGGCGGTGGCGCTGATGGCGCTTTATGCCGACAATTTTCGCGCGGTGTTCTGGTGGGCGCTGCTGCCCGCAGCCCTCGCGGTGCTTCTGATCGTCGTCGGCGTGCGCGAGCCGGATGGCACCAGGGCCACGGCGCAGCGCGGCTGGCCTGTTCGCCGGCAGGACCTCAAGCGGATGCCTCCGGCATTCTGGGTGGTCGTGGCGATCGGCGTGGTATTCGCGCTGGCGCGGTTCAGCCAGGCCTTTCTGGTGCTGAAGGCGCAAGCCGAGGGCCTCGCGCTGGCGCTGATCCCGCTGGTCTTCGTGTGGATGAACCTCGTCTACGCCGTCACCGCGACGCCGGCCGGCATCCTCTCCGACAAGATCGGCCGGGTGAATGTGCTGCTGTGCGGGCTCGGCGCCCTGCTGGTCGCCGATCTGGCGCTGGCCTTCATTCCCGGGCTGGGCGGCGTGGCGATCGGCGTCGGGCTCTGGGGCCTCTATCTCGGATTTTCGCAAGGGCTGCTGTCGGCGCTGGTCGCCGATACCGCGCCCGAGGATTTGCGCGGTACGGCCTTCGGGCTGTTCAATCTCGTCACCGGCGGCGCGTTGCTCGCCGCCAGCCTGCTGGCGGGATGGCTGTGGTACGATTTCGGGCCGACCGCGACGTTCTCCGCAGGCGCGGTGTTTTCGGGACTTGCCCTCCTTATCGTGGCGTTCGGCCTCAAGGCCGGACCGAAGCCCGCCGGCTGACGGAACCCCCCGGGCGGCTTTGGACTCGTGCGGAGACCTCCCGCGGCAACATTAACCAAAGTCAATGTTGCCCAAGGTTGAGGCATCCATCTCTTTCGCACCATTACCGACGAAAGGCGAATAGACCCGGCACCGCAGCTTTCTAATTTGCCGCTCCCGGCAAATCAAAAGGCAAGGAAACGCCCAAAATGAAGAAATCGATCGGAACTCGAACCATCCCATGGCTGCTGTTTGCGTCGCTGAGCGCAACCGCAGCGCACGCCGCCGGGAACAAGGTGGTGATCGGCGACATCGACGACATGTCGGGCCTCTATGCCGACGTGATCGGACCCGGCGGTCTCGAGGCCGCCAAGATGGCGATCGCCGATTTCGGCGGCAGCGTTCTCGGCAACAAGATCGAACTGTTGACCTCGGACCATCAGAACAAGCCCGATCTCGGCGCCCAGAAGTTCCGCGAATGGGCGGACCGTGACGGGCTGACCATGGTGCTCGGCGGATCGAACACCGGCGTCTCGATCGCGATGGCGACGATCGCCAAGGAAAAGAAGACGCCATTCTTCGCGATCGGCGCGGCCGGCGCATCGCTGACCGGCAAGGACTGCACTCCCTACACGGTGCACTACGCCTACGACACCACCGCGCTCGGCAACGGCACGGCGACGACCCTGGTGAAGCAGGGCGGCAAGACCTGGTTCTTCCTCACCGCCGACTATGCGTTCGGCACCCAGTTGCAGGAATCCGCGTCGAAGGTCGTGGAAGCCAATGGCGGCAAGGTGATCGGCGCGGTGCGCGTTCCGCTTTCGACCTCCGACTTCTCGAGCTATCTGCTGCAGGCGCAGAATTCCGGCGCGCAGGTGCTGGGGCTGGCCAACGCCGGCAACGACTTCACCAACTCGATCAAGGCGGCCGACGAGTTCGGCATTGCCAAGACGATGAAGCCCGCAGCGCTGCTCGCCTTCATCAGCGACATCCACAGCCTGGGGCTGAAGACCGCGCAGGGCCTCATTCTCACCACCGGCTGGTATTGGGATCTCAACGACAAGACCCGCGCTTTCGGAAAACGCTTCTTCGAGAAGACCAAGCGCGAGCCGACCATGAACCAGGCGGCCTATTATTCGGCCACGATGACCTATCTCAACGCGGTCAAGGCCGCCGGCACTACCGATCCCGACAAGGTGATGGCGGAACTGCACAAGGTGAAGATCGACGACATGTTCACCAGCAACGGCAAGATCCGCGCCGACGGCCTGATGGAACACGAAATGTACATCATGCAGGTGAAGAAGCCCGACGAATCCAAGTATCCCTGGGATTACTACAAGCTGCTTCAGACCATGTCCGGCGAACAGGCGTTCGGAAAGCTTGCCGATTCGGCCTGCCCGCTGGTCAAGCATTAAAAAAGCGACACCGCGCGCCCTGTTGCGACAGGGCGCGCGCCGCGCCTGCCTGGAGCCTCGGTTCTGGTTGCACCAGACCGGGGCTCTATGGATTTTACGGCATAAACCGCTTCACAGCGCGCCGGAAAATGCGCTAGGTCACCTGCGCGCCCGGTTGCCGGCCTGAGCCGGACCGGCGATCCAGTCCATATTGGAATATTCAGGGATGGCCCGCAGGTTTTCCGCTCCCTATCAGTCGGAGCCCGTGTCCAGCCTCGCGTCATGGGCACGCAATCTCGCGGTATTCTCGGTCGTCGCGGTGCTGGTTTCGATCATCATCGTGCGCTTCGGCTTCCTCGAAATGAAGCCGGCGCTGGCGACGTTCTTCGGCGCGCTGGCCTGCGCCGGGCTTTCCATTCTGGTCGGCTTTGCCGCCTTTGCCGCGATCTGGCAGAACGGTTCGCGCGGCATGAGCCGCATCCTGCTGGCGCTGCTGATCGACGCGGTCGTGCTCGCCTACCCCGCCTATCTTGCCGTGCAGTATCGCAGGCTGCCGCCGATCCACGACATCACCACCGATCCGATCGATCCGCCGCGCTTCGAGGCGCTGGCGCGGCTGCGCACCGGCGAGGGCACCAACCCCGCGGTTTACGCGGGGCTGTATTCCGCCGAGCAGCAGCGGCTGGCCTATCCCGATATCGAGACGCTGGAACTCGACATTCCCGCGCAGCAGGCATTCGACGTCACGATGCGCCTGGTCACCAAACGCAAATGGCTCGTGATCGACGAGCGCGGCCCGCAGCCGCCGCGCCGCATCGGCCGCATCGAGGCGGTGGCGCGGACGCCGATCATGGGCTTCCGGGAGGACGTATCGATCCGCATCACGCCCGACGGCGACGGATCGCGCGTCGATATCCGCTCGGCGTCGCGCTATTTCGAGAGCGATCTCGGCAGCAACGCCGCGCGCGTCTCCAGGCTGATCGACGACCTCAACACCGCCGCCGACAGCGCCAGCCTCAAGCCGGTCAAGAAGCCGGCCGCGCCGGCGAAGACCGCGCCGAAAGTGGTGAAGAAGTGAGGGGCGAATAGCGAATGGCGAATAGAAAGGCGGCCCGCGCGAGCGGAGCCTTCTTCGCTATTCGCTATTCGCCCTCAGACCAGCCGGTACGTCCCGCCGATCACCGGATCGCCGTCGGTCGCGACGATGCCGCGCGCGACCAGATCTTCCAGATGCGCCAGCACGGAATAGCCGGCGGCGTTCGTCAGCCGCGGGTCGATGCCGATATAGATCGCGCGCACGATGCCGGGAATATCCGCCTCGCCCTTGGCGAGACGATGCAGGATCGAGGCTTCGCGGGCCTGGCGGTGCCGGATCAGGAACCGCACATAGCGCGGCCCTTGCGGGATTTCCGGTCCGTGGCCGGAGAAATACAGATCCTCCTCGCGGCTCGCGAGCCGGTCGAGCGAGGCCATGTAGTCGAGCATCGATCCGTCCGGCGGCGCCACGATCGACGTCGACCAGCCCATCACGTGATCGCCCACGAAGGATATCTTGCGGTCCGGCCACGCGAACGCGAGGTGATTGGCGGTGTGCCCGGGCGTCGCCACCGCCTGCAGCGCCCAATCCGCGCCCTCGATGGTATCGCCGTCGCGCACTTCGATGTCGGGCCTGAAGTCGCGGTCGGCGCCGGACTCGGGGCTGTGCTTCTCGCTCTCGAAGCGCGGCCGCGAGGCGCGATGCGGGCCTTCGGCATAGACGGTCGCGCCGGTCGCCGCCTTGATCCGCGCGGTGTTCGGCGAGTGGTCGCGGTGGGTGTGGGTGACCAGGATATGCGTCACGGTCTCGTTGCGCACGGCGTCGAGCAGCGCTGCGGCGTGCGCCTCACTGTCGGGACCGGGATCGACGATCGCGACCTTGCCCCGGCCTACGATGTAACTCACCGTGCCGGTGAAGGTGAACGGGCTCGGATTGTTGCAGAGAATCCGCCGCACGCCGGGGCGGACTTCCTCGACCACGCCCGGCGGAAGCGGGAAGTCGCGGTTGAACGGGACGTCGTCGTTGTCGGCCATGGAATATTCACCCGTAGCTCAAGTTCGTCATGCCCGGCCTTGTGCCGCGCATCCACGTCTTTCTTTTAGCGGCCAAGACGTGGATGGCCGGGACGAGCCCGGCCATGACGGAACTTGGAGACCACGCCGCGTCGCATGTGCCGGCGCCGCAGCGTCTTACGAAAACGCCTGAATGCCGGTGATGGCACGGCCGAGGATCAGGGCGTGGACGTCGTGGGTGCCTTCATAGGTGTTCACGGTTTCCAAATTCGCGGTGTGGCGCATCACGTGGTATTCGATCTGGATGCCGTTGCCGCCGTGCATGTCGCGGGACATCCGCGCGATGTCGAGCGCCTTGCCGCAATTGTTGCGCTTGACGATGGAGATCATTTCCGGCGCCATCTTGCCCTCGTCCATCAGCCGGCCCACGCGAAGCGAGGCCTGCAGACCCAGCGCGATCTCGGTCTGCATGTCCGCGAGCTTCTTCTGCACCAGCTGCGTCGCCGCCAGGGGCCGGTTGAACTGCTTGCGGTCGAGCGTGTATTGCCGCGCGCGGTGCATGCAGTCTTCCGCAGCGCCCATCACCCCCCAGGAAATGCCGTAGCGGGCGCGGTTGAGGCAGCCGAACGGTCCCTTCAGCCCGGACACGTTGGGCAACAGCGCGCTTTCCGGCACCTCCACGCCTTCCATCACGACCTCGCCGGTCACGGAGGCGCGAAGCGAGAGCTTGCCGCCGATCTTCGGCGCCGAAAGGCCCTTCATGCCCTTTTCCAGGATGAAGCCGCGGATCTGGTTGTTGTGCTCGGCCGATTTCGCCCAGATCACGAACACGTCGGCGATCGGCGCGTTGGAAATCCACATCTTGGTGCCGGTCAGGCGGTAGCCGTCGGAGGTCTTCTCGGCGCGGGTCTTCATGCCGCCGGGGTCGGAGCCGGCGTCCGGTTCGGTCAGGCCGAAACAGCCGACCCACTCGCCGGTGGCGAGCTTGGGCAGATATTTCTTGCGCTGGTTCTCGTCGCCATAGGCGTAGATCGGGTGCATCACCAGCGACGACTGCACCGAATTCATCGACCGGTAGCCGGAATCGACGCGCTCGATCTCGCGCGCCACCAGGCCATAGGCGACGTAGCTGGCATTGGCGCAGCCATATTCTTCCGGCAAGGTAATGCCGATCAGGCCGAGCTCGCCCATCTCGTTGAAGATCTCGCGGTCGGTCTTCTCCTCCAGATAGGCCTTCGTGACACGCGGCGCGAGCTTGTCCTGCGCGTAGGCGCGCGCGGTATCGCGGATCATGCGCTCGTCTTCGGTGAGCTGCTCGTCGAGCATGAACGGATCGTCCCACTGGAAATTCACCGGGGACGGCTTGTCCTTGGCCTGGGGGCGCACGCTCATGAAAATTCCTTTCGCATCGTTGCCTTATTTTAAAGCGCTGCGGGCGGAAGCGCAAATGGATTGGGCAAGCGTCATTTCGGAGCGGGCGAAAGCGCGAACCCGGAATGACCTGAACGTCAGCCTTCGAGCTGTTCGCTGGAGACGATCTCGATGCCGAAGCCGGACAGCCCCTTGTAGTCGTGCACCGACGTCGTCAGGTTCCGGATCGAGCTGACGCCGAGATCGCGCAGGATCTGCGCGCCGACGCCGACTTCGCGCCATTGCCGGTTGCGGTCGGCTTCGGCGGATTTCTCCTGCGGGAGCGGCGTGACCGGAACGCCGGCGGCGCCGTCGCGCAGGTAGATCAGTACGCCGCGGCCTTCCTTCCGGAAACGCTCCAGCACCGCCTGCATGCGCTTCGGCCCGGTGAAGAGTTCCTTGACGATATTGGGCTTGTGAAAGCGGGTGAGCACGTTCCTGCCGTCCCCGATCCCGTTATAGACAAAGGCGACGTGCGCGATCTCGTCGAACGGCGAACGATAGGCATAGCCCTGCAGCGGGCCGATCGGGCTGTCGGTGGTGAAGGTCGAGACCCGCTCGATCAGTTTCTCGCGCGCCTGGCGATAGGCGATCATGTCGGCGATGGTGACGTGCTTGAGCCTGTGGGCGGCGGCGAAGCGGGCCACCTGCTCGCCCTTCATGACCGTGCCGTCGTCGTTCATCAACTCGCTGATGACGCCGACCGGCGGCAGGCCGGAAAGCTTGCAGAGATCGACCGCGGCCTCGGTATGGCCGGAGCGCAGCAGCACGCCGCCGTCGCGCGCGATCAGCGGAAACACATGGCCCGGCCGCGCGAAATCGTTGGCTCCGGCGTTCGGGTTGGCCAGCGCCCGGCAGCAGGACGCGCGCTCGTCCGCCGAAATCCCGGTGCCGCCGTCGGGCTTGTAGTCGATCGACACCGTAAAGGCGGTGGTGTGGTTGGATTCATTGTGCGCCACCATCGGATCGAGCCGCAGCCGCCGCGCGTCCTCGGCCGTGATCGGCGCGCAGACGATGCCCGAGGTGTGGCGGATGATGAACGCCATCTTTTCCGCGGTGCACAGCGACGCCGCGACAATCAGATCGCCCTCGCCCTCGCGGTCTTCGTCATCGGTGACGACGACGAGTTCGCCCTGGGCAAAGGCGTGCAGAACTTCCTGGATCGGATCGGCCATCTAACGGGTCTCGCTTTGGGTGAGGCGAGCATTAGCCGGACTCTCGAGCCCGCGCCAGCCTCATTACGCAGGGCAGAATGGCTCCGGCGGCGCGGCGTGGCCGAGCCCGTTGTCGGCGGGCCGGGGCCGAAAAACCGTTGACGAGGTCCGGTCTGCGTCGCCATGGTCGCGACCACAAGAACAATAAGGGAGACGCCGGCCATGACGACAGCAACGTTCGACTTCGCGCCACTGCTGCCAGCGGGCTTGCCCGCGCCCGCGGCGAAATGGGCCGGGCTCGCGAAATACAGTTTTATCGGCGGCAACAACGACCCGGACCAGGTCCCGGTCGAGGGCCTGATCGACGCCGTCGACGCCGTGCTCCGGCGCGAAGGCAGGACGCTCGCCACTTACGGCCTTGCCAGCGGTCCGCAGGGCTATCGCCCGTTGCGCGAATTCCTCACTGCGAAACTGAAGCGCGACGCCGGCATCGGCTGTGCCGCGGACGACATCCTGATCGTTTCCGGCTCGCTGCAGGCGCTCGACCTCGTCAACGCGACGCTGCTCGCCCGCGGCGACACCGTGATCATCGAGCGCGACACCTATCAGGGCGCGCTGAACCGGCTGACAAGGTTGGGCGTCAATGTGGTCGGCATTCCCCTCGATCAGGACGGCATGCGGATGGACGCGCTGGCCGGGGCGCTCGCCGACCTCAAGCGGCGCGGCATCACGCCGAAATACATCTACACCATCCCGACCGTGCAGAACCCGACCGGCACCATCATGCCCGAAGCGCGCCGCGCCGAGCTGCTCAGGCTCTCGCAACAATACGGCGTGCCGATCTTCGAGGACGATTGCTATGCCGACCTGATCTGGGACGGCAAGCGCCCGCCCGCGCTCCACGCGATGAGCACGACCGGCGGCGTCATCCACATCGGCTCGTTCTCCAAATCGATCGCGCCGGCGCTGCGGGTCGGCTTCATCGTCGCGCCCTGGGCCGTGCTGTCGCGGATGCTGGCGCTGAAGACCGACGCCGGAAGCGGCGCGCTGGAGCAGATGGTGCTGGCGGAATACTGCGCGCCGCATTTTGCCGAACATGTGCCGAAGCTGACGCGGGGCTTGCGCGCCAAACTCGACACGCTGATGGAGGCGCTCAACGAGCAGTTCGGCACATCGGCCGAATTCGAGACGCCTGCGGGCGGTATCTTCCTGTGGGTGAAGCTGCCGGACAATGTCGATACAATGAAGCTCTACCAGGCGGCGCTCGCCGCCGGCGTCGCCATCAATCCGGGGCCGGAATGGTCGACCGACAAGGCCTATGCCGGCAGCCGGTTGCGGCTGTGTTTCGCCAGTCCCTCGCATGAGCAGATCCGGGAAGGCGTAGCCCAACTCGCCGAGGTGTGCCGCAAGGAATTCGGCGTGCCGGCCAGGATAGCGAATGTGGAGGCCCGCGCCCGCACGTCGATCTGAGTTTGATCTCCGCGCGATCCGGCACGGTGGCCTCATCGACAGGATTTTCTCGTATGGCGGGGGATCGTTCCCAGCATCGCTTAGGCATTGCTCTCGTTGCGGCCGCCGCCGTAGCCTGGAGCACGGCGCCGTTTTTCACGCGGCTATTGCCCTTCGACTCCTGGACGATCCTGTTCTGGCGAGGGCTGTTCGGCGGCGGTCTCATCGCGGCGCTTCTGGTGCTGATGCAGGGCCGAGCCGGTCTGCGCGATCTGACCAGGATCGGGAAGAGCGGCTGGCTGGTCGCATCGCTGTCGACCCTGGGCATGGTGGCGTTCATCCCGGCCCTGCAGCTGACCAGCGTGTCGAACGTGGCGATCATTATCGCAACAGGCCCGTTCGTCGCCGCGGCCCTCGCCTGGATATGGCTGCGGGAAACCGCCCGATGGCAGACCATGTTGGCCAGCCTGGTGGCGCTCTGCGGTGTTGCCATTATCGTCGGCAAGGCGCGCGTCGGTGCCGATATCCTCGGCCTGGCGCTCGCCTGCTTCATGACCGTCGCGATCGCGGCCATGACGGTCGCCGTTCGGCGGCACAGGAACACCCCGATGGTGGCGGCGGCGGCGTTGTCGAACTTTCTGGGCAGCGTGGTGAGCATTCCCTTTGCCCACGGCATAGCCAGCGTGACGGCAGCCGATCTGGCCATTCTCGCGATGTTCGGGTTCTTCCAGGTCGCCTTGGGGCTGAGCCTGTTCGTGCTCGGCTCGCGGCTGTTGCCGTCCGGACAGGCCACCTTGATCGCGACGCTCGAGACACCGCTGATGCCGTTTTGGGTATGGCTGGCGTTCCACGAGATTCCTGGCTCGCGGGCACTTGTCGGCGGCGCCCTGGTGATGGGAGCTGTCGTCGCCGATATCATCGCCGATATGCGTGCACGGCAATGAGCCGTGACAGGCTGCCAACGAATTTGCGGTACGCCGTGGCTTGGCTTCAATTTTCCGAGATATTGCGAGATATCCAAGGAATAGGGGAAGATCCCGCCGACGGCGCGGCACCGGGACAATTTGGCAACTTGTCGAGCGAGGGCGCCCCGGGGCAAAATACCTGCCAGGAACGCTGCCAGGTCGCCACGACCATCAGAGGCCGCGTCCGGATCGGATCATGCAAAGGTTTATCTGCGAACAAAACGTCGCTCATTTTCAGAGATTGCTGGACCATGCGACGGAGCCCGCCCTGCGCCGGACGCTGGACGGCTTGCTCAAATCGGCGCGGCGCGATCTCGCCATGCTGGAATCCGCGCTGTCCGGCGCCGACGGATCGCCGCTCGAGGCACGCCGGAGGCGACACGGCGATACGCAAACCATCCGGCAACAGTTTCAGCCGGAGTTCGACGCCTCGCCACATCCCTATATGCTGCTCGATCCCGCGCCGGGACTGTATATCGTCGACATCAACGACGCCTATGCGCGCGCGACCCTCACCCGGCGGGAGGACGTCGTCGGCCACTCGCTGTTCGAGATCTTCCCGGACAATCCGGATGACGCTCTGGCCGACGGCGTCAGCAATCTCTACGCTTCGCTGCGGACGGTGGTGAAGACCGGCCAGCCGCATGCCATGGCCATCCAGCGCTATGACATCCGCGATCCGGACGGCCAATTCATCGAGCGTCACTGGCAGCCGATCAATTCGCCGATTCACGACAGGGACGGGGTTCTGATCTACATCCTTCATCACGTGGAGGACGTGACCGCCGAGACGGTGTCGCCGACGATATCGGCGAACACGCCGCCCGCGGCCGATCCGAATCATCCGTCGACGTGAAACTCGACGTTGACCTGGCCGCTGCCGCTGGACGGAAAATACTCGCACAGCTGCTCGGCGGCGCCGTGGTAATCGTACCAGCCGAGCGCGGCGAACAGCATGATGGTGTCGGCCATTCCGCCCTCGCCGTTGCACTTGGTGGCGTAGTCCGGCAGCATATCGATGAATTCGCGGTAGCGCCCCTGCCGCCACAGTTCGAGCACGCGCAAATCGACCTGGCGGTTGAATTCGCTTGATATCGACGTCCACGCGTCCGGACCGAGCTTCTTGTTGGGCCAGAGCCGGTGCGACAGCGATCCCGAAGCAAGGACCGCCACCCGTTCGTCGGATTGCTCGATCGCGCGCCGCGTCGCCTCGCCGAGAATGCGGCTCTCCTCCGGCGAGGTGAACAGGGGCGAAGCGACCGAAACCACCTTGGCCCAGCCGTCGGCATTCATGTAGTGCATCGGCACGATGGTGCCGTATTCCAGCCCGAGGCTTGCAACCCGGTGCGCGAGGACGTTGAGCCCGGCCTCGCGCGCCTCCGCCGCGATCGCGTCGGCAAGCAGCGTGTTGCCCGGCAGGTCGTAGCGCAGATCCTGGATCATGTGCGGGGCTTCGTGGCTGGTGAACGAGCCCTGATGATGCGGATTGGCATTGATATGGTAGCCGAAATTGGACAGCCAGTGGGTGTCGAACACGACGAAGGTCGAGACGCGGCGTTCCCTTGCGCGGCGGCCGAGTTCACGCAGCGCCCGCACCGCGTTTTCCCGCGCCGGTTTGAGCGGACTGCCCGCCACCTCCGACAACATCAGCGACGGGACGTGGGTGACCTTGGCGGCAAGAACGAGCTTTCCCATCAAGAGATTCCCCTGTCGCTGGATGACGATGAAGGCGAGCCGGTACTATCCACAGCGGATCGCATGGGCGATCCGGAGCAGCAGCATGATCGACACGTTGCCCTTTCCGGCTTCGATCTGGGCGATGTAGCGTTCGGAAACCCGGGACTTGCGGGCAAGCTCGCGGCGCGACATGTCGCGGAGCAGGCGCATCGCCCGCACGCGGTCGCCGAGCAGGGATAAAAATTCGCTTTCGGAATAGGCCAGCGCCTCGGGCGGCATCGCCCCGGCGGCAAAGCCGGAAGGCGCCTCCGTCCCCGATCGTGTCCTGCTATCTGCCAAAGCGCGCAACCCTCACCCGCCGGCATGCTCGCCAGACGCCCGAGCGCTCGCATTGATGCGGATCAAATGACCCGATGACTTCAGCCGAAAGGCGACCGGACTTAAATCCCCCAAAATTGCCGCAAACGGGGATTGATGGAGCCGGCCTGGCGCAGGCACGACCCGATGGCGCCGGCCGCGTTGCACCCGGGGATTGGAATGCTAAGCTTCAGCGGTCATGTCGCGGAAGGCGGAGCTGGACACTTGAACGGGCATTTTGGCCGACCGGCGCTGGCACTGCTGTTTGCCGTGACGCTTCCGCTTCCTGCATCCGCGGAAACCGTGGCCCAGACCGTGCAAAAATGGGGACTTGTCGGCCCGTGGTCACTGGACTGCTCGCTCAAGCCCGACCGGAACAGGGGCACGGTGCTGGACTATGAGATCGTCGGGGACGAGCGGGTCGTGCACCGTCGCAACTTCGGCGACACGACGGATGAAAGCGAGGTCGTCACCGCCGAGATTTCCGCAGACGGCATGCTGAATTTGCGCGTGTTCTTCCCGAGCCTCAGGCAGACCCGCGAATACGGCCTGATGATGCAGCCCGACGGCACCATGCGCGCGATGTATAATCGCGACCAGAAGCACGAATACAGCATCGAGGACGGCAAATTCACCGCCAACGGGAGCCCTACGCCCCCGCAGCATAGATGCAGGTAGCGGGCGGGCGCGCTTACCGCGCGCGACCGTTGCTGAACAACCGTTCAGAATTCTCTTCGGCTTCCCCGGGAACGTTCCCCCGGATGCGATGTTTAGTCTCGCACCAACGAGGAGGACACCATGAAGAAGTTTGGCTACGTCATTGCAGCCCTGGGCGCGATCGCCATCGCCGCGCCGTCGATTGCAAGCGCCGAAAGCGTCGTGATCAGGCACGGCGGTCATCACTACGGCGCGCGCGCCGAATTCCGTGAACATCGCGCCGAATTCCGTGACCATCGCGATCGCGGCTGGCACCAAGGCTGGCGCCATCGCCACGCCGACAGAATGGTGATCGTCAGGCATCGCCATCGCGCATACTGAAGGCTGACACAGGAAATGGCCCCGCGAGGGGCCATTTTCTTTTGCCGTATGTCAGTCCCACGCCGGAGCGAAACCGGGATTCACGCAGCGTCTGTCTTTCGGCAAGCCCGCGATCGCCTTGATGTCCTCGTCGTCGAGCCCGACATTCAGCGCGTCGAGATTGGCCTTCTGGCTCTCGGCCCGCGACGCCTTCGGGAATCGCGGCGACGCCGTCCTGGTCGAGCAGCCATTTCAGCGCCACTTGCGCGGCGCTGGCGCCATGCTTGCGCCCGATCGCCATCAGCGTCGGGTCGGAGGCCACCTTGCCCTGCGCCAGCGGGCAATAGGCCACCAGCGGGATCGATTTCTGGCCGAGATATTTGCGCAGCGGCGTCTGATCGAGCATGACATGGTATTCGACCTGATTGCAGGCGATCGGCGCCCTGATCTCCTCGACCACGGTCTTCAGCATCGCGACGTTGAAATTGGCGACGCCGATGGCGCGGGTCCGCCCCTCCCCCTTCAGCTTCATCAGGGTTTCGAATATCGCCGGCAGATTCATGGTCTTGGACGGCCAGTGCACCAGATAGAGATCGACGTGATCGAGCCCGAGCTTCTTCAGGCTGGTGTCGAACGCCCGGCGGATCGCATCCGGCGCGAGATTTTCGTGCCAGACCTTTGTCGTGATGTGCAGATCCCGCCGCGGGACGCCGGCCGCAGCCAAAGCGGCGCCGATGGCCTCTTCATTGCCGTACATTTCCGCGGTGTCGATATGCCGATAGCCGAGCGCGAGCGCACTTTCGACCGCCGCGCGGCAGGCATCGCCCTGCAGGCGAAAGGTGCCGAGCCCGAGCCGCGGCAGGCTGATGCCCTGGGTTTGCAGATGTTCCATGACGGCTCCTGAAGAAATCCGCTCGCATGAGCAACCGGCGATGCCGCGCGACGGCAGTATAGTTGCAAGGTTGGGTGGGACAGCGTATCCGCCGTTTGATAGTGTGCCCGCAGAGCGGTGTCCAAATCAAGATCGAGTGTGGCTGACGATGGTCAAGGCGTTGCGACGATGGCTGGAAGCCAACGAACTGCTGGCGATCGTCACCGGCGTGGTCGGCGGGCTGGTCGTGCTGGCGATGCTGCTGGTGTTTGGCGGCTATCTGATCGTGGCGCGCTGAGGCCGCGCAGGCGCTTTCCGCAGCCGGCTATTCTATTCCGCTACCGCTTCCAGTTGCAGATGCCGCCCGACCTGCAGGGCCAGACCTGAATCCGGGTATCGAACGCCTGGGCGTCGAGCGGATTGCCATGGCGACGGGCGAGCTTCGTTCGCGCCGCACCGCGCGGCTTGACCGCGCGCGGATGGGCAACGCGGGCCTGGTGAATAACGCGGGTCTTGTGAATGACGACCTTGGGTTCGGCCGCTTGTTCGGCCCGGGCCTGCGGCCCGTCGCCGGCGCGATCGCCCCCCGCCTCCACCGCAACCGGCGCGAATTCGGCCGGAGGCCCGAGTCGCTTCGGCGAAAGCACTGCCTTGGAAAGATCGAGGCCGAGGAACTGGTCGGGACGGTACTCGTCGGCGAGTGACACACCGCTCCATCCCAGAAGCAGCGTCAAAGCGACGGCGGTGAAAAGATTTTTCAGGACCATTCGGGGCCTCCTGAAATGCGCAAAAACCCGGCAACGACACATCATTTAGGAAGTGAACCAGCGCAATTCCAGCCGTTCTTGCCGGAAGGGTTACCGCGGGCCGTTGCCATCCCGACCCGACACGACGGGCCACCGCCGCGGCGGCATCCGCCGGATCGGAACCGGCCGGCGGGCCGCCTGGATCAATCCCTTAGAATAGAT
Organism: uncultured Alphaproteobacteria bacterium; assembly: GCA_963721275.1. Classification (GTDB taxonomy): domain Bacteria; phylum Pseudomonadota; class Alphaproteobacteria; order Rhizobiales; family Xanthobacteraceae; genus Bradyrhizobium. The sequence goes on along the minus strand of CAVRIQ010000030.1, from coordinate 174,153 downwards.
ATTTCAAACATCACTTATTGACACTTTAGCATCATTAATTATGATGGAGCAGTGATGTTTGATGGGGATTCGGGTCCCCGGGGCAGACCTTATGTTCACAGCGGCACAATTGCGGGCTGCCAGGGTGCTTCTCGGTATCGATCAGCGCCAGCTCGCCGAACTGTCCGGGCTTTCCGTGCCGACCATTCAGCGCATGGAGGCCTCCGAAACCATGGTGCGTGGCAATGTCGATTCGCTGGTCAAGTTGATCGCGGCCTTCGACGCGGCCGGGATCGAGATGATCGATGAAGGCGCCGCCAGCACCGCGCAGGGGCGCGGCGTGCGCCTGAAGAACGCAGCGGCAAAAACAATTCCGGGCGCGCGGGCATGATATCGGCCGTCGTCATCTCTCCCGTTGCCTTGCAACTGTCCTGTGTCGCGGCATTGCTGGCGATCGCCATTCTCGCGATCGTGCTCAGCCGCAGCGAAAGGGCCACCGCAATCATCTACAGCGCCACGCTGGCGGCGTGCGTGGCCGCCTTGTTCGGCTCGCTGCGTTGGCTGCTCGGCGACAGCGCTGATACCTCCGGCCTTACCTTGCCGATCGGATTGCCGTGGCTCGGCGCCAATTTCCGGCTGGATGCGCTGGCGTCGTTTTTCCTCGTCGTCGTCAATCTCGGCGGGGCCGCGGCAAGCCTTTATGGCCTCGGCTACGGCCATCACGACCCCGCGCCGCACCGCGTGCTGCCGTTCTTCCCGGCCTTTCTGGCCGGCATGAATCTCGTGGTGCTGGCGGACGATGCGTTCTCCTATCTGCTGTGCTGGGAATTCATGTCGCTCGCGTCCTGGGCGCTGGTGATGGCGCACCACCGCGAGCCCGGCAACGCCAGGGCAGGCTACGTCTATCTCGTGATGGCAAGCTTCGGCACGCTCGCGCTGCTGCTCGCCTTCGGCCTCTTGGCAGGACCGGCGGGCGAATACGGGTTTGCGGCCATCCGCGCCGGGCAGCACACGCCCTATGTGGCGGCGCTGGTGCTGATCCTGATGCTGCTCGGCGCCGGCTCCAAGGCCGGACTGGTGCCGCTGCACGTCTGGCTGCCGCTCGCCCATCCCGCGGCGCCCAGCCATGTCTCGGCGCTGATGAGCGGCGTCATGACCAAGGTCGCGATCTACGGTTTCATTCGCGTCGTGTTCGATCTGCTGGGACCGCCGGCCTGGCCGGCGAGCGTGATCGTGCTCTTCCTCGGCAGCATCACCGCCGTGATGGGAATTCTCTACGCCATGATGGAGAACGACCTCAAGCGCCTGCTCGCCTACTCCACGATCGAGAATATCGGCATCATCTTCGTCAGCCTCGGCCTGGCGCTGGCCTTCCAGGCCAACGGCATGAAGCTCGCAGCGGCGCTCGCGTTCACCGCCGCGCTGTTCCACGTGCTCAACCATTCGCTGTTCAAGAGCCTGCTGTTCTTCGGCGCCGGCGCGGTGCTGACATCGACGGGCGAGCGCGACATGGACAAACTCGGCGGCCTCATTCACCGGCTGCCGTTCACGAGCGTCGTCGTTCTCGTCGGCTGCGTCGCCATCTCGGCGCTGCCGCCGTTCAACGGCTTCGTTTCGGAATGGCTGATGTTCCAGGCCGTGCTGCAAAGCCCGGACCTGCCGCAATGGGCCCTGAAGATCATGGTGCCGGCGGTGGGCGCCATGCTGGCGCTGGCGGCGGCGCTGGCGGCGGCGACTTTCGTCAAGGCCTACGGCGTGACGTTTCTCGGCCGGCCGCGCAGCGTGGCGGCGCAGACCGCTCATGAAGTCGACCGATACTCGCTCACCGCGATGTCCATCCTGGCCGCGCTTTGCCTGCTCGCCGGCATCCTGCCGGGACTGGTGATCGACGCGCTGTCGCCGATCTCAATTCAGATCCTCGGCGATCGGATGCCGATCCAGGCCAACGAAGCCTGGCTTTCGATCGTGCCGATCGCGGAGAGCCGCAGTTCATACAACGGACTATTGGTGATGGTGTTCATCGCGATATCCGCCTCGCTGGCCGTCTTCTTCATTCATCGCTTCGCCTCGCATGCGCTGCGGCGCGGGCCGGCCTGGGGTTGCGGCTTCCCCGATCCGACGCCCGCGGCCCAGTATTCGGGCGCAAGCTTCGCGCAGCCGATCCGCCGCGTGTTCGGCACGATGGTGTTTCATGCCCGCGATCATGTCGAGATGCCGCCCCCCGGCGATATCCGGCCGGCGCGGCTCAGGATCGAGCTGCACGATCTGATCTGGGAGGGCATGTATGCGCCGATTGCCGCCGCGGTCGGCGTCTCCTCGGAATGGCTCAATCGCCTGCAGTTCCTGACCATCCGCCGTTATCTCAGCCTCGTCTTCGCCACCCTCGTCACGCTGCTGCTGGTGCTCGCGATATGGTCGTGATCTCGGACATACTGGTGCAGAGCGCGCAGATGCTGCTGGTGCTGTTGCTCGCGCCGCTGCTGACCGGCTTCGTGCGCAAGGTCAAGGCACGGCTGGTGCGGCGCCAGGGAGCTTCGGTCTTTCAGCCCTATCGCGATCTGCTGCGGCTCTTGCGCAAGGAAGTGGTGCTGGCCGACAACGCCTCCTGGCTGTTTCGGGTGACGCCCTACGTCACCTTTGCCGCGATCTGGGTTGCCGCGGCGCTGGTGCCGACCTTCGCCACCGGCCTGTTGTTCAACTGGACCGCGGACCTGATCGCCCTCGTTGCGCTGCTCGGCAGCGCCCGCTTCTTCCTGGCGCTCGCCGGCATGGACGTCGGCACCAGCTTCGGCGGCATCGGCTCCAGCCGCGAAGTCATGATCGCGGCGCTGGCGGAGCCTGCGATGCTTTTGATCGTGTTCTGCATGGCGCTGGTCGCGGGTTCCACCCAGCTTTCGACGGTCGCGGATTTTCTGGCCTCGTCCTATGTCGGATTGCGGGTCTCGCTGGGAATGGCGCTGGTCGCGCTCGTCATGGTGGCGCTGGCCGAGAACGCGCGAATTCCGGTCGACAATCCCGCAACCCACCTCGAACTCACCATGGTGCATGAGGCGATGGTGCTGGAATATTCGGGACGCCATCTGGCGATGATCGAATTCGGCGCCTTCCTCAAGCTCCTGCTCTATATCTCGCTGATCGCCTGCCTGTTCTTCCCCTGGAAGATCGCCGTGTTCGGCACGGGAACGCTGGCCTACGCCATCGGCGCGGCCATCTACATCGCCAAGCTCGCGGTGCTGGGCTTCCTGCTCGCGATGTTCGAGACGGCGACGGCGAAGATGCGGGTGTTTCGCGTTCCGCAATTCCTCGGCGCGGCGCTGATGCTCGGCCTGCTCGGAACGCTGCTGCTGTTCGTGTCGAGGAGTTTCTGATGCAGATGCACAGCCTCGCCTTCGACGTTTCGCACACGCTGGCCGGCGGGCTGGTGCTGATCAGCTTCCTGATGCTGTACCAGGACCGGCTCTATTCGCTGCTCAACGTGTTCGCGCTGCACGCCCTGGTGCTGGCGCTCTCCGTCGCCTGGCAGGCCTTCATCCAGGACGCGCCGCATCTCTACGTCACCGCGGCCATCGCGCTGGTGTTCAAGGCGATCGTCATCCCGGTGGCGCTGCATCGCATCGTCAAGCAGCTCGGGATTCACCGCGACATCGAGTCGGCGGTCGGGATCGGTCCGACCATGCTGGCCGGGATGGGGCTGGTCGCGCTCTCGATGGTCCTGATGCTGCGGGTCACCGCGGACGCCGATCCGCTGGCGCGCGAGGACCTCGCCTTCGCGCTGTCGGTGGTGCTGCTCGGACTCCTGGTCATGGTGACGCGCCGCAACGCCGTCAGCCAGGTGGTGGGATTCATGTCGCTGGAGAACGGGCTGGTGCTGGCGGCGACCGGCGCCAAGGGGATGCCGCTGGTGGTCGAGATCAGCGTGGCCTTCTCGATCCTGATCGCCTTCATCGTCATCGGCATCTTCCTGTTCCGTATCCGCGAACGCTTCGATTCCGTCGACGTGTCCGCGCTCGACGACTACCGGGGCGAGCACCGATGAGCCTGCCTTCCTTCGATCCCGTCGCGGCGGTGCTGCTGATCCCGATCGGCTCGGCGGCGCTGCTGGCCGTGCTGCCGGGCTACCGGCTGACGGCGCGGCTGAACGTGGTGGCGAGCCTTGCGACATTCCTGTCGGCGCTGTCGCTGTTCGTGATCGACCGCCCGCAGCCCGGGCCGTATGTGCTGATCGACGACCTCAATATCGTCTTCATCGTGCTCAACACCTTCGTCGGCTTCACCACCTCGATCTTCAGCGCGAGCTATATCGCCCATGAGCTCGAAACCGGGCGGCTGACGCCGGTCTATCTGCGATTCTACCACGCCATGTATCAGACCATGATGTTCGGCATGAACCTCGCGTTCGTGTCCAACAACATCGGCCTGATGTGGGTGGCGGTGGAAATCGCCACCCTGACCACGGTGCTGATGGTCGGCATCTATCGCACCCATGCCGCGCTGGAAGCGGCATGGAAGTATTTCATTCTCGGCAGCGTCGGCATTGCGTTCGCGCTGTTCGGCACCATCCTGGTCTATATGGCGGCGCGGCCGGTGGTGGGCGAAGGCCAGGACGGCATGATCTGGACCGTGCTGATCCGGCATGCGGCGAATTTCGACCCCGCTTTGCTCAACGTCGCCTTCATCTTCCTGTTTCTCGGCTACGGCACCAAGGTTGGCCTCGCGCCGCTGCATGCCTGGCTGCCCGACGCGCATGCCGAGGGTCCGACCCCGATATCGGCGGTGCTGTCGGGCCTGTTGCTGAATGTCGCGCTCTACGCGCTGTTGCGCTTCAAGATCCTGCTCGCCGCCGCTCCCGACGCGATCGCGCCGGGCCCGCTGATGGTGACGATGGGCCTGCTGTCGCTGGTATTCGCCGCCTTCATGCTCTACCGGCGGCGCGACATCAAACGGCTGTTCGCCTATTCCTCGATCGAGCACATGGGCATCATCGTGTTCGCGTTCGGCATGGGCGGCCCGCTCGCCAATTTCGCCGGTCTCCTCCACATGGTGATGCACAGCCTGACCAAATCGGCGATCTTCTACGCCGTCGGCCACATCTCGCAGATCAAGGGCACGCAGCGGATCCACCGGATTCGCGGCCTGACGGTGACCCATCCGGCGCTCGGCTGGGGACTGGTGGTGGGCGTGGTCGCGATCGCAGGGCTGCCGCCGCTCGGCATCTTCATGAGCGAGTTTCTGGTCGTGAGCTCGACCTTCGCGCGCCAGCCCCTGCTCGCGATCGTGCTGGTGTTCGGGCTCCTGCTGGCCTTCGGCGCGCTGACGCTGCGCCTGACCAGCGTCGCCTTCGGCAAGCCGCGCGGCAGCACGGCCTCGGCCGAAGCCTCCTATGTGCCGATGTTCGCGCATCTCGCACTGGTTCTCTGCGCGGGAATCTATCTTCCCGCGCCGCTCGTCGCCTGGTTCCAGCATGTGGCCCGCCTCCTCGGATAGGATGAACAGGATATGCCATCGCTGATCGATCGCATTCTGGAAGGCCGCGAGATCCGGCAACGCAGCCCCTGGCCGCGCGCCGAGGTCGGCGCGCACCTCTGGAGATTTGTGGTCAACGAGCTGGCGCAGGGACGCCTCGTCCTGCTCGGCCTCTGGGGCGAACCCTCGACGGTGCATATGGCGATCATGGATGGCGACACCGCGGAAATCGCGGTCGTCAGCCTGGATTGCCCCGATCGCGGTTTATCCCTCCGTCGGCGCCCTGCACCCGCCGGCGCTTCGCCTGGAGCGCACCGCCCACGATCTGTTCGGCCTGGTCGCGCAAGGCCTGCCGGACACCCGCCCCTGGCTCGATCATAATAATTGGGGCGTGCGCTTTCCGCTTGGAGATCGCATCGACGCGCTGCCGACATCGTCGCCCTATCGCTTCCTGCCGGTGGAAGGCGACAGCGTGCATCAGATCGCGGTCGGTCCGGTCCATGCGGGAATCATCGAGCCCGGACATTTCCGGTTTACCGCCAGCGGCGAGACCGTGGTCAGGGTCGAACCGCGGCTCGGATATGCCCACAAGGGCATCGAGGGGCTGATGACGGGCGCCAGTCTCGAGCGCGCGGCCCGGCTCGCCGGGCGCGTCTCGGGCGACAGCACCGTCGCCTATGCTTACGCGTTCGCGAGGGCCGCCGAGGCGGCGCTCGGGCTTGCCGTGCCCGATCGCGCGGTCTGGCTGCGCGCGCTCTCAGCCGAACTCGAGCGGCTCGCCAACCATCTCGGCGACATCGGCGCCATCTGCAACGACGCCTCCTTCGCGCTGATGCACGCGCATACCAGCGTGCTGCGCGAGACCGTGCTGCGCGCGGCCGATAGCGCCTTCGGTCACCGCCTGATGCGGGACATCATCGTGCCCGGCGGCGTCAGCCGCGACATCGGCGATGGCGGGACCGAGGCCATCCACGCGGCGCTGGACAACATCCGCCTGCGCTTTCCGGCGCTGGTCGAACTCTACGACAACACCGCTTCCTTGCAGGATCGCACCGTCGACACCGGCGTGCTCAAGCCCGCATCTGGCCAGGCAATATGCCGCCGGCGGCTATGTCGGCCGCGCCTCCGGCCGGTCCTTCGACGCGCGCCGGACGCTGGCCTATCCGCCCTATGACAGCCTGCGCTTCGAGGTGCCGATGCTGAGCGAGGGCGACGTCAACGCGCGCGTCTGGATCCGGGTGCGCGAGGTCGAGCAGTGCCTGTCGCTGATCGACCAGATCCTGGAGCGGCTGCCGCAAGGTGCGCTTCGCGCGGATGTGGCGCCGCGCCGCGAGGCGCAGGAAGGCTTGGCGCAGGAAGGCATGGCGATCGTCGAGGGTTTTCGCGGCGACGTCCTGGTCTGGCTCCGCCTGCGCGACGGCAGGATCGAACGCTGCCATCTGCGCGACCCCTCCTGGTTTCAATGGCCGCTGCTGGAGGCCGCCATCGAAGGCAACATCGTCGCCGACTTTCCGCTCTGCAACAAGTCGTTCAACTGTTCGTATTCGGGCCAGGATCTGTAGGACAGCACGCCATGCGCAAACTGCTTTTTCAAAGCCTGTTTCGTTCGCCGTTCACCGAACCGGCGCCGGCGCCGGCCGATGCCGCGATCGCCGAACTCGCAACCGCCGTCGGCGGCGCGGCGCGGCGGCGGCTCGGCCGCAGCCTCTCGATCCGCGAGGTCGACGCCGGCTCGTGCAACGGATGCGAGCTCGAGATCCACGCGCTCAACAACGCCTATTACGACCTCGAACGCTTCGGCCTGCGCTTCGTGGCCTCGCCGCGTCATGCCGATGTGCTGATGGTGACCGGACCCGTGACCAAAAACATGCGCGAGGCGCTGAAGCGCACCTATGATGCCGTCCCCGGCCCCAAATGGGTGGTCGCGGCCGGAGACTGCGCGCGGGACGGCGGCTGTTTCGCCGGCAGCTACGCGGTGGTCGGCGGCGTTGCCGAGGTGATCCCGGTCGACCTGCATATTCCGGGCTGCCCGCCGACGCCGATGGCGATGCTGCAGGGCCTGCTGGCGCTGCTCGAACGGGTCGACGCGACCGCGGCTACCTCGTGAACATTGGTTTGATGTTGCGGCCGTTCAGCGCGCCCGCTCCAGCGCCCGCGCGGAAGACGGCTTCGGCTTTGGCTTCGTCTTCGGCACGCCTTCGGCTTGCTGACATGCTCGCGGAGCCGGACGCCGCGGCCCCCGGCGGTGCTGGCAACGCCGGGATTGATCAGCTCGATCCCCTCGCTTTCGAGGGCCGCAACCAGCTTCATCAGCGAATTGACGTTGCCGCGGACGACGCCGTCGCTGGCCTCCATGCGCTGGATCGTCGGCACCGACAGATCCGAAAGCTCGGCCATTTGCCGCTGATCGATGTTCAGGAGCGCACGCGCGGCCCTGAGTTGATTGGCGGTGATCATGAAGGCGGTTTCTCCGGTTCCGGGCTCGGTCTATCTATAATCAACATGAATTAGGGCCTCAAGCATCGATTCAGAGGCGCAATATATCAGCGAGCGGCGGCCGGCAGGGTTGGCGTCCCGCATCTTACCTGATAAGAGATGTTTGAAACATACTATTTAATGCATGGTGTCGGCTGTGCGGCTGCTGGGACGATATCAGGGCAGGAACGGCGAGATCGAGATCGTCGAATGCTCGCAGTCCGGCACCCGGATCTATTTCGAACAGGGCGTGCGGCAGAGCCAGGCGACGCCCGACGGCGAGAGCGTCTTCACCTACGTCAAGCTGATGGACGAGTTGCTGTCGCGCGCGGCCAACATCCTGGTGCTGGGATGCGGCGGCGGCAATCTCGCCACCAGGCTGACCCGTCTCGGCAAGACCCTGACCATCGTCGACAGCAATCCGATCAGCTTCATGATCGCGCAGAAGTTCTTCGCCCTGCCCGACGATCTCGCCTGCATCGTCTCCGATTTCCGCAAGTTCGTCTTTCAGGACGACGCGCTTTACGACGGCATCGCCATCGACATCGGCGGCCCCGGTTTTCGATTCAACGAGGAGTTCGACGCCGAGACCTGCGACGCGATCCGCGCCCGGCTGGCGCCGGGCGGCCGCATCGTCATGAACGCGATGGTGGCCAACGACATCGATCCGATAGCCGACCGGATCGCCGCGCGGCTCGCCGGCGATGCCTTGCGGGTATGGATCGTCGACGAGCAGGGCATCGAGGATCGCAATGCGATCATCGCCTGCCTGCCGGAACGGCAGTTGAATGCGCATTCAGGGCTGCGGCAGGTGATGGTCAACACCTCCGAGCGCTGGTCGATCCGGCGCGGCCGGCTGCGCAGCCGCGATCTGGCCGGTCAATCGCAGCAGCGGTGAACCGCGTGACACGCCATTCTTCAAGAAGCGTACTGCGTCCGCCGACGGACATCCAGCGCGGCTAATGCAGCACCAGCGCTGAGCTCGATGCGGTTCGTGTGCGTTGACATTCCTGCCCGAAAACCGCGGGGGGTGATTTGCCCGTCCTGTCCAGCCCCTTTTGCAAAAATATTCTGGTTTTCCGAAGAAGCAAATCAGTTTAGCAATCCGCTCCGTCTCGTCCCACTCGAGGGGCGTATCGCGATCGTCACGGACGCGGGGCGGGATGCGGTGGACGCGGATGGTGCAAAAGACGAGCGCGCCTGACGCGGACGGTGAAGTCGTGTGGTCCTGACGCCTCGACGCCGGCGTCAAGTTTGCGGATTCGTCTGCAAGCGACGGTGACAAGAAAGCCCGATCACCGGGGAGAGTACGAAGGAACCCGTTAAAACCACTGCGTGCGGGAATGCCGGGTGTTCCGGCGTATCCGTGGTGACTAACGCGTGTGCTTTCTACTTTGCGCACGCGGCTGCGGGTGCGTGGGCACCCGGCATTCCCCACGCCCTCCTGGGCGGAACGACATGCAACGGCCCGGACGCTTTGCGCCGCGGGGTCGTGAACGCATGTCCGGACCAGGTAAGCCGCGGGAGGGGAACAATCCGGGTTTCTTCTTTGCGCCGCCATCGCCGGCGTTGCGGGGGGCGACGGCCCCGGGAAGGGGTTCCGGACCGAGGGAAGAGGTCGGCCAGCCTTGCAAGCATCGGGGAAAGCAGGCAAAACGCCTGAAAATGACTTGGTCGGAGTGGCAGGATTCGAACCTGCGACCCCTGCGTCCCGAACGCAGTGCTCTACCGGGCTGAGCCACACTCCGACAAGTGCGCGGCTTATAGCCTTGGGTTTCGCACACCGCAAGCAGCCGTATTCGAGGACATGAACGCCCGTGAATGTGGGCCTGAAAACGCAGATTTTGCCCGCCGGCGCGGCCGCCGTGGCCGAGGCCGCGCGCATTCTCGCCGAAGGCGGGCTGGTCGCGTTCCCGACCGAGACCGTCTACGGGCTCGGCGCCGACGCCACCAACGCCACGGCGATCGCGCGGCTCTATCAGGCCAAGGGCCGGCCCGCGTTCAATCCGCTGATCGCCCATGTCGGGGATATCGAGGCCGCCAAAAAGATCGCCCGCTTCGACGCGCAGGCGACCGCGCTGGCCGCGGCGTTCTGGCCGGGGCCGCTGACGCTGGTGCTGCCGAAGACGAAAGACTGCCCGGTAGCCGATCTCGCCACGGCCGGGCTCGAGACGATCGCGATCCGCATTCCCGCCCACCCCGTGGCGCGGGAGATCCTGCGCGTGTTCGGCCACCCGGTGGTGGCGCCGTCCGCCAATCTGTCGGGCCACGTCTCGCCGACCACGGCCGCGCACGTGCAGAGCGATCTCGCCGGGCGGATCGACCTGATCGTCGATGGCGGCCCGGTCGAGGTCGGCGTCGAATCCACCATCGTCGGCTGCTTCGAGCAACCGATGCTGCTGCGCCCCGGCGGCCTGCCGCGCGGCGACATCGAGCGCGTGCTCGGCCGCGCGCTGGCGCAGCCGCCCGCGGACAGCGACAGCGAAGCCAGCCAGCCGCTGGCGCCGGGCATGCTGGCCTCGCATTACGCGCCGCGCACGCGGGTGCGGCTCGATGCCAACAGGGTCGAGGCCGGAGAGGCGCTGCTGGCGTTTGGGCCCGATGCAATCGCGGGAGTTGACGCCGCGACCGCCGTGATGAATTTGTCCGAACGCGGCGATCTCGATGAGGCTGCCGCCAATCTTTTCGGCTATCTTCGCGCGCTCGATGCCAGGGGCGCGCGCGCCATCGCCGTCATGCCGGTGCCGCATCACGGGCTCGGCGAAGCCATCAACGACCGGCTGCGCCGCGCCGCGGTGGAGCGGGATTGATATAGCCGGCCGTCATCCTGAGGTGCGAGCGCTTGCGAGCCTCGAAGGATGACGGCACCACGAACACATCCTTCGAGGCTCGCCGCAAGCGCGGCGAGCACCTCAGGATGACGAATGCGAAGAGAAGAAGATGAATATCGTGCAGCCCGCCGTCCCGCCGCTTTCGCCCGAACTGATCGCGCGGTTCCGCGCCATCGTCGGCGACAAATATGCGGTGACGGACGCGGCCGATATCGCGCCCTATCTCACCGAGGAGCGCGACCTGTTTCACGGCCGCTCGCCGCTGGTGCTGCGGCCGGGCTCGACCGCGGAAGTCGCCGCCATCTGCAGGCTCGCCAGCGAGCACCGCATCGCGCTGGTGCCGCAGGGCGGCAATACCGGCCTCGTCGGCGGGCAAACGCCGCATAATGGCGAGGTGGTCATCTCCATGCGGCGGATGGACAGGATTCGCGACATCGACACCGCCTCCAACACCATGACCTGCGAAGCCGGCGTGGTGCTGCAGATCGCCCAGCAGCGCGCTGCCGAAGCCGACCGGCTGTTTCCGCTGTCGCTCGGGGCGGAAGGAAGCTGCACCATCGGCGGCAACCTCTCCACCAACGCCGGCGGCACCACCGCGCTGGCCTACGGCGTCGCGCGCGAGATGGCGCTCGGGCTGGAAGTGGTGCTGGCCGACGGCCGGATTCTGAACGGGCTGTCGAAGCTGAAGAAGGACAATACCGGCTACGATCTGCGCAACCTCTTCATCGGCGCCGAGGGCACGCTCGGCATCATCACGGCGGCGACCTTGAAACTGTTTCCGAAGCCGCGGGCGGTGGAAACCGCTTTCGTCGGCCTCAAAACGCCGGCGGCGGCGCTGAAGCTGCTGTCGATCTCGCAGAACGAGGCGGCGGGCACGCTGACCAGTTTCGAGCTGTTGTCCGACATCGCCGTGGATTTCAGCGTGCGGCACGGCATCGACATCCGCGATCCCCTTGCCGGCAAGCATCCGTGGTACGTGCTGATGGAGCTGTCGTCGCCGCGCGACGACGCCCGCGCCACGCTGGAGGCGATCCTGGCGCAGGGGCTGGAGAAGGAAATCGTCGATGACGCCGCGGTCGCGGCGAATTTGAGCCAGCGCGCGGCGTTCTGGAAACTGCGCGACGAGATGTCGGCGGCGCAGAAGCCGGAAGGCGGCTCGATCAAGCACGACATTTCGGTCCCCGTCGTCGCGGTGCCCGATTTCATCGAACAGGCCAATGCCGCCGTGGTGAAACTGATCCCGGGCGCGCGACCGGTGCCGTTCGGCCATCTCGGCGACGGCAACATCCACTACAACGTCAGCCAGCCGGTCGGCGGCGACACTGCGGATTTCATGGGCCGCTGGCACGAGGTCAACGCGGTCGTGTTCGACATCGTGCTGAAAATGGGCGGATCGATCTCCGCCGAGCACGGCATCGGCGTGCTCAAGCGCGACGAATTGCCGGAGGTAAAGGACAAGGTCGCGATCGAGCTGATGCGCGGCATCAAGGCGATGCTCGATCCGCTCGGCATCATGAACCCGGGAAAAGTGCTGTGAATGCACCCGTCAAGGCCGCCATTCTGTCCATCGCGCCGATCGAAGACGCCGATATCGCCAATGTCGTCGCGCTCTGGCAGGCCTGCGGATTGACGCGGCCGTGGAACGATCCCGAAGCCGACATCGCGCTGGCACGGCGCCGGCCGAATTCCACGGTACTGATCGGCCGCGAGGGCGCGACCATCGTTGCAACCGCCTTGGTCGGCCACGATGGCCATCGCGGCTGGGTCTATTACGTCGCGGTCGATCCGGACCGTCGCGCGCAAGGCCATGGCCGCGCCATCATGACGGCTTGCGAGGACTGGCTGCGGCAGTCCGGTATCGCCAAACTGCAATTGCTGGTGCGGCGAGAGAACGCAAGAGCGGGAGCGTTCTACCGGTCGCTCGGCTATGCCGAATCTCAGTCGATAACCTTCGCCAAATGGCTCGACGGGCGCGAGCCCACGCCGTAGGCCCGGTACTTCGAGGGAGGTCGCCAAGCGAGAATGCCCGCATCAAGGAAGTCGGCCGAAGGGATTGCGCGGATTCAACCGACCGCCCAGGCGAACAAGTTCCAGGACAGCCGTCCGAGAAACCAGATCCATCCGCACGTGGCGATGCCTGCCGCCAACGCGACGAGAATCAAGATGGCGCGGTCCAGAAACGACGAGGGCAGCCCCCCTGGATCCGAGGCCGATCGGTCTATGGATTCGCTCATTCTGGTACGTCCGGTGCGCCTGATCTGATGGGTCGACTTTACCGCACCAGCGGCAATCGAAGTGTGAGATCAATCACAAGCGGCGCCGATTCGAACCATAGGCCTGAAATCCCCCGAGAGCGGCGCCTCTCCGAATGAAGGACAGCGGGTCACGCCGCGAAACAAGGAATTGCAATGACCGTCTCCGACCGCATCCGCGTCAAGAACGTCCGCGTGCTTTCCGAGAACTACGCCACGCTGAAAGACACCACTTTCGAATGGCGGCGCGGCAACGGCGAGTGGCAGACGCAGACCCGCGAGACCTTCGACCGCGGCAATGCCGCCACGCTGTTGCCCTATCATCTGACGCAACGCACCGTGGTGCTGGTGAAGCAGTTCCGCTATCCGGCCTATGTCAACGGCTATGACGACCTGCTGATCGAGGCGGCGGCGGGCCTGTTGGACGACGAGGCGCCGGAGGCGCGGATACGCGCCGAGGTGGAAGAGGAAACCGGCTATCGGCTCGGCGAAATCAGGAAGATATTCGAAGCCTTCATGAGCCCCGGCGCGGTTACCGAAAAACTGCACTTCTTTGTCGCCGAATACGAGCCGAAGATGAAGATCGGCAGCGGCGGCGGCCTCGCTGCCGAGGGCGAGGACATCGAGGTGCTGGAACTTCCGATCGATCGGGCGCTCGCCATGATCGGCGACGGCCGCATCGTCGACGCCAAGACCATCATGCTGCTGCAATATGCCGCGCTGAATATTTTTCAGTGATGCGCGGCTCGCCATGCAACATCGACGCCCCGAAACGCTCCGGCCAGATTGAACAAGATGCGCATCACCCTCATCCACGCCCTGAAGCATTCGATTGCACCGATCGAGGCCTCGTTCGCCCGGCTCTGGCCGGACGCAACCCTGATGAACTTGGTCGACGACAGCCTGTCGTCCGACCTCGCGCGGGACGGCCGCCTCACCGTCGCGATGACCGAACGTTTCCTGACGCTCGGACGTTACGCGGTCTCTACCGGCAGTGACGCGATCCTCTTCACCTGCTCGGCCTTCGGCCCCTGCATCGAGGCGGTTGCGCGCGAGCACGCGCCGATGCCGGTGCTCAAGCCCAGTGAAGCGATGATCGAGCAGGCCGCAGCAAGGGGCCGCAGGATCGGCCTGCTCTCGACGTTCCCGCCGACGCTGGCTTCGATGCCGGCGGAATTTCCGCGCTCGGTCGAGGTCGTGCCGAAACTGGCAGAAGGCGCGCTGGCGGCGCTCGATCGCGGCGATCGCGCCGAACATGATCGCCTGGTCGCGCAAGCCTCGCGCGACTTGCGCGACTGCGACCTGATCGCGCTCGCCCAATACAGCATGGCGCCGGCGGCGGCGCTGGTCGCGGAGGCGTCAGGCCGGCCGGTGCTGACGACGCCGGACAGCGCCGTAACGAAGCTGAAGGGCTTGCTCGGCGACCGATCGTGAACGGCAAGCAGCCTATTTTTCAGCGAGGCACGATGTTGATGGACATGAATTTTCGCTGTCGGAAGGGCCGCAATTCAGAACAGCGACCCCTGCCCCTCGTCGGATGCCGCCGGCGCCGGTTTGCGCTGGCTCGGCTTCTTCACCGGTTTTGGCTCTTCGGCCTCGCGCTCTTCCGCCGTGATCGGCAGGATCAGCTGCGCATCGTCATTGGCGACGCGGTTGACCCGGGTGGAGACCTCATGCCAGGCGAATTCGCCCTCGGCGGGCGGCGTCAGCAGCGCCATCACGCTTTCCGCACTGTCGTCACTGCAATCGAGCCAGCGCGCGAAATCATCGGCGCCGATCGTCACCGGCACGCGATGATGCAGCACGGCAAGACCGGCCCTCGCTTGCGCGGTGACCACCGCCACCGTGTCGAGTTCCTCGCCGTTCGGGCCCATCCAGGTCTCCGCCAGTCCCGCCAGACCCATCGGGGCGCCATCCCGGCGATGGATGAAGTAGGGCCGCTTGCGCTTCCCGGAAGCCTGCCATTCATAATAGCCGTCCGCCGGGATCAGGCAGCGCCGCCGCCTGATCGCGTTCTTGAAGGCCGGCTTCTCCGCAGCCGTCTCCGCCCGCGCATTGATCAACAGGGTAAATTTTCCGGGGTCCTTGACCCAGGCCGGCAACAGGCCCCAGCGCATCAGCCGGAAATGCCTGACGCCGTTTTCGACGATCACCACCGGTACAGGTTGCGTCGGCGCAATATTATGCCTTGGCGGGAAATTCGGCTGCTCGACATAGCCGAAAATCTGCCGCAAGGCCGCCGGGGGCGAGGTGATTACGAAGCGTCCGCACATTCTGTGGCCCAGATAGGTATCCGTTCAGTACCTTTTAACCCCGACCGTCAAGACTGGGACGGATGACATCCACGGCTGCCAAACCCGCGCCATCCGCTGCCCCGCCCCCTCGCCGCCAGATGGCTCCCATTGACGAGGCGCGGGCCGCGCAGCTGCGCGCCGCCAACATCAATCCCCGCACCGGTCTGGCCACCGACTACCTGAATCACTTCAACGAAGCCGTCATGCTGCTCGAGATGATTCCGGACATGCCGGAATGCGCGGAAGATTTTCTGGGCTGGCATCCGCTGTCCTATAGCGAGCATTTCCACGCCTCCAACTTCAAGGCGCGCGACCTCGCCATCGAGGCCTATGATTCGGCGGATGCCATCATCCGCGCCGAATTCGACAATATCACCAGCGCCATGACTTCCATCCTGACCGCCGTGAGCGCCGCGATGCGCGAAGCCAGGCAGGACAAGACCCGGGCCACGCTGGCCGGGCAGGCGACCGGCTGGGTCAAGCCGCTGGTGGCGCTGGCCGGCGGCATCATCAATGGCGGCTCCGAGGCCGACGTCGACTACATCATGACGCATTGATTCCGGTGGCACCCGTCCAGCCCTCGCATCCCCAATTGGCCGTCAGCGCGGCGATCTTTCGCGACCACAGGATCCTGCTGGTTCGCCGCGCGCGCTCGCCGGCCAAGGGGTTTTATTCGTTCCCGGGCGGCCGGGTCGAATTCGGCGAAACGCTGCACACCGCGCTGCATCGCGAGGTCGACGAGGAAACCTCGCTCAAGATCGACATCATCGGCCTCGCCGGCTGGCGCGAGGTGGTGCCGGGAACCGGCGGCGGCGGCCACTATCTGATCATGTCGTTCGCGGCACGCTGGATCGCAGGCGAGCCGGTCCTGAACGACGAACTCGACGATTTCCGGTGGCTCAAGCCCGACGCGCTCGGCGATCTCAAGCTCACCGGTGGGCTGGAGGAGGTCATCCAGTCGGCTCGGGGCCTGCTCCGGGTCTGAGGCGGGTCCACCGCTTCAAAGGCCCCTGCCTTGCTTCCTGCGCATTGAAAAGGCATATCGTGCGGGCTCATGTCCAAGCATTTTCTGGCCGCCCTCATCCTCATTTCGGCATGCCTTTCCGGCCCGGTACGGGCCCAGGATGCGGCTGCGCCGTTCGATGGCGACCTGCAACGGCTGGCCGAGATCCTCGGCACCCTGCATTACCTCCGGGGCATTTGCGGCAGCAATGAAGGCGCCAAATGGCGTAACGAGATGCAGGCGCTGATCGATGCGGAAACGCCCTCGGGCGACCGCCGCGCCCGCATGATCGCCGGCTTCAACCGCGGCTATAACGGCTTCCAGCAGACCTATCGGACCTGCACGCCGGCAGCCACGGTGGCGATCCGCCGCTACATCGAGGAAGGCTCGAAAATTTCCCGGGATCTGACCGCCCGCTACGCCAACTGAAGCGTTTTCGAGCGAGCCGATGCGGTTCAGGTCAAGCTTCAGTTCCGGAACCAGCGATCTTGATTCGAGCCGTTAACCTTTCCTAAAGAACTGGTCTAGGCGGCCCGCTGGCACATGCTAAACGTTGGGCATTCGAGCGTTCCGCCCTGGATCGCCCACAGAACTGTCGAGTTTCATGAGCCATCCCGCGTCCTTCACCGCCCGCGACCCCCTGCCCGACCACGAACAGAAGCAGGCGGCGCTGAGCTATCTCAACGAGGCCTGGGCGGAAGCGCGGCACGATGGCGTCGATGGCGACTGCCTGGCGCAGGCCAGCCTGTTCGCGGCGTTCGCGGAACTGGTCGCGACCTATGGCGAGGATGCGGTGGCGAAATTCGTCGAAGGCCTTCCCGTGCGCGTCCGCAACGGCGAGTTCTCGACCACGCTGGCGAAGCAGTAACTTCTTACGCCCTCAGCGTCTCCAGAAACCGCACCGGCTCGCCGCTCGACGGCGTCACCAGTTCGCCCTGCCACATCACCTTCCTGCCGCGGACAAACGTGCCGACCGGCCAGCCGGTGACGCGCACGCCGTGATACGGCGTCCAGCCGGCGCGCGAGGCCACCCATTCGTCGGTGATGGTCTCGCTGCGCTTGAGATCGACCACCGTAAGATCGGCGTCGTAGCCCGCCGCGATCCGGCCCTTGCAGGCGATGTTGAACAGTCGCGCCGGACCCGCGCTGGTGAGATCGACGAATCTCGCCAGCGACAGGCGCCCGGCGTTGACGTGATCGAGCATCAACGGCACCAGCGTCTGCACCCCGGTCATGCCCGAGGGCGAGGCCGGATAGGTCTTTGCTTTCTCTTCCAGGGTATGGGGCGCGTGATCCGAGCCAAGCACGTCGATGATGCCCTGCTCGATGCCGTACCAGATGCCCTCGCGGTGATCGGCCGAGCGCACCGGCGGATTCATCTGCGCGCGGGTGCCGAGCCGCTCGTAGCATTCCGGCGCCGACAGTGTGAGATGATGCGGCGTCGCTTCGCAGGTGGCGACATCCTTGTGGTCGCGCAGGAACTCGATCTCCTGCTTGGTCGAGATATGCAGGACATGAATACGCTTGCCGGTTTCACGGGCGAGCTTGACCAGACGTTGCGTCGCCATCAGCGCCGCGGTCTCGTCGCGCCACACCGGGTGCGAGCGCGGATCGCCCTCGAGGCGCAGGTGCTTGCGCTCGTTGAGGCGGTACTCGTCCTCGGCATGAAAGGCGGCACGGCGCCTGATCACCTGAAAGATCCGCCGCAGGCTTTCGTCGTCCTCGACCAATAGCGCGCCGGTGGACGAGCCGATGAACACCTTGACGCCGGCGCAGCCGGGCGCGCGTTCCAGCTCCGGCAGATCGGCCACGTTGTCGCGGGTACCGCCGATGAAAAAGGCGAAATCGCAATGCATGCGGTGACGGCCGGCCTTCACCTTGGCGGTGAAGGTCGCTTCTGTGACGGTCAGGGGATCGGTGTTCGGCATTTCGAACACGGCGGTGACGCCGCCCATCACGGCGCTGCGCGAACCGGTTTCCAGGTCTTCCTTGTGGGTCAGGCCCGGCTCGCGGAAATGCACCTGCGTGTCCATCACGCCGGGCAGGATGTGCAGGCCCTTGCAGTCGATCACCTCGGCGGCCGAGGCCTGTCCGAGCGCGCCGATCGCAGCGATCCGCCCCTTCGTGATGGCGATGTCGCGCACGCCCTCGCCGTCCTGATTGACCACGGTGCCGGACTTCAGAATCACATCGTAGGTTTGGCTCATCGTTCCTCGTGTTCAGTTGCCTTCTCATCGCCAGAGAAGGCCGCAAGAGGGCCCGCGCACGGGTCTTGTCGTTTATGCCCTGGCGGCTTACGTTCCAAGCCAGCATGTCGCAAGAGATTTTTGCATGAAAGCAGCGTTTCTCCCCGACCGGGGCGTGGTCAAGGTCAGCGGCGAAGGCGCGCGCGACTTTCTCAACGGCCTTTTCACCACCGACATGAAGCTGCTTCGGCCCGGCCTCGGCCGTTTCGGGGCGTTGCTGACGCCGCAGGGCAAGATCATTGCGGATTTTCTGATCACCGAAGCGCCCGCCGGCCATGGCGGCGGGTTCCTGATCGATTGCCCGCGGGCGCTCGCGCAAACGCTCGCCGACAAGCTCGGTATCTACAAACTGCGCGCCAAGGTCGCGATCGAGAATCTCAGCGATAGCCTCGGCGTGCTCGCCGCCTGGGACGGCGAGCCGGCCATGACGCCCGATCTGGCGTTCGCCGATCCCCGTAACGCCGCGCTCGGCTGGCGGATTCTCATTCCCGAGGAGCTCAAGCAAAAAGTCGCCGACCTGATCGGCGCCGAACTCGCCGACAGCGCAGCCCATGAGGCGCATCGCATTGCCTCCGGCGTTCCGCGCGGCGGCCTCGACTTCACCTATGGCGACGCGTTTCCGCACGAAACCAACATGGACCGCCTGCACGGCGTCGATTTCGACAAGGGCTGTTACGTCGGCCAGGAGGTGGTGTCGCGGATGCAGCATCGCGGCAGCGCGCGGACGCGGACCGTTCGCGTCGTTCTCAAGGATTTTTCGCCGGAACCGGGCACGGCCATTCTCGCCGGCGACAAGCCGGTCGGCACGATGGGATCGACGGCGGGCCAAAGCGGTCTCGCGCTGGTCCGTATCGATCGTGTCGCCGACGCGCTTGCCGCCGGATTGCCGCTCACGGCCGGCGGCCTTGCGATCCGCCTTGCCGATCCGGACGACCTCCTGACCTCGCCGAAGCAGACCGTCGCATGAGCCGATCCGCGCGCCTGCATGCCGACGGCCTGACGCGGTGCCCGTGGCCGGGCGAAGACCCGTTCTACATGGCCTATCACGACACCGAATGGGGCGTCCCGGAATATGGCGACCGCGCGCTGTACGAGAAACTCATCCTCGACGGTTTCCAGGCCGGGCTGTCCTGGATCACGATCCTGCGCAAGCGCGATAATTTCCGCAAGGCGTTCGACGACTTCGAGCCGGAAAAGATCGCCCGCTACGACGCCAAAAAAACGCATGCGCTGATGAACGACGCCGGCATCGTCCGCAACCGCGCCAAGATCGAGGGCGCCGTCAATAGCGCAAGGTCCTATCTGAAAATCATGGAAGACGGCCCCGGCTTCTCGAAATTCCTCTGGGACTTCGTCGACGGCAAACCGAAGGTCAACAATTTCAAGACCACCGCCAGCGTGCCGGCGTCGACGCCGCTCTCGATCAAGATTTCCAGGGAACTTTCGGCGCGGGGATTCAAGTTCGTCGGCCCGACCATCGTCTACGCCTTCATGCAGGCGACCGGCATGGTCAACGACCATCTGGTGACGTGCTTCTGCCACGATACCTGCGGCGGCAGGCATCGCAGCCCCCGCCTCAAAGTCAAATGACGGCGAAAACACCGGCCGCGCCGCCAACGTCCAGCCGCGTCTGGCAGCGGATGTTATCGGGGCGGCGGCTCGATCTGCTGGACCCCTCGCCGCTGGATGTCGAGATTGCCGATATCGCCCATGGTCTGGCAAGGGTCGCACGCTGGAACGGCCAGACCCGCGGCGCGCATATCTTCTCGGTGGCGCAGCACACGCTGCTGGTCGAAGCCGTGATGCGCGAGCGGACGCCTCGCGTCGATGCCCGGGTGCGGCTGGCGGCGCTGCTGCATGACGCGCCGGAATATGTCATCGGCGACATGATCTCGCCGTTCAAGGCGGTGCTCGGCGGCGACTACAAGGCGGTGGAGAAGCGCCTGCTGGCGGCGATCCATATCCGCTTCGGACTGCCGCCGCTGCTGGCGGACGAAATAACGCAACAGATCAAGGCCGCCGACCGCGGCGCGGCCTATCTCGAGGCGACCGAGCTTGCGGGCTTTGCGCAAGCCGAGGCCAGGCGCCTGTTCGGCCGCGATCCCGGCCTGCCGGTCCCGACGCGGCAGGATTATCTGACCCCATGGACCGCGGCCAAGGCCGAAAAGCGGTTTTTGGCGCGGTTCAAGGCGGTGTTCTCGCCGCCTTAATCGGTGGGCACGGCGCGAACAGCGCCTTTGCTCACCCTGCCGGCCAGGTACTATAATCGCCGGGACAAAAGGAACGCCATGATCCACGTCTGCTCGCTCGCCGCGCTTCCCGACACCGTCAAGGCCACAGGTGCCAGCCATGTGCTCACGGTCATGGCCAATGTCGATCAGGTGCAGCGGCCGGTATCGGTATTGCCGGCCAATCATCTCAAAGTTCAGATGGACGACATCACCGAAGCGATCGACGGCTTTGTCGCGCCCTCGGATTTCCATATCGAGCAGGTGCTGAATTTCGTGCGCGGCTGGGACCGCAGCGCGCCGCTGGTCGTGCACTGCTATGCCGGCATCAGCCGCTCGACCGCGAGCGCGTTTGCCGCCGCCTGCCTGCTCAATCCGCACCGCGACGAAATCGCGATCGCCAGGCAAATTCGCGCGGCCTCCCCGATCGCCTCGCCGAACCGGCTGATCGTCAGCCTGGCGGACAAGGCGCTGGGCCGCGAGGGCCGCATGCTGCGCGCGCTCGACGAAATGGGTCCGGGCAGCATGATAGTCGAGAGCCACCCGTTCCGCATCGATCTCGACTGATGAGCGAAAAGCCTCTGACGCCGATCGAGATCGGCCTCACCGCCGCGATCGTCGCGATCGAGGGCAATGAGCCGGTGATCCTCACCGCGCCGGCTGGCGATCATGACAAGCTCGGCGGACTTCCGTTCGGCCCGTTCGACGCGGTGAGGCACCGCACCTTCGAGATCGGCTTGCGCGCCTGGGTGGAAGAACAGGCGGGGCTGCGGCTGGGCTATGTCGAACAGCTCTATACGTTCGGCGATCGCGGCCGCCACACCCAGCCCGGCGACACCGAGGTGCATGTCGCCTCGATCGGCTATCTCGCGCTGACCCGGCCCGCCGACAACGCCGCGCGCGCCCCCGGCGCGACCTTCGAGCCCTGGTATCGCTTCTTTCCATGGGAAGACTGGCGGGAAACGCGGCCCGCGACGATCGAGCGCGACATCCTTCCCGAACTGATGCGCTGGGCCGACGAGGCCGAGCAGCCGGACACCGCGCGCGCGCTCGGCCGCAAGGATCGCGTCCGGCTGTATTTCGGCACCGAGGGCGCGCATTGGGACGAGGAGCGCGTGCTCGACCGCTACGAACTGCTCTACGAAGCCGGACTGGTCGAGGAGGCGCGGCGGGACGGCCGCCCTGCGGCATTAGCGCGCAAGTCGATCCCCATCCTCGGCGTATCCATGCGCTTCGACCACCGGCGGATTCTGGCGACCGCGATGGGACGGCTGCGCGCCAAGCTGAAATACCGCCCCGTGGTGTTTGAACTTTTGCCGGGCGAATTCACACTCACTGAATTGCAACGCACCGTGGAAGCGATCTCGGGACGGCATCTGCACAAGCAGAATTTCCGCCGGCTGGTGGAAGCCGGCGCTTTGGTCGAACCGACCGGCATGATGTCGACACAGACCGGCGGACGGCCGGCCGCGCTGTTCCGCTTCCGCCGCGAGGTGCTGCAGGAACGGCCCGCGCCGGGCCTGCGCGTCCGCGGACGGCGCTAAAGATTTTTGAAGCGGTTAAGCCCTCGACGCCGGGCGATCGCCTGGAGGCTTGATGTTCGATTCGCCGTTCGATTTTTTTGCGCTGCTGATTGCCGTCGTCGCGTTCATGTTCGCGCGCAAGTCGCTCAATCAGGCTGCCACGCTGCGCGCGCGGCTGGATGCGATGGAAGCGGCGTGGGAAGCGAGACTGGTCAGGCCGCAGCTCCCACCGCCCCAGGAACGTGAACAAACGCCGGCCACCGCATCGCCCGGCATTGCGGCCGAGCAATCGCCAACCGTCGCCGCAGCCGACGCGGTCGCGCCGGTCGCGGAAGATCAGCCGGCCGTGCAGCAAGGCGCCGCCGCCGGCGGTCCGGCCGCGATGCCGCCGCCGCTTCCTCAAAGCCGGCCCGGCTTCGAGGAACGCATCGGCACCCGCTGGGTGGTCTGGATCGGCGGCCTGACCCTGGCGCTCGGCGGCTTCTTCATGGTCCGCTATTCGATCGAGGCCGGCTTGCTGGGACCCGGCGTGCGCACCCTGCTCGGCGGCGCGTTCGCGCTGGCGCTGCTTGCCGCCGGCGAATGGACGCGCCGCAAGGAGAGCATTTCGACGATCGAGGCGCTGCCGATCGCCAATATCCCGGCGATCCTCACTGCCGCCGGCACGGCTGTGGCCTTCGCGACCGTCTATGCCGCCTATGCGCTGTACGATTTTCTCGCA
Organism: uncultured Alphaproteobacteria bacterium; assembly: GCA_963721275.1. GTDB lineage: Bacteria > Pseudomonadota > Alphaproteobacteria > Rhizobiales > Xanthobacteraceae > Bradyrhizobium. The sequence goes on along the minus strand of CAVRIQ010000030.1, from coordinate 151,138 downwards.
CCCGCCACCGCGTTCATCCTGCTCGGACTGGTGGCGCTCGGCACGCTTGCCGCGGCGCTGCTGCACGGACCGGCGCTCGCCGGTCTCGGCGTCGCCGCCGCCTTCGTCACGCCGATCCTGGTTTCCTCGGAGCAGCCCGACTTCTGGGCGCTGTATCTTTATCTCGCCGTCATCACCGCGGCGGCCTTCGGGCTGGCGCGGATCAGGCTGTGGCGCTGGCTCGCGGTCACCACCATCGCCGCCGCGCTGCTGTGGACCTTTCCCTGCCTGCAATGCGGGCCGTCGATGGTCGGACCGCACGGCTTCCATGTCATCTCGGGGTTCGTGCTCGCGGCGCTGCTGGTGGTATGCGGATTCATGTTCGGCCCGCCGGCCGACGCAGGCCGGATCGAGCCGATCTCATCCGGCTCGCTCGCGGCCTGTCTTTTGGGCGCAACGCTGATCGTGCTCGCGAGTTTCCATGACAACGTCGCCATCATTGTCTTCGCAACCCTGGTGGCCGGCACCCTGATGGTCGCGTGGCGTGCGCCGGCCGCCACCGGCGCGGTCGCCGCCGCCGCTGCCTTCGTCTTCGTCGTGTTCGCCGAATGGGCGGTGCGCGGCAATCCGGACATGCTGGTGCTGCCGGGCGGCCCGCTGCCCGGCATCGGCCCGGCCGCGACCGACGCCTCCGTCACCTTGCATCTGGTCACAGCCGCGATCTTCGCCGCGGGCTTCGGCGCCGCCGGGTTTCTGGCGCAGGGCCGCTCGGTCAGCGCCATCATCCCGGTGGTGTGGTCGGCTACGGCCGTGTTCACGCCCCTGGCGCTCTTGATCGCGCTTTATGCCCGCATCGCCCACCTCGATCGCTCGGTCCCGTTTGCAATCCTGGCCGTGATCCTTGCGGCAGCGTATGGCGCTGCGACCGAAACTCTCACCAGGCGCGACAGCAGGCCGGGCCTGGCGGTTTCGATCGCGCTGTTCGCCACGGGCACGCTGGGCGCTTTGGCGCTGGCGCTGACCTTCGCGCTCGAAAAAGGCTGGCTCACGATCGCGCTTTCGCTGATGTCGATGGGCACGGCGTGGATTTCGATGCAGCGGCCGATACCGTTCCTGCGGACGCTCGCAGCCATTCTCGCCGGGATCGTGGTGCTGCGCGTCGGCTACGAGCCGCGCATCGTCGGCGATGCGGTCGGGACCGCCCTGGTCTTCAATTGGCTGCTGTGGGGCTACGGCATTCCGGCGCTGTCGTTCTGGGCCGGCAGCATCTTTCTGCGCCGCCGCGGCGACGATGCCCCGCTGCGCGCCGTGGAGGCGGCGGCGGTGCTGTTCACCGTGCTGCTGGCGTTCATGGAAATACGCCATGCCGTGAACGGCGGCAACGTCTACAGCACCAATCCTTCGCTCGTCGAACTGGCGCTTCAAGTGAGCGTCGCGCTGGCGATGGCGATCGGGCTGGAGCGGCTGCGCATCCGCACCGGCAGCATCGTGCACGATGTGAGCGCGGCCCTGCTGACGGCCTTCGCCGGCCTGGTGACCGTGTTCGGGTTGTTGCTGCTGGAAAACCCGCTGCTCTGGCCGATCAATGTCGGAGGCGTTTTCGTCAACCGCATCATGCTGGGCTATGCAATGCCGGCGGTGCTGATGCTGTTATTGTCCTATGCGGCGGCGGGACGGCGGCCCGCCGCCCATGCCAATGTCATCGCGGCCGGCGCCCTGGTGATGGCGCTGAGCTACGTGACGCTCGAGATCCGCAGGCTCTATCACGGTCCGCTGCTGTCGTCGGAGGTGACCGGCGGCGCCGAGCAATACACCTATTCGATCGCCTGGCTCGCCTTCGGCGTCGCGCTGCTCGGCATCGGCATATCTGTCAATTCGCAGCGTGCGAGGCTGGCTTCCGCCGTGGTGATCGCGCTCACGATCGTCAAGGCGTTCCTGATCGACATGTCGACGCTGACAGGCGTCTACCGCGCGCTGTCGTTCATGTGCCTTGGGCTGGTGCTGGTGGCGATCGGCTGGCTGTACCAGCGCATCCTGTTCCGCAAGCAAACGCAGCCACGAGACATACCCGTAGCTCCGTCTGGAGCATAGGCGCACTTCCGGTCTTGTCGCGCTGCGTTCGCGCGACCGCTGTTAAACGCGAATACTGCTGTCAAAACCATATTCTCAGCCCCGGATCGGCGCAGACATCTTCTGAACACAGTTTGAAATTGAAAAACGATGTTGCTGCACTGATACTTTTATTGAAGCATGGTGCGAGACGTATACAGGGAGATACAGCTATGAGAGCGCTCGCTCGGACGACGTACGTAGCTATCATCTGCGCATGTCTTGGCGTTGACGTTGCGTCGGCCCAGCCAGCCACGACGGGGTGCTCTTCGGAGCATCTGCCGAATGCAACGCAAATTTTGCGCTGCCGCGGCGGCGTGACCATCGTTGCCGAAAACGGCGCGACGTTCGCGCTGCAGAGCCACAACAAGAATGGCGACGTGGATTCCGTCGATCTGCAAAGCAAGGCCTTGCTGGTCGATGCTCCAAGACAGCGAGGCAAGAGCCGCTTTGAGGTTACGACACCACAGGCCATCGCGGCCGTGCGCGGCACGAAATGGGCGGTGGACACCCAGGAAGCACGGACGTCGGTTCTGGTCCTGAGAGGCCAGGTCGCGGTGCGAAGGCGCGCCAGCACCGGCCAGGTCGTTCTTGGGCCAGGCCAGGGTGTCGACGTCGATCCGGGGACCGGTCCCTTGATCGTCAAACGATGGCCGCAGCCGCGCGTTGCTGCATTGCTCGCGCGTCTCGGGCAATGATTTTGGACAATGATCAGCCGTGACCGGCTGGACCTCCCAGACACCGATTGCGCTCGTCCTGTCGGCGACTTGGGCGGTGGCGCTGGGAATAGGTCACTGGCGCGGCGACATTCAATCTCTTGATCGTGCCGAAGGCGCGCTAACCGATCTGCGCTTGCTCGCACGCGGGGAAAGAGCCGCGCCGGATTCAGTTACCATCGTGGCCATCGACGATGACACCGTGGCGAAGAAGGGCGGCTATCCGCTGCCGCGCGCCGATCTCGCCGCCATCGTCGACGCGATCGCTCGCTTCGAACCCCGCGTCATCGCGGTCGACTTGCTGCTGATCGATCGCGGCAGCGACCAGGGCGACGCAGCTTTGGCACGAGCGTTCGACAAGCGCCCAACCGTCATCGCTTCGGCGGCGCTCTTCCCCGAAGCGATACAGTCGATGGAAGCAGGTGAGAACGGACCCCTCGCCCGCCTGCCACGAGCCGAGAAATTCCTGCTGCCGCTCAAGGCATTCGCCGATCATGCCGCCGTCGGAGTGGTCAACTTGACCGCTGACAAATCCGGGACGCCCAGAGGCGCGCCAATGCTGTTTCGAACCGGCGACAAGGTCGAATTGTCGTTCCCGCTGCGCGTCGCTGCATTGGCCACCGGTTCCGAGCCAACCCTCAAGGCGGGCAGCCTCATATTGGCGGGACGGCCTACCGCCATGGACATCGACCATATTCTGCCGCTGGCATTCTATGGCCATCATGGCACGGTCCGGACCATAAGCGCGGCTTCCGTATTAAGTGGCGAAATTGCTCAGGAGGCCGTTCGAGGCCGGATCGTCGTGATCGGGGCCACCGTCACCGGCGGCGGCGACGTTTTCCCGACGCCGTTCGATCCGGTGATGCCGGGCGTGGAGATCGTCGCCACGGCCATTGCCCATTTGACGACCGGCGACGGGATATTGCGTGACCGGTCGACACGCGCCATCGACGCTATTCTTGCAATCGTGTTGACGCTGCTGCTGGTGGGTCTGCTGGCGTGGCGGCGCAGTGCCGTCGGCCTTCTCTCGATCGTGGCCGTGCTTGTGATCTGGATGATCGGGAATTTCGCGGCATTCTCGCATGGGATCTGGCTCAGTGCGGCCTTGCCGGTCGCGGCTGCCGCTCCGCCGGCTCTCCTGTTCGGCGCGGTCCAGCTTTGGCTGAACCGGCGGCAGGCGCAGTATTTCGCCATGAAGAGCGACTTGCTGCAGCAGTTCCAGGCGCCGGCACTTCGCCAATGGCTGACCATGAATCCGGAATTTCTCCTCGTGCCGGTCCATCAAGATGCCGCGATCATCTTCGTCGACCTGTCCGGCTTTACGTCGCTCAGCGAAACGCATGGAATGGACGCGGTGCTGGAGATGCTGAAGGATTTCCACACCTTGGTCGACCGGGAAGTGGTGGCGCGCGGCGGGGTCATCACTAGCTATCTGGGCGATGGCGCCATGATCCTGTTCGGCCTGCCGGAGAGCACCGTGGACGACGCCCGCAATGCCGCACTTTGCTGCGTGGACCTTTGCAACCGCATCGGACAATGGATCGAAACACTCCCGCCATCGATCGCGTCGCAAACCGGATTCAAGGTCGGCGCCCACTTCGGTCCCATCGTTGCATCCCGGCTCGGCGGCGGTAGCTATCAGCACATCACGGCGACGGGTGACAGCGTCAACGTGGCCAGCCGCCTGATGGAAGTTGCGGCAAAGCACGGCGCGGCGCTGGCGCTGAGCGACGATCTCCTTCGCCAGGCCGGTCCCCAATGCGCATTGTTCGAGTTTGGAGTCCTCACCGGCCCCGGCGAAACCCAAATCCGCGGACGCTCGCGCACGCTTTCGGTCTGGCTTTGGCGCAACGATTCAAGCGGTCTCGATTAATCCGGCCTGATGCGGCAGTAATCCCGGCCCTGGCGTGGCCCAACCGGAAAATCCGATAGAGCGGTTTGTCGTCCCCCTCGGCCCGGATTTTCAACTGCCCGCTTATCAAGCCGCCCTGACCGAATTGAGGAACTTGCCGACTTCGATCTTGAGCCGGTTGCTCTCGACCGACAGCGATTGCGCCGCGGAGAGAACCTGCGAGGAGGCCGAGCCGGTTTCGCTGGCGCCGCGCTGCACGTCGGTGATGTTGGAACTGACTTCCGCGGTGCCCTGGGCAGCGTGGGCGATGTTGCGGGATATTTCCTGCGTCGCCGCCCCCTGCTCCTCTACCGCCGCCGCAATGGTCGAGGAAATCTCCGACATCCGGCCGATGGTGTTGCCGATTTCCTTGATCGCCCCCACCGATTCCTGCGTCGCCGCCTGGATGCCGCCGATCTGCTGGCCGATCTCGTCGGTTGCCTTCGCGGTCTGCTGGGCGAGCGCCTTGACTTCGGATGCCACGACGGCAAAGCCGCGACCGGCTTCGCCGGCCCGCGCCGCCTCGATCGTGGCGTTGAGCGCGAGCAGATTGGTCTGGCTGGCGATGGTGTTGATCAATTCGACCACGTCGCCGATGCGGGCTGCCGCCTTCGACAATTCGCCGACGCGATCGTTGGTCTTCTGCGCCTGATCCACGGCTGAATTGGCGACCGTTGAGGACTCCTGGACCTGACGGCTGATCTCGTTGACCGATGCCGTCAGTTCCTCGCTGGCGGAGGCCACCGACTGCACGTTGGTGGAAGCCTCTTCCGAGGCCGCCGCAACGGCGATCGCCAGTTCCTGCGACCGCTCGGCTGTCGCGGTCAATGTCTTCGCGGAGGCTTCGAGCTCGGTTGCTGCCGAGGACACCGTCTCGACGATTTCACCGACCGCGCCCTCGAACGCATCGGCCATCCTGCTCATGTCCGCCTTGCGCTGCTCCGCGGCGTGCTGTTCCGTCGCAAGACGGTCAGCACGCATCCGTTCTACTTCGAGCCCGGTCTTCTTGAACACAACCAGCGCCGTCATGATCTCGCCTATCTCATCGCTGCGTCGAGGCTCGGGCGTTTCCACCGAAAGGTCACCCTGCGCCAGGCGATTCATGGTCGCGACGCTGGCCTTCAGGGGACGTACGATCGCGCCGCGCGCCACGAGGTAGCTGACCAGCATCGCAAGCGAGGCGATTGCCAAGGTCGAATAGATGATCGACCAGAACGTGTCGTGGGCGGACTCCAGAAATTCCACCTTCCTGATGCCGACATAGAGAATGCCGAGCACCTGCCCGTTCGAATCGAGAATCGGGTCGTAGGCGGTCATATAGGGTTCGCCGAGGATCTGGGCCTCGCCGCGAAAGGAAGTCTTGCGCTCGAAGATCGCATCATGTGCAGCGCCTGCTGCCAGGATGTTCCCACCGCCCGCGTACCATCAGGCTTCATCACGTTGGTCGTAACTCTGAGATCGTTCATGAACACGGTGCAGGTGCCGCCGACGAGGTTCTTGACCTTGTCGACCAGCGCCGCGTCACCGTTCAAGACGTGGTCGCTCACCATCAGCTTGCCGTCGGCGATGCTGAAGCTCTTGCCGTTGGCGCGCAGAACGTCCCACGCGACCCGCATATTGGCTTCCACACGCTCCCTGGCCGCCTTGGTCGCCCCGCCTTCCAGAAGATACCAGGATACGCCTGTCACGCAGACGCCCAAAAGAAGGATGCCGGAGACCGACAGGGCCACGATCCGCGGAGCGAGGCCGAACGCTGCGACCCGGCGAGGGGCTCGGGGCGTCCCCGAGAGAGCGGGCGAATCCGACGACATTTCTAATCTCCGAGGGGACAGCTGTTGGACAAGGCGGACAAGCATCCACTCACCTCGAGCCCCCTGTGTACTCGCCTGCGATAGGCCTGCGCCATTTCGGCCACCTTAATTTCGATGCCCGTACCATTGCGGGTTGATCGAGGGCGCTTCGCTGAGGCCGCGGCCTCGTCAGGCCGCCCTCACCGTATTGAGGAACCTGTCGACCTCGAGCTTGAGCCGGTTGCTTTCGCTCGACAGCGATTGCGCCGACGACAGCACCTGCGAGGAGGCCGACCCGGTCTCGCTGGCGCCGCGCTGCACATCGGTGATGTGGGTCGAGACCTGCTGCGTGCCCTGCGCGGCCTGCTGCACGTTGCGGGAAATCTCCTGGGTCGCCGCGCCCTGCTCTTCCACCGCGGCCGCAATCGTCGAGGATATCTCCGACAGCCTTTCGATGGTGCCGCTGATCTCCTTGATCGCGCCCACCGATTCCTGCGTCGCCGCCTGGATGCCGGTGATCTGCTGGCCGATCTCGCCGGTCGCCTTCGCGGTCTGCTCGGCGAGCGCCTTCACTTCCGACGCCACCACGGCGAAGCCGCGGCCGGCCTCGCCGGCGCGGGCCGCCTCGATGGTGGCGTTGAGCGCCAGCAGATTGGTCTGCCCGGCGATGGTGTTGATCAGCTCGACCACGTCGCCGATGCGGCTGGCCGCTTTCGACAATTCGGCGACGCGATCGTTGGTCTTGCGGGCCTGATCGACCGCCTCATTGGCCATCCGCGCCGATTCCTGCACCTGGCGACTGATCTCGTTGACGGAGGAGGCCATTTCCTCGGTCGCGGAGGCCACCGACTGCACATTGGTGGAGGCCTCCTCGGACGCGGCCGCGACCATGGTGGTGAGTTCCTGCGCCCGCGCCGCGGTGGAGGTTAGCGTGCCGGCGGAGGCTTCCAGTTCGGTCGAGGCCGACGACACGGTTTCGACGATCTCGCCGACCGCGGATTCGAAAGTGTCGGCGAGCTTGATCATGTCAGCCTTGCGCTGCTTGGCGGCGATCTGATCCTGCGTAGCCTTGGCTTCAGCTTCCTCGCGGGCCTTCTCTTCGGCCTTGACCTTGAAGGTCTCGACCGCCTGCGCCATGTCGCCGACCTCGTCCTTGCGGTCGAGGCCTGGAAGCACCACGCCGAAATTGCCGCCGGCGAGCTCCTTCATGCCGGAGGTCAGGCCCGACAGCGGGCGGATGATGCCGCGCGCGATCAGGAACGCGATCATCAGGCCGAGCAGCACGGCTGCGCCGGCCACGGCTTCCTGCATGGTGATGGTGCCGCTGATGCGGTCGTCGGTATCGGCCGTGGTCTTCTTCAAATTATTTCCGATCACTTCAATCAGCTTGTCAAGCTTTCCGATCGCGCTGACGGTCAAGGGGGTGATGGCCTTGTAGTAGAGTTCATCTCCCTGCAACAGGCCGGGCCCGGCCTTGTCAAATGCCTGGCCATACTTGATCACGCTCGCCTTGATATCCTTGAGCGGCGCGGCGAGTTTCGGCGGCAGGTCGGCATTCTCGAGGGCCTCGATATGATCCAGAGCCTTGCCGAGATTGGTCTTGAAGGTCGCTACACCGCCGGATGCACGAGTTCGTCAGCATCCTCCAGCCGGCGACCTGGACCAACAGGATTTTGGCCTCGAGCGGAGCTGCCTCCTGAGAGAAGTCGCCTCCTTCCGCGGCCTTGACGAATTTCTGGACGTCTGCCGCCAACTTTTCACCATCCGTGAACAGCAGAGCCCGGCCTTCCACCATCTGATCGACAGCCGCGCCCAAGGCGAGACGCTTGGCCTTCAAATCTTCGACGTCCTTCGCGATCCCCAGAAAGACGCCGCGCCGCTCGTCGGACACCGCCAGCTTGGCGGCGGCCCCCAGAAGTTCGCTCGCCTTGTTCAGCCGCTTCTCCGCTTCCGCGAAAGAGTTTTCGTCACGATCGAAGGCATAGCGCAGGATAGCCCGGCGGCCTGCCTCCAGTTCAGCCGCGATTTCGCTGGCCCGTATGGTGTTGGTGGACTGTATCGTCAGCAACCCGACCTGCGCGCGAATCTCTCCCAACTGCCACACCCCGAAGCCCGCGAGACCTGCGCAAAAAAACACGAGCGCGCCAAAGCCGGCATAGAGCCGGCCGCTAATCCGCAGATTGAGAAACGACATGGATCGATCCTTTGCAACGCGTTGAAGGAGACGAAACTCCACCGCGGCGAGATGTACGTCTTGCGCCCGTCCCGCACCGAGAACGTCTTTCGGTCGAGCAATAGCAGTGCGGTTCCCGCGTTACCGTTAACTTCCGCCTCGTAAAAATACGGTGAATTGAACGATATTCGCCGGCAGCGGCACGCCTCGACGGCGGCGAACGGCGCCAATACGAGCACTGGTTGGATTGCGGCGATGGATTGCAGCGATCGCCGACCCGCCGGCGCAATCGAATTGTTCAGCCCAGCGATTCCGCCACCAGGCGGATTCGGAATACGGGCTGTTTGGACTCGTCCAGGAGCTCCATATGCCATTCGGCATTTTGCTTCAGGCTGCGCGAAATGCCGCCGAGCAGGTTGGCGCAAACCTTGGTCATCTCGCTCCAGGCGGCCTCGCGACTCTCGAATTCCGATCCATGATCGGAAGCTCCGGAATAGCGACCATGGCTAATTCGGAAAAAATACTGCGACATTTTTGGACCCATGTTTTTGGGCCGCCCCCACAGCCTGTCGATTCTCGTCAAATTGGACCGGAAATCGCTACCAACACATGAAAGTGTCGGACCGTACGAATACGGCACCGCGACGCGGCACTCACCGCGGTCAGCAATTGAACTCAGCGTGATGATCGGTCGGGTCGTGCCGGGTCAGTCGGTCGAGCGGCGCAGTTCCGGAGCGCTTTCCGATTTCGACGATTCAGGCCTCGTCTCGGATTTGACCGGCTCGATGCGGGCGGCCTCGACGTGCGGGGTCTCGACCCGCGCCGTCACATCGGGGTGCGACGCGGCTACCGAACCGGTTCGCTCCGGCGCATGCAGCGAACGCGGCCGGGCCACCGCGCGCGCCATCAGCATCTGCGCCGCGCCCTGGTGGCGGAAATCGCAATAGGCGAAGCCCATGCCGGAGACCGATCCGCGGAAGCTGCGGTCGTCCTTCTTCTCGAGATTGAAGCACGGCTCGAACGGGATGCCCTTGATCGAGGCGCAAACGGCCTGGCCGCGGACCTGCAGCGTATGGCCGGGCAGCCGCACGTGGCGAATCGGACCCGAGCCGGAGAATTGCACCGCCCCGGCCGCGCCCATGTCATCGAGAATCCGGCCCGCGCCGCGGGTGCCGTCGAAGCAGGTAAATGCGAACACCTTGCCGGCTACGAACTTGCGGGCCTCATCGGCATTCATCATTCCGGCCATGGCCGGCGCGATCACCGCACTGGCCGTGACGGCCACGAACACGAAACGCGCAAGCATGCTGTAACTCCGACTGTACTAGAGCGCGGGCAACGCCTGATATCCTTTACCCGCTGCTTACCATACCAACCGTGGCAACATTGGAGCAGCTTGGTTGGTAAAGTCTGAACGCCGTTAGAGAATTTTTACCACGATTCGACCGCGAACCTGCCCCGCAAGGATTTTGGCGCCGGCGTCGATGACTTCGTCCAAGCCAATTTCATGAGTGATTTCAGCTAGTTTCCTCCGATCCAGGTCGCTGGCGAGCCGGGTCCAGGCGGTCTTTCGCTGCTCGATTGGGCACATCACGGAATCGATGCCGAGAAGGCACACCCCGCGCAAAATAAACGGGGCCACCGAAGACGGAAGGTCCATGCCGGCGGCAAGGCCGCAGGCGGCGATGGCGCCGCCATATTTCGTCATGGAGAGCAGGTTGGCCAGCGTGGTCGAGCCGACGCTGTCGATGCCGCCCGCCCAGCGCTCCTTGGCCAGCGGCTTGGCCGGCCCCGACAGTTCATTGCGGTCGATCACCTCGGCGGCGCCGAGCGCCTTCAGATAGGGGGTCTCCGACATGCGGCCGGTGGAAGCGATCACGGAAAAACCGAGCTTCGACAGCACCGCGATCGCGACCGAGCCGACGCCACCGGCGGCGCCGGTGACGACGATGGGGCCGTGCTTCGGGGTGAGGCCGTGCTTTTCCAGCGCCAGCACCGCCAGCATCGCGGTGTAGCCGGCGGTGCCGATCGCCATCGCGTCGCGCGCCGACATGCCCTCCGGCAGGCGCACCAGCCAGTCGCCCTTGACGCGGGCTTTCTCCGCATAGGCGCCGAGATGGGTCTCGCCCATGCCCCAGCCGTTGCAGATCACCTTGTCGCCGGCCTTCCACTGCGGGTGCGACGACTGCTCCACGGTGCCGGCAAAATCGATGCCCGCGATCATCGGAAAGCGCCGTACCACCGGCGCCTTGCCGGTGACGGCAAGGCCGTCCTTGTAGTTCAGCGTCGACCATTCGACCCGCACCGTAACGTCGCCTTCCATCAATTCGGCTTCGTCGAACCGGGTAAGCGCAACGACCGTGCCTTTTTCCGCCTTGTCGATCCTGATTGCCCTGAACGTTCCCAACGCTTGACTCCTGACGCCTCTGGTTTTGAATTTTGCCGGAGTTTGGACGGTCTAGGCCGGTTGCGCAACCTGGCGCGCCACCGGCGCCTCGACAATCGGCAGGTTGATCAGTGCCGACAGCACGCCGAACAGCACCGACAGCCACCAGACCGGCGTGTACGATCCGAACTTGTCGAACACGATCCCGCCGAGCCAGACGCCCAGGAAGCCGCCGACCTGATGGCTGACGAAGGCAAATCCATACAGCGTCGCAAACCAGCGCGTGCCGAACATGATGGCCACCAGCGCCGAGGTCGGCGGCACCGTCGACAGCCAGGTCAGGCCGGTGATGGCGCCGAACATGATCGCGGAGAAGGTGGTGACCGGAAACGAGATGAAAGCGAGGATCGACAGCGCGCGCGTGAAATAGATCGCCGACAGGATGTAGCGCTTCGGCAGCCGGTTCTGCAGCCAGCCGACGCTGAGCGAGCCGATGATGTTGAACAGCCCGATCGCGGCGATCACCCAGCCGCCGGTCTGCGCCGGAATGCCGCGATCGACCAGGTAGGCCGGCAGATGCACGGTGATGAACGCGAGTTGAAAGCCGCAGGTGAAAAAGCCGAGCACCAGCAGCACGTAGGACCTGTGACCGAACGCTTCGGCGAGCGCGGTCTTGAACGACTGCTGGGCCACCACCGGTACGTGGCCCGATGTCACCGGCGGGGTAGCAAGCGCGAGCGACAGCGGCACGATCAGCAGCATCAGGCCTGAAAATACCATCAACGCCGTCTGCCAGCCGAAATTGCCGATCATCGCCACGCCGAAGGGCGCGAACAGGAACTGCCCGAACGATCCCGCGGCGGTTCCGGCACCAAGCGCCAGGCCCCGACGCTCCAGCGGCAACAGCTTGCTGAACGCCGACAGCACCAGGTTGAACGAGCAGCCGGACAGGCCGAAGCCGATCAGGACGCCGGCGCCGATATCGAGCGACAGCGGCGTCGCGGCGTAGCGCATCATCAGAAGACCGCCGGCATAAAGCACGGCGCCGACGCACATCACGCGCATGACGCCAAACCGGTCGGCGATCGCGCCGGCCACCGGCTGGCCCAGCCCCCACAACAGGTTCTGGACGGCGAGCGCGAGGCCGAAGACGTCGCGGCCCCATGAAAACTCCCGGCTCATCGGCTGAACGAAAAAGCCGAGGCTCGAGCGGGGCCCGAAGCTCAACAGGCCGATCGCGCAGCCGCAGACGATGATCACCAGCGGGGTGCGCCAGCTCCTGGCAGCGGCAGACAGCGGCAGATCGCCCTCGGTGGCGGCCATGCAAATTCCTCAGATGGTGGGCGGTCACGGACGAGCGTTCGATCGATACGCGAAGCGCGAAAGCCGCCAGCAAATCGACGCGTGGGGACGAAGTTAATGCATCCGCATGAAAATCCCAACCGCGATATTGGCCAAATTTTCCGCCGCATTGCAGCGTTGCAAATCGGGGCAGACAGCCCTGACGAATTTGGCCGGCTCGGATCTGGCGAAACCTAACGGCACGTGCTATGTGTGATTTGCTCGTTATGAGGATAAGTAAAATCCCCGTGACAGCTCGGACCGCGCTGCGGTGCCGCCGTTTGGTTCGGATCACCACCGCGCCGCTAACAAAACACCGGCCCATGGAGGCCGGATTTCTCAACAACCAAATATACTCATTCTGAGTATATTTGGCGCGAAGGAGCCCGCCATGCCGATTGCTGGAATCTACGGCCCCGAAGATTTCGACAAATCCGCTTACGGGCGTTCCGCCGTCCCGCCGCGCAACCGCGTCAGCCCTGCCGGAGGCGCCGATGCGCTGCCGATGCCGTCGCTGGAGTGGACGCCCGAGGTCGAACGCTCGACCGCGCACCTCTATGAGCGGGTCAGGAGCGTGATCTCGCCGGTCGAGTGGCCGCTGATGGCGCCCACGATCAAGGCGATCAACGAACTGAAGAAGACCCGCGACGCGGTCATCCTGGCGCATAATTACCAGACGCCGGAGATTTTCCATTGCGTCGCCGATATCCGCGGCGACTCGCTGCAGCTCGCGATCGAAGCGACAAAGGTAAAATCCGACATCATCGTGCAGTGCGGCGTGCACTTCATGGCGGAGACCTCGAAGATCCTGAACCCGCACAAGACGGTCCTGATCCCGGACCAGCGCGCGGGCTGCTCGCTGGCCTCGAGCATCACGGGCGCAGACGTGCGGCTGTTGCGCGAGCGTTTCCCCGGCGTGCCGGTGGTCGCCTACGTCAACACCTCCGCCGACGTGAAAGCGGAGGTCGACATCTGCTGCACCTCGTCGAACGCGGTGCAGGTGGTCGAGAGCCTCGGCGCGCCGACGGTGATCTTCCTGCCGGATCAGTATCTGGCGCGGTATGTCGCGTCGAAGACCGGCGTGAGGATCATCGCCTGGAAGGGCGCCTGCGAAGTGCACGAGCGTTTTACGGGCGCCGAGCTGCGAAGCCTTCGCGAGGCCGATCCGACGGTGCAGATCATCGCGCATCCGGAGTGTCCGCCGGACGTGCTGGCGGAAGCCGATTTCACCGGCTCGACCGCGCACATGATCAACTGGGTCCGCGACAGGCATCCGAAGCGCGTGGTGATGATCACCGAATGCTCGATGGCCGACAACGTCAGAGCCGAACTGCCCGACGTCGAGATGGTGCAGCCGTGCAATCTGTGTCCGCACATGAAGCGGATCACGCTGCCCAGGATCCTGGACAGCCTGCTCACGCTGCGTGAGGAAGTCACCATCGATCCCCTGATCGCCGAGAGGGCGCGGCGTTCGGTGGAACGGATGATCAATCTCAGGAACTGAGCGCAACAACGAACGCCGTGGTCCCGGCGAACGCGGGGGACGACGAAGAGGCGGAGCATGCCACATCAGGTTCACGATCTCGCCCGCAGCACCGACAACATCGTCATCGTCGGCGGCGGTCTCGCCGGGCTGTTCTGCGCGCTGAAACTGGCGCCGCGTCCGGTCACGGTTATTTCCGCAGCACCTCTCGGCCAGGGCGCCTCGACGGCGTGGGCGCAAGGCGGCATCGCCGCCGCGGTCACCGAGGGCGACAGCGCGGAGGCGCATGCGGCCGATACGGTCGCGGCCGGGGCGGGCCTGGTCGACGAACCGATTGCGCTCGGGATCGCGCGCGAAGCCGGCGCCCGCATCCATGACCTCCTGCAGTACGGCGTGCCCTTCGATCGCGACCTCGAAGGCAGGCTCGCGGTCGGCCGCGAAGCCGCACATTCCGCGCGGCGCATCGTGCATGTGCGCGGCGACATGGCGGGAAAGGCGATCATCTCGGCGCTGATCGAAGCGGTGCGCGCCACGCCCTCGATCCGCGTGATCGAAGGTTTTGCCGCCGAAGCGCTGTCGATCGAAGACGGCGCGGTCACCGGGCTTCAACTGCGCAAGGTCGGCGACTTCGCCGCCAGGCCCGTGACCATCGCCTCGCGCGCGGTGGTGCTGGCGACCGGCGGCATCGGCCATCTCTACGCCCTCACCACCAATCCGACCGAGGCCAGTGGATTGGGGCTTGCGATCGCCGCGCGCGCCGGCGCCGTCATCGCCGATCCCGAATTCGTCCAGTTTCACCCCACCGCGATCATGGTCGGCCGCGATCCGGCGCCGCTGGCGACCGAAGCCTTGCGCGGCGAAGGCGCCACCTTGATCAATGGAAGGGGCGAACGGTTCATGCTGGCGCGGCATCCGCTGGCCGAACTCGCGCCGCGCGACATCGTGGCGCGCGGCGTGTTCGCCGAAATCACGGCCGGCCATGGCGCGTTTCTCGATGCGCGCGCAGCGCTCGGCGCGCGCTTTGCCGAAAAATTTCCGACCGTCCATGCCAGCTGCATGGCCGCCGGCATCGATCCGGCCAGGCAGCCGATCCCGATCGCGCCCGCCGCGCATTATCACATGGGCGGCATCGAAGTGGATGCGCGCGGCCGCACTTCCCTGAAGGGGTTGTGGGCCGGCGGCGAAGTGTCGTCGACCGGCGCGCACGGCGCCAACCGGCTGGCGTCGAACTCCCTGCTCGAAGCCGTGGTCTATGCCGCGCGCATCGCCGAGGATATCGACGGCAGCAGGCTTCCCCCGCCCGCCCGCCGCGCGGCGGCAGCGGCGATCAGCCAGCGAAATTCTGCGATGCCTGCGGCGTCGGAAGCAAGCCTGCGCGCGATGATGACCTCGCATGTCGGCGTGATCCGCGATGGCGAACATCTGGCCGAGGCGGTGCGCACGTTCGCGAGCGTCGAGCGGGATGCCGGCAATATCGCGCTGCGCAACATGGCCACCTCCGCGCTGCTGGTCGCGGCCTCGGCATGGGCGCGGCGCGAAAGCCGCGGCGCGCACGACCGATCGGATCATCCGGCCGAACGGCCGGAGCTCAAGCATCGCACCAGGACGACGCTAACGGCGGCGCGGGAGATCGCGGGCTTGCTCGCCGAGCGCGCTGCGGCACGCTCACCGCAGCCGATAACCGCCTGAAACCGGAGACTGACATCGTGACCACACCCGCCTCGCTGTTGAACCCGGAAGCGTTTCTGTCGCCGCTCGCCATCGACGAGGCCGTGCAGCGCGCGCTGGACGAGGATCTCGGCCGCGCCGGCGACATCACCTCTATTGCCACCATTCCGGAAACGGCCCCTGCCCGCGCCATTCTGGTGGCGCGGCAGGCCGGCGTGATCGCCGGACTGCCGCTGGGGGTTGCGACGTTTCAAAAACTGTCGCCGGATATCGGCATCCAGGCGCATTTTCGCGACGGCGCGACCGTCGCCGCCGGCGTGCAGGTGCTGACGATCTCGGGCCCGGCCCGCGCCGTGCTGGCCGGCGAGCGCACCGCGCTGAATTTTATCGGCCGGCTGTCCGGCATCGCCACCCTCACCTCCGATTACGTCCGTCATACCGCCGGCACCAAAATGCGCATCTGCTGCACCCGCAAGACCACGCCCGGCCTGCGCGCGCTGGAAAAATACGCCGTGCGCTGCGGCGGCGGCTTCAATCATCGCTTCGGGCTCGACGATGCGATCCTGATCAAGGACAACCATATCGCGGTCGCCGGCGGCATCACTCGGGTGCTGCAACGCGCACGCGCCCATATCGGCCATCTGGTCAAGGTGGAGATCGAGGTCGATAATCTGGACCAGCTGCGCGAAGTGCTCGATAGCGGCCTCGCCGACGTGGTGCTGCTGGACAATATGGATATCGCCACGCTGGCCGCGGCCGTGAAGCTGGCCAGCGGGCGCGTCGTGCTGGAGGCTTCCGGCGGCGTCACCCAGAATTCGATCGCGAAGATCGCCGCCACCGGCGTCGACTATGCCTCGGCGGGCGCGCTGACGCACTCGGCGCCGAATTTCGACGTCGCGCTGGATATCGATGCGTGAGTTTCGGATCGCGCGCTACCGCCGCACCGTCTTTTCCGACATCTCCGCCGAGCTCTTCGCTTCTTCCGTAAGCTCGGCTGAAATCTCCGCCGTCTGCTGCGGCGTTCCCCAGCTTGGCGCGTCGCTGCCGTCGCCCCAGGCGCGCGGCCGGTAGAAGGTGTGCACGCCGAATTTGTACATCTTCTTCATTTCGCTGACCCAGGACGGGTGCACCCAATAGGCATGATAGTGCGTCGATTTCGCCACTTCCGGCAGCCAGAGCTGGCCGTCGAGCATCGCCTTGGCGATCTTCTTGGCGCGGTCCCACATGTCGGGTTCGCGCACCACATCGGCGACGTTGTCGCAGGCGAAGGTGAACTGGCAGGCGAGGTGGCGATGCTTGTTCTGGTAGACCACGCCGCATACCGTGGTCGGATAGAAGCCGGAGAAGGTGCGGTTCATCACCACCTGCGCCACCGCGATCTGGCCGCGCACGGCTTCGCCGCGGGCCTCGAAATAGACGGCTTCGGCGAGGCACTTCTCGGATTTGGCGCGCGATTTCTCGTCCAGCAGGCCGAGGCGCTCGGCCGGCGTCTTGGCGTGCTGGTTGTCGGAATTGACTTCGCCCTTGGGGGCGACGCTCTCGCCGCTCTCGCCGGCCCTGGAAGGCTCGCCGGCGGCCGCCGCCGGCAGCGACGCCGTTACCTTCATGTCGGGATCGGGCAGCGAGACCGGCATCACGACCGACGGCTCTTCGCCGGGCTGCCAGCGCTCGATGCCTTCAGCCGAACCGCCCAGCGAGGAGGTCCCGAAGAACAGGCTTGCGGTCTTCACCGAGAAGCCGTCGCGCGAGGGTGTGGGCTCCAGCGCCAGCGGCAAAGCATCCGGCGCGGTCTTCAAGTCGTCGAGCGGCTGGGCTTCGAGCGACATCGAAACATCGTATTGCGCCAGCGGCGGAGCGCTCAGCGCTTCCTGAAGTTCGGGATCGAGCGGTGCTTTTGCGGCGGACGGCGCGGCGTCGGCGGTTTTTGCACCCTTGACCGAAGCATTGGAGCTCGAGGGATCCTCGAGCGGAGGCGCTGCATTCCCGGGCTGAGCCACGACCAGGCGATCGCCCTTCAGCGTGCGATCGACCCTGGGGAACTCGGAAGCCTGATAGCGCGGCGGCGGCGCCACGATCGGGTTGCGCGTCACCGAACCGGTGATGTCGATGGCCTGGTTGTTGAGGCTGGCCAGAATATACCTCGCCGGATGCGGAACCGAGGTTCCGATCGGGCGGCCGAAACTGTAAGTGGCGACCTGGATATTGCTGGCGGCGGAGAACACCCGCTTCTGCCAGCGTTCTGCGACGCCCGGCTGGCGGGCCAGCAGCGAGGCAATATCCTGGTATCCAATTTCCGTCGGCATCAATGCGAAGACGCAAAGGCCGATTCCGAAGGACGCGAACCGCGCGCCCTTCGGCCGGTTACGCATGACTGACATCGATACGCTCACGCAACGCTTACACTGGTCGAATTCCAGTACATCCGTGCAATTCGATCCTTTTTGTTGGTATCGAATTTAGGTTGCCGGGGAGTTAACCGGCGTTGCACGCGCGATACAGGCAAGAGATTGCTGCGATTGGCGCTATCGCATCGGAAACGTTGGTAAACAACGGCTCGATCGAAGTGGTAAATATCCGGTCAACGAAAATGATGAAGGAATTTTTCGCGGCGCGCGAATTTATTCGCCCGCGTAACTACGGGTTCCATCTGGCCGGATTGGGAGGGGGCGCGGGCAAGGGACAGCTACCCTTCCGTCATTGCGAGCGAAGCGAAGCAATCCATCGCGCAGCAAAAAGAAAAGCTGGATTGCTTCGTCGCTGCGCTCCTCGCAATGACGTTAGTCAGTCATGCCCCGACATGACGTCGTTCCAAATCGCTGTGCAGCGAAAGACCTCACGCCTGGCTGGCGACGGCCTTGCCGAGCGCGGCCTGCGCCGCCGCGAGCCGCGCGATCGGCACGCGGTAGGGCGAGCAGGAGACGTAGTCCAGCCCGATCTGGTGGCAGAACGCGACGGAGGCGGGATCGCCGCCATGCTCGCCGCAAATCCCGACCTTGATGTTCGGACGGGTCTTGCGCCCGCGCGCCACGCCGATCTTCACCAGTTCGCCGACGCCGTCGCGATCGACCGAGATGAACGGATCGATCTCGAAGATTCCCTTGGCGATATAGGTGCCGAGGAAGCTCGCGGCGTCGTCGCGGCTGATGCCGTAAGTGGTCTGGGTCAGGTCGTTGGTGCCGAACGAGAAGAACTCCGCGGTCTGCGCGATTTCGCCGGCCATCAGGCAGGCGCGCGGCAGCTCGATCATGGTGCCGACCTGATAGACGAGCTTGACACCGGTCTCCTTCATCACCGACTTCGCGGTGGCGTCGATCCGCGCCTTGACCAGATCGAACTCGGCCTTGGTCGCGATCAGCGGCACCATCACCTCGAGGCCGACCGCCTTGCCGGTGCGTTTTCCGGCTTCGACCGCGGCTTCGAAAATCGCGCGCGCCTGCATCTCGGCGATCTCGGGATAGGCCACGGCGAGGCGGCAGCCGCGGAAGCCGAGCATCGGGTTGAACTCGGCGAGATCGCGGGCGCGATCGGCGAGCCGGCGCGGATCGGTGTTCATCGCGCGCGCGACTTCCTCGATCTCGGCCTGGGTGTGCGGCAGGAACTCGTGCAGCGGCGGATCGAGCAGCCGGATCGTCACCGGCAGGCCCTTCATGATCTCGAACAGCTCGACGAAGTCGGCGCGCTGCATCGGCAGGAGCTTCGACAGCGCGGCGCGGCGGGCCTGTTCGTCCTCGGCGAGGATCATCTCGCGCACGGTGCGGATCCGCGTTTCCTCGAAGAACATGTGCTCGGTGCGGCAAAGCCCGATGCCCTCGGCGCCGAACTTGATGGCGGTGCGCGCGTCCTCCGGCGTGTCGCCATTGACGCGAACCCCGAGCTTGCGGACGGAATCGGCCCAGCCCATCAGGGTGCCGAACTCGCCCGACAATTCCGGCTCGATCATCGGCATCCGCCCGGCCAGCACCTGGCCCACCGATCCGTCGATGGTGATGACATCGCCGGTCTTGAAGGTGCGCGAGCCGATGCTCATGGTGCCGCGGCCGTAATCGACGCGAATGGTGCCGCAGCCGGAGACGCAGGGCTTGCCCATGCCGCGGGCGACCACCGCGGCGTGCGAGGTCATGCCGCCGCGCGTGGTCAGGATGCCTTCGGCGGCGTGCATGCCGTGGATGTCTTCCGGGCTGGTCTCGATCCGCACCAGAATCACCTTGCGTCCGTCGGCCTGCAGTTTTGCCGCCTCGTCGGAAGAGAACACGATTTCGCCGGAGGCGGCGCCGGGCGAAGCCGGCAGGCCGGTGGCGATGACGTCGCGCCTGGCGGAGGGGTCGATGGTCGGGTGCAGCAACTGATCGAGCGAGGCGGGATCGATCCGCATCACCGCGTCCTTTTTGGAGATCAGGCCCTCATTGGCGAGCTCGACGGCGATGCGCAGCGCCGCCTTCGCGGTGCGCTTGCCGCCGCGGGTCTGCAGCATCCACAGCTTGCCCTGCTCGATCGTGAACTCCATGTCCTGCATGTCGCGGTAATGCTTTTCCAGCATGGTGTAGATCCGCGTCAGTTCCTTGAACGCCTCGGGCATCGCGGTTTCCATCGATGCCTTGTCGGAGCCGGACTCTTTGCGCGCATATTCGGTGATGTCCTGCGGCGTGCGGATGCCCGCCACCACGTCCTCGCCCTGGGCGTTGATCAGGAATTCGCCGTACAGCTTGCTCTCGCCGGTCGAGGGATTGCGCGTGAACGCAACGCCGGTCGCCGAGGTGTCGCCCATATTGCCGAACACCATCGCCTGCACGTTGACCGCGGTGCCCCAGGACTCCGGAATGTCGTGCAGCCGCCGGTAGGTCACCGCGCGCGCGTTCATCCAGGATGAAAACACCGCGCCGATCGCGCCCCACAGCTGGTCGTGCGGATCCTGCGGAAAGTCCTTGCCGGTTTCGCGCGCCACCGCGTCCTTGTAGCGGCCGACCAGGTCGACCCAGTCGTCGCCGGTCAGGTCGGTGTCGAGCGTATAGCCCTGGCCGTCCTTGAAAGTGTCGAGAATGTCCTCGAAGTGGGAATGCTCGAAGCCGAGCACGACGTCGGAATACATGGTGATGAAGCGGCGGTAGCTGTCATAGGCGAAGCGGCGATCGCCCGACATCTGCGCCAGCGCCTCGACGGTTACGTCGTTGAGCCCGAGATTGAGCACGGTGTCCATCATGCCCGGCATCGAGGCGCGGCCGCCGGAACGCACCGACACCAGCAGCGGATTCTTCGAGTCACCGAATGCCTTGCCGGTCAGCTTGCCGACATGATCGAGGGCCTTTTCGACCTGCGCCTTCAATTCCTTCGGATAGGTTTTTTCGTGCGCGTAGAAATAAGTGCAGACCGAGGTCGGAATGGTGAAGCCGGGAGGCACCGGCAGGCCGAGATTGGCCATCTCGGCGAGATTGGCGCCCTTGCCGCCGAGCAGGTCGCGCATCTCCGCCTTGCCTTCGGCCCTGCCGTCGCCGAACGTGAATACCCATTTGCCCGCCTTGGCCGAACCGGCGGCGGGCCTGGCCGCGACGACTTTGGCAGCGGGCTTGCGCGCGGGCTTCGGCGCCGGCTTGGCCGGGCTCTTCTTGAGCGCCTTGCGGGCCGGTGCCGCCGGCGCGGGCCTGGCCCGGGCCGCCACGGGAGCCTTTAAGGAAGCCTTTGATTTTGCTGCGGTTTTCTTGGTCTTCGCTACGGCTTTGGCCATGACTGCAAATAATCCGCGAGAGGGAAGGAAGTTGCGCGCCTTACACCACTTTGACGGGTTCCGCGCAAGGTGCGAA
The DNA here is from genome assembly GCA_963721275.1 of uncultured Alphaproteobacteria bacterium. Taxonomy (GTDB): domain Bacteria; phylum Pseudomonadota; class Alphaproteobacteria; order Rhizobiales; family Xanthobacteraceae; genus Bradyrhizobium. The sequence continues at coordinate 129,807 of CAVRIQ010000030.1, read as the reverse complement.
CCCGGTTTCAGCGGTCAGAGATGCAGCCACTTGAGGAGCCCGAGGCCGATCAGGCCGTTGAGAATCAGGAAGATCGCCACCACCAGATTGAGCAGCCGCGGCATGATGAGAATGAGCAGGCCTGCGATCACGGACATGATCGGTGAAATATGGGCAACCGTGAGGGTCATCGGAATTCTCTCCGTTGTGGCGCTGTTGGGAAATGTCGAATCGAGGCCTGCATTTTAGCGGCCGGGACGGTTCCACGATAGGAGACGCTTCTCGCTTCAACCGGTTCCGGCCCTCACAAAAAATGCCCAAAATGGCCGCGGATGAGGCCACGCTTTTTCGGGAACGATGCCGCGGCCGAGGAATTGGCAGGGGATTGCGCGGCGGGCCGCAAGGCCCGTGCGCAGCCATCGCCAGGGAGTTCGAGCATGCGGTACAGATTACTTGCCATTGCGGCGATTGCCGGCGCCATAGGTGCTGCCGGCGGCTTGGGTGCTGCCGGCGGCTTGGGTGCGCCGGTCGCGGCGCAGGCGCAGGGCGTCGTCACCACCGGCGTCGCGCGCGGCCCGGTGATCGTCGATGACTTCGACGGCATCGCCGTCGACCGGCGGCCGGCGTTCCGCGAATACATCGTTCGCGAGCGGGTGCCGAACTACACCATTCCGGATCGCGTGATCGTCGGCGGCGTGCTGCCGGAGACCGGCGTCACCTATTACGACGTGCCGCAGTCTTTCGGCGTCACGCCCTATCGCTACACCGTGGTGAACGGCCGCACCGTGCTGGTCGAACCGCGCTCGCGTCGCATCGTTCAGGTGGTCGAGTAAGTCCACCTGGATGATCTGTCCGAAAGCCGCAGCGGCGCTTTTCGGACAAAGGCCTCGCCCGGTCTCCCCCGCCGGGCGGGGCTTTTTTTGGTTCATATCTCCGAACCCATGCCTGCGAATTTCACGAGATGCAGGATCTCCAGACGCGGCTTCGCGATCTCGCGGCGCCATTCGCCCGAGGTTTGCCATCGAATTTCCTTGCCCTCCGATCGGAGGGCGCAGGGAATGCCGGGCGCCCGATGCGCCCGATAGCCGCGTGTGCGAAGGTAGTGGGTAGCAAGCACACGCGTTGTCAGGTCACACCGGAATCGCCCGGCATTCCCCGCGCAATGGTTTTACGGCTTATAACTCGCTCTCCCCGGTGACCGGGCTTTTTTGCCACCGTCATTCCCGAGAAGCGTGCTTCTCAGGAACTTGATGCCAGCGTCGGGGCATCAGGACCACAAGCCTTCGCCGTCCGCATCAAGCGCCGTCGTCTACAGCACCATCCGCGTCCACCGCATCCCGCTCCGCGTTTCGTGACGTTGCGCAACACCCCTTGTGTGGGGCGGGACGGCGACGGATATGAAGGTGATTTGGGGTCGGGGTCAAGGGAAAATTCGGAAAACCAGAAATTCGCCGAGAGCTGTTGGAGGCGGCCCGAGACGTGCGGCGCCATTGAATTTTGGCCACTGTCGTCTCGCTTGCGGAGGCACCCCCATCCGACTGGCCTTCGGCCAGCCACCCTCCCCACCGCTAACGCGGGGCGAGGGATAGGAGATCGTCGTCATGGCCGGGCTTGACCCGGCCATCCATGTCTTACTCGCAGCAGGCGAGGCGTTCGTCATTGCGAGGAGCGCAGCGACGAAGCAATCCATCTTGCTTCATTATGGATTGCTTCGCGCTCGCAATGACGGCTGTTGCTAATCCTGGATCTTGGAAAAATCCGCGACCGCGCGCGTCGCGGCGCGGATTTCGTTCAACAGCTTCAGGCGATTTTCGCGCACCTTCGCGATCGTCGTCGTTGACTTTCACCTTGTCGAAGAATGCATCGACCGCGGGGCGCAGCTTTGCCATCGCGGTCATCGCGCCGGCGAAGTCTTCCTTGGCGACGGCGGCGCTTGCTTCGGCCTTCACCTGATCGATCGCCTTGGCGAGCGTCTTTTCCTCGGCGAGGCTGTAAAGCGCCGCATCCGGCGCGCCGTCATAGGCCTTGCCGTCCTTCTTCTCCTCGATCCGCAGGATGTTCGCGGCGCGCTTGGTGCCCGCGAGCAAATTCTTGCCGTCATCGGTATCGAGGAATTTGCCGAGCGCCTCGACGCGGCGGACCACCATCAACAGATCGTCTTGGCCTTCGAGCGCGAACACGGCGTCGACGAGATCGTGGCGCGCGCCCTGATCGCGGAGCTGCACTTTCAAGCGGTCGGCGAAGAAAGCGCGAGGTCCGCACGAGTTCGAAATTCGGACAGCTATTCTCGCTTGACTTGTCAGACTCTTCAATCGGAGCGCATCGAGCTCGGTGCTCGCAAGCACTTCGGCCGACAGTCGATTGCAGTCTCAACCTCTGCGACTAAGATGCTATCGAAGCTACCGAACCTCTGCGACGAGCCGCGCATCAAGTCGATCGCAACTTGTTATCCAGGATAAGCCTGATCACCCCCAGCGCCGCTCGTCGCAACGCATACGGGTCCTTGCTTCCCGTCGGCTTCTCGTCGATCGCCCAGAAGCCGACCAGCGTATCGATCTTGTCGGCCAGCGCCACGGCAACGCTCACCGGATCGGTCGGCACGCGATCGTTCGGCCCCTGCGGCTTGTAGTGCTCCTCGCTCGCGGCGGCGACGGAGGCATCCTCGCCCTGCGCCAGCGCGTAGTATTTGCCCATCAGGCCCTGCAGCTCCGGGAATTCGCCGACCACTTCGGTCAAGAGATCGGCCTTCGCCAGATGCGCGGCGCGTTTTGCCTTTTCGACATCGGCGCCGACCAGCGGCGCGATTTCGGCGGCCAGCCGCTCGATGCGCGCGATGCGCTCGCCTTGCGTGCCGAGCTTCTCGTGAAACACGATCGAATCGAATTTCGGCAACCGGTCTTCCAGCTTCGTCTTCAGATCGGTCTCGTAGAAGAACTTCGCGTCGCTCAGCCGTGCGCGGATCACGCGCTCGTTGCCGGCGACGATCGCCTTGCCGCCGTCGGAGGCGTCGATATTGGCGGTGAGGATGAATTTGTTGGTGAGGACTTCCCCACCGCGTACGCCGGCGCTTGCGGAAGCACCCCCCACCCTTGATCCCTCCCCGCCACTATCGTGGGGGGAGGGAGAAGCCTGCCTCACCACAAAACATTTCTGGTTATTGCGGATGGTGGCGCGGATCACTTCGCCGGGAATCGACAGGAATTCCTCATCGAACGATCCCATCAGCGCCACCGGCCATTCGACCAGGCCGGCGACTTCGTCGAGCAGCCCCTGATCCTCGACCAGCTCAAAACCTTGCGCGAACGCCAGCTGCCTGGCGTCGGTGACGATAGAGTCCTTGCGGCGCTCGGCATCGAGCACGACCCTGGCGTCCAGCAGCTTTGCCTCGTAGTCCTCGAAGCGGCGCACCGAAATCGGCGCCGGCGCCATGAAGCGGTGGCCGTAGGTGGTCTGGCCGGCCTCGATGCCGTCGACCGCGAATTTCACGACGTCGGGCTCCTCGGTTTCGAGGCCGAAGGTGGCGACGATGGCGTGCAGCGGCCGCACCCATTGCAGCGCGCCTGATCTTGCCGAGCGCTCGCCCCAGCGCATCGATTTCGGCCACGGGAAGGTGCGGATGATCACCGGCAGCATCTCGGCGAGCACCTCCAGCGTGGCGCGGCCGGGTTTTTCGATCAGCGCGACATAGAAGTCGCCCTTCTTGGGATCGCGCTGGATCGTCGCCTCGTCGATCGAGGCAAGGCCGGTGGCCTTGAGAAAGCCCGCGATCGCCGCCTCCGGTCCGCCGACGCGCGGTCCGCGGCGCTCTTCTTTCAGATCGGACTGCCGCGCGGGCACGCCGTGCACCGTCAGCGCCAGCCGCCGCGGCGTCGCGAACGCCTTGGCGCCCTCATAGACGAGGCCCTCGGCTACGAGCTTGTCGGTGACCATGCGGCGCAGATCGTCGGCCGCCTTCGCCTGCATCCGCGCGGGAATTTCTTCGGAGAACAATTCGAGGAGAAGATCGGGCATTTGCTCTACTCCCCTCCCCCCGCTTGCGGCGGGGAGGGGTCGGGGGTGGGGGGTCTATCGGCGTTCGACCGCTGCATCGATGGCCGAGAGAACGCCGGACATGTTGGCCAAGACGTCGTTATTCCAGAACCGCAGGACGCGATAGCCATTCGCTTCGAGGTATCCCGTGCGCGCCTCGTCGGATGCACTGCCGGAATGCTGCCCGCCATCGAGTTCGATAACAATCTTCAGCTGATGGCTGGCGAAGTCGGCAAAGTAAGGACCGATCGTCGCCTGGCGCCGAAAGTGATGTTCCTTGAACGGCGGCTGCCGCAAATGTTGCCAAAGCTTCTTTTCGGCCTCCGTCGCGTCGCGACGCAAAGTCCGCGCGCGCGGGACGCGGTGGTCAGCCGGACGCTGCGGTGTCTGTGTCATCCACCCCCCACCCCCGACCCCTCCCCGCCACGCGCTTCGCGCGCGGAGGGAGGGGAGCAGATACGTGCTCGCTGAAATGTTCAATTCCAAAATCGCATCTCGACGAACGCCCGTCCGCTCCGCCCGCTTCGGTATGCACCCAGGCGTCGCCGCAGGCCTTTGCCAGTTCGCGCACGCGCATGATGTAGCTCTGCCGCTCGGTCACCGAGATCACGCCGCGGGCGTCGAGCAAATTGAAGACGTGGCTCGCCTTGATGCACTGGTCGTAGGCCGGCAGCGCCATCAGATGTTTCTTCCGGTTGTGGCCGCTCGTCCAGCCGGCTTCGAGATATTTCCGGCAGGCCTGCTCGGCCATCTTGAACTGCTCGAACAGCATCTCGACGTCGGCCTGTTCGAAATTGTGCCGCGAATATTCCTGCTCGGCCTGCAGGAACACGTCGCCGTAAGTGACCTTCTCGGCGCCGTCGCGGCCGTTGAAATTGAGGTCGTAGACGCGGTCGACGCCCTGCACGTACATCGCAAGCCGCTCGAGCCCGTAGGTGAGTTCACCGGCGACGGGTGAGCATTCGACGCCCGCGACCTGCTGGAAATAGGTGAACTGCGACACTTCCATGCCGTCGCACCAGCATTCCCACCCCAGGCCCCAGGCGCCCAGCGTCGGGCTTTCCCAATCGTCCTCCACGAAGCGGATATCATGCAGATGCGAATCGATGCCGATGGCGGCGAGCGACTTCAGATAGAGTTCCTGCAGGTCCGGCGGCGACGGCTTGATGATGACCTGAAACTGGTAATAGTGCTGCATCCGGTTGGGGTTTTCGCCATAGCGGCCGTCCTTCGGCCGCCGCGAGGGCTGCACATAGGCGGCCTTCCACGGCCTCGGCCCGAGCGCGCGCAGCGTGGTCGCCGGATGAAACGTGCCCGCGCCCATTTCCATGTCGTAGGGCTGCAGGATCACGCAGCCCTGATCCGCCCAGAACCGCTGCAGGGCAAGAATAAAACCCTGGAACGAGCGTTCCGGGCGCATGTGCGGAGGCAGGGAATCCATGGTCAAATCAGTCTTTGCTGAGGGGTACGCAAGCGCGCGGGACCGTATCGGCGGGGGGACCGGGAATCAAGGCAAGGGAAGGCGCGATTTGCCGCGAAAATGCCCTCTGGAGCCTTTTCAAAGGAAGCGCAGACCGGTTGGCGTGAAGAGAACGCGTCAAATCGCTCCGGCGCCGACAATTGCACTGTTCGAGGTGAGGCGCCGCTAACCAAGGCCGCGAGCCTGCGCCTGGCGGAAGCTACCCGTTAGCAATTGATCCCTATCAAGGCGGAACTTCGGAAGGTTGAAACAATTGACTGTTCCGAAGACCGGCTCTCTCGTTCGTGATCTTTCTCGATTGGATTGTGAGCCACGAGAGCCGGAGCGTCCGATAAGAAAACGACCTCCAGGCTTGCTCGCCGGTCCTCAGGGGTGATGCCCCACCCCGAGGCCGGCGCAGGTTTTTTCAGCCGCAGAATTCCTACCGCAAACTTCCTAAAGGCGATCAGCCCGGCCGATAGGCGCCGGTGTCGGGATCCCGCCGCAGCGTCGGGATATCGCCGGCACGCGCGGCTTCGGCGACCCGTGCGAGGCGGGCCTCTTCCAGTTCTCTGTTCACCCGCACGGCCGTGCGATAGGCCCAGCGGACCACGGCCAGCCCACCCAGGGCGCCCGCGATGGCGATCAGCGGCGGCATCTTTCGATCCTTGTCGTTCATTCGTCGCGCCCCGTTTCCCCATTGTCGCGCAAGCCGGCCCTGCCTGCAATCGCCTTATCCGGGACCAAATGGCGCGGGTTAATTCGCTGTCAGAATCCAAATTTGGCCCAAATCGCCCGGCTTTCCAGCGCGGAAATCAGCTCGTCCGGCAGGCCCGCGATGCCGCCGAGCGAAGCGAGCGTGCCCGCGCCGGCCGATTTGCGGCCGAGCAGGCCGGACAACAAGCCGCCCGAAGGCGCGATCACCGGCGTCAGCACCTTGTCGCCATAGCGGGCGCGCAGCGTCGAGCGCAGGTCGCCGATCGAATCCGCCAGTCCCAGCGACACCGAGGTTTCTCCCGCCCAATATTCGCCGGTGAAAAGAACGTCGTCGGCGCCCTTGAGCCGAGCCCCCCGGCTCTCCTTCACCAGCGCAATGAAGATCGCATGGATCTCGCGCTGAAGCGCCTTGACGCGCGCGACGTCGTCGGGATTTTCGGGCAGGAACGGATCGAGCATCGCCTTGTGCGCGCCCGCCGTATAGAGCCTGCGTTCGACGCCGATCTTCCGGATCAGTTCCTGAAAGCCGAAGGTGCCGCCGACCACGCCGATCGACCCCAGGATCGACGACGGATCGCAGAAGATTTCATCGCCGGCGCAGGCGATCATGTAGCCGCCGGATGCCGCGACATCCTCCACGAACACCAGTACCGGCAGTTTCTTTTCCGCCGCGAGCTGCCTGATGCGAAGATAGATCTGGCGCGACTGCACCGGCGAGCCGCCGGGCGAATTGATCACCAGCGCCACGGCCCTGGCATGCCTGGTCGCAAACGCGCGCTCCAGCGTCTTGGCGACACCGGCCAGCGACATGCCCGGCCGCAGCGGCGTCACCGCACCGATCAGGCCGGACAGCCGGACCACGGGCACGACCGCGGTCCCCGGCCGCAGGCGTGCCGGAAGCCACGCCATCAGCCTGTCGCGCAGGCCCGGCCATCCGCCGCGATCATCGCCTGGTTCGGTCATGCCCTTACCTCTGAATTAACCATTTCTTATCCCATGACTGGCAGTCCACGGCTGCCGGTTCGCCGGAATGGAACGCCTTTTGCATCGCGGCTGTTGTGGCTGCAATGGCGCAGCGGAGAAAGTCATGAAAATCTATCTGCTGGTGATGCTGATCGGTACTCTTTTGACCGCGATTCACTTCACTTCGCCGCCAGAACAGCGATCCAAGTCGCTGCCGCGCTAGCCGGTTCCATTTAAAACCCAGGCGATCAGGCCGGCTTCAGGGATAGGCCAGCGGCAAGGCTCCCTTCCCGGCCAGAATCTCCTGAACCCGTTTATTGGGCACGGTCGACGCTTCATTGAGCATCAACCCGGGGTGGATTTCCGCCGGCGCCTTGCCGCCCTTGATGGCGCGAATCAGCACGCGATTGGCCGGCATCGCCGGGTCGCCGTGGACCGGCAGGATCTTGAGGCTGCCGAAGCCGCGATCGAGCGCCGCCAGCACCTCGGCGATGCCGTCGGCACGCCAGATCAAGGTGAGGACGCCGCCGGATTTCAGAATCCGCCGGCCGGCGTGAATCCAGCCTTCCAGCGTCGCGGCGGTCGCCACATGCGCCGAAACGCGTGCCTTGTCCGGCGAGGCACGGTGCCGCGCCGGATCGTTGAACGGCGGATTCATCAGCACGACATCGGCGCTGTCGGGCACCAGACCCGCGGCGGCGAAGGCACTCGCTTCGGACGTCACGTCCAGCACCACGACATCGGCGGAAATCGCATTGGCGGCGGCGTTGCCGCGCGCGAGTTCCGCGAGTTCCGCGTCGATCTCGACCAGCACCAGCCTGATTTCCTCGACCCGTCTTGGCGAGCGCGAGACCGGCGGCGCCGACGCCGGCGCCGAATTCGACGACGCGGTCGCCCGGACGCGCGGCCGTCGCCGCCGCCAGCAGGATGGCGTCGTGGCCGGCGCGGTGACCCGCTTTCGGTTGCCGCAGACGCAATCGGCCACCGAGAAATGCGTCCTCGGTATGCTCGCCGGAATCAGTCATCGGCCCGCAGTTCGTGGGCAAGCCCCGCATCGCGCAGAAGCTGGCGCGCCTGCCGGTTATCGTCCTCATGGACCAGAATCCGGCGCGGCAGGACGCCGAGCGAGCCTTCGATGATGCTCATGTTCTGGTCCAGCACCAGATGATGGATATGGGCGCCGTCGAGCAGCGCGCCGACCGCCGAAACCAGCACGATATCGTTGGTTCGAACCAATTCCCGCAATTGTGGCACTCCTGTATCGGCCCGGCCTCGAGGCCGCGCCAGGCTTGTCAACCGCATCGTGCCCTTGCCGCGTTCCCCGGCACTTTCTATTGTTATAAGCGAGGATAGTGCGGATTGCGCAAAAGTGGAGACCAGCGTGGCGGTTATTGTACCCTTCGAGAGCCCGGCAACCGCTTCGATAGACGAGTTGGTCGCGCTTGTCGCTGCCGATATGGAGCGCGTCAACGCCACGATCCTGTCGCGGACCGGCTCGGAAGTCACCATGATCCCCGAGGTCGCCAACCACCTGATTTCCTCAGGGGGCAAAAGGCTGCGCCCGATGCTGACCCTGGCGATGGCCGGTCTCTCCGGCTACGGCGGCGACGGCCATATCAAGCTCGCCGCTTCCGTCGAATTCATGCATACCGCCACCTTGCTGCATGACGACGTGGTCGACGAGAGCGAATTGCGGCGCGGCAAGCTGTCGGCGCGCATGCTGTGGGGCAACGAGGCCAGCGTTCTCGTCGGCGACTTCCTGCTCGGCCAGGCCTTCCGCATGATGGTCGAGGTCGGCTCGCTGCGCGCGCTCGACATCCTGTCGTCTGCCGCGGCGACGATCGCCGAGGGCGAGGTGATGCAACTCGCGGCCGCCAAAAACACCGCGACCACCGAGGACGAATATCTCGCCGTGATCCGCGGCAAGACCGCCGAGCTGTTCGCGGCCGCCTGCGAGGTCGGTCCCGTCATCGCCAATCGTCCGAAGGCCGAACAGACCGCGTGCCGCTCGGTCGGGATGAATCTCGGGATTGCGTTCCAGCTCGTCGACGACGTGCTGGATTACGGCGGCAAGGCCGCAAAACTCGGCAAGAACATCGGCGACGATTTCCGCGAGGGCAAGATCACGCTGCCGGTGGTGCTGGCGTTCCGCCGCGGCAACGACGGCGAACGCGCGTTCTGGGTCAAGGCGCTGGAGCGCGGCGAGATCGGCGACGGCGACCTCGATCATGCCATCGGGTTGATGACCAAGCATCGCGCGCTGGAGGACACCATCAACCGCGCCCAGCACTACGGCGCGATGGCGGTCGACGCGCTGGCGCTGTTTCCGGCCTCGGCGATGAAGACCGCGCTCGAGCAGGTGGTGGCGTTCTGCCTGGCGCGGTCGCATTGAGGTGGGCGGCGCGCACCTTTCGCTGTTTCTGCCGGCCGCATTGATCATTGCGGCAATTCCCGGCCCCGGCATTTTCTACGTCGCGTCACGGACGCTGTCGGGCGGCAGGCCCGTCGGCATCGCATCCAGCTTCGGAACAGCCTTGGGTGGGCTTGTGCACGTTGTCGCCGGCGGCCTCGGCGTCTCCGCGATCATTCTTGCCAGCGCGCAGCTGTTCAGCGTGCTGAAGCTGATCGGCGCGCTCTATCTGGTCTGGCTCGGCATCAGAACCTTCCGCGAAGCGGGCACCCGGTTGCCTGAGCCGAGCGCTCCTGCCGGCGCAACACGGGCGTTTCGCGAAGGCGTGCTGGTCGAGGCGTTCAATCCCAAGACCGCGGCTTTCTTTCTGGCGTTGATTCCGCAATTCCTGGATCCGGCGGCCGGTCATCCCGCGTTCCAGTTCATCACGCTCGGCCTGATCTCGGTGGCGCTGAACACCCTCGCAGACGTCATCGTCGTCATGGCAGCCGCGAGGGCACGCGCTGCTCTCGTGCGCAGGCCAATTTTCATTCAGCGCTTGAGGCAAGGCTCCGGCCTCTTCATGGCCGGGCTTGGAATTTCGCTCGCATTCGCGCGGCGGCCCGCCACGGGCTAGGCTAGCTCAGCGTCCCCGCATGCACCCACCATCCGGGGTGATCGAGCCGGATCTTCTGCGACGCGCGCTGTGCGTCGGCGGTGTTCTCGTAGATCGCAAAGCAGGTCGCGCCGGACCCCGACATCCGCGCCAGCCAGGCCCCGTTGGTGGCGCTGAGCGCCGAGAGCACTTCGCCGATCACCGGCTGAATGCGCGTGGCCGGGGCTTCGAGGTCGTTGGAACCGGCGGCGAGGGCTTCAACCCAGTCTTCGAGCGACGCGCCGGCTTCCGGCCAGCCGGCCGCGCCGATCACGTCGGAGGCTCCGACCAGCAGTTCACCGCTGCGCAGGCCCAGCGCCCGGAACACGTCTTTGGTCGCCACGGGTACGCGCGGATTGACCATCACGCAGGGCATTGTCGGCAACGCGAGCGGCAACAGCGTTTCGCCGACGCCGGTCATGACACAGGCCCGCGACGCCAGACATACCGGCACGTCGGCGCCCGTCAGCCGCGCGACCTCGACCAGGCGGGCGTCGTCGATGGCGAGGTTGTTGGCGCGGGCCAGGAGCCGCAGCGCCGCGGCGGCGTCCGCCGAGCCGCCGCCGATTCCGGCTGCGACCGGCAGCACCTTGTCGAGCACGAACGCGCCGAGCCTGAGCGCCGGCACCCGCTCGCCGAGCAGCTTTGCGGCCTTGAACACGAGGTTGTCCGACGTCTCGCCGCAGGCCTGCGCCAGCGGTCCGGTGGTCGCAAGATGCAGTTCGGATCCCACCGTCAGGCTCAGGCGGTCGGCGCAATCGGCGAACGCGACCACGCTTTCGAGGTCGTGATAGCCGTCGACCCGCCGTCCAACCACCCGCAGGGTCAGGTTGACCTTGGCACGCGCATCTTCGATCAGCGCCCCCATCGGCGATCAGTCCCTCGATCAGACCGCGCGATCAGCCGCCCTTGCCGTCTTCTTTTTTCTTGTCGGTGGAGGCAGCCGAGGACGAGTTGGCGTCCTCGGGAAGACCGTTCTGGATCTTGGCCTCGATCTTGGGCAACTCTTCCGGCTCGGGCTTCAGATCGCGGGCATGGGCCCACTGGAATTTCGCTTCCAGCGTGCGGCCGATGCGCCAATAGGCGTCGCCGAGATGGTCGTTGATGGTCGGGTCCTCGGGCTTGAGATCGACCGCGCGCTCGAAATTCTTCACCGCGTCCTCGTAATTGCCGATGCGGAAATAGGCCCAGCCCAGCGAGTCCACGATATAGCCGTCGTCCGGGCGCTGCTCGACGGCGCGCTTGATCATCTTCATGCCCTCGTCGAGATTGACGCCCTGATCGATCCACGAATAGCCGAGATAGTTCAGCACGTGCGGCTGCTCGGGCTGCAGCTCGAGCGCCTTGCGCATGTCGGCTTCGGCCTTGTTCCACGCCTTGGAGCGCTCCTCGCAGATGCCGCGGTAGTAATAATAGACCCAGTTGCCCTTCTCGCTGGCATCGGGCATCGCCGCGATGCCCTGCGAGTAGGTGTCGGCGCAGTCGGCGAACTTCTTGCGGCCGCGCTCGATATTGCCGAGCGCCATGATGGCTTCGATGTCCTTGGGATCCTCCGCGGTGACGCCCTTGAGGATCTTGATCGCCTCGTCGCTGCGGTCGGCGGCGTCCAGATCGGTCGCGAGCTGTATCTGCGCATTGCGCTTGAGCGCCGAATTCGCCGGCACGCGCTCGTAGACCTTGATCGCCATCGCCGGCTTCTTCACCAACTCATAGAGATCGGCCAGCGACAGCAGCGCCAGCGGATGATTGGGCGAAAGGTACAGCGCAAGCTGCAGATAGACCAGCGCGAGGTCCTCGCCGCCGCGGCGGGTCAGCGTCGCGCCGATGCCGTACAGCGCCTCGGCGGCGCCGGTCTGCGCCGAATCGACCAGCGGCGGCAGCTTCTTGCCGGCCCTGGCTTCGCGCAGGCCTTCCTGCACCAGCGGATGCCGCGGCAGCTTCTTGTCGAATGCCTCATAGACCGCGGTCGCCGAGGCATTGTCCTTGTTGCGCGTCAGCCAGCGCGCATAGTCGTCGGCCACGCGCAGCATGGTGTCGTCGAGCTTGTAGGCCCGCTCGAGCCGCACGCCGGCATCCTTTTCCTTGCCCGCGAGTTCGAGGATCATGCCGGAATGCAGGTCCTTGAAGATCGGGTACCATTCCGGACCGGTCAGCTTGTCGATATTGGCGACCGCCGCCTTGCTGTCGCCGGCGCCGTAGCTGGCCCAGCCCGACAACAGCGTCGCGACCAGGTCCGTGATCGGTCCGCGGATCGACTGGTTGATGTTCGACTGCGCGGCCGCATATTTCTTCAGCTTCAGATCGCGCACGCCGATCACGAGGCGGGCGACGCGGTTGGTCTTGTCGATGGTCAGGATCCGCTCGGCAAGCTTGACGGCGTCGTCGATTTCGCCGTCCGCCAGCGACGAGATGAAGGCGCGGTCCAAAAGTTCATTGTTCTTCGGGTCGATGCGAAGCGCCGAGCGGTAGAACGCCGCCGCCGCCGCCGAGTCCCGCTCCACGCTGGCATGCCGGGCCGCCAGATAGCTGCCGGACTTCGTCAGCGATTTCAGATCATGGGGGCTCGGAAACTGCGGCGAATTGTCGGCCAGACGGTAGGACGTCTGCGCCGACAGCGAGGCAGGCACAGCCAGCGCGGCGAAGGCGAGAGTGGCGATCGCGCAGCGATTGAAACGAATGGAAAACATCACGGTTCGCCCTAGCTCCAGGAGTTTACGGCAGGATCTTGCGATCATTCTCGAATGCGAACCCGACCGGCAGCATCAAGCCTGCCGACAATGCCGCGTTTGGCGTTCAATCGCAAGGATACGGGGTGGCGAATCGAATGGCAGGAACGCCCGGCCAGCCGCCGGCCGCCTGAAAACGCTTCCAGTGTGGCGGTATCGTGGCCGGCCTCCCTGTCCGGAGCTCCGTTCCGATCAAATTGACGCGCTTCTTGACGCGTACCGGCATCCACCACGCTCGAAAACGCGATCGCCGGCTCACGCAATCGTGGTCACATCGCCTCGTAATTCGGTCCGCCGCCCCCTTCCGGAGGAACCCAGGTGATATTGCCGTTGGGGTCCTTCGCGTCGCAGGTTTTGCAATGGACGCAGTTCTGGGCGTTGATGACGAAGCGCGGTCCGGAGGCCTCCTCGACCCATTCATAGACGCCGGCCGGGCAATAGCGGTTGGACGGGCCCGCATAGACGTCGTGCTCCGAGGTCTTCTGCAAATTGAGGTCGGCGACCTTCAAATGAACCGGCTGGTCCTCTTCGTGGTTGGTGTTGGAAAGGAACACCGACGACAGCCGGTCGAAGGTGAGCTTGCCGTCCGGCTTCGGCGGCGCGATCGGCGCATGCGCTTTGGCCGGATCGAGCGTCTTGCGATCGGGCTTGCCGTGCGACTGGGTCCCGAACAGCGAGAAGCCGAGCGTGTTGCACCACATGTCGATACCGCCGAGCGCAACGCCGATCACGGTGCCGAACCTGGACCACAGCGGTTTGACGTTGCGGACGCGGTACAGATCCTTGCCGACCGCCGAACCGCGCCAGCTGTTCTCGTACTCGACCAGTTCATCGTTGGCGCGGCCCGCGCCCAGCGCCGCGTTGACGTGTTCGGCGGCAAGCATGCCGCTGCCGATCGCGTTGTGCACGCCCTTGATGCGCGGCACGTTGACAAAGCCCGCCGCGCAGCCGATCAGCGCGCCGCCGGCGAAGCTCAGGCGCGGCACCGACTGGTAGCCGCCCTCGGTGATGGCGCGCGCGCCATAGGCGAGCCGCTTGCCGCCTTCGAACAAGGTGCGGATCGCCGGATGGGTCTTGAAGCGCTGGAATTCGTCGAACGGCGACAGGTACGGATCGTGGTAGTTCAGGTGCAGCACGAAACCGACCGCCACCAGATTGTCGTCGTAGTGATAGAGGAACGAGCCGCCGCCGGTTGAATTGTCCAGAGGCCAGCCGAACGAATGCTGGATCAGGCCTTTCCGGTGTTTCGAAGGATCGATCTGCCAGACCTCCTTCAGCCCGATGCCGAATTTCGGCGGCTCGCTGCCGGCGTCGAGAGAGAATTTCGCGATCAGCTGCTTGGTCAGGCTGCCGCGCGCGCCTTCCGCGAACAGCGTATATTTGCCGACGAGTTCCATGCCGCGCGTATAGGACGATTTGTGCGAGCCATCCTTGGCGATGCCCATGTCGCCGGTGGCGATGCCGCGCACCGCGCCTTTTTCGTCGTAAAGCACTTCCACCGCGGCGAAGCCCGGGTAGATCTCGACGCCGAGCGCCTCGGCCTTGCGCGCCAGCCAGCGGCACACATTGCCGAGCGAGCCGATATAGCAATGATGATTGTTCATCAGCGGCGGCATCGCGAAGCCCGGCAGCGGAATCGCGGTACCCCTGGTCATCCAGTAGAATTTGTCGGCCTTGACCTGGGTCTTCAGCGGGCAGTCGGCGTCCTCGCGCCAGTCCGGGACCAACTTGTCGAGCGACACCGGATCGATCACCGCGCCGGACAGAATGTGCGCGCCGACTTCGGAACCCTTCTCAACGACGACGATGGTGAGATCGGCATTGAGCTGCTTCAGCCGGATCGCGGCGGCAAGGCCCGAGGGCCCGGCGCCGACGACGACAACGTCGAATTCCATGGATTCGCGCGGCGGCAGTTCTTCGGTGCTCATGATCTGGTCCCGGCCCGGGTGGAAAAGGTGCTGTTCTGCAGGTCGTTTGTTTCCACTTTTTTCGCCTGAGAACAACCATGGAAATGCCCGCTGGGGCGTTTCGTTGCGGCCCGATCCGCTCTAGAATGGCAGGATGCCCCCGACATCCCGCCATGACGCCTGAGCGCGCGCCCACCGTTTCGCAATTGCTGGCCTTTTATCTGGAGGCCGGGGTCGACTGCGCGCTGGCGGAAGCGCCGGTCAACCGGCTGGCCGATCCCGACCTCATCCCGGCGGCCAGCGAAGGCGCGCCGCCCCGACCGGTCAGGGCTGCTGCCCCGCTTCCCGCCGCGCGCGCCGAAGCGGCGCCGGCGCCGGAGGCTGCGATCCTGTCGGCGCGGGAAGCGGCGCGGACCGCGCCGACGCTCGAGGCGCTGCGCGCGCTGCTGGAGAGTTTCGACGGCTGCGCGCTGAGATCGACCGCCACGCGGCTGGTGTTTTCCGACGGCAACCCGCAGGCGCGCATCATGTTCGTCGGCGAGGCGCCCGGGCGGGAGGAAGACCTCGAGGGCCTGCCGTTCGTCGGCCGCTCCGGCAAATTGCTGGACCGGATGATTGCGGCAATAGGGCTCGACCGCACCAGCGCCTACATCGCCAACGTCATTCCCTGGCGGCCGCCCGGCAACCGCACGCCGACGCCGCAGGAGACCCAGATCTGCCTGCCGTTCATCCAGCGCCAGATCGAACTCGTGAACCCGGACGTGCTGGTCACGCTCGGCAATCCGTCCACGCAAACCCTGCTGGCGACCCGCGAGGGCATCATGAAGACCCGCGGGCGCTGGTGCGAATACGACACCGGCACCCGCGTGATCCGCGCGCTCGCCACCTTCCACCCGGCCTATCTGCTGCGCTCGCCGTCCTACAAGCGCCTGGCGTGGCAGGATCTGCGCGCGATCGCCAGGGCGCTTGCCGGCTGAATATCCGGGCTTTGATTGCCTTTATTGGGCCGGCACCGGCGCGCCCAGGACCTGCGAAAGCGAATAGCGCTGCGCCAGCAAGCGCGCCAGCCACTCGCGTTCAACCTCGCTTGCGGTTGGCGCGATGTCGAGACGCGCGGCGTCCACGTCTATGGTCAGGCGATTGCCGGATTCGGTTTCTCGCAGGCGCAGCGATTGAAGTTGCCGTCGATCGAGATCGACGCGAACGCGCTTTGGAAAGGTCGCGTTCCAGGCGTCCCTTGTATTCTTGTAACGCCAGGACGAATCGAACTGGAGCGGCGGAATCCCGGAATCGTAGGTCACGCCGCTGCGTTTCAGCTCCAGCGATTCGGGCACCGGCGTCCGAAAGGCACGGTAGAGCGTGAACGCCGCAAAGATCCCACCCACCGTCCAGCCGCATAACCAGAAAATCAGAAAGCTATTGGCGTTTCCGGCGATCACCTTTGAACCGGCATCGCGAAAACCGATAGTCCACATGCCGAGCCAGAACAGGAGAAACAGCCCCACGAAGTAACGCTTCGCGCTGCGCGCGGCCGGAATGACGATCGTCGGATCGGGGCCGTCTGTCGTTATGGAAATCGTCGAACCCGCGGGCGGCTGCAAATCCATTGTCGCGTTTCCGTTCAGCACATCGAACGAGAGTTCGCCTTCGATTATACAATGAGAATCATGACAACCGGGAATAGGGAAATCGCATATCAGGGCGTTTTCGGTCGCACGATCGCCCAGCCGATCCGCAACAGCGGCTGCCGCCCGGTGACGAACCACTCGAACGCCCGCGGCACTTCCGGCACCAGGCCGGGAAACCGCTGCGCGATATCGGGCGGCGGGGTGCCGACCGTGTCGGCGGCGCGCCAGACCACGACGCCGCCGGTTTCGTTGAATTTCGCCAGCGAAATCCACGGCGTCCGTTGCGGCGCCGCGCCCAGAAAAAGATGGGGCCGCCCGGCGTCGAGCGAAATCAGGGCCGCCAGTTGCGCGTCGCCGGTCACCGCCTTCAGCGGGTGGTTGGTACGCCGCTCGAAGCTGTCGCCGAAGAAATTCGCAATCGCCCGCGCCGGCAGCGACGTCGCCACCTCACCGCCGCCGGTCCAGGGCACAAAAATCGCGGTCGCGAGCACCGCAAGCGCGGGGGCGACGATGGCGGCCGCCCAGACCGAGCGCAACAGGCGCTGGCGCCGCAGATGGAGCAGATCGCCGGTCGCGACGATCGCTGCCAGCCCCGTCATCAGCAACACCACGCCCGACCCGCCCGCGACGCGATCGAGACCGAACAGCCCGGAAATCAGGCTTCCGAACAACGCGGGCCCGATGGCTAAACAATAGACGAAATCGCGCGCCAGCGGCTCGACCGGCGGCCGATAGATGATCGGCGCCTCTTCCGGATTGCGGGCGAACCAGCTGGAATTGAGCGCAACCAGCAGCACGATGCCGGATATCGCGGCCAGCAAGCCGCCGAGCAATGCGGCCCAGTGCAGCGCCCTTGCGCTCAGATCCGCCATCGCCGGCCAATGCGGCAAGGAAAGGGCGTCGGCGCGGATCAGCCAGATCAGATAGGGCAGCGCCAGCACGACAATCACGAGCAGCGCAAACAGCGGATCGAACGACGTCAGCGTACGCCGTCCACGCGCGGTCGCAAGCGCGAACCCGACGATCAGCAGCAACAGGAAGGGCGCGGCGAAGGTCGTCAGCAGCAAAAGTCCGGCCTCGATCGACCATGCGAACCACGCGTTGCGCCGGTTCTGTCCGATCAGTTGCCAGGAATGCAGCAGCAACAGCGCCCACAGCGGCCGCGCCAGAACCTCGGGGCCGAACTCGAGGCCGGGCGAACTGAAGGCTGTGACCGTCATGGCCAGCAGCACCGCGAGTACCGCCTGTTGTCCGCCGACGATGGCGCGCGAGAGCAGATAAAGCGCCCAGAACATCGCGATCGAGCAAAGCTGCGCCAGCAGATAGACGCCGACGATGTGATTGCCGGCAGCTCGAAACGCGATATCGGCGAGCCAGAACGCCAGCGGCGGGCCGAGATCGGTGCCGACCTGGTATTCCCGGCCGTAGGCGAGCACGGTGGCGAGGTCGCCGGGTGGGCCGCGATACAGCAGTAGCGGCACGAGCAGCCACAGCGCCGCCTGAAACAGCACCACCAGCCAGACCACCAGCCGCGGCCGGGCGCGGATCAGTTCGATAATCAGGGAGGTGAAACGCATGAACCGTCCGAAATGCCCAAGCCGGCGCTATCCGATCCCGGACGTGTGATAGAGCGCGTCAGCCGCCGAGGCAACCAGGGCGTGGCCGGGCGAAGCAAATGACGGTTCGCGCGATGAAACCGCATCAGGCAGAGATCATGGCGTCGGCGCCGACGTCAAATTCCGGCGGAAATGGGTAGTGTCCTAATTTGAAAGGATTCCTCGATTGCCGAGGCGCTTGCCCCCTTGTTGAGTTTGACCAGCTGATCTCGTATCCGCGCGAGGAGAATGGAAACCGTCGCCAACCGCTGTTGACCGTCAACAATCGTTGGTGGCTCATTGCCCTTTTGAATGAGTACGATTGTTCCCAAGACGTATTCGCTGCCATCGCCGCGCTCAATCTCTTCGTCCAGGTCCTGGAAAAGATTCCGGACGTGCTTTTCCCTCCAAGCGTAGGAACGCTGATTGAAGGGGACCTGAAGCCTCCCCTCACGCAACAAAGCCCCGGGTGACGCCTGCCATGGCGGCGGGTGTTTCTGATAGGATGTGGTCACTTGAGGAATTGGTGGAGCAAACTTCATGAAGGTTCTACTTGCCTTATTGCTTTCCACAGCTTCGGCGACGGCGGCTGTAAAATCCCCGGATTGCTCCGGCCCTGACAGGTGGCCTGCAATGGAGGCATTCGTTTATATGAAAAACGCGGGCCTCGTAACTAACGACCAGATGGATTTCAAAAAAACCACGTCGAGAAAACTATCCTACGAAAAGATAGGAAAAGACCTCTACCGCCAAGTTCATCTGGTGACCTATGAACGAAAGGATCACAAGTTAATACAGGCAATCGTCTGGAGTGATGCGTCTTCGGAGGAGTGCAGTATGGGAAACGCACAGGTATTTGTTATTTCACAAACGCTAGGCGACGCCCCTCAAGCCCCTTATTGATCCCGCAGAGAACCAAAAAATCTCAAATTAGGACACTACCCGGAAATGGCGACGTCGATCATCGATTCCTTGGTGACGACACCGTCTTCGACCGTCATCGAATGATGCCGTTCCCGCGCCGCCACCACAGGCGCGAACAGCCGGCGATGATGCGCTGACGGTCCGAGCCGGTGGAGCGCCTCCAGATGCTCGGGGACGCCGTAGCCCTTGTGGGACTCGAAACCGTAGCCCGGGCAATCCTGCGCCAGCGCGCACATCAGCCGGTCGCGCGTCACCTTGGCGATGATCGACGCCGCCGCGATCGAGACCACCAGCCCGTCGCCGCCGATCACGGCTTCGCAATCGCAGGGGATATCGAGCCGGTCGCGGCCATCGACGAAAACATGCTTCGGCATTTCCGGCAGGGCGTGCACCGCGCGCGCCAGGGCCCACAGCGACGCGCGCAGGATATTGTCGCGGTCGATCCGCGAAGGCGACGCGAAGACCACCGCGAACGAGGCGGTCGCGCAGATTTCCTCGAACAGTTCCTCGCGCCGCTCCGCCGTCAGCCGCTTGGAATCGTCGATGCCCTTGGGGATTCGCCCGGGGTCCAGCACCACGGCCGCGGCCACGACCGGGCCCGCCAGCGGACCGCGGCCGGCCTCGTCGCAGCCGGCCACCGGCCAGACGCCGCGCTTGATCAGCGCGCGCTCACGGCGAAAGCCCGGCAGGGCTGCGGCAATCACGCCCTTTGCGGGCCTGGCCGAACCTTCCTTTGGCTTTTCCCTGGACTTTTCCTTGGACTTTTCCCGAAATCATGGCCGGGATCGTGCGCAAGCGAGCCCGGCGACGCAACCGGGAACTCGGCGCTATTCCCGCTATTCAACATCGCCGGCTACAGCGTCTTCGAGCGAAGTGGATACCGGTTCGCGTGAAGAAAACGCGTCAAAAGGATGTCCTAATCCGGCAAATGAATCCTCCGGTCCTCGCCGATCTCGATTCCCGGAGCGACCACGACCTCCCACGGGTGATTGTCGGGATCGGCAAAATAGCCGGAATAGCCGCCATAATCCGTCTTGTGCGCGGGTTTCAGCAGCGAAGCGCCCTTTGAGATGGCGAAATCCAGTACCGCATCGACCTCCTCCGTCGTGCGGCAATTCCAGGCCAATGTCATCCCGCGAAACGCCTGCGGCCGCGGACGTTCAGGCAGCGTGACGTCCTGCGCCAGCTGATCCCACGGAAAAAGTCCGATCGCGGTGCCGCCGGTTTCGAAAAATGCGACGGCCTCGCCGGTGGCCTGAAATTTCCTGACAAAGCCGAGCGCTTCGTAAAACGCGATGCTGGCGCGCATGTTGCTGACGCCGAGCGTGATCATGGTAAGTCGCGCGACGGGTGCAGCCGCCTTCTCGCTCATGCCGGATCGTCTCCGCCGCCCTAGAACAAACTCAGTTGCTGGCCGCTGCGCCTGGGCCGGGCAAAATGATCGGTGGTCAATTTCGACCGCCGCTTGTTGAGCCCGAGTTTTTCGCAGGCGATCTCGAACCGGCGGCCGATCATCCAGGCCATCGGTCCGGTACCCTTCATCCGCGTTCCCCATTGCGAGTCATAATCGCGGCCGCCGCGCATGTCGCGGATCAGCGTGAAGATGTGGCGATAACGGTCGGGATAATTGGCCATCAGCCATTCGCGGAACAGGTCGCGGACTTCCAGCGGCAGCCGCAGCAGCACATAGCTCGCTTCCCTGACGCCGGCATGCGCCGCGGCGTCGAGAATGCGTTCGATCTCGGAATCGTTCAGCGCGGGGATGACGGGCGCGACCATCACCGTGGTCGGGATGCCGGCTTCCGACAGTTGCCGCAGCGCCTCGAGCCGCTTCGGCGGCGTCGCGGCCCGCGGCTCCATGGTGCGCGCCAGCTTGGCATCGAGCGTCGTCACCGAAATCGCCACCTTGGCGAGATTGCGCCTGGCCATCCGCGCCAGGATATCGATATCGCGGGTCACCAGCGCCGATTTCGTCACGATGCCGACCGGATGGCCGGCGCGGTCCAGCACCTCAAGGATGCCGCGCATGATCTTCCGCTCGCGCTCGATCGGCTGATAGGGATCGGTGTTGGTGCCGATCGCGATCAGGCGCGGTTCGTAATCCTGCGCCGCCAGTTCCTTTTCCAGCAACTGCGGCGCGTCCGGTTTTGCAAATAACTTCGATTCGAAGTCGAGCCCTGGCGACAGTCCGAGATAGGCGTGGGTTGGCCTGGCAAAGCAGTAGACGCAGCCGTGCTCGCAGCCCCGGTACGGATTGATCGAGCGGTCGAAGCCGATATCGGGAGAATCGTTGCGGGTGATGACCTTTCGCGCGGTGTCGAGCGCGACCGTGGTCTTGAACGGCGGCAGGTCGTCGAGGCTTTGCCAGCCGTCGTCGAACGCGACCCGCGCTTCAGCCTCGAAGCGGCCGCTGGCGTTGGATTGCGCGCCGCGGCCGCGCCGCCGCTCCCGTTCGATTGCGACCGCCAATTCGGGAAAAGGAGCAGGTGCACCCGCCGGCTCGGAGGGCGCCGTGACCGGCGGGTGCTTGAGGGCATGAGAGGATGCTCGGCTCATGGCGGGAACATAGCACGCCATTAGAACAAAGCAAGAACATAAATTTGGCCTGTGGATTGCGACGGCAGGCGCAACCGCCCCTAACTGGCTGCTATCATGACATTTTCATGAATGATCTAGCGCAATGAAGCTGTCGCAAGCGCGGGGCATACAGGCGAGATCGATCTCCCGCCGGTGCGCCCATGAAGTCTCAAATTATCGAGCAACTCGGACAGGCCGACATTCTGCTGCCGTCGCTGGTCGCGGAAGGGCTCGCCGCCAACGACCGGATCAAGGTGCGCATGAGCGCGCTGCAGGCGGCGGCGCATCATGCCCGCGAGCCCGACCATCCCGCCACCGACCTGCAGGTCGAATGCCGCGCCGCCGGTATCGCGCCAGCCGTGCTCGCAACCCTGATCGGCGGCGCCCATCTTGCCGGCGACGGCCGGATCGCCGCGCCCAATCTCGCCCGGCTGATGAAGGAAATCCACGACGACGCCGCGACGATGCTGCGCGCGGTAGCCGCCGGCAAGCCGGCCGAGGGCAAAACCATGGATACGCGGCTGGCCGCGATCCGCGCCGCAGGCCTGCTCGAGGCCGCCAATGAAATCGAGATCGCTCGGATCGCGCGGCTGACCGGGGTCGCCGATGGCGGCGCCGACAGCCTGCATCGGCTGGTGATGGATCTGCACAAGGCGCTCAACCGGCTGGCGGCGGATTGCGCCGAGGAGATCCTGAGCGGCGCCCATGTGTTCGGTCTGCACACCGAGGACCGCGCGCCGGTGGAAAGTTTCATGCAGGGGCTCAACGAGACCCGCGCCCTGAAGTTCAACCATCCGGGCCTCGATACGATGGCGACGCGCTCGGGCGGCCGGTTGCTGATTCAAAACGACATCGGCACCACCGACGCCCATGTGGTGGTCATCGCGGTCAAGAAGAATGCCGTGACCGTGACCTACACCGACATCCATCGGGGGCGCGCCAAATTCTTCATCGCGCTGTTCGACAGGTATCAGGCGAAATGGAGCGGGCTCGATCGCCATGTCGCGACGGGGCTCGGCGAGGACAATACCTTCTTTCTCGTCACCGGACAGTACCAGGCCGACAGCGCCGCCGATCGCAACGCGTTCCTTGGCGCGCTCGGCGCGGCGCTGGTGTTCCTGATCGACTGGAACAAGGCGCGCAAGCTGTTGCGCAGCTGGGTCGCCAAGGACGATGCGACGCGCATCCTCGACTGGGCCGCGCGGCAACGGATCGGCCACCGCGGCTTCCTCGAACTCGGCGGCAACGAATTGATCGGCACGGCGGTGCGCAACGCAGCACCGACGCGGATCGGTTTCGGCGAGCGGCTGGATCAGGCGCTAGGGCGCAAAGCCGCAATCGACTTCCTCAAGACCGCGATGCGGGTTTCGACCGAGGCGCTCAGCGCCGGGCGGTCGGTCAGGCTGGTGCGCGACCAGATCGAAGCCGACCTGGTCAGGCGGCTGGAACGCGTCGACAGCGCGTTGCTAGCGACCGTGCTGCGCCAGGTCGGATTGGCGCACGACATCACCGCTGCCGTCGCTCATCATATCGCAGCACTTCAGTCAGGCCGACCGGTCGACGGCAAGCAGCTCGCAGGCCGCGCCGGCCAGATCGAGCGCAAGGCGGATCGCATTGCCCTCGAAGCCCGCAACGAAGCAACCCGTCTCAACGCCGGAGCGATCATCGAGCAGCTGGTGGACCGTGTCGAGGAGGCCGTCGACGAACTGGAACAGGCGGCCTTCATCGCCTCGCTGGCGCCGGCGGCAATCGATCCCGCGTTGCTGGCGACGCTCGCCGAATTGTGCGCGGTCGCCATGACCGCGACGGAAGCCGCGGCCTCCGGGCTCGCCGCGGCGATCGAAGTCCCGGAAGGACGCCGCGCCGATTCCGAGGACGCGCTGAACGCCGTGATCCGCCTGATCGATGCCGAGCACGCCGCCGATGCGCGGGAACGCGATGTCATCACGCGGGTGTTTGCCGGCGGCTTCGACGTCGCGACCTCGCTTTCCGTGATCGAGCTTGCCCGCGCCATCGAGCGCGCGACCGATCGCCTGGCCGGCTTCGGTCATCTCTTGCGGCGGCACATCATGACCGGCCTGTCGGCCTGACCTGAGGATTTACCCAATGCATATCGTGCGTATCGGCGGCGTCTCGACGGAACAGCATTCCGCCGACGCGATCGGCGCCAAGGCCGCCAACCTGGCGCGGATGGCGGCGCTCGGTTTGCCGGTGCCGCCGGCCTTCGTGCTGCCGGTCAAGCTTTGCGCAGACATCATCGACAAGGACGCGCATGCCGAACGGCACCTGCGCGACGGGCTGAAAGAGGGCATCGAGTTCCTGGAGCACGTCACCGGAAAGCGCTTCGGCGACGGCCGGCAGCCGTTATTGGTATCGGTCCGCTCCGGCGCGGCGCGATCGATGCCGGGCATGCTGGATACGGTGCTTGATGTCGGCTGCACCTCGCTCGCGGTACAGGGTCTGATCCGATCGACCGGCCGGCCGCGGCTGGCGTGGGATTGCCGGCGGCGCTTTCTCGAGAGCTACACCGAGACCGTGCTCGGCCTCGACCCCGCGCCCTTTGCCGCGCGCCTCGCCGAATTGACGGCCAGCGAAGACGTCGCAAGCGACCGCGAGCTGGACAGCGAGGCGCTCGAACGCCTCGCCGCCGACCAGCAGGCGCTGGTCGAGGATCGCGATGACGGCTGGCTGGAAAATGCCGCGGCGCAGCTCGAAAGCGCCGCAAGGGCGGTCTATCGATCGTGGATGAGCGAGCGGGCGCAGGCTTACCGGCGTCTCCAGAAACTTGATCATCTCGAGGGCACCGCGGTCACGGTTCAAGCCATGGTGTTCGGCAATGGCGGACTTTCGTCCGGCGCCGGTGTGGCGTTTTCTCGGGATCCTTCGACGGGCCTCGCCCAGCCGATGATCGACCTCGTGCTCGACGCCCAGGGCGAAGACGTCGTCTCGGGCCGGCGGACGCCCGACACCGAAGAAGCCATCGTCCGCTCGCTGCCGGGGATCGCGGCCGAACTCGGCGACATCCTGCGGCGGCTCGAGCAGGAATTCGGCGACGTCCAGGACGTCGAATTCACGATCGAGGACGGCAAATTGTGGATCCTGCAGACGCGCTCCGCAAAGCGGACGCCGCGCGCGGCGCTGCGGATCGCCATCGATCTCGTGCATGAAGGACTGATCACGCAGCAGGAAGCGCTGAAGCGAATTGCCGGCATCGATCCGGCGGCTCTTGTCCGGATCTCGCTGGTGGCGGCCGGCAAGCCGGCCGTGACGGGCATCGGCGCCTCGGGCGGCATCGCGGTCGGACGCGCCGCCTTCAGTTCCGAAAGCGCCGAGCGGCTTGTGGCCGCGGGCGACCCCGTCATCCTGATGCGCCCCGATACCAGCACCGCCGATGTCGCGGGCTTTGCGGTCGCGGCCGGCATCGTGACGGCGGTGGGCGCCCGCACCGCCCATGCCGCGCTGGTCGCGCGCCAGATGGCAAAACCCTGCATCGTCGGATGCGCTGGCATGACGGTCGACGTCGCGGCCGACCGGGCTCAGCTGGCGGGTACGGCGATCTCGGGAAGCGACTGGATCACCATCGACGGCGACAGCGGCAACATCTATCTCGGACGGCGCGACACGGTCGAGACGCGCCCCGAGGCGGAGCTCGCCGAAATAGCGGGCTGGCAGTCACCGACCGCTGACCGCGCGCACGACCGTCACAAGCCGAAATCCCCCCAGCGCCATCAGCCTCGGCAGGGGTCGGCCGGCGCATAGCCGGCATCGCCCTGTACGCTGCGGCCCCGCCCCGGCGCCGCCTCCCTTGCCGCAAAAAGCTGCAGCAGGCGGGCTGCTTTGAGTGCGACAAGGTGGTAACGGTGCGGCGTTTTGACCGGCCGAGCCAACGAAGCCTCATTCATGCTGAGCGTCATTATTCCCACCGAAGGCGTCGAACAGTCCGCCGTCGCCACCCTCGCCGCCCTGGTGCCGGGCGCCGCCGCCGGCGTCATCAAGGAGGTGCTCCTGGTCGACCGGGCCGGTACCGGCGTGATCGAGCGGGTCGCCGACGTCGCAGGCTGCCGCTTCTTGCCGGTCGAGGGTTCCCGCGCGGCGGCGCTGGCGGCGGGCGCCCGCCAAGCCCGCTCGCCCTGGCTGATGTTCCTGCATCCGGGCGCGGTGCTGGACTCCGGCTGGATCGAGGAAACCACGCAATTCATGCAGCGGGTCTCGGACAGCGGGCGCCCCCGCGCCGGCATCTTCCGCTACGCCCGCTCGCCCTATGCCGACCCAAGCCTGCGCGACGGCTTCAAATTCATCGCCCGGATGCTCACCGGACCTTCGGCAGACCAGGGACTCCTGATCGCGCGCGACCATTACGACCGGCTCGGCGGCCACGCGCCGGACGCCCGCCGTTCCGAGGCCCGGCTGCTCCGGCAGCTCGGCCGCTCCTCGCGCACGCTGTTGCGCAGCCGGATCGTCATGGTGGTCTGAGCCCGCCAAGATACTTGCCAAAGTCAAATAATCGTTTGACAATGGCAACTATCGAGGTGACCCATGTCGCAACCTGATTCCGACGCGCAAGTTTCGGCGGTGCGCGCCTTCAACCGCTTCTACACCCGCAAGCTCGGCGTTCTCGACCAGCAGCTGCTGAAAAGTCCGTTCTCGCTGAGCGAGGCGCGGGTGCTCTACGAGCTGGCGCACCGGGGCAATCCGGCGGCGAAAGAGATCGGGATCGAGCTCGGCCTCGATCCCGGTTACCTCAGCCGCATCATCCAGAAATTCGATGAGGACGGGCTGATCACCCGCAAGCCGTTGGCCTCGGACCGCCGGCAATACCAGCTCGGCCTGACGGCCAGGGGCCGTCAGATGTTTGTCAGGCTCGATCGCAGTTCACACGACGATGTCGCGGCCATGCTCGCGGCAATGCCGCCCGGCGGGGTCCGGCGCCTGATCGAGGCGATGACCGCGATCGAGCGGCTGCTCGGCGCAGCGGAAAGTTCACCGCCGCCCGCGATCCTGCGCGATCCCCGGCCCGGCGACATCGGCTGGGTGGTGCAGAGCCATGGCGAGCTCTACGCCCGCGAATACGGTTTTGACTCGTCGTTCGAAGCGCTGGTGGCGGAGATATCGGCAAAATTCCTCGCCTCCTTCGACGCCTCGCGCGAACGCTGCTGGATCGCCGACATCGATGGCACCCAGGTCGGCTCGGTGTTCCTGGTGAGGGATACCGACGACGTCGCCAAGCTGCGATTGCTGCTGGTCGACCCGGCCGGACGCGGACAGGGATTGGGCCGGCGGCTGGTCGGTGAATGCGTTTCGTTTGCGCAGGCATGCGGCTACCGCAGGATCACGCTGTGGACCCAGAGCATTTTGCTGGCTGCGCGAAAAATCTATCAGGACGCCGGCTTCGTGCTGATAGCCAGCGAGCCGCACCGCAGTTTCGGCCAGAGCCTGATCGGCGAGACCTGGGAGCGCGAACTGTGAGGTGGACGTCGCTCAGGCCGTCGCGCCTTGCGCCTTGGGGCGGCGCAGATGTTCATCCAGCCGCGGCATGATCTCGACGAAATTGCAGGGCCGCGTGCGGTAATCGAGCTGGGCCAGGAGAATGCCGTCCCAGGCGTCGCGGCAGGCGCCCGGCGATCCCGGCAGGCAGAAGATGAAGGTGGCGCCGGCCGTGCCCGCGGTGGCGCGGCTCTGGATCGTCGAGGTGCCGATCTTGGCATGGCTCAGCATATGGAACGCGATCGAGAATCCGTCCATCCGCTTCTCGAACAGCGGTTCGATCGCCTCCGGCGTTACGTCGCGGCCGGTAAAGCCGGTGCCGCCGGTGGTGATGATGACATCGATATCGGGATCGGCGATCCATCGCCCGACGATGACGCGGATCGCGTCGACGTCGTCGACGATGATCTCGCGCGCCGCGAGATGGTGACCGGCGGCGGTGAGCCGCTCCGCGAGCGTAGTCCCGGATTTGTCGTCCGCCAGCGTGCGCGTGTCCGAAATCGTCAGCACCGCGATGTTGAGCGGGACGAATTTTTTCGACTCGTCGATGGAAGACATGACGGATACCTTTACTGCGCCCCTGCCCCGAACGTGTTGCAGGCCTGCACCGTGCCCTGCTGATAGCCGGTCATGAACCATTGCTTGCGCTGCGCGGCGGAGCCGTGGGTGAAGCAGTCCGGCACCACCCGCCCGGTCGCCTGCCGCTGCAGCGTGTCGTCGCCGATCGCGGACGCCGTCGTCAGCGCCGCATCGATGTCGCCGGCTTCGAGGAAGCCCGGCCGCTTCTTGGCCTCGCGGTTGACCCAGACGCCGGACAGGCAATCCGCCTGCAACTCGATCTTGACCTGCAGCGCATTGGATTCGGCCTTGCTGCCGGCCTGCTGCTGCAGCCGCGTCACGCGCGGCAGGATGCCGAGCAGGTTCTGGACGTGATGCCCCGCTTCATGGGCGATGATGTAGGCGGCGGTGAATTTGCAGGCATTGCCCGAACAGCCGCGAAACCTGGTCTCGACCTCGCGGAAGAATCCGGTGTCGAGAAAGATCCTTCGTTCCGGCGGACAATAGAACGGCCCCATCGCCGACTGCGCCATGCCGCAGCGCCCGCCATTGGTGACGTTGCGGAACAGCACGATTTTCGGACCGGTAAAGGATTGCCCCGAAGCCTGGAAGATTTCGCTCCAGCGATCGTCGATCTCGCCGAGGATGCCCGAGATCATGCTGCCCATCTCGTCGGTCGGCGCGCCGGTCTTCACGGACCCGGACCTGCGATCGGTCTGGTAGCTTGGCGCCTGGCCGCGGCCGCCGTTGAGAACCTCCGCGCCGCCGATCAGGATGCGCGGATCGATGCCGAACGCGTAGGAGATCAGGCCGAGCACGATGATGGTGCCGATGCCGAGTCCGCCGCCGCCCATCGGAAGACCGAGGCCGCCGCCACCGATTCCGCCGCCGCTGTCATCGCGACGGTCTTCGATATCGTCGCTGCGGCGGAAGTCATCGTAACGCATGGTGGTTTTTCCTCATTCCAGTTTGCGGGCCGACCCGCCGGCAACGCAATCGCCGCTATTCAACGCAGCAGTCACGTAAAATTTCCATCCCGTTAATCAATAACCCGCCCGGCAAAAATTGCCTAGCGAGAAAGAATTACCCGGTTAAGTCGATTTTTACTTTGCCTCGTCAATGTACCGACAGTCGGTTGTTTAGTCCCGCGTCGCCGACAGCGTCGCCTGAGTCAGAGTATTTGAGTCATGGTTGTGTCGCGTCGCGGGGCGTCTGCAAGGGCGCCCCGCACTAAATTTGAGTCCCATCAGAGCACCCAGATCGTCGTAGGCGATTGCGTCGCCGAGATGTCGAAACTGCCGGCCGCCTCGGTCGACCTGGTATTCGCGGACCCGCCCTACAATCTGCAGCTCAAGGGCGATCTCAAGCGCCCCGACGAATCCCACGTCGACGCCGTCAACAACGACTGGGACAAGTTTTCCTCCTTCGCCGCCTATGACGATTTCACCCGCGCCTGGCTGCTCGCCTGCCGCCGCATCATGAAGCCGTCGGCGACGCTGTGGGTGATCGGCTCCTACCACAACATCTTCCGCGTCGGCGCGATCATGCAGGACCTCGGCTTCTGGGTTCTCAACGACATCGTCTGGCGCAAGACCAATCCGATGCCGAATTTCCGCGGCCGCCGTTTCACCAACGCCCACGAAACCATGATCTGGGCCGCGCGCGACGAGAAGGCGAAGGGTTACACCTTCAACTACGAAGCGCTGAAGGCCGCCAACGAGGACGTGCAGGCGCGTTCCGACTGGCTGATCCCGCTGTGCACCGGCGAGGAACGGCTCAAGGGCGCCGACGGCAAGAAGGTCCATCCCACGCAAAAACCCGAAGGCTTGCTGGCGCGCGTGCTGCTGTCGTCGTCGAAGCCCGGCGACCTCGTGATCGATCCGTTCAACGGCACCGGCACGACCGGCGCTGTGGCAAAGCGCCTCGGCCGCCGCTACATCGGCTTCGAGCGCGACAAGACCTATGCGAAGGCTGCCGAAGCGCGCATCGCCGCCATCGAGCCGCTGCCGGAAGCCACATTGGCTCCGTTCATGACCGCGCGCGACGCGCCGCGCGTCGCGTTCTCCGAACTGATCGAGCGCGGCATGATTCCGCCCGGCACCAGGCTGGTCGATTCCAAGAAGCGCCACGGCGCCTTGGTCCGCGCCGACGGCGCCATCATGCTCGGCGACAAGGTCGGCTCGATCCACCGCATCGGCGCGGTGGCGCAGGGCGCCGGCGCGTGCAACGGCTGGACCTTCTGGCACGTCGAGACCAAGAAAGGCCTCAGGCTGATCGACGAGCTGCGCGCCGAAATCCGCTCCGGGATGGCGGCGGGCTGAGCCCTTCAAAGAAGTTTGTAGCCCGGACGGGGCCAACGCGTCGGTGCGAAGCGCCGCCCGATGACAGGCTCCGCGCAATCCGGGAACGTTCGCGCGATTGGTCCCGGGTTTCGCTTCGCTCCACCCGGGCTACCGGCTTTCGAATTTCATACAGCAAAGACGACAAAAAGCACGACTTCGCGTCCGTGACGATCGCGAGCCGGCCCTCTGTGGAGCGGGACGGCAGGAGTTCTCGCCCCATCAAGGTCCCGCGACTGCCCGCCCGCTCACGAAGTCATCGGTTGCGCCCTTTGCAAAAATTTGAGCATGGACCTATCGTCCGCGGAATTGCCGCCGCGTCCCGGTTTTCTCGGCAACAATTTCAAGGCAAAGGGAGATCTGAATGCTCAAATTCTACTTCAACGGCGCGCCGAACCCGAACAAGGTCGCGCTGTTTCTGGAAGAGTCCGGCCTGGCGTTCGAGCCGGTGCCGGTCGATACCCGCAAGGGCGACCAGTTCAAGCCGGAATTCCTGAAAGTGAATCCGAACGGCAAGGTGCCGGCGATCGACGATGACGGCGTGTTCGTGTTCGATTCCAACGCGATCCTGCTCTATCTTGCGGAGAAGACCGGCAAGTTCCTGCCGCCCGGCACGCCCAACAACCGCGCGCAGATGCTGTCCTGGCTGATGTTCGTTGCCTCCGGCATCGGGCCCTATTCGGGCCAGGCCGTGCATTTCAAGCACTACGCGCCGAAGGAGCTGGAATACGCGCACGAGCGCTACCAGTTCGAAGCCCATCGCCACTACAAGATCCTCGACGATCACCTCGCCGGCAGCCGCTACATGGTCGGCGACACCTACACCATCGTCGACATGGCGTTCTGGGGCTGGGCGCGGATGGTGCCGTTCGTGCTCGGCGACGACGCCCTGGCAAAATATCCCAACGTCAAGCGCCTGCTCGACGAGGTCTCGGCGCGGCCGGCGGCGGCGCGGGCGATCGCGCTGAAGGACAAGTTCAGCTTCAAGACCGAGATGGACGACGAGGCGCGCCACATCATGTTCGGCCATCTCAAGACCAGGGCGGCTTAGTCTACCCCGGTCATTCCGGGTTCTTCTCCCCTCCCTCCGCGAAGCGGCGGGGAGGGGAGAAGATTCCGGAATGACGATAAAGAGTCTCAGCCCGCGGCGCGGTTTTGCGCTTCAGGAAACCGGCCCAGCGCGCTTTCGGTCAGCACGGAGTCGCAATACTCCCTGACCTCCCTGATCTTGCCGTTCTCCAGCCGGAACACCAGGCAATAGTCGTTGTCGTAGCGGACTCCCGTCCTGGTGAGGTTGTCGCCTTTCGCCTCGACCACGACGCAATCGCCGTCGGCGATGAAGCGATGCGCGATCGTCCGCGCCCGCTCGGCCAGCAGCGAGCGGACGTGGCCGTGCAGATCGTTCAGGATCGCCTCCTTGCCGGCGAAGGTGCGCGACCACGAATACTGCCCGGTGACCACCCATTTCGCGTCGTCGGCCAGGCTGGCGACGAACAGCGCGCGATCGCGCGCGGCGGGATCGGGGTTTCCCGCGCTGGCGAAAATCTCTTCCATCAGTTTCTTGTTGGCGGCGGCGCTCATTGTTGAATTCTCCATCGATCCATCCGATGGCGCCATCATCGCCAGGCCGATGCCATTCTTCCAATCGATAATCAATATGATATATATTCGCCTGATGAATTTGGCCGCGCTCGATCTCAATCTGCTGGTGGCGCTCGACGCGCTGCTGCGGGAAGCCAATGTCAGCCGGGCCGCGATGCGGATCGGGCTATCGCAGCCGGCCGCCAGCCACGCGCTGCAGCGGCTGCGCGAGGTGCTCGGCGATCCCCTTTTGGTCCGCACCGGCGCGCGGATGGAATTGACGCCGCGGGCCCAGGGACTGCGCGGGCCGCTGGCGCAGGCGCTCGATCAGGTGCGCGGACTGTTCATTGCCGACGATTTCGACGCGGCCAGCAGCGAGCGGCAGTTTCGCCTGATGATGCCCGATCTGGCGGTGGAGCTTCTGGTGCCGCCGCTGATGGCGAAGATCGCGCGGGCGGCGCCGAACGTCCGGCTCGACATCGTGCCATGGCGGGGGCCCGCGATCTTCGGCGCGGAGTTCGCGCGCACCATCGATCTCGTGATCTCGATCGGCGACGCCTTCAAGGGGTTTCACCGCCAGCTTCTCTATACCGACCGCGACGCGCTCGCGGTGCGGCGCGGCCATCCCGCCGGCGCCAGGCTCGCCCGGCGCGAAACCTTCCTCAAGGCGAGGCACGTCGCCGTCGTCATCCGCGGCCAGAACGAGGATCTGATCGACGGCTGGCTGCGGCCCAAGGGAATCGAGCGGCGCATTGCGCTGGTGGTGCCCGGCTATATCGAGGCGCTGCACGTCGCGGCGCGCACCGACCTCGTCGCCTTCGTGCCCCGCCGGCTGATCGCGGCGCTGGCAAAACCGTTGTCGCTTGCCGCGGTGACGCCGCCGCTCGACCCCGGCATCGACGAACAGTTCATGTTCTATCCGACGCGGGCGCAGTTCGATCCCGGCTCGATCTGGCTGCGTCATCTGATGCTGCAGACCGGGCGGGAGCTGGACCGGCCGAAGCGCAAAGTCGCGTAAAGCAATCCGGCAACAATCCCCGTCGTCGTCGCGGCGGACGCCGGCACCGATAACCACCTTATGTCAGGCGCGTACGCCTGACCTAGCGCAGCGAAATGACGCGATGTGCCATGAAGAGACGTGCGCGTAGATTTGTAACTAGATAGATTGAGTCACGGATTGCAGGGCACGAACCATCTCGGCCTCATTTCGGCGTAAGAAGCCACTCGCGACAATTGATCCAAGCGCGACAGCGGCCCCCGCAATGACGTCTATTGCGTAATGTGCCCCGCAGACCGGGGTAGTGGATATTATGGCGAGATTAAGCGCCGCTATCGGCCAACGAATATACTTTATCGGCCAAAGGGCCCATCCGTACAGGATCGCGGCCGCAGTGTGAAAGCTGGGAAATGCTATGAGCCCTTCAAGGTTATCCAGGCGAATTATCTTCAGACCGCCAGAGCGCAAGGCGTCGAGAGTCCGCGCGGGAGTGTAGACGTCAATGGGCAGCGCCGCGTATTGGGCCGGTGTAAGATCGAAATACACAAATGCGCCAACCGCAGGCACGAAAACGAATATTGCGATCCTCGAGATAATGCAATTCCGTAGGCCGCGACAAAGCGCTGAAGATGCTCCATCCGATTCGTTATGATCAGGAAAAGGGGAGTAAGTGCCAGCTGTGGCAACATTGATAGATAGATAAAATTCGAGAGATGGACTTTCCAAGGGCTATCGGTGAAAACCCTTAGATAACTCGTCCGATCAAATCCCAGCCATTTATCGATAGCGAGCAATTCGGCGTCTCGATAAGGCATCGCCGTCACCGCAGCGGCGTAGCTGCAAAGTAACCCAAACAGCAAAATGAGCAGAAGTTGAGCCACCGCGACGAGCGCCTGGCTTAATCGCTCGTCGAAACGAATGCTTCGATAGAAGAATGTTATAGCAGCTTAAGCTGCGACCAACAGCAGAAGGGTTGGATTGCTCCGGAAATCGAAACTCAAGCCGGTTGCAGCGCCCCCTATCCCCGCAGCAAGCATGACTAGCACGGCCCCCCACCACAAGGTGCGGGTGTTCCCTCGAACGGCTATGGTTTCAGGCAAGATTGAAGGCATTCGCAACCCGACAGCTCGGTTCCTCTAGTGACGAGTTACACTTATCTGTGGCGTCGGGCTGATCATCGGCTCGGCGAGGTGCGCCGCGCCCGGCCTGCGCAGATGAATGGTGGCGATGCCATCGCTATAAACCTTTCGCCAGCCATCGAGATGATCGAGCAATTTAGCCGCGGGACTTTGCGTGCGCAGCAGTGTCGCCTCGATTTTATAATCCTTCAGCATGGTGAAAAATTGATCCGGTTCGATCAACTCGCTTGCGAGGTGATGATCGACTACAAATTTCTCGCCGAACAATTCGGTGCGTCCGTCGATGAAAGTCGGCACATCCTTGGCGATCAGATAGCCGCCGAAGTCGTAATCGTTGAAAACGCGGCTGACATGAAGGCGCTTCAACTCGGCGACCGCGGCGACCGGCGAGTTCCGGTCGGCCGGCGCATAATGTCCGAGCGAGGTCATCAGCAGCGTGGCCGCGCAAATCCACAGCGCGGCGGCGACATGGAGCAGCGTTGGCTGCCGCGGTTCGCCGGCATCGTCCGGGCCCCCGATCTGCCGCGCCAGCGGTGCGGCGAGAACGATCGGCGCCACCAGGGCCAACACCTCAAGATTTCGAACGGCGCTCAACGCCATGTGCAGCAGGCCGAGCAGCAGCACTATCCGCAGCGGCGGCAGCACGACGCCGCGCCACAGCGCGAACCCCAGCAACCCCAGCAGGCATATTTCGAAAGCGCCGAGGCGGCCGAAACTGACCGGATGCCACTCGCTGATCAGCGGCAGCGCCTGGCCGAGGCTGAGAATCTTTCCCGATGCCAGGAGTGCATTCCAGCCATAGGGCGTGATGCAGCTCGCCGCCAGCGCGGCACAAGCAAACCCCAGCCAGCGCCACGCCAGGGATTTGCGCGCCGCAGGGTCCTGCCGCCACACCGCGTCGAGCGCAATCGGGGCAATCAACGCCAGTCCGAACACGAACCCGCCATGCAGATTGGCCCACAGCGTCATCAGCGGCAGCAACCAAGGCGACGGCGCCTCGCCGCGATCCGCAGCAGCGATCAACCCGCCGACCCACGCCACCAGCACCGGCAGCGCCAGCACGTGCGGGCGCGCCAACAGATGCGCCGCCGTCAATACCAGCGCTCCGGTCACGATCATCACGGTGGCAGCCGGCGTCAATCGTGTACTGAGAAATCTGGCCAGCAGCGCAAAGGCGGCGGCGGTGGCGCCTGCCGCCAGCACCACCGGCCCGGTCCATCCGGCGGCGCCGTGCGCCAGCGCGAAGGCGACCTGCGCCAGCCACTGCGTCGAAATCCAGGGTTGCCCGGCCATGGTGAAGGAATAGATGTCGGTTTCCGGCACCGTGCCGTGGGCGAGGATCCAGCGGCCGATCGTAATCTGCCACTGCGTGTCGGGATCGCCGAGCAGCCGGTTGCCAGCGAACAGCAGCAGAGAATAGACCCCCACGCCGACCGCGAGCGGCAGCACGCTGCGGGCGGAAGCCGGCGCTTCGGCGGTCCGTGTGACCGTCATCGTCATCTGCCGCAGTGCTCCGCCCGAAACGACGCATTTTATGATGATACAGCTAGAAGGGGATACAACGACAACAGGTGTAAATTCCCGGTAAATATGGCAGTCGCAAATTTGGCGGCCCAAGGAATTTGGCTTCGCCAGACAAAGACGTGATTTGGCGGTCAAACCGCCGGGCAGTTCACCGCAACCCGGCGGCCATGGACGGATTTGTTTTGCGCCGAACAACGCCGACGCGATCTTCGCCGCCGCAGGCCTAAGGACTCACAGTCCGGGTACGACCACCGGTGGGAGTGCCTCTTGATCCGACCGAGAGCATTGCCGCCCAGATTAGTCGGCTTTGCGTCATTGGCGACCGGGTCGAGCCAGAGCCGGGTCCGCCCACGTCCGCGGCGCCGCCGAAAGCGGAAATCAACCGGCCCCGGACCGGCGCGCGCGGAGCCTGTCATGGCTTGGCCGGGACGACGAAGAGCTTGTTGCTCAACCCTGCTCGTCGGCCAGCACCTTGCGAACCGCCGGCCGCTCCGACATCCGTTTGTGGTGGGCCGCCACCTTCGGCAGGGTCGAGATATCGACGCTGTCGCCTTCCAGCCAGCCCGAAAGCGTAAACAGATAGGGATCGCAGATCGTGTAGCTCTCGCCCATCACCCACGGGCCCTTCAGCATGCTGCGCTCGATCAGCGCGAAGCAGGCGCCCATCGTTTGCGGCACCTTGCGCTTCATGTCGGCGAAGGAAGCCTCGTCCGTCGCCCAGCGATAGCCGCGCCCCTTGTGGGCGTGCGCCACATGCACGGTGGAACACAGATAGCTGTTGAAGGCCTGCACCTGCGCGAATGCGAAGGCGTCGTCGAGCGGCGCCAGCTTCGCCTGCGGAAAACTTTGCGCGATGAAGGCGAGCATCGCCGGCGTCTCGGTCAAAATGCCCCGCTCCGTCACCAGCGAGGGCACCCGCCCCTTCGGATTGATGGCGAGATATTCCGGGCTGTTCTGCTGGTTGCTTTTGAAATCGACCCGCTCGGCGGTGTAGGCCGCACCCGCCTCCTGCAAGGCGATATGCGAAGCGAGCGCGCAGGAGCCGGGAGAGTAATAGAGCTTGAGCATGTTGGACCTCGCGGGAAAGCCGGAAGGTAGCGGCACGCCTTCCGGCCGTCCATCCCCGGGCGGCGATTCCGGGCCTTCGCAGTTGCCCCCTTGCCGCCTCTCGTGCCATGACCGATCCCGGTTCAAGGGGGCCTATCATGACCGTACTCATCGCCGGCGGCGGCATCGGCGGGCTGACGCTGGCGCTCAGCCTGCATCAGATCGGCGTTGCCGCCAAAGTGTTCGAAAGCGTTTCCGAGTTGAAGCCGCTCGGCGTCGGCATCAACGTGCTGCCGCACGCGGTGCGCGAGCTGATCGAACTCGGCCTGATCGAGAAGCTTGACGCCGCCGGGGTGCGGACCAAGGAGCTCGCGTATTTCTCCAAGCACGGCAAGCCGATCTGGAGCGAGCCGCGCGGCATCGAGGCCGGCTACAAATGGCCGCAATTCTCCATCCATCGCGGCACGCTGCAGCAGATCCTGCTCGATGCCGCGACCGAACGGCTGGGCGCGGAGAACATCCTCACCAGCCATCATCTGAGCGACTGGACCGAGACCGCCGGCGGCGTGCGCGCCGATTTCATCGACAAGGCGACCGGAAAACCTGCGGGCAGCCATGAGGGCGCGCTGCTGATCGCGGCCGACGGCATTCACTCGCGGATCCGCGAAAAGCTTTATCCGCAGGAGGGCCCGCCGATCTGGAACGGCCGCATCCTCTGGCGCGGCATCACCGCGAGCGAGGCGTTTCTCTCCGGCCGCACCATGATCATGGCCGGCCACGAAATCCTGAAATTCGTCTGCTATCCGATTTCGAAGGAGCCCGACGCCAGCGGCAAGTATCAGATCAACTGGGTCGCCGAGCGGCACATGCCGCCGACCTACCAGTGGCGGCGCGAGGATTACAACCGCACCGCAAGGCTGGAGGAATTCCTGCCCTGGTTCGAGAACTGGAAGTTCGACTGGCTCGACGTGCCCGGCCTGATCCGCAATTGCCCGCATTCTTACGAATATCCGCTGGTCGACCGCGATCCGATCCCGCAATGGACCTTCGGCCCGACCACGCTGATGGGCGACGCCGCGCATCCGATGTATCCGATCGGCTCCAACGGCGCGTCGCAGGCGATCCTCGATGCCCGCGTCCTCACCCGCGAGATTCTGGCGAACGGCGAGAGCCATGCCGCGCTCACCGCCTACGAGGCCGAGCGCAGGCCGGCGACCACGGACCTCGTCATGCTCAACCGCCGCAACGGGCCGGAACAGGTGATGCAGATGGTCGAGGAGCGCGCGCCGGACGGCTACAAGGTGGTCACCGACGTGCTGTCGCAGCAGGAACTGGAAGACATCGCCGCCAACTACAAGCGCGTCGCCGGTTTCCAGGTCGAAGGCCTCAACGCCAAGCCGCCGATCGTGACCATGCCCGCGCCGGGAAAGCGCACGAGCGCGGGATGAGTGTGAGAGCCGTCATTGCGAGCGCAAGCGAAGCATCCATTTTGCCTACAGAGAAAGAATGGATTGCTTCGTCGCTTACGTTCCTCGCAATGACGACGTTGTCGCGGAAATCGCCTTCGCCGTTTCGACCAGCCTTGCGCTGGTCGTTGCGGTGGCCAGCACGGTACCGTCCCCGGCCGTCAACCTGCCCTCGACGAACGCGACGGTCTTGCCGAGTTGCGTGACGCTGGCCTCGGCGAAAAGCGGTCCGACCTTCGCCGGCGCCAGGAAATTGACGGTCATGGTGATGGTCGCGGTGTAGAGCCGCCCGTCGGTCATGACGAACACCGCCGGCCCCATGGTGTCGTCGAGCATCGCGCCGAGGATGCCGCCCTGGATGAAACCTGCCGGATTGCAGAACTCGCGCTTGCCGTCGAAGCCGATCCGGATCCAGCCCTGCTCCGGCCGGGCATCGAGCAGGCGCCAGCCGAGCAATTGGGAAGATGGCGGGGCTTCGAGACGGTCGAGGGCGGTTGCGATCATGGGAGCCTCCGTTGGGCTCCCTTCCTAGCGCGGGCCTGCTGCCAGCATGGTGTCAGCAGTGCACGGGGTTAGACCGGCCTCAGATATCCAGGCCGTGCGCGATCACCTTGCGCATGACGTTGGGCAGTGCTTCGTCCTGCAGGGTCGCGATCGGCACGAAGCGCATCCCCTCCGGCGCGCGGCTGCGGGCCGGAACGCTTGATGTGTAAACTACAAGCTCGAGCGGAAAATGCGTGAAGACGTGGGTGACGACGCCCGCCTTGCGGTGCCAGCGCGCGATGCCCTTCAGCTCGGGCGCCGCCTGCAGCGCCGCCTTGTCGTCCTGCGCGGCCAGCCAGTGCGAGCTCGGCACTTCGGTCATGCCGCCGAGCAGGCCTTTTTCCGCCCGCGTGCGCACCAGCAGCTGATCGCCGCGCGTCACCACGAACGCTGCGCCGCGACGCAGCGCTCCGTTCTTTTTCGGCGCCTTGCGCGGAAACATTTCCTGGTCGCCGCGCGTGCGGGCCGCGCAGTCGGAGTTCAAGGGACACAGCGCGCAGGCCGGTTTCTTCGGAGTACAGATCGAGGCGCCCAGATCCATCAGCGCCTGCGCGCTGTCGCCGGCGCGGGAAGTCTCGTCGCCGGCGCGAGAGGCTCCCAACAAGGTCGCCGCCAGTTGCTGGATCAGCGGCTTGGCCTGCGGCAGCGGCTGCCCGACCGCGAACAGCCGCGACACCACGCGCTCGATATTGCCGTCGACCGGCATGGTGCGGCGGTCGAAGGCAATCGCCGCGATCGCCGCCGCCGTATAGGGCCCGATCCCGGGCAGCGACCGCAGCCCTTCTTCGGAATCCGGAAACACCCCGCCATGATCGCTCAGCACCTTGACGGCGCAGGCGTGCAGGTTGCGCGCGCGGGAATAATAGCCGAGCCCGGCCCACATCCGCAGCACGTCGTCGAGCGAGGCGCGGCCGAGCGCCGCGACATCCGGCCAGCGCGCGACGAATTTTTCGAAATACGGCCCCACCGTCCTGACGCCGGTCTGCTGCAGCATGATTTCCGACAGCCAGACCCGGTACGGCTCGGCGCGCTCGCCCGGCAGAGGCCGCCACGGCAGCGCCCGGCGATGCCGGTCGTACCAGTCGAGCAGCAGCGCCGGGCGGGCCCTCGCGAACGGTCCTCGTTCCCGCGGCTTGCGCCTGTGTGCGGTTGTCGTTGAAACCATTCGGGCAATCTATCCTGTCTGTCGCTCATCTCT
The DNA here is from genome assembly GCA_963721275.1 of uncultured Alphaproteobacteria bacterium. Taxonomy (GTDB): domain Bacteria; phylum Pseudomonadota; class Alphaproteobacteria; order Rhizobiales; family Xanthobacteraceae; genus Bradyrhizobium. The sequence goes on along the minus strand of CAVRIQ010000030.1, from coordinate 90,383 downwards.
CCACGTCATGTCCGCGCTTGTCGCGGGCATCCACGTCTTTCTTTCACGGCCGCTGCAGACGTGAATGGCCGGGCATAGGCGAGCGGGAGCGACGCCGTCCTTGGGCGGCTATGCCCGGCCATGACGATCTGGCGGTTCCTGCCGAGAACTCCGGCATGCTATGAAGGTTCATGGCAAAGCCGGGCTACATCAGCGCAAAACCGCTTTCCGTCCTGCTCAGCGACGTATTTTCCGACGCCTATGCCAAGCAGGGGTTCGCCGCGCGCGAGCTGGTGACGCGCTGGTCCGACATCGCAGGCCCCGAAGTCGCCGCCCATTCCGAGCCCCTGAAGATCCAGTGGCCGCGGCCAGTGGAGGGCCAGCCGCAGGAACCGGCGACGCTGGTGCTGCGGGTGGAGGGTCCGATGGCGCTGGAAATCCAGCACGCCTCCGACGTCATCCTGCAGCGGGTCAACCGTTTCTTCGGCTGGAGCGCGGTGGGACGGCTGGCGCTGCGCCAGGCGCCGCTGTCGCGCCGGAACCGGCCGGTCGCTTCCCGCGCGCCGGACCCCAAGGCGGTCGCCAAGGTCGCTGAAACCCTGTCCTCGGTCGAGGACGAGGACTTGCGGGCGGCGCTGGCGCGGCTCGGCGCCCTCATCAAGCGAAATTGAGTCGGCCAAAGCCTGGGGGAATTGAGGCCCGCCATTGCCACAATTGTCGTTTCAAGCTAGCGAACACACTCTATCTTTGGGTCCTTTGGGCGTGAACGCGCCATTCCGGGAGTAAGCCGTTGATCATCACCCGCCGCGCCTTCACCGCCGCCCTGTCGCTGACCGGGCTCAGCCTGCTCGCCGGGCTCTCGCCGCTCCGTCTGATCTCCGATGCGATGGCGCAGAGCGCGTCCGATGTGGCAAAACCGGTGTCGCTGCCGGACATGGCGCTCGGGCCCGCCAACGCCCCGGTGACGATCACCGAGTTCGCCTCGATGACCTGCCCGCATTGCGCGGCCTTCAGCGAAACCGTGTTTCCGAAGATCAAGTCGGAATATATCGACACCGGCAAGATCCGGTACATTTTCCGGGAATTCCCGCTCGACATCAAGGCCGCCGCCGGCTCGATGCTGTCGCGCTGCATCGCCAAGGACGATGCCGCGAAATATTTCGCGGTCACCGACATGCTGTTCCGGCAGCAAAACGACTGGGTGATGAAGGACACCGCCGCCTCGCTGAGCCGGATCGGCAAGCAGGCCGGTCTCAGCCAGCAGCAGGTCGACGATTGCCTCAAGGACCAGAAGCTGCTCGACAAGATCGCCGCCGACCAGAAATACGCCGCCGAGGTGCTGAAGGTGGATTCGACGCCGACCTTCTTCATCAATGGCGAGAAGATCAAGGGCGAGACCTCGTTCGAGGAGTTCGACAAGAAGATCAAGTCGCTGCTGAAAAGCTGATCGATTTCAGCCGCGCGGGCCGCTTTAGCAAGATTTTGGCGAAAGCGCCGGTCGAGGAATTCGACAAACGGATCAAGGCGCTGCCCAAGCGCCGAGGCTTGCGGAACCGCAGGCCGAGTTGTGTCTGCGGCGGATAAGTCCCGCAAAAGGCTCTACAAAACCCTCTGCAAAACCCTTGGGAAAAGCCCGCCGCGGCGGTTGCCCTGAAGCCCCGGCCTCGCCATTGTCGCAGGGCTCAAGAGCCGCCGAAGCGACTCGCCCACACACTGACATTGCCTTCTATGGTATTGTCCCGGCAGGGAGATTCGCGCCCCGCCAACCGAGAATCGTGTCCATGAAACTCACGCGCCTTCGCCTCCACGGTTTCAAGTCGTTCGTCGAACCCACTGATTTCGTGATCGAACCCGGCCTCACCGGCGTGGTCGGTCCGAACGGCTGCGGCAAGTCCAATCTGGTCGAGGCGCTGCGCTGGGCGATGGGCGAGACCTCGTACAAATCGCTGCGCGCCTCCGACATGGACGCGGTGATCTTCGCCGGCTCCGGCAACCGTCCGGCGCGCAACCACGCCGAAGTGGTGATGACGATCGACAACACCGATCGCACCGCGCCGGCCGCGATGAACGACCGCGAGATGCTGGAAGTCTCGCGCCGGATCGAGCGCGAGGCGGGCTCGGTCTACCGCATCAATGGCCGCGACGTGCGCGCCCGCGACGTCCAGATCCTGTTTGCCGATGCCGCCACCGGCGCGCGTTCGCCGGCGCTGGTTCACCAGGGCAAGATCGGCGAGATCATTCAGGCCAAGCCCGAACAGCGCCGCCGCGTGCTGGAGGATGCCGCCGGGGTCGCCGGGCTTCACGCCCGCCGCCACGAGGCCGAGTTGCGGCTCAAGGCGGCCGAGACCAACCTGACCCGCGTCGAGGACGTGATCGGGCAATTGGCCGGACAGATGGAAGGCCTGAAGAAGCAGGCGCGGCAGGCGATCCGCTACCGCGAAGTCGCGGCCAAGGTGCGCAAGGCCGAGGCGCTGCTGTTTCACCTGCGCTGGCTGGATGCGCATGCGGGCGTGGCGGAAGCCAGCACGACCCACGACCTCAGCGTCCGCGAGATGGCCGAACGCACCCGCGAACAGGCCGAGGCGGCCCGTATCCAGGCGGTGCGCGCTTCCGAACTGCCGGCGCTGCGCGAAGCCGAGGCCCGTGCCGCGGCCGGACTGCAGCGGCTCACCAGCGCCCGCGAAACGCTCGACCGCGAGGAAGAGCGCGCCAGGGAGCGCGTCGCCGAGCTCGACCGCCGGCTGACGCAGTTCTCGGCCGACATCGCCCGCGAACAGCAGCAGGCCTCCGACGCCGGGGTGGCGCTGCAGCGGCTCGATGCCGAAGACACCGAATTGAAGGACGAGATCAGGACCCGCGTCGAGAAGCGCAGCGGCGTCGATGAGCGCGTCTCCGAAGCCGAAAGCACGCTGGCCGCCGCCGAGCGCCTGTTCTCCGAACTGACCACCGCGCTCGCCGACCTCACCGCCAGGCGCAATCAGCTCGAGGGCAGCGTCCGCACCCATCGCGACCGGCTGGCGCGGCTCGACCAGGAGTTCGCCAATGTCGAGCGCGACGAGCAGAAGCTCGCCGAGGAAACCAGCGGCCTCGGCGACCTCGCCGCACTGGCTGCCGCCATGGAGACCGCGCAGCAGGGGCTGGCGGAGTCCGAAAGCGCGGCGCAGGAAAGCGAGGCCGGCCATCTCGCCGCGCGGGCAAAACTGGAAGCCTCCCGCGCGCCGCTTGCCGAGGCCGACAAGCGCGTGCAGCGGCTGGAGACCGAAGCCCGCACGATCTCGAAACTCGTCAACGGCGAGACCAAGAATTTGTGGCCGCCGATCATCGACGGCGTCACCGTTTCCAAAGGTTACGAGAAGGCGCTCGGCGCCGCCCTCGGCGACGATCTCGACGCCCCGGTCGACCCGTCGGCGCCGATGCGCTGGACCAATGCCGGCGTCACCGAAGGCGACCCCGTTCTGCCGGAGGGCGTCGAAGCGCTCGCCGCCCATGTCGATGCGCCGATCGAACTGGCGCGCCGGCTGGCGCAGATCGGCGTCGTGCCGAAGGAGCGCGGCGCGGAGCTGGTGTCGCAACTGAAGACCGGCCAGCGGCTGGTGTCGCTGGAAGGCGACGTCTGGCGCTGGGACGGGTTTGTCGCGGCCGCCCATGCGCCGACCGGCGCGGCGCGGCGGCTCGCCGAGCGCGCGCGCCTGGTCGATATCGAAAACGAGCTGGAGCAGGCCCGCATCGAGGCCGCCGTCAGGCGGCAGGCGCTGGAGACCGCCGAGGCCGAGCTGAAGATCGCGTCCGCCGCGGAGACCTCGGCACGCGATGCGTGGCGCGCCGCCCAGCGCGAGGCCGACGCCGCGCGCGAACGCCATGCCAATACCGAGCGCGAGATCAACCGTCATGCGGCGCGGAAATCGGCGCTGACCGAGGCGCACAGCCGGCTTGCCGCCGACCGCCTCGAGGCGCAGGGCGCCCACGAGAGCGCGAATGCGGCGCTGGCCGAATTGCCGCCGAGCCTCGACACCGAGACCAGGCTCGCCGACGTGCGCACCGAGATCGACGGCCACCGCCGCCTCGCCGCCCAGGTGCGGGCCGAGGCGCAGGCGCTGGCGCGCGAGGCGGAGCTCGCCGACCGCCGCCTGCAGGCGATCACCGCCGAGCGCAACGAATGGCAGAACCGCCAGCAAAGCGCGGCTTCGCAGATCGCAACCATCGAGGCCCGCGTCACCGAGGTCACGGCCGAGCGCGCCGAGCTCGACAACGCGCCGGCCATTTTCGCGGAAAAGCGCCGCGCGCTGATCGGCGAAATCGAGCAGGCCGAAACCGCCCGCCGTGTCGCCGCCGACGCGCTCGCCGCCGCCGAGACCATGATGGCGGAAACCGACCGCGCCGCCAAGATTTCGCTCGAAGCCCTGTCGGCCGCGCGCGAGGCCACCGCGCGGGCCGAAGAACGCATGGAGGGCGCCCGGCGCCGCCTTGCCGACATCGAGCGCGAAATCCACGACATGCTGGAAATCGAGCCGCAGGCCGTGGCGGGTCTGGCCGAAATCGAGCCCGGCGCGGAACTGCCGCCGCTTGGCGAGATCGAGGAAAATCTCGAAAAGCTGCGCCGCGACCGCGAGCGGCTGGGCGCGGTCAATTTGCGCGCCGAGGAGGAGCTGCGCGAGGTCGAGGCCCAGCACACCTCGCTCACCACCGAGCGCGACGATCTGGTGGAGGCCATCAAGCGGCTGCGCCAGGGCATCCAGAGCCTCAACCGCGAGGCGCGCGAGCGGCTGTTGACCTCGTTCGAAACGGTCAACGCCCATTTCAAGCGGCTGTTCGTGGAATTGTTCGGCGGCGGCGAGGCCGCGCTGCATTTGGTCGAAAGCGACGATCCGCTGGAAGCGGGCCTCGAAATCATCGCCAAGCCGCCCGGCAAGAAGCCGCAGACGCTGTCGCTGTTGTCCGGCGGCGAGCAGGCGCTGACCGCGCTGGCGCTGATCTTCGCGGTGTTCCTCACCAACCCCTCGCCGATCTGCGTGCTCGACGAAGTCGACGCGCCGCTCGACGACCACAATGTCGAGCGGTTCTGCAACCTGTTGCACGAGATGACCTCGACCACCGAGACGCGCTTCATCATCATCACGCACAACCCGATCACGATGGCGCGGATGAACCGGCTGTTCGGCGTCACCATGGCCGAGCGCGGCGTATCGCAGCTGGTTTCGGTCGCACTCGAAGAGGCGGTGAAGATCCTCGATCAGGACGTGGCGTAGAGGTTTTTCGCCTGATCGTCATTCCGGGGCGGCGCATCGCGCCGAACCCGAAAATCCTGTTCGATGAGCTCGAGATTCCGGCTCTCGCGCGGAGCTTGTCATCGGGCCGCGCTTTGCGCGGACCCGGTGGCGCGATACCGGAATGACGTCTGCACAACGGCCTGCGATGACCGCTCCCGATCTTCCCGCCGAACTCAAGGCCGCGCTCAGCGCCAGGCTGCAGGGCTTTTCGCGCAACGCCGCTGCGGGGCCCGCCGCGTCGATCTCCAGAACCTATCGCGACGGCGGCGGCTCGGGCGCCATCCGCACCGAGACCGATGCGCTGGCCTATGCGCTGGCGCGGATGCCCGCGACCTATGCCGCGGTGACGGCGAGCCTGAACGCGCTGCGCGAGATCGCGCCTCACTTCGCGCCGCAAAACCTGCTCGATGTCGGCGCCGGGCCGGGAACGGCGAGCTGGGCCGCGGCGGAAGCGTTTTCGTCGCTGCAGGGTTTTACCCTGCTCGACGCCAACCGCGCCTTGCGCGCGCTGGCGCTCGATCTCGCCAGTGGCAGCGCGCGGCTGCGCGATCTCAACTACCGGCACGGCGAAGCCCGCACCGCACTGGCCGATGCCGAGCCGGCCGACCTCGTGGTGGCGAGCTACGTGATCGGGGAGATCGGCGACGCGGAACGAAGGGCACTCGCTCGGCTGATGTGGGAAAAAACCCGCGACACGCTGCTGATCGTCGAACCCGGTACCCCCGCGGGCTATGGCCGGATCATCGCCCTGCGCGAGCAATTGATCGCAGCGGGCGCGCATGTCGCGGCCCCCTGCCCGCACGACGGCAAGTGTCCGCTTTCTACGCCCGACTGGTGCCATTTCACCCAGCGCCTGCCCCGCTCGCGCGCGCACAAGCAGGTCAAGGAAGCGGACGTTCCGTTCGAGGACGAAAAATTCAGCTATGTGGCGCTGACCCGCACCCCGGTCGCGCCGCGTCCCGCCCGGGTGCTGGCGCAGCCGGTCGTTTCCAAGGTCGAGGTGACGGCAAAACTTTGCACGCCTGCTGGCCTCGTCATCGCAAAAGTGCCCCGCCGCGCCAAGGCCGATTACGCCCGCGCCCGGCGCTGGCGCTGGGGCGGCGCGGTGACGGAAGAAGAATAGGCCGTACTCATAAATTGAGCCCGATGGGTAGGACCTTCTCGCAGTATTGAATGGTCATCGTGAGAATTCCAGCGCGGTGCGTCGCCGATCAAGAGAGCCTCACCTGAATTTCATGGATCTACGGTGAACCGGTGCGCCATTCCCAATCGGTAGTCGTGAGGCAGTTGGTTGCTGAATACAACGTACTTTCCAGGCTTCAGCACCACGCGCATAGTGGCAGTCGCGCCGGGGAGCATGTCTTCCAGACCTTCGAGATTGGCCAGCTTACCCTCAGGTACGACCGAATTTGTTGAATCGTAAGGCAACCCGTCAACGGCTTCAGACCAGGGAGCAATCAAGAACTCGTGCATCTTCCCATTCACGGGGTCGGTCGAAGTATTGGTTACGACGAATTCGACGGGTCCGGCCTTCATGTGATCTTGGCTCAGGGTGATGCCGCCTTTTTCTCCGTCTCTCCAGAGCTCAGCCTTTATCGAAAGGGTATCCGCGTGCGCCGCTTGACCGAGCGCGAATACGTAGACGAGAAGGCAAAGGATTGACGTGCAACCGCGTACGATCATGAACATTCCTCCTGCTGGTGACCGTGCTCGTTCCCTGCCGGGACAGCCATTATCTCGCGCTCGCTTGAGCTTCGCCGGGATGTCTTCCCGGGCGCTGCGGCAGCAGCAAAATGCAACCGACGATGAAAACGGCGATCACCGCGGATGCGATTGGCCGGCTTAGAGCCAGGCCTCCGTGGCTTGTAGGCTTGTCGAGGAAGTCGCCAACTGTGGCTCCGAGCGGTCGGGTGAGGATAAACGCTGCCCAGAACAAGCCGACCCGCGAGATGTTCGTCCAATAGTACGCGATAGCAACGATCGCCAAGCCGAAACCAAACACCAATGCGCCGCCCTCGTATCCGAGGCCGCCAGTGTCCGCCAGCCAGTCGCCGAGAGCAGTGCCCAGCGTCTGTGAGAAGGTGATCGCGGCCCAGTAGAAGACCTCAACTTTCGGGGTGCTTACCGTGTTCACCGAAATAGTTCTTTCGGACCGGTACCAAAGACCAAGCACGGTCATCAAACAGAGCAATAGAAGTGTGGAACCACCGGTATAGCCGATCCCCAGTGAGCGATCGGCAAAATCTGCCATCGTCGTACCGAAGGTCGTCGAGGCGATGATGGTCGCCCAGTAGAGAAACGGACGAAACCTCTTCGCAACGATTTGAGCTGCGACCAGCGCGATCAGCACGCAGACGAACAGCGCTGTGCCGGCCAGATAGCCCCAATTCAGCGTCATGGTGACCGTGTCGCCGGCGGTTTCGCCCAGCGTCGTCGCGGCAATCTTGATGATCCAAAAGATCAGCGTAACCTCTGGAACCTTGGTCCCGCCGTCATCGCTTATCCGCGTCATGTGGCCTCTCATTGCAGGAAACATCGACGACCAGATACTCGGCAGAGCACCGTGGGCGACCACGTAGCCAATAATCCTTTTAGCTTACGGTGGACTCTCGATTGACTTACTGATTCGTAAGAATGCCCGCCATGCAAGAGGGTTGCCTTACAAAAAAGTAAAGTCGCAAACGCACCATTTTGCCGAGACAATGTTTAGGTAGTTCACGCGGCAAGTGCGGATAGGGAGCCGCAAACCGCGTCCCTCGCCGACCGCGAAAGCGCATGATTTGGAGGGTCAGTTGGAGACGTGCATGCAAAATGACCCGTCGAGTGTCTATTTGGAGATTGCGCGGGCGCTTCTGAGCGCGGGTTTGGCGGTCGGACTAGGCGCATGCGTGGTTCCTGCAGCTTACGCCGCAGGCCCGGCTGCGCCGTCCTACCGGCTGACGAACACGGTCGCGCTCGGTCCCGGCGAACGTTGGGATTTCGTGGTGTTCGATCCCACCGCCGATCGGGTTTACGTGGCCCATGGCGACCACGTCACCGTCGTCGATGAAAAGCGGGCCCGCGTAATCGCACAGATGGGCACTTTTCCCGGAGGCACTCACGGCGTCGCCGTATCGCAGCCCGACGGGCAGGGTTTTACCGACGATGGAAAGGCGGGAATCGCAATTGCTTTCGACTTGCAGTCACTCAAGCCCGTCAATCACATCCCGACAGCGCCGGACGCCGACCAGATCATCCGCGAGCCGGTGACGGGACACATCTATGTAATAAACGGCGACAGCGGCTCGATCACGGTCATCGACCCGAAAGCCACCACAGCAATCGCCACCATTGAGGTCGGCGCCGGTCTGGAGCCGGGTGTTGCGGACGGTCGGGGTATGCTCTTCGTGAACGGCGTTAAGCAGCATGACATCGTCAAGATCGATGCAACAACAAACAGGGTTGAGGCGCATTGGCCCATGTCGGCTTGCCGGAGCCCGCACGGGCTCGCGATTGATGTCGCGACGCGGCGGCTGTTTGCGACCTGCGCCAACAATCTAATGATCGTCGTCGACGCGGACAACGGCGCCAATATCGCGACACTGCCGATCGGAAGCTTTAGCGACGGCGCGGCCTTCGATCCGGTCCGCAAGCGAATCTTCAGCTCCAACGGCGATGGGACGTTGAGCGTCATCCAGGAAGTCGACGCGCAGCACTTCACGCCGCTGGAGACGATCAAGACCGCTCCAGGGGCGCGGACCATGGCAATTGATGAACGCAGCGGTCGTCTCTTCCTTGCCGCGGCGGAGATTCAGAAATTTGACCAACCCGACAAACCCGGCGGCCGACCGCACCTTACTTTCGTGCCCAATTCCCTAAAGCTGCTCTATTTCGATCCGGCCAGCTGATGCATGGCGGCGCTGGCGCTCTGAAATGCCCCTCGGACCGGGGTTTCGCGGCGCCAATGCGTCAGACAAAGCGGGCCGTCAGGCTCGCGCGAACGTAATCACCACCCGCAGTCCCGGACCGGCATCCTCCAGGCGGATATCTGCGTCGTGCAGATCGGCTATCGCCTTCACGAGGCTCAGGCCAAGACCGGTTCCGGCCGAGGTGCGGCTCTTTTCGAGGCGGTAGAGGCGCTGAAACACCTTGCCGCGCTCTTCTTTCGGAATTCCCGGCCCGCTATCCTCAATGCTCGTGCATATCCGGCTCCCATCGAGCGCAACCTTCAGGCGAATGGCGGCGCCGGCAGGACAATGGCGGATCGCGTTCTCGATCAGGTTGGCATACATCTGGGTCAGCAGTTCGCGGTCTCCTGAGACCGCAGCGTCACCCGCCGGATCGAAATCGCGCACGATGCGATCCCCCGCATCCTCGGCCACATCGCTGTAGACCTCCGTCAGGGATTCAAGGATCTCTTCAAGCCTGACCTTCCCAAAACGCGCCCTGCGCGCACCCGATTCGATTTGCGCAATCCGCAGCAAAGCATCGAAGGTCTGGTTGATCTGGTCGACCTCGTTAGACGCGATTTCAAGCTCTTCCAGGACAGCCGCGCCTCGTTCCTGCCTTAGCCGAGCGTCTTCCAGGGTGATCTTCAAATGGTTCAGGGGCGTCTTCAGATCGTGGGCGATATCGCTGCTAACTTGGCGCATGCTTTCAACCGAAGCCGCCAACCGTTCCAGCGCATCGTTGATGTCGCTGGATAACAGGTCGAGATCGTCGCCGCGCCCGAGCAGCGGAATCCTCGAAGCAAGGTCGCCGTGTGACACGCGTCCCATGGTGTCGCGAACCGCATCGAGACGCCGCTGCGCCCGGAGCGCAATAAGCGCACCTCCGCCAATCGCAAGCGCCACGATCACAAGAGATGCCCAGCCAAAGCTCGCGGCCACAATCTCTTCAAGCTCGCCGGTCTCCTCATTGTTGGTGCCGACAATGAATCGGTAGGGTCCGACATTTCCGGCAAAGAGGCGATACGTGTAATTGCCCTTAATGCCGAAAGCGGAGCCAGGCCTGGCTGACCAGCCGTCCGGAAGCGAAAGCACCGGAATATTGCCTGCCAGCACGCGACCATCAGGCGCCTGCAGCAAAAAGACGTTTCGTCGGTGTGAAGTGGCGGCGATGTGTATCTTTGTCGCGTCAACAACGTCTTGAACATCACTGTCTCCATAGGTTCTGGAGATGATCTGGAACAACTCCTCGGTGCGGCTGTCGTAGCGCGCATTCAACTCCTTTTTGATCAGATCGAACGCGACCAGTCCCGAGAGCAAGAAGGCGCACAGGAACAGCAAGGCGGATGCCAGCGCCAGCCGAAACGAGGTGCTGCGGAGCAGGCTATCGGGGCGCATGCAGCGAGTACCCGATGTTGCGAACCGTATGCAGCAGCGGAACGCCAAACGGCCTGTCGATCTTCGCTCGCAGTCGGCTGATGTGAGTTTCTACGACGCTGGTCTTGGGATCAAAGTGGAAGTCCCAGACGCGTTCGAGCAGCATGGTGCGTGTGACGATGCGGCCCTCATGGCGCATTAGAAATTCGAGCAGTTCGAATTCCTTCGGCTGCACCTCGATAGCCTTGCCCGCTCGTTCCACGCGGCGGCGGATAAGATCCAGTTCGAGATCGTGGACCCGGAGTTTCGTTACTTCGGTCTGGACCGGCGGCCTTCGCCCCAACGCATGAACGCGCGCCAGCAATTCCGAGAAGGCAAACGGCTTGACGAGATAATCATCGGCGCCGGCGTCGAGGCCCTCGACCCGGTCGTCCACTCCGCCCACCGCCGTCAGGAAAAGCACCGGTGTCATGACTCCAGCCGCCCGAATGGCCTTAACCAGGGACAAACCGTCGAGGCCCGGCAGCATCCGGTCGACCACGAGCACATCGTAGTTCTCGCGCGTCGCCTGGAAGAGACCGTCCGTTCCGTCAGCCAGCGTATCGCAGCGATGACCGTTTTCCCCAAAGCCGCGCGCGATATAGTCGACAGTCCGGCGATCATCCTCAATGAGCAGAATTCGCATTTTGTATTAGTTTCGGTTCTAATCCAGGAACGGTTTGAACAGGAAGTCGGGCAGCAGAATAGACAAACTCGCGGCAGCGTCTTCCGTGACATTAAGAAGCGCCATCCCGTAACTCCTAATAGCAGCCGAAATTTATGGCCGGCCTTACCAATTTGTAAGTTCTCGACTGCAGCGGCCAGGCCGCCCTCAATGCGGCGGGAAAAGCGCTACTAAAGATCAATTGCAGGCTGCATGCCGCCCGGACCTTGACGAATTCGTATACTTCCGGAAAGGCCCGCGTAAAGGAAGGCCGCCATTTATGCCCAGGGGGAGCCTCGCGCCGCGGCTTTTTTCGAAATGGATTGCGCCGCAGCGCTATTACCAGAATGGAGCCATCACAATGCCTATCGGCAAAACCCTGCTGTATACATCGTTCGCAACCCTGGTCGTTGCCGCAACGGCGACGTCGCCGTCGGTTGTCAGTGCCCAGACACAGCTTTCACATAAGGCCACAATCAGCATGACTGAGGCGCGCGCCACCGCACTAAAGGCCTTTCCGGGAAAGATCATGAAGGAGGAGCTTGAGCGCGAAGGAGGCGGAAGTGGGCTGCGCTACTCGTTCGACATGCGTCAGGGGAAGAACTGGCGCGAAGTAGGTGTCGACGCGATGAACGGCCGCATTCTAGAAAACACGCGCGAGGGGGCCAACCCAACCGATTGAACGATGGGGCGGGCCGGCGCGCGGGCGCCGGTCCGCTCGTCCATGCTCGCGCGGCCATCGCAGCGAAATGACGCGCTGTGCCAAACCGGAAGTCTTCAACGGCCTGGGTCATGTTCCGCTCGAAACGTGAAGCGCGCCTCGTCACTCGGCAAGCGTGCCGGCGAAGCTGACATTCATGTGATCAGGGCGTTTGGCGACCCTTTGCCTTTGCAATCACTGCACTTTCCAGGATCTGCGCGTCGCCCCCTGCAGAATTGTGGGCGGCCCGATGGAATAGGACGGGCCCCCATACGTCACACCCCCGACAACCATCCAGGGAGCCCAGAATGCATCGGCCATCATTTCGCGGCGTCGTGGCGGCGCTCTCACGCAGGCTGCCGAGACCAGGCCTCGGCATGGCGATTTTTGGCGCGCGCCTTCTCGTCGCGTTTGCATTTCCGCCACTCGTCTTTGCGCACGAAGCCCGCCCGGCCGCGGCGACGGCCGTTGCCGTCGACGAAGCTCCGTTCTGGAAAGAGAACGAGGCCGCCATGATCAAGATGATGGACGACATGGCGATCAAGCCGACCGGCTCCATCGACCGTGATTTCGTCGCCATGATGGCCCCCCATCATCAAGGCGCGATCGACATGGCGATCAGCGAACTGCGTTACGGCAAGAACGAACAGCTGCGGCGCATCGCGCAGGAAATCATCGTCGACCAACTGCAGGAGATCGCCGCCATGAAGCTCGCGATCGGCGAGCCGGCAACGGGTTCCGCACCTGCTCCGACGCAACAGCGACCGGCCTCGGCTGCAGTCGAGCATCACCACGCCGGCATGCCTATGGACATGTCAGCGGAAATGAAGAACTAGGAGCAAAACATGACGATATGGAAGAGCCTTCTCCTTGCAGGCACGATGCTTGCGACCTGTAGCAGTGCGTGGGCAGGACAGGCGCCCGGTGCGCTATCCGCGCCCGATGTCCCGATCAGCCATCACGACCGCGTTTACGCAGCGGAGCAATTCTCGAACACCCTCTCGGTGACGGACCCGGTCGATAACAAGCTCCTCGGCGTGATCAAGCTGGGAGATGCGCAGCCGGCCAATTTCAGCCCGCTCTACAAGGGTCAGGTTCTCGTCCATGGCCTGGGTTATTCGCCCGATCATCGCACGCTTGCGGTGGTTTCGATCGGATCGAATTCGGTGACCTTCATCGACACCGCGACGAATGCCGTCAAGCACGTGACCTATGTCGGCCGCTCGCCGCATGAAGCGTTCTTCACGCCCGACGGGCGGGAGGTCTGGGTCACCGTACGCGGCGAGAACTACATCGCCGTGCTCGACGCCAACACATTCGCAGAAAAGACCCGCATCATCACGCCGAGTGGTCCGGGCATGCAGATCTTCTCGCCGGACGGCAAATACGGCTATATCTGCTCGTCCTTCAATCCGGAGACCGACGTCGTCTCCGTTGCCGATCACAGGATCATCGCGAAGGTCAAGCAGGAGAGCCCGTTCTGCCCGAACATTGCCGCGACGCCGGACGGAAACCAGGTGTGGTTCACGCTCAAGGACACTGGCAAGACACAGGTGTTCAACGCCAGGCCACCGTTCAATTTGATCAAGACGATCGACACCGGCCCGATCACCAACCACGTGAACTTCGCCCATACCGCAAAGGGGACGTTCGCCTACGTCACGATCGGTGGCTTGAACGAAGTCAAGGTGTTCCGCACCGACAACTTCTCGGAGATCGCGACCATCCCGGTTGGGAATCTTCCGCACGGCGTGTGGCCGTCCGGCGACGGCTCCCGCATCTATGTCGGGCTCGAGAATGCCGACGCGCTCGCGGCAATCGACACCGCAACCAACGCGGTGATCGCAAACATACCCATCGGACAGGCACCCCAGGCGATCGCCTATGTTCCGGGCGCAGCACCTGATCCCGACGATCGCCAGAACCTGCAGCCTCTCGGTGTCGCCGGTCAGGTCGCGCATCTCGCGCTCGCGACGAGAGGCGAGAAGGACGGAAAGGCGCCAACCAGCGTCTCGCTGTTCGACCAAGGGCTGATTCAGGTGCTCCAGGCGTCGGTAACCGGGCTCGAGCCGAAGCAAAAATACGTGCTCGCGCTGGCGGACCGCGTGGACGGAGGCGGCCCCCTGCAACCGCTGGCGGCCTTCATCACCAATCCGGCAGGGTCGGCCATCGTCAATGCGACCGGCCCGATCCGACAAATTGTCCACGATCCCGCCAGCTCGGAGCGGCGCTATCTGGTCATTGCCCCCGGAGATGCAACGACCTCCGGAGAGGCAGTTCAGGTGCAAGCCCGGTGATGGTAGATTGAGGCAAGCCGCAGCCGGAGCGCGCGATGAAGGACATGCTGCTGCAGGTCGAACCGCTGATACCCGCGCTCCGCCGCTATGCCCGCGCGCTCGTTCGCAATCGGGCGAATGCCGACGACCTGGTGCAGGACTGCCTGGAGCGCGCCGTCAGCCGCTGGTACCAGCGGCGCGACGGCAACGTCCGCGCCTGGCTCTTCACCATTCTGCATAACCTTGCGATCAATCAGTTCCGCCAATCGGCGTCGCGCGGCAGGCATGTCCCGATCGACGAGACCAATGAGGACAGTTTCGGCGAAGCCGCCGCGCAGGAACAGAAGCTCATGTATCAGGATGTCCTGAACAAGCTGGCAAAACTCCCCGAAGACCAGCGGACGGTGCTGCTGCTCGTTGCCGTCGAGGACCTTTCCTATGCGGATGCCGCAAAGGTGCTCAACATTCCCGTGGGTACGGTGATGTCACGGCTTTCCCGGGCCCGCGAAAGGCTGCAGCAGCAGATCGAAGGTGCTGCGGACGATACGCCGAAGAACGTCGTGCCAATACGGAGCGTGAAAAATGAACCACCGGCCGATCACGGAAGATGATCTCCACGCCTATGTGGATCGTGTCCTCGAACCGGAGCGGCAGACGGAAGTCGCCGCCTATCTGGGCGATCATCCGGATGTCGCCAAGCGCGTCGCCGCCTTCACCGGTCAGCGCGATCTGCTGCGTGCGGCGCTCGCGCCGATCGCCGAGGAACCGTTACCGCCGGAGCTCAATCTGTCGCGGATCATCGAGAACCGCGCGCGACGGCCCTCGGTGGCCGGGTGGACGATCGCGGCAATGCTGCTGTTGAGCATCGGCGGTCTCGGCGGCTGGGCCGTGCGCGGCGCGCTGCAGGCTTCGCCGGAAGGATTGGTTGCGCTCGCTCAAGAGGCCACCGCTTCGTACAACGTCTATGCACCGGACCGGGTCCGCCCCGTCGAGGTTCGCGCGTCAGACAGTGCGCAGCTCGTGCAATGGGTCTCCGACCGGCTGCATCGGCCGGTGAAGGTGCCGGATCTGGCCGCGTCAGGTTACCGGCTGATGGGAGGGCGCCTGGTTGCCACCCAGCACGGCCCGGCGGCGATGTTCATGTATGACGATGATCACGGCAGTCGGCTTGTCGTGCTGACGCGCCCCATGAGCGGCGCGGACCAGAATGCGCCAATGACGTCCCAATCGCAGGGCGATGTCGGCGGCATCGCCTGGGCTGACGACGGCGTGGGCTACAGTCTGGTCGGCCACGCGGCTCCGGAATCCCTAAGGCCGATTGCGAACGAGGTTCGGAAGCAGGCACGGGCGATCTGAACGCTGCGATCAGGGCCGGCCCATCCTTCGCGCCGCTGCAGCGCGGTGCCGCGGAGCCCATTGAACTTCCCGGGCTCCCGTGGCGACCAACCCGGACAGCCCCCATATCGGGGCCGCAGACGCGCGCCGATCTTTGCTCTAGGCTGCGCGCTGCGTCGTCTCATCAGGAGTTAAGTGGTCATGTCATCGGGCTGGATCGTTCTCGGCATCCTCGTCATTCTCGTTCTCTTCGCGCTCGGCGCCTATAACCGGCTGGTCACCTTGAGCCAGCGGGTCGGCCAGGCCTTCGCCGACATCGACGTGCAGCTCAAGCAGCGCCACGATCTCGTTCCGAACCTGGTCGAGACCGTGAAGGGCTACGCCGCGCACGAACGCGGCACGCTGGACGAGGTGATCAAGGCGCGCAACTCGGCGATGTCGGCGCAGGGGCCGGCGCAGGTGTCGGCGGCCGAAAACCAGCTGAGCGGCGCGCTCGGCCGGCTGATCGCGCTGTCGGAGGCCTATCCGGACCTCAAGGCCAACGCCAACTTCCAGCAGCTGGCGAGCGAATTGTCCGACCTCGAGAACAAGATCGCCGCCAGCCGCCGCTTCTTCAACAACGCGGTCCAGGAATACAACACCGGCATCCAGCAGATGCCGGCAGCCCTGTTCGCCGGCACGTTCGGCTTCACCCGCAAGGAGTTCTTCGACCTCGGCGCCTCCAGGACCGACGTCGAGGCGGCGCCGCAGGTGAAGTTCTGAGCTTGCGCAACATCCCGGCGGAATGACCCATCATGGCCGCATACGGTCTCTACACGCATATCGCATCGAACAAGTTTCGTTCGATGGTGCTGCTCGCGGGCCTGTTCGTGCTGTTCTACGTCGTCGTCTATGCCGGCGCGCTGGTCGCCGAAGTCCTGCTCAACGGCGATGCGTCGGTCGACTATTACCTGATGGCGGCCGCGCGCGATCTGGTCACGGCCTTTCCCTATGCGACCGCCGCCGCCGCGCTGTGGATCGTGATCGCCTATTTCTTCCATCAATCGATCATCGACGCCGTCACCGGCGGCGCGACCGTGACCCGGCAGCAGCAACCCCGGCTCTACAATCTGCTGGAAAACCTCTGCATCTCCCGCGGCATCCCGATGCCGAAGCTCAAGGTGATGGAGAGCGACGCGCTGAACGCGTTCGCGACCGGGCTCAACCGGCGCCAATACGCCATCACCGTCACCTCGGGGCTGTTGAAGGCGCTGAACGACCAGGAGATCGAGGCGGTGCTCGGCCACGAGCTCACCCATATCCGCAACGGCGACGTCCAGATGATGGTGGTCGCGGTGATCATCGCCGGCGTGGTCGGCTTCTTCGGCGAGCTGTTCTTCCGGAGTTTTACCAATTTCGGCTACTACGGCGGCGGCTCGTGGTCCTCTTCATCATCGTCTTCCTCCTCGTCCTCCTCTTCGGATGGCGACCGCAAGAGTTCCGGCGGCGGCGGCGCCATTGTTGTCATCATCATCGCGGTCGCGCTGATCGCGCTGGCCTGGCTGTTGTCGCAGCTGGTGAAGCTGGCGCTGTCGCGCTCGCGCGAACTGCTGGCCGACGCCGGATCGGTCGAACTGACCAAGAACCCCGACGCCATGATCTCGGCGCTGCGCAAGATCGAGAACCGCGGCGAGCTTCCCGGCGCGACCTCGGCGGTGATGGAATTGTGCGTCGACAACCCGCGCGAGGGCTTCGCCGACCTGTTCGCGACCCACCCTTCGGTGGATTCCCGGGTGCAGGCGCTGGTGAAATACGCCGGCGGACACGACCCCGGACCGCTGGCGCTGCCGTCGGATGCGCCCGCCGAGCCGGACGATCAGGACCGGCCGGAAGACGACAAATCCCCGCCGCCCTTGCCCTCCGGCCCCTGGAGCGACGCCCGGGACCCCGCCGGCGCGGCAGACGGCGCCTCTCATGCGCCCTGGGGCGATCCTCCCCCGGGTCCGTGGGGCCGCCATTAGGGTTTGAGCCGAATTCGCTCGGCACCGAAGGTGAGGTCCCTCTCCCCTCCAGAGAGCTGGACCCGAGCCCGCCGCGCCCGGCCCGGCCTCCCCTCGCCCCCGCGAAGAAAATCGCCTGGATTTCCCCCGACGCCCGCCTAATGAATTGAATTCCCCCTTGTTTCTGCCATGTTCGCGCCCAAAGCAGGGACGGAATCGCGCCGATCGGGGACAGCCGCTATCGGTCGGGAGATCCGAGGGCATGATCCGCGGCAAATCCCGGTTTTTCTCGGAAACAAGCGGCCTGGTTTGTTCTAGGATCGCGGGTCGGACAAAACGGGCGGGTAAGGGAAGTTCATGGCGAAGCCAGTTGTGATTGTGGTGGGTGCTGACAAGGGCGGGGTCGGCAAGACCACCGTCTCGAGGACCCTGCTTGATTATTTCAGCGCCAACAATGTGCCGACCCGCGCCTTCGATACCGAATCCCCGCGCGGCACCCTGAAGCGCTTCCATCCCGAAATCACCGAGATCGTCGACATGACGACGACGTCGGACCAGATGAAGATTTTCGATACGCTGAACGCGACGAGCCCGTCGGTCACCGTGATCGACGTCCGCGCCGGCCTGTTGTCGCCGGCGCTCGCTTCGCTGCGCGACATCGGCTTTCTCGACGCCGCCAAGTCCGGCCAGATCACCTTTGCCGTGTTCCATATTTTGGGCCCCTCGATCGCCTCGCTGGACGAGATCGCCGAGACCGCGGGTTTCATGGTGGGCGCGAAATATTTCCTGGTGAAGAACTTCATCAACAACACCAGCTTCTTCGAATGGGACCAGGCGACCTACAATTCCTATTTCCACCGCATCAAGGACGCCACCGAGCTCACCATCCCCAAGCTGAACGAGATGGCCTACGAGCAGGTCGAGGTCGCGTCCGTGCCGTTCCTGAAATTCGTCGCCAACAAGGGCACCCACGACGAGGCCGCCAATTATTCGTTCGTGCTGCGCGGCTATGTCCGCCACTGGCTGGCCAATGTCTGGAGCGAATTCGACCGCATCAAGCTGACCGACCTGGTCGGCTCCGGCAAACCGGCGGCGCGCAGCGGCGAAAAATAGTTGCGCATCCGGCGCTAATTGGCTGGATTGGGCGCCGGTTTCGCCTGATATAGCGCTGGATGCACAGCACGCCCGTCTACATCATCTGCTCGCCCCGCCCGCTGGTCGGCAAGACGCTGATCGCGCGGCAGCTGAGCGAATTTCTGCTCCTGAAAAACGGCGATGTGGCGGCCTTCGATATCAATCTGAAAGAGCCGTCGCTGCTCGATTATTTGCCCAATATCACCGAGACCGCCGAGGTCGAGGATACCTACGGCAAGATGGCGCTGATGGACCGCATCATCGTCAATGACGGCGTCGCCAAGGTGATCGACCTCGGCTTTCACGCCTTCGACGAGTTCTTCAGGATGTGCGACGAAATCGGCTTCATGAAGGAGGCGGCGCGGCGCGGCGTCTCGCCCGTCATCCTGTTCGTCGCCGATACCGACCGCGTCTCGGCGCGCGGCTATGCCACGCTGCAGCAGCAGATCCCGAAAACCGCGCTGGTCGTCGTCGACAATGAACATGTGGTGCGCGGCGAACTGCCCGAAGCCATGGCCGGCGGCCGCATCCTGCACTTCGCCGCCCTGGCGAGCTTCCTGAAAACCTATGTCGACCGGCTGACCTTCTCGTTCACGGGCTATCTGCGCAACGAGAAGGATTCATCGACCGAACTGCACCAATGGATCCGCCGGAATTATCTGAGCTTCCGCGAGCTGGAGCTGAGTCTTATTCTGCTGCGGTCCTAATCCGTCGTCCCGGCCAAGCGAAGCACGAGCCGGGCCCATACGCCGAGGCCTCTCGTCAGGGCACGCGGGCGGATGGCTTCCTCAACAACAAAAACCGGTGGTTATGGGTCCCTGCTTTCGCAGGGATGACGTATGGATGGATTGGCGCGTTGAAGAAAGTTCAATGCCCCTCGAACGAGATCAGCGTTCGCACCGGCACGTCCATCGCGCGCAATTTCGCCGCGCCGCCGAGATCCGGCAGGTCGATGATGAAGCAGGCCGCGACCACATTGGCGCCGATCTGGCGCATCAGCTTGACGGCGCCTTCCGCGGTGCCGCCGGTGGCGATGAGATCGTCGACCAGGATCACGCGTTCGCCGGGATGGATGGCGTCGGCGTGCATCTCCATCTCGTCGAGGCCGTATTCCAGCGAATAGGCGATCCGCACCGTGGTATGCGGCAGCTTGCCCTTCTTGCGGATCGGCACGAAGCCGGCGGAGACCTGATGCGCCACCGCGCCGCCGAGAATGAAGCCGCGCGCCTCGATGCCGGCGACCTTGTCGATCTTGTTGCCCGCCCACGGCTGCACCAGTTCGTCGACCGCGCGGCGGAACGCGCGCGCGTCGCCGAGCAGCGTGGTGATGTCGCGGAACAGGATTCCCGGCTTCGGATAGTCCGGAATGGTGCGGACGGCGGCTTTCAGGTCATGGTCGAAGGTCATCGATTTCTCTTTTCTCTCTCTTCGTCATTGCGAGGAGCGCTTGCGACGAAGCAATCCATCTTTTCCCCGCGGTTCTGGATTGCTTCGCTTCGCTCGCAATGACGTCTCCTCTAGTAATTAACCGGCACCCCGAGCCGGAACGCGTTCTCGACGATGCGCAGCCCGACCTCGCCGCCGAGCGACATCAGCGATTCCGGGTGAAACTGCACGCCGCCGACCGGCAGGGTCTTGTGCTCGATCGCCATCGCGACGCCGTCCTCGGTGCTGGCGGTCACATTGAGCACGTCGGGCATGCTGTCGCGCTCGACATAGAGCGAATGATAGCGGCCGATCACGATTTCATCAGGCAGGTTCTGCATCAGCCGTCCGCCCCGCACCTTCACCTGCGAGGGCCGTCCGTGCGCCGGCTGGGTGAGCTGGCCGAGCCGGCCGCCGAAATATTCCCCGATCGCCTGCACGCCGAGGCAGACGCCGAAGATCGGCAGCTTCTTGCCGAGCGCGGCATCGATGGTTTTTGAAATCGCAAAATCCTCCGGCCGGCCCGGCCCCGGCGACAGCACCAGCAAATCCCAGTTCTTCTGCTTCAGCATGTCCAGCGCATGAACGTGCCGGACCACGGTGACGCTGGCGCCGACCTGCCGAAAATAATCCGCCAGCATGTGCACGAAACTGTCGTCGTGGTCGATCAGCAGCACCTGCTTGCCACTTCCGGTGGCATCCGGCGCGAACGCCGACAGCGGCTTCGGCGGATCGCCGCGCAGCGCCTGAAACAGCGCCGCCGCCTTGACCTGGCATTCCCGGTCCTCGGCGGCGGGATCGGAATCGAACAGGCAGGTGGCGCCGACCCGCACTTCGGCGAGGCCGTCCTTCATCCGGATGGTGCGGATGGTGAGCCCGGTGTTGATGCTGCCGTCGAAATTCACCGCGCCGATCGCGCCGGCATACCAGCGCCGCGACGACCGCTCGTGGTCCTCGACGAACTGCATCGCCCACAATTTCGGCGCGCCGGTCACCGTCACCGCCCAGGCGTGGGTGAGGAACGCGTCGAGCGAGTCGAAGCCCGGCCGCAGCATGCCCTCGACATGGTCGACGGTATGAAACAGTTTTGAATAAGTCTCGATCTGCCGCCGCGCGAGAACCTTGATGGTGCCGGGCACGCAGACCCGCGCCTTGTCGTTGCGGTCGACGTCGGTGCACATGTTGAGTTCGAATTCGTCTTTTTCCGAATTCAGGAGCTGCCGGATCTGCTCGGCGTCGCCGATCGCATCGACGCCGCGCGCGATGGTGCCGGAGATCGGGCAGGTCTCGACCCGCCTGCCGTCGGAGCGCACGAACATTTCGGGCGACGCCGAGACGAGGAATTCGCCCTCGCCGAGATTCATCAGCGCGCCGTAGGGCGACGGGTTGATCCGGCACAGCCGCTGGAACACTTCCGCCGGCGTCCGCTCGCAGGATTCGGCGAACAATTGCCCGGGCACCGCCTCGAACAGATCGCCGCGCGCAAAGGCGGCGCGCGCGGTCTCGACGGTGGCCTGATATTCGCCGGGCGCGTGATCGGCAAATCCCTGCCGCGGCGTTTTCGCGTAGACGCTTTCCGCCGTCTCCCGCGGCAGCCCCTCGGACGATTTGCCGTTCCATGCAAAATCGTAGCTCAGCACCACGCCGCGCCCGGTGGCGCGGTCATAGGCCAGGAGGCGGTCCGGCACGTAGAGCACGATGTCGCGCTGGTCGCCCTCGCGCGGACGCTTCTGCACGAGGTCCTCGATCTGGAATACCAGGTCGTAGGCGAAGGCGCCGAACAGGCCGAGCAGCGGATCGTCATTGGCGCCGAACGCGGCCACGAGATCGCGCACCAGCGACATCACGCTGGCGCGGCGGGTACGCTGGTCCTCGTCGACCGGAGCTGCGCCGCGCTGGATATGGCCGGCAAGCCGCGCGGCATTTTTCTCGGACACGACGACGCAGGGCTCGCGCAGGACGTCGCCGAGGAAGGCGATCAGCACCTCGCCGCGCGCGTTCAGCGCTTCCAGCGCAAAATCGGATCCCCTGGTCACCAGCCGCAGCGGCGGATCGGAAAAGCCGAGATCGAAACTCTCGTAGCGGCCGGGCACCGTGGTGCCCGACGACAGCACCACCCCGGGGCGGCGGTCGAGCAGGTCGATCAGATCGTCGAGCCTGGAGGCGCCGCCGGAGAACTGCTCCACCGACCGCGTCACCGCGAGCCCGCCACGGGTGCGATATTCGCTGCGGGCCGGCAGGGAGAAAGCTGTCCTGTTCATGTGATCCTCTTACGAAACTTGCCGAGGGAACGCCACACAGGACAAACGAAAAGGCCGTCGCGCTGCGATGACGGCCTCGAACGATTGGGGAAAATGAAATCGCACCGGCCACCTCGTCAGGAGGTGCGCCACCACAGACGGGCGTTGCGGACGACGGTGTTCATGGGCGGTTAAACACCATGGCCGGGCGGAGACGTCAAGCCGGGATCGCCGCCACGGCGCCCGGCGGGTTAACGATTTCCGGCCATCTTTCGGTATTGAAAAGCCCGGAATATGCGTAGGATTCAGCCCAAACGGGAGGCGCGCGATGGCGGTAAGGGCACTGGGATATGCCGGCTTCGGCTCGGCCGCGCTCGACGACTGGCGGCAGTTCGGCACCGGCCTCGTGGGCCTGCAGGCGCTGGAGCGCAGCCCCTCGCTGCTGGCGTTCCGGATGGACGACCGCAAGCAGCGCATCGTCATCGACCGCGCGCAGCCCGAGGGTTCGCGCTTCTTCGGCTGGGAGGTTGCGGACGCGGCCGAGCTGGACGCGCTCGCCGCCCGGCTGGAAAAGGCCGGGGTCGAGGTGACCGCGGAGCCGCGGGCGCTGGCCGATACCAGGCGCGTACGCGCGCTGATTTCATTCAGCGATCCCGCCGGCAACCGGCTGGAGGCGTTTTACGGCGCCGAGATCGCCGAGGAGCCGTTCAGCCCGGGCCGCTCGATCTCGGGTTTCCGCACCGGCCCGCTCGGCCTCGGCCACGCCGTGCTGACGGTCGAGAACATCGATCCGATGATGGCGTTCTATGTCGACCTGCTCGGCTTCGCCCTCAGCGACTACATTCTCAGGCCGTTCCGCGCCTATTTCTTCCACGTCAACGGGCGTCACCACAGCCTCGCGATGATCGAGACCGGCAACAGCGGCATGCACCATTTGATGGTGGAATTGTTTTCGCTCGACGATGTCGGCCAGGCCTACGATATCGCCTTGACCGAGCCGGATCGCGTCAGCGTCACGCTCGGCCGCCACACCAACGACCTCATGACCTCGTTCTACTGCAAGTCGCCGTCATCCTTCATGATCGAATGCGGCTGGGGCGGCCGCGAAATCGATCCGGCGAACTGGCAACCGGTCGAGATGCATGACGGCCCCAGCCTGTGGGGCCATGAACGCACCTGGCTGCCGCCCGCCGACCGCGAAGTGGCGCGCGAGATGCGGATGCGCGCCGCGGCGGAAGGCCGGCGCGCGCCGGTGCAGGTGATGAAGGGGAATTATCAGCTGATGCCGGGGACGTGCCCGTGGTGGGATGCGGTGCACAGGAGCTGATCGCCAACTCTCGTCGTCCCGGCGAACGCCTGGCGTTCGCCGGGACGACAGCTTAGGCGGCGGGGCGCGCCATCCTCACCCCAGATGCTTTTTGAAAAACTCCGTGGCCCTGCTCCAGGCGAGTTCGGCGCATTGGCGGTCGTGCACGGATTGCCGCTGCTCGTTGACGAAGGCGTGCTCGGCGTCATAGCGGAACAGCTCGAGCGACTTGCCGGCGGCCTTCATCGCCGTCTCGAAGGCGTCGACCACCTGCGGCGTGCACCAGTCGTCCTTGTTGGCGAAATGCGCCTGCAGCGGAATCTTCACGTCCGCGGGCTTGGCCGCCTGTTCCGGCGGAATGCCGTAGAACACCACGCCCGCGGTCAGTTCCGGAATCCTGGTGGCGCCGATGATGGTGACCGCGCCGCCGAGGCAAAAGCCGGTCAGGCCGACCTTGGCGCCGTTCCTGGCGAGATACTGCACGGCGCCGCGCACGGTCTGCGTGGTGGCATCCATGAAATCCAGCGAATTCATTTCTTTGCCGGCGGCGTCGGTGTCGTGATAGGGCACCACCTTGCCGTTGTAGAGATCGGGCGCCAGCGCGTCGAAGCCGGCCAGCGCGAAGCGGTCGCACATCCCCTTGATCTGCTCCTGCAGCCCCCACCACTCCTGGATCACGACCACGCCCGGCGCATCGCCGCGCTTGGCATTGGCGAGATAGCCGCCGGCGTCCTTGCCGTCCGGGCGCTTGAACGAAATGCTGGTACCCATGAGTTCCTCCGGTGATCTTTTTGCGGGCCGATCGGCCGTCATCTTGTCCGCTGCGCGGTCGGGACGCAATGATCCAACAAAAAAGCCCCCGCAGGGGCCTTTTCAAATTCGTGGCATCGCCGCCGGGATCAGTGCGCGTCGGCCCAGACCTTCTTCTTGGTGAAATACAGCAGGCCCGTAAGCAGGATCAGGAAGACGAACACCTGCATGCCCATCCGCTTGCGCGCCTCCAAGTGCGGCTCGGCGGCCCACATCAGGAAGGTGGTGACGTCCTTGGCGTATTGCGCCACCGTCGCCGGCGAACCGTCGTCGAAGGTGACCTGGCCGTCGCTGAGCGGCTTCGGCATCTTGATGGCGTGGCCGGGGAAATACTTGTTGTAGTAGGACCCTTCCGGGATGGTCACGCCGGCCGGCGGCTTGTCCTCGAACCCCTGCAGGATGGCATCGACGTAGTCCGGGCCCTGCTCCTGGAACTGGGTGAAGAAGTCGAAGATGAACCTCGGGAAGCCGCGCTCGTAGGAACGCGCCTTGGTGATGAGGGACAGATCGGGCGGCAGCGCGCCGCCATTGGCCGCGCGCGCGGCCGGTTCGTTCGGGAACGGCGGGGGAAAATAGTCCGCCGGCCGGCCCGGCCGATCGAACATTTCGCCCTGGTCGTTGGGGCCGTCCTTGATCTTGTATTCGGCCGCGAAGGCCGCGGCCTGCGCCGGCGTATAGCCGGGCCCGCCGGGATCGGCGAGGTTGCGGAACGCGACATAGGACAGCGAGTGACAGTTCGAGCAGACTTCCTTGTAGACCTTCAGGCCCCGCTGCACCGACCCGACATCGAACTTGCCGAACGGCCCCGCGAACGACCATTTCTGCGACGGCGGGACTTCCTGCTCCGCGGCGCGGGCGTTTTGCACGCTTCCGGCGAGCAGCCCGCCCGCGACGACAAGCGCGATCACCGTGGACACCATCGGCGCCGTCTTGCTTCCGGTCTTCGCCAGCACGTCGTCGGCGATCGAATTGGGAACCGGCCGCGGCGTCTCGATCCGGCTGAGGAGCGGCAGCAGGATCAGGAAATAGGCGAAGTAGCAGAAGGTCAGGATGCGTCCGGCGATCACATAGATGCCTTCCGGCGGCTGCGCGCCGAGATAGCCCAGCAGCACGCAGACGATGACGAAGATCCAGAAGAACTGCTTCGCCAGCGGGCGATACTTCGAGGACCTGGTCTTCGCGCTATCGAGCCACGGCAGGAACGCCAGCACGAGGATCGCCGAGAACATCGCGATCACGCCCGCGAGCTTGTTCGGGATCGAGCGCAGGATCGCGTAGAACGGCAGGTAGTACCATTCGGGCACGATATGCGCCGGCGTCACGCCCGGATTGGCGGGGATGTAGTTGTCGGCGTCGCCGAGATAGTTCGGCATGTAGAAGATGAACCAGGCGAAGAAGATCAGGAAGCAGGAGATGCCGAACGCGTCCTTGATGGTGGCATAGGGCGTGAACGGCACGGTGTCCTTTTCGGTCTTGGCCTCGACGCCGGCCGGATTGTTCTGGCCCGCGACATGCAGCGCCCAGACGTGCAGCACGACCACGCCCGCGATCACGAACGGCAGCAGGTAGTGCAGCGAGAAGAAGCGGTTCAGCGTCGGATTGCCGACGGAATAGCCGCCCCACAACAGGGTCACGATGCTCTCGCCGAAATAGGGCACGGCGGAGAACAAATTGGTGATGACGGTGGCGCCCCAGAAGCTCATCTGGCCCCACGGCAGCACATAGCCCATGAAGCCCGTCGCCATCATCAGGAGGTAGATGATGACGCCGAGGATCCAGAGGATTTCGCGCGGCTCCTTGTACGACCCGTAATAGAGGCCGCGGAGCATGTGGATGTAGACCGCGAAGAAGAACATCGAGGCGCCGGCGGCGTGCACGTTGCGCAGCAGCCAGCCGTAATTCACGTCGCGCACGATGCCTTCCACCGACCTGAAGGCCAGATCGGCAGTCGGCGTGTAGTGCATCGCCAGGATGACGCCGGTCAGGATCTGGACGGCGAGCATCATCGACAGGATGGCGCCGAAGGTCCACCAGTAGTTCAGATTGCGCGGGGTCGGATAAGCCACGAACGAGGAATGGACGAGACCCATAATCGGCAGGCGCCGCTCAATCCACTTCAAGGCTGGATTGGTCGGCTGGTAGTCGGATGGTCCGCTCATGATGCGATCCTGAGGAAATAAGGCGACGCGAAGGGCTCAAGGTCTCGGAAGCAGGTCCGAGGCTCAGCCAATCTGGATTTTGCTGTCGGAAACGAATTGATAGGGCGGCACTGCCAGATTGGCGGGTGCAGGTCCCTGGCGAATGCGACCGGAGGAGTCGTATTGCGAGCCGTGGCAGGGGCAGAAGAAGCCGTCGTAATTGCCCTCATGGGCGATCGGGATGCAGCCGAGGTGGGTGCAGATGCCGATCACGACCAGCCACTGGTCGTGGCCTTCCTTGACCCGGGCCTGGTCGGGTTGCGGATCGGGCAGGCTCGAGACGGGGACGCTGCGGGCCTCGTCGATCTGCTTCTTGGTGCGATGGCTGATGTAGATCGGCTTGCCCCGCCAGAACACCTTGATGTCCTGCCCCTCGGCAATCGGCGTCAGATCGACCTCGATCGGCGCGCCGGCCGCGATGGTCGAGGCGTCCGGATTCATCTGGGAAACCAGCGGCCAGACCGCGGCCACTGTGCCGACGGCGGCGGCAGCTCCCGTTGCAACAAAGAGGAAATCACGGCGTGTGGGATGATCCGCCGAAGACGCTGTCGTCACGATTCCAAACCCTTTCTCAGCTGCAGCCGGTGGAACCGCCCCAGGCACGCATCAACGATACCCAAGGGAGGCTGCCGGCGCCCGCGACCCCCGCGGCGGCAGAAAGACCGCTCTTCCCGGCCAGTCGCCAGTAAGAAGCAGTCCAGAATCGTTCTATTGGCACCCTTGCCGGAAGAGCGCAAGCCCGCTATCGGCTGGCCAGCGTGCAATGCACTAATTCCGCGCCGAGCGGCGATTTATTCAGGCAATTCATGGAGGGACCGGAAGGGCCGTCACGACGATGCAGATTGCGCTTTTCCAGCCCGATATTCCCCAAAACGCCGGGACGATTCTCCGTCTCTGCGCCTGCCTCGACGTGGCCGCCCATATTATCGAGCCCGCCGGCTTTCCGGTGTCCGACCGGCACTTCCGCCGGGCCGGCATGGATTATCTCGACCAGGTGAGCATCACGCGCCACGACTCCTGGCCAAAATTCGAGCAATGGCGCAACGACGGGGGCTACCGGCTGATCCTGTTCACGACCAGGGGCGCCCGTTCCTATCTTGATTTTCGCTACAGCGCGGCCGACATTTTGCTGTTCGGGCGGGAATCCGCCGGCGTTCCCGACGACGTCGCTGGCGCTGCCGACGCCCGGCTGGTAATTCCGATCAAGCCCGGCCTGCGCTCGCTGAACATCGCCGTCGCAGCGGCGATGGCATTGGGGGAAGCGCTGCGGCAGACCGGTTCCGCACCCAAGGAGGCGGCGCGGTGAGCTACGCGATCAAGGAAATCTTTCTGACCTTGCAGGGCGAAGGCGCCCATGCCGGCCGCGCGGCGGTGTTTTGCCGGTTCGCCGGCTGCAATCTCTGGAGCGGCCGCGAGCAGGACCGCGCCAGCGCGACCTGCAAATTCTGCGACACGGATTTTGTCGGAACCGACGGCACGTTCGGCGGCCGCTTTGCGTCGGCCGACGATCTCGCCGATGCCATCGCCAGCCAATGGGCGGGAGAGCATGGATACCGTTACGTGGTATTGACCGGCGGAGAACCGCTGTTGCAGGTGGACGCCGACCTGATCGATGCGCTGCACGCACGCGGCTTCTCGATTGGGCTCGAAACCAACGGCACGATCGAGCCGCCCGACGGCGTGGACTGGATCTGCGTCAGTCCCAAGGCCGGCGCGGAATTGCTGATACGGCAGGGCGACGAACTCAAACTGGTCTATCCGCAGGCCGGCGCCATGCCCGCGGCGTTCGCCGGTCTCGCCTTCGAGCGATTCTCGCTGCAGCCGATGGATGGGCCCGACGTCGCCGCAAACACCGAGCGCGCCGTCAATTATTGCATCCGTCATCCGCAATGGCGGCTCAGCCTGCAGACGCACAAGACCCTTGGTATCAGATAAAGGTTGGATTTTCAGGAATGTGGGAACTGACAAAATCGTTCCGGTTCGAGGCCGCCCATGCGCTGCCGGGCACGACGCTGGGTGAGGCAAGCCTGGAAATCCACGGCCACTCGTTCCGCGCCGAGGTCACCGTGCGCGGCACGCCCGATCCCGCGACCGGGATGGTGCTGGATCTGGGCCTGCTCCAGCGCAGCATCGCGGAGGTGCAGAAAATGCTCGACCACAAGCTGCTCAACAAGATCGAGGCGCTCGGGCCGCCGACGCTGGAGAACCTGTCGCGCTTCGTCTTTGAACGGGTGCAGCAGGCGGGGCAGATCGCGCGGGTGAGCATTCATCGTGACAGCTGCGGCGAAAGCTGCACCTATTACGGCCCGCAGGGATAAGTTGGGACTTGCCGTCATTGCGACCATTCTTTCTTCGCGGCGCCATGGATTGCTTCGCGGAGTTTATCATCGGGCGGCGCTTCGCGCCGACCCGTTGGATCGCAATGACGGAGAATAAACGTTAGGAATTTCTTATGGACATGTCGGTGATCGAGGATCGCAAGGCGCGCGCGCGCGGCTGGTTCGAGCGCCTGCGCGACGATATCTGCGCAGCCTTCGAGAAGCTCGAGGACGACGCGCCGGCGTCGCTCTATCCCGGCGGCGCCGCGCGCTTCGTGCGCACGCGCTGGGAACGTACCGACCATACCGGCGAGCCGGGCGGCGGCGGGGTGATGAGCGTGATGCGCGGGCGGCTGTTCGAGAAGGTCGGCGTGCACTGCTCGACCGTGCATGGCGAGTTCGCCCCCGAGTTCCGCGCGCAGATTCCCGGCGCCGCCGAGGATCCGCGCTTCTGGGCCTCGGGCATTTCGCTGATCGCGCATCTGCGCAATCCGAACATCCCGGCGGTGCACATGAACACCCGCTTCGTCGTCACCACCAAGGCCTGGTTCGGCGGCGGCGCGGATCTGACGCCGGTGCTGGACCGGCGGCGGACCCAGCATGATCCCGACACGATTGCCTTTCATGCCGCGATGCAGGCCGCCTGCGACGCCCACGCCGCCATCGCGAGTTACCCGAAATACAAGAAATGGTGCGATGAATATTTCTACCTGCCGCATCGCAAGGAGGCGCGCGGCATCGGCGGCATTTTCTACGACTGGCACGATTCAGGCGACTGGAACGCCGACCTCGCCTTCACCGAGGACGTCGGCCGTGCCTTCCTGAAGATCTATCCCGACCTGGTCCGGCGCAATTTCAACGCGCTGTGGACCGCTGATGACCGCGAGGAACAGCTGATCCGGCGCGGGCGTTACGTCGAATTCAACCTGCTCTACGACCGCGGCACCATTTTCGGCCTGAAGACCGGCGGCAATGTGGAGTCGATCCTGTCGTCGATGCCCCCGGAAGTGAAGTGGCCCTGAACCCCATGACGCAACTGCCGCGCGCGATGCTGATCGACATGGACGACACCATTCTGTCGGCCTATGGCCGGCCCGATATCGCCTGGAACAAGGTCGCGACCGAATTTACCGCCGAGTTCGGGTCCACCCCATCGACACAGGTCGCCGCGGCGGTCGTGGAGTACGCGCGAAAGTTCTGGGCCACGGCGGAGGCCGAGTGGCGGCTCAAGCTCGAGGAGGCCCGTCACGTGGTGGTCCGGGGCGCCTTTGCAGCGCTTGCCGCAAAGGGCCACGAGCCGCTGCCGATTGGGCCTTGCGGTCCGGCTCGCCGATCGCTTTCACGCCTATCGCGAACAGGAGATGTTCGTGTTTCCGGGCGCGCACGATGCGATCGATGCCCTGAGGGCGCACGGCGTCAAACTGGCGCTGGTGACCAACGGCGCCGCCGGCCCGCAGCGCGCCAAGGTCGAGCGCTTCGCGCTGACGCACCGCTTCGATCATATCCAGATCGAGGGCGAGCATGGCTTCGGCAAGCCGGAAGAGCGCGCCTATCGGCACGCCATGCAGGCGCTCGGCGTCAGCGCGCCCGAGACCTGGATGGTCGGCGACAATCTGGAGTGGGAGGTCGTGGCGCCGCAGCGCCTCGGCATCTACGCCATCTGGATCGACGTGCACGGCGAGGGCCTGCCCGCGGATTCCAGCATCAAGCCCGACCGCATCATCCGCTCGCTGACGGAGTTGCTGCCTGACGGCGCAGCCTGAAGCTTTTGCCGCGCCAAAGCAGGACCCGGTCTCGCTCCGACCAAAAATATCGAAAACAACCCCATGCAAAGTAGCCGCCGGTCGCCGGCTACTGCGATGCCGGCGACTGAATTTGACACGTCGGGCAAATCAGCGGCCCTAATGCAGCGTGCGGACCAACCAGGGCACGCGGCGATCCACCCCGCCTCTCCCTGGCTTTTTGCGGACGTCCGCTTTGGTTCGGATTCCGACTCAAGTCCGACATCGCGTCACGTCCGCAAAGTGCCAATAGCGACATCGCACGCTTGGTTTGAAATGAAAGAGGCCGCCAATGGCACTGGCGTGGGTGACCACAGAGAACGGGATTTTCAACTCCGCGCCGCATAGGAGCCTCCCGGATGGGCAATGTCGCTTATGGCACGAGATGAGTGACTTCCAGTTGAGGCGTCTTGGAGTGTTGATGGAACCGGAGCCAGGTAATCCTCTGGAAGCCGCAGGCGTCCTGAACCCAGCCGCCGCGCGTGGTCCGGATGGTCAGCTTTACCTTTTCCCGCGGCTGGTCGCGCGGGGTAACTACTCCCGCATCGGTATAGCGCGAGTTCTTGTTCAATGAGACCGGGGATCCGGTCGGGGTCGAGCGGCTCGGTATCGCACTTGAGCCTGAAATGGATTACGAACTGCGGCCGGACGGCACCGGCGGCTGCGAAGATCCGCGTATCACGTTTGTCGAGCCGCTCCGACGTTACGTCATGACTTACACGGCGCATTCACCGAACGGCCCACGGA
The DNA here is from genome assembly GCA_963721275.1 of uncultured Alphaproteobacteria bacterium. GTDB lineage: Bacteria > Pseudomonadota > Alphaproteobacteria > Rhizobiales > Xanthobacteraceae > Bradyrhizobium. Next base: position 58,882 of record CAVRIQ010000030.1, on the reverse strand, counting down.
TCGCACTGGCAATATCCAAAGACTTGTTCCACTGGCAACGCCTGGGGTTGGCTACCTTCCGGCCGTATGAGGGCATTGAGTTCGAAGGCGTGGACAACAAGGACGCCAGTGTCTTCCCTGTCGCTATACCGGATCCATCGGGACAGCTCTCAATGGCCCTCCTGCAGCGGCCACTGTTTCCCGGAACTCGTCCCGAGGAAACGTCGCGTCATCCTGCGTCCGGCTTGATGGACCTCCATCGCGAAAGCATCTGGATTTCCTATTGCTCGACGGCCATGGCAGACTGTGAACCCTTTCATCTCAGTCATTTCGGCTCGCATCACCGCTTGGCCGCCCCGGTGGCAGCCTGGGAACAGCTCAAAATCGGCGGCGGCACACCGCCCATCCTGACCCGGCACGGTTGGCTGACAATTTACCACGGCGTCAGCGAGCTTTCGGCCTCTCCCGGGTCCCCACACAAGCTGTGCTACTCGGCTGGAGTGCTGGTGCTTTCCGAGGAGCTTCCTCAAGTTATTCGCTTCCGTTCGCGGGAGCCGGTGCTGATACCGGAATTGCCGCAGGAACGCCAAGGGATCTTCGCCAACGTTGTATTCCCTACCGGCATCGATCGGCGAGACGATCTCGGGTCACCCGATCGCTTCGACGTTTATTATGGGATGGGAGACAACCGGATCGGCGTGGCGAGACTCGACATGCCGAAGCACCTGCCGTCAGATGGGCTAAAGGATTTACCACCAGCGAAGATTCGAGAACTTTAATCGACGGCGAGGAGCAAAGGACAAGCAATCGGTACAGTCGCTGCAATCTAATGTCCGAGATGGGTCAACCGCGACACTTTGACCGGAGGCCGATTACTTCCGGCCTGCTCCCAACTCCGGACATGTCGCTGCACCGCATCAAGTGAAGCTATGTGCCAGAAGCAGGCGGAACGCCGAACGACATGGGGCCGTCCAATGAAATACTCTGGTGCTATGCCGAACCACCACTGCTACTAAGCTTGTGCACAGCGTGCCAGGTTGGCCCTGACCACGAGGTGATGAATAGGCCTGATCGCGTTGAGATAGGTGAAGCCCAAGGCATTGTGGGTATGCACAACGGTTGTCGCGATGAGCAACGTGCCTATTGGAGAATGGCGTCGGAGCAGAGATAGCCGGAAGTCCAGGTGTCGGTCATCCGTACCGAGCACAATTTCGTCCTTGCCCTCCCAGTGCACCGGGAAGAAATCCACCCGTTCATGGCTGTCCGGGGACGTCCTGACCGTATCGGAGGTTTTGATGCCAAAGGGCGTAACCATGGCGTCGCGCAGCGCGATCAACGCCTTTTGCCACGCGGGTGGATTGACGAGTGTCCGCGTCGCCAGCTCGCGCATGCTCGACTGTTCCGATGCACTCAAGTCAATGCTGTAGCTATCGAGTAAACTGGCGTTCTCGTACCAGCTCGCAACGACACTTTCCGACGGCGGCGTCGTCCGGCGTACCTGCGGTTTGCGGTCCAAACCCATGCTCATGATGATGTCACCTATTCAACGGGCCATCAACTACGGGCGTGAAGACAAGCAAATCGCTTCATCAGCACTTGGCCTGACGTAACGGCCCCCTCGCAACTCGTCGCTGGTTTGCAGGTCTTCAACTCTACGGTTATCGGCGCGGGGTCTCAAGGCCGATCTACGCGTTGAAGTATTGATCCCACGAACGATAGAGGGGTCAATGTTCGAGGCTTATTCACACTCAAACCACGAGGGACCGATTGCGGCTAGCTGCATTGAGAAGGAAGTCCGGTTTGAGTCATTCGAGTCATTCAGCCTGTGGGCCAACCACTTCCGGTCTACCCCAATCAACGGACATCGTCAGACCGCCCCGGCTGGTCCGGTTCGTGCCAAGAGACGACGTGAATTCGAGAGGCCGCCAACTGAGGCGGCCTCTCCTTGTTTTCGTCACGGTGTACACACTACGGTTGCGCCACCCATTATCAATCCTACTTCGATACCTCTTGTGACGGCATGCCACCATGCCGTCTGATTGTTCCTAAGTCCGCCGCTCACGGCATCCATCTCGACAGCCGTCAATTCATACGGCCTGATTTCACTCGTAATGCTGATTTCGTCTTTCCGGGTATCCATCTCCATCTCCTCTGGTTGCGCGCCGACTGGGCGACCCCTCGTTCTGATCAATGAATCCAACAACCAACGCCGCCTGCCTCCGCAAAGCCTTTCGCCATCCCGAGTTGGAACCAGCCCCACGCTTCGGTCTGATTGTTCCGAAGCCCACCGCTGACGCTATCCAGCTCTTCGGCCGTCAGCTCGGGCTCATTGATTTCAGGTTGCTGTCTTTCCATATTCGCCTCCTGCTGAGTTTGGGGGGCCATTCCCTCCCAATCTGTAGTTGCAGGACTATGCGATCAGGTCGTTGGTCGCCGTGATGCTCATCACACTTCAAAATAGGGCATTGCTTATTGAGCTGCTGCCGGTTTGATGACACCTGGTTAAGCTAATCCCACCTTGCGTTCGAACTCAACAGGGCTGAGGTATCCGATCGTCGAATGACGCCGGACGGCGTTGTAGAACCGCTCGATGTAGTCGAACACATCTGCTCTGGCCTCGTAGAGGGCGGCATCCGCCGCCCCGACCAGCCACGCAGGCGTTGCGGTCAAACGCCCCAAACACCAGGACGCCACACCGGCGCTCAGCGTGACGACGCCGAGCGGGCCGGTCTCATGCCGGATGGCGAGCGCACGGACAGCGTCCTGGACAATGTCCTCCACTTTAACGTTCACGATACATTACCTGCCGTTTGGCAATTAGAATTTATTTGATCGAAGACATTCCGGATCCGCGCGATTTCCGTTCCGGGGCAATCGCGTCGACTGGCCTGTTCGGATTTCTAAGTGAAGAAAGATCGCAGCGCCGACGAAATCATCACCACGCCGCCGGCGATCACGGCGACGTCGAGGATCGCGGTGTGGATATGCACCGGCATGCGCTCGACGAAGGCGCGGGCCAGAAACGCCCCGGGCAGCGCCACGCCGCCGATCAGAAGCGCGAAGGCGAGCACCTGCGCGGTGACGACGCCGGCCAGCCCAAACACCGAAAGCTTGATCAGGCTGGTGGCGACCGAGACCACGGCGTCGGTGGCGATCACCGCCGCGCCTTCCAGCCCCGCCGCCATCAACAGCGACAGCAGGATCACGCCCGATCCCGAGGTGCCGCCGACCACGACGCCGTAGCCCACCGCGCCGACGCCGAGCCCGGCATCGCCGATCCTGACATTGCGGCGCCTGGCCAGCCGGCGCAGCGGCACGCTTGCGATCAGCATGGCGCCGATCACCAGCGCCGCACCGGCATTGGAAAGTCTGGTGTAGCCGTAGGCGCCGAGCGCGGTGGTCACGGCGGCGGCCAGGATCACGATCAGCGCGCGGCGGCGGTCGGCATGGCGCAGATAGGCCGCGGTACGGCTGAGATTGGTGAAGATGGCCGAGATCGCGATGATCGGCACCACCGGCTCGGCGCCGACCAGCGGCACCAGCACCAGCGGCATCAACGCACCCGTCCCGTAGCCGGCCAATCCGCCGATGATCGAGGCAAACAGCGCGACGCCGGCAACCAGCAGCAGCTGAGCCGCGGAAATATCGGCGAAGCCGGAAACGAGATTCACAGCCTGATATCGCGGGTGAAACGGGTTACGGCGTGGTCGGCGATGGCGTCGAGCGCGGTTTGATCCAGCGGAAAATTCGCCGCCAGCCAGGCATCCTCGGCCAGCGCCATGACCTGCCCGAGCGTCGGGCCTTCGGCAATTCCGCGCGCGATGAAATCGGCCGCCTTGAGCGGAAACTTCGGCGCGCTCCAGCGCTCCGGCAGGCGCGCAAGCTCCTGCCACGGCGTGGAATCCGGTTTATCCCCTGCCCGCGTCCAGGCCAGCATCAGCCGGTCGCGGTAGCGATCCGCGCCGAGCCGGTACAGCCGCCGCCGCGCGGTGGCCTCGTCCATGCCGGCGAGCCGCCACCAGCGATGGCCCATGGAGTTCGAGCGCCCTGGTTTCCGCATTCGAAAGCCGCAGCCGGGTCGCGAGCCGTCTCGCGTCCTCGGTGACCGCGACCGCGAGCGCCCCGAGCCTGCGAACCGGGTCCGGCTTCAGTCCCAGCAGGCGCTCCGCCGCGATCATCTTCGCAAACGGTCCCGTGTAGGCGACGCCGCCGAAAATCGGCAGCAGCAACCCGCCATCCGCCATGGCCTGGATCGCGCCGGCCGCGCCTTCGGCGACCATCAGTTTCACCATTTCCATCCGCACCCGCTCGGCGGAAAGGCTGGCAAGGCCCGCGCGGGCGCGGATACAGGCAAGGCAGCCGGCGCGATCGGGTTCGCCGGCGCCGAAGGCGGCATGAATGCGGAAGAACCGCAGGATGCGCAGATAGTCCTCGGCGATCCGCTGATAGGGGTCGCCGATGAAGCGCACGCGCCTGGCGGCAATATCGTCAAGGCCGCCGACGTGATCGTGCACGATACCGGCCGCATCGACCGACAGGCCGTTGATGGTGAAGTCGCGCCGCTCCGCGTCGGCGACCCAGTCGCGGCCGAACGCGACCCTGGCCTTGCGCCCGAAGGTTTCGGTATCCTCGCGCAAGGTGGTGACCTCGAACGGCTGCGCATCGACGACCAGCGTCACGGTGCCGTGGTCGATGCCGGTCGGCACGCTCTTGATGCCGGCCGCCCTGGCGCGGCGGATCACCTCCGCGGGCAGAGCGGTGGTCGCGATATCGATATCGACGATCGGAATGTTCAGGAGCGCGTTGCGGACCGCGCCGCCGACCACGCGCGCTTCCTCGCCGTTACCGTTCAACAGCCCGAGCACGCGGGCGGCTGGGCCGGATCTGAGCCAGGGCGCGTCCAGCCGCGCACCGGTCATTTTTCAACTCCGGGAACGAGCTTGCCGTTCTCGACATGCGCGGGAATGTAGGTCGAATCCGGCGACGCGCCGGAAAATTGCGCCAGCAGGACAAAACTGACGATCACCAGCAGCAGCGAACCCACCAGCAGTTTGGCGATGACGTGCAGCGGCCACGACGTCTGCATCAACAGCCCGGAGCGGGTCGCGAGCAAAAACACCACATAGGCCGCGAATGGGGTCAGGAAGATCAGGACTTCGGTGAAGGCCGGACGGATCATGCCAGACAGATCCGCTCGTACAGCACCCGCAGAATCCCGGCGGTCGCGCCCCAGATATAACGTTCCGCGAACGGCATGGCGTAGTAGGAGCGCTCCATGCCGCGAAATTCCTTGCTGTGGATCTGGTGGTTCGCGGGGTCCATCAGGAACGCCAGCGGCACCTCGAACGCATCGTCGACTTCGGACTTGTTGATGCGCAGCCTGAAGCCCGGCCGCACCCGCGCCACCGTCGGCAGGATGCGAAATCCGAAACCGGTTCCGTAAAGATCGAGATAGCCGATCGGATCGACGAATTCGCGCGAAAGCCCGATCTCCTCCTCGGCCTCGCGCAACGCGGCGTCGAGCGGAGTGACGTCGGTCGCGTCGATCTTGCCGCCGGGAAAGGAAATCTGGCCGGCGTGGTCGTTGAGGTGGGCGGCGCGCTGGGTCAACAGCACGGTCGGCTGCGGATGGTCCACCACCGGGATCAATACCGCCGCAGGCCGAACCGGCTGTTCGCGGGCGATGATCTCCAGCATGCGATCGGTGCCCTGGTCGCCGCTCTTCGGAATGATGTTGGGGTCGACCAGGCCCGGCGGCACGGCGAAGCCGAGCCGCGCCCGGCTCCGTTCGAAAAACTCCGCCGAGTTGATGGCAGCCGGATCGGTCTTCAGCATCGGCTCGTTCAAGTCGCGCCCCTCACCTCTTCCGCATCCGCCATCGCAAAAAACGCGCCGCCTGATGCCACGCCGAACATCGGACGACCATCGACCACCCGCTCCTCGCCCATGTCAACCAGATCGTAGTAGAGCGCGCGGGTGACCTTGGCCCAGAGGTCGGCCCGGACATGAAGATAGGGCGTCAGGCCGCCGTCGGCAGCGGTCTCGAATCGCAGCCGATGGGCGGAATCGCAGGTCACCCAGTCGTCGACATTGGTGCGGAAACGCAGGCGCCGCTCGCTTCCGTCGCCCTCCACGGCCATCTCGACCGCGAGAAACGGCGCATCGTCGACGCGAATGCCGACCTTCTCCACCGGTGTCACGAGAAAGTGCTTGCCGTTCTCGCGCTTGAGGATCGTCGAAAACAGGCGGACCAGCGCCGGCCGTCCGATTGGCGTCCCCATGTAAAACCACGTACCATCGCCGGCGATTCGCATGTCGAGATCGCCGCAGAACGGCGGATTCCACAAATGCACCGGCGGCAGCCCTTTTCCGGCGGCGCTGGTGTCCGCGGCGTCCTTTGCAGCATGTGTGGCAGCAGCCGTCAGCCCTTCGAGGCCTTGATTGGTGGTCTGCCCTTGCTTCGCCATTGTTTGATCCGAGTCTGAGCGCCTCGATTTGGCACGATTGGTGCAAGTCTCACGAAGCGCGCCTTGAACGAGTTCCAACCGTAAAAGCCCGGATCAGGTCGCCATATCGTGATGCCGTTCATACCCCGAAAAACCGGTAATGTGGGGATAGTTTAATTCAACAAATACATGGCCTTTGCATAAGTTTAGCATGGGGTTCATGGCATGACGATGCAAGCGGTGTCGCAGGCCTCGTTTGAAGGAGAAGCAGATGGCTGGCGCAGATAGTGTCGAAAAACTCGAGGACGTGATCGTCCGTTCGGCCGAGCAGGTCGCCGAACAAATCCGCGCGGCGAAGGATGCGATCTCCACCGTTATTTTCGGCCAGGACCGGGTGATCGAAAACACCCTGGTGACGATCCTGTCCGGCGGTCATGCGCTCTTGATCGGCGTGCCCGGCCTTGCCAAGACCAAGCTGGTCGAAACGCTCGGCACCACCCTCGGGCTGGACGCCAAGCGCATCCAGTTCACGCCCGACCTGATGCCCTCGGATATTCTGGGCGCCGAGGTGCTCGATGAAAGCAGCACCGGCAAGCGGTCGTTCCGCTTCATCGCAGGTCCGGTGTTCGCGCAGCTCCTGATGGCCGACGAAATCAACCGCGCCAGCCCGCGTACCCAGTCCGCGCTGCTGCAGGCCATGCAGGAACAGCACATCACGGTTGCCGGCGCGCGCCACGATCTGCCGAAGCCGTTCCACGTGCTGGCGACGCAAAACCCGCTGGAGCAGGAAGGCACCTACCCGCTGCCCGAGGCGCAGCTCGACCGCTTCCTGATGGAAATCGACGTCGATTATCCCGATCGCGACGCCGAGCGGCGCATCCTGTTCGAAACCACCGGCGCCGACGAGACGCTGGCCAAGGTTTCGATGAACGCCGAGATCCTGGTGGCGGCGCAGCGGCTGGTGCGGCGGCTGCCGGTCGGCGATTCAGTGGTGGAGGCTATCCTTTCGCTGGTGCGCTCGGCGCGTCCCGGACCGGAGGGCGGCGAGGCCGGCAAGCTGATCGCCTGGGGACCGGGCCCGCGCGCCAGCCAGTCGCTGATGCTCGCGGTTCGCGCCCGCGCGCTCCTCGACGGCCGGCTGGCGCCCTCGATCGACGACGTCCTCGATCTCGCCGAGCCCATTCTCAAGCACCGCATGGCGCTGACGTTCTCGGCACGCGCCGAGGGCCGCACCATTCCCGACGTGATCAGGCAATTGAAGACGCGGATCGGTTGATGGCCGCAGAGACCAGGCACGAAGCCAGGGAGATTACAGCGATCCGACGTGCCGATGGCGAAAGCCGAACGCTCGCCGCGACGCTGCCGCGTCTTGTGCTCGAGGCCCGCCGCATCGCCGCCAACGTCATTCACGGCCTGCATGGACGCCGCCGCGCCGGCGCCGGCGAAAGTTTCTGGCAATACCGCCGCTTCGTTTCCGGCGAACCCTCGCAGCGGGTCGACTGGCGCCGATCGGCGCGCGACGACCATCTTTATGTCCGCGAGCAGGAATGGGAAGCCGCCCACACCGTGTGGCTTTGGCCGGACCGCTCGCCGTCGATGGCGTTCGCGTCCAGTCAGGCCCGCGACAGCAAGCTGGAGCGCGCCCTGATCGTGACCTTTGCGCTCGCCGAGCTGCTGGTCGCCGGCGGCGAACGCGTCGGCATTCCCGGCCTGATGAACCCGACCGCAAGCGGTGCCGTGATCGACAAGATGGCGCAGGCGATGCTGCACGACGATGCCGCACGCCTCAGCCTGCCGCCGTCCTTCGTGCCGTCGGCGCTGGCCGAAATCGTGGTGCTGTCGGACTTCTGGTCGCCGATCACCGAGATCAGAACCATGCTCGCGGGTTTGTCGGCATCCGGCGCGCACGGCACGCTGGTCCAGATCGTCGACCCGGCCGAAGAGAGCTTTCCCTATTCGGGGCGGATCGAATTCGTCGAGCCGGAAGGCGGCAGCGTGATCACCGCGGGCCGCGCGGAAAAATGGGCCGGCGATTACGTGGCGCGCGTGGCGTTCCATCGCGACGAAATCCGCCACGAGACCAACAAGCTCGACTGGCTGTTCTCGACCCACACCACCAGCCGCTCCGCCGCCGAGCTGTTATTGTTCCTGCATAGCGGCATGATGGTGAGCAAGGGCAGCGCGCGCACCGCGACGGTCAAGGCGGGACGCAGCGCATGATCGCAGGCCTGCCGCTCTCGTTCGCCGAACCGATCCTGCTCTTGGGCCTGCTGAGCCTGCCGGTCCTGTGGTGGCTGTTGCGGGTGATGCCGCCGCGGCCGCGGCGCGTCGAATTCCCGCCGACGCGGCTGTTGTTCGACATCGCGCCGAAGGAGGAAACCCCCTCGCGGACGCCATGGTGGCTGACGGCCCTGCGCCTCCTGGCCGCGGCGCTCGTGATCCTGGCCGCCGCCGGGCCGATCTGGAATCCGAAAACCGGCGCGGCCGGCGGCAGCCGCGCGCCGCTTGTGATCCTGCTCGACGACGGCTGGAGCGCGGCCACGAGCTGGGACACCAGGATCAAGGCCGCCGACGAGCTGATTGCGAATGCCGACAACGACCGGCGCGGCGTGGCGCTGGTGCCGCTGTCCGAGCCCGCCCGCGACATCACGATCATGCCGGGCGGCACCGCCCGGGTGGCGCTGCGCCAGCTGGCGCCAAAGCCGTATTCGATCGAACGGATTGAAACCTTGCCCGCGATCGGGCGTTTCCTCAAAGCAACCGGAGATTGCGAGATCGCCTGGCTGTCGGACGGCGTCGATACCGGGCGCGGACCGGAGTTTCTCGAAGCCCTGGGCAAAACCATCGGGGATCGTGCGTTGACGATTTTTGAAGGCGGCACGCCGCCGCCGCTGGCTTTGGCCGCGGCCGAAAACGCCGCGGCGAAGATGACCGTGAAGGTGCTGCGCACCGGCGGCGGCGTCGAGGCGGGCGTCGTGCGCGCGCTCGACCAGAAGGGATCGCCGATCGGCGAGGCCCGCTACACCTTTGCGCCGCAGGAACGCGAGACCGAAGCCGCGTTCGATCTTCCGGTCGAATTGCGCAACGACATTGCGCGGCTCGAGGTCGCCGGCGAACGATCGGCCGGCGCGGTGCAATTGCTGGACAAGCGCTGGCGCCGGCGCGCGATCGGCGTCGTCAGCGGCTCCTCCAGCGATACCGCGCAGCCGCTATTGGCATCGACCTTCTACCTCACTCGCGCGCTGGCGCCGTTCGCCGATGTCCGGCTCGGCGACAAGGGCGCGCCGCAACAGGTGATCACGCAATTCCTCGACCAGAAGCTGCCGATGATGATCCTGGCCGACGTCGGAACGCTGTCGCCCGAAATCCGCGAACGTATCGGCGCCTGGATCGAACAGGGCGGCGTGCTGGTGCGCTTTGCCGGGCCGCGCCTGGCGCAGGCCGATGACGACCTGGTGCCGGTAAAACTGCGCCGCGGCGGCCGCAGCCTCGGCGGCAGCCTGACCTGGGAAAAGCCGCAGCACCTGGCAGCCTTTGCCACCGACGGACCGTTCGCCAATCTGTCGGTGCCGAAGGACGTCACCGTCAACCGCCAGGTGCTCGCCGAGCCGGATGCGGCGCTGGCGACGAAAAGCTGGGCCTCGCTGGAAGATGGAACGCCGCTGGTGACCGGCGAACATCGCGGCAAGGGTATCGTGACCCTGTTTCATGTCAGCGCCGATATGCGCTGGTCCGATCTGCCGATGTCCGGCACCTTCGTCGAGATGCTGCGGCGGATCGTCGACATGTCCGGCTACACCTCCAAACCGGGCGCGGGCGTCGCCGGCGAAGCCACCGCGGAAACGGTGGCGCCGCTGCATATCCTCGACGGTTTCGGCGCGTTCGGGCCGCCACCCTCGACCGCCAAGCCCCTGCCCGCCGACTTCCGCGACCGCGCGACGCCGGAACATCCGCCGGGCTTCTACGGCCCGGCCGACGGCCCGCTCGCGGTCAACGCGCTGGCGGCTGCCGATCGCGTCGCGCCGCTCGACACCTCGAGCCTGCGCGCGCGCCACGCCACCTACACCAACGCCGAACCGCGCGACCTGCGCGGGATCCTGCTGTCGGCGGCGCTGGCCCTGTTCCTGATCGACGCCGTGATCGTCGCCATGCTCGGCGCCGGTGTCGCGGCGTTGCTGAGGCGGCGCGCGGCACCGGCTTCACTGGCGCTCGCGATCATGGGCGCAGCGATGCTGGCCGCGGCATTGATAACCGCCGGGCCGGCGCGCGCCGAATCGAGCGACGATTTCGCCATCAAGGCCACCTCGCAGACCCGGCTCGCTTATGTCGTCACCGGCAATGCCGACGTCGATTCCATCGTCAAGGCCGGCATGGCCGGTCTGACGCTGTTCCTCGCGCAGCGGACGGCGCTGGAAGCCGGCGACCCCATCGGCGTCGATCCCGCGCATGACGAACTGGCGTTCTTCCCGCTGATCTACTGGCCCATTGTGCCGGGGGCCGAAAAACCGCCGCAGGACGCCCTCAACCGGATCGACGCCTACATGAAACAGGGCGGCACCGTGCTGTTCGACACCCGCGACGCCATCGAGGCGCCGCCGGGAGAGAACGGCGCGGCGCAGACGCCGGGCATGCTGACGTTGCGCACCATTCTGTCCTCGCTCGACGTGCCCGAACTCGAGCCGGTGCCGCGCGAACATGTCCTGACCAAGACGTTCTATCTGCTGCGCGACTTTCCCGGCCGCTTCAACACCGGCCAGACCTGGGTCCAGGCATTGCCGCGCGGCGACGACGACGAGGATGCCTCGCGCCCGGCCCGCGGTGGCGACGGCGTCTCGCCGATCATCATCACGTCGAACGATCTTGCCGGCGCCTGGGCGATCCGTCCGGACGGCCAGCCGATGCTGCCGCTGACGCCGGGCGAGCCGCGGCAGCGTGAATTCGCGTTCCGGTCCGGGGTCAACATCGTGATGTACACGCTGACCGGAAACTACAAGGCCGACCAGGTGCACGCGCCCGCGCTGATCGAACGGCTCGGGCAGTAAGGCCGCCATATGCAGTACGGTATCGCGTTTACCCCGCTCGTTCCCTCGCTCGTGCTTTGGCTCGCGGTCGCGGCCATCGCCGTGATCGCCGGCTTGCTGCTGCTCGGGCGGTCGCGCGGCGCGGCGATCCGCGTCACGGCGCTGGCGCTGATCCTGCTGGCGCTGGCCAACCCGTCGTTCACCCGCGAGGACCGCGAGCCGCTGTCGTCGGTGGCCGTCGTCGTGATCGACAAGAGTCCCAGCCAGGATTTCGGCAACCGCACCCGGGAAACCGAAAAGGCCAAGGAGGCGCTGGTCGACAGCCTCAAGAAGATCAAGGGCCTGGAAGTGCGGGTGGTCGAAGCCGGGCAGGCCGACGGCGAAACCGACGGCACCAAACTGTTCGGCGCGCTGTCCTCGGCGCTGTCGGACGTTCCCGTCGATCGCGTCGCCGGCGCCTTCCTGATCACCGACGGGCGGGTGCACGACATTCCGCCGAATGCAGCCGCGCTCGGATTCCAGGCCCCGGTGCATGCACTGATCACCGGGCGCAAGGACGAACGCGACCGCCGCATCGCGATTTCCGCCGCCCCCCGTTTCGGCATCGTCGGACAGCCCCAGACCATCACCTACCGGCTCGACGACCAGGGCGTCAGCGGCGACCGCGCCAAGGTGGTGGTGCGGCGCGACGGCGAAGTGATCAACGAACGCACCGTGCTGAGCGGCCAGACCGTCAGCGTCGACGTCGACATCAAACATGCCGGGCCGAACATCGTCGAGATCGAGGCGTCGCCGCTTGAAAACGAACTGACGCCGGTCAACAACCGCGCGGTGGTCGCGATCGACGGCGTTCGCGACAAATTGCGGGTGCTGCTGGTCTCCGGCGAGCCGCATTCCGGCGAGCGCACCTGGCGCAACCTGCTGAAATCCGATGCCAGCGTCGATCTCGTGCATTTCACGATCCTGCGTCCGCCGGAAAAACAGGACGGCACGCCGATCAACGAATTGTCGCTGATCGCGTTTCCGACCCGCGAACTGTTCCAGCAGAAGATCAACGAATTTCAGCTCATCATCTTCGACCGCTACGCCCGCCAGGGCGTGCTGCCGATCGCCTATTTCGACAATATCGCGCGCTACGTGCGCGCAGGCGGCGCGGTGCTGGTTTCGGCGGGTCCGGATTACGCCTCGACCACCAGCATCTGGCGCACCCCGCTGGATTCGGTGCTGCCGGCGGAGCCCGTCGGCGTCACCGAGAAGCCCTATTACGCGCATCTGACCGACGCCGGCAAACGCCATCCGGTGACGCGCGGACTTGACGGCTCCGCCTTCGAGCCGCCGCACTGGAGCCGGTTCTTCCGCACCGTCGATACGCGCAACGCGACCACGCCTCCGCTGATGACCGGCGCCGACGGCAAGCCGCTGCTATTGCTGTCGCGATATGGCGAAGGACGCGTCGCCCTGCTGCTGTCGGACCATATCTGGCTGTGGGCGCGCGGCTATGAGGGCGGCGGGCCGCATCTCGACCTGTTGCGGCGAATGTCGCACTGGCTGATGAAGCAGCCCGAGCTCGACGAGGAAGCGCTGCGCCTGCAGGTCCAGGGACACGATCTGGTGGTGCTGCGCCAGACCATGGCCGACAGCGTCGCGCCGGTAACGGTGACCTCGCCCACCGGGGCAACGCGCCAGCTGACGCTGAGCGAAAGCGACCCGGGAACATGGCGCTCCACGCTCCCCGCCAACGAACTCGGCCTCTGGCAGGCGACCGACGGCGCGCTGAAAGCGCTGATCAATGTCGGCCCGACCAACCCCAGGGAATTTTCGGAAGTCACGTCCACGACCGCCACCCTCAAGCCCCTGGCGCAAGCCACCGGCGGCGACGCGCGGCGCGTCGTCGATGGCTCCAGCATCGATCTTCCGCGCATCGTGCCGGTGCGCGCATCCAGCATATTCCGCGGCGACGGCTGGATGGGCGTGAGGATGCGCGATGCCAGCGTCGTCAAGGGCGTGGGCGTGCTGCCCTTGTTCGCCGGCCTGATCGGTCTGCTGCTGCTGCTCGGCGCCTTCGCCGCCACCTGGCTGCGCGAGGGGCGCTAAGCGCGAGTCGCGGCACGGCTCACGTTGCCTGAAACGCACAGGGCGTGCGAATTCTCTTAGCCCGCGGATCGACGACGGTTGACACGCTCCGCCGGTCCTTGCGATGTTACATTGTAACGTCGGAGCGACCGAGAGGTCCTGGTGTCCGACGCAGGACATCGGCATGAAGTGGTTCCGATCGAACATCCAACATGGATCGCGGCTCGCGCTTTTGGCGCTGGCGGTTCAGTTTGTGCTGTCGTTCGGACATTTCCACGGAGGCGCCGCGCAGGCTGCGCCCGCAATCCAATCCGGCCCGGCACAGTCCGGCGCCTCTCACGCCAACGGCCTGCGCGCCGCCGACGCGATTCATGAGTCTGCCCGGCGGCAACCGGTGCCCGATCGCCATTCCGGCCATCAGCCGGGCGACATCTGCTCGATTTGCGCCGTCATGGCGCTGGCGAATACGGTGCTGTTCGCCACGCCGCCGCTATTGCTGCTCCCCGAGGCGGTCGAGTTTTTGTACCAGACCACCGACGCCGAGTTCGTCCATCTGCGCTCGGCCCGCGTCGTCTTTCAGCCTCGCGCCCCCCCTGTCTCCTGACCTCGATTGATGAACGCCTGACGATCGCTTCGCCGTGCGCGAGCGATCGACGGGCTCCTTGGAATCGGCCCGTCACATGACGACGGCAGGCACCATTCGAATTCGCCGACGGCGGCGAATTCGACTGTGGCTTCATCAGGATCGGGACAATGGCGCTCCTTACAAGAAGTACACTCCTCCTCTCCAGTTCAGCGTCGCTGCTGCTCGGCCTGGGCGGCGCGGCAATGTCACAGACCGCCCCACCCGCTGGAGGCGGCACCACCGAGCTGCCAAGCATCACGGTCGTGGCGCCGCATCGTGTGCAACCGCCGCGCCGTCCCAGGGTGCGGGTGGTCACGGGCAAGCGTCGCGAAACGCCTGTCGCGCCGCCGCAGACGGAGGCGCAGGTGGTTGCAGGTCAAAACACCAAATTCGACGAGACGCGCCAGAACATCGTCGCGCCGGCCGGCGCCACCTCGTATCAGATCAACCATCAGAACATCGAAGCCCTGCCGCAGGGCAATAATGCGTCGCTGGACAAAGTGTTGCTGCAGTTTCCCGGAGTCACGCAGGATTCCGCCGCCAGCGGCGAACTGCACGTGCGCAACGAGCACGCCAACATTCAATATCGCATCAACGGCATCATGCTTCCGGACGGCGTTGGCGCCTTCGGGCAAATCCTTGATACCGGCATCGTCGGCAGCCTGGCGCTGCTGACCGGTGTGCTGCCGGCGCAGTATGGCCTGCGCACCGCGGGCGTGCTGGACATCCAGACCAAGGCGGATGCCTTCAACAACTCCGGCAGCGTCAGCGTCTATGGCGGCAGCCACGGAACCATCACGACGTCGCTCGAATATGGCGGCACGGTCGGACAGACCCAGTATTTCGTGTCCGGGCGCTATTTCGGCAGCAATCTGGGAATAGAAAATCCGACCTCCTCGAATGAAGCCATTCACGACCGCACCGCGCAGGAAAAAGGATTCCTTTATCTTTCGACGGTGCTCGATCCCACCAGCCGGCTGACATTCATGAGCGGTGTCTCAAACGGGAGCTACCAGATTCCCAACAATCCCGGGCAGACGCCGAACAACACGGCTTTCGGAGTATCCAATTTCGATTCGGCCTTCCTCAACGAACATCAGAACGAGTTCAACCAATTCAATGTTCTCGCCTACCAGAAATCGATCGACGACATCGATTTGCAGGTCTCCTATTTCAACCGCTACAGCCAGTTGCACTTCTACCCTGACCCGGTCGGAGATCTGGTCTTCAACGGCGTCTCGTCGGACGTTTACCGTCAGAGCGTCGTCAATGGCATTCAGGAAGATACCGCCTGGCGCGTCGGCTTTGCCCATACCCTGCGGTTCGGATTTTCCGTCAGCGGGGAGCGCTCTCTGGTCAACAACGTATCCACCGTTCTGCCGCTGGCCGATCCCACCGATCCCACCGCCGGCGCGATCGATGCGCCATTCTCGATCTTCGATTCAAGCAGCAAGACCGGCTGGCTGATCGGCACCTATCTTCAGGATGAGTGGAGGATCAACAATCAATTGACCCTGAACGCCGGACTGCGGTTCGACCAGATGTACCAATATGTCGATGCCAACCAGTTCAGCCCCCGCGTCAGCCTGACCTGGAAGCCCTATGCTGGCACCACGTTCCACGCCGGTTACGCGCGAAACTTCACGCCGCCGCAGCAGGTGATCGCTGCCCCGACCAATCTCGCGCTGGTTACCCCTCCCATCGTCCCCGCCAACACGCAAACTCCCGAAGTGACGCTCAACAGTCCGGTGCTGCCGGAACGGTCCCACGTGTTCGACGTCGGCGTCGTGCAGAAGATCTATCCCGTACCCGGCCTCGAGGTCGGCGTCGACGGCTACTACAAGATCGCGCGCGACCTGCTCGACGATGGCCAATTCGGCGCGGCCTATGTGCTGAACGGATTCAATTACGATCGCGGCGAGAATGTCGGGCTTGAACTCAAATCCACCTACACCAACGGCAATTTCCGCGCCTATGGCAACGTTGCCTGGGCTAAACAGATCGCTACCAACGTCGTATCGAACCAGTTCCTGTTCGGCGCTGACGAAATAGCCTATATTGCCAGCCACTACGTCTACACAGACCATGCCCAGGTCCTGACCGCGTCGGCCGGCGCGTCCTACCTCTGGAATGGCACCCGCTTTTCCGCCTCGATGATCTACGGCAGCGGACTTCGATCCGGCTTTGCCAATACCGATCACTTGCCGTCCTACACCCAGGTCAATCTCGGGCTTTCGCACGAATACCTTTTCCCGGGATGGACCAAGCCGACCACGCTGCGGTTCGACGTCGTCAACCTGTTCGACCAGATCTACCAGATCAGGGACGGCTCCGGCATCGGCGTGTTCGCGCCGCAGTTCGGCCCGCGACGCGGGTTCTTTTTCGGCATTTCGCAGAAGCTGTGACGATGGCCTGATGTTACGAAGTTCGAGCCAGGCTCCAGTCCGGGCGGATCGCGCCGGACACATCGGCGAACGCGCCGTCGACGAGTTCGGCCACCAGCAGACGGCTGTAGTCCACCGGCCCCGGCATGGTCGCCCGGCCCTTCGGGACCGGCTTGAAGCCGACCCGGCTGTAGTAGGCCTCGTCGCCGACCAAAAGCACCATCCGATGTCCTTTTGCCTTGGCGTCTTTCAGCGCGCGATCGAGCAGCGCGCGGCCGACGCCCCGGCTGCGGAACGGCGGCTCGACCGTCAGCGGCCCCAGCAGCAAGGCCTTGGTGTCGCCGATGCAAACCGGCAATTGGCGCACCGAGCCGACCAGCAGCGTGCCGATCCAGGCGGTGAACGACAGATCGAGCAGATGGTCGACGTGCTCGCGCAACCGGTACGCGCTCAGCACGAAGCGGCCGGGCCCGAAGGTGCGCGCGTGCAGCCGTTCGATCGCCTGCGCGTCGTTGGCGGTTTCGGCCAGTATCGTCAGAGAGAGATCGCTCATGGAGCGCGAGATAGCATCTGGCAGCGGCGCGGTCCATCGTTCCGGCGCGGCCAATTTCGAACCACGTCGGCTCTTGTTGGCGGAGGCTTGCGGCAGATCGGCCAGCCGCTTCATCTCGCGGCGGCCGCGCGTCACGGTAGCATGATCAGGCCCTGGCCGCCTGCCCTAGAGGCCGATCGTCCACGGCTTCCGCCGGCTGCATCAGCGAGGCGAACAGCAGGGTCCACAACGAGAGCATTGCGACAGGGATGGTATAATAAGGCGTGAAGACGGGGTGGGTCAGGAAGAAGGCCAGATTCACCACCAGGTTTGCGGCCGTGACCAGCGCCGTTTGCCTGCGGCCACCGTCGCCAGCCAAGCGCAGCATCAAGATAGGTCCACGCACCCGCCAGCACGAGCAACACGAATTGCGTGTCGGCGAGGTAGCTCCAGATGATGCTGGACCTGAGCTCGGGAGGCATCACGTCAACAGCCCCGTAAGTCGTCGAGAAGGGACTGCCGGCATTGATCGCATTCGCAAGCAGCGTCGGCGCCATGCCCGCCAGGAATGCGGCCCCGAACGCCGCACCCTGCAGGACCGTCTCCATTTTCCGGGACCGCAGGAATGAAAAAAGGAAGAATACAAAATATCCGGACGACAGAAACAGGTTCGGCAACCTGAAATTGACGGCCAGACCGATCAGGAGACCGACGAGCCCCGTCAAAAGCAGGCGATGCGGCTGCTTCGCGGAGAACATTTTCGCGGTGAGAAAACCTGCCAGCGCGCAGACCACCATCGTAGGCGCCATCGAGTAACTCGCCTTGGCCGGATTGATCATCAGGTAGATCGACAGGCAGCCGAAGCCAGCCGTCAGCAGAATTGCAGATCTGGCGCGCGCGTAGGAAATTCCGAGCAGCGCAAAGCCAAAGACAATGACGGTCGAGAGAACGTAAAGCGGAATCACCTGAAAGCCGGACGGAAACAGCGCCAGCACCAGGCCCGTGCCGGGCGGATACTGCATCACCCGCTTGTTGGTCGCCGGCATCAAGGTGTGACAGGAAATCGTCGCCGGATCGCTCCAGGTCGGAAAATTGATCGCTTTCAATTTTTCAGCGAGATAGTGATCGTCATCCCGGGAGATATCGGTGTCCAAGCCGCCAAGCCCGTATTGCTGGAACAGGTGAGCCTGCCGCAGATAGCAGATATCGTCGTAAACGCCGCGGGCTTCGCTCCAGCGCGACATGGACCATACGTTGCTGGCCAGTATCAGAAAGCAAACGAAGCCGCAGGCAGCCTTCAAATATTTCATCACTCTATCCGGCGGGTGGTGCTGACACAGGTTTGTCGCCAAATCCGGCAAAGCCCGCAAGGCCTAACGCCAGGTCGCGATCGGCTCGCTGCCTTCGAGCACCTCCGATATCCGCAGCCGGGTACCCTGGGTCGTCCCCGCCGGCAGCGCGCCGAGCTCGAAGAAGCCGGTGGCTATGATCTCGCGGTTCGGCTCGGGCGGCCGGTCCTGCCGGAAATGCCGGATCAGGTAGACCGCGACGTGGTCCCGGCGGGAAACGTGGCGGTTGAGGAAGATTCCATGCAAGGTCGGCTCGCCCAGAAGCTCAATTCGTCCCTCTTCCGCCAGCTCGCGCGTGAGCGCGTCGCGGAATGTTTCGCCGACTTCGACGCCGCCGCCTGGCAAATGCCAGCCCGAGACATAGCTGTGCTTGACCAGAAACACCCGGTTATCGTCGTCCAGCACCACGGCGCGGACCCCGAGCGTCATGCCGCGGGCGAAGCGCCAATAGAGGTGGAACCCCCGCCGCAGCACCGGCTCGAAGCGCCTTCGCAGGGGTTGCAGGTTCAGTGCCATCGAATTTCCGGGTTGCCGTCCATTGTGTTTGGTCCTTGCATCGCCGCGACCCGCTTGCCAAAACATTGCCGAAACGCACAGGATATCACGAGATGATCGCGCAGTGGCCCAGTCTCGCAGATCACCCGGTTGGGGAGATTTGATGGCGGCTTTCACGCTGGCCCATCTGTCCGATCCGCATCTTCCGCCGCTGCCGGCGGCGCGGCTGCGCGATCTCGCGGGAAAGCGCGCGCTCGGCTATCTCAATTGGAAGCGCAATCGGCATAAATACCATCGGCGCGAGGTGCTGGATGCGCTGGTATCGGACCTGCAGGCCGAGAGGCCCGATCACATCGCCGTCACCGGCGATCTCGTCAACCTCGCCCTCGAAGCCGAATTCGCGCCGGCGCGGGCGTGGCTGGAGAGCGTCGGCGCCCCGGACCGGGTCACGGTGATCCCGGGGAATCACGACGCCTATGTACGCGTGACCCAGCACCGCTTTGCGGAAGCGTGGGGAAGTTATCTCGACGGCGACGCCGCGCCGGGCGGCGTCGCGTTTCCGTCGCTGCGCCGGCGCGGCCCGCTGGCGCTGATCAGCCTGTCCTCGGCGGTCCCGACGCCGCCGCTGATGGCGACGGGACGGCTTGGGCGCGCGCAGCTTGACGCGCTCGAGCGCATGCTGGCGGCGCTCTCCGGCGAACAGGCCTTCCGGGTGCTGCTGATCCATCACCCCTTGCGTTCGGATTCGCGCGTCAAGCGGTTGACCGACTCGCCCCTGCTGCTCGCGCTGTTGAAGCAGCATGGCGTGGAGCTGATCCTGCACGGCCATGACCACGTGCATTCGACGATCTGGGTCGAGGGGCCGAAGGGCGCGATACCGGCGATCGGGGTGCCGTCGGCGTCGGCGGTCGCGCATGGCCGCTATCCCGGAGCCGCCTATAATCTGTTTTCGATCGAGCGCGACGGCGCGGCGTGGCGGGTCGAGCAGACGGTGCGGGGATTCGGGGACCGGCCGGGCGTCGGGGAATTGCAGAAGACGCGGTTGATTTAGGGCACGCGCTCATATTGGCCGATCCGGCACCATGTCGAGGAAGCGCCGATCGCCGGCATGACAGGCTCGATCAGCAGGTCGGCGCCTCGATTCGTAAATTGTTCAGCGAATGCCCGCGCGCAGGAAACTCTGGATGAAGGCGCGCTGGAACAATACGAATGCGGCCATCAGGGGCGCCGAGGTCATCAGCGCCGCGGCGCAGATGACGGACCAGTCGATCCCCTGATCGACCGACGCGAAGACCTGCAAGCCGACCGTCAACGGCCGGGTCTCGACCGAATTGGTCACGATCAGCGGCCACAAAAAATTGTTCCAGTGATAGCTCACCGAGACGAGGCCATAGGCCACGTAGACCGGGCGGGCCAGCGGAAGATAGACCCGCCAGATCGTCTGCAACGTGTTGGCCCCCTCCATCCGGGCAGCGTCGTCGAGCTCCTTCGGGATCGACTTGAAGTTCTGGCGCAGCAGAAAGATGCCGAATGCCGAGGCGACGTAGGGCAGACCCACTCCCGTCAGCGTATCGATCAGCCCGAGCGTCTGCAGCGTCCGGTAGTTCTCCAGGATGAGGACATCAGGCGTTACCATGAGCTGGACCAGGATGAGGGCGAAAAGCAGTTCG
The DNA here is from genome assembly GCA_963721275.1 of uncultured Alphaproteobacteria bacterium. GTDB lineage: Bacteria > Pseudomonadota > Alphaproteobacteria > Rhizobiales > Xanthobacteraceae > Bradyrhizobium. The sequence goes on along the minus strand of CAVRIQ010000030.1, from coordinate 38,308 downwards.
CTGCCGAAGAACTTCCAGCGCGCCAGCCCGAAGGCGGCCAGCGTGCAGATCACGAACTGCGTGACCATGATGCCGAGCACGAGCAGAACGGTATTGAGGAAGTAGCGGGCGAAGGGCGCAGCCGTCCAGGCGTGCTCGAAGTTCTGCAGGGTGAGTGGCGCAAGAAGCTCGAATTTCGTTGCGAATGCGGATGGATGGAACGCGGCCCAGATCGCATACAGCAGCGGCAACGCCCAAATCAGCCCGAACAGCCAGGCGGCGATCGTCGACGCGAACCTTCCCAGCCTGTCGTGCATGAGTGTCATGTCCCCCTCAGCGATAGTGAATCTTGCGATCGAGGAGGAAGAACTGCAGGAACGCGATGACGGCGAGCACCGAGAGAAGCACGGTCGACAGGGCGGCCGCGTAGGCCGTATCCCAGAAGCTGAAGGCGACCTGAAAAATATAGAACAACAGCAATGTCGTCGCGTTGTTCGGTCCACCGCCGGTCATTGCGATCACCTGATCGACGATGCGGAAGGCGTTGATGAGTGCGTTGATCGCGACGAACAGCGTTGTCGGCATCACCAGCGGCCAGGTGATCCGGCGAAAGACGAGCCAGCCGCCGGCGTTTTCCATGCGCGCGGCCTCGTAGAGCACCGGCGGCACCTGCTGCAGCGCCGCCAGGAAGAAGACCATGAAAAACCCGGACTCCTTCCAGATCGTTACCGCCATCAGCGCCGGCAACGCGGTCGACGGGTTGCCGAGCCAGTTGATGCTGCCGAAGCCGAAGGCGTGGATGATCTGATTGAGCAGGCCGTAGTCGGGCGTATAGAAGAACAGCCAGATATTGGCGGCGGCGACCATCGGCAGGATGGTCGGCGTGAAGAAGGCGAGCCGCAGCGCGGCGCGTCCCTTGATGCGGCCGTTGACCCAGAGCGCCATCGCCAGCGCCAGGCCGATCGCCACCGGCACGGTGATCAATGCGTAAAGCAGGTTGTTCTTGAGCGCCAACCAGAAGATCGGATCGGCCAGCATGGTGCGGTACTGATCGAAGCCGACGAAGCCGGCCGGCCGCCGCCCGTGCGGGGTCGAAAAGAAACTGTCGATGATGGTCGAGACGGCGGGCACGTGCGTAAAGGTCGCCAGCAGGACGACCGCCGGCAGCGCCAGCAGCCAGCCCTGGACGTGGATATTCAAGCGCGGTTTGTGCCGTTCCGGCATCGCGGGGGCAGCGCCGGCCGGGTGATATGTTCCGGCCGGCACGTTTGCTAGTTCTGGTAGCGGGCGAGGATGCGCGTCGCCTCGGCCTGGGCCTCGTCGAGCGCCGGCTTGGCCGGCTTGGCGCCGGTGAGGATCGCCTGCAAGGCATCGTTGAGCGCCTTGGTGACGCGCTGATTGTCGTGCGTCGACAGCTCCGCCACGGCCTCCTTGAGCTGGTCGCGCGCAACGACGGCCGGCGGAAACCCGGCCGCATATTTCTTCATCGCTTCGGTCTGCCAGGCGTCGGGCCGCGTCGCGACGTAGCCGGTCGCGATACCCCAGTCGGCCGCACGCTCCGGCGTCGACAGGAAGCGGGCGAATTCCAGCGCCGCCGCCTGCCTGGCCTTGTCGGTGCCCTTGAAAATATAGATGTTGCCGCCGCCGGTCGGCGAGCCGCCGCGCACTTTCGAGGGCATCGCCGCCACGCCGAACGCGAACTTGGCGTTGGCGCGGACGTTGGTCAGGTTGCCGGTGGTCGTCCACATGATCGCGGTCTTGCCCTCGAAGAAATCCTTCGGAGTCGTGCCCCAGTCGATGATGCCTTTCGGCATCACTTCATATTTCTGGCCGAGGTCGGCGAGGAATTGCGCGGCCTCGACAACCCTGGGATCGTTGAAGGCGACCTTGGTGCCATCCTGATTGGCGAGGATGGCGCCGTTCTGGGTGGTCAACGCCTGAAACAGCCAATAGGGGAATCCCGAAGACGGGATTTCCACGCCCCACTGAGTGACCGCGCCGGAAGCGTCACGCCTGGTCAGCTTCTTTCCGAGCGCGACCATCTCGTCCCAGCTGCGCGGCGGCTTTTCCGGGTCGAGGCCTGCGGCCTTGAAGGCATCCTTGTTCCAGTACTGCACGATCGTCGAACGCTGGAACGGAATGCCCCAGGTATGGCCGCCGGCCTGACTGTTTTCCATGAAGGCCGGATAGAAGGACTTGATCCAGGCCTGGTCGCTTTCCGACTTGGCGATCGCGTCATAGGGCTCGATCAGTTCGTCGTCGATCAGCGTGAACATGTCGGTCGACAGCAGCACCGCCAGGTCCGGAGCATTGCCGGCCTTGGCCGCGGTCAGCGCCTTGACCACCGAGTCCTGATAGCTGCCGGTATAGACCGGCTTCACGGTGATGTCGGGATGAAGCTTGCTGAACTCGGCGGCATAACCGTCGACGATCTTGGTGATCGGGCCGCCCACGGCGATCGGATAATAGAAGGTGATCTCGGTCGCGGACGCGGCCGAGCCGCCCAGGGCCGTAGCCGCCAGCGTCGCGGCGATTGTCAGCCGGGTAAGTCTGTTCATGCGCAAGTGCCCCTCAGTTTGCTGTTGTGTGTAGATGCGGCAACCGCGTGTCGGCGCCGGTTTCGACGGCAAGACGCCGCCCGCTCGCGGCATCGAAGACATGCCCGGCCGCGGCGTCCCAAACGAGGCCGACCCTGGCGCCCACCGGCGGAGCGCCGTCGCCCCGCGTGCGGGCCAGCATCGACCGCTCCCCGATCCTGCAGGTTACCAGTGCCTCGGCGCCGAGATATTCGACGGCTGTGACAGTCACATGAAACCGGCCGTGCGCGTTGATGGTATCCACCGTCACGTCCTCCGGGCGCAGGCCGAGCACGCGGCCGCGTCCGGGGCCGGCGAAAAGCGCGGGCCCCGCGGCGCCGGCGACCACCGCGCCATGCGGGCCGTCATCGAGGTCGAGAAAGTTCATCGGCGCGCCGCCGATGAAGCGGGCGGTGAACAGGGTCGCCGGCCGCTCGTAGAGGTCGGCGGGCGTCCCGTTCTGCTCGATGCGGCCGGCCCGCATCAGGATGACGCGGTCGGCCATGCTCATGGCCTCGGTCTGGTCGTGCGTCACGAAGATCATGGTGATGCCGAGCCGCTGCTGCAATGCGCGGATCTCGCGGCGCAATTCCTGGCGAAGCTGGGCGTCCAGGTTGGAGAGCGGCTCGTCGAGCAGGCACACCGGCGCTTCGGCGATCAGCGCCCGGCCGAGCGCGACGCGCTGCTGCTGGCCGCCGGAAAGTTCGGCCGGCTTGCGCCGCAACAGCGGTTCGAGCCCGAGCAGCGCCACGATCTTGTCGAGCCGCCGCGCCATCTCACCCCTCGGGATGCCGCGCACCGAAAGTCCGAAGGTGATGTTGTCGGCGACCGATAGATGCGGGAACAGCGCGTAGGACTGGAACACCATGGCGACGCCGCGCGCCGACCCGGTCAGGCCGCGAACATCCCGGCCCTCGATTTCGATCGCGCCGGCGGCCGGCTCGTCGAGGCCGGCGATCAGGCGCAGCATCGTCGACTTGCCGCATCCGGACGGTCCGAGCAGAACGACGAGATCGCCCTTCTCGACGGCGAATGAAACGTCGTCGACCGCCGGGGTTTCCCCCCACGCCTTGGTCACCGATCGGACGTCGACGCTGATCACGATTTCGATTCACCAGTCCGTCGGACACCACGCTGCGACGTGGCGATATCGACGGTTTATGAATGTTATATGACGCTCGGGCCGTGCCTTCGAGATGGTGTGTCGGTATTCCCTGGAAGTGAGCTTTTGGCAGCAATGAGGGCTAGAGATTCCACAAGGTCGCAAACAGCGCCAGCGCGAACAGCGCCAGCGCGCCGGCGATGAAGCCGAGCACGAAGGTCCAGAACCCGCCGCGGCGCGGCGTCTCGATCACGACCGGCGCCGGCGCCGGCGTCGCCACCAGCGCATGCTCGCGCTCGATCATGCGGCGCGCGACGTAATCGGTGACGGCCTCGACGATTTTTATCACCTCGTGGGATTCGGCGATCACGGTGCGGCCGAAGCGGGTGTCCTGCACGAAGCGGTAGATGCGCTTGTCGCGTCCCATCATCACATGGGCGACGACGTCGATCCACAGCCGCGGCGTGTCGCCCTGGCTGATGCCGCGATCGAACAGGTCGACCTGCTCGGGAATTTGCAGGAACAGCGGGTCGAGCGCCTCGTTGAGAATTTCCAGCCGCGCCACTTCGGCGTCGCGCAGGTCGACCACGACGCCGGTGCGGTCGGCGGCCTCGATCCGCGCCTGCCGGAGCGCATCGCGCAGCCGGATCGGGCGGGTTTCGCTGGCGGCACTGCTTCCGGTGTTTGGCGCGTCTGACATACGCTCGATCGCCTTGTCCTGATGGTCCCCGACGGGCTTAACCTATCAGTAACCATACTCTCCGCAAAGGCCGTTTATTCCCAATGACTTACGCCTTTGGTTGGCGGAAGACGCAGTCGGCCCCACCCGGAAGGACCGGATGGGGCCGCTTGTTGCTGGACGCTTCCTCGAATGTCGGGTCCGCCGGCCTTGTGGCCGGTCAGGCCGGCACGCGCGAGGGCTCTTCCACGATGGAGAAGCGGACGCCGGCCTTGTGGCGGTTCTCTTCCGAGACGGCGCGCCAGGCATCCTCGGCTTCCTTGCGGGTCTTGAACGGACCCTGCACCTGGGCCGAGCCTTCCACGAGCTTGTGGAAGTTCATCGAGCCGAACTCGCCGCCAATCACCCAGAAATTGCTGCCTTTGGTCATCATAGTCTCCTGTTGTCCGAGTAGCGTGATCGGCCCGGAATCCGACGAACTCCGGACCGATCAATTCCAGCGTTAGCCGAACTGGTTCATCGTGTTGTGGGCGCCGCCCGCCTTCAGCGCGGCTTCACCGGCGAAATATTCCTTGTGAACGTCGCCGATATCGGAGCCGGCCATGTTCTGATGCCTGACGCAGGCGATACCCTGACGGATCTCCTGGCGCTGAACATTCTTCACATAGCCCAGCATGCCCTGCTCGCCGAAATACTCCCGCGCGAGATTGTCAGTCGACAGAGCTGCCGTGTGATAGGTCGGCAACGTGATCAGATGGTGGAAGATGCCGGCACGCTTTGCCGAATCGGCCTGGAAGGTGCGGATGCGCTCGTCGGCCTCGATGGCCAGCGGCGTATCGTCGTATTCCGGCTTCATCAGGTCGGCTCGATTGTACCTGCTGACGTCCTTGCCGGCTTCCTTCATCGCGTCGTACACCTGCCAGCGGAAGTTGAGCGTCCAGTTGAACGATGGCGAGTTGTTGTAGGCCAGCTTCGCGTTCGGAATCACCTCGCGAATGCGGTCGACCATCCTGGCGATCTGCTCGATATGCGGCTTCTCGGTCTCGATCCACAGCAGGTCGGCACCGTTCTGCAGCGAGGTGATGCAGTCGAGCACGCAGCGATCTTCGCCGGTGCCGGCGCGGAACTGATAGAGGTTGCTGGCAAGCCGCTTCGGACGCATCATCTTGCCATTGCGGTTGATGATGACATCGCCATTCCTGGCGTTGGCGGCCGTCACTTCCTCGCAATCCAGGAAGCTGTTGTACTGATCGCCGAGGTCGCCGGGCTTGTGGCTCACGGCGATCTGCTGCGTGAGGCCGGCGCCGAGCGAGTTGGTGCGGGTCACGACGATGCCGTCCTCGACGCCCAGTTCGAGGAAAGCATGACGGCAGGCCCGGATCTTCGCCAGGAACACCTCGTGCGGCACGGTCACCTTGCCGTCCTGGTGTCCGCACTGCTTTTCGTCGGAGACCTGATTCTCGATCTGCAGGGCACACGCGCCTGCCTCGATCATCTTCTTGGCGAGCAGGTAGGTTGCCTCGGCATTGCCAAAACCGGCGTCGATGTCGGCGATGACGGGCACGACATGGGTCTGGAAGCTGTCGATCTTTTCGATCAGCGCCTTTTCCCTCGCCTTGTCGCCTGCCTTGCGGGCCGCGTCGAGCGCGCGGAAGACATCGTTGAGCTCGCGGGAATCCGCCTGACGCAGGAAGGTGTAGAGCTCTTCGATCAGGGCCGGCACCGAGGTCTTCTCGTGCATCGACTGATCGGGAAGCGGTCCGAACTCGGAGCGAAGTGCTGCGATCATCCAGCCGGAGAGATACAGATAGCGGCGATCGGTGGTACCGAAATGCTTCTTGACCGAAATCATCTTCTGCTGCGCGATGAAGCCATGCCAGCAACCGAGCGACTGGGTGTACTTGGTGGGATCGCCGTCATAGGCAGCCATGTCGCTGCGCATCAGCGCCGCGGTGTAGCGGGCGACGTCCAGGCCGGTCTTGAAGCGGTTCTGCAGACGCATCCGCGCCACGGCCTCGGCGGTGACGCCGTTCCAGGTCGGGTTCGTCTTGAGGAGCGCCTCGGCAGCTCCAATTTCGCTCAGATAGGAAGCCGGTCCCTGGATAGCCGGGTCACTGATCCCGCGTGGCTGGTAGTTCATGTGCCTGATCCTTCGCTCTTCTCTCAAATCGACATTCGTGACAGTGCATTGCGAAACGTGACGAGAGCTAAACGCGAAACTTCGTAATTCGTATAGATGGCTTGATTTCTAATGATGATGTCATGTAACATCTAAACTTGTAATACTTGTCATATTGTAACTTTTGTCACAAAAATAGGTCAGCGAGGCTGTCATGGCGGGTGAATCCGGAAAGAAGCTGTTCGTCGGCCCCCGCTTCCGGCGCATCCGGCAGCAACTGGGGCTGTCGCAGACCCAGATCGCCGAGGGGCTCGGCATTTCGCCCTCCTATATCAACCTGATCGAGCGCAACCAGCGCCCGGTGACGGCGCAGATCCTGCTGCGGCTGGCGGAGACCTACGACCTCGATCTGCGCGACCTCGCCACCGCCGACGAGGACCGCTTCTTCGCCGAACTGAACGAGATCTTCTCCGATCCGCTGTTCCGGCAGATCGACCTGCCGAAGCAGGAACTGCGCGACCTCGCCGAACTCTGCCCCGGCGTGACGCACTCCCTGCAGCGATTGTACGCCGCCTATACCGAGGCCCGCCGCGGCGAGACCATGGCGGCCGCCCAATTCGCCGACCGCGAGGAAGGCGCCCGCTTCGAGGCCAATCCGATCGAGCGCGTCCGCGACCTGATCGAGGCCAACCGCAATTATTTTCCGGAGCTGGAGCAGGCCGCCGAATCCCTGCGCGACGAATTGAACGTGCCGTCCGAAGCGCTGTTCGCCGCGCTCGGCGCGCGGCTGCGCGAAAAGCACTCCATCGTCACCCGCATCATGCCGGTCGACGTGATGCGCGAGACCCTGCGCCGGTTCGACCGCCATCGCCGCCAGCTCCTGATTTCCGAGCTGGTGGACGGCCCCGGCCGCGCCTTCCAGCTCGCCTTCCAGATCGGGCTCGCCGAATGCAGCGCCGCGTTCGAGACCATCATCAACCGCGCCGGCCCGCTCGACGACACCCCGCGCCGGCTCTACCGGATTACGCTGGCGAATTATTTCGCCGCGGCGAGCATGATGCCGTATCAGCCGTTCCATGCCGCCGCGGAAAGCCTGAGCTACGATGTTCATGTGCTGGCGCAGCGCTTCAATGCCGGGTTCGAGCAGGTCTGCCACCGGCTCACCACGCTGCAGCGGCCGAACGCGCGCGGCGTGCCGTTCTTCCTGTTGCGCGTCGACAATGCCGGCAATGTTTCGAAGCGGTTTTCCTCCGGCACGTTTCCGTTTTCGAAATTCGGCGGCACCTGCCCGTTGTGGAACGTGCACTCGACCTTCGACACGCCGGACCGGCTCCTGAAGCAGGTGATCGAGCTGCCCGACGGCAACCGCTATTTTTCCATCGCGCAGATGGTGCGCCGCCCGGTGGCGCCGCACCCGCAGGCCCAGCCGCGTTTCGCGATCGGGCTTGGCTGCGAAATCCGCCACGCGTCGCGCCTGGTCTACGCCGGCGGGATGGACCTGGAAAAAACCGAGGGCACCCCGATCGGCGTCAACTGCCGGCTCTGCGAACGCGAAAACTGCAGCCAGCGCGCCGAGCCGCCGATCACCCGCACCCTGATCCTGGACGAGAACACGCGGCGGGTGAGTTCGTTTTCGTTTTCCAATGCGCGGGAGCTGTGAGGATGCATCACCGCCAAAGGTCGTCATCCCCCGCGCATGCGGGGGATCCAGTACGCCGCGGCCTCTCGATTCCGTCGTCAGCGTCTCTGGAATACTGGATCGCCCGCCTTCGCGGGCGATGACAGCTGAGGGTGAGTTCGTTTTCGTTTTCCAATGCAAGGGAGCTGTGAGGATGCATCACCGCCAAAGGTCGTCATCCCCCGCGCATGCGGGGGATCCAGTACGCCGCGGCCTCTCGATTCCGTCTTCAGCGTCTCTGGAATACTGGATCGCCCGCCTTCGCGGGCGATGACAGCTGAGGGTGAGTTCGTTTTCGTTTTCCAATGCGAGGGAGCTGTGAGGATGCATCACCGCCAAAGGTCGTCGTCCCCCGCGCATGCGGGGGATCCAGTACGCCGCGGCCTCTCGATTCCGTCTTCAGCGTCTCTGGAATACTGGATCGCCCGCCTTCGCGGGCGATGACAGCTGAGGGTGAGTTCGTTTTCGTTTTCCAATGCGAGGGAGTTGTGAGGATAGCACGTTGTCTGCTCCGGTCTTGAAGCCGGGCTCGCTGCCACCTCTCCCGCTTGCGGGGGAGGTCGACGCGCTCGCCAGAGCGCGGCGGGTGGGGGAAACTGCCTGCCAAGCAACATCCATTTCCGGTCGGGCACCCCCACCCCGGCCCTCCCCCGCAAGCGGGAGAGGGAGCGCACCGCCGTTGCCGCAACAGTTTCGTCTTTGCGACCGACAGGTCGCATGACGGCAACATACGACTTCGCATTCTCGCCGCGTGTTTCGCGCGAGGTTTTGTCTTTCGTTCCGCCCTCCTCATTCAGAGGGCGCAGGGAATGCCGGGCGCCCGATGCGCCCGATAGCCGCGTGTGCATGAGTAGTGGTAGAGCGCACACGCGTCGGGTTGCGTCGGCGTGATCTTTTCGACAAAAATTCGCTGCGCGCCTCTTCTCCCTCTCCCCGCTCTTCGCGGGGAGAGGGTTGGGGTGAGGGGCTGCTTCCGCGAACACCGAATGCACGGAGAGTCCCCCTCACCCGCCCGGCTTCGCCGCGCGACCTCTCCCCGCATCCGCCTTCGCCCGAAGGCGGGCTTCGGCGGACAAGAGCGGGGCGAGGTAGGGATAGCCGCGCGTCACTTGCCGTTGGCGAATTGCACCCAGGCGGCCTGCTGCGACTTCGCGAGATTCATTCGTTCTGCATCGAGTTCGCCGACGCGTTTGGCGGCGGCGGCCGTGGCGGCGGCGGCGATATTGTAGCGGTCGACGGTGCGCGGAAACTGGAAGATGAACTGGCCGTCCTCGACCTTGTAGGAACCGGACGCCCCGACGATCACGGCGACCATGCTGCCGTAGTCGCGATAGAAGGCGGCGCGCGCCGACATCATTTTTGCGGTGAAGGCCGTCATCTCCGCCTGCCGCTTGTCGACGAGGTCCATGAGCTTCCTGAGCGTCTCCGGGTCGGCGTGCCGGGCGAGCGCGGCGCGTTCGATGCTGTCGCGCTCGGTCTTGAGCAGCGCCGTATAGCGCGGCATGAAGGCCGACGCGTTGGCTTCCGCCGTTTTCAGATGCGAGGCCAGCGCCTCGAGATCGGCGCGATTCAGCGTGCTCAGATTGATGCCGGGCGGAATCGGCGGCTGCTCGACCTCGTTGGACAGTTTTTCGGCCGCGGCATCGGTGTCGCCGGCCGCGCGCATCGCCATCTCCAGCATCTGCAGGAACCGGTCGGACGGATGTTGCCGTGCCGCCTTGTCGATCTGCGCCGGCGCGGTGACGCCCTGCAAGGAAGCCTGGCTTTCCCTGACGGCCAGGCGGTCCTGAAGCCGGCCGAGGTCGCCGAGGTACCAGGCCCCGATCGAAAGCACGACCAGGAAGACGAACAGGCACAGGAACGCCAGTCGAACGCGCCATCTTGCTTTCGGATCTGCGGGCACTGCGTCAGCCTCTCGTCGCGATGCCCCGCGCAGGGGGAACGGACCGGCGTCGATTATAGACAAATCCTTTTCAGGTGGTTGGAATTAGTCCGAATATGTTGAATGCTCGCGGTCACGCTTCAGGGAGAGAATGCATGCGGATTGCGGTAGTCGGCGCCGGCGGGGTCGGTGGTGGATTCGGCGCGGCGCTGGCGAAGGCGGGGGCCGACGTCACCTTCATCGCGCGCGGCGCGCATCTGGCCGCCATGAAGAGTGCGGGCCTGAAAGTGCTGGGCCCGCGCGGCGACACCCATCTGGTGCCGACGCAGGCCACCGACGATCCAGCCCAAGCATCGGCCCGGTCGATATCGTGCTGTTCTGCGTCAAGCTGTGGGACGTCGAAAGCGCGGGCGAGATGATAAAGCCGCTGATCGGCCCCGGCACCGCGGTGATCCCGCTGCAGAACGGCATCGACGCCGCCGAGCGGCTGATCCCGATCCTGGGGGCCGGCGCGGTGATGGGCGGCGTGGCGCAGATCTCGGCCTCGATCACCGCGCCCGGCGTGATCACGCAGGTCGGCACCTTCATGCGCATGATCTTCGGCGAGTTCGACGGCAGCAAAAGCCGGCGGGCTGAGGATTTTCTGGCGCTGTGCCTGCAAGCCGGTTTCGACGCGAGCCTGAGCGAGGCGATCACGACCGATCTCTGGATGAAGTTCATCCTGCTCTCCGCCAATGCCGGCATCACCGCGCTGGCGCGCCAGCCGATCGGGCAGCCTGCGCGACGATCCCGATATCAGGCCGGTGTTCGTGGCCGCCTGCCAGGAAACCATCGCGGTCGGCCGCGCCAAGGGCGTCGCATTGCCGGCCGACGCGCTGAACCGGATTCTCGAGTTCATCGCGCACTTGCCGCCGACCATGAAGGCCTCGATGGCGCTCGATCTCGACCGCGGCAACCGGCTGGAGCTGCCCTGGCTCAGCGGCAAGGTCGCCGAACTCGGCCGCCAAGTCGGCGTGCCGACGCCGACCCACAGCATGATCTACGCGATGCTGAAGCCGTATGTGATGGGGAAGAAGGGGTGAGCGGGGGGATGCGGGCGTGGTATGAGAGGGAAGTGATATTAGTTTAGACGTTGCTGAGCGGATTTCGCCCTATTCTTCTGGGCTATAGTCGGGATGAACTTCGCCGAAGTCCACGCTATCGATGGCATCCAGCAACTCCAGTGCGCCTATGCGCATTTCTTGCGGATGCCTTGAAAACTCTCCTTCAAACGTAATTAATGCTCCCGCCTCGAACTCTACCTCGGTTTCAGCGTCGGCGCTACCGATCCCGATGCGATCTCCTTCATCACGAATGCTAAATTGAAAATTTGTGGTAGCCGTCGCTGTGACGCAGACGGCGACCCGGACGACTACCTTGTCTTTACCGATTTGCACGACATGAAAATCATAGCCGTCCTCTTCCAGATAACAGAGCGACAGTCCTACAAAATTCAATTCGACCATGTTTGCGTCATAGTAGTAACTCGCACTTGCTTCGGGGAAAGGCGTCAATTCTGAAACTTCGTCGGCGACGCGACTCTCAAGCTCCTTCCACAATTCCGTCCTGTTCCCGGAGTCCATTTCAGCGAGGAGCTTGGCCACAGTTGACCTTGCGTTCTCCGTGTGCTGTTGGAACATCTCTAACGCCGCTGGCAAATCCTCCTGCACATCGATCCATTCCGAAGTTTCAGCGAATTTTTTCCACCCGCCGTCCTTAGAAATCGCCAATATCTTCTTGCCGTTCGCTTTTGCCCAATCTTCTAGCGTGATGAGCGCGATCGCATCGGGAAACTCGTATTTCTTGTTTTTTGCGTCTTCGAACGGCGCTATTGGCCCAAAGTACATCCCAATGAGCTTCTTCATATTCGCTTCTTCAGCGGGAACAACTCTTGCACATCCGGTTTCATTAACGAAGTTCTGCAGTCGACCTCTCGCGGCGGATCGCGGATCGACTGCCTTGTCGTAAATAGCAGTCAGCGCCGCATGGGCATTGTCGTCCAATATGCCGTTCTGCGCACTCCGTTTGATCGCCGACCCGAGCGCCTCCTTCACCTTCCTCGCCTGCTCCGCAAGATGCCGATGCACTTCGCGGACGACGATTTCAGAGAGAATAAATTCCGCCGACCCCTCCTTAAATTGCGTAAGTTGATGCAATAGGCCACTTTCAAGATTGAGGCCGTTTGCATCGAATATGTTTGAGTCGATGGTAATCGCGTCGTATTCCATGCCGTCGTTCCTGTGCAAAGCGTATCGCGTGACTTGGCCATCCGCATTACCCTGACTTCGGCTTTTCCCCGCGGCCCGTATCGCCCCAAATCTCCTGCAAGTCTCTCTGCAAGCGCCGAATCGATTCTCTATCCTTGAGCGCGTTTCGATAAGCACGGTTCATCAACCGCGGTCCCTCGTCGTGATCGGTGGCATGGATCATGTGATACATCACTTTGCCGCCTTTCTCACGGCTATAAATTTCCCAGCCATAGGCATGCTTATAGCCAAGCTCAGACTTCATCCGATCGCAAAACAAAAGCATTCGATTGTGCGCGTGCATCGACTGCAGCTTTTCGTAGTCGGGCCGTCCCCACCACTTTTCAAGAATTGTCTTATTCTTAATGCCGGACATCGAACGGTCGAGCCATCCCGTCGCTAAGAAATAGAACAACTCGATTTTGTAGTCAGCGCGATGCTTCGACAACGTGATGAGCGTCTGCCATTCGCACTCGAATGTGCGCTGATCCAGCAGGCAAAATGTTGCAGTCTTATCGTCAATTTTACTTCTGGCGAGCAGCGCGGAAACGTTTACGTTGAAGTCGCCCGGCACGATTTCAATCGTCCGATTTCTGATCTTAGGCTGCGCGGCCTTCAGAGCCTCCAACTCAGCGATGCCTTTCTTCTTGATCTCGCAAAGCCAGAAGTTGCGCAGGAATGCCGGCCTGAACTCCAGCACCAGTTTTGCCGCCCAAGCGTCTTCCTTACCTTCATACTGCGGTCCAGCGAAGCCATCGATATAGGCGCCATGCTTTGTCACCATGACGAAATAGAAAAGATAACGCTCGATCAGCCTTGCCTTGTTCTCGGTCCAAATAGGCCGTTCGGCCGGCTTGAACTGCATCGGCTTGTCCGCAGGCGGCGGTAGATCGGCGAAAAGGTTAAGCTGACCCTTCATGCAACCAATGGTGGCGCATTAACGGGATTTGCTCAAGCGGCAACGCTCAACAATCCCCTTGGATTCGGGAAATATCGGTAGAGCTCGCCATCAAGCAGGCCGCCGCCTTTGCCGTGCTGGTCAGCGATCGCAGCCGTTTTAGCAGTTACCCCCTGCTCGGCAACCATGGGGTTGTTCGCGATTGCACCCCATTGCTTGAAAAAGGGCGCTACGCCGAACGCGCGACAATCGGCGATCACCTCTCTAGCCCAAGCAGCCTTCATTGGCCGCGCGCCATGCCCGCTCTCACCTCCGGCGATCAACCAATCCGGTTGGCTCGCATGCGAAGGATTGAGCCGAACCGGACCGATGGCCGGCTCGTAAGAAATGAACCGCACCGCAGCCGGGATGCGACTCAAGAGCGGCCAGCGCTGATCGAACCGAGCTTGATCTTCAGCTGTGGTTCCCAACCAGACATTCGGTCGGCCGTGCTCAGGCCAGTCCCTCGGTAGCATCTTCTCGATATTCTGTGGTCGCTTCGTCAGTAGCAGCCAGTCCAGGGACGGCGCCGCAGCAATCAGGTTGAATAGATCAGCGCGCCATGCGGCATCAACTTGATTGTCAAAGACGTCTGCTAGGGATGCACAGAATACGCGCTGCCGCCGTCCATGCTGCGCATGGAATGCCGCCGCAGCGGCCTGCCATTTGGAAGGCGACCGCCAATAGGCTTCCGACGTTCGGCGCCGAGGGTTGTTCCCCCATTTGACAAGGCCAGATCGCTTCGACCATGACTCGGCGTAGCAATGATCACAGCCGGGACTGACGTTCGTACACCCTACCCAGGGGTTAAACGTGTGGTCGGTCCATTCGATTTTAGAGTTTTGTGCCATCGCCGGTCTATTGAATCAGACATAGCTCTAAAATTCGATAAAAAAACGATGGCAACGCGGATTTGATGGCCCCATTCCGCAATGATTTATGGCGAAATGTCGGGGCCAGTGTGCCGCGATCTGCGATTATCACTAGGATGGCAGATTACGCTTCGCTAATACGCCCCACCGACCTCTCCTCCACCTTCACCACCACCCACGAACACACAAACCCCGGGATCGCGCCCAGCAAGCCGATCGCCACGAACCATCCCGGCAGATCCGGCAGCGCGAGATACCCGCGCAGCAGCGCGTAGGCCAATACCCAGCCGACCACCGCGGCGGCGACCGGGCGCGACGGCAGTTCGATCAGGGAGGCGACCCAGTCGAACAACGCGACCACCAATGCTGCGATCACGGCGGAGGACCAGGCGGAAAAGACCGAGGTGTCGATGACGACCGGCACGCCCTCGAGCAGGCCGGCCACGGGCAGCAGGATCAGGTAGAAGACGGCGGCCGCGATCGGCGGCCCGGCGATGGCGAAGATGGCAAATCGTTTCATGAAAATCCCCCGGATTCCTTGGTCGGATCCGGCGGCGATTTAGTTCAGGCAAATCGTCCGGCCGCCGGCGCAATGGCGGATCACGCCGGCGCCGATCCGCCTCGCGCGGGCTGTTAATGTTACGGTTTAACCAATAATTAATTACCCGTTTGCGGGCACGAAGGGCCGGGCCTAGCGTTCCCGGCAGAGGGGCCCGGTAACCAACGAATTGGTGCACGCCATGAAGTACAGAGTATATGGGGCGCTTGTCGCGTCTCTCAGCGTCGCAGCGCTTGCGCTGGTCCCGAGCCAGGCCTTCGCGCGGTCGGGAGCGGCGCAAAGCGGAAGGTTTGCTTCGACGCATCGGGCTTCCCATGCGCCGGGATTGCGATCGTTCCGGCATCGCGGCAGAGGCGCGATCTTCTGGCCCGGCGTCGTCGACGGATACGACTACGGGCCGTCGAACGGCCTGCCCCCGGCCGAGGCGGCGCAGCCGCCGTCGGGCGACGTGCATTACACCTACACCTACGACGTTCCCTGGGATTGGGCGCATCGCTATCCGCCGAAGGTGGCGCCTTCCGACCGGCCCTACGTGTCGAGCTGCCCGGAGGAAACCACGACATTTCCCGGGCGTGACGGCAGGGAGCGGTCCGTCAATATCATGCGGTGCTACTGACGGGGGCGCCTGAGACGGGATCGGCGCGCGAGGTCCGGCGGTCCGGTGCGCGGGAACAAATCGGCTTGCGGCGGCTTATCCCAGACGTGCCTAGCTCGGGAGGCTGCCATGAAAAGTGCAAAGATCGTTTTGGCGAGTGCTGCGGTGCTCGCGCTCGCCGGTTCGGCGAGTTTGGCCCAGCAAGCGACGACGGGAACCGGAACGGTCACGATCGTCGACCGGCTCAACGGGACCGTCGCCATTCGACTGACCCAAAGCGGCACGGTCGGAGCCAATACCGGCGGCGCCGCCACCCTGTTCAAGCTCAAGGGCGCCTCGCTGGAGGACGTGCACGCCGGCGACAGGGTCAAGTATTCCGCGACCGAGACCGACGGCGCCCAGACCATCACCAAGATCGAGAAACAGTAAGCCGGCGGGGCTGCGTCACGGTCCCCACACCGTTTCTTCGCTCCAGCCAAGACGGTCGAACTCGCTTGCCCGGAGCGGTGCTTCGGCGGCCGCAAAGAACTCGTCGAGCTGCGGCGGCTCGACGGATGTCGCGGAGAGCATGGCGTGGGCCTGCCCGCGATGGTGGATCTGGTGCTGGAACAGATGCATCAGCAGGCGGTCGCGCCGCTCGCTCTGAACCTGCGTGTCGCGATTGACGCGCACGACGCCATCGAGCCGTTCAGGCGTCAGCGCATCGCAGATCGCGATCAGGCGCCGGTCGACGGCGGCCTGGGCGGGCCCGAGTTCGGCCAGCGACGGACAGGGAATCTGGTTTTCCCAGGCTTTCGGCCCGAGCCATCCGCCCTCCAGCGCGTCGACGTAGAACAGGTCGATGACATGGATGTGGTTCAGCGTCTTCTGCAGGCTGGGGAAGAAGCCGGCCCGCGCGGCCTCGAACTCCTGCCGGCTCAGCCTGCTGCAGGCCGCGAGCAGGCGGTCATTCGCCCAGGCGTTGTTGTGGGCGAAGGCGCGGAAGGTCTGGACAAAACCGGCGGGCATGTCAGTTGCGTCTCTTCTGTTGCGCCTCTTCTGTTGCGTCTCTTCGGGCGTCTCGGATTCATTGTCGCACGGCCTCACCGCGCCAGCGACTTCCAGCGTTCCGCGGCCTCGATCGCCGGCGCCCACAGGCCATCCGCGGGCTGGCCGCGATGCAGCGCCTTGCCGACTTCGCAGATCGCCATGAAGGCGCTGGAGCGCGCCTCCTCGACTTCGAGCGGCTGGCCCGGGTCGCCGTGCACCAGCCCGACCAGGGCGTTGAGCATCGGCAACGCGGCCGGCGCCGGCTCGCGCTCGGCGGCCCTCAGGGCCTCGACGACTTTGGCGGCGTTTTCGGAATCGGTCATGCGGGTCGCCAATTTGCCTTCAATGATGCCGTGAACGAGGTCTTGCCTGAAATCCGGGTCACGATCCCGTCAGATTAAATCGGATCCCGACAAACCGCCAGCATTGCGGATGAGCCGGGATTCACGGGCACGCCCCTGCGCGTCACGTCACATCCTGCCGCACGAAAAAACCGAACCCGTCGTTTTTCCCGCAAACTTCCGCCGCGATCGGCGGATGAGATCGCCCTCACCAGCGCCCGAGAATTTGTATCTCGTATTCGGGAGACGACATGAGACAAGCCAGCGTTCGCCTGCGTGAAGACTTCTCCATTCCGGACGACCCGGCGGATCTCGACGCCCTGGAAACGGCGAAGGCGAGGCAGGATCTGTCGCACCGGAAACTGGACCGCTTCATCGCCGCCGCGCTCGCCGAGCTGAGCGACGACTATCGCGCGGCGCAGGAGCCTGATCGGTTCTGATTGAATCAGCGCGTGGCCGGTCGCCACGGGAAGCAATCCCGCAATCCGGTCAACCCGTTTTCACCCTGGTTCACCAGGAATAGCGCACCCGCGCGGTGCCGATATAGGCGCGCGAGTTCGGGCTCAACTCGGTATCGAACTTGCCGGCGAGCGAGATCCCGTTCCTGAAACTGATCTCGGCGACGGCCGAGGCGAGCAACAAGTCGTGCGCGGGTGCCGCGCCGGTCACGGTCCAGCTCGATCCGGGCAGCGACTGGAACGTGGAGGTGTAGCGCAGGTCGGACCAATGGTCGTGCGCCCAGGCCGCGCGGCCGCGCAGCGACAGCATCGCAGCGTCGTCGAGCGCGAACGACTGGTCGACCCAGGCGCCGAGCTCGGTGCGGGTCGTGGTCGTCGTGTGCGCGTCGTAGGCCAGCGCGAAAATCGACGAGCCGGAGACGGCGGTCTCGCTGTAGGACGGCGTGCGGAAGGCCTGCACCTGGACGGCGGCGTAGGGGGTGAAGCCAAATCCCGACAGGTCGAAGACGCCCGGAACGGCGAAACGATAACCGCCCTCGATCCGGCCGCCGACATTGTTGGCGGAGAAATCGGCCGTCAGATGGTCGACGCCCGCCACGGTCAAAAACCGGTCGGTCGACACGTGATGCCAGCCATAGGCGAGCGCGGCCGACAGGTACGCCGCATCGACACGCGTCAAACCATAGATGGCCGACTGGAACATGTCGCTGTGTCCGCCGCCGAGGCCATCGGACAAGCCATAATTGGTGCTTCCGCCCCCCAGCGCGAAGCCGACCACGGTGTAGGGCGTGACACGGTAGTCGAGGCCGGTGGCGACGCCATAGGCTCGCGCCGACAGATCGTGACTTCCGGCCAAGGCATTGCCGTTCAGGTTGCTTTGGCCGCCATAGGCCGCGGCCCAAATACTCCAGCGGCGCGGATCGGCAACGATTTGGTTCGGCGCCTTGTAGACCGGCGCCTTGTAGATCAGCGGAGGCCGGGGCAGCGGGCTCTCCGGCGCCAGGCCGCGGTATTCCGCGTACGGATTGGTCACCAGCGACAGGAACGAGTTCATCGCCTGGGTCCCTGCCTGAACGATGCCGGTCCCGGCCTCCCCCTGAAGCTGCGTCATCGCGTCCGCCAGAGCCGGGGGCGACAGGTTGAAGAGGTTCAGAAACCCGATCGGCAGCGTGCCGCCCTTCGTGGTGAAGGTATCCATGGCATTTGCCACCGCGCGCTGATTGTCATTGGCCGAGGGCGGCAGCAGAGATGCGATCAGCGGCACGCCGCCAGGGCCGAGGATAGCCCCGCCGCCGCCAGCGCCGCCTGCGGCGACAAGATCGCACAGGCTGATCGTGTTGGTATCCAGCGTTACCGCCCCGGTCTGTGCCCAGGCGGCACCGCAGGTGATGTTGGCGCCGGTGTTCAGCGTGATGCTTGCGTTGGCGAGGATGTCGCCGGCGAACGACGTGGTCGTGCCGAGCGTCGCGGAGCTGCCGACCCTCCAGAACACATGGCCGCCTTGCGCGCCATTGATCAGCGCAACAACCGAAGCGCTGGCCGTGGTCAGCGTGCTTCCGACGTTGAAGATGAAGACCGAGTTGGGGTTGCCGAGGCCGTTAAGCGTGAGGGCCCCCGTCAACTGAGCCGCCGAACCAAAACTATAGACGCCCGGAATAAGCGTAAGGCCGCCCAAATTCTGACCCGTCAGGTTTACCGTGGTCGGCCTGCTCGTCAGCGTATTGAAGGCTGTCGCGAGGTCGATCTGAGCCTGGATGGCGACGGCGTCGTTCAGATGGATCGTGGCTCCCGGCCCGGTCAAAATTCCGGGAGGGAATCCGGTGATCGCGCTGCCTGAGCTGACGCCGAGGTTCCCGGGATTCGCGGCGGTTCCGGTGAGGATGGTCGGGCCGGTGTTGGTGACCGTCGAGCCGCCCAGCACCGCGAAGCTTCCCACCGTCCCCAGCGCGGGCGCCTCGGCAGCATGGCTGGAAGATGCCGGGCCGAATGCGGTCAGGGTGGCGGCCGCCAAAGCGGCGGTCAAACACCTGGAAGAGTGCCGGCGCGAAACGGCCGAGTAACTCGTCTTCATGGGATCCCCCATCGCTCAAGCCGAGGATGGGAGGAGATCAAATACCGGACCCGACATGACGCCCCCCAACCGACGCCTCCAACTGAGATGCTGTCGCGCAGACGGTGACACTCGCCCGCCTTTATTGACAGGACAAACGAGCGAGTAGCGGGTTCAGGCAATTTTTCCGGCAGCAGGTGACATAAATGTCGCTGTCATCGCGCGTGCGGGTTCCCCTTTCGGAACTTTGCGCTGCCGCCGTTGTCGAGTCTGATCAAAATTGACCACCATCGCGATTGCGGATGCGCAGCCATCCGAGGCTGGCGCGAAGCGGCTTCGGTAGCTTCGTCGCGCGAGGTCCGCTTGATCACGCCTTGCCTTCGATCACCTCCAGCACCTTCGGCGGCGACATCGGCAAACTGTAAAAACGCTTTCCGAGCGCGTTGTGGATGGCGTTGGCGACCGCGGCCATGACCGGCACCAGCGGCACCTCGCCGACGCCCTTCACGCCTTGCGGATGTTTCGGGTTGGGCACTTCGACCATCACGGTATCCAGCATCGGCAGGTCCGAACAGACCGGCATGCGATAGTCGAGGAAGCCGGGGTTATCGACCTTGCCGTCTCTGTTGTAGATGTACTCCTCGTTGAGCGCCCAGCCGATGCCCTGGGCGACGCCGCCCTGCATCTGGCCCTCGACATAGCCGGGATGGATGGCGCGGCCGACGTCCTGCACCGCGGTGTAACGGATCACGCGGACGATGCCGAGTTCGGGATCGACCTCGACGTCGCAGATGTGGGTGCCGAAACCGCCCTCGGCGCCTTCGGTGTTGAGCTGCACGCCGGCGCCGATCGGCCCGCCCATCTGCGGGGCTTTCGCCGCGAGCTCGGCGAGCGTCAGCGGCTCGAACTGGCCGGCATTGGGGCTCGCCGGATGCGCCGCGCCGTTTTCCCATTTCACCGCTTCCGGATCGATCTCCCAGATTTTCGCGGCGCGCTCGCGCAAGGTGGTGATGATCTTGTCGGTCGATTGCGTCACCACTATCGCGGAGGCAAACAGCACGCGGCTGCCGCCGGTGAGATTCGAAAAGCCGATGGTCGCGGTGTCGCCGATCAATACCGAGACGCGGCGGTAGTCGATGCCGAGCAGCTCGGCGCAGATGTTGGCGATCGCCGCGCGCGAGCCGCCGATGTCCGGATGGCCCGTGGTGACGACGACGTTGCCGTCCTCGGTGATGTTGACCTGCGCACTGGATTCGCCGCCGGCGTTGAACCAGAAGCCGGAGGCGACGCCCCTGCCCTGCATACTTGCCGAGCGGCGCGGTGTAATGCGGATGCGCTTTTGCCGCCTGCAGCGTCTCGACATAGCCGATGCGCGGAAACACCGGACCGAACGCGGCCTTGGTCCCCTGCCTGGCGGCGTTCTTCAGGCGCAATTCGAGCGGATCCATCTTCAGCGCTTCGGCGAGTTCGTCCATCACGCACTCGACCGCATAGGCGCCGATCGGCGCGCCCGGCGCGCGATAGGCCGCGACCTTGGAGCGGTTGGAGAGCACGTCGAAGCCGACCGACAGCACGTTCGGAATGTCGTAGGGCGAAAAGCTGCAGCCCACCGCGCCGCGGATCGGCGAGCCCGGCAGCGCGCCGGCCTGCAGATAGAAGGTGCCCTGCGCGGCGACGATGGTGCCGTCCTTCTTCGCGCCGATCTTCACCGTGCTCTTCGAGCCGGAGGTCGGGCCCGTCGCCCGCATCACCTCCTCGCGGGTCATCACCATCTTCACCGGACGGCCGGATTTTTTCGCGAGCAAGGTTGCGAGCGGCTCGAGATAGACGATGGTCTTGCCGCCGAACCCGCCGCCGATCTCGGCCGGGATGGCGCGGATGTCGCTCTGCGGAATGCCGGTCAGATACGCCGTCATCGCGCGCACCATGAACTGGCCCTGGCTCGAGCTCCAGATCGTGGTCTTGTTGTCGGGCGCGACGCTGATCAGGCAGGCGTGCGGCTCGATATAGCCCTGGTGCACCGGGCGGGTGGTGAAGCTGCGCTCGACGACCACCTCGGCCTGCTTGAAACCTTCGGCGACGTCGCCCTTCTTGACTTCGAGCCGGCCGGCGATGTTGGACGGCTTGCCTTCGAACTTGATGTATTCGTGCAGGATCGGCGCGTCGGGCTTGATGGCGTCGTCGATCTCGATCGACCACGGCAGCACCTCGTAATCGACCTCGATCAGTTCGCAGGCCTTGGCCGCGATCGCCTCCGACGTGGCGGCGACGGCCGCGACGGGGTGGCCGGGGAACAGCGCCTTGTCGCGCGCCATCACGTTGCGGCACATCCAGCGCATGTCCTGGATGCCGAGCATCACGGACTTGTCGACCGGGAAGTCGACGATATCCTTCGAGGTGACCACCGCCTTGACGCCGGGCAGCGCCTCGGCCTTCGAGGTGTCGATCGACTTGATGCGCGCGTGCGGATGCGGGCTGCGCAGGACCTTGCCCCAGATCATGCCGGGCATGTTGGTGTCGGCGGCGAAGGCCGCGCGGCCCGTGACCTTGTCGGCGCCGTCGGGGCGAATGGTGCGCTGGCCGATCCACTTGTTGTTGGTGACGATGTTCATTGAGCTGCCTCCCGCATGTCGGCCGCGGTTTCCAGCACCGCGCGGACAATCTTGTCGTAACCGGTGCACCGGCACAGATTGCCGGCAAGCCAGAACCGCACCTCTTCCTCGCTCGGCTTCGGATTGGACCGCAGCAAGGCATCGGAGGCGACCAGCATGCCCGAGGTGCAGATGCCACACTGCAGCGCCGCCATTTCCAGGAATTTCTGCTGCAGCGGATGCAGATGGTCGCCGTGGGCCATGCCCTCGATGGTGCGGATCTCGTGGCCTTCGGCCTCGGCGGCGAGCATCAGGCAGGAACAGACCAGGCGATCGTCCAGCGTGATCGAGCAGGCGCCGCAATCGCCGGACGAACAGCCTTCCTTCGAGCCGGTCAGGCCGAGCGGCCCGCGCAGCGCATCGAGCATGGTGTCATAGGGCTCGCAGAGAAATTCCATCGGCTCGCCGTTGATGGTGGTGGAAACGTGCAGTTTTGCCATGTTCTCGATTTCCCAATCTCAATTTTCGCGGGCGCGCTGGGCGGCGATCGCGGCGACGCGCTTCAACAGCACGCCGGCGACCCTGGTGCGGTAGACGATGGTGCCGCGCTTGTCGTCGATCGGATGGCAGGCGGCGGAGCACGCCGCGGCGGCAACCTTCAGCGCCGCGTCGTCGAGTTTGCTGCCGATCAGCGCCTTCGCCGCCGCCTCGACCAGCAGCACGGTCGGCGCCACCGCGCCGAGACCGACGCGAGCGGCGGTACAGACCCCGTCCTTCAGCGTCAGGCTGACGCCGACGCCGACCACGGCGATGTCCATTTCGGTGCGCGGGATCATGCGCAAGTAAGCATCGGACGAACCCGGCGGCCGCGGCGGCAGCGTGAAACTGACGAGGATTTCGCCGGGCAGGAGATTGGTGCGGCCCGGACCGGCCGGCACTTTCTCGATCGGCATTTCGCGCCGCCCGTTCGGCCCCTGCAGCGTGACGATGGCGCCGGCGGCGACCATCGCCGGCACGCTGTCGCCGGCCGGCGAGCCGTTGCAGAGATTGCCGCCGGCCGAGGCGCGACCCTGCACTTGCGTCGAGCCGATCAGATTGACCGCCTCCAGCACGCCGGGCCAGATTTGGCCGAAGCGCGGATGCTCTGAAAGCACCGCGCCGGGGACGGCGGCGCCAATGCGAAAACCGCCGTCGGCGGTCTGCTCGATTCTACTCATCTCGGCGATCTTCTTGATGTCGACGATCAGGCCCGGCTTCACGCTGCCGGCGCGCATCTGCACCAGAAGATCGGTGCCGCCAGCCATGATGCGCGCGGCGCTTCCGGCGGCGGCGAAGGCGCTGACCGCTTCGTCGAGCGTGCGCGGCGCTAAATATCGGATATCGGTCATGGTCGTTCGCCGTCTCCCCCTGGTGCCCCCGGTGATGTCGGCTCACCTTGCTCGGGCCTTGCGCAAGGCGAGAGCCTACACGGGCGGGAGCGATTGGAACAGCCTCCGGACCCGTCTCAGGCGGCCGGCTCCTATGCGTCGCGAGCAGAAAGCGCGAAGCGGTCCCGGCCGCCTCTCAATTCCGCCGGGGGGCAAATGGCGCATTTGCGGGCCCGCATTGCCAAGCGCTCCCGGCAATTGCATACTCGATCCATAAAATATTCGTGACGGGACGTAAGGAAAGAAAGCATGGCGGAAGCCGATCTGGACGTCGTTATTCGGCAACTTGCCAAACAACAGAACAAGGGCCTGATGGCCGCCGCAAAAAGCCGGCGCGATCGATATATCAGCCTCGCCGCCAGGGCCAAGGACAAGCCGGCCGCGGATCGCTACAGGCAGATCGCGAAAGATACGGTGGAGCAGGCGACCTTTGCCGCCAAGCGGCTGCAGATTTCCGCCGACAACGCCGCCGACAGTTACGCGCGGTCGATGCGAAACGCCGCGGCGGACCATGCCGCCAGGAAGGCCGTCGAGAAGCCGGCAAGCAAGAAGGCGGACAAGAAGAAGGCCGTCAAGAAGCCGGTCAAGAAGCCAAAATCCTGATCAGCCGCCGGCAATCGCCGGGCCGCTGGCCCACCGCACGGAAACCCGCCTCTTTATCCTTCGCGAGCGATGAACTACGCTTGCGTTTTCGCCGAACGGTCGGGAGGTCTCATGCGCATCAAAATGGCCTTCGCGACCCTGGCCATGCTTGCTGCCACCGCGACCGGCCGGGCCGAGGACAACAAGGCCTGCATCCTGAAAGCGACCGAAGCGTTGCCCCACATCGCGGGGCTCGTGGTCAAGAAGACCCGGACCCGTCCCGCTCCCGCGGAGATCATGGCGACATGGCGGGGACAGACGCGGCCGGTCATGGTGGACGTGGATGTCGTCGCGGCCGGCGCGGCAGAAACCTATTCATATATCTGCGTGCTGACCAACAGGACGGCGTTCGTGCGCCGGGTCATGAGCTAGCGACCGGCCAGGGCCGCCTCGGTTGCCGTCCCCTTCCCCTGGCGCGCCCTTGGCATACAAGGCAGATGGCCTGGCCGCACATGACGCCGGGTGCCGAATAATGCTACGACATCATCATCTCCAGCGAATTGGCACATAACCGGTAACCGCATGCGAAGCTTTTCGACGACACGACTTTTTCCTGCTTTTCTTGTTCTTGTTGGCGCGGCCCTGCTGACGCCGCTGTCCCGGCCGCAGCCGGCATCGGCCCAGCCGAAGGCAGCCAGGCCCCTTGCAGCTCCCGCCAGACACATCGCAGTTCCCTCCCTCCGCGCCGCCTCCTGTCACAACGGCATGCCGTTCGACCGCTTCCTCGCCGAGCTGAAACAACAGGCGGTGGCCGCCGGCGTCTCGCAGCGCGCGCTCAGCGAGGCCTCGCCCTACCTCGTCTACGACCAGGGCATCGTCAACCGCGACCGCGGCCAGCGCGTGTTCGGGCAGGTGTTCACCGAATTCGCCGGCCGCATGGCCGCGACCTACCGGATGCAGCAGGGCCAGGCCAAAATCAAAGCCCATGCGGCGGCCTTCGCGCGCGCCGAGAAGGAATACGGCGTGCCGCCGGCGGTGATCGCCGCGTTCTGGGGACTGGAAAGCGATTTCGGCGCCAACATGGGCAATCTGCCGACGCTGCGCTCGCTGGTGTCGCTGGCCTATGACTGCCGCCGCTCCGAGCGGTTCGTCGGCGAGACCATCGCCGCATTGAAGATCATCGACCGCGGCGACCTCACGCCCGCCGAGATGGTCGGCTCCTGGGCCGGAGAACTCGGCCAGACGCAATTTTTGCCGACGCACTATTTCACCTACGCCGTCGATTACGACGGCGACGGACGCCGCGATCTCCTGCACAGCCCCGCCGACGTGATCGGCTCGACCGCGAACTACATCGCGACCGGATTGAAATGGCGGCGCGGCGAACCCTGGCTGCAGGAAGTGCGCGTGCCGGCTGCGACGAATTTCGCATCTAGTTTTCCCTGGGACCAGGCCGATCTCACCATTCGATTGCCGCGGTCGAAATGGGCACAATTGGGCGTGACCTTTGCCGACGGCAAGGCGCTGCCGAACGACGAACTGCCGGCGTCGCTATTGCTGCCGATGGGCCGGATGGGGCCGGCGTTCCTGGCCTACGCCAATTTCGCCGCCTACACCGAGTGGAACAACTCGCTGATCTATTCGACCACCGCCGGCTACCTGGCGACGCGGATTGCAGGCGCGGCGCCGATGCATCGTCCGGCAGCGCCCGTGGCGCAGCTGCCGTTCAACGAGCTGCGCGAGCTGCAGCAACTTCTGGTGCGCGCGGGCTTCAATGTCGGCAAGGTCGACGGCGTGATGGGCCAGCAGAGCCGCAGCGCGGTGAAGGCGATGCAGATCAAATACGGCCTGCCCGCCAATTCCTGGCCCACCGCCGAATTGCTGGCGCGGATGCGCGGCTCCCGCGCGCCGCCGACGGCGGCGGTGCGGTAGGATCACTTCCGACAAATCGCGCGAGTATCGCTGCAACTCCATCACCCGTCATGGCCGAGGAGCGAAGCGACGAAATGCAATTCAGCTTCCTTCTACTGTAATAAAGCTGGATTGCTGCTGCGCTGCGCTCGCAATGACGAGTAAAAACCAACCACGACATCACACCCCAACCACGAAAGAGCATCCCATGTCCTTCTACGATTCGACCGTGCCGGCGTTCCTGCAGATCCTCGGCGCCCTCACCGGGCTTCTCACCAAGGCCGAGGCGCACTGCAAGGCGAAGAATATTGCGCCCGAGGTGCTGCTCTCGGCGCGGCTCTATCCGGACATGCTGCCGTTCAGCCGCCAGATCCAGCTCGCATCCGATTTCGCCGCCAAGGGCTGCGCGCGGCTGACGCACAGCGAGGTGCCGACCACGCCCGACACCGAAAAGAGTTTTGACGAGCTGAAGCAGCGGCTCGCCAGGACCATCGACTATGTCAAGACGTTCAAGCCGGCGCAGTTCGACGGCGCCGATACGCGCGACGTTACCTTCCCGGTCGGCCCCACCACCATGACCCTGAAGGGCCAGCAGTTCGCCAGCGGCTTTGCCTTCCCGAATTTCTACTTCCATGCCGCCATCGCCCACGGCATCCTGCGCCACAGCGGCGTCGAAGTCGGAAAACGGGATTTTCTCGGGGTGAGTTAGTCACTACTCGTCATTCCGGGGCTCGCGAAGCAGAGCTGAACCCGAAATGAGTAGGATTCCGGGCTGCGCAAGCGCTCGCAGGCATCGCCTCGGAATGACGACAATAGAAATCGGAGGAAATAAATGTCCGCCACCACGCACGCGCCGAAGAAAATCGATCCGTCCGCGTCGCTCCATGCCGAAGCGCTGGGGCTGGCGAAGAGCCACGGCCGCCTCGCCGGCCGCCGCATCATCGTGGTCGGGGCCGGGCAGCGCAAGATCGTCGACCAGGATCCGCCCATCGGCAACGGCCGCGCCATGTCGGTGCTGTTCGCGCGCGAGGGCGCGCATGTTGCCTGCATCGACGTCAACCAGGAGGCGGCCGACAACACGGTGGCGCAGATCACGTCCGAAGGCGGCAAGGCCTTTGCCGACATCGCCGACGTCTCCGATGTCGCGGCGATTGCGCCGGCGGTCGAACGCTGCGCCAAACAGCTCGGCGGGCTCGACGGGCTGGCGCTCAATGTCGGCATCTCGCACGGCCTGTCATTGCCGAACATGACGGTGGAGGCCTGGGACAAGGATTTTTCGGTCAACGTTCGCAGCCACATGCTGTTCGCGCAGAAGGCGCTGGAGGTGATGTCACCGGGCGGCGCGATCATCCTGATGTCGTCGATGGCGAGCCAGCGCGCCAACGGCCGCAACCCGGCTTACGAATCCTCCAAGGCGGCCCAGATCGCGCTCGGCCGCGCCATCGCGCGGGCCGGCGAGGAAAAGGGCATTCGCTGCAATGTGATCGCGCCGGGCTTCATGGATACGCCGATGGGCCGCG
Organism: uncultured Alphaproteobacteria bacterium; assembly: GCA_963721275.1. Taxonomy (GTDB): domain Bacteria; phylum Pseudomonadota; class Alphaproteobacteria; order Rhizobiales; family Xanthobacteraceae; genus Bradyrhizobium. The sequence continues at coordinate 11,136 of CAVRIQ010000030.1, read as the reverse complement.
ACGCCAGCCGCCGCCGCGCCGACCGCGCCCTCACGGTGCCGTTCGGCCGCCAGGGCACCGGCTGGGAGGTCGCCTATGCTGCGCTGTTCCTGATTTCGAATAAATCGTCCTACGTCAATGCGCAGACGCTGTTTGTTGACGCAGGTCATATGGCCGGGATCGTGCGGGGCTAGAATGCGCTTTTCGAATGGCTCGCGGCTTGCCGCGGCCGTTCGCAGTGCACACTTCCATCAGACCTGCCTCTCCTCCCCTGCCTTTACCGAAAGCCAAAAAAATGAGCACGCCGTCCAAACTCTTCGAGCCCTACAAGCTTGGCCCGATCACGCTTCCCAACCGCCTTGTGATGGCGCCGCTGACGCGCAACCGCGCGGTCGCCGGCCTGGTGCCGAGCCCCCTGGCGGTCGAATATTACGGGCAGCGCGCTTCCGCCGGCCTATTGGTCACCGAAGCGAGCCAGATCTCGCAGCAGGGCCAGGGCTACCAGGACACGCCCGGCATCTACTCGAAAGAACAGGTCGCCGGCTGGCGCAAGGTCACCGACCACGTGCACGCGCGCGGCGGCCGCATCTTCATCCAGCTCTGGCATGTCGGCCGCATCTCGCACACCTCGCTGCAGCCGAATGGCGGCGCGCCGGTCGCGCCGTCGGCGATCCGCGCCAAGGGCAAGACCTTCGTCAACAACAGTTTTACGGATATCTCGGAGCCGCGCGCGCTGGCGCTGGAGGAAATTCCCGGAATCATCGAAGGTTTCAAGCGCGGCGCGGCGAATGCGATCGAGGCCGGTTTCGACGGCGTCGAAATCCATGGCGCCAACGGCTATCTGCTGGATCAGTTCGCCAAGGACGGTGCCAACAAGCGCACCGATTCCTACGGCGGATCGATCGAGAACCGCGCCAGGCTGATGCTCGAGGTCGCCAAGGTGGTGGCCGCCGAAGCAGGCGCCGAGCGCACCGGCATCCGCATCTCGCCGGTGACGCCGGCCAACGATATCTCCGACAGCAATCCGCAGCCGCTGTTCGACTACATCGTCGATCACCTCAACGCCCTCAAGCTCGTCTACATCCACGTCATCGAAGGCGCCACCGGCGGCCCGCGCGACATCGCGCCGTTCGACTACGCCTCCCTGCGCAAGCGCTTTGCGGGCGCCTACATGGCCAACAACGGCTACGATCTCGACCTCGCCAACAAGGTGCTGGCGGCTGACGAGGCCGACCTGATCGCGTTCGGAAAACTGTTCATTTCGAATCCCGACCTGGTCGAACGCTTCAAACGCGGCGCGCCGCTGAACGCGCCGGACAAGGCGACGTTCTACGGCGGCGGCGCGAAGGGATATACGGATTATCCGACGCTGAGCGAAACACTTCAGGCCGCGCAGTAAGAAACTCGATGCACCCCCTCTCCCCGCTCTTCGCGGGGAGAGGGTTGGGGTGAGGGGCTCTCTCAACAAGCTCGAACTCGCTGAGGCTCCCCCTCACCCGGCGCTTCGCGCCGACCTCTCCCCGCAAGCGGGGCGAGGTGACCTTCCTTGCAGCCCCGCCCCGTTGTTCTAATGTGCCGGGATGAGCCAGCTCTCCGCCGAAGAAACCGTTCGCCGCGCCACCGCCGCCTTCAACGCGGGTAGCCGCGACGAGGCGCGCAAGCTGTGCGAACAGGGTTTGGGCCGCGCGCCCGGCGATCCCATGCTCAGCCATCTCCTGGCCGCCGTGCTGTTTTCGCAAGGCGAGGTTCAATCGGCGCGCGGCCATGTCGAGAGCAGCCTCGCAAGACGGCCGGGCAATGCCGCCGCCCGGCTGCTCGCCGCGCGCATTTCCCGCGCCGCCGGGGATTTTGACGCCGCGCTATCTCATCTCGACCGCGCCATCGCGTTGGCTCCGCAGCGGGAGGCGTTTGTCGAGAAGGCCCGCACCCTCGATCAGGCAAGTGTTTTGCAGGCGGACCTGCGGAATGCCACGCGCGAGGCGTGGCAGGCGATTCTGAAAATCGTGCCGCAGAACCTGGAAGCCGCGGCGCGGCTCGGACGCTTCGCATGGGAGGATGGCGATCACGCGCTCGCCGCCTCCCTGCTCGAACGCGCGGTGGCGGGTGAGGCTCCCGCATCGGCCTGGTTCGATCTCGGCCTGGTCCGTCAGGATTTGCGCGATTACGACGCTGCTGCCGCCGCCTATCGCAAGGCGCTGGAGAAGAAGCCCGACCACGCCGAGGCCGCGCTCAATCTCGGTACCGTGCTGCAGGAAACAGGCGATCTCGACGGCGCCATGCGCGCCTACGCTTGCGCCTATCGGCTGCGTCCAGACATGTTCGGCACCATCGCGATGGCGCTGACCTCGGCGCCGCACGGCCGGCTCTGGCTGGACGAGACCGCGTTGCGCCGCTCGCTCGGGGATTAGCGGATCACGCCCGTCCGCGTCGGGCGCGAAACCGCTTGCGATAGACGCCGGGCGTCGCCAGCACTTCGGAAACGGTTTTTGCATAGGCCGCCTGGTGCGGCTCGTCAAAACTCTCGAACACGAGTTCGGGCGCCTCACGCGGCACCGCAAAGCACTGCGCCACCGGCGTGCCCTTCGGCAGCACGCCGGAAAAATCGGGCTGCAATCCACAGCGCCGGAAAATTGATGCCGCCATCGTAGAAGCGATCGGCATCCACCAGTCCCGAGATCAGGCGGAACGGCAAGTCGTCGCGATTGACCGGATGGGTGGCGAACAGCGACCAGCCCGGCTCGAGTTCGATGGTCCAGAAACTGTTGAATTTGATGGCGGCCTGCCCTGCCTTGGCAAACGGCGCCGCCGCGAACTGGGCCGGGACGTGAAAGCTCAGGGGAGCGCGCGGATGTCCCGATGTCGCCGGCGCCGGGATATTCCACTCCCACGACAACGCGCCGCGTTCGACGATGACGTCGCACGGCAGCAGGATCAGCACGCCATAGGCCATGGCATCGACAAAGGGCGGGCATTGCTTGACGGTACGGATCTCGCGGCCGTGGACGTCCGAATGCGCTTTCGCGGGCATCGCCCGCAGCCAGTCCGGCAAGCGCCCGCGCGCCGGCACCGGCCGCGGCAGATGCTCCGACAACGCCGGATCGCAACGAAAGATCATGCGCATGGCGAGGCTCCTCAACTGGTCTTGCCCGCGAACGCGGGCATCCAGTAATCGCCGCCGCCAGCGATAGTGCCGAAAAGCCGCGGCGTACTGGATCGTCCGCCTTCGCGGACGATGACGGCAGTATAATCGTCATTGCGAGCCAACGGGTAGCGCGAATGCGCTCCCGATGACAGGCTCCGCGAAGCAATCCAGCTTTCTCCGATCAAAGGAAGCTGGATTGCTTCGTCGCTTCCGCTCCTCGCAATGACGACAAGAAGAAAGGCCGGGATCGCTCCCGGCCTTCCGTGTTCGTCGCCTTCGCCTCTAGTTCGAAGCGCGCTTCGGCGGGGTGGCCGGCCACGACTTGATCAGGGTGTCGTAGTCGATGGTTTCGCCCTTCGGCTTCTCGTTCGCGAGCTTGCGCTGGGGCGCGATGTTGCCGTCCTTCTCGGACTTCGCGAACCAGTACTCGGCGGTTTTCTTCGGGTTGAGCTTCGGTCCGCAGGCGCCCTGGACGCCGGATTTCTCCAGACGTGCCATCACCGAATCCTGGGCGGCGGCGAGCGAGTCCATCGCGGCCTGCGGCGTCTTCGCACCGGACGACGCATCGCCGATGTTCTGCCACCACAATTGCGCGAGCTTCGGATAGTCCGGCACGTTGTTGCCGGTCGGGGTCCACTGCACGCGCGCCGGCGAGCGGTAGAACTCGATCAGGCCGCCGAGCTTCGGCGCACGCTCGGTGAACGACTTGTCCCAGATGTCGGATTCACGGATGAAGGTGAGACCGACATGGCTCTTCTTCAGGGACACCGTCTTGGAGACGATGAACTGCAGATAGAGCCAGGCCGCCTTGCGGCGGTCGACCGGGGTCGACTTCAAAAGCGTCGCCGAACCCACGTCCTGGTAGCCGAGCTTCATGCCGTCCTTCCAGTAGGAGCCGTGCGGCGACGGCGCCATGCGCCACTTCGGCGTACCGTCCGCATTCATCACGGGCAGGCCGGGCTTCACCATGTCGGCGGTGAAGGCGGTGTACCAGAAGATCTGCTGGGCGATATTGCCTTGCGACGGCACCGGACCGGATTCGGAGAAGGTCATGCCTTGCGCCTGCGGCGGAGCATATTTCTTCATCCAGTCGAGGTACTTCACGATCGAATAGACCGCCGCCGGGCCGTTGACGTCGCCGCCACGCTCGACGCTCGAGCCGACCGGACGGCAACCCTCCATGCGGATGCCCCATTCGTCGACGGGCAGACCGTTCGGCAGACCCTTGTCACCGTTGCCGGCCATCGACAACCAGGCGTCGGTGAAGCGCCAGCCCAGCGAGGGATCCTTCTTGCCGTAATCCATGTGGCCATAGATACGGGTGCCGTTGATTTCCTTGATGTCGTTGGTGAAGAAGTCGGCGATGTCCTCATAGGCCGACCAGTTCACGGGGACGCCGAGGTCGTAGCCGTACTTGGCCTTGAACTTGGCCTTGTACTCGGGATTGGAGAACCAGTCGTAGCGGAACCAATAGAGGTTCGCGAACTGCTGGTCGGGCAGCTGGTAGAGGTGGCCGTTCGGCGCCGTGGTGAACGACTTGCCGATGAAGTCGTTGACGTCGAGCTGGGGATCGGTGACGTCCTTGCCCTCGCCGGCCATCCAGTCCGTCAGGTCGACGGCCTGGCCGTAGCGGAAGTGGGTGCCGATGAAGTCGCTATCGTTGATCCAGCCGTCATAGACGTTCTTGCCCGACTGCATCTGGGTCTGGATTTTCTCGACGACGTCACCTTCCTGGATGATGTCGTGCTTGACCTTGATGCCGGTGATTTCCTCGAAGGCTTTTGCCAGCGTCTTCGATTCATACTCGTGCACCGTCAGGGTCTCGGAGACGACGTTGATCTCCATTCCCTTGTAGGGGGCGGCGGCCTTGATGAACCACTGCATCTCCTTCATCTGGTCGTCCTTCGACAGGGTCGAAGGCTGGAATTCGCTGTCGATCCACTTCTTGGCGGCGGCTTCGTCAGCAAACGCAGGTGCGGTGATGGCAGCCGAAGCCGCCATCAGCGCGACCGCGCTCGTCATCATCAAGACCCGGGTCCTGATCTGGGTCCCCTTGCTTTTCTCTAAGCGTCGCATGTTGGTTCCTCCGTTGCAGCGACAAACTACCCAGGCCCGGGTTGATCCCGGATCTGCTCTTTTTCGCTCTGCTCAGACGGTGCGGAAAATCGCAACGGCCGAAACGAGCGAAATCACGGTGGCAAGCCACAGGCTCGTCACTTCAATGCCCTCTTCCCCGACCGGAAGCGTCAAAATCGTGTCGGTGCCGACGAGGCCGATCCACAACAGATGGATGACGGCGGCCATGATCAGCGAAATGAACAGCCGGTCGCCGCGCGTGGTGGGTATCCGCAGGATTCCGACGCGCTCGGCTTCCGGATAGGCAATCGCGAGCCAGGTCATCACCGCCAGGGTGCAGGCCAGCAGCGCGAAGAAAATCGCGGTCGGCAGCGTCCAGGCCATCCATGCGATGTTTTCCATGCGGCCCTCCCCTCACACCCTGCCGAGCGCGAAGCCGCGCGCGATGTAGTTGCGGACGAACCAGATCACCAGCGCGCCGGGGATGATGGTCAAGACGCCGGCCGCGGCCAGCAGTCCCCAGTCCATGCCGGCCGCGGAAACGGTGCGGGTCATCACCGCCGCAATCGGCTTGGCGTTGACCGAGGTCAGCGTGCGCGCCAGCAGCAACTCGACCCAGGAGAACATGAAGCAGAAGAACGCCGCGACGCCGATGCCGCTCGCGATCAGGGGCACCAGGATCTTGATGAAGAAGCGCGGGAACGAATAGCCGTCCAGGAACGCGGTCTCGTCGATCTCGCGCGGCACGCCGGAGACGAAACCTTCCAGGATCCACACCGCGAGCGGGACGTTGAAGATGCAGTGCGCGAGCGCCACCGCCCAGGGCGTATCGAACAGATTGATCGCCGAGTACAGGTTGAAGAACGGCAGCGCGTAGACCGCCGCCGGCGCCATCCGGTTCGACAACAGCCAGAAGAACAGATGCTTGTCGCCGAGGAAGCGATAACGCGAAAACGCGTAGGCCGCCGGCAAGGCGACCGAGATCGAGATCACCGTATTGATGACGACATATTTCAGCGAGTTGATGTAGCCGGAATACCAGCTCTCGTCGGTGAAGATGAGCACGTAGTTGGCGATGGTCGGATGATGCGGCCACAGCGTCATGGTCGAGACGATCTCCTCGTTGGTCTTGAAGCTCATATTGACCAGCCAGTAGATCGGCAGCAGCAGGAAGATCAGAAACAGCGCCAGGATGAGGCGGCGGCCGGGAATCGAATGCATCACGCGGCTCCCTGGCTGGCCTTGCGCTCGGCGCCGGCATTGGTCATGACGGTGTAGAACACCCAGCACACGATGATGATGATCAGGTTGTAGACCAGCGACAAGGCGGCCGCCTTGCCGAGGTCGAACTGCCCGAGCGCGATCTTGACGAGCTCGATCGAGATGAACGTCGTCGAGTTGCCCGGGCCGCCGCCGGTGACGACGAAGGGCTCGGTGTAGATCATGAAACTGTCCATGAAGCGCAACAGCACCGCGATCAGCAGCACGCGATGCATTTTCGGCAGCTGGATCGCGGTGAACACCGCCCAGCGCGAGGCGCCGTCGATCTGGGCGGCCTGATAATAGGCCTCGGGAATCGACTTCAATCCGGCGTAGCAGAGCAGCGCCACCAGGCTGGTCCAGTGCCAGACGTCCATCACGATGACGGTGGCCCAGGCGTCGAACTCGTTGGAGACGTAATTGTAGTTGATCCCGATATTGTTCAGGACATAACCGAGCAGGCCGATGTCGGGTCGTCCGAAGATCTGCCAGATGGTGCCGACCACGTTCCATGGAATGAGCAGCGGCAGCGCCAGGATCACGAGGCAGGCGGCGACGGTCCAGCCCTGGCGCGGCATCGACAGCGCGACCACGATGCCGAGCGGAACCTCGATCGCGAGGATCACGGCGGAGAAGAACAAATTGCGCCCCAGCGACGCCAGAAACCGCCCGCCGAGGTCGGTCGAGGGATCGAGCAATTCCTTGAACCAGCCGACGCCGTTCCAGAAGAACTGGTTGTTGCCGAAGGTGTCCTGCATCGAATAGTTCACCACCGTCATCAGCGGCAGCACGGCCGAGAACGCCACCACCAGGAACACCGGCAGCACCAGGAACCAGGCTTTCTGGTTGACGGTCTTGTCCATTACGTCCCCTCGACCAGAAGGCTGTCGGCGTAGACGTGAACGTGCGCCGAATCGAACACGAGGCCGGCGGCATTGTCCGGGGCCGAAAATCCCGGCGGCACCCGCGCCGCGAATTTCACGTCGCCGACGCGGACGCGCGCGAAACGGATGCGGCCGAGATCGTCGATGCGCTCGATATTGGCCGACAGCAGCCCGGAGCCGGGCGGCGCGACGTTGACGAATTCGGGACGCACGCCGATCTCGATCCTGGCGCCCGCCGGCAGGCCGTCATAATTGCGATCGAGCCGGATGGTGTGGCCGTCGATCCGCGCCTCGCGGCCGCGCACTTCGGCGGGCACGATGTTCATGCCGGGCGAGCCGATGAAATAGCCGACGAAAGTGTGCGCCGGTTTGTCGAACAGTTCGGCCGGCGTTCCGCTCTGCACCACCCGCCCGTCATGCATCACGACCACGGTATCGGCAAACGTCAGCGCCTCGGTCTGGTCGTGGGTGACATAGATCATGGTCAGGTCGAGCGCGCGGTGCAGCGCCTTGAGCTTCGAGCGCAGCTGCCATTTCAGCTCCGGATCGATCACGGTCAGCGGTTCGTCGAACAGCACGGCGGCGACGTCGGAGCGCACCAGCCCGCGGCCGAGCGAGATCTTCTGCTTGGCGTCGGCGGTCAGCCGCGTCGCCTTGCGCGAAAGGTACGGCGTGAGGTCGAGCAGGTTCGCGATCTCCGCGACCCGGGCATCGATCTCGGCTTTGGGCACGCCGCGGTTCTTCAGCGGGAACGCCAAGATTCTGTCCGACCGTCATGGTGTCGTAGATCACCGGAAACTGGAACACCTGCGCGATATTGCGCTTCTGGGTTGACAGCGGCGTGATATCGACGCCGTCGAACAGGATTTTTCCGCGCGAGGGCGTCACGATCCCGGAGATCAGGTTGAGCAGCGTGGTCTTGCCGCAGCCCGACGGCCCGAGCAGCGCATAGGCGCCGCCCTGCCGCCAGGTCATCGTAACAGGCTTCAGCGCAAAGGATTCCGGGTCGGCGCTGGTGCCGCTGTAGGAGTGGGCGAGATCGACGAGGTCAATGCGGGCCATGCTGCATGTCCCTCACGTCGCGCCCGGCGAAGCGACGAGGCGGCCGGCCGCGTCGAACACGAACACATTGTCCGGGTCGAGCGCGGCATCGAGCACATGCCCGGGCGGAAATTCGTGCACGCCGTGCATCACCGCGACCCAGTTGGAGGCATCGCGACTGAGATGCACGAAGCTTTCGGAGCCGGTGATTTCCGTCACCGTGACGGTGGCGTGGAACGCGTGGCGTCCGGGGGCGCCGTTGGCGAGTTCCAGCTGATGGGCGCGGAAACCGACCCGATAGGCGCCGTCGCCGAGGCCGGCATAGAGTCCCGATGCGGGCGCCTGCACGCCGCCGGCATATTGTATCGAGCCGTTCTTCTTCTCGATCCCGACGATGTTGAGCGGCGGATCGGAAAACACCTGGGCCACCCGCAGCGTATCGGGGTGGCGGTAGACCTTCGAGGTGTCGCCGGCCTGCAGCACCTCGCCTTGCCACATGCAGACGGTGCGGCCGCCGAGCAGCAGCGCCTCGGAAGGCTCCGTGGTGGCGTAGACGAAGATCGCGCCGGAGGCCTCGAAGATGCGCGGCAGCTCGGTGCGCAGTTCCTCGCGCAGCTTGTAGTCGAGATTGGCGAGCGGCTCGTCGAGCAGCACCAGATCGGCGCCCTTCACCAGCGCGCGCGCGATCGCGGTGCGCTGCTGCTGGCCGCCGGACAATTGCAGCGGCGTGCGTTGCAGGTAGGGCTCGAGCTTCAGGAGCCTTGCGGCTTCCCGGACCCGCTTGTCGATTTCCTCGCGCGGCCTGCGCTGCACCCGCAACGGCGAAGCGATGTTTTCATAGACCGTCAGCGAGGGATAATTGATGAACTGCTGATAGACCATCGCCACCGAACGCTGGCGCACGTCGACGCCGGTGACGTCCTTGCCGTCGACCAGCACGCGGCCGGATGTCGGCGCGTCGAGGCCGGCGAGCAGCCGCATGATCGAGGTCTTGCCGGACAGCGTCGGGCCGAGCAGCACGCTCAGCGTGCCGCGCTCCAGCGTCAGCGAGACGTCGCGGATGGCGGGAACGCCATCGATCGAACGCGTGACCTGTTCCAGCGTAACGCTCATGTCCGCCCTCCCGCTTCGCGCAAGGGACTTTCAACGGAGACGCGATGGGCTGAAATCCAGTCGTCGAGGGCGGCGATCTCGGCAGGCGACAGCCGCAATCCAAGCTTGGATCGCCGCCATACGATGTCCTCGGCGGTGCAGGCCCACTCCACCGACATCAGGTACCTGACTTCGCTCTCCGTCAAGGTGGCGCCGAAGGACTGGCCGAGATCGGCCAGTGATTTCGCAGAGCCCAGCAGTTTGGCGGCGCGGGTTCCGTAGGCGTGCGCCAGCCGGTTGGCATGCGCCGGCGTGAGAAACGGATAGTTGCGCACCAGTTCCGCCGAGAGCGCCGGGATCGCCGAGACGTCCATGTCGCCGCCGGGCAGTGGCGCCTTCGCGGTCCAGCCCTCGCGCGCCTTGAGGTCCTCGCGGGGCGCGGAACTGCGCAAATACGGCGACAATCGTTCGAGCGCCTCCTCGGCGAGGCGGCGATAGGTGGTGATCTTGCCGCCGAAGACGAGAGCAGCGGCGCGCCGCCGGGCGTGTCGAGCTCGAACACGTAATCGCGGGTCGCGGCCTTGGCCTCGCTGGCGCCGTCGTCGTAGAGCGGGCGCACGCCGGAATAGGTCCAGACGACGTCGTCCGGCTTGACCGGCCTGGCGAAATATTCGCTGGCGGCGTCGCAGAGATATTCGATCTCTTCGTCCGATGCCTTGACCTTGGCCGGGATCGCCCTCGTAGTCGCGGTCGGTGGTGCCGATCAGGGTGAAGTCGTCCTCGATAGGGGATGGCGAAGACGATGCGGCCGTCGGGGTTCTGGAAGATGTAGGCGCGGTCGTGGTCGATAGAGCTTGCGCACCACGATGTGCGAGCCCTGCACCAGCCGCACCTTTGCCCGCGCGTTGACGCCGGCGCCCGAGGCCAGCACCTGCTCGACCCAGGGACCGGCGGCGTTGACCAGCACGCGGGCGCGGATTCGTGCGCTCGCCGGTCATGCGTGTTTTCGACGTGACGTGCCAGATGCCGTCGCGCCTGCCGGATCTCGACGGCGCGCGAACGGGTGCGGATGTCGGCGCCGCGATCGGCCGCGTCGCGCGCGTTGAGCACGACGAGGCGCGCGTCCTCGACCCAGCAGTCGGAATATTCGAAGCCGCGGGTGAAGCGTTCGGCTCCAGCGGCTTGCCGACCTCGTCGCGGGTGCAGATCGACCGTGCGCGTCGGCGGCAGCAGGCTTGCGGCCGCCGATATGGTCGTAGAGGAACAGGCCGAGCCGCAGCAGCCAGGCCGGGCCGCAGGCCCGGCATGGTGCGGCAGCACGAAGCGCAGCGGCCGGATGATGTGCGGCGCGATCTGCCAGAGCACTTCGCGCTCGATCAGCGCCTCGCGCACCAGGCGAAACTCGTAATATTCGAGATAGCGCAGGCCGCCATGGATCAGCTTGGTCGACCAGGACGACGTGCCGCTGGCCAAGTCATTCATTTCGCAAAGCAAAACCGAATTTCCCCGGCCGGCCGCGTCGCGCGCGATGCCGCAGCCATTGATGCCGCCCCCGATGATGGCGAGGTCGAAAATTCGGTCCAAAGACGCTTCCCCGGCGTTCGCCTATTCACTTTGGCGATTTGGCTTTCGATTTGGAATAAATCACAACCAAATGTGAAA
>CAVRIQ010000029.1:0-59518 GCA_963721275.1 uncultured Alphaproteobacteria bacterium | reverse complement strand
AGACGGTGACCTGCGTTCCCACCTCGACCACGCGTCCGCTCGGGATCTGGAAATAGTCGGTGGCATCGTTGGCGGTGCGGCTGAGCGCGATGAACAGATGGTCCTGCCAGCGCGGCATGCCGGAATGCGCGGCGGGCTTGAGCGCGCGCCGCGACAGGAAGAACGACGTCGACATGATGTCGAATTGCCAGCCCAGTTTTCGCGCGATCGCCAGCGCTTTCGGCACGTTGGGCGATTCGCATGAACCCGAACCGCAGCGTGACCTTGGAGAAGGTCTTGCTGATCTCCTCCAGCCTCACCCGCTCGGTCGGATTGATCCGCGGCGTCGGCGCGGTTTCAATGGTGAGAATGACGTTCTTCTCGTGCAGCACCTTGTAATGCTTCAGGCTGTGCATCAGGGCTGTCGGCGCGCTGATGGGATCGCTGGTCAGGAAAACGGCGGTGCCGGAAACCCGCTGCGGCGGCCGCTTTTCCAGCATCGCCACCAGATCGGCCAGCGGAAACTCCAGCTTGCGCGATTTCTCGAACAGAAGCCGGCTGCCGCGCCGCCAAGTGTACATCAGCAGCATCACCACCGCGCCCAGCGCCAGCGGTACCCAGCCGCCCTCGAACACTTTCAAGAGGTTCGCGGCAAGGAAGGTGAGGTCGAGGAACAGGAACGGCGCATCAGCGCCGCGGCCGCGAACGGCGACCATTTCCAGACCTTCCAGATCACGACGAAGCCCATCATCCCCGTGACCACCATGGTCCCGGTCACGGAAATGCCGTAGGCCGACGCCAGCGCGCTCGAGGAGCGGAACATCAACACCAGCAGCACCACCGCGATCAGCAGCAGCATGTTGATGCGCGGGATGAAGATCTGGCCGGAATGGGCTTCTGACGTATGACGAATTTCAAATCGCGGCAGCAGGCCGAGTTGGATGGCCTGGCGCGTCAGTGAATAGGCGCCGGTGATCACGGCCTGGCTCGCGATCACGGTTGCCGCGGTGGCGAGAGCGACCATCGGGATCAGGGCCCAATCCGGAAACATCAGGAAGAACGGGTTCGCGACCGCCTTGGGGTCGCCCAGGACGAGCGCGCCCTGCCCCAGATAGTTCAGCGCCAGCGACGGCAGCACGATGAAGAGCCAGGCGGTCTGGATCGGCCGTTTGCCGAAATGCCCGAGGTCGGCATAGAGCGCCTCGGCGCCGGTGACGGCGAGGAACACGGCGCCGAGCGTGACGAATCCGATGATGCCGTGATGGAGCATGAACGAAACGGCATTGAGCGGATCGAGCGCAAACAGGATCTCGGGATGGCGCATGATCGGGGAAATCGCCGCGATCGCGATGACGCCGAACCAGATGCACATCACCGGCCCGAAGAACGCCGCGACCCGCGCCGTGCCGCGCGACTGAACCGCAAACAGCACAAACAGGATAAGGACCGTCAGCGGGACCACATAGGGTTCGAACGCCTCGGTCACGAGCTTGATACCTTCGATCGCCGAAAGCACCGACAGCGCCGGGGTGATCACCGCGTCGCCGTAAAACAGCGCGCCGCTGACGATCCCGAGCAGCACGATGGCACTGCCGCCATAGGCGACCGCGCGCTGCGCCAGCGCCATCAGCGCCAGCGTTCCGCCCTCGCCGTTGTTGTCCGCGCGCAGCAGAATCACGACGTATTTCAGCGTAACCACGACGATGAGCGCCCACAGGATCAGCGACACCACCCCGAGTACCGCCTGCTGGGTGACGACGCCGCCCGGGCCGCCGCTGGCGGCGATCACGGCCTCGCGCAGCGCGTAGAGGGGGCTGGTGCCGATGTCGCCATAGACGACGCCGATGCTGCCCAGCATCAGCGCCTTGAAGCCGGCGGTGGAATGGGTTTCGCCACGCGCATCGGCCGCCGCCGTTTCCGGGGCGGGAACTACAACATCGGTGGTCATTGGGGTGGAGGCCTCAAAATGCTTCACTGCACAATAGCAAAGCGAGGGCGGCTTATAGGCTTGCGTTTGGAGCACGGCCTAGCCCGATTCTGGGCCATCGCCATGCAAAATAGCATAGATCGCCCTAGATAATGACCTGGGTCCCGACTTCAACCACCCGCCCGGTCGGAATCTGGAAATAATCGGTGGCATCGTTGGCCGACCGGCTCATGGCGATGAACAGATGGTCCTGCCAGAGCGGCATGCCGGACTGCGCCGACGGCTTCAGCGCCCGCCGCGAGACGAAGAACGACGTCGACATGATATCGAACTGCCAGCCGAGCTTGCGCGCGATCACCAGCGCCTTGGGGACGTTCGGCGATTCCATGAAGCCGTAGCGCAGCCGCACGGTTGAAAACCTGTCGCTGATGGTTTCCATCCGGACGCGGTCGGCCAGGTCGACCCGCGGCGTCTGCGCGGTCTCGATGGTCAGGATCACATTGTGCTCGTGAAGCACCTTGTTGTGTTTGAGATTGTGCAACAGCGCCGTCGGCACGAAATTGGGGTCGCTGGTCAGAAAGACCGCGGTGCCCTTGACGATGTGAGGCGGACGTTTCTCCAGGCTCTTGATCAGGTCTGTCAGCGGAACCTCGATACGCCGGGTCTTCATGATCAGGATCGCCGAACCCCGGCGCCAGGTCCAGATCATGACGGCCATCGCGAGCCCGAACAGCAGCGGCACCCACGCCCCTTCGAACAGTTTCAGCAAGTTGGCGCTGAAGAACGTCATGTCGACGACCACAAACGGCACAATCAGCGCCGCCGCGGTGGCGGCGCGCCAATTCCACAATTTCCAGATCACCACGAAGCCCATGATGCCGTCGGCGACCATGGTGGTGGAGACGGCGATGCCGTAGGCAGAGGCCAGATTGCTCGAGGTGCGGAACAAGAACACCAGGAGCAAGACGCCGATCAATAGCAGCCGGTTCACGCGCGGCAGATAGATTTGCCCGGCATGCGTTTCCGACGTGTAGCGGACCTCGAAGCGCGGCAACAGGCCGAGCTGCACCGCCTGTCGGGTCAGCGAATAGGCTCCCGTGATCACCGCCTGGCTCGCGATCACGGTGGCCGCAGTCGACAGCACGACCAGCGGCAACAGCAGGATTTCCGGAACCATCCGATAAAAGGAATTCTCGATCGCGGCGGGATGGGAAAGCACCAGCGCGCCCTGGCCGAAATAGTTGATCAGAAGCGCCGGCAACACGAAGTAGAGCCAGCCGGCCTGAATCGGCTTGCGTCCGAAATGGCCCAAATCGGCGTAGAGCGCCTCACCGCCGGTCACGGCGAGAAATACCGCTCCCAGCGTCACCAATCCGATGGTCCCGTGCGTAAGCAGGAAATCGAGGGCGTACCAGGGATTGATCGCGGCCAGTACCGAAGGGTCGTCGCTGATATGGACGAGGCCCATCGCCGCAAGCGTGGAGAACCAGACCACCATGACCGGCCCGAAGGCCGACGCGACCCGCGCGGTGCCGCCGCTCTGAACCGCGAACAGCGCGACCAGGATGAAGACCGTCAGCGGCACCACATAATGCTCGAGCGCCGGCGTTGCGAGCTTGAGACCTTCGACCGCGGACAAAACCGAAATCGCCGGCGTGATCACGGAATCGCCGATGAACATCGAAGCGCCGACGACGCCGAGCGCCAGCAGCGGCCAGCTTCTGCGGCCCAGCGCACGTTGACCCAGCGCCATCAAGGAAAGCGTGCCGCCCTCGCCGTTATTGTCGGCGCGCAGCAGCAGCAGCACGTATTTCGCGGTGACGACGATAAACAGCGCCCACAGGATCAGCGACAGCACCCCGAGCACGATGACGCGGGTGACCGGCTGGCCCTGCGCGGCGCCTGCGACAGCCTCGCGAAAAGCGTAGAGCGGCGAGGTGCCGATATCCCCGAACACCACGCCGATGCTTCCCAGCGTCAGGGGCCAAAAGCCCGTCGTGACCGGCCCGTCATGGGCTTCGGTTGATGTGACGCTGACGGCCATGATGGGAAAACGCTCTATCGGTTGATTTGATCCGGCCGGCTATCGACGCTTTCCGGGAAAGCCTGTCAACGGCTCGACCATAGCACCCGCGGCTGGTGCCGCCTGTCTCCACAGCGTCACACCCGCACCCATCCGGTTAGGTAAAATAGTAGTGGGAACTATGGCTTGAGGCCGGGAGGCAGCGGCGGATCTTCACGCATCAAGGTGATGGTCACGCGGCGGTTTGCCGCCAGCGTGGGATCGTCGGGAAACAGCGGCTGGGTATCGGCCTTTCCGGAAACCGCAAAAAAGTGTCCCATCGGCACGCCTTCCCGCTCCAGAATTTGGCGTACCGCATTGGCCCGATCCGCCGACAGGTCGAACGCGCCGTAGTCGCTTCGGGTCGGCACGAAACCCGCCGCCGTATGACCGACGATGGAGATGCGCAGCGGCGTCGCCTTGAGCGGAACCGCAAGCTTCTCGATCAGCCGGCGGGTGCGGTCGTAGGGCACCTTGGAGCCGTCGGCGAACATCGAGCGGCCTTCCTGGTCGACGATTTCCAGGTTGAGGCCCAGCTTGGTTTCCTCGAACATGATGTGCTTGGAGACTTCGGTCAGTTCCGGCATGTCCTGCAATGCCTGCCGCAACGACGCCGAGGCCAGCGCGAATTCGCGATCGATTTTCAGGCGGGCGCCCTGGGCGAGGCTGTTCTCCTGCTCATCCGGGGTCGGCGTGTTGGATGCTTCCTCCGGCGGAATGTGCGCGGCGTTCTTCAGTTTCGCCCGCGTCGGCAGACCGTCGGATTCGATGATGCCGGAATAGCGCGCGTCGGTCTGCACGCCGAATGCATCCCGCATCGAGCCGGCGACGACCTTGAGCTTGTTGTTGTCCATGGTGGAAAATGCCGTCGAGCATCACGAAGAAGCTCATCATCAGACCCATCAGGTCGGCAAAGGTCACGAACCAGCCGTGGCCTCCTCCATGTGCGTCGCCGCGTTTTTTCTTGGCCATTGCTTGTTTCCCGGACCGCCGTGACCAGCCCGATCAGGCCGGGACCGGCTCGCCTTCTTCGTGGCGGTGTTTTTCCGGCAGGTAGGCCAGCAACATTTCCCGGACCAGCGTCGGGCTCTTGGAATCCCGGATCATCAGAATGCCGTCGATGATCAGCGTGCGATTGGTTTCCTCGTCGAGCAGCTTGCCATGCAGCTTGTCGGCGATCGGCAGGCAGAACAGGTTCGCGACCAGCGCGCCGTACAGCGTCGCCAGCAGCGCGGTCGCCATGAACGGACCGAGCTTGGAAGGATCGGTCATGTTGGCGAACATCTGCACCATGCCGATCAAGGTGCCGACCATGCCGAACGCCGGCGTGCAGTCGCCGATGGCGCGATAGATCTTGCCGCCTTCGTCGAGATGCATCAGGAAATTGTCGCGGTCGCGCTCCAGATTGTCGCGGATGAATTCGAGATCATAGCCGTCGGCGACGTAGCGAATGCCCTTGGCGAGGAACGGCTCGTCGGTTTCGACCTTTTCCAGGCCGACCGGCCCCTGCTTGCGGGCGATTTCCGCGATGCGGGCAAGTTCGTCGACCAGATCGCGCGCCGACAGCCGGCTCATCGTGAAGGCGAATTTCGCACCGAGCGGAAGCGCCGTGCAGGATCGCGCTGAGCGGAAACCGGATCATGGTGGCGGCGATCGATCCGCCGAAGATGATGATGATGGCATGTTCGCTGATGAACATGTGAAGATCGCCGCCCATGAGCATGATCGCGGCAATGACGATCGATGCCGAACACGAGCCCAACGCCCGTCATGATATCCATGGGAACTCCAACGCGTACCCGAACTACCGGCCGTTCTGGACGATGGCGCGGCCCATCCCGAGCCGCGCAACAGGAACCCTACGTACGCGCCATTAAAGACGCGTAAAGGTTAAACCGATTGCCGTCGGAATGGAAATCAACGAGCGGCCGATCCCGCGCTAACACTCTGCTAACCATACCGGGGCTTGCGCTCCCGCTGCCGCGGCGACGGGACCTGCACGGATCGGGAGAGATGCGCGACCCTCAGGCGGCCGCGGTCAGCCCCGTCAGTTCGAGGCTGAGCGCACGCAAGCGCTTGCGGGCGGCCGCGTCATAGGCCTGCGGATTGGCCTCGCGCCTGCTTCATGCCGTTGAAGAACAGCCCGCTCTTGCCGGCCACGTCGTCGCCGGCGGCGAGATGCAGGATCGCCTCGCCGCCCTGCGCCACCGTCGAGATCGGCGTGATGCCGCCGGCCCGCACCATGGTGGTGTTCATGTAGGTCGCGGGGTGAAGCGCATTGACCGTGACGCCGGTCCCCTTCAGCTCTTCGGCGAGATCGATGGTGAACATGATCTGCGACAGCTTGCTCTGCGCGTAGGCGCGGCTGCCGCTGTAGCCCTTCGTGATCATGACGTCGTCGAAGTCGATCGGGTGCTGGCCGAGTGAAGCGACGTTGACGATGCGTGACGGCGCGCCGGCTTTCAGCAAGGGAAGCAAGAGGTAGGCAAGCAGGAAGCCGGCGAGATAGTTGACCGCGAAACGCAGTTCGTACCCGTCCGCGCTGACCTGCCGCGCGGGCCCCTCGTTCTGTGATCCGATTCCGGCGTTGCTGATGAAGACGTCGAGCCGCTTGTTATCGGCGAGCACCGCTTCGGCGAGCCGCCTCGCGCCTGACAGCGACGACAGGTCGGCCGGGTAGAACACGGCTTCGCCGCGCCCTTCCCGCTTGATCTCATCGGCGAGAGTCTTGCCCCGCTCGCCGTCGCGGCCGTGGATCAGGACTTTTGCACCGGCGGATGCAAGTTTGGCGGCGACGTAGCGGCCGACGCCATCGGTCGAACCCGTGACCAGCACCGTCTTGCCGTCCATGTTCATCGCGATAACCTCCTGGCGCGCATTCCGCAAAAGCGGGTGCCGGGCTTGCGAAAAGAATACGCGCAGAAATTAGAACCAAAGCGGTCAGTGAATCTCGGCCGAGCGCTTCAGCGCCTCTTTCAGCTTTTCGAGGCTGAAGTCCTTGCTGCGGGCAATTTCCAGGATCGGCGTCTCGCGGCGGCCGCAGAGTTCGGCGGCCTCGGGTATCCTGGCGGCAATGTCGATCGGAATTACGATCGCGCCATGACGGTCGGCATGGATGAGATCGTCGGAGCGTACCGTCATCCCGGCAACGCGCACTTCGCCGCCAAAGCTTTCGGCATGGACCCAGGCGTGCGACGGCCCGATCGACCCGGCAAGCGCCTGGAAACCGGGCGCCCATTGCGGGATGTCGCGGATCGATCCGTCGGTGACGACGCCGAGACAGCCGAGCGCCTTGTGCACGGAGCTTTGGACCTCGCCCCAAAATGCGCCATATCCGGCATCCGCCCCATCGATATCCTGGATCACGGTGATGCGCGGACCAAAACCGGTGCCGACATATTCATAATACGCGATGCGCCGCTTGGCCTGCTCGGCGGCCGGAAGGCCGGATTGAAGCACGGAGCGGATCGTCACGGTGCGCGCATAGCCGACCATCGGCGGCAGATCCGGGAACGGACACACCAGCGGCTTGGTGGTGTAGCCGATCAGGCGGCGTTCCGGCGCGACGATTTCCATCGCGTTGCAGATCGTCGGCGTATCGTAGCGTCCCAGCGCTTCCAGAAGCGAAGCAGGCAGCGGCGCTTTTGCGGAATCCGTCACGGCGTTTTCTCCAGAATTTTAAGGGCCGGCCGGATCATGCAGGCCGTGCATGGGTAGCCATATAGCCGAGATCGGGCTCGAACCCAACTCGGTGATCGCTCATGGCAGATATCCGAGGCGGATTCGAGCGGAAGCCTGAATGCCGGCTGAAGGCCGCTCAGTTCAGCCGCGTCGGCCGCTCGTCCTCTTCGGAAACCACCGGCGCGAACGGATGCGCCGGACCAGCCGGCGCAGCATCGGCGGTCGTCGCCGCCGGCGCGGCGGCTTTGCGCTCGTGGTCGCGATAGGACTTCCATCCGACCGGCAGGCTCAACAGGTAGAGAAACGAACCCACCGACAGAATGTGCCAGGGATAGCCGATCAGAAGCGCGATGAAGAAAATCACCGAAACGAAAACCGGCAGCACCATTTCCGGCGGCACGCGCATGCGCACGGTCTTGCCTGAAAACACCGGCAGCCGCGACACCATCAGGAACGCAACCAACAGCGTAAAGAACGCCGTCAGCATCGCCGGAGGTTTCGGCAGGCCGAGGAAGCCGAGATAGATCGGAAGCAGCACCGTGATCGCGCCGGCCGGCGCCGGCACGCCGGTGAAATAATTCACCGCGAACGCCGGCTTGTTGGGATCGTCCATGGTTGCATTGAAACGGGCGAGCCTTAGGCCGCCGCTGATCGCGAACACCATCGCCGCGATCCAGCCGCCATTATTGAGCTGGTGCAATTGCCAGAAATAGAGGATCAGCCCCGGCGCGACGCCGAAATTGACGAAATCCGCCAGGCTGTCGAGTTCCGCTCCGAATTTCGACTGCCCCTTGATCATGCGCGCGACGCGGCCGTCGATGCCGTCGAGGATGGCGGCGAACACGATCGCCCCGACCGCCAGTTCCATCCGTCCTTCGGTCGACAGGCGGATCGCGGTCAGCCCGGCGCAGATCGCGAGCAAGGTGATGACGTTGGGCACCAGCATCCGCACCGGGATCGGACGAAACCGGCGGCGGCGCATTTCCGGGGAGTTGGGATCGAAGGGCATCTGCATGGCTCGCTTACATATAGCAAGCCCCGCCCCGTTCCGCCATTGCGGCGGTCGCCGGCCGGCCCCGGCAATGGTTAATCGGCCCGGTAGGTGCGGCCGCCGTCGCTGATCCGGAAATCGGCCAGGATGGTCTCCCCGGCGATCGCGGTCTGGCCTTCGGAGACCAGCGATTTGGTGCCTTCGGGCAGGTAGACGTCGAGGCGCGAGCCGAACCGGATCAGCCCGAACCGCTCGCCGGCGCCGATCGACTGCCCTTCGCGAACGAACGACACGATCCGCCGCGCCACCAGGCCCGCGATCTGGACCACGCCGATGCGCCCGTTGGGCGTCGAGATCACCAGCGAATTGCGCTCGTTGTCCTCGCTCGCCTTGTCCAGTTCGGCGTTGATGAAGGCACCCGGGCGATACGCGATGCGATCGATCCGCCCCGCCACCGGACTGCGGTTCACGTGGCAGTTGAACACGCTCATGAAGATCGAGATCCGCGGCAGCGGCCGGTCGCCGAGTCCGAGTTCGGCCGGCGGCAGCACCTGCGTCACCATCGAGACGCGCCCGTCGGCCGGCGCCACCACGATGCCCTCGCGCACCGGCGTCACCCGCACCGGATCGCGGAAAAACAGCGCGCACCACACCGTCAGCAAGGTGCCGATCCATCCCAGCGGCGACCAGATCCAGAACAGGATCAGGCTGACCAGCGCGAAGCCGCCGATGAACGGATAGCCCTCGGGGTGAATCGGCGGAATTTGGGCGCGAATGGAATTGGCGATGGACATCAAGCGTTCACTGTCATTTGTACCGTCTCCCGTTGTGGGAGAGCGAATTCAGGTTTCGGTCATTCCGCGGCGGCAGGCGTCACCAGCGCATCGTCGACCGGCGGCGGCTCCCGGTTCGGCGCTTCGTTCTCGTCGGCGATCCGCGCCAGCCTCTCGCGCGCCTCCTGGGCCTCACGCTGCCGGTTCCACATACTGGCATAAAGTCCGCCGGTTGCCAAAAGCTGGGCGTGGGTTCCGCGTTCGGCGATACGGCCCTGATCGAGCACGATGATTTCGTCGGCGCCGACGATGGTCGACAGCCGGTGCGCGATCACGAGCGAGGTGCGGTTGCGCGACACCCGCTCCAGCGCCTCCTGAATTTCGTGTTCGGTGTGGCTGTCGAGCGCCGAGGTCGCTTCGTCGAGCACCAGGATCGGCGGCGCCTTGAGCACCGTGCGCGCGATGGCGACGCGCTGCTTCTCGCCGCCCGACAGTTTCAGGCCGCGCTCGCCCACCTGCGTTTCGTACCCCTTCGGCGACATCCGGATGAACGGATCGATCTGCGCAAGTTGCGCCGCCTGCTCGACTTCCGCATCGGTAGCGTCCCAGCGGCCGTAGCGGATGTTGTAGCGGATGGTGTCGTTGAACAGCACGGTGTCCTGCGGCACCATGCCGATCGAGGCCCGCAGCGACGACTGCGTGACGCTGCGGATATCCTGGCCGTCGATCAGGATCTTGCCGCTGGAGACGTCGTAGAGGCGGAACAGCAGGCGCGAGATGGTGGACTTGCCGGCGCCGGACGGTCCGACGATGGCGACCGTCTTGCCGGCCGGCACCTCGAAACTGAGCCCTTTCAGGATCGGGCGCTCGGGATCGTAGGCAAAGCGCACATCGTCGAAGCGCACATTGCCCGACGTCACGATCAGCGGTTTGGCGCCCGGAGCGTCCTTGATCTCGGGATTGCGCGACAGCACGCTGAACATCTTCTCGATGTCGATGATCGCCTGCTTGATCTCGCGATAGACCATGCCCATGAAATTCAGCGGCTGGTAGAGCTGGATCATCATGGCGTTGACCATGACGAAATCGCCGACCGTATTGTGCCCGCTGCGGACGCCGACCGCGCACATCAGCATGGTCGCGGTGAGCCCGCCGGTGAAGATGATGGCCTGCCCGGTATTGAGAACCGCGAGCGAGGTATAGGTCTTGACGCTGGCCTGTTCGTAGCGCTCCATCGAACGGTCGTAGCGCTCGGCTTCGCGTTCCTCGGCGCTGAAATACTTCACCGTCTCGTAGTTCAGAAGCGAGTCGATCGCCTTGGTGTTCGCCTCGGTGTCGGAATCGTTCATGGCGCGGCGGATGCCGATCCGCCATTCGGTCGCGAGGTAGGTGTAAAACATGTAGATCACGACCGTGACCATGGTGGCGAGCACGTAGCGCCAGTCGAACTTCCACAGCAGCACGGCCATCAGCAGCGAAACCTCGACGATGGTCGGGATCAGCTGCAGGATCACCATCCGGACGATGACCTCGATGCCGGTGCGGCCGCGCTCCAGCACACGCGTCAGTCCGCCGGTCTTGCGCTCCAGGTGAAAGCGCAGCGACAATTCATGCATGTGCACGAAGGTGCGGTAGGCGAGCTTGCGCACCGCATGCATCGCCACCCGCGCGAAGATGCCGTCGCGCCACTGCGTGAAGACCGCCATCAGAACGCGCAAGGCGCCGTAGCTCATGGTCATGATCAGGGGCGAGGCGATCAGCCATAGCGGCCAGTTCGACGACTGAACCGGAGCGGTGTCCGCACCGGTCAGCGCGTCGATCGCCCATTTGAAGGTGAACGGCACGGTCAGCGTCGCCAGCTTGGCCACCAGCAGCAGCACCATCGACCAGACCACGCGCATCTTGAGATCGACGCGATCGCCCGGCCAGATGTACGGCCACAGATGCACCAGCGTCCCGGTCAGGGTCGCCGTTTCGGCTGAATTATTCGAGGGAGCCAGCGCTTCGCCGTCGCCGGGGGCCGAGTGGGGATGAGCCATCAATCAAGAGCCTGGAGAATCGCGGTCGCGCGTTTTCTGCTTTTCTGCATTGTGCCCGTCATATAGAGCGTTTGAACGCGCCGTGCACCCTCATTGGGCGCGATTCTTTGGCTAATTCCGGGCATTTACGGATAGATTCACCGGCTCAAGCGAATCCGACAGGCTTGACGCTCCTGCGCTGCAGTGCCACATGCCGAACATGACCAACAAGATCAGGACTGTCTGTGTCTATTGCGGCTCCGGCCCGGGCACAAATCCCCGCTTTGTCGAAGCCGCCGTCGGTTTTGGAAAGGCGCTCGCCGAGAACGGCATCCGCCTCGTCTATGGCGGCGGCTCGATCGGGCTGATGGGCGCGGTAGCGACATCGGTACTCGATCACGGCGGCGTCGTGACGGGCATCATCCCGGACTTCCTCACCACCCGCGAAAACGCCCTGAAGCGCGTTCAGGAAATGATCGTCACGCCCGACATGCACGAGCGCAAGCGGCTGATGTTCGAGCGTTCCGACGCGTTCGTGGCGCTGCCCGGCGGGATCGGCACGCTGGAGGAACTGGTGGAGCAACTGACCTGGCAGCAGCTCGGCCGCCATTCCAAGCCGGTTCTGCTCGCCAACATCGACAGCTTCTGGGAACCCCTGCTGGCGCTGCTCGCGCATATGCGCGCCACCGAATTCATTCGGCCCTCTTTGGCGGTCGATATTCTCAAGGCCGAACGGATCGAGGACATCCTGCCGCGGTTGCGCGCCGCCGCCGCCCGAGTCCCGGAGGGCGCAGAAGAGCTCGCGCCCGAAATCGCCCGCCGGCTTTAGGCCCTGCTTTCGACGCGTTTTCCTGACGCGAACCGGTACCCGCTTCGCTCGAAAACGCTCTGACGGCCGGTTTGCGTCACTGCTTCGGAAACGTCACCGCCTCGATGCGGTTGCCGTCGGGATCGACGACGAACGCCGCGTAGTAGCGCACGCGATCGTGCGGGCGCAGGCCCGGTGCGCCGTCGGAGCGGCCGCCGGCGTTCAGCGCCGCGGCATGGAACGCATCGACCTCGCCGGTCGATTTCGCGCGAAGGCAGATGTGGCCGCCGCTTTCCGGCGCGACCGGCGTCATGCCGGCGCGCAGATTGATCCAGAATTCGGGATAGGCCTTGCCGAAGCCGATCGTGTTCGGTCGCGTCACCAGCCGCGAAAGCCCGAGCGGCGTAAGCGTTGCTTCATAGAAGCGTGCGGCGCGCTCGAGGTCGGCGACGCCGACGGAGACGTGGTCGATCATGGACTTCCCCTCGATTCCACCGTCATTGCGAGCGAAGCGAAGCAATCCATTTGCGCGACGAAAAGAAAGAATGGATTGCTTCGTCGCTTCGCTCCTCGCAATGACGACTAAAGTCGCCGTTTTTCACGCCGGCGCGCCTGACTTCACCAGCTTGTAGATCACCGAATCCATCAGCGCCTGGAACGAGGCGTCGATGATATTGGGCGACACGCCGATCGTGGTCCAGCGCTCGCCCTCCTCGTCCTCGCTCTCGATCAGCACCCGCGTGACCGCTTCGGTGCCGCCATTGAGGATACGCACGCGGTAATCGATCAGCTTCAGGCCGTCGATGTATTTCTGATACTTGCCGAGATCCTTGCGCAGCGCGACGTCGAGCGCGTTGACGGGACCGTTGCCTTCGGCCGCCGAGATCAGCTTCTCGCCGTCGACATCGACCTTCACCACCGCCATCGCCACCGTGACGCGCTGGCCGTTGGCGTTGTAGCGCTGCTCGACATTGACGTCGAATTGCTCGACCCGGAAATATTCCGGCACCTTGCCCAGCGTCCGCCGCGCCAACAGATCGAACGAGGCGTTGGCGGATTCATAGGCGTATCCGGCAGCCTCGCGGTCCTTCATTTCCTCGACCAGGCGAACCAGTTTGGGATCGTTCCTCTCGTAGGCAATGCCGGCGCGATCGAGTTCGGCGATGACGTTGGAGCGGCCGGCCTGATCGGACACCAGCACCTTGCGACGATTGCCGACCGATTCGGGCGCCACGTGCTCGTAGGTCTGCGGATCCTTGAGCACGGCGGAGGCATGAATGCCGGTCTTGGTGACGAAGGCGCTCTCGCCGACGTAAGGCGCGTGCCGGTTCGAAGCGCGGTTCAGCATGTCGTCGAGCGTGCGCGACACCTTCATCAGGGTCGCCATCCTGTCCGGCGACACGCCGATCTCGAAGACGTCGGAAAATTCGCGCTTCAGCCGCAACGTCGGGATCAGCGAGCACAGATTGGCGTTGCCGCAGCGTTCGCCGAGGCCGTTCAGCGTGCCCTGGATCTGGCGGGCGCCCGCGCGCACCGCGGCCAGCGAATTGGCCACCGCCTGCTCGGTATCGTTATGGGCGTGGATGCCGACGTGGTCGCCGGGGATATGCTTCGTCACTTCGGTGACGATGGTCTCGACCTCGTGCGGCATGGTGCCGCCATTGGTGTCGCACAGCACCACCCAGCGCGCGCCGGAATCGTAGGCCGCCTGCGCGCAGGCCAGCGCGAATTCCGGATCTTCCTTGTAGCCGTCGAAGAAATGCTCGCAGTCGAGCATGACCTCGCGGCCCGCCGATTTCGCGGCCTTCACGCTGTCGCGGATCGAGGCGAGGTTCTCCTCGTTGGTGGTCTCCAGCGCCACCCGGACCTGATAGGCGGAGGATTTAGCGACAAAGCAGATCGCGTCCGCTTTCGCTTCCAAGAGCGCCGCCAGACCCGGATCGTTGGAGGCCGAACGGCCGGGACGCCGCGTCATGCCGAACGCCGTGAAGCTCGCGTGTTCGAGCTTCGGCTTCTCGGCAAAGAATTCGGTGTCGGTGGGATTGGCGCCGGGATAGCCGCCCTCGACATAGTCGATGCCGAGTTCGTCCAGCATGCCGGCGATCAGCTGCTTGTCATGCAGCGTGAAGTCGACGCCGTTGGTCTGCGCGCCGTCGCGCAGCGTGGTATCGAACAGATAGAGGCGTTCGCGGCTCATGTGGGAGCTCCCGGCCTGGCGCCGTCACCCAGCGTCTTCTGCATCGTGGTGTTGGCGAGCCATTCGCCGTTGACGGTCACGGTGTTGCGCTGTTTTGCGACATATCCGCGCTTGATGAAAAACTCCGCCGCGTTGTCGCTGGCGTCGACCGTGAGAGACTTCGCGCCGCGGCTGCCGGCGAGCTTTTCCAGCGCCTCGCACAGCACCGTCGCCACGCCCTGCCCGGCCGCGCCGGGGTGCACATAGAGCATGTCGATATGATCGGGGCCCTTCAGCGCGACAAACCCGACCGGCGAATTCTGCAGGTGGCGATCAGCGTGAGTTCGCTGGCCAGGCGCTTGCCGAACGCCTCCTCGTCGTCGGCCACGCCGGCCCAGGCCTGCTGCTGCGCCTCGCTATAGTCGTCGCCGGTCAACTCCTCGATGGCCGCGACGAAGATCGCCGCCAGCACGGGGGTATCCGCCGCAAGAAACGGCCGCAGGCCGGGTTTTGGCAACGCCTGTCCCATCGCCTCAAAATACTCCGAACAGTTTCAAGGCCAGCACGGCCGCGGCGGCGATCACGGCCCATTTGATGACGATGTAATAGCGCCAGTGCTTTGGAAACGGCGTGTCGGGCTTGCTCATCGCGCGATCTCCCATGTGGTGCCTTCCTTGGAATCCTTTATCACCACGCCCATCGCGGCAAGTTCGTCGCGGATACGATCGGATTCCTTGAAGTCCTTGCGGGCGCGGGCAGCGGCGCGGGCCGAAATCAAGCCGTCGACCTGATTGGCGTCGACGCCGCTTGCCTGCTGCTTTCGGCCCCTCCATTCCGCCGCGGTCTCCGACAGGAAACCGAGAAAGCGCAGTGAGGCGGCAAACTGGCTGCGATCGCGTTCATCTCCGGAAGCCGCTTTATTCCGTAAACCGTGCAACGCGGCGATCATCTGCGGCGTGTTGAGGTCGTCCGACAGCGCCTCGATGACGGCGCCGGAAGGCTGCCCGCCCCTGGCGTCCGCAGCGACCCAGTACCAGTCGTCGAGCGTCTTTGCGGTTTCTTCCAATCCCTTCAACGTCCAGTCCATCGGCGAGCGATAATGCGCCTTCAACATATTGAGGCGCAGCACTTCGCCCGGCCAGTCGGCCAGCAGGTCCCGGATCGTGACGAAGTTGCCGAGGGACTTCGACATCTTCTCGTCTTCGATTTGCACGAATTCGTTGTGCATCCAGTAGTTCGCCATGGCCGTCGTGCCATGCGCGCAGCGCGACTGCGCGAGTTCGTTCTCGTGATGCGGAAAGATCAGATCGATGCCGCCGCCGTGAATATCGAAGACGTCGCCAAGATAGGCGGCGCTCATGGCCGAGCACTCGATGTGCCAGCCCGGGCGTCCCCTGCCCCATGGGCTTTCCCATCCCGGCTCATCGCCGGACGATTGCTTCCACAGCACGAAATCGAGCGGACTCTTCTTGTGTGCCTCGACCGCCACGCGCGCCCCCGGCCGCTGCTCGTCGAGTTTGCGGCCGGACAGCGCGCCATAATCGGGCATCGACTGGACATCGAACAGAACTTCGCCGCCGGCTTCATAGGCATGGCCGCGCGCGATCAATTGCTCGATCAGCGTCACCATATCCGCCTTGCCGTCGGCGCGCGGCAGCACGAAATCGGTCGCGCGTGGCTGGAACGTCGGCGGCAACGAGCCCAGGGCCGCCACGTCGGACGCAAATTGTGCGGCCGTCTTCTCGGTGACCTTGCGGATCGCCTCGTTCAGCGGCAAGCCCGGGAAAATCCCGCGCGGCGCGATCGTTGATCTTGTCGTCGACGTCGGTGATGTTGCGGACATAGGTGACGTGATCGGCGCCGTAGAGGTGCCGCAGCAGCCGGAACAGCACGTCGAACACGATGACCGGGCGCGCATTGCCGATATGGGCGAAGTCATAGACCGTCGGCCCGCACACATACATGCGCACGTTTTTGGGATCGATCGGCACAAACGCGCGCTTGTCCCGGGTCAACGTATCGTAGAGGCGTAAGTCCATGGATATCCCGTCGCTAGTGCCGCCGATTTGAAGTTCCTGTACTGCAGGCCGCAAATCCGATCTGGAACTTCAAATCGATCAGCGGCACTACAATAGTATTTCTTGTCAGTGCCCCCTTCGGCTCTCACGTTCGCAAACACGCTCGCCGCGACAGAATGCGAACGTGAGAGCCGGGGCACTGCCGGCCGGGCGTCCAGTGATCTCGTGTGAGAAAAGACGGCCTCAGCCAGCGAATTGCTAGCTCGTAATCTCGCGGCAAATGCCACAAATGGCGAGGAAACCGTTCATGCGGCCTACCATGGGCCAGCGGAGGGGATTGCGTCAAGTGCCACAGAAAAGCCCGTTTGGGGCACCAAACGGCCCGCCCCGCCATGGTTAATCATTATTAATGTTTTGGGTCTATCCAATGAGGGCGCTCCTCTCATTCGTTCGGTGCAGCATGCGATCCATATCCGCCGTTTTGGCCTGTATTTTCGTCGCTGCCGCGTCGGCGGCATCGGCCGACAGCCGCGTGTTCATCATCGCCAACCAGTCGGACGGCTACGGCGTCGACCAGTGCCTCGCCAGGGGCGACAAATGCGGCGCCCACGCCGCCCGGTCCTACTGTCAGTCGCGCGATTTCGCGGAAGCCTCGTCCTATCGGCGCGTCGATCCCGACGAAATCACCGGCTCGGTTCCCAAGGCGGAAGGGAACTGCACCCGCGCCGGCTGCGGCGAATACGTCGCGATTACCTGCCAGCGCTAAGGCCCTGCCGCCGCGACAGAATCGTCCCGCCACACCGGCGCCCCGGAAACGACGTGACGCTGCCCCGAGAAGCGGCTATGGGAGGCCGCGTTGGACGCGCTTTCGATATCTCGAGCCTGCGCGGAGCTGCCCCCTCAATGGCCGGATATGCCTGAAACGCTGATTCCCCCCTTCACCCGATGGATTTTGGCCTGCGTCGCGCTGATTGGCGTGAGCGCGCTGAGCGTCGACGCCTCCGCGCAGATGAATCCGGGAGCCCCGCCGCCCCCGCAGGGCCCGCCGGGAGCACCGGCAGCATCGGTCAATCCGATGTGCCCGCGGCTGGAAGCTCAACTGGCGACCATCGACCGCGGCGGCGCCGGCGACCCGGCCAAGGAAGATCAAATCCGCCGCTACCAGGATGCCGCGGCCAAGCAGCAGGCCGAGCTCGATCGCGTTACGCTGCAGGCCAAGCGGATGGGCTGCGACAGTTCGGGGTTTTTCTCGCTGTTCTCCGGCCGGTCGGCGCAATGCGGTCCGGTCAACAACCAGATCCAGCAGATGCGGGCCAACATGGACCAGATCACGACCAGCCTGGAGCGGCTGCGCAGCGGCGGCCTCGGCGGCGCCGATCGCGAAAACCAGCGCCGCTCGGTTCTGACCGCACTGGCGCAGAATAATTGCGGACCCCAATACGTCAACGCCGTCCGCGGCCAGGGAAATTTCCTGGATAATCTGTTCGGCAACAACAGCAATCCGAACCCGCCGCCCGACGCCGATGTCGGCCCGCAGTCCGGCACCTTCCGCACCGTCTGCGTCCGCTCCTGCGACGGCGCCTATTTTCCGATCTCGTTCGCGACGGTCCCTGCGCGTTTCCCCGATGACGAAAAGACCTGCAAGGCGCTCTGCCCGGCGGCGGAGGCGACGCTGTTCGCGTATCGCAACCCCGGCGAAGACATGAACCAGGCGGTGTCGATCGGCGGCCAGCCCTATACGTCGTCGCCGAACGCGTTCCGTTTCCGCCAGGAGTTCAACCCCTCCTGCTCCTGCAAGGCGCCCGGAGAGACCTGGTCCGACGCGCTGAAGAACATCGACGACAAGGCCGCCGCCGAACAGCAGGGCGACATCATCGTCACCGAGGACAGCGCCAAGAAGATGTCGCGGCCGCTGCCGACAAGAGCTGCGCCGGCAACGAAGAAGGGGGCCGCAGGCACCCCCGCCCCCGCCCCCGCGGCGGCCAATTCGGCGCCTGCGACCGTGTCAACCGGTACGGCCGGAGACAAGATCCGGACGGTCGGTCCGACTTTTATCCAGGCCCACTGATTCCAGAGCCGTTTCCGTTTCGATTCGAATCGAAACGGGCCTCTGGATTCTCGATTTGACGCGTTGACGCGAACCGGCCACCCCTTCGCTTGAAAACGCTCTAACCCTCGAACGCTTCGGCCGATCCGCTCCGCGCGCGCGACAGCAGCGTGTCGTCGGGTTGCGGCACCGGCTTGCCGGCGTCGCGGAAGCGGTTGGTGATGGGATAGCGGCGGTCGCGCCCGAAATTTTTCTGCGTCACCTTGACGCCCGGCGCGGCCTGCCGCCGCTTGTACTCGGCGATGTTGAGCAGGCGATCGATGCGCGCCACCACCTCGCGGTCGAAGCCCGCCTCCACGATCGAGGCCAGCGGCTCCTCGCGCTCGACCAGCCGTTCCAGGATGGCATCGAGCATGTCGTAGGGCGGCAGCGAATCCTGGTCGGTCTGGTTTTCGCGCAGCTCCGCGCTTGGCGGCCGGGTGATGATATTCGGAGGGATGACTTCACCCGATGGGCCGAGCGCGCCCTCGGGCTGCCATGAATTGCGCAAGGTCGAGAGCCGGAACACCTCGGTCTTGTAGATATCCTTGATCGGATTGAAGCCGCCGTTCATGTCGCCGTACAGCGTGGCGTAACCCACCGACATTTCCGACTTGTTGCCGGTCGTGACCACCATCGCGCCGGTCTTGTTGGAGATCGCCATCAACAACGTGCCGCGCGCGCGGGCCTGCAAATTCTCCTCGGTGATGTCGCGCGGCAGGCCTGCGAAGGTTTTCGACAGGATCTCCTCGAAGCCGTTGACCGCCGGCGCGATCGGCAGCACCTCGTAGCGGATGCCGAGGGCCGTCGCGAGTTCGGCCGCGTCGTCGAGCGATATTTGCGCGGTGAAGCGAAACGGCAGCATCACGCCGCGGACCCGCTCCGCCCCCAGCGCATCGACCGCGATCGCGGCGCACAGCGCGGAGTCGATGCCGCCGGACACCCCGAGCAGCACCCCGGGAAATCCGTTCTTGCCGACATAGTCGCGCAGTCCCAGCACGCAGGCCGCGTAGTCGCCCTGGTCGCCATCGAGGACGGATGCCATCGGTCCGGCGCAGTGCCAGCCGCTTTCGCCCTTGCGCCAATGGAGGGTCGTGATGTTTTCGGCGAAGGCGGGCAATTGCGCCGCCACCGACAGATCGGCGTTCAGCGCAAACGATGCGCCGTCGAACACCAGTTCGTCCTGTCCGCCGATCTGGTTGAGATAAATCAGCGGCAGCCCGCTTTCGGTGACCCGCGCCACCGCGATCGACAGCCGCACATCGTTCTTGTCGCGCGCGTAAGGCGAGCCGTTCGGCACCACCAGGATTTCCGCGCCGGTCTCGGCGAGGCATTCGACGACGTTTTCGTAGTCTTCCGACTCCTCCAGCCAGATGTCCTCGCAAATCGGCACCCCGACCCGGATGCCGCGAACGGTGACCGGACCGGCGGCAGGGCCGCGCGCGAACAGGCGCTTTTCGTCGAACACGCCGTAATTCGGCAGATTGGCCTTGTAGCGAATGGCGGCGATGCGCCCGCCGTCCAGGAGCGCGCAGGCATTGTAGAGCTTGCCGTCCTCGACCCAGGGGCTGCCGATCAGCATCGCCGGACCGCCGTCGGCGGTGTCGCGCGCGAGCTCCTCGATGGCGGCGCGGCAGGCGGCCTGAAACGCCGGCTTCAGCACCAGATCTTCGGGCGGATAGCCGGCAATGAACAGTTCGGGCAGAACCACGAGATCGGCGCCGTCGGCCCGCGCCTGCGCGCGTGCGGCGCGCGCCTTGGCGGCGTTGCCGGTGACATCGCCCACCGTCGGGTTCAACTGGGCCAGCGTAATCGTAAACTGATCGGCACGTTCGGTCATGGAGCGATGGTGCCTTGCGCCGCGCCAAACTGCAATTGCATGCTTCAGATCGCGCCCATGCGCTCGGCGATGGCGAACAGCCAGAACAGGCCGGCCATGACCAGGGCGACACCGACCGCCGCGGAGCCCATGTCCTTGACCCGCCCGATCTGCGGATCATGGTCGGTCGTCAGCCGGTCGGCCAGCTTCTCGATCGCGGTGTTGAGCAATTCGACGATCAGCACCAGAACCACCGCCGCCACCAGCTCGACGCGGCGCATCATGGTCGCCCCGCACAGCCACGCCAGCGGCAGCGCCAGAACGAGTGCCGCGATCTCCTCGCGAACGGCCTGCTCCGAGCGAATCGCGAAGGCGAGGCCGTTGCGCGTATTGATGGTGGCCCGCCAGAACCGCAGCAACTCTAGAGGCCCGCCGCGGCCGGCATCGGCTTCACCTTGCCGACGCGTTCCTGCTTGAGCAGTTCGGCGATCAGGAAAGCCATGTCGATCGACTGCTCGGCGTTGAGCCGGGGATCGCAGACCGTGTGGTAGCGGTCGTTGAGATCCTCGTCGGTGATGGCGCGCGCGCCGCCGATGCATTCGGTCACGTCCTGCCCGGTCATTTCCAGATGCACGCCGCCGGCATGGGTGCCCTCCGCGGCGTGGATGGTGAAGAACGACTTCACCTCCGACAGGATGCGGTCGAACGGCCGGGTCTTGTAGCCGGAGGTCGAAGCGATGGTGTTGCCGTGCATCGGGTCGCACGACCAGACCACCATGCGGCCCTCGCGCTTGACCGCGCGGACCAGCGCCGGCAGATGATCGGCGATCTTGTCCGAACCGAAGCGGTTGATCAGCGTCAGCCGCCCGGGCTCGTTGTCCGGATTGAGCACGTCGATCAGCCGCAGCAATTCGTCGGGCTTCAGCGACGGACCGCATTTCAGTCCGATCGGATTCTTGATGCCGCGGAAATATTCGACATGGCCGTGATCGAGCTGGCGGGTGCGGTCGCCGATCCAGATCATGTGGCCCGAGGTCGCGTACCAGTCGCCGGTCGTGGAATCGACCCGCGTGAAGGCCTGCTCGTAGCCGAGCAGCAGCGCTTCATGGCTGGTGTAGAAATCGGTGGCGCGCAGCTCGGGGTGGCTTTCCAGATCGAGCCCGCAGGCCCGCATGAAGTTCAGCGCGTCCGAGATGCGATCGGCCAATTCCTTGTAACGTCGCGATTGCGGGGAATCCTTGAGGAAGCCGAGCATCCACTGGTGCACGCTGCCGAGATTGGCGAAGCCGCCGGTGGCGAACGCGCGCAGCAGGTTCAGCGTCGCCGCCGACTGCCGGTAGGCCATCAGCTGGCGCTGCGGATCGGGGACGCGCGCGGCCGCCGTGAACGCGATATCGTTGACGATGTCGCCGCGGTAGCTCGGCAGCTCGACGCCGTTGATCTTCTCGGTCGGCGAGGAGCGCGGTTTTGCAAATTGTCCGGCAATGCGGCCGACCTTCACCACCGGCACCGCCCCGGCATAGGTCAGGACCACCGCCATCTGCAGCAGCACGCGGAAGAAATCGCGGATGTTGTTGGCGCCGTGCTCGGCAAAACTCTCGGCGCAGTCGCCGCCCTGAAGCAGGAAGGCCTCGCCCGCGGCGACCCGCGCCAGCGCCTTTTTCAGGTTGCGCGCCTCGCCCGCAAAGACCAGCGGAGGAAACGTGGCAAGCTGCGCCTCGACATCGGCCAATGCCCTGGCATCGGGATATTCGGGGATCTGCTGCACCGGCTTGGTGCGCCAGCTGTCGGGTGTCCACCGCTCGGACATGACGTCAACTCCTGAGCAAAAACCGCTACTTATGACAGGCAGCGGAGGGCCGGGTTATACACACGCAAACCACGGACCGCCAGTTGGAAATCCGCGATCTCAGACAAGCCCTTGCGGCAAAAGCCGAATTCGCATTTGCTGCAGGGATCGCGAAAGCACGGGGCGAATGCGGTGGCTGAGGCTGCGCTGGACGACGTTTTCATCGACGACATCACCTTCCCTGCGGCGGACGGATATCTGCTGGCCGCGAGCCTGTTCTTGCCGCGCGGCGCGAAGCGCCATGCCGTACTGATCAATTCGGCGACCGCGGTGCCGCGCAAGATCTACCGGGGCTTTGCCGGCTATCTGGCGCGGCGGGGCTGCGCGGTCCTGACCTACGACTACCGCGGCATCGGCGACAGCAGGCAGAGGGCGATGGTCGGCTACAACCAGCCGAAATCGCTGGTCGGCTTCAAGGCCTCGATGTCGGACTGGGCCGCGCTCGATGTCACCGCCGCGGTGGCCTGGATGCGCGATCGCTACCACGCGCTGCCGCTCAATTATGTCGGCCATTCCTTCGGCGGCCAGGCGCTGGGATTGCTCGCCAACAATACCGAGGTGTCGCGCGCGCTCCTGATCGCGGCGCAAGCCGGCTACTGGAAGCTGATGGCCTCCCCGGAGCGCTACCGCGTCTACGTCATGCTGAAATTTTTCGGCACCCCCCTCACCCGGCTGCTCGGCTATGCGCCGGCCTGGAGCGGACTCGGCGAGGACCTGCCGAAGGGCGTGTTCGAGCAATGGGTGCGCTGGGTCATGAGCGAACGCTATCTGTTCAACGATCCAAACCTTCCCGGTCTGACGAACTTTGCGAACTACAAGGGCGCGATGCGCGCGCTCTGCATCTCCGACGATCCCTGGGCGACGCGGCCGGCGGTCGGACTTTTGTGTTCGGGATTTACCTCGATCGAGCCCGAAATCCTGACCATCACGCCCGCCGACGTCGGCGCGGCCAAAGTCGGTCACTTCGGTTTCTTCCGCCCCGAGCACCGCGACACGCTGTGGCGAGGCGCGGCGGAATGGATTCAGGCCGGAGAATAGGCAATCAATGGCGAAAATCAGGATCGGTCTGGTCGGGTGCGGCTTCGTTTCGGAGCTGCACATGTACGCTTACCGGCGTGTCTACGGCGTCGATGTCGAAGTCGGGGCGGTCGCGGCGCGGGGCGACCATGTCGTCGATTTTGCCGCCCGGCACCAGATACCGAGGACCTACCGCAGCTTGCGCGAGTTGATCGCTGACGGCGAGCTGGATGTCGTCGACATCTGCACGCCGCCCAACCTGCACGGCTCAATGATCGTCGACGCGATGAAGGCCGGCAAGCATGTCATCTGCGAAAAGCCGTTCGCAGGCTATTTTGGGCGCGAAGGCGACAAGGCCCCGATCGGCAAGCACGTGCCGAAAGCGCTGATGTACGAGCGCGTGCTCGAAGAAATGGAAAAGACCTGCGCGGCGGTCAGGAACTCCGGCAGGCTCTTCATGTATGCGGAAGACTGGATCTACGCGCCGGCGGTGACCAAGACCGTGGAGATCCTGAAGGCCACCAAAGACAAGATCCTGTTCATGAAGGGCGAAGAAAGTCACAGCGGCTCGCACGCGGCGCACGCCGCGCAATGGGCGATGACCGGCGGCGGCTCCCTGATCCGGATGGGATGCCATCCGCTGTCGGCGGTACTCTATCTCAAGCAGGTCGAGGCGAAGGCCCGCGGCGAGGCGATCGGCGTTGCGAGCGTGACCTGCGACGTCGGCAATGTCTCGGCTTGCCTTCGACCGGACGAGCGGACTTTCATCAAGGCCAATCCGGTTGACGTCGAGGACTGGGGCACGCTTACCGCGACCTTCTCCGATGGCACCAAGGCGACGGTGTTTTCCGGCGACATGATCATGGGCGGCGTGCGCAACCTGATCGAAACGCATACCAGCGGCGGCTCGCTGTTCGCGAATATTACGCCCAACACGCACATGATGAGCTATCAAACGAGCGAGGAGAAGCTCGCCGGCGTCTATATCACCGAAAAGGTCGATCGCAAGACCGGATGGCAATACGTCTGCCTCGAGGAGGAATGGACGCGCGGCTATTTGCAGGAAATCCAGGATTTCATGGAATGCGCCGCGACCGGCCGGCAGCCGCTCTCCGATCTCGCGCTGGCCTTCGAGACGACAAAACTCAACTACGCCGGCTATTGGGCCGCCGAAGAGGGCTGTCGCATTACGCTGTGACGCCGTTTCTCGCCGTCGCCGGCGTCTCGTCCTCGTCCTGGCCTTCGAGCTGCTCCTGGTCCAGCCGCTTCATGTTCTCGAGGATCTTGAGCAGATAATGCAGCGCGTGCGCGGTGTCGTTGATTGAGAAATCGGCGAGGATTTCTTCGTAATAGGCGCGAATCTTGGGCTGGGCCAGCACCTGCCAGACGTGGCGGCCGGATTCGGTCATGGTCACGATCCGGGAGCGCCGGTCGCGGGTGTCGGAAGCGATCGCGATGTGCCCGTCCCGCTCCATCCGGCTGACCAGCCCGGCCAGATTCTGCCGGCTCACCATCAAATATTTGGCGAGTTCGCCGATCCCCATGCCGGCATGCGCTCCGTCCCGGGACAGCGCGCCGAGCACGGCCCATTGCTGCGTCGTCAGGCCCTCCGCCTCGATCGCCCGGCTGCCGGTCTTATGCAACATATTGGCGCATTGATAGAGCCGAAAGAACAACCGGTTGGCCAATTCCATCCTGGCCGCGTCCTTCATTTTCGGCGCTTTCGACTTCTTGTCTGAATTTTTCATGGGAACCATCTTGTGCTGAAAACCGGATTATGACAACATATTGTTATAAATCGGTGAGGACCGGCAACAAATTTGGCCTAAAGCCACCACCGCAGCAAACCGGAGCCGAACCCGGCATCGACATGAGAGGCATCATGAAGCGTTTCGACAACAGGATCGTCGTCGTCACCGGCGGCGGCGGCGGCATCGGCAGCGCGACTTGCCGCAGGTTCGCCAGCGAGGGCGCGCGCGTCGCCGTTTTCGACCTCAACATCGAAGCCGCCGAGCAGGTCGCAGCTTCGATCCGGACCGGCGGCGGGACGGCCAAGGCGATCCGCTGCGACATCACAGACAGAGGAAACGTCGACGCGGCGGTGGCCGCGACGGAATCCAGCCTCG
This sequence comes from uncultured Alphaproteobacteria bacterium, assembly GCA_963721275.1. GTDB lineage: Bacteria > Pseudomonadota > Alphaproteobacteria > Rhizobiales > Xanthobacteraceae > Bradyrhizobium. The sequence continues at coordinate 34,188 of CAVRIQ010000029.1, read as the reverse complement.
GGCCGATCGCCGTGCTGGTGAACAATGCCGGCTGGGATATCTTCCGCCCCTTCACCAAGACCGAACCCGCGCAATGGGACAAGCTGATCGCCATCAACCTCGTCGGCGCGCTGCATATGCATCACGCCGTGCTGCCCGGCATGGTCGCGCGCAAATCCGGACGGATCGTCAATATCGCATCCGACGCCGCCCGCGTCGGCTCGTCCGGCGAAGCGGTTTACGCTGCGTGCAAGGGCGGAATTGTCGCTTTCTCCAAGACGATCGCGCGCGAGCACGCCCGCCACGGCATCAACGTCAACGTCGTCTGCCCCGGGCCGACCGATACCGCGCTGTTCGCCGACTACAAGGAAGGCGCCGGCAATCCGGAAAAGCTGGAGGAAGCCTTCCGCCGCTCGATCCCGCTCGGCCGCATCGGCCAGCCCGAGGATCTGCCGGGCGCCATTCTGTTCTTCGCCAGCGACGACGCGGGCTATGTCACCGGCCAGGTGCTGAGCGTGTCCGGCGGATTGACGATGAACGGCTGATCCGGCACCGCCCGTCCCTCACCCATCCCTTCATCCCTGGGAGAAAACCGATGGAATTCGAAGACCTCATCTACGAGATCCGCAACGGCGTGGCCTGGATCATCATCAACCGGCCGGACAAAATGAATTCGTTTCGCGGCACGACCTGCGACGAACTGATCAAGGCCCTGTACAAGGCCGGCTACGACAAGGAGGTGGGCGCCATCGTGCTCGCGGGCGCCGGAGATCGTGCGTTCTGCACCGGCGGCGATCAGTCGGCCCATGACGGCAGTTACGACGGCCGGGGCACGATCGGCCTGCCCATGGAGGAATTGCACGCGGCGATACGCGACGTGCCGAAACCGGTGATCGCGCGCGTGCAGGGTTATGCGATCGGCGGGGGCAACGTGCTGTGCACGATCTGCGACCTGACGATCTGCTCGGAGAAGGCCATTTTCGGCCAGGTCGGCCCCAAGATGGGCTCGGTCGATCCGGGTTACGGCACTGCGTTTCTGGCGCGGGTGGTCGGCGAAAAGAAGGCCCGCGAGATGTGGTACATGTGCCGCCGCTATTCCGGCCAGGAGGCGGTCGCGATGGGCCTCGCCAATGCCTGCGTGCCGCACGACGAGCTCGACGCCGAGGTCCAGAAGTGGGGCGAGGAATTGTGCGAGCGCAGCCCGACCGCGATCGCGATCGCCAAACGCAGCTTCAACATGGACACCGCCCATCAGGCCGGCATCGCCGGCATGGGCATGTATGCGCTCAAACTCTACTACGACACCGAGGAATCCCGCGAAGGCGTCAAGGCACTGCAGGAGAAGCGCAAACCGGACTTCCGTAAGTTTTCCAAGTAAATTTTTCAAGTAGCGAACCGCATTCAAGACCGTCGTCAGGCGGCGCAGCGGTCGTGAGTTTGAGGAGGCAGGCAGGTGAACCCCTATCTCGATGAAGATCTGGTCGCGCTCGGCGATCAGGTCCGGCGCTTCGCCGCCGACCGCATCGCGCCGGGCTTCCAGGAGCGTGACCGCACCCGCGCGCTCGATCGCACCCTGATGAAGGCGATGGGCGAGATGGGATTCATCGCGCCCGAACTGCCGGAGGAGGCTGGCGGCCTGGGAACGGGCTGCCTCGCCGCCGGTGTCATCCACGAAGAGGTCGCCCGCGCCGACCTCAGCATTTCCTACATCAACCTGCTGGCCTCGCTGAACGGCCAGATCCTGTCCCAACACGGCCGCCCGGATGTGGTCCGCCCGTGGCTTACCCGGCTGACGCGCGGCGAGGCGCTGCTGGCGATCGCGCTGACCGAACCGCGCGGCGGTTCCGACGCCGCCAACCTCCGCCTCCAGGTCGAGCGCATCGGCGACGACTATGTCGTCAACGGCGAAAAGACCTCGATCTCGGCCGCCGACCAGGCGGATGCCGCGGTCGTGTTCGGTCGTACCGGAGCGGTGCAAGCCGGCGCGCATGGCGTCACCGCGCTGCTCGTTCCGATGGACCTGCCGGGCATCACGCGGAGCCGCTTCGACTGTCACGGTCAGCGCGCGATCGGCCGCGGCTCGATCTTCTTCGAAAACGTCCGCGTGCCGGTTTCGCATCGCCTCGGCGAGGAGAACAGGGGCTTCGTGCAAGTCATGCAGGGCTTCGATTTCTCACGCGCCTTGATCGGACTGCAGGTGCTGGCCGTCGCACGCGTCGCGCTGGAGGAGACTTGGGCGCATGTCGCGGAGCGGCAGGCGTTCGGACAACCATTGTCGGCATTTCAGGGGGTGTCGCATCCGCTCGCCGAACTCGAAACGCAGGTCGAGGCGGCACGACTGCTTTGCCTGCAGGCGCTGTGGCTGAAAGACCGGGAGGCGCCGCACGGCGCGGAGGCGGCCATGTGCAAGTGGTGGGCGCCCAAGCTCGCCTACGATGCCATTCATCAATGCCTGCTGATGTTCGGTCACGGCGGCTATGACCGTGGACCGATGGAGCAGCGGCTGCGCGACGTGCTCGGCTTCCAGATCGGCGACGGCACCGCCCAGATCATGAAGACCATCGTCGCGCGAGCCCGCGCCGGCCGCGCCGCGGTCCCCGCCTGAAAAAACGCCGAACTAGAACCGGAGACGACGCCATGGAATTCGATGCCGTTCTTCTGCCCCCGCGCCGCGCCGCGAGCATTGCCGGCGGATACTGGCACGATCGCACCATCAATGACGATCTCGACGCCTGCGTCGCCGCATGCCCGGACAAGGTCGCCTTGACGGCGGTCCGCCAAGACAGCGGCGAGGTCCGCCGGTTCACCTACCGGCAGCTTGCTACGCTGGCCGATCGAATTGCGGTCGGGCTGTCTCGCCTCGGTGTCGGACGCAACGACGTCGTCGCCATGCAATTGCCGAACTGGTGGCAGTTTAGCCTGCTTTACCTTGCCTGCTCGCGCCTGGGTGCCGTGCTCAATCCGCTGATGCCGATCTTCCGGGAGCGCGAACTCGGCTTCATGCTCAGGCATGGCGAGGCCAGGGTACTGGTCGTGCCCAAACTGTTCCGGAATTTCGATCATGAGGCGATGGCGCGAAGCCTGCAGCTGCAGCTTCCGTCGCTGACACGAATTGTCGTCGTCGACGGCGGCGGCGCAGACGACTTCGATACGCTGTTGACGAAGCCGGAATGGGAGAAGGAGCCAGATGCGCCCAAAATCCTGGCGGTGAACCGGCCCGGCCCCGACGACATCACCCAGCTGATCTACACCTCCGGCACCACCGGCGAGCCGAAGGGCGTGATGCATTCGGCCAATACGTTGATGGCGAACATCATTCCCTACGCCGAGCGTCTGAAGCTCGGAAGCGACGATATCGTCCTGATGGCTTCGCCCTTGGCCCACCAGACCGGCTTCATGTACGGCCTGATGATGCCGATCATGCTGCAAGCGAGCGCCGTGCTGCAGGATGTCTGGGACCCGGCCAAGGCGACCGAGCTCATACGTCAGGAGGGCGTCACCTTCACGATGGCGTCCACTCCTTTTCTCACGGATCTCACCCGCGCGGTGTCGGAGACCGGCAAGGGCGTGCCGAGCCTGAAAACCTTCCTGTGCGCCGGCGCGCCGATTCCGGGGCCGCTGGTCGAGCAGGCCCGCGCGACGCTCGGCGCCAAGATCGTTTCGGCCTGGGGCATGACGGAAAACGGCGCGGTCACCCTGATCAAGCTCGACGACGACGATCACCTCGCCTTCTCCACCGACGGCTGTGCCCTGCCCGGCGTCGAGGTCGGGGTCGTCGACGCCGACGGCAGGACCGTGCCGCCCGGAGAAATCGGCAGGCTAATGGTTCGCTCCTGCTCGAACTTCGGCGGCTATCTGAAGCGTCCGCAATGGAACGGCACCGATGCCGACGGCTGGTTCGACACCGGCGATCTCGCACGGATGGACGCAGGCGGCTATATCCGCATCAGCGGCCGCAGCAAGGACGTCATCATCAGAGGCGGCGAGAATATCCCCGTCGTCGAGGTCGAGGCGCTCCTGTACAAGCACCCGGCCGTCGCCCAGGTCGCCATCGTTGCCTACCCCGATGAACGGCTGGGCGAGCGGGCCTGTGCCGTCGTCGTCCCCAAAGCGGGCCAGCCGTTCGACTTCGCGGCCATGACGGAGTTTCTGAAGCAACAGAAGCTCGCCCTGCAGTACATTCCCGAGCGACTGGTCGTGCGCGACGCCATGCCGGCGACGCCATCGGGAAAAATCCAGAAATTCCGGCTGCGCGAGTTGCTGCGGGAAGGCAGCCTGTAACGATTCCGCGCGTGGCGTGCACGGGATGGTCAGATCTGGATCGCGTTGTTGCCGAACTGCGTACGCGACTCCAGATGAGAGAATGCCGCGCCAACATGGTCGAGCGGGTAGCGCACGTCGATCGGCGGCGCCCTACTCCGCGGCCTGCCGCACATGGCGCGCGCTCGGCGTGCGCATGGTCACGAGTTCTTCGGCCGCGGTCGGATGCAGGGCCATGGTGGCGTCGAAATCGGCCTTGGTCGCTTTCATCTTGACGGCGATGCCGAGGAGCTGCGCCATTTCGGCGGCGCCGTCGCCGACGATATGGCAGCCGACCACCCGGTCGGTAGTGGCGTCGACCACCAGCTTCATCAGCATCCGCGTGTCGCGGCCCGACATCGTTGACTTCATCGGCTTGAAATCGGCCTTGTAGATATCGACGTGGCTGAACTGCGCGCGCGCCTGCGTTTCCGTCAGTCCCACGGTGCCGACCTCCGGCTGGCTGAACACGGCGGTCGGAATGTCGGCATGATCGACCTTGACCTGCCGCTTGCCGAATACCGTGTCCGCGAAGGCGTGGCCCTCGCGGATCGCGACCGGCGTCAGGTTGATGCGGTGGGTGACGTCGCCGATCGCGTAGATATTCGGCACCGAGGTTTGCGAGAAATGATCGACCGCGATTCCGCCGTTGCCCGGATTGATGGCGACGCCGGTCTTCTCCAGCCCGAGATTGGCGACGTTGGGATGCCGCCCGATCGCGAACATCACCTGATCGGAGGCGATGCTGGAGCCGTTGGACAGATGCGTGGTGAATTCCCTGCCGTGCCTGTCGACCCTGTTGACCGTGCAGCCGGTGAGAATGGTGATGCCCTGCTTTTCCATCTCGGCGCGCACATGGCTGCGGACATCCTCGTCGAAACCGCGCAGGACGTTTTCGCCGCGATAGATCAGCGTCACGTCGGAGCCGAAACCGGCAAAGATGCAGGCGAATTCCAGTGCGATGTAACCGCCGCCCTGAATCACGATGCGCTTCGGCAGCGCGTCGAGGTGAAACACTTCGTTCGAGGAGATCACGTGCTCGATGCCGGGTATCGCCTGCCCGTGATTGGGCGCGCCGCCGGTCGCGATCAGCACGTATTTTGCCTTCACCGCCTCGCCGGTGCCGAGCCGCAGCGTATGCGGATCCTCGAACACCGCGCGGGTCTTGACGACGCGGGCGCCGGATTTTTCCACGTTGGAGGTATAGGCGGCCTCCAGCCGCGCAATCTCCTTGTCCTTGTTGGCGATCAGGGTCGGCCAGTCGAAGGTCGCCTGCGGAATGGTCCAGCCGAAGCCGGCCGCATCCTCGATCTCGTGATGGATGTGCGAAGCGTAGACCAGAAGCTTTTTCGGCACGCAGCCGCGGATCACGCAGGTGCCGCCCATCCGGTATTCTTCCGCGATCATCACCCGCGCGCCGTGGCCGGCGGCGATCCGGGCGGCGCGAACCCCGCCCGAACCTCCTCCGATGACGAACAGGTCGACGTCGTACTCCGCCATCAAAGCCCCTCGCAAGCCCCGATCGAGACAGATGAGGTGATTATATCTGCTTGCCGCGCTTGCGCATCTCGGCGCGGAATTCGCCGTTGACGATCTCGGCAAAACTCCGGCCCCACTGCTGCATGAAGCCCATGCTCTCCTGGATCGCCTTCGGCTCGGTCGCCAGGAGCTTCTGGCCGAGCGGCGACTTGTAGAACGTCACCAGGTCCTTCAACTCCTGCTCGGTAAACACGCTGGCGTAGATCTTGGCCATTCCATCGCCGATTTCATTTTCGCGGCCGGCGAGCTTCTGGGCGACGATCACGGCAACCTCGTTGAGATCCTTTTGATAGTTGAGGTTGGTCTGCAGCAAGGCATCCTTGGTCTGCTGGACGACGCCTGGAACGGCGTTGGCATACATCGCGTGCGCATTCTTCAGCGCCAGAATTTCCTTGGCCGCGGCAATTGCCGCCGGCGAAGGCGGCTTGGGCTGCTGGGCGGCGGCCGGCAAGGCGGTCAGAGCCAGTCCCAGCGCCAGGCAAGCGGCCGACAAGATTCCCGAAAGGCTCTTCATTCCAATTCTCCCAAGATGACGGCGTCAGCGCCGTTCGACAACGCGAATTCCCTGAGGGCCGGCCAGCATCGCGCTGCTGGCAAGACCGATGAACAGTCCGTGCTCGACGACGCCCGGGATGGCATTCAGCAATCCCGCAAGGCGCGGCGCATCGGGTATTTGCCCCAGAAAGGCATCGATAATCCAGTGGCCGCCATCGGTGACAAAAACATGGCCATCCCTGCTCCGGACCGCCATGTGCCCGGAAACGCCGCTTTCCGCAAACGCCGCGTCCATGGCGCGTTGCGTCGCCGCCAGGCCGAACGGAATGACTTCCACCGGTAGCGGAAAGCGGCCGAGCACATCGACCCATTTCGAGTCGTCGGCGATCACGATCATGCGATCCGACGCCGCGGCAACGATCTTTTCACGCAGCAACGCGCCGCCGCCGCCCTTGATGAGATTGAGCGAGGGGTCGATTTCGTCGGCGCCGTCGACCGTCAGGTCGAGCCGATCGATGTCGTCCAGCGTGGTCAGCGGAATGCCGCAGCGTACCGCATCGGCGCGAGTTGCTTCCGACGTCGGCACGCCGATCACGCTCAATCCGGCGCGAACGCGCTCGCCAAGCAGCTCGACGAAATGCTTCGCGGTCGAACCGGTGCCAAGGCCGAGCTTCATGCCGTCGCGCACCTGTTCGAGTGCCCGCGCCGCCGCTTGCCGCTTCAATTCGTCCATATTCGCTTGCAAAGGATGCCTCCGGGAGCCGCTGCCGAGAACGACGATGTCCGGCGGGGGGCATATCTAGCGTCGTTTTCGGGCAAGGAACAGCGCTATACACCGGCTTCGGCCGCAATTGATGGGTTTCCGGCCCCGTGCCACACCTTGCACGATCGCTTGGAGACCGATAGCGCTTCCTGATGACCTCTGCCCGCACCCTGGTATTCGATCTTGACGGCACGCTTGTGGATACGGCGCCCGACCTGATCAACGCGCTCAACTTTGTTCTCGACCGCGAGGGCCTGCCCCCGGTCCCGCTCCATTCCGCGCGCAATATGATCGGCGCCGGCGCCCGCAAGCTGATCGAACGCGGCCTGGAACTGGAGGGCCGCTTCGCCAGCGTCGAGGACATCACCCGGTTGACCGGCGACTTCATCGATTATTACGCGGCCCATATCGCCGACGCTTCGCGCCCGTTCGAAGGTCTGGAAAGCGCGCTCGATGATCTGCAGACGCAGGGATACCGGTTTGCGGTGTGCACCAACAAGCTGGAGTGGCTGTCGAAGCTTTTGCTCGACCAGCTTGGATTGAGCCCGCGATTTTCCGCCATTTGCGGCGCCGACACCTTCGGGGTTTCCAAGCCCGACCCGGCGATCCTGCAGCAGACGGTGGCGCGGGCCGGCGGCCACCTCGCCTCCACGATCATGGTCGGCGATGCCGGGCCGGATATCGGCGTCGCGCGCCGCGCCGGTATCCCGGTCATCGGGGTCGAATTTGGCTATACCGATGTTCCGATCGCCGATCTCAAACCCGACCGCCTGATCAACCATATGCGGGAACTGCCGGCGGCCGTGCACAGCCTGATGGCGCGACGGAACTCGCGCGCGTAAATATTTGATTCTATTTATCTTTCTTGAAAGTTCCGGTTTCGACGTTAACCATCAATTAACGATTAAGGCGCGCACGGTTGCGCGGCTATGCCGACGCTCCTATGGTCGAAATGGGGATTGTGGCAGTTCGCCGCACTCGTAATGAGTGATGGGTCATGCGTCGTGTCATCGTGATTGCCGTAGCGGGGGCTAGCCTGGCCGGCTGCTCCTCGTTTTCTCTGGACGCCCTCAAGCCGGCGCCGCCGACCGTCCAGGTTCAACTCGAACTCGGTACCGCAAGGCGCCGATGCCGTGACGTCCGTGGGGCCGAGTTGCAAGACCCCCTGCGCCGTCGCCGTGCAGGCCCCCGACGCCGGTTTCTCGGTGACCTACACGCTGAACAAGTTCCAGCCGATGACCATCCCGGTTCAGGTCATTCGCACCCCCGGCGATTTCACCACCCCTTCCTCGACCACGTTCGATCCCAATCCGGTGGTCGCGCAACTTCAGCCGGCCGGCCCGCCGCCCAGGGCCGCGCGGAAGAAGATCCTGAAGCCGAAGAAGCCGAAGCCGCCGAAGGGCACGGCGGCGACTCCCGCGCCCGCGGCATCGCCCTTCCCGGATCCGGCCCAACCCGCCGCGCCGGCAGCGCCCAGCCGCTGATTGCTTGCACCGCAACAGCGGGTTGCGGATTGTAGGCGGATTGCATCATGCTTAGATTGTCACTAACGCTGCGCCATGCCTTCATGGCGGCTGCCGCGGTGACCAGGCACATTGCAAGGCGCATTGAATGAACGGAACCTCGCTGAGCCCATCGCTGTCCCGCCCGATGACCGACCCGTTCGGCCGGACCATCAGCTATTTGCGGGTATCGGTCACCGACCGCTGCGATCTGCGCTGCTTCTATTGCATGTCGGAAGACATGACGTTCCTGCCCAAGGCCGATCTGCTCACCCTCGAAGAACTCGACCGGCTTTGCTCGGCCTTCATCGCCAAGGGGGTGCGAAAGCTGCGGCTGACCGGCGGCGAGCCGCTGGTCCGGCGCAACGTGATGTCGCTGGTGCGCTCGCTCTCGCGCCATCTCGCGACCGGCGCGCTCGACGAACTGACGCTGACGACCAACGGCTCGCAGCTGGCGCGTTTCGCCGGCGAACTGGCCGACTGCGGGGTTCGTCGCATCAACGTATCGATGGACACGCTGGACCCCGCGAAATTCCGCGCCATCACCCGCTGGGGCGATCTCGACAAGGTGCTGGCCGGCATCGACGCCGCGCGCTCGGCCGGTCTCGCCGTCAAGATCAATGCGGTGGCGCTGAAGAATCTGAACGAGGACGAAATCCCCGCGCTGATGCAATGGGCCCACGCCAGGGACATGGCGCTGACGCTGATCGAGGTGATGCCGATGGGCGACATCGGCGCCGGGCGGATCGACCAGTACGTGCCGCTGTCGCTGGTTCGTGCCCGCCTCGCCCAGCAATACACGCTGACCGACCTCGCCGATGATACCGGGGGACCTGCGCGTTACGTTCGCGTCGGCGAAACCGGCGGCAAGCTCGGCTTCATCACGCCGATGACCCATAATTTCTGCGAAGTCCTGCAACCGGGTCAGGATCACCTGTACCGGAACGCTGCACACCTGCCTCGGCCATGAAGATGCGTCCGATTTGCGCAAACCGCTGCGGGCCTCCGCCGACGACGAACTGCTCAGCGCCGCGATCGACCGCGCCATCGGCCTGAAGCCGAAGGGCCACGATTTCATCATCGATCGCCGCCACAACCGCCCCAGCGTCAGCCGCCATATGAGCGTCACCGGGGGTTGAAGCGACGGCCGCGCGATGCTATCCGCGGGCCGGATTTCCCTTTCAATATCAACAAACTTGCGGTTGACGGGGGCTTCGGGCGCTGGAATGGTGCGGCGGCTTCATGCCAGCCCGGCTGGACAGGCCGCTGCGCCCGATCGGCGCAGTCAAGACGGCAGGGGCCGAACTGGGGGAGGACTATCGTTGCAATCGCTCCTTAAACTGAGCCGCGGGATCGACTCGTTCACGAGCTGGACCGGCAAGCGCCTGGCGTGGCTGATCCTGCTCGCGGTGATCGTGTCCGCGGTCAACGCCATCATACGCAAGGTTTTCGACACCTCGTCCAACTCATGGCTCGAGCTTCAATGGGTGCTGTTCAGCATCGTTTTCCTGCTGTGCTCGCCCTGGACGCTGCTCGACAACGAACATATCCGTATCGATATCGTCAACCAGATGCTGCCGAAGCGGGTACGGGACAGCATCGACGTGCTCGGGCACGTGGTTTTTCTGATGCCGCTTTGCGTCATCATGATCATCACCGGCGGCCCGTTCTTCATGCGCTCGGTCGAGATCAACGAGCAGTCCGGCAACGCCGGCGGGCTGCCGCAATGGCCGGCCAAGTCGCTGATCATCATCGGGTTCACGTTCCTGCTGGTCCAGGGCATTTCCGAACTGATCAAGCGCGTCGCCGTGATGCGCGGGCTCATTCCAGATCCACATGCATCACAGGTGAACGCGATCGAGGCCGAGATCGAGCACCTCGTCGAGGCGATCGAAAAGAACTGATCGCCGGACGCGGTCGCGGGGGGAATAAATGTCTGCGTTTCTTATCGCCAATATGGCGCCGATCATGTTCGCGTCATTGGTCGTCGTGCTGCTGCTCGGCTATCCGGCGGCGTTCTCGCTCGGCGCGGTCGGGCTGATCTACGCCTTCGTCGGCATCCAGCTCGGGGAATTCCGTCCCGACTTCCTGCAGGCGCTTCCCGAGCGCGTCTATGGCGTGATGAACAACGATACGCTGCTGGCGATCCCGTTCTTCACGTTCATGGGACTGGTGCTCGAGCGATCCGGCATGGCGGAAGACCTGCTCGACACCATCGGACAGTTGTTCGGCACCGTCCGCGGCGGCCTCGCCTACGCCGTCGTGTTCGTCGGCGCGCTGCTCGCGGCCACCACCGGCGTGGTCGCGGCATCCGTGATCTCGATGGGCCTGATCTCGCTGCCGATCATGCTGCGCTACGGCTACGACCGCCGGGTGGCCACCGGCATCATCGCGGCTTCCGGCACGCTGGCGCAGATCATTCCGCCGTCGCTGGTCCTGATCGTGATGGCCGACCAGCTCGGCAAGTCGGTCGGCGACATGTACGAAGGCGCCTTCATTCCCGGACTGGTGCTGGCCGGGCTTTATGCCGGCTACGCGTTCCTCGTCACCCTGGTATTCCCCAAGGCGGCGCCGGGCCTGCCGGCGGAGGCGATCGGCTTCCGCGAGGACGACGGCAGCCGCGGGCTGGTTTCGCTGCTGGTGCTCTTCCTCGCCAGCTGCGTGTTCGGCTGGTTCATGATGCGGAATTCCGAGTCCCATGGCGCCGACTTCGTCGTGCTCAGCATGTTCTTCGGCATCCTGTTCGCGTTCTTCGTCGCGGTTCTGAACTGGATCATCGACAAGTTCACCGGCTTCCGCTTCCTGTCGAAGATGGCGCAGCAGACCACCTTCGTGATGGTGCCGCCGCTGTTCCTGATCTTCCTGGTGCTGGGCACGATCTTCATCGGCCTGGCGACGCCGACCGAGGGCGGCGCGATGGGCGCGGCCGGCGCGATCATTCTCGGCGCCGCCAAGCGACGCCTGACCTGGGACCTGATCCGGCAGGCCACCGAATCCACCGCGAAACTGTCGGCGTTCGTGGTCTTCATCCTGGTCGGCGCCCGGGTGTTCTCGCTGACCTTCTACGGCGTCAACGGCCACGTCTGGGTCGAACATCTCCTGACCTCCCTGCCCGGCGGCCAGGTCGGCTTCCTGGTTTTCGTCAACGCCTTCGTGTTCGTGCTCGCCTTCTTCCTCGATTTCTTCGAGCTCGCCTTCATCGTCATCCCGCTGCTCGGCCCGGCCGCCGAACACCTCGGCATCGACCTGATCTGGTTCGGCGTGATCCTCGGCGTCAACATGCAGACCTCGTTCATGCATCCGCCGTTCGGCTTCGCGCTGTTCTACCTGCGTTCGGTGGCGCCGAAGGACCCCTATGTCGACCGTGTCACCGGCAAGCGCATGGAGCCGGTCACGACCGGCCAGATCTACTGGGGCGCGGTGCCGTTCGTCGTGATCCAGGTCGTCATGGTGCTGCTGGTCATTATATTTCCGTCGATGGTGATGCACTACAAGGGCGCGGCGTCGACGATCGATCCCAACACCATCAAGATCGAGATTCCGCAGCAGGAAGCGCCGCCGCTGGATTTCGGTCCGCCGGCGAAACAATAGCGACCTCGATTGGCAACAAAAGAGCCCCGGAGCTTTCGCTCCGGGGCTCTTGCGTCAAGGGGTCATAGTCCGATGCGATCAGCTCTGCGAGTGACGCGCCATGAAGTTGTCGTAGCCGACTTCCGCGACCTGGAACCATTGATAGCCGTTGTTCGAGAACGACGTCAGCGATTCATAGACCTTCTTGAAGTCGGCATTGCCCGCGGCGACCTCGCTGTGCAGCTCCTTGGCCGCCTTGAAAGAGGCTTCCATGATCGGCTGAGGGAAGGCGTGCAGCTTGGTGCCGTTGGCGAGCAGTTTGCGCAACGCGGCCGGGTTGGACTGGTCGTACTTCGCCATCATCCAGTTGTTGGCGTAGTGACCGGCCTGCTCGAGAACGCTCTGATAGTATTTCGGCAGCGCATTCCATTTGTCGAGGTTGACGAAGCTTAGCAGCATCGGGCCGCCTTCCCACCAGCCGGGATAGTAATAATGCGGCGCGACCTTGTAGAATCCGAGCTTCTCGTCGTCGTAAGGACCGACCCATTCCGCGCCGTCGATCGTGCCCTTCTCGAGCGCCGGGTAGATATCGCCGCCGGCGATCTGCTGCGGCACCGCGCCCATCTTCTGCAGCACGCGCCCGGCAAAGCCGCCGATGCGGAATTTGAGGCCCTTGAGATCATTGACGGTCTTGATTTCCTTGCGGAACCAGCCGCCCATCTGACAGCCGGTGTTGCCGGCGAGCAGCGAGGTGACGTTATATTTCTTGTAGAATTCGTTGAGGACCTCCTTGCCGCCGCCCAGCATGTACCAGGCCTGGTTGATGCGCATGTTGGGTCCGAACGGCACCGACGAGCCGAAGGTGAAGGTCGGGTCCTTGCCGAAATAGTAATAGGATGCGGTGTGACCGATCTCGACGGTTCCGTTCTGGACGGCGTCGAGCACTTGAAGGCCGGGAACGATTTCGCCGCCGGCGAAGGTCTGAATCTGGAACTTGTTGTCGGTAGCCTCGGCAACGACCTTGGCCATCATCTCGGCGCCCCCATAGAGCGTATCGAGCGATTTCGGCCAGCTCGTCGGCATGCGCCATTTTATTTCCGGCATCGATTGCGCAATCGCCGGTGCTGCCATGGTTGCAGCACCTGCAACGCCTAATCCGGTGACCTTGATAAAGTCGCGACGCTTCATAAAATTCCCTCTCCTTGGTGATGCGCGGCTTGTTCCGCGGAGCCTTCATTGCGAGGCTTGCCTCAAGCATGGAACATCCGGTTCCGGATTTCCATGCCGAAGTGATGCCGCAACGCAAAAAGCCCGGCCTTGGCAAGGCCGGGCTTTCGGATCTCTACGACTTAAGGCGTAAGGATATCAGCCGCGGGTGCGCGAGCGGATCATGAAGCTGTCGAAGGTGTATTCGGCAACCTGCCACCACAGATACTGGTCGGAGCGATAGGCCTGCATCGAGTTCGATCGACTTCTTGAAGTCGGGATTCTTCGCGGATATTTCTCCCCACAATTCGTTGGTCGCCTTCAGACAGGCTTCCAGCACCTCGTTGGTGAAGGGACGAAGCTGCGTGCCGCCGGCGACGAGACGCTTCAGTGCGGCCGGGTTCTCCATGTCGTAGCGCGCGGCCATCCAGCTGTTGGCGTTGGCAGCGGCGTTGCCGACAATGGCCTGATAGCTCTTCGGCAACTCGTTCCACTTGTCGAGATTGGCGAAGGCGTGAACCGTCGGACCGCCTTCCCAGAACCCCGGATAGTAGTAGTACTTGGCGACCTTCTGGAAGCCGAGCTTCTCGTCGTCATAGGGTCCGACCCACTCGGCGCCGTCGATGGTGCCCTTCTCCAGCGACGGATAGATGTCGCCGCCCGCGAGCTGCTGCGGCACGACGCCGACCTTCTGCAGCACCTGCCCGGCGATGCCGCCGATGCGAAACTTCAAACCGGAGAGATCGGCGACCGTCTTGATCTCCTTGCGGAACCAGCCGCCCATCTGGGTACCGGTGTTGCCGCACGGGAAGGCGATCACATTGGCGGATTTCTTGAAGAACTCGTTGCCGATCTCCATGCCGCCGCCCTGGTACCACCAGGAATTCTGCATGCGCGCATTGAGGCCGAACGGCACCGACGCATAGATCGCGAAAGTCGGATCCTTGCCGACGTAGTAATAGGAGACGGTGTGGCACATCTCGACGGTGTTCTTGGAGACCGCATCGAGCGCCTGCAGCCCCGGAACGAGTTCGCCCGCCTGGAAGACCTGAATCTGAAACTTGTTGTCGGTCATCTCGGCAACCTGTTTCGCGAAATACTCGGCACCGCCGTAGATCGTGTCGAGCGACTTCGGGAAACTGGACGTCATGCGCCACTTGATTTCGGGCGAGGATTGCGCGATCGCCGGCGAGGCAACGGCGGCCACAGCGGCACCGGTTGCCGAAACTTTCAAAAAATCACGACGCTTCATTTTAAGGCATCTCCTTGTTGGGGGCGTTTCCCGGATTTCCTGGAGCAGTTCTCCCGGCGAGGCGATTTCGCGTCAGCCGAAGGCGCTCTGGCGGGCGGTCTTTAACACGGATTTTTGGCCGCGGAATACGCGACAAAGGCATGACTGCACTGATTAAACGAAAGTCGCATAGGCGGCCCGGAAAGCCCGCCGAACCGCGCTGAAGGCCTGCCCCGCACCCGATGCGCGGTGAAACCGATTCGCATCAAGAAAACGGGCCAAGAGAACTCGATGGCCGGTTCTGGTTGCGTCAGAACCGGGCCTCTGGGCCGCGGCGATCACGCCCTGGAGCTGTTCGCGGACCTTGGCGCCGACAATAGCGCGGTAGATCGCCGCATGCGCCCCGTCCGGCTCGCTATCGCCCGCCGGCGCTCCCGAATCCGAGGTGGTCGCTGGTTAGAAGATTGCGCGTAAGTATCGTCGAGCCGGCGCTTTCGAACCGGTTTTGCCTGCGGTCATTTGAGTTGCGTGTTGGCGACCGGCACAATCGAGGCGACGTGCCAGCCGCCTGCGTCCCGAACGAATGTCTGGCTAATGAGAAATGTGTCGTGTTGCGGCGGTTTGCCAGGAAGGCCTCGCGTGAAGACAATGGGAACAAGAATCTGCGTGACATCATTCGAGATCGCGGCAACGCGAAATTGCGACATGTCTGGCTCGAGATGCCACGTGCCCTGGTAGTATTCCCTGAACCGATCGGCGACCGCGTCTGGGCCGCTGGTTTCGACGCCGCGCGAAAACAAAAGCATGTTGGGCGAGCTCCACAGCAACGCTCTCACATCGGCGGCGCTATGAGAATTCTGCGCGGCGACGAATTTCGTGAAGAAGGCGCGGGCCTCGGTTTGCCTGTCCGCCGCATACGCGCATTCGCCTGATGCGACGGTTGCGATGACAAGAATGCATGCGGCTATTGCCAAACGGCATCGTCTCGACCGTCGAAGTATCGCGGTCACTATCGATTTCGTGGAACCGGTCATATTGTCTTCTCTCCGCTCGACGCCGGCTTCAGCTGACGCTGTGCTTTGTCAAAGCCGGCAAGGTTGCGATGTTCGATAACGAGTCCTGTTTTGGCGAACCGCTGTCCAGGACTGCTTCCGATGAAGAGCCGTAACTTGTCGCGCGCGGGGCAACCCGCTCACGCCGGTTGTTTCAGGAGACTGCTATCGACTGGCATTGCGGCGCTAGGGAAAGGTCCGCCCCTCGGTCAGGCGACGTATCGCGCTGCCGGCGCGCCGTTCATCAGGCCTTTGACCAGGGCCTGGCGCGTCTGCTGGTAATCGTCCCACAGTGACTGTTGAAGCAGCGACGGGAATACCCATGGTTCGCCCCGATCCAGGCCCTTCAACGCCGCGTCCACCAAATCCTGCGGCTTCATCACCGCGCCGGACGGCAGGTTGCTGACGGGTAGTCCGGCCCTGCTCCAGAAGCCGGTGTCGGCAGCCGGCGGCGTCACCACCTGGACAAGGACGCCCTTGCCTTCGACCTCGCCCTGCAAGGCTTGCGAAAAGCTCACGACGTAGGCCTTGGCGGCACTGTAGGGGCCGAATTCAGGCCACGGATGGAACGCCAGAACCGACGCGAAATTGACGATCGAGCCGTTGCCACGCTTCAGCAAGCCGGGCAGCGCGGCGCGCGTCAAACGCGTCAGGGCGGTGATGTTGACGGCGATGGTCTCGTCGAGAGCCCGAGAACTCACTGCGGCGAGCGGGCTGAAGGTTACGGCGGTGGCGCTGTTGATCAGAGCGGTGATCGTCGGGTCGCTAGAGAGCCGCGCCTCGACATGCGCCAAGTCGTTCGGCTCGGTGAAGTTGGCGACGAGGACCTCCACTTTGACCTTGGCTTTTTGCGTCACCGCCTTGGCGGCGGCGTCGAGCGCCTGCTGTTGACGGCCAACCAGGACAAGATCGTATCCTCGCTCCGCCAATCCGGCTGCGTAGAGGGACCCCACACCGCCGGTAGCACCGGTTACGACTGCTGTTCCCTTGCGTTCTGACATTTGACGTCTCCTGCCGCTGATTGAAAAGTAGCATATGCCAGTGATTAGTAGTGGCATATACCACTTTTTCAAGAAGCCTCTTAAGAGTTCGTCAAAACGTGAACGAGCGTGATCGCCTTGCTGGCGGGCCCGTGCTTCCGACCAAGGTACTGGTATATGCCAGCTCTTTCGCGCGGATCGCGGCGCCTCTATATTGCCGTAATGGTCAGGGAGATTCCTGTGGGAGGCAGAATTGAAACCGGCGCCCTCGTGGTCGATCCGCTGAGCTTCTGCAACAACGCCACGCTGCGCAAAGCGGCCCGACGGCTGGGAAAGCTCTACGACGCCGTACTCGAGCCAAGCGGCATGAAGGCGACCCAGTACAGCCTGCTCGCGCAAACACACGCGCTCGGCAATCCGACCATGGCGGGGCTCGCCAAAAGTCTCTTGATGGATTTGTCCGCGCTGCGCCATTCCCTGGGGCCGCTGGTCCGCGATGGTCTGGTCGTGCTTCGGATCGACCCCAAAGACCGCCGCGTGAAGCGGGTCATTCTTACCCCCGCCGGGTTGGCGAAATTCGAGCAAGCCTCACAGCTCTGGCGGAAGGCGCAGGGCCGCTTTGAGCAAGCGCTCGGCTCCGCGCGGGCCGCCGAGCTTCGTTCCGAGCTGAAGTTCGTGACCTCCGAAGCATTCAAGAACGCTTTCTAGCTAGGCCGCGGCTATCGCGCCTTGAAGCTGATCGCGGACCTTGGCGCCGATCGCGCGGTAGATCGCCGCATGCGGGCCGTCCGGCTCGCTCTCCACCACCGGCGTTCCCGCGTCCGAGGTGGCGCGAATCGACATATGCAGCGGAACTTCGCCCAGAAACGGCACCCCCAGCCGCTCGGCCTCGTGCCGCGCGCCGCCATGGCCGAAAATGTCCGATCTCGTGCCGCATTGCGGACACTGGAAATAGCTCATGTTCTCGACAATGCCGAGCACGGGCACGTTGACCTTCCTGAACATCGCGAGCCCCCGCCGCGCATCGATCAGGGAAAGATCCTGCGGCGTCGAAATGATGACCGCCCCCTTGAGCGGCACGTTCTGCGCCAGCGTCAGTTGCGCGTCCCCGGTGCCGGGCGGCATGTCGACCACGAGAATGTCGAGCGTGCCCCAGGCGACGTCCCGCAGCATCTGGGTGATCGCCGACATCACCATCGGCCCGCGCCAGATCATCGCGGTATCCTCTTCGACCAGGAAGCCGATCGACATGATCGCAAGGCCGAAGCGCTGGATCGGAATCATCTTCCTGTTGTCGTCGAGCTGCGGCTTCTCGTGAATGCCGGTCAGTCTCGGCACCGACGGGCCATAAATGTCGGCATCGAGCAGGCCGACCCGCAATCCGAGATCGCGCAGGCCCAGCGCCAGATTGAGCGCGGTGGTCGATTTGCCGACGCCGCCCTTGCCGGAGGCCACCGCGATGACGGCGGCAATGCCGGGAATCTCCGCCTGTTTTGCCATCGGCGAGACAGGACTGTGCGGCGGCCGGTGCGAGGCGGCCGGCGCAACGCCCGGCGCCGGGCGCGGCGGCGGCGTGGCGCCCGGCCTGCGTTCGGCGGTGAGCGCGATCATGGCGACGGTGACGCCGGGAATGGCGCGCACGGCGGCTTCGGCCTGCGCGCGCACGCTCTCCCAGGCGCGGGCTTCGGCGGCGTCGACATTGATCGAGAAAAACACCTTGCCGTCGGTGACCGTGACCGGCGACAAGACATCGGCATGGGTCAGGGCGACGCCGCGGGGCGAGGCCACCTTGGCCAGGGCATCGAGGACCTGTTGCTGCGTTACGCTCACGGCACATCTCCCAAATAAATTCCGGATGCGACCCATAGAGCGTAGCAGCCCAAAAGGCTACCTCACCCCGACATCATCCGCCCGCTCGCGCGGCGCCGATTCGCCCTGCTCCCTGGCGGCCTCGTAGTTCAGTTCGATCATGACGCCATTGGGGTCATTGACGAAAATCTGCCAGAGATCGCCCCCCGGAACCTGACGCGAGTCGAATTCCATCCCCCTGGACTCCAGCCGCTGCTTCATGCCGGCAAATCCCCGGCTGACGAAGGCGACGTGATGGACCACGCCGGAATCCGGCTTTTGCGGCTCATCGGTCTTTGAGATATCGACCAGATGCACCACTGCCTTGCCCTCCGAGTACATCCAGGCGCCGGGAAACGCGAAGTTCGGCCGGGCGCCCTTCTCGAGTCCCAGGACCTCCTCATAGAACCGCACGGTGTCCGCGAGCTTGCGGGTCCGGATATTGAAATGGTCGAGCACGCCAACGCTCATGTTCATGTGGAGTCACTCCCTTTTTATCGAAGTCTTTGATCTCGATGGCACATCCTAGCACAAAACCCGCCCCGCCCGCCAAACGGAGGCGTTGCCCTTCACGGCGCAAGGTTTATTGTGCCCCATCCACTTCCTGAGCGGACCCTGTTTCGGGCCCCGCCCCCTCCAGAACACGGTCCGGCACATTCAATGCCGGCAAACCCCCAAGGTCAGAAATAAGGTTGCACACATGGCTAAAGTCGCTTTTCTCGGTCTCGGCGTGATGGGTTTTCCCATGGCGGGGCATCTGGTGAAAAAAGGTGGCCACGAGGTCACGGTTTTCAACCGGACCGCGGCCAAGTCGAAAGCCTGGGCCGAGAAATTCGGTGGCAAGACCGCGGCGACGCCCAAGGCCGCCGCCGAGGGCCAGGACTTCGTGATGTGCTGCGTCGGCAACGACAATGACCTGCGCGCGGTCACGCTCGGCGCCGACGGGGCCTTTGCCGGCATGAAAAAAGGCGCAACCTTCGTCGATCACACCACCGCCTCCGCCGAGATCGCCCGCGAGCTCGACGCGGCAGCGACCAAGGCCGGCTTCAAGTTCGTCGATGCCCCCGTCTCCGGCGGCCAGGCCGGCGCGGAAAACGGTGTCTTGACGGTCATGTGCGGCGGCAGCCAGGATGCCTATGCGGGCGCCGAGCCGGTCATCGCGGCCTATGCAAGGATGTGCAAGCTGCTCGGGCCAGCCGGTTCCGGGCAACTGACCAAAATGGTCAACCAGATCTGCATCGCCGGACTGGTCGAGGGCCTTTCCGAGGGCATTCATTTCGCCAAGAAAGCCGGCCTCGACGTCCAGGCGGTGATCGACACCATTTCCAAGGGCGCCGCGCAATCCTGGCAGATGGAAAACCGCTACAAGACCATGAACGAGAGCAAGTTCGATTTCGGCTTCGCGGTGGAATGGATGCGCAAGGATCTTTCGATCTGCCTGGCCGAGGCGCGGCGCAACGGGGCGAGCCTGCCCGTCACCGCGCTGGTCGACGCCTTCTATTCGGAGGTCGAAAAGATGGGCGGCAAGCGCTGGGACACTTCCAGCCTTCTGGCCCGGCTGGAACGCTGACGCCTGGGGCTGCCGGAAGAGGTTAATTTAGCCTCCCGTTAAGGTAATTCTTTAGCGCTTTAAGTCAGCTCTTAAGGATTTAGCGCCACAGATAGACAATGCAAAAGCCCGCGCTGTCGCGGGCAGGATTTGTGTTGTTTGATGAGTAAACCCGCCGATAGGCCTGAAGTTGTCCAGCTTCCGGTTGAACCGCCCGCCGCAGCGCCGGCAAGCAACCGCCGCGCGGCGTCGCAGCGGGTGCGCGAGGCGCGCGATCGGTTAACGTCGACCAGCGGAACCCGCCCGGCCTTCGACCGCGAATTGCTCCGGCAATACGCCCAGACGCGGATCTCGGCCTCCTACGTCGTCATGCTGCTGGTGGTGGCAACCGGCCTGTTGTTCGGGCTCTGGATGCAGCCGATTTCGGCGGCGGCCTGGACCTGCGGCATGCTCTGCATCCACTTCGCCATCATCCGCCATTGCGCGCGGTTCCTCGCGGAATCGCCGACGCTCGCCGCGACCAGCAGGTGGCGAACGCGATTTGTACTGCTCGATCTCCTGTACGGCCTGAGCTGGACGGCGATCCTGGTTCATCCCGCCGGGCTCGACATGGTCTCGAACACGCTGATGATGTTCCTGATGCTGCTGGTGATCGCGGTGTCGAGCATGCTCGCGGCCAACCTGCCGATCGCGGCGTTGGCGGCGACCGCGCCGGTCACGGTGGCGATCGCGCTGAACTTCGTGCTGAGCGGCACCTTCGACAATTACGTGCTGGCGGTGCTGGCGCTGGCGGCGGAAGGCTATTTTGCGCTGCTCGCCCATCGCCTGCATTCGACGACCCTGGCGACCCTGGAAGCGCGCGCCGAAAAGGACGCGCTGATCGGCGAACTCGAGCAGGCCAAGGCGATATCGGACGAGGCGCGTCATCGCGCCGAAGCGGCCAACGTCGCGAAGTCGCGGTTCCTGGCGCAGATGAGCCACGAATTGCGCACGCCGCTGAACGCGATCCTCGGATTCTCCGAGGTGATGAAGAGCGAGATCTTCGGCGCGCACGCGGTTCCCGTCTACAAGGAATATTCCGCCGATATCCATAATTCCGGCGTGCATCTGCTGAATCTCATCAACGAAATTCTCGATTTGTCGCGGATCGAGGCCGGCCGGTACGAGCTCAACGAGGAAGCGGTGTCGCTGGTGCATGTCGTCGCCGACTGCCATCATCTCCTGAAGCTGCGCGCCTCGAGCCGCGGCATCACCATTCACGAGGTGTTCGAGCAGGGCATGCCGCGCATCTGGGGCGACGAGCGCGCGATCCGGCAGATCGTGCTCAATCTGTTGTCCAACTCGATCAAGTTCACGCCGCAGGGCGGCGAGATCTGGCTGAAAGTGGGATGGACCGCGTCGGGCGGACAATATCTCAGCGTCAAGGATACCGGCTCCGGCATTGCGGAGGACGAGATCCCCGTGGTGCTCGCCTCCTTCGGTCAGGGTTCCAATTCGATCAAGTCGGCCGAACAGGGCGCCGGACTGGGATTGCCGATCGCAAAGAGCCTGATCGACATGCACGGCGGCACCTTCACGCTGAAGTCGAAGCTGCGCATCGGCACCGAGGTCATCATCACCTTCCCGCCGGAGCGCGTGATGTCCGCGCTGGCTCCGATGGCGGAAGAAGGTCCGCCGCTGCAGCCGGAAGCCAGCACCGCGCCCGAGGAGAAACGCCGGGCCCGCCACAAGCCGATCATGAGCGCCGGCACCGGGCTGTAACGGGAGCGCTTGCGCAAAACGACCGAATACGCTTCACACTTCGAGAATGAGCAAAGAAACGCCGTGCATCGCAGTCTGTATGATCGATCCCAGAACCAGCCTTTGTTTCGGCTGCGGCCGCACATTGCCGGAGATCGCGCGCTGGCACCGGATGGAAAGCGCCGAGCGGCAGGCGGTGATGGCGCAACTCGCGGCGCGCATGGCCGCTGCCGGGCTGGCGCAGGCCGGGGTCGCGGCCCGTCCCGAGGCGGGCTGACGGATATTTGCGTGGGGGGCCGGGTATGAGCCGCTTTGTGCTCGTCCTGCTGATGCTGGCGGCGACGGCCGGCGCCGTGGTCGCCTACAAGGATCCGGAAAAGGTGGCGCGTGCCAGCGACACCGTCTCCGAATTGCTGCGCAAGCGGGCGCCGACCCGCGGGGTGCGGATCACCCGCGGACAGAGCGGCGAGTTCGCGCTCAAGGCGAAGATCAACGGCGTCATTGCGCCGATGGTGATCGACACCGGCGCGACCTCGGTCGTGCTGACCTATGAGACCGCCAAGGCCGCCGGGCTGCCGCTGGAACTGCTCGAATATGACGTCGACGTGGAGACCGCCGGCGGACACACCAAGGCGGCCCGGCTGACGCTCGACCGCCTTGCCATCGGCAAGCTGGTCGAGCGCTCGGTGCCGGCGCTGGTGGTGCCGCATGGGCAGATGAAGACCAACCTGCTCGGCATGAGTTTTCTGGACCGGCTGGAAAGCTGGGAAGTGCACGCCGACCGGCTGATGCTGCACGGCTATCCGTAAGCCGCGTCTCAGGCGGCGATCGACGCCACCACGCGGTCCTCGACCAGCGCGACCGCCTCGCGCAACACATTCACGCCGGCGTCCGGCTTGACGCCGTTCTCGGCGAGATGGCGGCGGAATGCGCGCGCACCCGGCACCCCGTGAAAGGCGCCGACGAAATGCCGGGTGATCGAATGCAGCCGCGTGCCTTTCGCGAGTTCGCGTTCGATGTAGGGCGTCATTGCCTCGAACACCTGCTTCATCGCGGCATAGGGCGCCGCCTCGCCGAACAGTTCGGGATCGACCGACAGCAATCGCCACGGCTCCTGATAGGCCGCGCGTCCCAGCATGACGCCGTCGACATGGCCAAGATGCGCCCTGGCCTCGGCAAGGCTGGCGATGCCGCCATTGATGACGACGGGCACATGCGGCATGGCGGCCTTCAGCCGATAGACCCTGTCATAGTCGAGCGGCGGGACATCGCGGTTTTCTTTCGGCGACAATCCGTTGAGCCAGGCCTTGCGGGCGTGGACGATCAGCGCGTCGGCGCCGGCGGCAACGACGCTGCGGGCGAGCTCATCGAGCGCCGTTTCCGGATCCTGATCGTCGATGCCGATCCGGCACTTGACGGTAACGGGAATGCCGACCGCCTGCTTCATGGCCTGCACGCCTCTGGCGACCAGCGCCGGCTCGGCCATCAGGCAGGCGCCGAAGCGGCCGTCCTTCACCCGGTCCGACGGACAGCCGACATTGAGATTGATTTCGTCATAGCCGAAGTCCTCGCCGATCTTCGCCGCTGCGGCGAGATCGGCCGGCTCCGAGCCGCCGAGTTGCAGCGCGACGGGATGCTCGGAGGGATCGAAGCCGAGCAGCCGCGCCCGATCGCCATGAAGGATGGCGCCGGTGGTCAGCATCTCCGTGTAAAGCCGCGCCCGCCGCGTCATCAGCCGATGGAAGACGCGGCAATGCCGGTCGGTCCAGTCCATCATGGGTGCAATGGAAAAGCGTCTGTCTAACATATTGTTTTCATTCCATTTTATCATCTCTGTCGGTCCAATCGATTTTGGTCCGACGGACAATCTGAAGCGTTACAGCTAAAGCATTTTCCTTTCTTTTCAATGGCTTGATCCGATCACTCGATTATTTTCGCCTATTTCGACTTCGCCCAGTACTGCACGGCAGTACCAAAATGCCCGCGCAGTACCGGCTCCTCGACAGAGCGCCTTGGCTGCGCCCAACTGCGCCCGCTGGTCGAATTTGAAATGGGAATGGCACTGCCGTGACGCAGACGCCTTATCGGTCAGAGATCCGCGCTAAACTTATGCGGGTTTGTTCGGCGTAACTGCCCGATCAGAAAACAGATCACGCGCACCCAATACCTTGTAGCCTATAGCCTGATAGCCTATGCGGCGTTTCGCAGCCATGCGGGCTAGAACCGGCACCCTCATGTCGGCATAATCATAAATGATCACCTCGCGCTTGGCGTCGTTAAGACGATGCAACCGGCCGGCGTACTGAGCGAGGGTACCTTTCCAAGCAATTGGCATGGTGAGAAAAAGGGTATCGAGGCGGGAATCATCGAAACCCTCGCCGAGGTAACGTCCGGTCGCGACGATGACACGCTCCTCTGCATGGGGAATTGCTGCGAGCCGCGCGGCGATGTCGCGGCGCTGCTTCTCGCTTTGCCCACCGCGCAATACGACCACATGCCTAGCGAAACGCTCAAGACGCTTTGCGATGGTCTCCAAATGGGCGGTGCGCTCAGTTATCACGACGGGTGAGCGGCCCGCCTCCAGAGCACACAAGACGTCATCGAATATCAGATCATTGCGAGCCTCATCATCAACCAACTCCTTGAACACATCCTGGATGGAAGGAGCAGAAGTGCCCAATGTGGCTTGAAGTTGGAAGCTGGTATCCCTGATCCGAACCACGTGATCAAATGGACGCTTGGCTGCCTCGGATCGTGCATCTACGCGATGGCGAACGGGACCACATTGCATAACGATGATCGGGTGATGTCCGTCTTTTCGCGTAACCGTTGCTGACAGGCCGAGGACGTAGCGGGCCTTGCTGCGGCGCGCGACCAGTTCAAAGCTTACCGCCGACAGATGGTGGCATTCGTCGATCACGAGATGCCCATAATTGCCAACGATATCGTCGACTTCTCCCTTGCGAACCAGGCTCTGGATCAGGGCGACGTCAACCTGGCCTTTCGGTTTGCGGCGGCCGCCGCCGATCATGCCGATCTCGTCACGCGGCATACTTGAGAACGCTGTGAGCCTCTCGATCCATTGATCCATGAGCTGACGGCGGTGAACGAGGACCAATGTATTCCGTCCGCGTTCGGCCATCATCCGGATGGCCAAGATCGTCTTACCGAACGCCGTCGTTGCCGCGAGCACGCCGGTATCATGAGGCAACAGGTCTGTGACTGCGGTTTCCTGATCGGAGCGTAATGCGCCAGTGAAAGCAAGTGGGATCGCAGCACCGGAAAAACGGCAATCTTCAATTGTTACAGTAATTCCCAGTGACGCAAGTAGATCCAGTACGGCGTCGAAGCACCCACGAGGCAGCGCAACATGATGGCTGGTCAACTCTGCGCAAGAGATGATTCGAGGCTTGTCATGGGTCGATCGGCGCATTGCTTGTGCGGCGTAAAATTCGGGATTCTGGAATGCAGCAAGGCGAATGAGGCGCGCGATCAGCGACGGTGGCAGCGCGTGACGCGGGAGGTAGATCTGGTCCGCCCGTACGACAGTGATCGCACCCGGCAATGGTTCGCGCATTGCTGGCGGCATCTGTCGCCGCGACGGCGGGGCAAGCCACGGTTCTTCGTCTTCGTCGACGAGAGGAATACGCACGCCGATAATCTTTCCAGATGCACTTGCTTTCTCGACCAGATGTTCCACCTTCGCTCGCGGCATAGGTGCGATCGCGGACAGGAAGGCCCACTGATCCGGATACAGCGAACAAAATTCGTCGATGAACTCGCTGTTGCCAGAATTTCGCGCAAGCCCCTGAAGGGGCAAGGCAATTAGGTTGCCGAAACCGCCCGCTGGCATTGAATCCTGACTGGGAAAAAACCGATCGTAGGATCCGAATCCGATATCGGGGACGCGTTCCATAGTGTCGGTAATCAGGAAGGCTCCGAGACGGCGCGCCAATGCCGCGGGAATAGGCTCCTCGAAAAAGATCCACGCATGAGCACCGTTTCCGGATCGGGACCGCTCAATGGCAACAGGTATCCCATGACGCACGCAGGCGTCTCTAAAAGCAAAGGCATCTCTTCGCCATTCCCCTTCATCGAAATCCGCGGCCAGAAACGAACAAGTATTATCCGCGAGCATCGGATAGACGCCCATAACGAATGGGACGCCGTTTGCATCGGTCCCGCGTAGATGACGTTCGATTGATACGTCATCTACGGCCAGAAATGCCTGATTTGGACATGCCGAACATTTGACTTTCGGTTTTTCGCAAATCCCACGTTGCCATTCATTCGCACAGGCGGGTGCGTAGCCGCTCCGCCCCGTCGTGCGATTCTCCCAACGGATAGGGAAGACATCTGAGCGGCCGCGGAAAAGCCGGCGAAACAGAGCAATCTTCTTTTCGATTGGCGAATTCCGGTCAGTGGGATCGTCAGCTCTTCCCGAAGGGACCACTTTGACAGCAGCAATCCTCTCATTCTGCACCGATCGCAACGCGTTGATCTCGACTACGATCTCCGCGCGTTCGCGCTCCAGCGCAGTAAGCCGGGCCATGAGTTCAGAAATTCTGGCATCCATTTGCGTCATCGAGAAGGTTAGCATGCATCAGAACAACAATCCTCAATTTAGCGATTTAACTCATAGATCGCTAATCGCCGTTGGCCGCAGGCACCGCCGGGAAAAGGGGTTGCCAACCCATACAAAATTTTGTATAAGGAATTTTGATGACTGATTTCAAGCCCGTCGAGTTCCTCGGCAGCGCACTGGAGGATTTGCGCGCGTTTCCGGAGGCGGCCCGGCGCGAGGCGGGACATCAACTTGACCAAGTCCAGCATGGGCGCGAGCCGGACGACTGGAAGCCCATGAATACGGTCGGCCGAGGGGCGCGGGAAATTCGGATTCGCGATGCAGCGGGAGTATTCAGGGTATTGTATGTGGCGAAATTCGACGACGCCGTCTACGTGTTGCATTGTTTCCAGAAGAAGACGCAGAAAACCAGCAAAGCGGATCTGAACTTGGCCGCGCAACGTTACCGGGATTTGTTAAAGGAGCTGGGTCAATGAGCAAGAAACGCTTCGCCAATGTGTGGGATGCAATTGAGGATACACCGGCGCAGGCTGAAAACATGAAGCTCCGTTCCGCGTTAATGATGGCTTTGAAGAATCATATCGCCCGGACAAGCCTGAGCCAATCGGAGGCGGCCAAGCTGCTTGGTGTTACCCAGCCACGCATCTCTGATCTCATGCGCGGCAAGATCGAACTGTTTGGCCTCGATACCTTGGTCAATATGATCGGGGCTGCCGGCTTGCATGTTGAAATGCGGATCTCGGACGCAGCTTGATCAAAAGCTTGCTCCCCTGCTCTGTTCTCCGATCCCGTCTGCGCATGGCGATCGCCCCAGCTCGATACGATGCTTCTGAGATCCCTCCCCTCGAGATGATGTAGGCGCTGCCGCGAACTGCAAGCGATTCACGCTTTCTCTTGACCTACCTTGGACTTTTTGAGACGACCAAACCCTGCAATCGAACGCCCGCTCACTCGGGGGAGTTCAGTTCAAGCGTGGATCAGCGTAGTACGCGCCGATAACCGGCAGCCGCTGAAAACACGGCGAAACCGAAATTCATCTGCTGGAGATCGCTCGCCGACTGCGCGGTACAGCATTTGGTACTGCACGGCTGACCACGACCCCGCTTAAGTGCTGATCGCACTTTGCTTTTTCCGCTTAGTCCGTCCAATCCATCATGGGGGCAATGCAAAATAGATGCGCTAACATATTGATGTTATTTCGCTTTATCGTCTGATCCGGAATAGCTGATTTTTGGGCTGGCAAAAATTCAAAGCTGACTATTGGGGCATCTTCCTTTCATTTCAAGTTCTTAAGTCGATCGCCTGTTCGTCCCTCATGACGCCGCGCCTTCTCCGGTACAGCATTGCGGTACCGAATGAGCTCATGCAGTACCGCGCTAGTTCCGACCCCCTTTACCATCTCGTTGCAAAGTAACGTGCCGCTCTGGCCACGCCTAGGATAGAACAAAGTGCCACCGTAGTTTTGGCGGCGATAGAGCAAGGAAACCTGCGGGCGGCGATCCCGAGGTTGGCGTTTGCGCTATCAGAACGGCAGGCCTGCGAAAGCTTCGGCCCGACCAGCCACTTAATTTCATCCAGCCGCGATTAGAGTCTCCCGCAGCACTGAGCCCCTGCGCAGACGTGCGCCACTCCACCTCAATTCCTCCAACACCGCTGGAAACGATCGAGTACCGATCAACGTCATACCCATCAAGTTCGACCAACTTAGCGCCGCACTTGAAGCAGGCCTAGACCCACGACGCTTTGATCGCAATTTCGGCGACCTCATCGTATGAAAAGGCCACTCGCGCGCTCTCAGATGATGTTCAGCCCGAAACTACTCACACCTTTCCACGAAGACCCCCTTCTAGATCACAAGGCAAAGTCCCGAAAACAGCAACAATCTCTCGAAAAGAAGCTCGCTGCATGAGGCGCTTCAAGAATTTCTCCACTTTCGAGGAGGAGCTCCGTTCCGGCCCTATGGCGAAGGCGGGGACGCGCGGGTTCTGAAGTTGCCGCGCTGGCTAAATTCAAACCGGTTGACGTCAAAATTCTTCGGATAGGTGTTACTCAAACTTGGCGGTATCGGAAGGTTATAACCGATCTTCAATTGGTTCATCAGGACACTGCGTAATCGCATCGATCCGGCAAGGCCGGCAGTCACGCAGGTGCCTGCCACGTTCTCGAGTTCGGGGGTGCATGCGAGCTGGGCTGCGGCAATCGAACTGGTAAGGACGCTGGCTCCAAAAGCGACAGTGACGACAAGGCCGGTGTTGAAATGTTTTGACACGTTGGCCTCTCTCAAAAATTCACAGTTGCGCCGCCGGCGACGACCCAGGCGTCGCCCGACATGAACGGCACTAACGGCGCGACGTCCGGCGGTCCCGGATTCTCGTTCTCCCGAATCCAGACCCGCTCGACCCTGCCATTGATGTTGATCTTGTTGGTGACATTGTAGTTGGCGACTCCGCCTGCCGCCCAGCGGGTCTTCGCCGGGACGAAGCTGAACGTCGCAGCATCATAGCCATCGTGGTCGCGATAGAGATAGCCCGCGGTCGGGCCGACGGTGAAGCCGTTGGCGAACCTGTAGTTCAATCCCGCATTGACCCGATACAGGTCGCTGTTGGAATTGAGCCCTTCCGAAATCAAGGCCAACCCGGCAGGATTCAGAACCTCATTCTTCTCGGTATGGGTCCAGAAGCCATTGCTGTAGATCGACCACGTTTGATCAAAGGCATAAGATGCACTGCCGGAAATCGTCGTGCGCGGCCCGACCCTGTACTTGCCGTAGTCTAGCATGCCCAACTGGCCGGATTGCGAGATGCCGTCCCAGGAATAGGACCCGGAGCCCTGCAGCGAGAGCGGCCCTTTGGAATATCCAAGCGCGGCGGTCACCGTTGCCTCGTCGCCGTTCTTGACACTGATGGTATCGGTCGTCAGGCCGGTAATCAGGTTGAGAGATTCCTTGTCGAACGAGTTGCGCCGGGTATAGCCACCCGACAAGGTGAAAATCAGCGTCTGCGACAGCGGAATATTGACGCCCGCGGTCGGGCCGAAATTCCAGCCTTCGCCGTAGGTGCCCTGGTCGACGAGATCGCCGTCCATGCGCGCGAAGCGCGAGTTGCCGTAAAGCGCGGACTTTCCGGTCGGGGCGTTGATCACCATCGCGGCAAAGGGCTGGAAGCCGGTGAAACCATTGTAAGTGACGGTGCCCGAGAATTGCGAATTGACCGGCGTATCAACCGAGCCGCGCTCGCCGGATGTCGATTGCGACGACGAGACAAAGCCACCCAGCAGCACGAATTCGAGTTTCCAGTTCGGGTTGGGATTGCCTGTCAGCGACAGCGACATCGGCGTGTAAAGCTGCGTACCGTGACCGGTGCCGTTCAGGGGGGCGGCATTGGTGGGAAAGCCTCGGGTGTTCTGCCAGCTGAAATAGCGGACTTCGGTGTTGTAGCTGATGTACCACAACTGATCGATCGACTGCACAACGGCCTTGACCGGCACATCGGCTGCAAGCGCCTGACCTGCACCACCTCCGCACGCAACCGCCACCGCTGCTGCACCGGCAATTAAACGTCGCATAATATACCCCCAGCCGCCCAAACTTTCAGAACGCATTTCAGAGCATTACGGGCGAATGTCAAAGCCAGTAATGCTCCCCCCAAACGGGGCTGGCCTGTCGGGGGAATAATGCACCAGTCACGGAGTAGCCGCGGCTTGGTCGGCTATTATTTTCCGATATACTTCAGACCGACATAGGGGCCGCTGGCGCCGAAGTTGGTGTTGTTACCGTTGTGGATCGTCGAACCGGAGGAAGGCGAACCGGAAAAGTAGTTTGAGGGCGGTTTGGTCTGCGGATTGGCGAGATGCAGCGCGCCGTTTTTGATCGTGTACGAGGGGCGCTGGCCAAGCCCGCCCTGACCTGCGGCGAGCGCGTCGTCTGAGGCGGCCAAATAGCCGCCCAACACCAGAACAGCACCAACTACAGCAATTCGCTTCATGAACATGTTAGATATCTCCTTTGTGACATCCACTCGACAGTAAGCATTCTGATCTTTTACGCCCAAGGCAGCGAGAGCCTACACTCAGCAGGGTATACCCTTCCAGCGCAAAACCGCGCAGATGCACTGGTCGCCGTACCGCCCTTCGTGATGAAGGATACCGTTGGGTTCATTCGCAAGCGATACGGCAGATGTCGTATTTCGTCGTCGGTAACGAGGCTAATGTCGAAAGGCCCTGCGCCGCCGCAGGGTAGTGGCGCCGCGGGAGATCCCGTGGCCGGGTGATCGCCAATCTCGGGGCAGCTACGCATCCTTTTAGCGACCATTATTGATTGATTCCTTGCCGTCAACACAGGCTGCAACGATCGCTTCGTGCAATTCCTCGCCGGTCATCGGCTTGTGCAGAATACGATGACCGCTGGCGGTGGCTTCCTTGATGCGCGACGGCGAGGTATCGCCGGTCATGATAACGGCAGGGACCGAGCGGCCGATATGGGCGCAAAGAGCCTCGATTGCGTCCACGCCCGTAGTACCATCTCCGAGGCGATAGTCGGCGATGATCAGATCGACCGGTGCAGCGCCGGCCACCGCGCCCGCGTTAGTCCACGCCCCCCTACCCCGGCGACGCTTCTGACCGGTACCGGGCCCAACAGCAGACCGCCCGCTCCTCGAGCACATCGCCATTGGCCCAGATTGCTTCCTCAGGCACGGTTGGCACTAATCAGCGGCACTGGCTTTTGGCTCCCCCCTTCGCCAAGCGCGGCTCTTCGCCAGCTGTGGGGCGATTATGACGGCACAGGCCGGCTGGAGATGAAGATGGCGGGTGAGAGTTTTTGCACGTTCGCTGGGCCCTCTCCGGCCGATGACACCATGGGGGTGACCCTGGCAGCAAAACGCTCCGACTGACCGACGTGACGCCACTTTAAGCAAATAGGCCCAACCGACGGCCAGTAATGGCGGCCATCGGTATTCGATGCTGGTCCGGCAACTGCGTCCGCGCCCCTTCCCCCTTTGGGCGAGGCAACCCCCGCGAAGGGCTTGCGGGGGGATTTGCATGCGCCCAGCTCCCTCTCGGCTGACGAGGCTATCGCGGCGGTCGCTGCCCGGCAGAACGGCGTAGGCCGCCGTCGAATTGACTGGATGTCAGCCCATCAGTCTCCTGTCAGTTTCGCTGGTCAATTACCATCGCCAATGTTCGGTCGGACGTAACCAATCACAAGTCGGGGCACCGTCGCCGCCACTTCGCACGATCAGGTCCAGCGACTCACCAAAACGCAAAACTAATGCTATCTTGATATCAACGTAGCAAGCTTGTATCTTGTTAAGCTATCTTGGTAGCTATTTAGCTAGTGAGGGCGGGGCGGCGGAGGACCTCCTATGCCTGTACGTCCTATCGACCGACCCCGAAGACCTTGGAACAAGGGATTGCTGATCGGCCAGAAGAAACCACTTGAGCCGAAGCACGTTTGGTCGATTCGAGTGCGCCTATCCGCAAGATCTCTGACGCGCCGAAAGGCGTCCGGAAGCGCGAGGATGCCGAATGGATCGGGGAGCATTGTCGGAAGCCGCAGCCCTGATCTCCACCTCTCTCAAAAACGAACCGGAACTCTTGGTCCTCAACAAATTCGGTAAACTCGAGGCCGAGGGCCTGGGATTGCGCGACACGCTCTCCGACGCCGTCCAGCTCGGCGTGCCGATTGTCGTTGGTCTCCCCTATCGCAACATTGAACAGCAGCGTGTCTTTTCAGAGGGCCTCGCCGAGGAATGTCCCCTTGGCTCGCCTCGATTGCATGAATGGCTCTTGCTGCACGGATTTCACATGAGCCAAAAGACCGCTGGTGCTGCGGCCATAGCAAGAACCGCGAACATCTATTAAATCGGTCACTACTCACGGCTTTCCATTCGAGGCCTGCCGGCCAGATTTGGTCGGTGCACAGGCGAGACTATAGAGCCCATGGCTCATCGTCGAAGCTCGTGCGTCTTTTTCCGCGGCTTTCCGCCGCAGACGGCAGCTCCGCCGGTGGCGTAACCACCGGCGAAAGCCGACGAGAGCGCCTGGTCAGGCTGCCTTGGGTTTCGATTTCGCCACATGGGTGGCGATCGCATCCATCAGCGCCGGCGACAGGCAGTCATAAGGCTCAAGCCCGAGTTCCTTCAGGCGAGACCTGATCCCGTTCATCTCCGAGGGGTCGACGCCGGACTCGATCACCGAGGATACGAACGCTGCGAATCCCGGCGCGGCAGAGCCTTGTTCCTGGAACAGTTCGGGATGGATGAAGTCCAGCCCGTAGAACGGGTGTTCCTTGTTCTCGATGCGGCCGTACATATGCGTGCCGCAGACCTTGCAGGCGTGGCGCTGGATCGTCGCCGAGGCGTCGATGATGTGAAGCTTGTCGCCGTTCTCCAGAACGGTCACGTTGTCCCGCGGCACGACCGCGACCACCGAGAAGGTCGCCCCGGCGGGTTTCCAGCACCTGGTGCAGCCGCAGGCGTGATTGTGCGCGACGTCGCCCTTGACGCCGACCTTGACCGGCTTGTCCTTGCATTTGCAGACGAGGGTGCCGCCGGCAAAGCTGCCCGAACCCTTCTTGACGCCGCTATCGACCGACGGATGGATGTGAACAGTCATAAGCCAATCCTCCCTTGTGTTTGACGACTTCGATGTAGAACCCGCTTGATTTAGAACACGACGACCGAACGGATCGACTTGCCCTCGTGCATCAGATCGAACCCCTTGTTGATCTCCTCGAGCTTGAGCACGTGGGTGATCATCGGATCGATCTGGATCTTGCCGTTCATGTACCAGTCGACGATTTTCGGCACGTCGGTGCGGCCGCGCGCGCCGCCGAACGCCGTGCCCTTCCAGACCCGGCCGGTCACGAGCTGGAACGGCCGCGTCGCAATCTCCTTGCCGGCTTCCGCCACGCCGATCACCACCGATACGCCCCAGCCGCGATGACAGGCTTCCAGCGCCTGGCGCATCACCGTGGTATTGCCGGTGCAGTCGAAGGTGAAATCGGCGCCGCCGTCGGTCAGCGCGACCAGATGCTGCACGATATCGCCATCGACCTTCCTGGGGTTGACGAAATGGGTCATGCCGAAGCGGCGGCCCCACTCCTCCTTGCCGTCGTTGAGGTCGACGCCGACGATCTTGTCGGCGCCCACCATCCGCGCGCCCTGGATGACGTTGAGCCCGATGCCGCCGAGCCCGAACACGACCACGTTGGCGCCCGGCGTGACCTTGGCGGTGTTGACCACCGCGCCGACGCCGGTGGTCACGCCGCAGCCGATGTAGCAGCTCTTGTCGAAGGGGGCGTCCTCGCGGATCTTCGCCACCGCGATTTCCGGCAGCACGGTGAAGTTGGAGAAGGTCGAGCAGCCCATGTAGTGGAAGATCGTCTGGCCCTTGTGGCTGAAGCGCGAGGTGCCGTCGGGCATCAAGCCCTTGCCCTGGGTGGCGCGGATCGCGGTGCAAAGATTGGTCTTCTGGCTGAGGCAGCTTTTGCACTGGCGGCATTCGGGCGTGTAGAGCGGGATCACATGATCGCCGGGCTTGACCGAGGTGACGCCGGCTCCCACCTCGCGGACGATGCCAGCACCTTCATGGCCGAGGATCGAGGGGAAGATCCCCTCGCTGTCCAGGCCGTCGAGCGTATAGGCATCGGTGTGGCAAATCCCCGTCGCCTTGATTTCGACAAGGACTTCACCGGCCCTGGGCCCCTCCAGATCCAGCTCGACGATTTCAAGCGGCTTCTTTGCCTCGAACGCGACCGCGGCGCGTGTCTTCATCTTATGCTCCTGTCGCGCTCTTCAACCCCGTAAAACATGTCGTCAGCTGGGCTCATTCACGACTTTCCCACGCAGTCA
>CAVRIQ010000028.1:0-529356 GCA_963721275.1 uncultured Alphaproteobacteria bacterium | reverse complement strand
GAAACCTTCCAGGATCCACACCGCGAGCGGGACGTTGAAGATGCAGTGCGCGAGCGCCACCGCCCAGGGCGTATCGAACAGATTGATCGCCGAGTACAGGTTGAAGAACGGCAGCGCGTAGACCGCCGCCGGCGCCATCCGGTTCGACAACAGCCAGAAGAACAGATGCTTGTCTCCGAGGAAGCGATAACGCGAAAACGCGTAGGCCGCCGGCAAGGCGACCGAGATCGAGATCACCGTATTGATGACGACATATTTCAGCGAGTTGATGTAGCCGGAATACCAGCTCTCGTCGGTGAAGATGAGCACGTAGTTGGCGATGGTCGGATGATGCGGCCACAGCGTCATGGTCGAGACGATCTCCTCGTTGGTCTTGAAGCTCATATTGACCAGCCAGTAGATCGGCAGCAGCAGGAAGATCAGAAACAGCGCCAGGATGAGGCGGCGGCCGGGAATCGAATGCATCACGCGGCTCCCTGGCTGGCCTTGCGCTCGGCGCCGGCATTGGTCATGACGGTGTAGAACACCCAGCACACGATGATGATGATCAGGTTGTAGACCAGCGACAAGGCGGCCGCCTTGCCGAGGTCGAACTGCCCGAGCGCGATCTTGACGAGCTCGATCGAGATGAACGTCGTCGAGTTGCCCGGGCCGCCGCCGGTGACGACGAAGGGCTCGGTGTAGATCATGAAACTGTCCATGAAGCGCAACAGCACCGCGATCAGCAGCACGCGATGCATTTTCGGCAGCTGGATCGCGGTGAACACCGCCCAGCGCGAGGCGCCGTCGATCTGGGCGGCCTGATAATAGGCCTCGGGAATCGACTTCAATCCGGCGTAGCAGAGCAGCGCCACCAGGCTGGTCCAGTGCCAGACGTCCATCACGATGACGGTGGCCCAGGCGTCGAACTCGTTGGAGACGTAATTGTAGTTGATCCCGATATTGTTCAGGACATAACCGAGCAGGCCGATGTCGGGTCGTCCGAAGATCTGCCATATGGTGCCGACCACGTTCCATGGAATGAGCAGCGGCAGCGCCAGGATCACGAGGCAGGCGGCGACGGTCCAGCCCTGGCGCGGCATCGACAGCGCGACCACGATGCCGAGCGGAACCTCGATCGCGAGGATCACGGCGGAGAAGAACAAATTGCGCCCCAGCGACGCCAGAAACCGCCCGCCGAGGTCGGTCGAGGGATCGAGCAATTCCTTGAACCATCCGACGCCGTTCCAGAAGAACTGGTTGTTGCCGAAGGTGTCCTGCATCGAATAGTTCACCACCGTCATCAGCGGCAGCACGGCCGAGAACGCCACCACCAGGAACACCGGCAGCACCAGGAACCAGGCTTTCTGATTGACGGTCTTGTCCATTACGTCCCCTCGACCAGAAGGCTGTCGGCGTAGACGTGAACGTGCGCCGAATCGAACACGAGGCCGGCGGCATTGTCCGGAGCCGAAAATCCCGGCGGCACCCGCGCCGCGAATTTCACGTCGCCGACGCGGACGCGCGCGAAACGGATGCGGCCGAGATCGTCGATGCGCTCGATATTGGCCGACAGCAACCCGGAGCCGGGCGGCGCGACGTTGACGAATTCGGGACGCACGCCGATCTCGATCCTGGCGCCCGCCGGCAGGCCGTCATAATTGCGATCGAGCCGGATGGTGTGGCCGTCGATCCGCGCCTCGCGGCCGCGCACTTCGGCGGGCACGATGTTCATGCCGGGCGAGCCGATGAAATAGCCGACGAAAGTGTGCGCCGGTTTGTCGAACAGTTCGGCCGGCGTTCCGCTCTGCACCACCCGCCCGTCATGCATCACGACCACGGTATCGGCAAACGTCAGCGCCTCGGTCTGGTCGTGGGTGACATAGATCATGGTCAGGTCGAGTGCGCGGTGCAGCGCCTTGAGCTTCGAGCGCAGCTGCCATTTCAGCTCCGGATCGATCACGGTCAGCGGTTCGTCGAACAACACGGCGGCGACGTCGGAGCGCACCAGCCCGCGGCCGAGCGAGATCTTCTGCTTGGCGTCGGCGGTCAGCCGCGTCGCCTTGCGCGAAAGGTACGGCGTGAGGTCGAGCAGGTTCGCGATCTCCGCGACCCGGGCATCGATCTCGGCTTTGGGCACGCCGCGGTTCTTCAGCGGGAACGCCAAGTTCTGTCCGACCGTCATGGTGTCGTAGATCACCGGAAACTGGAACACCTGCGCGATATTGCGCTTCTGGGTTGACAGCGGCGTGATATCGACGCCGTCGAACAGGATTTTTCCGCGCGAGGGCGTCACGATCCCGGAGATCAGGTTGAGCAGCGTGGTCTTGCCGCAGCCCGACGGCCCGAGCAGCGCATAGGCGCCGCCCTGCCGCCAGGTCATCGTAACAGGCTTCAGCGCAAAGGATTCCGGGTCGGCGCTGGTGCCGCTGTAGGAGTGGGCGAGATCGACGAGGTCAATGCGGGCCATGCTGCATGTCCCTCACGTCGCGCCCGGCGAAGCGACGAGGCGGCCGGCCGCGTCGAACACGAACACATTGTCCGGGTCGAGCGCGGCATCGAGCACATGCCCGGGCGGAAATTCGTGCACGCCGTGCATCACCGCGACCCAGTTGGAGGCATCGCGACTGAGATGCACGAAGCTTTCGGAGCCGGTGATTTCCGTCACCGTGACGGTGGCGTGGAACGCGTGGCGTCCGGGGGCGCCGTTGGCGAGTTCCAGCTGATGGGCGCGGAAACCGACCCGATAGGCGCCGTCGCCGAGGCCGGCATAGAGTCCCGATGCGGGCGCCTGCACGCCGCCGGCATATTGTATCGAGCCGTTCTTCTTCTCGATCCCGACGATGTTGAGCGGCGGATCGGAAAACACCTGGGCCACCCGCAGCGTATCGGGGTGGCGGTAGACCTTCGAGGTGTCGCCGGCCTGCAGCACCTCGCCTTGCCACATGCAGACGGTGCGGCCGCCGAGCAGCAACGCCTCGGAAGGCTCCGTGGTGGCGTAGACGAAGATCGCGCCGGAGGCCTCGAAGATGCGCGGCAGCTCGGTGCGCAGTTCCTCGCGCAGCTTGTAATCGAGATTGGCGAGCGGCTCGTCGAGCAGCACCAGATCGGCGCCCTTCACCAGCGCGCGCGCGATCGCGGTGCGTTGCTGCTGGCCGCCGGACAATTGCAGCGGCGTGCGTTGCAGGTAGGGCTCGAGCTTCAGGAGCCTTGCGGCTTCCCGGACCCGCTTGTCGATTTCCTCGCGCGGCCTGCGCTGCACCCGCAACGGCGAAGCGATGTTTTCATAGACCGTCAGCGAGGGATAATTGATGAACTGCTGATAGACCATCGCCACCGAACGCTGGCGCACGTCGACGCCGGTGACGTCCTTGCCGTCGACCAGCACGCGGCCGGATGTCGGCACGTCGAGGCCGGCGAGCAGCCGCATGATCGAGGTCTTGCCGGACAGCGTCGGGCCGAGCAGCACGCTCAGCGTGCCGCGTTCCAGCGTCAGCGAGACGTCGCGGATGGCGGGAACGCCATCGATCGAACGCGTGACATGTTCCAGCGTAACGCTCATGTCCGCCCTCCCGCTTCGCGCAAGGGACTTTCAACGGAGACGCGATGGGCTGAAATCCAGTCGTCGAGGGCGGCGATCTCGGCAGGCGACAGCCGCAATCCAAGCTTGGATCGCCGCCATACGATGTCCTCGGCGGTGCAGGCCCACTCCACCGATATCAGGTACCTGACTTCGCTCTCCGTCAAGGTGGCGCCGAAGGACTGGCCGAGATCGGCCAGTGTTTTCGCAGAGCCGAGCAGTTTGGCGGCGCGGGTTCCGTAGGCGTGCGCCAGCCGGTTGGCATGCGCCGGCGTGAGAAACGGAAAATTGCGCACCAGTTCCGCCGAGAGCGCCGGGATCGCCGAGACGTCCATGTCGCCGCCGGGCAGTGCCGCCTTCGCGGTCCAGCCCTCGCGCGCCTTGAGGTCCTCGCGGGGCGCGGAACTGCGCAAATACGGCGACAATCGTTCGAGCGCCTCCTCGGCGAGGCGGCGATAGGTGGTGATCTTGCCGCCGTAGATCGACAGCAGCGGCGCGCCGCCGGGCGTGTCGAGCTCGAACACGTAATCGCGGGTCGCGGCCTTGGCCTCGCTGGCGCCGTCGTCGTAGAGCGGCCGCACGCCGGAATAGGTCCAGACCACGTCTTCCGGCTTGACCGGCCTGGCGAGATATTCGCTGACGGAATCGCAGAGATATTTGATCTCTTCGTCCGAAGCCTTCACCTTGGCCGGGTCACCCTCGTAGTCGCGGTCCGTGGTGCCGATCAGAGTAAAGTCGTCCTGATAGGGGATCGCGAACACGATGCGGCCGTCGGAGTTCTGGAACATGTAGGCGCGGTCATGCCCATAGAGCTTGCGCACCACGATGTGCGAGCCCTGCACCAGCCGCACCTTTGCCCGCGCGTTGACGCCGGCGCCAGAGGCCAGCACCTGCTCGACCCAGGGACCGCCGGCGTTGACCAGCACGCGGGCCTGGATGGTCGAGCGCTCGCC
Source organism: uncultured Alphaproteobacteria bacterium (assembly GCA_963721275.1). GTDB lineage: Bacteria > Pseudomonadota > Alphaproteobacteria > Rhizobiales > Xanthobacteraceae > Bradyrhizobium. Next base: position 524,844 of record CAVRIQ010000028.1, on the reverse strand, counting down.
GGTCAGCGTGTTTTCGACCGTGACGTGCCAGATGCCGTCGGCCTGCCGGATCTCGACGGCGCGCGAACGGGTGCGGATGTCGGCGCCGCGATCGGCCGCGTCCCGCGCGGTGAGGACGACGAGGCGCGCGTCGTCGACGAAACAGTCGGAATATTCGAAGCCGCGGGTGAAGCGGTTCGGCACCAGCGGCTTTCCGACCTCGTCCCGCGTGAGATCGACCGAGCGCGTCGGCGGCAAGAGGATCCGGCCGCCGATATGGTCGTAGAGGAACAGGCCGAGCCGCAGCAGCCAGGCCGGTCGCAGGCCGGCGTGATGCGGCAGCACGAATCGCAGGGGGCGGATGATGTGGGGCGCGATCTGCCAGAGGATTTCGCGCTCGATCAGCGCCTCGCGCACCAAACGAAACTCGTAATATTCGAGGTAGCGCAGGCCGCCATGCACCAATTTGGTCGACCAGGACGACGTTCCACTGGCCAAGTCATTCATTTCACATAGAAAAACCGAATTTCCCCGGCCGGCCGCGTCGCGCGCGATGCCGCAGCCATTGATGCCGCCCCCAATGATGGCGAGGTCGAAAATTCGGTCCAAAGACGCTTCCCCGGCATTCGCCTATTCACTTTGGCGATTTGGCTTTCGTTTTGGAATAAATCACAACCAAATGTGAAAGCAAGCGAAAAGGGGGAACCCTCCCTGGATTCGCCTTTCAAGAGGTACGGAGCCTATCGTCGGGCACGCTCAGGAGCACCCTCATGGCGAACGGCACGAATCCTGAGGTCTTGAGAGGTGCGGTTATGCCTGGGCCAACCCGGCGTTTGCGATGACGCCCGCGCCGCCTGCACCGGGCGACAGTCGAGATTCAATAGCGGGCCCCGTTGGTCGAAACGCAAAATCGTTTTTTGAACGGACAGTCCGCAATGCGGAACCTCGCCATCCCGGGACCGAGCTACTTTTGCAGCGCTTGCACGCGCGCGCTCTCCTGGTTTACGACGCCCTGACGGTGCGCCTTGGCGCGTGGAACGAAATCGACCGGAGGGCGGGACGATGAAACGGCGTGACTTCACCACCGCGCTGCTGGGAGGCGCGCTAGGCGTATGGCCGCTCGCCGCGCGCGCCGAGCAGGCGATCCCGGTGGTCGGGTTCTTGCGCATGACGTCGGCCGCGGACTCGGCGCATCTGGCCGCTGCTTTTCGCGAGGGGCTGAGACAGTCGGGGTTTGTCGAGGGCCAGAATGTCTCGATCGAATATCGCTATGCCGAAAATCATCGCGATCGAGCGCCGGCTCTCGTCGGCGAGTTGATCGAGCGACGCGTGGCCGTGATTGCGACAGACCAGGCCGTACATGCGGCGAAGGCGGCCACTTCAACTATTCCCATCCTTTTTATCCTCGGCGCCGATCCGGTTGCCGATGGTCTCGTTGCAAGCCTCAACCGGCCCGGCGCCAATGTCACGGGCATCGTCTTCTTTTCTTCCCAACTGGGGGCGAAACGCATCGAGCTGCTGCGCCAGCTTGTGCCAACGGCGACCAAGATCGGCGTCCTCGCATTTCCGATCAGTCCCGAAGACAAGACCGAGCGAAGCCAGATCCAGGCGGCAGCGGCGAGCATCGGTCGAACTCTCCTCATCGCCGACGCGGTTCGAGACGACGAGATCGACAATGCGTTCGCGAAATTTGCCGAAGAGCGTGTAGGTGCCGTGCTGGTGGGTTCCGGTCCTTTCTTTCGTTCCCATAAGGAAAAGATCGTCGCGTTGGCCCGACGCTACGCGCTGCCGACGAGCTACTCGCTGCGCGAATATGTCGAAGCCGGAGGGCTGATGAGCTACGGCACCAGCATCACCAACGCCTATCGGGAAGCCGGCAGCTACGCCGCACGAATTCTCAAGGGCGGGAAGCCCGGGGATCTTCCGGTCCTCCAGTCCACGAAGTTCGAATTCGTCATCAACGTAAAGACCGCCAGAACGCTCGGGCTTGTCGTGCCGCCGGACCTTCTCGTCGCCGCCGACGAGGTAATCGAGTGAGGCAGGCTTCATGTTCCCGGAGCAGACGGGTTTCTCGCGCCGCCGCTAGAGCGGGATGACTTTTCCTCGAATTGTCATCCCGCTCTATCTTTTTGCTTGAGCATGATCTCCGAGCAAACGCGTTCGCGTTTGTCGAGGGAAAACCGGTTCCCACTTTTCCGGATCATGCTCTAACGGCAAATCAGGCGCGCCGGACGATCGTGGGCGGAGCCGTCTCGACACCCGGCTCGTCGATATCGCCCGACGGCTTCGGCATCGCCTCGATCACCTCGATGCCGCGGGTGTGGCAGATATTGGCCAGCCCCGCCGGCAGTGCGGCGTCGGTGACGAAAGTCTGGATCTGGCTGATATGGGCGATGCGGACCGGCGCGCTGCGACGGAGTTTCGTCGAGTCCGCGACCAGCATCACCTTGCGCGCGTTGGCGATGATGGCCTGAGCCGCCTGCACCTCGCGATAGTCGAAATCCAGGAGCGCGCCCTCCTCGTCGATCGCGGAAGCGCCGATGATGGCGTAGTCGACCTTGAACTGGCCGATCAGGCTGATGGCGGTCGAGCCGATCACCGCGCCGTCGGCCCGGCGCACCGCACCGCCCGCCACGATCACCTCGATGCGCGGATGTCTGTAAAGCACCATCGCGACATTGAGGTTGTTGGTGATGACAAGCAGGTCCTCATGCGAGGTCAGGGCGCTGGCGACCTCTTCCGTCGTGGTGCCGATGTTGATGAACAGCGAGCAGCCGTTCGGAATCAGTTCCGCCGCGGCAGCGCCGATCGCCTTCTTCTCCTCGGCGGCGACGAAGCGGCGCGCCTCATAGGCGAGGTTCTCGACGCCGGAGGCAATGATGGCGCCGCCATGGATGCGGGTGAGGGAGCGGTGATCGCAGAGATCGTTGAGATCCTTGCGGATGGTCTGTGCCGAGACCTCGAAGCGCCTGGCGAGGTCGTCCACCATCACCCGGCCGAAGGCGCGGGCGATGTTGAGGATTTCGGATTGGCGGTGGGTCAGTCCGGTCACGGCAACACCTCGGGCGAAGACCGCCCATGGTGCGGCGGTTCCGGCATCCGGTCAACGCGCCAGATCGCCCCGATGGCGGTCCGATGCCGAAAGGCGAATCCTGGTTAAAGGAACCAGGGCCGGATCGGTTCCGACGCTCTCACCGGGGAGCGCTTGGGCAGGGATAGGCTTCTTTCAGGCTATACAGCAGCGCGAGCCCGAGCGGCAGGCCGGCCGCCTCCCCGCGCCGCTTGCGGGCCCAATGCAGGAGGATGTCGTTCGCGCGCTCAAACGTCAGGACTGGAGGATTTCCGCCCAGGCAAAATAATCTGTCTTCCCGGGACATGTTGTAGGCGACGAGCCCGTCCTTGATCCCTTCCAGATAGGGTTTGTTGAAATTCAAATCCTTCTCGCCCTTCGGATGCTGGTATTGCTCCATTGTGACCGTCTGCGCGCTTGCGCCAGAGGCGAGCAACCCACCCAGGAGTGTCGCCGCTGACGCAATGATCGCGACACGGGCAAACAGGCGATGGATCGGTACGGTCACGGCGGCACCTCGGGCAAAGACTGCCCATGGTGCGGCGGTTCCGGCACCGGGTCAACGCGGCAGTGATGCCCCCGAACAGGCGTCAGCGACGCGCGCGGGCAAAATTGTCCGGGGATCCCCGTCTTGCTTTCCTCCTGGCGAGGCCAAAGACGTGGATGGCCGGGACGTCTGCGCGAAGACGCGCTTCGCGCTTTTAGCCCGGGCGTGACGAAAAATGCGAGACCGCAACCAGAGGCTTTTCGCCTTCACACGCTTGCGGCCCGGCCTACGCCGCCAGCAGCTTGTCGAACTCGGCGGGCTCCAGTGTTTTTCCCTCGCCGTCGGTGATGACGACCTGCCATCCCTCGCTTGCCCAGACGCGGGCCTTGGCAATCGCGATCAGCACGCTGCTCCGTTCGCACTTGACTGTCTCGTTCTCTCTTACCGCGACGATCTGATAGGCCAACTTGCATACTCCCCAATACGAAAACGCGTCCCCTCCAGTTAGGCCTGCCGCTTTGACTGCAATTCGCCGGCAAAGTGACGATTTGGCGGCACGCCGCGGCCGAAAGCGCGGCGCCGAATCGCCCGTCGGCGGCCATCGTCGGGAACCGGGCAAGGTTTTCGGTCGGTTGCGAATATCAACACAATTCACAGCGCAGTGAGAGTTCGGTTGCAGACACACTTGTCAGCTCTGCGTTAGGTTTCACCGTGACACGGGATTCGCGGATTGCATCAGTCCAGGTCCAGCATCTCATGCAGTATAATGGGAATGACATGACACACCCCTCGCTTCTCAATCCGTTCAACGCGAATCCGGAGCCTGCGAAAAGCTTCGGCCGGCGGACGGCGCCGACCACGCGCTCCACACCCGTCTGCTCCAACTGCCAGTCAGACGACATCATCGGTCACGCGACCGTGCAGTGGAGCAACGAGTCCCAGGAATGGGAATTGGCCAGCACCTTCGCCCAGCCGGCGCATTGCAATCGCTGCGATGGCCGGTGCGACATCATGTGGCTGCCGCTCAACTAGAGCCGTCGCGGGCGACACGCCAGCGACGGCTATTTGGCGACGGCCTGCGCGCTCAGGATGCTCGCAAGGAACGCGATGGCCCGCGACACCGCGTCCCCGGTCGCCGCCACATTCGCCGGCACACCGCGGCGTTTCCGGCCGGGATCGTCGAAGTCGTGGGTCGCGCCCGGATAGAGCGTGACCTGGATATCGCCGCCTCGGGCCCGGCTCCTGTCGATCAGTTGACCGCAATGGCGCGGCGAGATTTCCTCATCCGCGGAGCCCAGGAAGACCCGGACCGGCGCGTAGGGCACGAGACCGTCGTCGAACTGGTCCTTCAATCCACACGCCGGATAGAACACCAGCGCACCACGAAACCCCGTCACCGGCGTCAGCGGCGCAGCGCCGGGGGCGCCGGCCGACGCCATGGTGGCGAGCGCGGCGCTGCCGCCGTTCGACCATCCCTGCAACGCGATGCGGTCCGGGATCACATCGTTGCGCGTGCGAAGCCAGGCGAGCGCACCATAGGCATCGAGCGGGCGTACCGTGACTTCGTTGAGCGTCTCCGGCCGGGAGAAGTAGCTGAAGCGCGGGAAGCCTTGCGGATAGCCGCGCGGGCCGAAGCCATCCACGAGAACCGCGAGATAACCCTGCTGCGCCCAGAGATGCCCCCATTGCTGGTGGCGCCTCGAAAGCGTCGTCGCGCCGTAGTCGCCATCCGCCGCCGACGAATAGGCCCCGGCCCGCCCGTGCATCATGACGACGGCCGGCACCCTCGCGGCGTGGGGGCCTTGCGGCTTGAAGACGTAGCCGATCAGCATCGTTGTCCCATCGGCGCTGAGAAAGCTGACGCGCTCGGCGAGCGGGAGGACCGGCGGCGGCGCCGCGCCCATCAGCGGGGCCATCAGAAACGCGGACAGCAGCAGCAGGCCAATGCAACGAAGAAGTCTGATCATCGAATCCACCAGCAATTACCCCCTCGTCCCAGCCGGTTCGGAACGTAGCAGGCTATCACGCCTGGCCGTCGTAAATCCCGGGGGTCACCTTCTGGCGGGGCTGCGGCTTCGCCTGATGTCCAGGAGTTCGACCCCATCCGTCCCGACCCGGATGATCTTCTTCCGCTCCAGTTTTGCGAACGTCCGGGTCAAGGTTTCAGGCGCCATGCCGAGATGGGCCGCGATATCGCGACGCGACATCGGCAAGGGGACGAACCTGTCGGGGCGACGCGGCAGGCGCTTGCGCCAGCTTGCCAGAAACGCGGTCAGCTGTTCCTCCGGTGTGCCTCGCCCGAGCAACAGCATCTGATCCTGGGAGCGCTTCAGCTGCTCCGCCGCGAAATCGATCATCAGCTGCGTCATGGTGCGGCTGGCTTGAATGAATTCAAGAAACTCGCTTCGCGCAAACCGGCTGGCGGAAACGGCACCGATCGCATCGGCCGAAACACAATGGCACTCGCCGCGTGGCAATTCCAGGATATCGCCGGGCAAGGCAAACCGCAGCACGTGATGCCGCCCGTCGGCGAGCTTCCTGTAAACGCGCACGACGCCCTGCGACAGGCCATGGACCTCGTTCGCGACTTCACCTTCCGCGACAACCTTCTGGCCGGAGCGAAAGCGGACGGGCATCGCGAGGCGCTGCAATTTTCGCAGCTCGCGGGATTTGAGGGCCGGTTTGCCGAAGAGATCAGGGAAGGTGGCCCGAGGCATTGCACTTCAATTTCCTGCACCGGCGATGCAAATCATCAGACAATCAGTTGCTGTTGAAAGCACGCTTGCGACCGCCATCAAATGCGGTAGCTCGCCGCATTCGGTCACAACAGGTAGAATATCTGTCCGCAGCGGCACGCGACCAGGGTTTGCTGGCGAGAGGCCGAGCGCTTCTCCTCGGAGAACCCGGACGGGTATTCGTCCACCCTGAATGCAGGGTCCGGCGTGTCAGGGCCGTCATTCTCGGATGCGCGCGCTTCACCGGCAGCGCCGCAGCTCGGGCATAGAATATCCAGTTCGAAACGATTGCGCGCGGGCATGCCTGGGTCGCCGGTCTATCGCGCGGTGAGGGCGCCGCGCGCCTTCCGGTGGAAGCTGGTGACAATATCCTCGCAACCCAGATGATGCGCGCGCGTATTGCTGGCGTACCAGATACCAAAAATCCCGATCAGTGCCATCGCCCAGCCAACGCTCGTATTGCCTTCACCGGAATTCCATCCCCACTAGGGAATTCCACCGCTTCTACTGAGAGGCGTTAGCGTCTTGCTCACGGACAGGCAAAAAGACTCCTTCTAAACTGGAGACATTCTAAATTCGGCGGCGGTGAATGTCCGGGAGCGGACTCATCCATCAAAAAAAATGAATTTGCCTGCAACGTATCCGCTCGGTCCGGCGGCGACCGGGTGGATTGCTTTTTCGTTTCCGCCGTCGCGCGTCGGGCTACGGCGGACGGGGCGCGCCTCGCATGACGGGAAAACCAAAGGCGCTTACGCCACTCGGCCTCGCGGGCATTGCGAAACAGCCGGCCTTCCAGCGGATTGAATTGGTGGCTGGCGGCGAAGAAACGCGCATCTGAAGTCTGCCGGCAACGCACCATCCGGAAGGGCGGAAAAGCTCACGCCGAAACCGGCGGCTCGTCGTGCTTGACCGGTTGCGGATGGCCGGAATCGTCGATCGAGACGTAGGTGAAATTGCCGTCGGTCACCAGGATCGAGCGGATTTCCTTGCGCCGCTGCACCCAGGCCTCGAGATGCACGGTGACCGAGGTCCTGCCGATCCGGACCAGATTGGCGTGCACCGAAACGAGATCGCCGACATAGACGGGTTTGCGGAAATTCATCGCTTCGATGGCCACCGTGACGGTGCGCGACTTTGCGACCTTGGAGGCAAAGATGCCGCCGCTGATATCCATCTGGCTCAAGAGCCAGCCGCCGAAGATGTCGCCGTTCGCGTTGGTATCGGCGGGCATCGCCAGCGTGCGCGTACAGAGATCGCCCCGCGGCTCCTCCTCCGTATTCAACGGGGCGTGAACGGCTTGGGTGTCGGTCATGTCTGTCGCCCCGGCTGGCTGATCCGAAAATTGATCATTTGAAACTATCCCAGCCGGCATCCGGCGTGAACCGGCCGCCGAACTTTGCGGCCAGCGCGCGCAGCGCCGCAGCGACGTTTTCGGGCCCGCGGCTTCGCGCGTAATTCAGGGGACCGCCGCGGAACGGCGCGTAGCCGGTGCCGAAGATCATCGCGCCGTCGACCGCGTCGGCATTGTCGACGATGCCCTCGCGCAAGCAGGCGACGCAGACGTTCGACATCGGCAGGATCAGCCGGTCGATCATCTCCGGCGTCGGCTGCGCCGCGGACGGCGACGCGGGCGCCTTGTCGGCCTTGCCGTCTCTCCAGAGATAGAAGCCTTTGCCGGATTTTCGGCCGAGCTCGCCCTTTGCCACCTTGTCGCGCAGCCAGGCCGGCGTCGGCGGCAGCAAATCGCCGAATTTCGAGCGCAGCATGTCGCCGACATCGAGGCAGATATCGAGGCCGACCTGGTCGGCGAGTTCGATCGGCCCCATCGGCATGCCGAATTTCTCCGCCGCGGCATCGATGGTGAGCTTGTCGATGTTCTCGTCCAGCATCATCATCGCTTCCAGCATGTAGGGCGTCAGCGCACGGTTGACGACAAAGCCCGGCGAGCTCTTGACCGCCAGCGGCAGCCGGTCGATGGCGCCGACAAAGGCCAGCGCCTCCTTCAGCATCCCGGGATCGCTGCCGTCATGGCTGACGACCTCGACCAGTTGCAGCCGGGACACCGGATTGAAGAAGTGCAGCCCGACCAGCCGCTCCGGCTTCTGCAGCGTGGTGCGCAGATCCTGCAGCGGGATGCTCGAGGTGTTGGTGGCGAGGATCGCGCCCGGCTTCATCTTCGGCTCGAGCCCGGCATAGACCTTCTGCTTCAGCTCCAGCTTCTCCGGCACCGCCTCGATGATCAGGTCGGCGTTGCGGACACCCTCGCCGTCCATATCGGGCATCAGGCGATCCAGCGCGTCGCGCACGTCGGTGCGCTTGCGCATGATCTTGCCGAACAGATCGGAGGCACGCTTGATGGCGCCGCCAATCGGTTCCGGCTTCATGTCCGCCAGCGTCACCCACATGCCCTGATTGGCGCACCAGGCCGCGATGTCGCCGCCCATCGCGCCGGCGCCGATGACATGGACATGGCCGACCGTGTTGCCGCTGCCTGCGAGCTTCTTCATCTGCTCGCGCAGGAAGAACACCCGGATCAGGTTCTGCGCCGTCGGCGTCACCATCAGATTGGCGAACGAGGTTCTTTCGGCCGCCAGCATCGCCGGCTTGTCGCCGCCGTGCTTTTCCCAGAGATCGATCAGCGCATAAGGCGCCGGATAATGCTCGCGGGGTGCTGCCTTTTCCGCCTCGCGACGCATCCGCGAGGCGAGGAAGCCGCGCACCGGCGTAAAGTTCAGGACCGCGTTGAGAGGGCCCGGCCGGGCGCGCTTCAAATGGCCGAACAGCGCATCCTTGACCGCATTGCGGACGTGTCGCTCCTGCGTCACGCCGTCGACCAGCCCGAGCGATTTTGCCCGCCGCGCGTCGATGGTCTTGCCGGTCAGCATCAAGGTCATCGCCTGCACCGGATTGACCAGCCGCGTGAAGCGCGCGGTGCCGCCGAGGCCCGGATGCAGCCCGAGCATCACCTCGGGAAAACCAAAGCGGGCGCCGTCGATCGCAATGCGCGACTGGCAGGCCAGCGCGACTTCGAGGCCGCCGCCGAGGCAGAAGCCGTGGATCACGGCGACGCTCGGAATCTTCAGGGCCTCGAGCCGGTCGATCACGGCGTGGGCGTGCCCGATCGCGGTCTCGACGGCGCGGGGATCGCTCGCGCCGCGAAATTCGTTGACGTCGGCGCCGGCGATGAAGCCGGATTTCTTGGCCGAGCGGATCACGAGTCCGGCGGGCCGCTTGTCTTCCAGCGCCGCAAGCACCTTGTCGAATTCCTCGATGACATCCGCCGACAGCGTATTGGCGCTAGAGCCTTCGCGGTCGAACAGCAGCCAGGCGACGCCGTCGGCATCCCGCGTCAGCTTGAAATGGCGATAGGGGCCGTTCTCCTCGGGCTTCGGGCCGAGCTCGAGCAAGCGGTCGCCGAAAACGTTCATGATCCGTGAATCCATGGTCATACCGTCTCGATCAGCATGGCACCGCCCTGCCCGCCGCCGATGCATTCGGTGGCGATGCCGCGCCTGGTGCCCAGCCGCTTCATGGCGTTGACGAGATGCAGCACGATGCGGTTGCCGCTGCAGCCGACGGGATGGCCGAGGCTGATCGCGCCGCCGTCGACGTTGAGTTTTGCGGGATCGATTGATCCTGCGGCGCCGTCGAGGCCCAAAATCTCGCGGCAGAACTTGTCGTCGTTCCAGGCGGCCAGACATCCCAGCACCTGGGTCGCAAACGCCTCGTTCAATTCCCAGGTCTCGATATCGCCAAGCGACAATTGGTTGCGTTTCAGCAATTCGGTCGCCGACAGCACCGGGCCGAGGCCCATGATGGAGGGATCGAGTGCCGACCATTGGCTGTCGACGATCACGGCCTTCGGCACGAGGCCGTGCTTCCTGACCGCCTCTTCCGAGGCCAGGATGGTCCAGCACGCGCCGTCGGTAATTTGCGAGGAGTTGCCGGCGGTGACCTGGCCCCACGGCCGCTCGAACACCGGCTTCAGTCTTGCCAGCGTCTCCGGCGTCGAATCCGGCCGCACGCCGTCGTCATGATCGTAGAATTTGCCGTCGCGGGCGAAGGCGGTTTCGACCTCGCCTTTGAGAAAACCCCGCGCCTGCGCGTTGGCGAGCCGCTTGTGGCTTTCGGCGGCGTAGGCGTCGGACTGCGCCCGGGTAATGCCGAAGAGATGGCCGACCACCTCGGCGGTCTGGCCCATATTGAGTTCGGTGATGGGGTCCGTGAGCCCGCGCTCCAGCCCGATGATCGGCTTGAAATAGGCCGGGCGCGCTTTTGCCAGCGCCGCGATCCTGGCCAGAATTCCCTTGGCGCCGGCGAGGCCGGCGAACCAGCGCACGCCGGCTTGCGGCCACACCAGCGGCGCGTAACTCAGCGCTTCCGAACCACCGGCCAGGATCAGGTCGGAGGTGCCCTCGCGGATATAGCGGTAGCCGGTGTCGATCGACTGCATGCCGGAGCCGCAATTGATCTGCACCGTGAACGCGACCATCGCCTCACCCATGCCGAGCCTCAAGGCGGCGACCCGCGCCGGGTTCATCTCGTCGGCGATGACGTTGACGCAGCCGAGGATGACCTGATCGAAGGCATTGGGCGCGAAGGGTTGCCGGGCGAGCAGCGGCCGGCCGCACTGCACGGCGAGATCGACCGGCGTGAACGGCCCCGGGCCGCTGCGCGCCTTCAGGAACGGGGTCCGGCTGCCGTCGATGATGAAAACCGGTCGCGCCATCAGCTTGCCGCCCTCTGCTCACCGAGTTCCTGAAAGAACTGATGCACGTCGGCAGGCTTCTTGTAAATCGGCGACAGCGCTTCCGGCGCGAAGTCGTCGACTTCAATCACCTTCGCAACCGCTTCATGCGCCGCCGCAAGCTGATCGCCCTCTCCTTGCGTGATGACGCCCTTCTTCACCGCCTCCTTCAAGTCGTGAAGGCGGGCGGCGCGCAATCTTTTGGCGATATCCTCGGCGCCGGTAACCAGAAGGAACGCTTTTTCCAGCCGCGCGACGCCACCGTCGTCGTCGACATGCGACAGATCGGGCGTAAGCCGGTCGCGCGCCGCCGACGGCTCCAGCACCAGCTGCGCGCATTGATGGATCACGCGGTCGGAGGGCCCAAGCACGCGCGCGCCGAACGGCTGCACCACGAATTTGAGCACGGCCGCGACAACGCGGTTGGGCAGGTTGGCCAGGATTTCCGCGAAACGGTTTTCGATGGTGCGAAAGCCGCTCGCCATGCACCATTCCAGCGCGGCGAAATCGGCCGGCTGCCGCCCCTCGTCCTGCCAGCGTTTCAGCGCGGCCGAGAGCAGATACAGCTCGGAGAGAATATCGCCGAAGCGGGCCGAGAGCATTTCCTTGCGTTTCAGGGCGCCGCCCAGCGTCAGCAGCGCCATGTCGGCGCACAGCGCGAAGGCCGAGGAGTAGCGCGAGAGCTGGCGATAGAACCCGGTTGCATCTCCAGCCTCGGGCGCCGGCGCGAAGGCGCCTGCGGTCCAGCTCCGGCCCCAGGCACGGAACAGCGTGGCGATGCTGTGGCCGATATGTTTCCAGAACGCCTTGTCGAAGGCGGCCAGCCCGCGTGCGCGGTCCTCGTCGCCGAGCGCGTTCATCTCCTCGAGCAGATAGGGATGGGCGCGGATCGCGCCCTGCCCGAACACGATCAGATTGCGGGTCAGGATATTGGCGCCCTCCACCGTGATGCCGACCGGCACCGAGCGATAGAGACTGCCCATGTAGTTCTGCGGGCCGTCGATCACCGCCTTGCCGCCATGGATGTCCATGGCGTCGTCGATCGCGATCCGCATCCGCTCGGTCGCCTGCAGCTTCATGATGCCGGAAATGACCGCGGGATGATGGCCCTGGTTCAGCGCGGCGCAGGTCAGCCGCCGCGCCGCGTCGAGCAGATAGGCTGTCGCCGCGATGCGCGCGAGCGGCTCCTCGATGCCTTCGAATTTTCCAATGGGCACGTTGAACTGTTCGCGGATCCGCGCATAGGCGCCGGTGGTGCGGGCGGCAAAGGCCGCGCCCGCGGCCGACAGCGACGGCAGCGAGATGCCGCGGCCGGCGGCCAGCGCCGTCATCAGCATCTTCCAGCCCTGGCCGAGGCGCGCCTCACCCCCGATGATGTAGTCCATCGGGATAAAGACGTCGCGGCCCCGGTTCGGGCCGTTCTGGAACACCTGCATCGACGGCAGATGCCTGCGGCCGATCTCCACGCCGGGCAGATGAGTCGGGATCAGCGCCACGGTGATGCCGAGCTCGTCTTGTGAACCCGCGAGATGGTCGGGGTCGTAGGCCTTGAAAGCCAGGCCCAAAAGCGTCGCCACCGGGCCGAGCGTGATGTAGCGCTTGTGCCAGTTCAGCCGCAGTCCGAGCACCTCGCGTCCCTCGAAAGTCCCCTTGCAGATGATGCCTGAGTCGATCATCGAGGCGGCGTCGGAGCCGGCTTCCGGGCTAGTCAATCCGAAGCAGGGGATCTCGCGGCCGTCGGCAAGGCGCGGCAGCCATTGCTGCTGCTGGTCCTTGGTGCCGAAGCGCATCAGGAGTTCGCCGGGTCCGAGCGAGTTCGGCACCATCACGGTGACGGCGGCCGTCACCGAGCGCGAGGAAATCTTGCGCACCACTTCGGAATGCGCGTAGGGCGAGAAGCCGAGCCCGCCATATTCCCTGGGGATGATCATGCCGAAGAACTTGTTGCGCTTGATGAAGTCCCAGGCCTCCGGCGGCAGGTCGCGCCATTCCCAATTGATCTTCCAGTCGTCGAGCATCGCGCAGAGCTCGTCGACCGGACCGTTGAGGAAGGCCTGCTCTTCCGGCGTCAGCGTCGCGGGCTGCGTGGCGAGCAGCTTCGACCAGTCCGGATTGCCGGTAAAAAGGTCGGCGTCCCACCAGACGTCGCCGGCCTCCAGCGCCTCGCGCTCGGTGTCGGACATCGCCGGCAACACGCCATGGGCCCAGGAAAAGATCGGCTTGGTGATGAAATCGCGGCGAAAGGCAAAGGTGCTCATGGCGATGTCCTCATGGTCGGAGCGACGGCGCGCGATCTGGCGGTCCCGCATATGCCAAAAGACGGCTCAGTTTAGCGGAAAGCGTGGGATTTCGGTGAACACTTCGCACTGAAAATGAAGCGAAATTGATCCAAAGCGCCGGGCAGCCTGATAACGGCAGCAAGGCGCTCCGGTTCCGAAAACGTGGCACCTTACCTCGCCCCGCTTGCGGGGAGAGGTCGGATCGCATCGCAGATGCGATCCGGGTGAGGGGGACTCAGCGGGGCGAGGAAGAAGAGCTCAGTCCGGGCGGATCATCTCGAACATGTTCTCCGGCCTGATCTCGAAATAATCGCCCTTTCGGCCGGCGCGCACGATGGGCCGGGCCAGCGCGGTCTGGTAGACGCCGTCCTTGATGAAGGCCTTGTCGATGTGGACGGCGACGACCTCGCCGAGGGTGAGCCAGGCCTGCGCCTTCCTGCCGTCGGCGCCCTGCAGCTGGATGATCTGCGTCAGCTTGCATTCGAACGCGACCGGACTTTCGGCGACCCGGGGCACCTTGACGATCTTGCACGGCGCCGGCGTCAATCCGGCGATCTTGAATTCGCTGACGTCGTGGGCGACATGCGCCGCGGTCGCGTTCATCTGCTGCGCCAGGTCCATGGTCGCGAGATTCCAGACGAATTCACCGGTCTCCTGGATATTGGCGACGCTGTCCTTCCAGGAGGTCGAGGAAAAGCCGATGATGGGCGGCGTGTAGCAAAAGCCGTTGAAGAAGCTGTAGGGCGCCAGATTGAGGTTGCCTTTGGCATCCCGCGACGAGATCCAGCCGATCGGGCGCGGAGCGATGATGGCGTTGAAGGGATCATGCTTGAGACCGTGGCCGTCCTTCGGCTCGTAATAGTGCAGGTCTTTTGGAGTTGATGCGTCCACGCCGTATTCCTTCAGTCGTAGGTGGGCAAAGCGTAGCGTGCCCACCAGTGTTTTGAAACAAGAATGGTGGGCGCGGCGCAAGCGCCTTTGGGCACCCTACGTCATTGCGCGGATGCAAGCGACGAAAGACCTTCGGATTACTTGCGGCCCGCCTTGCCCCGCGAGGCGAGTCCGGCGAGGACAAAGTCGACCAGCTGGTCCAGCGAGGGCCCCGGCTTGTTGGCGGCCTGCGCGATCATCTGCGGATGAAAGAACCGCATCATCGCGGTGCAGGTGCACATCGCCGCCAGCGGCACGTCCGGGGCATCGAATTCGCCTGACGCGGCACCTTCGGCAATGACCTGGGCGATGGTCTCGGTCAGCCGCTGCATGTGGGCGACGCAAACCTCCCAGCTCTCCTCCATCGCGATCTCGACCATCTCGTGCAGCTTGGAATCGCCGACATAGCGTTCCCTGTTCATGCGGTGGATGGTGGTGACGAGTTCGCGCAGGCGGGCCGCCGCGGGTCCCGGCCCGGCAGCGATCGCCTGGGCGGCATCCTCGACCCCGCCCATCATGGTGCGCGCGACGCCCTCATGGATCGCCTTTTTCGAATCGAAAAAGCGATAGACGTTCGCCGGGCTCATCCGCAGCACCTTGGCGATGTCGGCCACCGTGGTCTTCTGGTAGCCGATTTCGCGAAACAGGCGCTCCGCCACCACGAGAATCCGCTCCCTTGTGTCGGGTTCGATATGTTCGGAAACCAGCGTCATGTCGGTACTCAATTCGGTGCGCACAATGTTCAATTATTCCGCCGCCGCGGCAAGCGGAAATGCGGGCTCGGCCTGGTCCTGATGTTGCGGCGCAAGACCGACGTGTTCGCTGTTGCCGCTGGCTTCAAGGCTGTTGCGGAACCAAAGGGCGTAAAGGCCGGGCAGGTACAGCAAGGTCAGGAAGGTTGCAACGAACAGGCCGCCCATGATGGTGATCGCCATCGGGCCCCAGAACGCCGAGCGCGACAGCGGGATCATCGCCAGGATCGCGGCCAGCGCCGTCAGCACCACCGGACGCGCGCGCCGGACGGTGGCTTCCACGATGGCTTCCCTGCGGCTCAGACCGTGGGCCACGTCGGTTTCGATCTGGTCCACCAGAATCACGGCATTGCGCATGATCATCCCGGCCAGCGCGATCAATCCGAGCAGCGCCACGAAGCCGAACGGCTGGTTGGCGACATTCAGGCCGAGCGAGGCTCCGATAATGCCGAGCGGCGCGGTCAGGAACACCAGGATCAGCCGCGGGAAGCTCTGCAGCTGGATCATCAGAAGCGTCAGCATCACGACGACCATCAGCGGAAACAGGACGAAGATCGACGCGTTGCCCTTGGCGGATTCCTCGAACGCGCCGCCCGCCTCGATCCGGTAGGCCGGCTCGAGGTGATCGCGGATGTCCTGCAGCTTCGGCCAGATCTGGTTGGTGACGTCGGGCGCCTGCACGCCGTCGACGACGTCGCCGCGCACCGTAATCGCCATGTCACGGTTGCGCCGCCACATGATCGGCTCCTCGTGGGCGTATTCGATCTTGGCGATCTGCAACAGCGGCACCGCAACCCCGTTGCGCGAGGTGACGGTGAGGTCGCCGACATGGGCGAGATCGAGCCGCTCGGACGGCACCGCGCGGGCGACCACGCCGACCTTCTCGACGCCGTCGCGCACGGTGGTGACCGGCGCGCCCGAGATCAGCATGCTCAGCGCCTGCGAGACGTCCTGCGGGGTGAGGCCGAGCGCACGGGCGCGATCCTGATCGACCACGAGCTTCAGATAGGGCGACTGCTCGTTCCAGTCGAGCTGCGGGTCCTTGACCTTGTCGTTCTGCCTGACCACGTCGCGCACCTTGTAGGCGATCTCGCGCACTTTGGCGGGATCGGGTCCGATCACGCGGAACTGGACGGGAAAGCCGACCGGCGGGCCGAAGTTGAAGCGGTCGACCCGCACGCGGGCTTCGGTCAGCGCCCCGTCATCGACGGCCTTCTCGATACGCGCCTTGATCCGCTCGCGCGCCTCGACGTCCTTGGCGACGATGACGATTTCGGCGAAGGCCTCGTTCGGCAGCTGCGGGCTGAGCCCCAGCCAGAACCGCGGCGAACCCTGGCCGACATAGGCCGTGTAGGTCGAGATGTCCTTGTCGTCCTTCAGCATCGCCTCCGCCGTCTTGACCGACTTTTCCGTGACGCCGAACGCGGTGCCTTCGGGCAGCCGCAGCTGCAGGAACAATTCGGGCCGCTCCGACAGCGGGAAGAACTGCTGCTGGACGTGACCGAAGCCCACGATCGACAGCACAAAGACGCCGGCGGTCGCCAGCACCACCTTGATACGGTGCTCGACGCACCACTGGATCATGCTGCGGAGAATCCGGTAGAAGCGGGTCTCGTAGACCGCGTGCGGATCGTGGTTGTGGTGGAGCGTGATGTTCGGCAGCAGCTTGACGCCGATATAGGGCGTGAAGATCACCGCGACGAACCAGGACGCCACCAGCGCGATCGCCACGATCCAGAAGATGCCGCCGGCATACTCGCCGACCGCCGAATTGGCGAAACCGATGGGCAGGAAGCCCGCAGCCGTCACCAGCGTTCCCGTCAGCATCGGAAACGCGGTGGATTCCCAGGCAAAGGACGCAGCTCTGACGCGGTCCCAGCCCTGCTCCATCTTCACCACCATCATCTCGACCGCGATGATGGCGTCGTCGACCAGAAGCCCGAGCGCGATGATCAGCGCGCCGAGCGTGATCCGGTGCAGATCGAGCGACATCGCGTTCATGACGATGAAGACGATCGCCAGCACCAGCGGCACCGACAGCGCCACCACGATCCCGGTGCGCCAGCCCAATGCGACGAAAGAGACGAACAGCACGATCGCCAGGGCCTCGACGAAGGAGTGCACGAATTCGCTGACGGCGTGCTCGACCACGACAGGCTGATCCGCGATCAGCTCGACATTGATGCCCTGCGGCACCGCCTTCATGAATTCAGCGGTAGCACCCGCGACGTCCTTGCCGAGCTCCAGGATGTTGGCGCCCTTGGCGGTGACCACGCCGATGCCGAGCGCGGGCTTGCCTTCCTGGCGCACCAGAAAGGTCGGCGGATCGACATAGCCGTGGGTAACGGTTGCGATATCGCCCAGCCGGAACACCCGGCCGTTGCTCTCGACCGGCGTCTCGGCCACCGCCTTGACGCCGTCGAGCGCGCCGGTGACGCGCAGCGGCACGCGCTGCGAGGAGGTCTCGACCGTGCCGGCCGGCACGACGTTGTTCTGCTTGGCGAGTGAATCGAACAGCGCCTGCGGCGTGATCCCGAGCGTCGCCAGCTTGGCATGCGAGAATTCGACGTAGATCTTCTCGTCCTGGGTGCCGTAGAGATCGACTTTCGTCACTCCCGGTACTTTCAGCAGCCGCTGGCGCATGCCTTCGGCGGCCTTTTTCAGCTGCGCGAAATCGGCGCCCTCGCCGGTCATCATGTAGAGGATGGAATCGACGTCGGAGAATTCGTCGTTGACCACGGGGCCGAGCAGATTCGGCGGAAGCTGGCCCTGCACGTCGGCCAGCTTCTTGCGCAGCAGATAAAACAGATAGGGCACCTCCTTTGGCGGCGTCGAATCCTTGAAGGTGACCTGCATCGCCGTGAATGCCGGCTTCGAATAGGTCTGCACCTTTTCGAAATAGGGCAGTTCCTGCAGCTTCTTCTCGATGGGGTCGGCGACCTGGGTCTGCATTTCGGCCGCGGTGGCGCCGGGCCAGATCGCCGAGACGTTCACCACCTTGACGGTGAAGAAGGGATCTTCGGCGCGGCCGAGACGCTCATAGGAGACGAAGCCCGCGGCGCCGAGCGCGATGACGAGAAACAGGATCAATGCGGGATGGCTGACCGCCCAGGCCGAAAGATTGAAGTGCTTCATCGCGCCCTCCTCGGATCAACCCGGATCAAAACGACAACGACGAGACGACCCTGACCTTCTGGGCCGGATCGAGCTTCTGCACGCCCAGCGCCACCACCTTGGCGCCTTCGTCGACGCCGCCGCTGATGACGACGTCGTCGCTCTCGTAGGATTTCACCGCGACCGGCTTCAGCGCCACGTCGCCCTTGTCGTCGACGACATAGAAGGAGGGATCGCCGCCTTCGCTGAACAGCGCCGACAGCGGCAGCCGCGCCACGCGCGTCGTGGCGGGATCCGCCAGCGTCAGCGTCGCGGTCATGCCGAGCGAGACGTCGTCGCCGGCATCGGGCAAGGAAAATTTTGCCAGATAGGTGCGGGTCGCCGGATCGGCATTGGGCGCGATCTCGCGCAGTTTTGCCACGTATTTCTTGTTGGGTTCCGACCACAAGGACACGCTGGCTGTGCCTTCCTTGGCGCGGCCCAGCAACGTTTCGGGGATCGCGACCACGGCTTCCTTTTCCGCAAAGCGCGCGACGCGAATCGCGGTCTGACCGGCCGCCACCACCTGGCCGGGATCGACCAGGGTGGCGGTGACGACGCCGCGGCTGTCGGCGACGAGCGTTGCGTAGGACAGCGAGTTGTTGGTGAGTTCGACCGAGCGCTGGGCGCGGTTGAGCCGCGCGCGCGCTTCGTCGGCGGTGGCCCTGGCCTGATCCATCTGGGCATCGGTCGCCCAACCCTTGACGCGCAATTCCCTGGCGCGGGTTTCGGAGGCGGCGGCCTGCGCCAGCACGCCGGTGGCGGCGCGCAATTCGGCTTCGGCCTGTTCGGTCTGCAGCTTCAGGTCGACTTCGTCGAGGGTGGCGAGCGGCTGGCCGACCTCGACGGTCTGGCCGACCTCGACCAGGCGTTTTTCGACCTTGCCGGGGACCCGAAAGCCCATGTCGGTCTCGATCCGGGGCTTGATGGTGCCGACAAAGCTGCGCTCCGGCGATTCCGCCTCGTAATGCACCGTGGCCACCAACACCGGCCGTGTCGGGGTGACCTTTTCGGCGACCGTGTCGTTGCAGCCGGCCAGCGCGATCGCCACAAACGCGAGCGACGCACCAGCTAACAGCCTGGAATAGCTCGACAAAATGGAACGGACAATCATGACGGCTTCCCTCGGTGAACGTGCGAGGAAGTGTCGATTGATTAGTGACGAATGTCAATATTCGTCAGTGATCATGATTTCGTGAGATGCTTGGCTGGTTAAGGAGTTGCGAATTTGCCGCGGTCCCCCGCGAAAGCGAAGACCCAAATCTGATGGTGCCGTGGCACAGGGCGTTTTTCGGCGCATTGCGCCGTAGCGAACGAGGGTAGCGGATTGCGCTTCACTTCTTGGCCCTATGCGCTAGCAATCCCTATCCCGCACGCTGCCCCTTGGAGCCTCATTGATCCTCCGCGCCTGCCTCTGCCTGGCAATCATGATCTCCGGTCTTGCCCTGCGCGGATTTGGGTTCAGGCTCGGCCTGCCGCCCGCCTTCGTCAAATATGGCGGCTCGGTGCTGTGGGGAGCGATGGTGTTCTTTCTGGTGGCAATCGTCGCCTCACACCTGTCACGACGCAGCATCGCGCTGATCGCGGCCGCGATCGCCGTCGCGGTGGAGCTGTTCCGGCTGGTCCATACGCCCGCGCTCGACGCCTTTCGGTTGACGCTGGCCGGCGCGCTGTTGCTCGGCCGCATTTTCTCGCTCTGGGACATCCTCGCGTATGGCGCGGGGATCATGCTGGCGATGGGACTCGATCGTCTTGCAGTGCGGTTTTCTCACGACAACGCGCCCGTCAACTCTCCATCAAGTCGCTGACGCGCTTCTTCGCCCGCGGCGGCTTTTCCGCCTCCATCGCACGGTTCGCGGCGTCCTCGGCAATCCCGATGATTTCCTTCATCCGGGCCGCGATTCTCTCCAGGATCGATTTATCGGTGGTGCTCATGTCGCCTCCGAAATCCGCCTCCTGAATCAACCCATCCGAAGGCGGCCGGTTCCGGGAAATCCTCACTCCGCCAGTTGAAACCGCTCGAAGCGATGCAACTCCTCCTCGACGCGGCGCTTCAGCTCCCGGCGGGCGCCCCGCTTCGCACCATCGCCGACCCAGCTCCACTTCTGCAGCAGCAGTTTGCGGTTCTTGCGATCGGTCTTCAGATCGAGCGCCGCGACGACGGCGTCGCCGGCCAGCACCGGCAGCGCGAAATAGCCGAACAATCGTTTCTCCTTCGGCACATAGGCCTCGAAGCGATGCTCGTAATCGAAGAACAGATGGGTGCGCTTGCGCTGGATGATCAGGGGATCGAACGGCGACAGGATGTGCACCAGTTCGGACGCCGCGCCGCCGGCGTTTTCCAGCGTCGCAGGTTCAGCCCAATGCTCCTGCTTGCCCGCGCCTGCCAGCCCGACCGGCACCAGTTCGCCGCGGCGAACCCGCCCCTCGATCAGGCGGCGGACCTCGGCCTTGTTCGGCGCGTCCAGATGGCAGATCGAATCCAGGCTGACGACGCCTTGCGCGCGCAAGGCGCGGTCGAGCAGATAGGCGGTGGTCTCGCGCACCGAAGCCGGCTTGGGCGGCCTGTCCCAGCCGAAATGCCGCGTCATCAGCTCATAGGTTTTCAGCATGCCGTTGCGCTCGCTGACGGTGAGCTCGCCGGTGTAGAACGCCAGTTGCAGCGCCCGCTTCGACGGCTTGCGGCTGGCCCACAAGTGTTCCTTGTCGACCAGCACGTCGTCATCGATGTCGCGGATGGTCAGCGCCCCGTCGCGCCGGATCAGCCGCATCACCTTGCGCAGATCCGCCGGCTTGACCGAGGCGAGCCATTTATGGCCCTCGCGCTTGTGGCGCTTCATGGCGGGAATGAAGAAGCGCAGGTCTTTTGCGGGCACATAGGACAGCGCATGGGTCCAGTATTCAAACACGCTTCTGTCGACGCTCTGGGCCTGGCGCAGGTCGGCGCGGCGGTAGTCGGGAATCCGGTTCCAGAGGATATGGTGATGGCAGCGCTCGATCACGTTGATGGTGTCGATCTGCACATAACCGAGATGTTCGACCGCGGCCGCCGTCGCCTGCGGCCCGTCGCCGAACGGCGCGCGCGTGTCGAGCCGCTGGGCGCGCAGCCAGATCTGGCGGCCCTCGGCTTTGGTCAGGGGGTGGAGTTGGTCGGCGCGGGACATCGCCCGGCAATCTAGCCGGATTCGCGAGCCCGGAAAGGCGCGTCAGCGCCCCGCCGGCGGCAGCTCGAGCTTGTAGATGTCCTTGCCGATGGCAAACGCGGTGAGGCCGCCGTCGGCGCGGGGCACGAAGGCGATCTTGTTGGTGGAAAGCCCCATGTCCTGCGGCGCCCAGGTCTTGCCGCCGTCGCGGGTGGCGTAGCCGCCGGTCGATCCGCCGACCCAGCCCCGCTCCTCATCGACGAAGGCGATGCCGTAGGGTATCCAGTTCGCATCGTGGGTGACGGTCAGCCGCCGCCAGTGTTCACCGCCATCCTCGGTCTTCACCACATAGCCGCGGGCCTCGCCCGCGGGCGCCCGGTAGCTGATGATGGTGGCGTAGCCGATCCTGGCGCTCGGAAAAGCCAGCTTCCAGTTGTTGTCGCCGGCACGGTCGCTGTCGAACACCGCGCGCCAGGATTTGCCGCCGTCGGTGGTTTTCAGGATCCGCGCATGGGCCTTGTCCTCCTCGGCCGCGCTGGCGCCGGCAATGAAGCCGGTATCGGCATCGACAAAATGAATATCGAGGATCATGCCGGTGACGCTGCTCATGTCGCGGGCGCGAAAGGTGCGGCCCTCGTCGAAGGATTCCAGCATGCCGGCCGGGCCGCCGACTCGTCCGCCGGCGCGCACCGCCACGACCTTGCCGCCGGCCTTGAGCACGTCGATCGCGCAGACGCCCGCGATCTGGCGGCCGGCGACCGGCCTGACCGCTGTCCAGTGCACCCCGCCGTCATGCGAAACATAGAGCGGCTGCCGGTCGGTCACGCCGGGGAAATAGCCGAGGCCGATATTGCCGAGAAAGCCGGTCTGGTCGTCGGCGAATTCCAATGCCCGCACATAGGTGCCCTGCTTGGTCCAGATCGCGGTCCACGCCTCGCCGCCGTCATCGGTGCGATAGATGCGACCGGTGCCGTTGCCGTACCAGCCGGTCAGGGCGTCGGCGAAGGCGATCGCGTCCTGCTTGTTGTTCAGCGTGTAGGGAACGGTCGACAGCTTTGTCCAATGCTCCTCGGCGCGGACCGGCGCGACCGCGGCCAGCATGAGGCCGATCACCATAATTGCCTGGCTCAGCCGGCGCGCCATCGTGGAAATTTCCCGTGTCAGGTGATCCCATGCCTGTATGAGGCCCGCCCGAAGTACCGGCAACCGCTCTTTGATGAGAATCCCGTAAAGGCAAGGTTGGCCGACCGAACCCTGGCGCGGCGCGCGGAACCGCCTACCGCTTCGGCTGCGCGCCGATGCTCCCCGTCGCGGTCTCGGGCTCGCACGAGGCCTTGCCGCGATCGGCGGCCTGGCATTTGTAGACGCTGCCGGTGAGCCGGTCGATCAGCCACACATTATCGTCGTTCGGGCTATCCATGCCGATGAACCGGGTGCCGACAGCCGTGACCAGCGTCGACAGCAAGATCGCCGCCGCGATGATCGCTGAACCGATCAATATCGGCATCGAGCTTCCCGGCCGATCCGGCATGACCGCGCGATATCCCTGATACTCGCCGTATCTTTTCGGTGACTGAAACAAGGCCCTGACGCTTTACTGTCTTTTGTTTTTCTTCGCGAGCGGCCGTCTTAAGCAGGCATCTGGCCGAATTGTTGTCCGCACCTCGGCGCTGCCGCGACGGCTTTGCGACCGGGCGCGTATCCGGGCGGCGCGGAGCGGCTGGAACAAGGTCCACAAACACCTTCGCTTGCGCCCGGACCGAAGCGTCGACGACAATCACTGGCGGTCGCGTTCGGCGCGGACCGCCGGTGCCGGCGTCTCCGAAGGGGTCATTGCAGCAACGCGACGTCACCAATGGGCTACCACAACGGCGGCAGTCACGGCCATGTGACCCAAATCACATTCACCGCATCGAACCGGCCGTATCGTCTGCGCGTCAAATCGCCATCAGGCGTGACCCACGAGGATACGACAATGACCAGCTTTCACAGATTTACCGCGCTCAAGGCGATTACGCTGACCGCCGCGCTGTCGATGACGGCGGGCCTTGCGATCGCCGGCGACAATGTCTCGGCAGACCAGATCCTCAACGCGCTGCAGCCGAAGCCGCTGACGCGCAGCCTTTCCGGCGCGCCGCCGGCCGATCCCGCGGTCAAGGCCAGGGAAGTCCAGTTCGTCGATACGCTGCGCAACCGGAAAACCCGGTCGCTCTCGCTCGGCGAACGCGAGCAAATCGCCGAGATCGCATCCACCAAGCCGAAGATCGACCTCGACATCCAGTTCGATTACAATTCGGCCGAGATCCGGGCAAGTTCGATGTCTGCGGTGCAGGAACTCGGCAAGGCGCTTTCCGATCCGAGCCTCAAGGGTTCGACCTTCGTGGTCGCCGGCCACACCGATTCGATCGGCAGCGACGCCTACAACCAGGATCTCTCCGAGCGCCGCGCCGATACGATCAAGCGCTACCTCACCGCGAAATACGGCATCAACGGCACCGATCTCGTCACCGTCGGCTACGGCGAGAGCAAGCCGAAGGATCCGAACGCGCCGATGGACCCGATCAACCGCCGCGTCGAGGTCGTCAACATGGATACCAAGACCGCGTCGAAGTGACGGGTGCAGCGCTGGCCCGCCTGCCGGCAGGGCGCTGCAATTTCACGGGACGTCGTTGCGCTTCGGAGTTTCGAGCTGCGCTGCCGCTCAGATCCAGTTCTGGAACAGCATCAGCCGGCTGAAGGTCGCCATCGACGTTCCGACAAAGGCCGCCGAGATCGGCAGCATCGCGGCAAAGCCCGCGCACGCGACCGCGACGAAAGCCCACAACAGCCAGCGCGGGCTGTTGCCGCGCCTCAGCGCGTAGACCAGCGCGAGAGAAGCGACGGTTGCGGCCGGCAGATAATAATAGATGAATCCCAGCGTCCGCGGCAGCATCGCCCAGGCGAGCCAGGTCCCGAAATAAAACGACAGGATCAGGAACGCGTCGGCGCGGCGCGTCACGATCCAGTCGCGCAGGCAGATACCGAGCGCCGGCAGCGCCGCCCACAGCAGAACGGGATTGCCGAGGAACACCACGGCTGCGATCCGGTCGTCGCCGATCTTGTCGAAGAGATACCAGACCGGCCGCACGAGGAACGGCCAGCTCGGCCACGAACTCATATAGGTGTGGCCCGCGATCGCGGTCGTGGTGTTGTCGCTGAAAATCCGGCGCTGCGCTTCCCAGATGTCGGAAGGCGACAGCCCGTAAAGCGGAACGAAGGTCGAAAGATAAACGACCGCCGGGATGAGCACGAAGCACGCCGCGAAATGATAAAACCTGAAACCGGGCCACAGGTCCGGCCGGTACCAATCGAGCGCATTGCCGTCGGCGAACCGGGTGCGCCAGCTCTGCATCAGCCGGATCACGGCCACGATGACGATCGAGACGGCAAGCGCAAACAGGCCGCTCCATTTGCATGCGGTCGCCAGCCCGAAGCTCAAGCCCGCGAGCGCGAACATCGGATGCGGGCGCGTTTTGCGGAACCCCTGCATGAACGCCGCGATCGCGAACAGGCTGAAGGCCAGCGCGAAAATATCCAGCATCGCGATCCGCGACTGCACGAACAGCATCTGGTTGAAAAAGGCGAGCAAGGCCGACGCGATGGCCGGCCCCTGCGCCGCGAACAGCGCGAGGCCGCACAGATACATCGCCACGACCGCGAGCGCGCCGAACAACACGGCTGGATAGCGCCAGCCCAGCGGCTGATCCCCGAAGGTGCGGATCGACAGCGCGATCAGCTGTTTTGCCAGCGGCGGATGCATCGGATTGAGCATCGGCTGCGACATCACCGGCTCGAGCATCTGGCGCGCGGCCGGCACGTAATGCACTTCGTCGAAATAGAATTTTTCCGGCGTGGTGACGCCGACCAACAGGACAAAATGCGCGGCGAGAAACAGGATGACGGCAAATATGGCGCTTCGCGCAGCCGAAATTTCGGGAACAGAAGGTGATTCGCGCACGAAGTTCACAGATCGATGCTGTTGCAATCAAATCGAGTGTGGGCGGGCACGATCTTTATGTCCATCGCTTTGAACGTAATTCGAATTCGCGGCCACTAACCGTCGGGCTCATCAGGCGCGACTTGTGGCAAATCTGCAACATCGCAAGTGCGCGCGATCCGGTACGATGTCGGGATCGATCGATCGGTATTGAAATGAATTTGCGTCACCGCGTTCTCAGTATCCACGCGCTTTGCCTGGCGGCAGGGCTTGCGGCAAGCCCCGCTCACGCGCAGACGCGCGTCGGCGAGGCGGCCGTCATCCAAAATGAAGTCGTCCGCGTCGCGGGATCGGCGAGCAGCCAGATCAATGTCGGCGACGGCCTCAACCGCGACGAAATCGTGCGTACCGGCCTCGACAGCGCGGCGCGGCTGGTGATGGCCGACAGCACCAACCTGTCGCTTGGTCCGAGTGCCTCGATCAAGCTCGACCGCACCGTATTCGACGACCAGCATACTTACCGCGACATCGCCGTCAGGCTGACGACCGGGGCATTCCGCTTCGTCACCGGACATTCCGAAAAAACCGCCTACAAGATCACGACGCCGCTGGCGACCATCGGCGTGCGCGGCACCGTGCTCGATATCCTGTCGCAGCGGGGCAAGACCACCGTGGTGCTGCAGGAAGGCGCCTCGCGCGTCTGCACCCTGACCTATCAGTGCATCGAGCTGACGCAGCCCGGCGATACCGCCGTCATCACCCTGACGGGCGGCAAGGTCACCATTCACAAGACCAACCACTCGCCCTGGAATTTCGCCGCCAACTGCGCCGCGGCGGCCGGGCTTTGCACCGTCACCCAATATGCGGATGCCGCGCCCACGGTGACGCCGCCTGTCGATGACGGCAGCGATCCCACCGGCATGCTGTGCGGGCGCTGACCATGGCAAAATTCGTCCGCAATATTGTCCTTTCGGCCGCGCTCACCGCGGCGATCTCGCTGGTGATGATTGAGCTGCAGGTGCTTCCGGCGGCGGCGCAGGCCTGCGATCCGTGTTCGACGCCAACGCCCACGCCTTCACCTTCTGCGAGCCCGACGCCGACCCCAACGCCAACGCCTACCCCCTCGCCTTCTGCGAGCCCGACACCGACGCCGACGCCTACGCCAACGCCGTCGCCATCACCGACACCGACACCGACCCCAACACCGACGCCGACCGGCGCCGGCTCCAGCGGCGGATCGATCGGCGATCTCGGCAACCAGCGCTTCAACCAGATGATCACCAACCGGGTGCTCGGCACGGTGCTGCTCGGGGTCAACGAGCAGATCAATTGCAGCGACTGCGTCAGCGCCTTCGGTTCGGCGGGATCGTTCTCGGCCGGCATCCACGGCCGCAAGGAGCTGACGCCCAATCTGTCGCTGCTGGCCGGCATCGCCTACACCCAATACAGCGAGGGCGGCTACAGCGTCACCAGCGCGCCGATCGGTGCGTTCGCGCTGCGCTACGATTTCACCGACTGGGGATCGTCCAGGCCGTTCTTCGACGTCGGCGCCATCCTGACGCCGTGGGAGAAGGTGCGCTATCGCCGCAGCTACATGACGAGCCTCGGCGCGGTGACGGTGGACAGCCAGACCAATGCGGCAAATTACGGCGCCTACGGTCGCGCGGGGTGGATCAGCCGGCTTTCGCCGCGTGACGAGGTCGCCGGATCAGTCGAGGTCTGGCAATTGTGGCAGCGGGTGGCCGGCTATGCCGACCCGGCTTCGGCGTTCAATCCGTTCGACGCCACGATTGCGACCGGCACCGATCGAACCAGCCTGGTCAAGATCGGCGGCCAGTGGACGCATCTGTTC
Source organism: uncultured Alphaproteobacteria bacterium (assembly GCA_963721275.1). Lineage (GTDB taxonomy): Bacteria > Pseudomonadota > Alphaproteobacteria > Rhizobiales > Xanthobacteraceae > Bradyrhizobium. The sequence continues at coordinate 497,741 of CAVRIQ010000028.1, read as the reverse complement.
GGCAGCGTCGAGGGCAATATCAACGGCGGATGGGTGCAATCCTTCGCCACCCATTCCGGCATCGTCGCCACCGTGACCGGCGACGGCACCGTGGTGCCGACGATCGGCAATCAAGGCTGGTTCGAATATGGCGGCCGGCTCGGCTTCCGCATCGCCAGAGGCTGGGTCGCCGATCTCTTCGTCAATGGCACCCTGGGCCCGCAGCCGGTCGGCAACACCGTCCACGGCGGCGTCGGATTGCGCGTCAATTATTAGGTTCATGCCGGTGTAGTTACCACCGGGTCGCGCGAACGCGCGCCCGATGATAATCGCCGCGTAACCCGCCGCTTCGAGAGCGATGTACGGGCGCCGAATGGCGGATGACGCTTGCGCCAATCCGTCCCACTCACCGCGGACCGCGCCTTATGGCATCTGATTCAATTGTCAAACAGCGAACCAACGTGAGTCCACATTCTCTGAGTCGCGGCTTCGCGATCTCGCGGCGTGGATTGCGCCCGAGGCTTGCTGGATTTTCGGCCCTCCTGGAAAGCAGAGGGCGCAGGGAAAGCCGGGTGCGCGCTGCACCCGCGGTCTCGTGTGCAAGATGCACATAAGAATGCGCACACGAGCATACAGGTTCAGCGGAGGCAATCCGGCCTTCCCTGCGCGATGGTGTTACGGCTTGCTTCGAGCTCTCCCCGGTGATCGGCTTTCTTGCCACCGTCGCCTGCGGAGTTGCTTCCGCAGACTTGACGCCAGCACCGAGGCGTCAGGACCACACGACTTCGCCGTCCGCCTCACGCACGCTCGTCCTTCGTGCGCTACCCGCGTCCACCGCATCTCACCGCAACGTTCGTGACGATCGCGAGCCGCCCCTCATTCGGGTGAGACGGCTGGAGTCATGCCGGTGATTTGCACGACATGTTAAGCAGAATATTTTTATTTCGGGGGCTTGACACATTTTCTGGAAATCAGAAGTGATTTGCCCGTCGGGTTACTTTGTCGCAGGCGCGACCGTCCATTTTGCCCTTGCGCGTGAGGCGACGCAGCCGACGCAAGGTTGCGCACGGCGCGATGGCTTGCCGGGGTCCGTGGGCTGCAAGAGCCGAATCCCGGTTGGCGTCAGAAATGGAGTCCGGATCTTAAAGCATTTGGCTTGGCTCAATATTGGAATGCTTTCAGACGAGTCCTCGAGGCCGCCCGGCGAAACCAGCGCGTCGATCTCGATCAGGTCCGTGGGGCGGGTTGGACGCGCTACGCCGCCGGCTTGCCCTCATAGGCCCGCTTGAGGCCGGCGATATCGAGCTTGACCATGCCCAGCATGGCGGCCATCGCCCGTTGCGCGCCGGCCGGGTCGGGACCCGCGAGATATTGCACCAGCGCGGTGGGGACGATCTGCCAGGACAGCCCGTAGCGATCCCGGAGCCAGCCGCAGCGCTCGGCCTGGCCGCCCTTGGCCAACAGCGCCTCCCACAGCCGATCGACCTCGGCCTGATCGGCGCAGTCGATCTTGAAGGAGACCGCAGGGGTGTATTCGAACCGCATGCCGCCGTTCAGCGCCATGAAGCACTGGCCCGCCAGCGTGAATTCGACCACCAGCACCGAGCCGGCCTTTCCGGCCGGGCCGTCGATGCTGTTCTTCTGCACCTTTTCGATTCTGGAATCGGGCAACAGCGAAACATAGAATTTTGCCGCCTCCTCGGCCTCGCCGTCGAACCACAGGCAGGGGGAGATTTTGGACATGGGTGTACTCCGCTGCACGAATTTGAATCAGGCGTCGGCCGTTGCGGACTGCGCAGCCGAAGCCCCGGCGACGTCCATCCACATGATTTCCCAGATGTGGCCGTCGGGATCCTCGAAACTGCGGCCATACATGAAGCCGTGATCCTGCTTCGGGCCTGGATCGGCAACGCCGCCCGCCGCCTGGGCGTTGCCGACCATGTCGTCGACGGCCGCACGGCTGTCGGCGGAGATGCAGATCAAGACCTCACTCGATGTTTTGGCATCGGCGATCTTCTTTGGCGTGAACTGGCGGAATTTGTCGTGGGTCAGCAGCATGACGTAGATGGTCTCGGAAAACACCATGCAGGACGCCGTTTCGTCGCTGAATTGCTCATTTTTCTCCGCACCGATGGACCGATAAAAGGCGGTGGCGTGGGAGAGATCGCTAACCGGCAGATTGACGAAGATCATTTTGGCCATAGAGGGCTCCTTTGGCGTGTTACGGCCGAAGGACGAACAGAGGGATGGCGATCCGACACCCGATTTGGATTTTTTTAATGGGCGACGCCGACGCGTCGCCCACGGATTGACAAAACCTACTTCGTCTCCGCCGGATCGAGGTGCACCGGATCGACCCACAGCACCGTCTCCGGCTTTTCCACCGGCTCGATGTCGAGATTGACCGCGACCGCCTGACCGTCGCTGCGCACCAGCACGCATTCCAGCACCTCGTCGCGGCTGGCGTTGATCTCCTGGTGCGGCACGTAGGGCGGGACGAAGATGAAATCGCCGGGGCCCGCTTCCGCGGTGAATTGCAGTTGCTCGCCCCAGCGCATCCGCGCCTTGCCCTTCACGACAAAAATGATGCTTTCGAGGTGACCGTGATGATGCGCGCCGGTCTTGGCGTCGGGCCTGATGGTCACGGTGCCGGCCCACAATTTCTGCGCGCCGGCGCGGGCGAAGTTGATCGCGGCCTTGCGGTCCATGCCGGGCGTCGACGGCACGTTGGGATCGAGCTGGTTGCCCGGAATGACGCGGACGCCGTCGTGCTTCCAGCGCTCGGCGTCGCCGTGATCGTGAGAGTGATCCGAATGGGTATGGTCGTGCGTCATCATGTCTCGCTTTTTTGGGAAATCCGTCATGCGAACGGTACCGAAAACCACCTGTGCAATCCAGCATTAAGGGAACTTTTCGCGCCGCTGTGACTTGTCTTCCTGAAGCAAACGCAAAGGAGAAATTCGATGGGTAGCACGGCAGACAAGGTCAAGGGCGCCACCAATGAGGCGATCGGCAAGGCCAAGCAGGGCGTCGGCGAAGCCGTCGGTTCCGACCGCCTGCAGGGCGAAGGCGTGATCCAGGAAATCAAGGGCAAGGGCCAGAAGGCCGTCGGCGACGCCAAGGACGCCACCAAGGACGCCGTCAACAAGGCGGCCGCTGCGGCGAACAAGAATCTCTGATCGGCTCTTCGTCGATCTGAACGCAAAAGGCCGGCCTCAGGGCCGGTCTTTTTGTTTTAACCTCGCCCCGCAAGCGGGGCGAGGGAGCGTTAAGCCGTCGCGGAGCCTCACTTCACCGCCAGCAGTTCGACGTCGAACATCAGCGTCGCATTCGGCGGGATAACGCCGCCGGCGCCGCGGGCGCCGTAGCCGAGCGCGGGCGGAATGATCAGCGTGCGCTTGCCGCCGACCTTCATGGTGGCGACGCCCTCGTCCCAGCCGGCGATCACCCGATGCTGTCCGATCGGAAACTCGAACGGCTCGTTGCGGTCGACGGAAGAATCGAACTTCTTGCCCTTCTTGCCGTCCTCGTAAAGCCAGCCGGTGTAATGCATGACGCAGATCTGGCCGGGTTTTGGCGAGGCGCCGGTGCCGACCGTGGTGTCGATAATCTGCAAGCCTGAAGATGTGGTCATGGTTTTTCCTGCGGTCTGGGCCGCTGCTATGGTCGGTACACAGGCCAACGGCACGGCCGCGGCCGCCATCGCAATCGCGGCCAGCATCGGGATTGTTGCACGCTTGAAACGTCGCATCTTTGGGCACCTTCCGTTGACGGATCGGGAGCGTGTCTAGCGCAACAAGGCCCGCGTTGAAAGCCCGGCGGCTCATGCAAATACGCCGTCATTCCGGGGCGATGCGAAGCGTCGAACCCGGAATCCCGAGATTCACCGATGTGCAATTGCACATCCGAGGTCTGGTGCTGGCGCACCATTCCGGAATGAGGGAAGCTATGCCGCTCTCGACACCTGAGCCGTGGCCGGAGCCACTTCCTCGGTGATCACGGAGAATTTCACCAGTTGCACCGGACCGAAATTGGTCGAGATCGCGACGTCGGCGGCATCGCGGCCGCGCGCCATCACGATGCGGCCGATCCGCGGATGGTTGTGGCGCGCATCGAAGGTGAACCAGCGGCCGTCCAGATAGACCTCGAACCACGCGCTGAAATCCATCGGCGCGGGATCGACGGGAACGCCGATATCGCCGAGATAACCGGTGCAATAGCGCGCCGGAATGTTCATGCAGCGGCACAGCGTGACCGCCAGATGCGCGAAGTCACGGCAGACGCCGACGCGCTCCTCGTGACCTTCGGATGCGGTGCGATCGCAACGCGCATGTCGATAGCCGAAGCTGATCCGGTCATGGGCGTAATCGCAGATCGCCTGCACGCGCTGCCAGCCCGGCGCGGTGCCTGCGAACAGCGACCAGGCCAGATCGGACAATTTTTGCGTATCGCAGTAGCGGCTGCCCAACAGATAGATCAGGACATCGTCAGGCAGTTCGCCGACATCGAGCGCCCGTGCATCCGGCGCCACCTCGTCGGGCTGTCCGCTATCCCTGATCAGAAAATCGTTGCGGATTTCGATCAGGCCGGGCGGGGCGACGATCCGGGTGCAGGTGTTGCCGAACATGTCGAGATAGTCGCGCGAGGCAACGCTCGGTGAAAACCGGATACGATGCTCGCTCAGGAGATCGCCGAGGCGCGCCGGCTCAATGCTCAGCATCAGGACAACAGGGGTTTCCTGGAAGCACTGAAACGCGATGTCGTAACCGGCACGGATTTGCACGTGATATCTCCTCGGGACGATAAATTATGGCGAAATAAGCCCGGAATGCGGTGTTCGTTCCCGCCAGGAGCCCGATCTTGATGCCGAAATTTAAGGCAACGCCGGGCCGCGTTATTTTGTCGTCGGCGAGGCAGATTGGTTCAAGCGCCTGCGTTGCGCCGAGAGGCCACGAAGAGCCGTCAGGCCCTGATCCGTGCCGTGTAAATTTCCGAACCGGTCTCGTCGACAACCACCACGGCGCGATCCTCGCCATCGGCATTGAGATCCATGGCGATCTGGCGGGCGATCAGGTCGGCGGTTTTCCGCGCGTCGTGCTCGCTCTTGCAATCCAGTCCGACCGGATCCTCGAGCCGCACGCCGTCGGCAATATCAAAATGAAAAATCGGCATTGTCCTCATCCTCCGGGAAGTCAATGCCCGGAGGGGAAGCACGTTCCAGAATGAACGCGTTGTCAGCGATGGAAGCGCCAATCGCGCCGAGGTTCCATCAGGCCTCGCGCACAACCGGGCTCAATAGCCCAGCGCGCAGCCGTCCTTGCGCGGATCGGAACCGGCGGTGAGCGTGCCCTTGTCCCAGTCGATCCAGATCGCCTGACCGCCGCCGAGCGGGGGAACCACGCTGGCGGTCCGATGCCCGAGCTTCTTCAGGCCCTCGACGATCTCGGCCGGCACACCGTCCTCGAGCTGATAGACGCCCTCATAATGCAGGCCGCGCGGCATATCGATGGCTTCCTGCACGTCGCAGCCATAATCGAGCATGTTGGTCAGCACATGCACCTGCCCGACCGGCTGATACTGCCCGCCCATCACGCCGAACGGCATCTGCGCGCGGCCGTTTTTGGTGACGAGGCTCGGAATGATCGTGTGCAGCGGCCGCTTGCCCGGCGCGATGCAATTGGGATGGCCGGGCTGAATGCGGAAGCCGCCGCCGCGGTTTTGCAGCAGCACGCCGGTGTTGTCGGAGACGATCGCGGAGCCGAAGGAATGCGCGATCGAATTGATGAACGAACACACGTTGCGGTCCTTGTCCACCACGGTGATGTAGACCGTCGACGGATTCATCGGCGGCGCCACGTTCGGCAGATCGCGCAACCCGTCCATCCTGATCTGGCCGGCGTGCTCGTCGGCGAATTCCGGCGTCAGGATCCTGGCCACGTCGACATTGACGTAGGCGGGATCGCCGATGTGCTGCTCGCGCATCATGTAGGCGGCCCGCGCGGCTTCGGCCTCGAGATGGAACCGCTCGATGCTCAGCCCTGCGAATTTCGTCAGGTCGAAGCGCGAGAGGATATTGAGCATCACCAGCATGGTGATCCCCGGGCCGTTCGGCGGGCACTGCCAGACGTCATGGCCCTTGTAGAGGGTGCCGATCGGGCTGGTGGTCTCGGTGGTATGGCCTTCGAAATCGTCCAGCGTGTGCAGGCCGCCGATGCCGCGCAGCGTCTCGACCATGTCCTCGGCGATGGCGCCCTTGTAGAACGCGTCGCGGCCGTTCTTGGCGATCGCGCGCAGCGTCTTGCCGAGCTCAGGCTGCCGGATCACGTCGCCGGCGACCGCGGGCTTGCCGTGCGGCAGCAGATAGCGCTCGGTGTTGGTGCCCTTCTTCAGCTTTTCGAACTGGTTCTTCCAGTCGAAGGCGATGCGGGGCGCGACGACATAGCCTTCTTCCGCGGCCTTGATCGCCGGCTGCAGCAGGGTGTCGAACCCGAGCCTGCCGTGATCGCGCAGGATGGTCGCCCAGGCGTCGACCGCGCCGGGGATGGTGACGGCATGCGCCGAGGTCAGCGGGATCGCATGCAGCTTGCGCTCGAGATACCAGTCCGCCGTCGCCGCCTTCGGCGCGCGGCCGGAGCCGTTGTAGGCGGTTATCTTGCCCTCGCCTTTCGGCTGGACCAGGGCAAAACAGTCGCCGCCGATCCCGGTGGACTGCGGCTCGATCACGCCCAACAGCGCGCAGGCCGCCACCGCGGCGTCGGCGGCGGTGCCGCCGGCGCGCATCACCTCGATCGCCGTCAGCGCCGCAAGAGGATGCGAGGTCGCCACCATTCCGTTCTGGGCGTGGACCGTCGACCGGCCGGCGAGATGGAAATTCCTCATGCCAAATTGCTCACTTTACCGTTGTTTTTCGCATTATCCCGCCGGTGCCGGCGCGGGCCTACATGGCACATTCCAGCGGTGCTGGGCAATGCTCGGAGGCGGATGGCGGCAATGTTTCAGGCCGTGAACGACGCCCCCAGCCAGTCGTCCCTGCACTTTCCCAATCCCGCCCCTCCTGATAAACCGCCGGCATGTCCTGCCAGGTCGCCGCATTCTACCAGTTCGCCGCGTTGCCGGATTTCCGCGAGCTGCGCGAGCCGCTGCGCGCGCTCTGCGCCGGCCTGAAGCTGAAGGGCAGCGTGCTTCTGGCCCATGAAGGCATCAACGGCACGCTGGCGGGCGAGGCTTGCGCCATCGGCGAGCTGGCCAGCGAATTGCGCGAAGGCGCCCTGTTCGGCGGCCGGCTCGACAATCTCGAGTTGAAATACTCGCATGCCGCCGCGATGCCGTTTCAACGGCTGAAAATCCGGCTGAAAAAGGAGATCGTCACCCTCGGCGCTACCGAGGCCGATCCGACGCGGCAGGTCGGCATCTATGTCGAGCCCGCCGACTGGAACAATCTGATCGCGGCGCCGGACACGCTCCTGATCGACACCCGCAATGCGTTCGAAGTGGCGATGGGCACGTTCCCCGGCGCCGTCGACCCCGGCATCAAGAGCTTCGGTCAATTCAAGGATTTCGCAGCACGCCATCTCGATCCAGCAAAACACCGCCGGATCGCGATGTTCTGCACCGGCGGCATTCGCTGCGAAAAGGCCTCGAGCTATCTGCTGTCGCGCGGCTTTGCCGAGGTCTACCACCTCAAGGGCGGCATCCTGAAATATCTGGAAGGCGTGCCGGAAACGACGAGCCGCTGGCGCGGCGAATGTTTCGTCTTCGACGAGCGGGTCGCGCTCGGCCACGGGTTGCGGGAGCGCGGAATGGAACAAAATTGCGATGAGTGACGTGAAAGCGCTCGGCGACCGCATCGATGCGCTCGAGGCGAAGCTGATGTTTCAGGACGAGACCATCGAAACGCTGAACAAGACCATCACCGAGCAATGGCTGAAGATCGACGCGCTGACGCGTCAGGTCCTGGCCTTAAGCGAACGCCTGCAGGAAGCCGAAGCCCACGCGCCGGGCCCCGCGAACGAACGGCCGCCGCATTACTGAAGTTTGAAGATCGCAATTCCCGTAAGCTTCAGCTTCGATACGGGCCAATCGCGAAGGTGGCCGCGTGCAAGGAGGCAATCGGACGCTGATCCGATCACGCGTCATAGCCCGATCGCAAGCCACGTTCCCAGCGCAACGGCCGCCACCACGACGGCGCACCACACCGCCGGGGTCACCTGTTTCGAACTTCCGCTGCGCGGAGAATCGTTGGCGGCGTGATTGAATTCCCGATTCATCTGGATGCCTCCATCGCGACGCCGGCTTCGGCGCCGCCATTCACCGGATTATCGAAACACCGAAAGGACCTTGTCCCACAACGACGGGTTTTCCTGATCGCGATCCGCTTTTGACGGCGACGGCTGCGCCGCGCTGACGGGATCGGATGCCGGAAAGCTGCCGATCAGACCGGCGTCCAGTCTCGCATGGATATCGCGGTCCGCCGCGGCGGCTTCGCGGGGATCCGCGGCATGCTTGTCATGCGGCGCAGGATTGAATTTCTCAGCCATGTTGAGCCTCCATTGTCCTGGAACAACGCACCCGACATCCGGACGTTCCGGGCGGCACATGCGTAAAATGCACGGAAACAGCCACAAAGCCGACCCGGGATTTTTTCGCCGGATGACCAATATCGCACAGACAAACGCCGCAACTTCGGCTCGACTGGGGCAGCGATGAGATTGCATCCTCATCGCTGAGGTAAACTCGCGGGGACGCTCCGAAGACAAATTCCGACCCCAGCCCGTTTGGAATTTCCGATTTGGGGCGACCGCCGGACCTATTCGCCAGGCTGGAGGACTGTGCGTTCAAGGTCCAATTGCTGCGCCGTTTCCCCGAAAACGCGCCGTTTTGCTTGCGATCGCCCGTCTAAAGCGCCCGACCCGCAACCTCGCCGGTCAGCGGCGGATCGCAGCTTGGCCAAATCCGCATCCACAGTGTATCAGGAGCGAGCATCCCGCCCCTCGATCACTCCTTGCGGAAACAAGCCTTGACCCAAACCCAGCCCAAGAAACCGTTCCTCGAAGTGCTCTCCGGCCACCGCCAGCCGGTGCCGCCGATCTGGATGATGCGGCAGGCCGGGCGCTATCTGCCGGAGTACCGCGAAGTGCGCGCCAGGGCGGGGGGCTTTCTCGATCTCTGCTTCACCCCGGAATTCGCCGCCGAAGTCACGCTGCAGCCGATCCGCCGTTTCAATTTCGACGCCGCGATCATTTTCTCCGACATTCTGGTGATTCCCTACGCGCTCGGGCGGTCGGTGCGGTTCGAGGTCGGCGAGGGTCCGCGGCTCGATCCGCTGGACACGCCGGAGAAGGTCGAAACGCTGGCGCCGAAGGCCGACTTCGGCAAACTCGAGCCGGTGTATGAAGCGCTGCGCCGGGTGCGCCGCGAACTCGATCCCGGGATTGCGCTGATCGGCTTCTGCGGCGCGCCATGGACGGTGGCGACCTATATGGTGGCCGGACAGGGCACGCCGGATCAGGCGCCGGCGCGGATGATGGCCTATCGCCACCCGGAAGCGTTCGCGAAAATCATCGACGTGCTGGTGGAGAACTCGGTTCAGTATCTGCTCGGTCAGCTCGAGGCCGGCGCCGAGGTGCTGCAGATTTTCGACACCTGGGCGGGCGTGCTGCCGCCGCGCGAATTTGCGCGCTGGTCGGTCGAGCCGACCAGGCGCATCGTCGCAGGCGTCCGCGCGCAGGTGCCGGATGCGAAGATCATCGGATTTCCCAGGGGCGCCGGCGCGCTGCTGCCCGGATATGTCGAAGCGACCGGCGTCGATGCCGTCAGCATCGACTGGGCGGCCGAGCCGTCGCTGATCCGCGAGCGCGTGCAGACCAGGGTCGCGGTGCAGGGCAATCTCGATCCCCTGGCGCTGATCGCGGGAGGCGCTGCGCTGGATTCCGCGGTCGACGACGTGCTGGCGAACTATGCAAAAGGCCGCCTGATCTTCAACCTCGGCCACGGCATCCAGCCGGAAACCCCGATCGCGCATGTCGAGCAGATGCTGAAGCGGGTGCGGGCGTATAAGGGGTAAGGTGCTACGCCGGCCGGCTGCGCTCGATGATCTCGGCCGCGCCCCTGGCCAGAAGCTCGAGCCCGACCGCGCGGCCGAGTTCGCGCGGGCGATCGGCGGGACCGGAGCGCGACGCCTCGATGAACAGGCCGCCGGCTTCGTCGAGCACCGAGGCGGTCAGCGACATCTGCGCGCCGTCGATCGAGGAAAATCCCGCGATCGGCGAATTGCAATGGCCGTTGAGGACCCACAGCACCTCGCGCTCGGCGTCGGCACTTTTATGCGCGGCCGGGTCGTCGATAGCCGACAGGATCCGCCGCGTCTGCCAATCCTGCGCGGCGCATTCGACCGCAACGATGCCCTGGCCAGCCGCCGGCAGCATTTCCGCAATCGAAAATTCATAGGCGATGCGGTCGGCGAAGCCGACGCGCTGCAGCCCGGAGCGCGCCATGATCAGCGCGTCCGCCGGCCCGACCGCGCCGCCGCCGGGAAGCCGCTGCATCTCCATTTGATCGAGCTTGCGGACGCGGGTATCGGCGGCGCCGCGATAGTGAATCACCTCGACCTCCGGAAACAGCCGCCGCGCATAGGCCGCGCGCCGCACCGCGTTGGTGCCGATCTTGAAGCCCTTGCCGCGCGATCGCCTGAGATCGTCGACCGAAACGCCCTCGCGCAGCACCAGAACGTCGCCGGGCGGATCGCGCGACAGCGTCGCGCCGATCACGAGCCCCGGGGTGTCTTCATTGCCCGGCATGTCCTTGAGCGAATGCATCGCGGCCTGCAGTTCGCCTGACACGACCGCCTTGCGGATTTCGGCGACGAACGCGCCGCCCTTGCCGCCGTGCTGCAACAGCTTGCTGGTCTGATCGGAATCGCCCGTGGTCTCGAACTTGACGATCTCGACGTCGAGGCCGGGAACGGCCGCGGTCAGCCGCCGGGCAATTTCCTCGGTCTGGGCCAGCGCCATCACGCTCTTGCGCGTGCCGATCCTGATGCGAATGGCCGCCATTCAATTTCCCTTCGCATCCTGCAGGATCATGTCGGAGGCTTTCTCGGCGATCATGATGATGGCGGCGTTGGTGTTGCCCGACACCAGGTCCGGCATGACCGAGCCGTCGACGACCCGCAGGCCGTCGATGCCTCGAACCCGCAGGCGCTGATCGACGACGGCGAGCGGATCGCTTCCCATCCGGCAGGTCGAGGTGGGATGATAGATCGTGCTGCCGCGCTGGCGGCAGTAGTTCAGAAGTTCCTCATCGGTCGAGACCTTGGCGCCGGGATCGACCTCGTCGACCACGTAAGGCTTGAGCGCCGGCGCACGCAAGATTTTGCGCAGGATCTTCAGGCCTTCGACATTGGTGGTGCGGTCGGTCTCGGTTGCGAGATAGTTGATGCGTATTTCGGGCGGCGCTGACGGGTCGGCGCTCCTGATCCGCAGCGAGCCGCGGCTCTCGGGCCGGAGCTGACAGACGGATGCGGTAAAGCCGGAGAACGAATGCAGCTTTTCTCCCATCTTGTCGGTCGAGAACGGCAGGAAGTGGATCTGGACGTCGGGCGTCGAAAGCCGCGGACTGGTCTTGAAAAACGCGCCCGAGGTGCCGGCTGCGATCGACAGCGGCCCGGTGCGGAAGGCCGCATAGCGCAGCCCGGCCAGCACCTTGCGCGCCGGCGAGTTGACGACGTCGTTGAGCGTGATGCGCTGGGTGCAACGCATCACCACGCGGACCTGAAGGTGATCCTGCAGGTCGTTGCCGACGCCGGCCGCGTCGAGCACGACGTCGATGCCATGCCGGCGCAACAGCTCGGCAGGGCCCACGCCGGAGAGCTGGAGCAATTGCGGCGAGTTATACGCCCCGCTCGAGACCAGGATTTCCTTGCGCGCCCGTGCGGTCCGCAAGGCGCCGTCCTTGCGATATTCGACCCCGACCGCGCGGCGCCCCTCGAACAGGATGCGCTGCGCCAGTGACGAAGTTTCGATGCGCAAATTGGGCCGGTTCTTGGCCGTGCGAAGATAGGCCACCGCGGTGCTGGCCCGTCTGCCGTAGCGCGTCGTGGTCTGGAAATATCCGGCGCCTTCCTGCGTCGCGCCGTTGAAATCCGCATTCCTGGGAATGCCGGTCTGCACCGCCGCCTCGATGAAGGCCGCGGAGAGCGGATCGGCGTGGCTTAAATTGGAAACCGGCAGCGGGCCGCCGGCGCCGTGGAAATCGTCGGCGCCGCGCGCCTGGTTCTCGGCTTTCTTGAAGTACGGCAGGACGTCGTCATAGCCCCAGCCGTTGTTGCCGCGCTGGCGCCAGCGGTCGTAATCCTCGTGCTGGCCGCGGACGTACAACAGGCCGTTGATCGAACTCGATCCGCCCAGCACCTTGCCGCGCGGCTGAAACACCGTCCGCCCGTCCAGCCCCGGCTCGGGCTCGGTCTGGTACATCCAGTTGACGGTTTTTTCCTTGAACAGCCGGCCATAGCCGAGCGGCACGTGGATCCAGACATTGGTGTCCTTCGGGCCGGCTTCGAGCAGCAGCACCGAATGTTTGCCGTCCGCGCTGAGGCGATTGGCGAGCACGCAGCCGGCCGAACCCGCGCCGACGACGACGTAGTCGAATTCCGGAACTTCGGCGGACCGGTTAGCCGCGGATGGAGTTCTGTCGCTCATTTTCTGGTCGGCCCGCTTCAAAAAACACAGTAAGCGATTGAGCTTATCCAGCCAGCGCTGTCAACTTGGCTATGGTGTTCATGTTGCGGGCGGTGCCGTCCACCGCCGCCGGGATCCGGAGCTTCGATTTGCCGATTCCGGCGGGGTAGTGGACGTAGATCTCCCGCTTCCCGAGCCGGACGTCTTCGCCGGCCCGGCCGGCGATTTCCGCGAGCGTCGTCGCCGGCGGCGGCTGGTCCAGAAAGATCGCCACCGTGCGATTGGGGGCGGCCTCCGGAAAGGGATTTGCCCTGAGGACCGCGGCCAGTTCGGCCGCGGTTCGAACCAGGACTCCGACGGGCTTGCCGGCAAAAACCCTCAGGCTTGCGTCCAGAGCCGCCTTGATCTCGGCCTCGGATTTCCCGCTTCTGAAGATCACATTGCCGCTGGCGATGAAGGTCCTGACCTCGGCAAAGCCTGCGGCCTCGCACATGGCTTTCAATTCGCTCATCGGAAGCTTGCCGGTCCCGCCGACATTGACGGCTCGCAACAGCGCGACGAAGGTTTTCAATTTCAGGCTCTCACCATTCAGGCAAAAATGCCCCAGCCATGCGCCGGCAGCGTCAGTTGCGTCTGCGAAGCGTCCGTCTGCGCGCAGGCGGCGTTGCCAAGTATGACGCCAAAACTGCCGGCAACCGGCCGGACGACCGGCGTATCCGCCAGATTGAGCGCAACCAGGAGGCGCTGCTCGGCCTGGAACGTCTCGAAGATAAAGTGGGTGTTGCGCAGCTCGACCGCGCGGGTGCGCGCGCCGTGCAGCCACGGATGACGCCGCCGCATCCCGATCAGGTCCTGGTGCAGCCGGTAGACCGGCCAGCCGAACGGCGCGAGATCCGAGGGCAGTGGCGGAAACGCCGGGCGAATGGCGTCGTCACCTCCGGCGCGCTCCTCCTTGATGCCCCGGAACCCCTGTTCGTCGCCGGCATAGATCGACGGCGTTCCGCCGCAGGTCAAAAGCACGACCAGCGCGTGGGGCAGATGCCGCTCGTCGACCAGCCGGCTCGCGATCCGCGTGACGTCGTGGTTGCCCACGAAGGTCTGCGGCACGAAGCTTTCGAGCAGCGCATTGTGCCGATCCATCGCCCACGCCAGTTCGAAGAAATTCCGGTCGTTGAGCGAACTCCAGATCGCCTTCCAGAGTTCGTATTGCGTGACCGCATCGACACCGGTTTCGCGAACGAAACCGGCATAGTCGCCGTGAATCACTTCGCCGAAGACATAGGCGTTGGGATGCTCGGCTCTGACCCGCGGCAGGACGTTCCTCCAAAATCGCCTCGGCACCGCGTAGGCGGCGTCCAGACGCCAGCCGTCGGCGCCCCGTTCCAGCCAATGGTTCATCACGCGTGCGACAAATCGCGCGACCTCCGGCTCGCCGTGATTGAGCGCGACCAGCTGCCGGTGACCCTCGAAGGTCGCATAGTCCGGCTCGCTGCCCGCCGAATGGCCTCGCGGCCATGTGAGATGAAACCAGCCGGCGTCCGGCGCCTGCGGTCCGCGGGCAAGCACATCCCGGAAAGCGCAAAATTCCCGGCCGACATGGTTGAAGACGCCATCGAGAATGACCTTCAGGCCGCGGCGATGCGCGGCCTCGATCAGGGCGTCAAAATCGCTGTCGTCGCCGAGACGCCGGTCGATCGCGAAATAATCCGATGTGTCGTAGCCATGGGTCGAGGAAGCGAAGATCGGGCCGAGCAGAAGTCCGGATACGCCGAGATCGGCGGCGTAGCCGAGCCACGGCTCGATACGCGCCAGACGGTGGACGATATCGGGCTGATCGGCGACGGCTTCGGCACCGACAAAGCCGAGCGGATAGATCTGCCAAAACACGGCATGCTTAACCCAATCCGGCACCATTGCTTCCTTCGTCTCGGTGTGTCGGCGATGCGGTAACGGTGCGACATCCTGCGAAGCCGCCTGCCATTGAAGGCGGGAACCCGCAGCGGCCGGTATTGCACTATCGCGTGCCGGCGCGCTTGGCGAGCGTCGAAAGCGCTGCCTTGCACTAAAGCGGGGGCCTATAGCCCCTTCACCGAGCCCGCCTCGATCAGGAGCCGATTGAAACGGCGGACCTCCGCGCCGCCCCGGCAGCCGTAGAACACGCCAGCGCAGCGCTGCAGTATCTTCTTCTGTTCCGAAAAGCTCGGCCCCAGCGGCACGCCTGCCGCCTCCTGTATGACCAGGGGCAAATACGGCGCATCGAGCCTGTCGAGCGCCGAGGACAGATCGGCCGGCGTGAAATTCACCGCGTCGATGGCGTAGTAGGTTGTCAAATAGCGCGGGTCCGGCGCTTCCAGCCGGCGCGCAAGTGCCTCCGTGCCGAGTGACGGATCGATGATGCGGGGGCCGAATTGCGGCTGGTGATCGCCATAGCGCACGATCAGGAACGACTCAGACGGGAATTCCTCCGCCAGCCGCTGCAGGAATCTCCTGTAGTCATGTGCCGTCATCCCCTGACGGCGAATATACTCGTCTACGTCCGGGGCGTTGCCGAGATCGCGCCAATCCGGCGTCAGTTCGGGACGCAGCCGTTTGTCCCAGGGAAAATGATTGGCCACCGTATAGACGTAGAGGAAGAGCGGAGCATTGCCGCGCTCGCGTTCGATGAGCTTGACGGCGCGATCGAAATAAAAGCTGTCGGCTTCGAAATCGCGGGTGCCGAGGTCGCGCATATCCAGATAGTGCGCGACGCCGGCCGTCATCTGGAAGGCACGCGAGTCGAGAAACGCGCCATAAAACGGATAGAGGCTGAAGGTCTTGTAGCCGCATCGGCTCAGGGAGTGCGGCAGCCCCCGGCTGACGCGCCCGGCGGCGATCCGGGTCACGGAGGTGGCGAAACGTCCATAGGAGCGCGCCGAGAGGCCGGTGAGCACGTTGTATTCGGTGAACCAGCTCGGTCCGCCGACGCCCTCCACCACAAGCTTGCGCGCTCTTCCATCGAACGACCGGAAATGACTGCCATAGCCGGGCGGCACCTTGATTCCGGGCGCGGCGGTAATGTCGAAACTCAACTCATCGTGCAACAGGATGATGTGCGGAAGTTTGCGCGACGGATGGCAGGCTTTCGGCGCCGGCTTCAGGGTTCCGGTTACGCTCGCGTCCGACTGCAGAAATCCGTGGCCGGAAAATTCATGGATCGCCTCCACGCCGGTCCGCGCGAATTTCGAAACATAGTTCTGGCCGACGAAATCCTCATGGAGATCGGTCGGGAACGACAGCGACAAGGCGACGAGGCCGGCTATCGACAACGTCACGCCGACCAGGCTGGTGCGCAGGCCCACGCGGTGCCGATCATACCGCCAGGCCGCAATCAGGACTGCGGCCGTGACGGTTGCCGCGAGCCCGATCCATCCGCGCAGCGAGGGAAAAGCCGCCAGCAGAAAGGCCGACGTATCCCGGTCGACGATCATCAGGTCGACGAAGTCGACCGTCATCCAGAGCTTGTCGTACTTGAACCGCGAGAGCAGCGTGAGCGCGACGACGAGTTCGAGCGATATCAGCGCCGCCACCGCCGGCCGGCGAACCAAAGCGAGCCAGAAGAAATTGAGCATGGCCCAGACCAGCAGGAACGCGGCCTTGTCGACCAGATCGGCTTCGGTCGCGGCCATCATGATGAGCGCGGACAGGTGAAGCGCTGCGATCAGGCAAAGCACGATCCGGTCGCGGCGGGAAGTCGCCTCGCCGCGCTTGAGACGATCGAGCAAAATGGATGCGCTGGACGACATGCCTAGCGAAGGCCCTGCCCGCCGGCGATCTCTTTCACGTGCCTTGACGCGCGCTCTGCTGCCATTCGGCCCCCGATGCCATTGCGCGATATCGTGCCGGGACAGCCGATCCCGCCACGGTCACGATATCGTAACGTACACAACCCTTTGGCCGATGTATTATTTCCCGCCCGGTGTATTATTCCCATATTGATCGACTGGCAGACGAACGCGTTGGAGGCTCACATGCGTATCCTTGCGGCGATTGGCGCGCTGGCAATCCTGGTCGGCATCGGCGCGGCAGTGTTCTTTTTCGGAGGCTTCTACAGTGTGGCGGGTACCGCCGAAGACCCGGCCGTTGTCACCTGGGCATTGACGCGGGTGCGCACGGCGTCGATCAATCGCCATGCGGGGGACCAGCCGCCGGCCTCCATCAGCGCCGCTGCCAGCGTACAGGCCGGCGCCAAAGGGTTCGCCGAACATGGCTGCGCCAATTGCCATGGTGCGCCGGGGGTCAAATGGGCCAAATTCTCGGAAGGACTGCATCCCGATCCGCCGGATCTGAAGGACGTCGTCGGTGAGCTCTCCCCGGCGCAGTTGTTCTTCGTGGTCAAGAACGGCATCAACATGACGGGCATGCCGAGCTTCGCGCAGGCCGGCGTCAAGGACGATGAGATATGGTCGATCGTCGCGTTCCTGAAGAAATTGCCGGGCGTCTCGGAAGCCGACTACAAGGCCTGGACGGCGGCCACCGCTGACCCGTCGCAAAATAAATAGATCGGCCTGCCTTGTTCAGGGTGCATTCCGGCGCGCCGGAGTGCGATTCAGGGCAGTCGAGACTGAGGCCGGCCCGAGGCGAGGACGACGCCACCGGCGATGCCGGCGAGAACCGCCCAATAGGCGTAACGGAAGTCCGACGCGACGCCGGCGGCAAAGAAAGTCAGCACATAGACGGTGGCCGATCCGCAAATACCCAGCGCGAAGGCTCCCTCCGGCGTCTCGCGCCGCCGCCAGGCGAAGCCGCACACGATGATGCAAACCAGGAGCCACGCGCCGGCCCGGAACAGCGGCGTCGGCTTCAGCCACTCATGCAGGGAAACCAGCGCGACGAAGGCCGGACGATCCGGGAACACGGTCTCCGCCGGATGCTCGACGTCGGCGACCCACATTGTGAGGTTGTTGCCGCCGAGGAAATTCCACATGAAAGCCGCGCGATGCCGGAGATAGGCCACCGGATGGTGCATGATCGCACGCAGCCACGCTTCGGTGATCGCCGGCGTGCCGAACAGCTTCTGCTCCCGCTCGATCTTGCGCATCACGAAATCGCAGGGCTCGAGCCGCCAATAGATGTCCCATTGGGTCGGCTGGTAGCAGCCGTTCAGGAGCAGCGCGGTCTCGGGCTCGCTCCAGCTGACCGGAAACTGGTTCTGTTTGGCGAAGTGGCTGATGCCACCGAGGTCGAACACCATGATCGACTGCAACGGATGTTGCCGCGTCGCGCCGAGCGCGCCGTAATAGACCACCTGAACCAGCGCAAACAATCCCGCCATCGCCGGTACGAACAGGATCGCCGTGCGCTTCCAGGACATCTGCACCGGCCAGGCGATATAAGCGGCGAGGATCGGCGCGGCGATCAGCGCGTTTGGACGCAGCAGGACGCCAAAGCCGCACAGCGCAAGCGCCAGCACTTGCGCCGGCACGCGAAGCCGCGCGTCGCGCCCGGCGGCAGCGAAAGCGACCGCGGCGGCCAGCAGCCAGATAGTCGCGAACAGCACGTCGCGCCAGATGATTCCTGCAAAGACGAAGGCCGGCGGCAGCAGTGCCAGCGGCGGCAGCAACAGCGCGAGCCGGCTGGCGCGGCGCGCCAGCGCCAATGCCACGAGGCCAAAGCCCAGCCAGTAGGAGGTCGCGATCAGCAGGAACATGCTGCCCGCGCCGGGCGCGACCGGGTCGATCAGACCCCACAGCACGGTCATGACAGGGGATTGCCAGTCGCCGAGCACGCCCTTGCCGATATCCTCATAAACGAATTTGGCGTCGTAGGTCATGATGCCGGGATAGAAGATCACGAGCGTCAGGGCGTAGCCCGCGGCGATCAGCGCGCAGACGGCTATGTACAAACGCAAACGCACCGGCTGGCTGGGGTCACGCGAGAGCAGCATAGATGTCTCCGGAATTGGCCGCGTGCGGCAGCCCGCTCAGCCAGCGGGCGATCTCCTCGACACCGACCCAATCGGCTCTCACAAATGCCTGGCTCTCGCCGAGCGCGGCGTTGAACCGCGTGTAGCCGAGCGCGATGCAGCGCTCGATACAGGCCAGCGCAACATCGCGCTGGATGGTCGTGAACTCGAATGACAGCGCCTTGACCGCGCGCGACAGTCCCTGCAGCGCTTCCGCCTCGAATCCTTCGACGTCGATCTTGATGAAGGCCGGTGCGCCGTGCTTGCCGATCAGCGCGTCCAGCGTCGTCACCGGCACCGCGACCGACCCGGTCCAGCGCTGGGTTTCCCAGCCCGGCGCATCGCGCGCGGCGCTGACGAACGCAGGCGACGCCGTCGAAACCGTCGGGTTGTCGGCGTTGATCATCATGCTGGCCGTGCCAACCGCACGGCCAACCGCCACCGCCTCGATCGCGACATCGGCACTGCGCCCGTAGAGAAATTTCAAAACCTTGACCATGGCGGGCTGCGGCTCGACCGCGACGACGCGGGCGCCCAGCCGGCGGAATGACGCCACGCGGTCGCCGACATGGGCGCCGACATCGAACACCAGATCGCCACGCCGCACCAGGCTGCCATAGAGCCGGTCCATCGCCGCCACGCGCGACCTGTCGCCGTAATAGATGTGCAGCGACCGTAAAATACCGCGCGCGGTCCTGAAGCTTTTGAGCACCGCCTCAGACCGCGCTTGGCCGGGGTGACGGCGCCGCCGCTTCGATCGCGGGCAGCGCCAGGACCAGCAGCGCTGCGGGCCTCCTGGTCTCCTCGGGCAGCCGGCCGATGCCGACCCGGGCGGAAAGACCGCCGAGCCAGGGCCACGCGGTGATCACGGCGAACGGGACCGCCAAGGCCGGGCCACCGGCGAGAAACAGCGCATAGGGAATAGCCGCCGGTTGGGTCAGCGCCAACAGGCCGAGCGCGGCGCATCCGAGCAGCGTGTGCGGCCACAAATTATGCAGCGCCAGCGTGAACGGCACCGCGTGATCGTCACGGGTCTGTCCGATCCAGCCGATTTCGCGGCCGAACAACAGGCCGGCGAGGAAGATCGTGTGACCGAACCAGAGGATCGGACAAAGTGCGATCGAATACAGGGTTTCGATGGCGCAATTGACGATGAAAAGTCCGGCGCCGCCGAAGGCGCGGCGAAGCCCCGGATGCAGCAAGATGTCGATGGCGCTCGCGATCTTCGGCGCGAACCACATCACCATCACGCAGACGAACAGCGCCATGCCGGCGTCGGCGCGAATGAAGCTTGCGGGCGCATCGGAGCAGGCGACGGCGAGCGTGCCGAGAACGAGCAGCCCGATCCATGCCGGCGAGCCGATGAACATCAGGATCGCCAGCACCAATTGATAGCGGCTCACCGGCTTGAGGCCCGGAAGCGAGAGAAAACGCCAATACTGCATGTTGCCCTGGCACCAGCGCAGATCGCGGCGGATGAACTCGAGCAAAGTGGGCGGATTTTCTTCCCAGCCCAGATCCTCCTGCGGCAACACCCGCACGTCGTAGCCGGCGGCGCGCATCAGCACCGCTTCGATCTGGTCGTGGCTGAGGATATGGCGATCTTCCGCGCCGTCCGTGGACAGCACCGGCAGCGCGCAATGCGCGATGAACGGGTCGAGCCGCAGCACCGCGTTGTGGCCCCAATAGGGCCCGCAATCGCCCTGCCACCAGGCGCTGCCAATGGTGTAGGAACGCATGCCGAGCCGCATCCCGAACTGAAAGACGCGCGCGAAGGCGCTGGTCGACGGAAGGCCTACGATCAGCCCCTGAAGAATGCCGAGTTTGGGATCCGCCTGCATGATCCGGACCAGACGCAGCACGGCATCGGCGGGCATGAAACTGTCGGCGTCGAGCGTCACCGCAAAATCGTGCCGGCTGCCCCAGCGCTCGCAGAACTCCCGGATGTTGCCGGCCTTGTAGCCCGTGTTGACCGCACGGCGCCGGTAGGTGATCGCGACCCGGCCGCGCCAGCGCGAGCTCAATGCCGCGAAGCACGCCTCCTCGCCGGCGGCGATCCGGGCGTCGCTGGTATCGCTGAGGACGTAGAGATGGAAATGCTCGCCGCAGCCGGCGGCGTCGAGGCCTGCCAGCATCGGCTCGAGATTGCGGATCATCCGCTCCGCTAACTCGTTGCGGATGCACAACAGGACCGCCGTCGACGCCGTCACCGGCTCGTCGCCGCGAATGCGCGCCGCCACCGGCATGATCGCGGCAATCGGATCGGCGGCAAAACGCATGATCAGAAACCCGATCACGGCATTCCAGAATCCCGCTACCATCCAGGGCAGAGTGACCGCGAACAGCGCCAGCAGCGCGATGTCGATCATGCCGAAGCCGCCCGGCGCCAGCGCCAGCGCGGCGAGCGCCAGCGATCCGGCCATGGTGGCGGCGAACAGGACCACGAACAGCACCCGCCGGCCGAACATATCGTTTCCGGCGGCGTCGGCCTCGATGGCTTGAGATGGGGAGCGTTCTAACACTAAGGGTACGACTTCCAATCCCGCGGCAGACAATGCTGACTCAATGATATAACACGACAACCGTCCAGGAATTCCAAGCCGGGGATTAAAGAAATTGGCGATCAGCCGGACCGACGAGGTTGCTCAGGCGCTCTGGTATAGCCGGCCCGGGCAAGCCGAGATCCGCCAGGAAATGCTCGCACCGCCGGGCCCGGACGAAGTGCGCGTGCGGGCGCTTCACGGCGCGCTCAGCCGCGGCACCGAGGCGCTGGTGCTTGCCGGGCGAGTGCCACCGAGCGAATTCGAACGCATGCGCGCGCCCTTCATGGCCGGCCATTTTCCGTTTCCGGTGAAATACGGCTATGCCACGGTCGGCCGGATCGAAGGCGGCCCCGAAGGCTTGCGCGGACGCACGGTCTTCACGCTCCACCCGCACCAGGACCTGTTCAACATCCCCGCAAGCGCCGCCATGGTGCTGCCGGAAAATCTGCCGCCGCAACGCGCGGTGCTGGCCGCCAACATGGAAACCGCCCTCAACGCGGTCTGGGATGCGGCGCCCGGCCCGGCCGACCGTATCGCCGTCGTCGGCGCCGGCGTGGTCGGCTCGCTGGTGGCGTATCTGTGCGGGCGGCTTCCCGGCGCGGAGGTGACGCTCATCGACATCAACCCGGCCCGCGCGGAATTGGCGCGGGCCCTCGGGGTTAGCTTTGCCGGCGCCGAAACGGCCAAGGGCGACTGCGACCTCGTCGTTCACGCCAGCGGCAACGGAAGCGGGCTTGGCACGGCGCTGGCGCTCGCCGGTGAGGAGGCAACCGTGCTCGAAATGAGCTGGTACGGCGACGCGCCGGTGACGGCGCCGCTCGGTGGCGCCTTCCACAGCCGCCGGCTGCGGCTGGTGTCGAGCCAGGTTGGAAGGATCGCGCCGTCGCACCGGCCGCGCTGGACCCACGGAAGGCGGCTCGCCGCGGCGCTCGCCCTGCTCGCCGATGCGCGGCTCGACGCCTTGCTGGCGCCGGCCATCGCGTTTCACGATCTGGCGCGGCGGCTGCCCGATATTCTCGACGCCAGAAGCGGCATACTCTGCCAGCCCGTTACTTACGCTTAAGGAGGTCCCTTGTTCGCCGTTGAAGTTCGCGACCACATCATGATTGCCCATTCGTTCCGCGGCGCCGTGTTCGGCCCGGCGCAAGCCCTGCACGGCGCGACCTTCGTCGTCGATGCGGCGTTCATCGCCGAGACGCTCGACGATAACGGTATCGTCATCGATATCGGCCGCGCGCATGACGCGCTGAAAGCCGTGCTGGCGGCGCTGAACTATCGCAACCTCGACGACGTGCCGCAATTCAAGGGCAGCAACACCACCACCGAATTTCTCACCAGGCATATCTTCGATGCGCTCGCCGAGAATGCCCGCGCCGGTGAACTCGGCCGCAACGGCAGGGAGCTCAAGGCGATCCGCGTCACGCTCTCGGAGTCGCATGTCGCGCGCGCGTGGTACGAGGCGGATTTGTGGTAGGGCGTTTTGCCTTTGCGGTTCCGGGCGATCTTGCGACTCCGACCGGCGGCTATGGCTACGACCGGCGCATGGTGGCCGAACTCGGCCAGCTCGGCTGGCAGATCGATCTCCTCAACCTCGGCGATGGGTTTCCCTGGCCCGATGAGGCGACGCGCGCGGTCGCGCGGACGCGGCTATCCGCCGTGCCCGCCGGCCGCACCATCGTCATCGACGGCCTGGCGCTCGGTGTCCTGCCGGAAACGGCATTGCAGCTTGCCGAGCGCCATCCGCTGCTGGCGCTGGTGCATCATCCGCTGGCGCTGGAATGGGGACTTTCCGCGGCGCAAGCCGACGCGCTGCGCGCAAGCGAGCAAGCGGCGCTCGCAGCCGTCAAAGGCGTCGTCGTCACCAGCGCTGCCACGGCAAGGCTGGTCGCTTCCGATTACGGCGTGCCGGCCGAGCGCATTACCGTCGCAAGGCCCGGCAGCGATCCGATCCCGTTGGCGCAGGATAGCCGTGGCCGGAGCCATGACGGCGCCGTGCGGCTGCTGTCGGTCGGCGCCGTGGTGCCGCGCAAGGGCTTTGACGTGTTGATCGCGGCGCTGGCGACGCTCACCGATCTGCCATGGCAGCTGACGATTGCCGGTGACCTCACGCGCGACCGCGAGGCCGCAGCGCAGCTCGATGCCGGCATTGCGCGCTTCGCGCTTGGAGATCGGATTTCGGTGCGCGGCGCGGTATCGCCTGGGCGACTCGCGGCGCTCTACGCGGAAGCCGACATGTTCGTCCTCGCCTCCCGTTTCGAAGGCTACGGCATGGCCTATGCCGAGGCGGTCGCGCACGGCCTGCCGGTCATCGGCAGCCATGCAGGCGCGATCCCGGACACGGTGCCGCCGGACGCCGGCCTGCTGGTCCCTCCCGGCGATATTCCGGCGCTGGCAGAGGCGCTGCGCAGCGTCATCGGCGATGCCGGGCTGCGGCAACGCCTGGCTAACGGCGCGCGCGCGGCGGCACCGCAGCTCCCGACCTGGCGGCAGTCCGCGGAAATCTTTGCCGGCGCCCTGGAGCGGCTCGCATGAGCGGCTTCTCCGCCGACTGGCTGACGCTGCGCGAGCCTTACGATCTGCGCGCGCGCAATCCGACGGTTCTCGACGCTGTCGCGGCCTCTCTCGAGCAGCTTTCCCCGGTGCGAATCGTCGATCTCGCCTGCGGCACCGGCTCGACCCTGCGCGCGCTGAGCCCGCATCTGCCGGCGCGGCAGAACTGGAAGCTGATCGATAACGATCTCGGCCTGCTGGCGCGCGCCATGGCCACGCCGCTCGCCAACCATGCCACCATTGCCGCCGTCCCGCTCGACCTCAACCGCGATCTCGAAGCCGCGCTCGACGGGGCGGTCGATCTGGTTGCGACCTCGGCCCTGCTCGATCTCGTCTCCGAAACCTGGCTGGACCGTCTCGCGGTCGAGATCGCCACGCGCGGGATCCCGATTTACGCGGCGCTGAGCTATGACGGACGGATCGGATTCACGCCGTCGGATCCGCTCGACGCCGACATCGTCGCCGCGGTGAACGCGCATCAGCGCACCGACAAGGGTTTTGGACCGGCGCTCGGGCCAGCGGCCGCCGCATTCGCCATCGCGCGCTTCGAAGCGCTCGGCTATTGCGTGGTACACGGCCGATCCGACTGGGCGATGGGACCGCACGATCTCGACATCCAGGCCGAACTGCTGGCCGGCTGGGCGAACGCCGCGCACGACATCGGCGCGCTCTCGCCCTCCGATACTACGGCCTGGCTCAAACGTCGCCACGCCGCCATTGCCGAGGCAGGCTCACTCGTTGTCGGTCACGTCGATTTCTTCGCGATGCCGAGCGCCACACGCTGAGCCGACAGATCGCAGTCGAACAGCACATCGTCCCCGATCTGATGCACGCGGATCGGCATGCGCAGCGCCTGGTCGGCGCGCTCGATCGGCGGCACGATCAGGCCCGGGGCCCCGGCGCCAAGGACGATCGGCGCGACCATCACGTGCAGGCGGTCGAGACAACCGGCGGCAAGAAAGCGCGATACCGTGTTGGCGCCGCCTTCGATCAGCACACGGCGCATGCCGCAGCCGGCGAGCGCGGCGAGGATCGCGGGCGGGGCGATTTCCCCATCGACCATGGGCAGAGCGACAATTTCCACGCCGGGCGGCGGCGCACAGCACGTGCCCTGCGCCGTGATCAGCAAGCGGCGGACACCGTTGTCGGCGAACATCCTGGCGTCGGCGCCGAGCCGGCCCTTCGGATCGATGACGACGCGCGCCGGCTGAGGCCCGGCGACCCGCCGCACGGTCAGTTGCGGATCGTCGGCGATGGCGGTGCCGACGCCGACCACGACGGCATCCACCAGGGCCCGCAGCCGGTGCAGATGCACCAGTCCCGCCGGCCCGTTGATGTATTTCGAATGTCCCGATTCCGTCGCGATCCGGCCATCAAGTGACTGGCCGATCTGGCCGACAATCACGAGCTCGTCCACCGTGCCGTTCCGCAGCGGGCCGAACACATCCGCCCAGCCCCGCGGAAGCGGCCGGTGTCCTTCGCGGAATAGATGGCTGAAGTCTTCCCAGCGATCGGAAGACGCGGATTTGCTCGATGGGAAGTTGCTGGTGTGCACGCAGGAATCAAAGACACTGGCTGGTTGGGTTAACAATGCGACTATCTGCCCATCATCCCACAAAAATGATTTATTTGCGACTGGAATGATGCCGGACGCGTGGTGTTCAACGATCACGGCCATGGAGTGGAAGTCAGCGAATGAGTAACGTGCACACCGGCGCAAGCTCGGCTTTGTTCGGCAGACGCGGGCACACCGGCGTCAGCCGCGGCCTTGGCGAATTCCACGGGCGACGGCCTGTTCTCGTTACCGCAACGGGCGAAGCGATACTCGCGCTGCCGGTCGAAGGCCTCGACGGGCAGCGGCTCCGTGAGTTCATCGCGCTTTGCGGACCGGTTGTGCCGCGCCTCGTCATCACGGAGCAGCGCGCGCTCGCGCTCGGCCTTGATGCGTCGACGCCGATGGCCTTGCCGCTCTCGGCGGGTGACGACGCGCGTGGCATTCTCGCGCTCGTTACCGAAGCGACCGCCGATCGCGTGCCGGCGGGCGAACCGGCGAGCCGGGCCGCCGCCGCAGCCATTCAACTCGTCAAGATATCGCAAGGTCTGCCGGCGGTGCTGGCGGCAGATGTGGTTGGCCACGCCATCGCCCGCGGCGAGAGCATCGTCAGCGTCGAGGCGGATACAGTGGCCCGCTTCGCCGATGATGCCATTGCCTCGCTCATCGTGGCGAGCGAAGCCTCGGTGCCGCTCACCTCGGGCACCCCTACCCGCTTTGTCGTATTCCGCGACGCCATGGGTGGCAGTCCGGTCGCCATCATCGTCGGGAAACCTGACCTGACCGAAGCCGTTCCGGTGCGGCTGCATTCCGCCTGCCTGACCGGCGACGTGTTCGGTTCACGGCGCTGCGACTGCGGGGACCAGCTTCGGCTCGCGCTGGCGCGGCTGGAAGACCTCGGCGGCGGTGTCATTCTCTATCTGGCGCAGGAGGGCCGCGGGCTTGGTCTCGCCAACAAGATGCGGACGTATCGGTTGCAGGACGAAGGCCTCGACACCTTCGACGCCAACACGACACTCGGCTTCGAGGACGATGAGCGCGATTACGGCATCGCCGCACGTATGCTGGAGATGCTGAACTGCGCCCGGATCGTGCTGCTCACCAACAATCCGGCCAAGCTCGACGGTCTCACCAGCGCCGGCATCGAAATCGCCGGCCGGATGCCGCTCGAGGCGCCGGTCAACGCCGACAACCGCCGCTATATGATCGCCAAGGCCGTGCGTTCCGGACATCGCTTCGATCGCCTGACGGCCTTGCTGGCCAATCCGTCCCAGGCGACAAAGGGGCTCGCGGTGGAACCATGATGCCGTACACTGTGGCCTCGTGGTTCGAGACGTGCGGCGTTGCCGCCCTCCTCACCATGAGGATCAGGGCCGCATCCTGAGGAACACGCGCAGCGTGCGTCTCGAAGGATGAAGCCACCGAACTGGAAAATGCTCCAGTCCCGCGCGGTTAGAGGAGACGTCGGAAGCATGTCGTGGCCTGCCATCCGCTCCGACGCCGAACTGTTGCGCGCTTTGGTGATCGGAACGGGTCTCTGCTGGTCGGTCGCGTTCGTCGCCGTCGCGCTGGGCTATGAGCTGGAGCTTTACGCGGATGGCGCGATGTTTTCCTACGCCGTCGCGGTGCAGGACGTCTGGGCGTTCCACTGGCACAATATCTCCGGCCGCATGTCGGTATTCTTCCTCAGTCTTTGGCCGGCGGAGACCTGTGTCGGGCTCACCGGGAATCCGCACGCCGGCATCGTCGTCTATGGGCTGCTGTTCTATCTCGCCCCGCTCGCCGGACTGATCGGCACTTTCGCGGCCGACCGCTCGCCCCGCCGCGTCATCTTCGTCTACGCCTGCTGTTCGACGGCCCTGCTCTGCCCGCTGATCTTCGGCTTTCCGACCGAGATGTGGCTGGCGCATGCCGTGTTCTGGCCGGCGCTCGCCGTCAGCCATTATGCGAAACGGAACGCCGGCGGGACGGCGCTCGTTTTCGTCATGATGCTGACGCTCGCGTTCACGCATGAAGGCGCGCTGGTACTGGCATTCACCATCGTCGCGACCCTGGCCCCGCGCGGCCGGCGCGACGCCTCGTTTCTGCGCGCCGCGGCAGTCCTGGTCGTGGTGCTGGCGATGGCAGCCGCCACCAAGATCATGCTTCCGCCCGACGAATATTATGCCGGCGTGTTCCTGCGGGCCGCCCTGCACTTTTTCGATTTCACCATCTTCGAGGTCAGCATCGTGGTGCTGTTGTTCGCGGTGCTCGCAGGATACGGCGTTGTCTTCCTGATGCTTTCGCGGCTGGCGCCGGACAGGGCCTATCTCTACGCCGCCGCCATCGTCGCGGTAATGCTCTCGATATACTGGCTGCGGTTCGATCATGCGATACACGCCAGCAGCCGGTATTATCTGAGAACGGCGCTGGTGATCGTCACGCCGGTGTTCGGCGCGCTGGCGGCGCTGGCCGCAGACGGGCGGCTCGCCGTTCCGTTACCGATGCTGGAACGCGCGACCGCGCCGCTGGGCCGGACGGCCCTTCCGCTTGCAGCGACGTTCATGCTCCTGACATTGGTGCACGTGGTCGAGACCGGAAAATTCGTCGCCGCGTGGCACCACTACCGGGCCGCGGTCGCGGCGCTCGCGATCGGCAGCGAATCCGATCCGGCGCTCGGCAATCCGCATTTCGTTTCGTCGAACCGGATCGCGACCGATTTGAACCGGCTGTCCTGGTTCTCGACCACGCCATATCTGTCGGTGGTGCTCGCGGACTTCACGCCGAACCGGCTCGTGATCGATCCGGCCGGAAATTATTTCTGGTTATCCTGCGCGACGGCGACGGCGAATGAAAGAGCTGACCGTGCGACGCCGGAAGCCGGCCGCGATCTCATCCGCATCTATTCGTGCCTGCACCGCTAGGACAGCGCCCGCTCAATGGGCCTCGGGGGCCCTGCTCTAACCACCGCTTCCAGGGCAGCGATCTCGCTGCCTACCGCAAGTGCCTGATAAGCTTGGTGGGCGCACCAGGGCTCGAACCTGGGACCCGATGATTAAGAGTCATCTGCTCTACCAACTGAGCTATGCGCCCGGAACCTGGCCCCGGAAAGCCTTCGCAAGAGGGCGTCGTTTAGCAAAGCGATTCCTCGATGTCCAGCAAACCATTGGGGTTTTCCCGGCCCTGCCGGCGGCTGCGAAAACGTGGAAAAGCCGCCCGAATCCGGCGGCTTTTCCTTGGGGATTGGGGGATTGGAGCGCCGCGCGGCTAGAGCCGGTCGGGACCGCTCCGGTCGCCGCGGTGCCAATGGCCGCCCATCATGCCGTGCTCGAAGCCGCGATGGCGCCAGCCGCCGCCAAACCGGCCTTCCATGTGGGTCAGGAGCGCGAGGCGGCGCTTCTGGCCGTCGTCCAGGGTCTTGTAGAGCGGGTCGGCCGCGTCCGCGATCTTCTTCAGCGCCGCCGCCGAGGTCGCCATGTTGTCGGCGTGTTCGCGCAGCCGCGTCACCGGATCGTCGGGGTTCTGCTGGTCGTCATCTCCCGGCGCGGTCATCCGCGCATTGGCGCGATCGATCCGCATCTTGGCGAAATCCCGCACCGCGGCCTCGACCGGCGGCCACAATTTCTCCTGGTCGGCGTTAAGCTCCAGCCCGGCGTGGACGGCGGCGATCCGCGCGTCGGTGAAGGCGGCCCGGTCCTCAGGACTCATTCGCATGTGCCGCATGTGCTCGTAAAACCACGGACGATGCGTCTGGGCATAGACCGCGGTCGAGCCGGCGATGGCGAGCGCCGCGATGCCGGCAATGGCAAACTTCTTCATGTGAACCTCCTTTGAAGGTTGCACGAAGATGGGGGCGGCAAGGGCGGCAATCAACTTACAGTTTGGAAATGGTGCCCCGTCTTACCAAGATGTAATCCGCCTATTGTGACAGAACGCAACACGACCGAAATCCTTCGGAGCATGCCGGGCACGTGCGGCAGCCACAGCGGGACTCGCGGCACGCCTTGGCAGATCATGCGCCCGTCGCTCAATTCATCGGGCTGCGGCCCGTTTCCCTCTTGAATTCGTCGATCAAGGCCTGACCGACGCGCGACGCCACATCCTTGTAGACAGGCATCATTGCCTTGCGCATTGCTTCGTCCTGCTCCGGCGTAAGCGAGATGATCTCGGTCTTGCCGGCCTTCTTGATGGCTTCCAGCGCGTCGTCGTTCTCCCTGGCGGACCGGCTGTTGCCGAACTCGGTGGCTTCCTTCATCGCCTTTGACAGCTCGTCGCGAATGTCCGGCGGCAGCCCGTCCCAGAACTTCTTGTTCACGACCACGACATAACCGAGGTAGCCGTGATTGGTGACGGTGGCGTATTTCTGCACCTCATCCATTTTCTGGGTGTAGATGTTCGACCAGGTATTTTCCTGACCATCGACCGCGCCGGTCTGCAGCGTCTGGTATACTTCATTGAATGGTGTCACCTTGGGGATCGCGCCGAGCGCCCGGAACTGTGCCTCCAGAACCTTCGACGACTGAATGCGGAATTTCAAACCCTTGTAGTCCGCCGGCGCGATCAGCTTCTTGTTGGCGGTCATCTGCTTGAAGCCGTTGTCCCAATAGGCGAGGCCCGTCATGCCCTTGGAATCGAGCAGCTTGAGCAGCCTGGCGCCGAGCGGGCCGGCCGTAACCTTCTTCAGTGCGCTCAGGTCCGGCAGGATGTACGGCAGATCGAACACCTCGAATTCCTTGATGCCGATCGGACCGAACTTTGAGTTCGACGGCGCCAGCATCTGCACCGCGCCGAGCTGCAGGGCTTCGAGTTCTTCCTTGTCCTTGTAGAGCGTCGAATCCGGATAGACTTCGACCTTGACCTTGCCGTTGGTGTACTTCTCGGCCAGTTCCTTGAATTTCAGGGCGGCCTGGCCTTTCGGCGTGTCGGGCGCCACGACGTGGCTGAACTTGATGACGATCGGCGACTCCGCCAGTGCCGGTCCGGCAAGTGCCAATGCTGCGACCGACGCAGCGGCCAATATCAACTTACGCATACTGCCTCCCGCGTATTTGGTGGAGCGCGGAGCACCTGTCCGGTGCGCAATTCCTGCGGCACCAATACAGAGAAGCCGGCGGAAACGCCATTGCGCTTTTTTACGCGGGGCTTCTGCAATCTTCGCTCCAGTCAAGAGCCTTGCTGCAGTGCAAAAACGCGGCGCTGGGGGCGCCGCGTTTTCATATTGCCGCTGGGCCTGCATCTTTTTGCAGCAGTCAGCTCGCCGCCGCCGCCGGCACGTCGCGCTGGCGCTTCATGACGATCTTGTTGAGCGCGCCCAGATAGGCCTTGGCCGAAGCCACCAGCGTGTCCGGATCGGAGGCGCGCGCGGTCATCGAGCGGCCTTCATGGGCAAGCCGCACCGACACCTCGGCCTGCGCGTCGGTGCCTTCGGTGACGGCGTGAACCTGGTAGAGCTCGAGCTTGGCCTCGTGCGGCACCAGCGCCTTGATGCAGTTGAACACCGCATCGACCGGGCCGTTGCCTTCGGCCTCCTCGATTCTGGTCTGGCCGTCGATGTTGAGCTTCATGGTGGCGCGCTGCGGACCATGGGTGCCGGCGATCACCGTCAGCGAGGACAGCTTGATGCGGTCGTGCGCGTTGGCGATTTCCTGATCGACCAGCGCCTCGATATCCTCGTCATAGATGTCCTTCTTGCGGTCGGCGAGCGCCTTCATCCGCACGAAGGCGTCTTCCAGCTGGTTGGCGCCGAGCTTGTAGCCCATCTCCTCCAGCTTGTGCACGAAGGCATGGCGTCCGGAATGCTTGCCGAGCACCAGCGAGGACTGCTTCAGCCCGACCATTTCGGGACGCATGATCTCGTAGGTCGAGGCATCCTTCAGCACGCCGTCCTGGTGGATGCCGCTTTCATGCGCGAAGGCATTCCGGCCGACGATCGCCTTGTTGTACTGCACCGGGAACGAGGTCGCCGCCGAAACCAGCTTCGACGCCCGCGTCAGCATGGTGGTGTCGATCTTGTTCCAGTAGGGGAAGCGGTCGTTGCGGACATTGATTGCCATCACGACTTCCTCGAGCGCGGCATTGCCTGCCCGCTCGCCGATGCCGTTGACGGTGCATTCGATCTGCCGCGCGCCGCCGGCGAGGCCCGCCAGCGAATTCGCCACCGCCATGCCGAGATCGTTGTGGCAATGGACCGAGAACACCGCCTTGTCGGAATTCGGCACCCGCTCGATCAGCGTGCGCATGAAGTGGGTGTATTCCTCGGGCGTGGTATAGCCGACCGTGTCGGGAATATTGACCGTGGTCGCGCCGGCCTTGATCACGGCCTCGACGATGCGGCAGAGGAAGTCCATCTCGCTGCGGGTGGCGTCTTCGGCCGACCATTCGACGTCGTCGATCTGGTTGCGAGCGCGGCTGACGTTGGCGATCGAGAGCTCCATCACCTGCTCCGGCGTCATGTTGAGCTTGACGCGCATGTGCAGCGGCGAGGTCGCGATCACGGTGTGGACGCGGCCGCGCCTGGCGAACTTTACGGCTTCGGCGCAGCGGTCGATGTCCTTCGGATTGGCGCGCGACAGACCCGCGATGACCGCGTTCTTCGAACGCCGGGCGATCTCGCTGACCGCCTGGAAGTCGCCTTCGGAGGTGATGGGGAAGCCGGCCTCGATGACGTCGACGCCCATGTCGTCGAGCATTTCGGCGACCTCGAGCTTCTCCTCGAAAGACATGGTGGCGCCGGGACACTGTTCGCCGTCGCGCAAGGTGGTGTCAAAAATGATGACGCGGTCCTTGTCGGACTTTTTCACGGAGGTCATTTCGAAAATTCCTTGTCAGTGGTGCGCTGCTGTCTGAGCGCTGAAGGGGGATCTGGTGATCTCGCGCAACCCCTGAGTGCCCAGGCGCAGACGCCCAGACGGCCCTCAGGGGCAGATAAGAAGCAGAAGCCCGCCAAGAAGCCGGGTGGGCAAGGACGCAGCCGGAATCGCTTCGGGACCCGCGGCCAAGGCCGCCTTCCCGTGAACTCCGTACTTTTCGCTGCGAATCAGCATTGCCGGACCCTTTGGAAGCCCGATCCTCGGCCAAAACCATTGACGGTTTGTTAGCCTGAGGGGCGCTTCCGCGCCCTTTCTAGACGAGAAACGCCTGAAACCGCAACGCCAAAAGATAGTCAGATGGACTGACCTAATTCCCGCTGTCCCGCGGCGGCAAGCTGACGACGGCCATCGAAACATGGGCTCACGTTCCCGCGGCGCGCAACGCGCCCGAGCCATGCCGGAACGTTTCGCCCTCCGATCAGAGGGCCCAGGGAATGCCGGGCGCCCGATGCGCCCGATAGCCGCGTGTGCAGGGATAGCGATAGAACGCACACGCGTTAGTCAGGTCACACCGGCATCACCCGGCATTCCCCGCGCAATGGTTTACGGCTCATAACGAGCTCTCCCCCGGTGACTGGGCTTTCTTGCCACCGTCGCCCGCAAAAATTGCTTTTCGCGAACTTGATGCCAGCATCGGGGCATCAGGACCACACGTCTTCGCCGTCCGCTTCCGGTGCTCTCGTCAGAAGCACCATCGGCGTCCATCGCATCCAACCCCGCGTCCGTGACGATCGCGATACGCCCCTCGAGTGGGGATGGACGGCCGCTGATATAAGGTGATTTGCGACTTCTGAAAATCAGAATATTATTGCAAAATGGGCTGGACAAACCAAAATCGGCAGACCCAAGTGATTTGCCTCGTCGGGTTGCCTTGCCGGCGCCTGGGTGGCGTGCAGCACTGGCGCGACAACGAACTTGCCCGCGATCGTCAGGCTGACCACTTCTGCACTGCCGTTCGTTTGCGCCGCCGATCGCGATCCCGTTGAGCGGGATGTTTGCGGCTCATGAAATGGCGCGCGGAAGCGTGTATTGTTGCCTGCGAGGAAAATTCTCCGATGATCGAATCCAGCCCCAGCCGCACCGCGCTTGCCACCTCGCTGATGCGAGCTTTGCACGCGCGTCGCGATCCGTCTCCCCTTCTGGATGACCCATGGGGCGACCGCCTCGTGCCACAATCCGAGCGGGAAGGGTTTGGTCAGAGGATTCTGGCGAGAATGGATTCAGACGCACGTGCGGCCGCCCTGCGAGCGCCCGGCTCGATCTTGGACGATTTCCTGCTGACCAATGTCTCCTACCCGGGCGTCGTCATTCGATCACGCTACGCGGAGGATGCGCTGAAGGAAGCAACGAATAGAGGGACGCGACAGTATGTCTTGATTGGCGCCGGTTTCGACAGCTTTGCGCTCCGCCGCCCGGCCTTCTCCGAGACGCTCGAAATCTTCGAAATCGACCATCCGGCCACGCAGACCTTCAAGATTCAGCGCATCAAGGATTGCGGTATTTCGCTCCCTCCGTCGGTACATTTCGTCTCTGCCGACCTCGCGAACGAAGATCTTGCAGCCGCTCTGGCGCGAAGTTCGTT
Source organism: uncultured Alphaproteobacteria bacterium (assembly GCA_963721275.1). Classification (GTDB taxonomy): domain Bacteria; phylum Pseudomonadota; class Alphaproteobacteria; order Rhizobiales; family Xanthobacteraceae; genus Bradyrhizobium. Next base: position 464,072 of record CAVRIQ010000028.1, on the reverse strand, counting down.
TCGAAGGGACGAGCCGGCATTCTTCTCGTGGCTTGGCGTCACGGTGTACCTTACGCGAGAGGCCAATCTGGCCACACTGCGCGCGGTCGCGAACGTCAGCGCTCCGGGAAGCGAACTCGTTTTCACATATGTCGATCAAGACGAGTTCGTCCCGGGTCGATCGCGGTCGCCAGGCGACGCCAACGCCAAAGCCGCGGCGATGGTGGGAGAGCCTTATTTATCCGGGTTCGATCCCAGGGAGATCGCGAACGATCTGATGAACACCGGCCTCGAGTTGATCGAAGATCTCGATGGACGGAAAATGTCCGAGCGTTACAGAAGAACCGGGGCAAATGGCCTGCACCCCCCTGTCAGCCTGCACATCGCACTCGCCCGTGTTCGCTCTTCCTGATGTAACCTGGCCTTCAGCGATCCTCCGTCCCGAAAACCGGTTTGACCGGCTGGCAATTGCTTCCGCTCTGCCCTCGGCAACGGAGCTCCACGAAATGCGCGAGCGAATCCGTCCGGTGCCAATAACGGCCCAGCCGGTCCTAAGCGTCCCGCTGCACGCCAGCGGGCGCCGCCGTCGGGAAGATGCCTTCATAGATCGCGCGGGCCTCTCGAACTAGACGTGCCCGTTCGAGGTCGCGCTTCGGGACAAATTGAACAACTTCGCCCATGTGGTATCTCCAAGGCTGGAAAACTATTCCTCCATCACTTGGTCGTGGATGCTTCGCACCGAAAGCCCCACGCTCATCACAAGAAGTTATTTTCGGACGAATGGGCGCCGGTGAAAAACCTGTCTCCCTGGGCGAGCAGGAGGGGAACGGATTTCCCGGGCGCGCACCCAAATACGGTCGAGAATCCATGGAAAAGCCTATCCGGCCGCCTTGTCGCGCTCCGGGGTGAAAGGAGCAGTCGACCGACGAGGCGGGCGGTGTGGGGAACTCCGCGCGGCGAAACGTGAGCCGCGCGTCCTTCGAGAGTTTCAATTTTGCGATAGAAGCCATAACGACATTGAGCTTCTTCCACGCCGCAAGAACAATCTAGTCTGAACGAGGATCAAACCTGGAAACCAAGTGAGGAGCGCCGTTCGATGGCAGGTTCGGGAGCAAAACCGGAAGAGCGGGCGTCGACGCCGCCGCCGTCGTGGCCGGACGAGGTCTACCGCGTTCTCAAGGAAGCGGAGGTACGGCAGGTCGGGATCGTGCCCGATGCCGGCCATAGCCGTCTCATCCGCGCTTTCGAGGCTGACGCGGAGACGCGCGTCGTCACCCTGACGACGGAAGAGGAAGGCGTGGCCATGCTGGCCGGCGCCTGGCTCGGCGGACAACGCGGCGTCCTCCTCCTGCAGTCGAGCGGCGTAGGCAACTGCATCAACATGCTGTCGCTTCCCGCGATATGTCGCATGCCCCTGCTGATGCTGGTGACGATGCGCGGCGACTGGGGGGAGTTCAACCCCTGGCAGATCCCGATGGGCCAGGGAACACAGGCGGCGCTCGAGGCCATGGGCGTCATCGTCACGCGGGCGGACGAACCTCATCTCGTCGCGCAGACAGTCTGGGGTGCTGCGAACCTGGCCTTCAACACCTGGCGGCCGGCCGCGGTCCTGATCGGGCAGCGGGTGCTCGGCGCCAAGAACTTCAAGGAGCTTGCACGCAAATGATCAGCCCGAACGCTCTCCTTCATCGCCGAGCCGTCGTGAACGAACTGCTGCGTGACCGCGGCGATCTTCTCGTCATCGCCGGGCTCGGTGCGCCGAACTGGGACGTCTCGGCCGCCGGCGACCACCCCAACAATTTTCCGCTCTGGGGAGCCATGGGCGCCGCCTCGATGATGGGACTGGGCCTCGCGCTGGCGCAGCCGAAGCGGAAGGTACTGGTCATAACGGGGGACGGCGAGATGCTCATGAGCATCGGCGCGCTCGCCACCATCGCGGTCGAGAAACCGCCAAACCTGACGATCGCGGTGCTCGACAACGAGCGGTTTGGCGAGACCGGGATGCAGAAAACCCATACCGCCGCCGGCGTGGACCTCGCCGGCATGGCGCTCGCGGCCGGCGTTCGAACATCGCGCATTGTCAGAACGCCGGAAGAGGTGACGGAGATTCGCGATCTTGCCCATGAAGGGAAAGGACCGGTTTTCGCGCAGGTGAAGATCAATCCCGAGGCGTTGTACTTCGTATTGCCGCCGGCCGACGGCGGCATCCTGACCACGCGGTTTCGACAATCCGTTCTCGGAGATGCATCGCTCTACAACTGAAAGGCACCATGATCTCCGCCGGCATGCCGTTCAGCCTGCCATCCTGATTTGCCAAAGACCTTCGCTGGAAAGCCGTTCGATTTCGGAAACGATCAGCGACGAGATCGCGCTCGTCGCGATGGACGACGGCCGCGCGGTCGGCGAGGCCAGAATGAGTTCGCGGGCAACCGACGGGTTCACAAGGGCCGCCATCTCCAGGCGCCGCGCCGCCAACTCGGCACGAATCGCGGACGCGGGCAGCAGCGTGTAGCCGAGCCCCTCTTCCATGAGACAGATCTGGGCGCGGTACGAATCGGCTTCGATCATGGCGTTGAGCGTCAACTTCTTGCGGGCAACGGCCTTTTCGAGCAGCGCCCGCAGACCATGGGAAACACTGGGAAGGATAAGCCTTTGCTTCACCAGCCACTCCAGTTCGACCTGCTTTTTCTTGCCCAGGCCCGAACCCGGCGGACCGACGACGGCGATGTCCTCCCGTCCGATCGAATGAACTGAAAGATGGAGGTCGTCGGCGGGACCGTAGGTAATCGCCAGATCCATCTCTCCCCTGTGCAGCCATTCGACGAGATGGCCTCCGTAGCTTTCCACGATGCGCAGCGAGATATCGGGAAGATCCGTCATGATCCGGCGGGCCAATCGCCCCGACAAGACGGCGCTGACCGTCGGGACCAGGCCAAGGATGACCCGGCCGGCGGGTTTCCCGCTCGCCGATTGAATATCGTCGCGAACCTGCTCGATTTGACGCACCAAGCCGGTGGTCCGGTCGAGCAATATGCGACCGGCGCTCGTCAGCAGCATGCCACGTCCGTTGCGGATGAAAAGTTCGACGCGAAGTTCGTGCTCGAGGAGTTTGATATGCCGACTGAGAGCGGGCTGAGCGGCCCGCAGCCGATCGGCCGCCTTGCTCAGACTTCCGAGTTCCGCGACTGCCCGGAAGGTGCGCAATTGTTTGAGATCCATCCGCTACCTTAAATCGCTTTTCCCGGAACAATGACAAGATTCGGAATCTGGCGCGATGCCAGGGGAGAGCCTCCGGTGGCGGGCATAACCGTCGGTGACGCCGCCGACTTAGCCACCCTTCCGCACCCGCTTCGCGACCTTCGCCGTCCGCTTCGTCCCGCGCTTTTTGCCTTCGTGCTCCAGCGCCGCGCGCACCTGCTTGAATTCCCGCAGCGACGCTTTGTCGGCGCGGGGAAAGTGCAGATCGAGGCTCTCCAGCGCGCTGACGATCGCCGAGCCGATCACCACCCGGGCGAACCATTTGTGGTCGGCCGGCACCACGTACCATGGCGCCAGCGCCGTCGAGGTATGCCGGACGATGTCCTGGTACACCGCCATGTATCTCGGCCACAGCGCGCGCTCGCTGATATCATTCATCGAGAATTTCCAGTTCTTCGCGGGCTGATCCAGCCGGTCGAGAAACCGCCCGCGCTGCTCCTGTCTGGAGACGTTGAGAAAGAATTTCAGGATCACGGTGCCGTTGCGCGCGAGGTAGCGCTCGATCGCCGAAATGTCCTCGAACCGCTCGCGCCAGATGTTCCTGGTCACCAGCCGGTGCGGGATCTTCTCCTCGGCGATCAATTCCGGGTGCACCCGCGTCACCAGGCATTCCTCGTAATAGGAGCGGTTGAAGATGCCGATGCGGCCGCGCTCCGGCAGCGCAATCATGCTGCGCCACATGAAATCGTGGTCGAGTTCGTGGGAGGTCGGCTGCTTGAACGAATAGACCTCGCAGCCCTGCGGATTGACGCCCTCGAAGATGCTCTTGATGGCGCTGTCCTTGCCCGCGGCGTCCATGCCCTGAAGGATCACGAGCAGCGACCATCGATCCTGCGCGTAAAGCCGTTCCTGGAAATCGCTCAGGCGCTGCCGGTTGGATTCGAGGATCTTTTCGGCCTTGCCCTTGTCGAGGCCGCCCTTCTCTCCGGTCTTGTGCGACCGCAGATGGAACTTGCCCGATCCGTCGAAGCGGAACGGTGCCACAAAGGGTTTCAGCTCGGCGGCCAGCGATGGCGAAGGCTTCTTGCTCATGACGACAGCAGCTCCGGTTCAATGGTCGAACGGTATATGCCGTAAGGAATGGACGCCAGCGAAGTGAGCGTAGCCCGGACGGAGCGTAAGCGAAATCCGGGGCAGGTATCCGCCACAGTTCCCTGGATTGCGCTTCGCTCCATCCGGACTGCGGGCCGCTATTTTTCGAACTGCTTCTCGACGAACGCGGTGACGAAGCGCGGCATCGCCGCCGTGAGATCGGCCGTCTCGCGCACCAGATGGATCGCCGAAAGTTCCGGCTGGCGCTGGCCGGCGAGATTGGCCTCGATCCTGGCGCGCAAGGCCTCGCCGGTGAGATCGACATCCAATATCCGGATCATCGCGAGCGCGCTGCCGGAGACCACGCAATCCCAATGAGCACCCGCACGATAATCCGCAGGCTCAAGCCCGGTTTCCTCCAGCACTTCACGGGCGACGCTGCCGGCGATATCGACGGCGCCGTCCACGAGGTCGTCGAGATCCGGGGTTCCCGAGGGAAAGTAGATGCGCCCGGCATTCGAGGTGTGCCGGCCCATTTCCCCGAGGATGAACGCGCCGTCGGAACAACGCAGCGCGCCCATCCCGAAGCCGTTGAACACGCTGGCGTCGGGGAAGCCCCAGTCGCGCCATGCCAGGAAGCTGGCGAAATCCGCCTCGAAATAGCTGGCGCTGAGGCGCTCGCCCGCGAAGACGGGTTCGCGCCCCAGCAGGATGCGGCCGTTCCAGATCGGCTTCTCGCGCTGCTTGACCGCGAAATGCGCCGATATCTCGGCGCGCCGCTGATCGGCGAACGGCCACGGCCGGGGCTCGAATGCCAGATCGAGCGTCGTGACGCGATGAATGACCGGCCGCGTCATCCCGCCCGGTCGGATCTATTTGGCATTCGTCCCCGTGGTCTTCCTGGCCTGTTCGACGAACTTGTTGGTAAAAGTCTTGCTGACGTCGACATGGGCCTTGGCGACATCGGGCGAACTCTCGCTGAACACGGCGAGCACGGCGTCGGCGCCCTTGGGATCCATCTTGCCGGTTTCCGAATACATCGGGATCGTGTTCTTGAGCGCGGCGAGATAGAGTTCCTTGTTCTTGCCGACCATCTCCGGCGGCATCTTCGCCATGATTTCCTCCGCCGAATGCGAATAAATCCAGGTCAGCGTGTTCACGATCGCGTTGGTCAGCGCCTGCACGTCCTTCTCATGCGAGGCAACCCACGCGGCCGTGGAGTAGAGCGCGCCGCCCGGATACTCGCCGCCGAACACGGCCAGCGTATCCTTCTGCGTGCGGGTATCGGAGAGGATGCGCAGGTCCGGATGGCTGCCCTGCAGCACGGTCACCGCGGGATCGAGCATCACGGCGGCATCGATCTGGCCCTGCTCCATCGCCGCGACCGCGGTGGCGCCGAGACCCACCCCGATCACGGACGTGCCGGCGGGATCGAGCCCGTTCTTCTTCAGGAGATATTTGAGGAAGAAATCGGTCGAGGAACCCGGCGCGCTGACGCCGACCTTCTTGCCGGCGAGGTCCTTGATCGATTTGATCTCGCCATTGTGCGAGGGCGAGACCACCAGCACCAGGCCCGGGTAGCGGTCATAGACCACGAACGCCTGCAGCTCCTGCTTCTTGGCGGCGAGATTGACGCAGTGGTCGAAATAGCCGGAAACCACGTCGGCGCTGCCGCCGAGCACGGCCTTGAGCGCGTCCGAGCCGCCCTTGAGATCGACCAGGTCGACGGCAACGCCCGCCTTGTCGAATTCGCCGAGCTGTTTTGCGAGCACGGTCGGCAGGTAGCACAGGCAGGCGCCGCCCCCGACCGCCACGGTGATCTTGGTTTGCGCGGCGGCAAGACCGGACGTCAACGTCAACGCCAGCAGCGTGCCGGCCAATCTGCCAAAAATCGTTCTCATGGTATCCTCCGGGCCATTTATTGGTTGGGCGCACGATAGAGCAGTGCGCGTCGCTTGAGAAGGTGGGCCGCACCACTCTGGTCGACGGCCTCAGGCGAGACTCCGGGTCTGGTCCTTCGGACCATCCCGGAATGACGTAGTGCGCAGCCCCTACCCCCGCCCCTCCAACGCGTCCGGCCGCCACACCAGCAGCCGCCGCTCGACCGCGGTCACGGCGAGGTCGATCAGGATGACGAAGGCGGACAGCACGAACATGCCGGCGAACACGCCGGCGACGTCGAACACGCCTTCGGCCTGCTGGATCAGATAGCCGAGCCCGGCCGCCGATCCCAGATATTCGCCGACCACGGCGCCGACCACGGCAAAGCCGACCGACGTATGCAGCGAGGAGAACATCCACGACAGCGCCGAGGGCCAATAGACATGCCGCATCAGCTGCCGCTCGCTCATGCCGAGCATGCGGCCATTGGCGAGCACGGTGGTGCTGACCTCCTTGACGCCCTGGTAGACGTTGAAGAACACGATGAAGAACACCAGGGTGACGCCGAGCGCAACCTTCGACCAGATGCCGAGGCCGAGCCACAGCGTGAAGATCGGCGCCAGCACGACGCGCGGCAGCGCGTTGGCCATCTTCACATAGGGATCGAACACCGCGGCGACGACGGGCTGGCGCGCGAACCAGAAGCCGATCAGCACGCCGCCGAGCGAGCCGATCGCGAAAGCGAGAATCGATTCCCACAGCGTGATCGCCAGATGCTTCCAGATCACGCCGGTCCAGAACCAGTCCAGGATCTGGCTGCCGACGTCGAGCGGATTGGAAAAGAAGAACGGCGGCAGCAGCATGTGGCCAAACACCGGCACGGTGGCAAGCAACTGCCACAGTCCCAGCGCGACGACCGCGACGAGAAGCTGGAGGAGAAGCAGCCCTGCCCGGCTCATTCCGCCACCCCCACAGGTGTTTGCGCCGACTGCGCGTAACCCTTCATCACCTCGTCCTTCAGCACGCTCCAGATTTCCCGGTGCAGCGCGTGGAACTCGTCCCTCAGGCGGATTTCCGAAATGTCGCGCGGACGGGGAAGCTTCACCTGCCAGTCGCCGATGATGCGCGCGGCGGGCCCCGCCGACATGATCACGACGCGGTCGGCGAGCGCGATCGCCTCTTCGAGGTCATGGGTGACGAACAGCACCGCCTTGCGATCGGCGTTCCACAATTCCAGCAAAAGATTGCCCATGATCTGGCGGGTCTGGGCATCGAGCGGCCCGAACGGCTCGTCCATCAGCAGGATCTTGGGATCGCGGATCAGGACCTGCGCCAGCCCCACGCGCTTGCGCTGGCCGCCCGACAGCATATGCGGATAGCGATTGCCGAACGCGCCGAGACCGACCGCGGTCAGCCAGCCCTGCGCGCGCTCCAGCGCCATCGCGCGCGGCGCGCCCTGGACCTCGAGGCCAATGGCGACGTTGTCGATCGCGGTTTTCCATGGAAACAGCGCATCGGCCTGAAACAGATAACCGGCGTCCCGGTTGAGGCCGGTCAGCGGCTGGTCGAAAATCCGCACCGCGCCCGAAGCGGGCTTCAGCAGGCCCGCGGCGACGTTCAACAGCGTCGATTTTCCGCACCCGGTGGGACCCACAATGGCGACGAACTCGCCATGGGCGATCCGCAAGCCGGCCTTTTCGACCGCGGTGTAGATGCGGTTATCGGCGAGGCGGAACGCCACCGTCGCGTCGTCAAGCGCGACCGCCGTCGATCCTGCGGTGACATCCGCCTGCACGCGTTTCCCCGATATCCAGTGTTGCGGCGGTGGGATTACCGCGCCCGTCGCGACAATTCAACCGGTCGCGGCCAACAGGCAAACGGCGCGTCGGCTTGGTTGCCCGCCGGCGCTGTGATATTCGCAACAAATGACCGCCCCGCCACTGATCGCCTATGCGCATGTCGGCAAGAGTTTTGATGGCGGCCGTGTCAGGGCGGTCGACGACGTCTCGCTCGAGGTCGCCGGGGGCGAGTTCCTCGCCATCGTGGGCGGCTCCGGTTCCGGCAAGACCACGCTGTTGCGGCTGGCGAACCGGCTGATCGAGGCCGATTCCGGCAGCATCACCGTCGAGGGCGAGGACGTGCGCGCGGTCGATCCGGTCTCCTTGCGCCGCCGCATCGGCTATGTGTTCCAGAGCGGCGGACTGTTCCCGCATATCAGCGTCGCCGGCAATATCGGGATCACGCCGAAACTGCTGGGCTGGCCCGGGGCGCAGATTTCCGCGCGGGTGGACGAACTCTTGGATCTGGTGCGGCTCGACCGCGGCGAGTATCGCGACCGTTTTCCGCATGAGCTGTCGGGCGGCCAGCGCCAGCGCGTCGGCGTCGCCCGGGCGCTGGCGGCACGCCCCCGGATCGTGCTGATGGACGAGCCATTCGGCGCGCTCGATCCCCTCACCCGCGATGCGCTCGGCGATGATTTTCGCGATCTGCATCGCAAGCTCGGGCTGACCACCGTCATGATTACCCATGACATGACGGAAGCGATATTGCTGGCCGACCGCGTTGCGGTGATGCGCGGCGGAAAACTGCTGGCGCAGGGCACGCCGGCGGAGCTTTCCAGGAGCGGCGACGTTTACGTCGGCGAACTGCTGCACACGCCGCGCCGGCAGGCCGAGCGGCTCAGCGCGCTGCTGCCGCGGGATGGCGCGGCATGAGCCTGTTCACCGATCCGCGCTGGAGCGAGGCACTGGGACATTTGCCGGATTATCTCGGCAACCACGTCCGCGTCAGCGTCACGGCGCTGGCGCTGGGCCTCCTGGTCAGCCTGCCCCTCGCGATTGCGGCACGCAATCGTCGAGTCCTGCGCGGCGCGCTGCTCGGGCTGGCCTCGATCGTGCAGACGGTGCCGGGCCTGGCGCTCTTGGCGCTGTTCTATCCGCTGCTGCTGGCGCTGGCGTCGCTGTCGCTGGCCTGGTTCGGATTGGGCTTTTCCGCGTTCGGCTTCCTGCCCGCGGTGCTGGCGCTGGCGCTCTATTCCATGCTGCCGGTGCTGCGCAATACCATCACCGGCCTGGAAGGCGTCGATGCCGCCATCCTCGAGGCCGCGCAAGGCGTCGGCATGACACAGAGTCAGTCCTTGTTCACCGTGGAGCTGCCGCTGGCGCTGCCGGTGATCATGGCGGGCATCCGCACCGCGGCGGTGTGGGTGATCGGCACCGCGACGCTGTCGACCCCGATCGGCCAGACCAGCCTCGGCAACTACATCTTTGCCGGCCTGCAGACCCAGAACTGGGTGTTCGTGCTGTTCGGCTGCCTTGCCGCCGCGGTATTGGCGCTCGCGGTCGATCAGTTGCTGGCCTTGATCGAGAAGGGCCTTCGCCGGCGCAGCCGCGTCCGCGTCGCGCTGGGCGGCATCGGCATCGCCGCGCTGGTCGCGGCAACGCTGGTGCCCTCGCTGGCCCGTTCGCCGACGAGCTATGTGGTCGGCGCCAAGACCTTTGCCGAGCAATATGTGCTGTCGGCGCTGATCGCGCAGCGGCTGCAGGCTGCGGGGCTTTCGGCCACTACGCGCGAGGGGCTCGGCTCCAGCGTCATCTTCGATGCGCTGGTTTCCAACGATATCGACGTCTATGTCGACTATTCCGGCACGCTGTGGGCCAACCAGTTTCATCACACCGACGTCAGGCCGCGCGAGGAACTGCTCGCCGAATTGAAAGCGACGCTGGCGCGGCAGAAGATCACGTTGCTCGGCGAACTCGGTTTTGAAAACGCCTATGCGCTGGTGATGCCGCGCAAGCGTGCCGAGGCGCTCGGCATCCGCTCGATTGCCGACCTCGCACCGCATGCGGGCACGCTGTCGATCGCGGCGGACTATGAATTCTTTTCGCGGCCGGAATGGGCCGGGCTGCGCGAGGCCTATCGGGCTCAAATTCCGCGCGCAGCGACAGATGCAGCCGGATTTCATGTATGCCGCCGCCGCCTCCGGCGAAGTCGACGTGATCGCGGGCTATACCTCGGACGGGCTGATCGCGAAATACGATCTGGTGGTGCTGGACGATCCCAGACACGCGATCCCGCCCTACGACGCGATCGTGCTGCTGGCGCCGAAACGCGCCGCCGATCAGGCGTTGCGCGGCGCGCTGGCCCCGCTGCTCGGCAAGATCGACATCGCCGACATGCGCGAGGCCAACCTGCGCGCCGCCGGCGGCGACGGCGCGTCATCGCCCGATGCGGTGGCGCGCTGGCTGTGGGAGAAGGTCGGCAAGCCGTAGCCGGCTTCGGCGCAATACACACCGCCTCCGGCGCCGGAAAGCTAACGCTGCCGCTGCGCCAGATAGAATCCGGTCAGCACCGTCGCCAGTCCCGCCGCCTGCAGCGCGGTCGGCGGCTCGCCGAGCAGCAGCCAGCCGACCAGCAGGGTCAGCGCCGGCACGATCGCCGGGAAAACCGCGGCACGGGCGACGCCGAGAAGCTGGATCGAGAACGCGAACAGATACATCGCCGCCGGGCCGGCCAGGATGCCCTGCGCCAGGGCCTGCAGCGCGTTCTCGCCGAGGCCGATCGCCGCCACGCGGCCGAGCCCGCCGGATGCCGCATAGACCGGAAACAGCGAGAGTGACAGCACGCTGATGACCGTGGCCGCGGAGAAGGCGGAGACACGCCAATACCGCAGCAACGTGCCGAAGCCCGCGAACATGAAGCCGGTCAGGACGAAGATCAGATCGCCCTGCACACCGCTGAGGCCGATATGGCCGATTGACTCGGCGCCGATCACGGCGAGGCCGCCGACGATGACGACCGCGCCGAAGAATCGCGAGAACGAGATGCGCTCCCTGAGCAACGCGGCCGCGAGAAAAAGGCCGCCCAGGGTCGCGCAGGAAGGCTGGATAACGCTGCCATGCCCCAGCGGCACGAAGAGGAATCCGGTATAGCTGATGATCGACATCACCGGCCCGCCCAGCACCATCAGCGCAAGTCCGCGGCCCCATCCGATGCCGCAGAGATTGCCGAAGCCGGCGCGAACAACGAGCGGCAGGAACGCGAGGCCCGACCACAGGAAGCGGTGCATCAGCAGGTCCGCGGGCGAGAATCCGACCTTGAGGCCGTGTCGCGTCGCCACGAAGCCGAGTGCCCAGAACAGCGCGGCGCCAAGGCCGCAGGCGACCCCAAGCAGGCCCGGTGTCGCCTCTGATTTTCGGGCTAAAGCTTCAGCGCCGCCTGTCGGCTCGTTCATCGCGGACCATTACGTCAGCACACATTGCGGCTCAACCCACGCGCATGCAGGGCTGGCGGGCGCAGCGGGCTGCGCAGCGAGCGGTCCTGCCGCCTTACGCCTTGAGTTTCAGCTTGCCCATGAAATCGCGCTTGCCGATCGGCGCGCCCTTGTGGCGGAGGATGTCGTAGGCGGTGGTGGCGTGGAAGAAGAAGTTCGGCAGCGAGAACGACATCAAAAAGCCTTCCGCCGTGAACGGCAGCGCGCGGTCGCCGATCTTGAAGGTGACGTCGCGGCCGACCAGCGTATCGACCGCCTCGGGCGTGAGGCCGGACAATTCGCTGCGCGCCTCCGCCACCAGAGCCTGCAGCCCGGCATAATCGAGGTCGGGCTTGCTCGAAGGCGGCACGAACACGCCATTCTTCGCCGCTTCCATGGCGCCCCGCGAATGATGGGCGAGCGCGACGATCTGGGAACGCAGCGGCCACATGTCGGCGGCCAGCCGCGTCTCGACGATTTCAGCGGGGTCGACGCCCTTGTCGCGGAAATGCACCAGGCTCTTTTCGAGGAGACCGCCGACAGCGCCCAGTATCTGCAGATAGTTGGCGACGGTGGCATCGTACAGCGAAAAGGCCATGGCGTCGGTATCTCCCGTTGATATCTGCGTGAGACAATTGCCGCATTTTGCAGCGATGGCAACCTCAGCCGTCAGGGCCCGTGACGCCTCCCTGCTCCGTCGCCATAGCCTGGAAAAGCGCCAGAGGCGCCGTCACATCCCCGGTTCGATCGGCTTTTCGACCTCGCCGCCGTGTTCGGCCCAGTCCTTGAAGGCGCCGACATTGTAGACCTGGCCGTAGCCCATATCCTTGAGCACCTTGGCGGCAAGCGCGGAGCGCCCGCCGGACGCGCAATACAGGATGACGGTCTTGTCCTTGGTAAAATTCTTGTCGTGATAGGGCGAGTCGGGGTCGGCGCGGAATTCCAGCATGCCGCGCGAAACATGCACGGCGCCGGCGATCTTGCCGCTGTTTTCGACCTCCGGCGCGTCGCGCACGTCGACCACCAGGGTGTTGCCCTTGCCGATCATCTCGCGCGCCTGGGCCGGCGTGATCTTCGGTACCGCGGCGTTGGCCGCTTCCATCATCTGCTTCAGGCTCGTCGTCATTTGATATCTCCTGCGATCGCTTCCGGTAACTATCGACGCCACTGTGGCCGCGCTAGGGCGCCTTGCCCACGGTAACGATCTGAAACTGCGCATTGAGCGCCGCGGCCGGATGCAGGCCGTCCAGCAATTGCTCCTCGCCGAGGCCGATGGCCTGAAGGCGTTTCGGCGAAATCTTGAACGTGGTTATCATGATGTCGCGGATCGTTTCGGCCCTTCGCTGGCTGAGCGTCAGATTATAGTCGCGCTTCCCCGTCGAAACGGTATGGCCCACGATCAGGAATTTGTATCCCAATAGCGACGGATGGTAGAGCGTATCGGCGATGCGGCCGAGAATCCGATAGGACTCGGGCCGAACGACGGCAGCGTCTTCGTCGAACCGAATGTCGGCGGCGAACTGCGGCAGCTTGAGCAAACCCGGCGCGATCAGTGGCCGCTTGAGCGGCGCGGCGTCCAGCTTCGCCCTTGCCTTGATCCGGTCCATCGCCTGTTGCCGCAGCGCGGCGACATCCAGATCCGGCGCAGTTTCAAGCCCGGCGAGCTTGTTGACCCATTCGTCTGTCGTGCCCCCCGCCTGGGCCTGCGCGAGAGCCGGCAGCGCCGTAAAGCCGATCAGCGCGAGCACGAGCATGAGCAGACCGATGCCGCACCGGCTTTTCCTCGTCGACCGCATCAGCGATACCCCGCCTCGGTGAGGGCCTTGTTGCAGTTGATGGTCATGCCGCGCGGTCCCGCCAACAAGCAATCCAGGGTCTGGGCGCGGTCCGCCTTGACGCTGCCGCAATATTTGTTCACGTCGCGCTCGCACAATTTGGTAACGGCCGCGCGGGCCGCAACGCGCTTCACAATCGCGTCGAAGGCCCGGCCATAGTCATTCTTGCACTGAGGAGACAGGACATCCTGATTGCGCGACAGGCAGTCCTTCAGGCGAACGGTGTCGAGGTTGACGCCGCGGCAATTGTCATCAATGTCCTTGGCGCAGCTCGTACCCAGCACGGCCGAGGCGTCCTCGAACTTCATCGTTTCCGCCGAGGCGGACGACCAGGCTGCAATCAGAACAAGGGGAATAAGCGCGCGGATGGGACTCATGGTTCATCTCACATGAATTGGACGCCCGCGGTCAAGTCATAGCGACGAAAACGCCGGCACGGCCCGGCAGACTGCGTCCGAACCGATCTGCCGCGGCGCACCGCCCTCAGGCGAAGGCGCTGGCCAGGAACGCGGCGAGGATGCCGCCGATCAAGAGGTATTTCACGGCGTAATAAACCCGCCTGTTCCAGGCCTTCATCCGCTTGCCGACCAGCCGCACCTGATAGACAGAGCCGAAGACGCGGTTGATCCAGCCGACGCGCTCGCCCTCCTCGTTCTGGGTGGCGCTCTCGTTGATGATATTCTTGCTGACCCAGCGATTGACCGCGGTCATGGCGCGGGTGTGCAACGGGCGTTCGACGTCGCAGAACAGGATGATGCGGTCGTCGCTGGTGGTGTTCTCGGCGTAGTGCAGATAGGTCTCGTCGAACAGCAGGCCCTTGCCCTCGTGCCAGTAGTGCGGTTCGCCGTCGATGAAGATGCGGCATTCGCCGGGCGATTTCGGCACCAGCAATCCCATGTGATAGCGCAGCGAGCCAGCATAGGGATCGCGGTGCTGCACCAGTTTACCGCCGGGCGGCAGGCTGGCGAACATCGCACCCTTGACGTTGGGGATCGAATTCAGGAGTTCGACGGTCTTCGGGCAATTGGCAAGCGCCGACGGCAGCGGGGCGTCGTACCATTTGAGGTAAAACCGCTTCCATCCGGTGCGGAAGAACGAGTTGAAACCCCAGTCGTTGTACTTGTCGGCGGCCTTGATCTGGCCCTGCGCGAACAGCGCCATGGCCTCGTCGCGGATCGGCTGCCAGTTGTCGCGCAGCAGCTTGAGCTCGGGAATCGACTGCTCGTCGAGGATCGGCCGGTTCGGCACCGCCGAGAACATGTACATCAGCACATTGTACGGGGCCATGATGGTGGAATGGTCGGTGAACTGCCGCCAGAACCCCAGCCGCACCTTGCCGCGGAAATGCACGGCGATGGCCGAGCCGAGGAAGGCCCAGACCACGAGAAATTGCGGCGCGAACAGACGCATCACCATGACAGGAAACCCCGGAAAGAAAGCCCTCTACCCCGGTCAGAATAGCAGGTTTGTACAGCCACACTCAAGGCGCCCGGACGCCCTGGCTCACCGGGAACCTTATGTCGCAGCCTACAATCCGTGGATCAGGCCGGCGTCGATCAATAGCCGGTTGAAACGGCGGGCTTCGGCGCCGTCCTTGCAGGCATAGAACATGCCCTTGCAGCGCAGCATGATGGTCTTCTGCTCCGCGAACGACGGATCGAGCGGAATACCGGCGGCTTCCTGGATCACCAACGGCAAATACGGCCCGTCGATCGTATCCATCACGGCGGGGCTTTCGACCGGTTGGAAGTTGATGGCGTCGATGGCGTAATAGGTCGCGTAATAGCGCGGGTCGTAATTCTCCAGCTTCTTGCCGATGCCCGCTTGGTCGAGGCCGGGATCGAGAACCTGCGGCGAGAATTCCGGCTGATGATCGCCATAGCGCACGATCAGAAACGGCTGCCCCGGGAACTTCTTCTTCAGCCCGGCGAGAAAGGCGCGGTATTCGTCGGCGCTCATCGTCTGCCGGCGCAGATATTCATCGACCACCGGCGCGTTGCCGGGCTTGCGCCAGGACGGCGTCAGGTCCGGACGAAACCGCGTCTCCCAGGGAAAATGATTGGCGGCGAGATAAACGAACATGAACAGCGGCGCCGCCGGCGGCTGCCGCGCCATCAGGTTCAGGGCCTTGTCGTAGAAGAAGCTGTCGGGTTCGACGTCCCTGGCGCCGAGATCGTGCGCGTCATAGAAATGTTCGATGCCGGTCGTGGTCTGGAAGCTGCGCGCGCTCATGAAGGCACCGAAGGCCGGGTACAGCGAGAGCGTATCGTAGCCGCAGCGGCGCAGCGCCAGCGGCAGGCCGCGCTCGACGCGGCCCGAGGCGATGCGGGTCACGAAATAGGCGAACCGGCCGAACGAGCGCGACGACAGCCCGGCCAGCACATTGTATTCGGTGAACCAGCTCGGCCCGCCATTGCTCTCGGCCAGGAATCTGCGCTCCTTGCCGTCGAACGACTTGAAATGGCTGCCATAGCCCTGCGGCACCTTGACGCCGCTGGCCTCCCTTATATCGAAACTGGATTCATCATGGATCATGATGATGTTGGGCCGCAGACCTTTGGGATGGCAGGAATCCACCAGCGGCACCTTGAGCCGTTCGGTCGCGACCGCATCCGATTCCATGAAGCCGTAATTGATGAAATCCGACACCGCGATAACGCCGGAGCGGGCGAATTTCGACAGGTAACCGTCGTCGTAATAGCCGCGCCAGGCTTCATCGGGCCATTCCATGGAATATCCGACCAGCGCGGCAAGACAGGCGAGCTTGCAGGCCACCGCCGGCAGCCGGCGGATCCGGAACGGATCGAGCCACCACAGCGCATACATCAGGGGGAGGATGAGCAGGCCGGCGCCGATCACCGACCAGCGCAGATTGGGAAAGATCGTGAACAGGAACGCCGCGGTATCGCGGTCGATCACCATCAGATCGACGAAGTTCGCGGTCATCTGCACGATGTCGTGCTTGAGCCGCGACAGCAGAACCAGCACCACGACCAGCGTCAGCGACAGCGCGCCCGACAGCGCCGGACGCCGCAACAGCGCGATCCAGAAGAAGTTCAGGATCCCCCAGGACAGCAAAAAGCCCGTGCGCGAGCCGAAGTCGGTCTCGGTCTGCAGCATGACGACCAGCGCCGCCAGTTGGGGTGCTGCGACCGCAAGCAGCCGCCAGATTCCGACCGAGGCAATGCCTCCGGCGGCGACGCTAGCGACTGGACCTGGATTTGGCGCGGGCGCCATGGGTTAAGACGCAACTGCACCCGGCACTGCCCTGGGACCTTGGCTGGCGACGACCAGGAGGACGGACGCCGCAGCCGGCGCCTGCGGCGTGTCATAAAAATGTAAGGGAAACGTCATGACCGCGCAATGAATTTGCGGATCGGGGCGTTCTGCGCCCGGTGAATTCCAGCCGGCGACCTTACCGGAAGGCACTCGAGCCGACGCCTGCCCGAATTCGTGCATGCCCCGCCGGCGATCTCGCCTTACGGCTGGCCACCCGCCAGAAGCTCGATATAGCGCGCAGCCGATCGTTCCACGACACGCGCGCCGCCAGCCGTCACCTGCCGTCCGGGGAACGCGCCGTAAATTCGTTCGAATCCCCACGGCGCCAGCGTGTCTGCGATACGGTGCACCGTTGCCGCCGAGAGCGGCATCATGTTGGGATAGCTCCAAAGAAACGAGACCCGACTGAGGTCCGCCGCCACCTGCACGATATCCCCGCTCAAGAGCGCGCCGCGTCCGCCGGCACCTCCCGCCCAGTGCAGCACGCTGCCGCCTGGAAAGTGGCCGCCAAGCCTGAGCAGCGTCACGCCTTGCGCTATTTCCAGTACTTCACCGTCCCAATGGCGGATCGCGGGATCCGGGCGCATGATCCAGTCGGCATCGGCGGCGTGCAGATGGACAGGGCAGTCAAAGGTACGCGCCCAATCCTGCATGCAAGTATAATAGTGCGGATGCGAGATCGCGATTGCACGCAGACCGCCCAACCCGCGGATGAGCGCCTCCGTCGCATCGTCCAATAGAGAGATACAATCCCACAGGATGTTACCCTCGGAAGTCCGCAACAGCAGCGCGCGCTGGCCGATACCAAATCCCGGATGAGTATGGATTTCGAACAGCTCCGTCTCCAAACGCCGCCATGCATTGACGTGCCCGCCCGCAAATTTCCCCGGCGTTGTCCATGCTTGTCCGCCGCGCGGCACGAACTGCCGCTCATCTTCGCAGATCAGGCAGCGCGAGGGCGGTTCGGGAGCATCGGGATACGAGGTCCCGCAAGCGCAGCAGATCTGGATCGGCATCGAACAGTCCTCTGTCGCAGGCGGTCATCCGCGGACGGCCGGCATCACCCGCTATTGATGGCCGAGGCCTTCCAGCTCGCGGGCGCGCGCCTCGGTCATGCTGCGCATGCATTCGCCGGCGTCGATGCGGGCGATGGAGCCTTCCCCCAGGCCGTAATACAGGCAATTGGCGTCGCGGTATTGAATCCAAAGCCGCTGCGCCGCACGCAACTGGTCGTGCTGCCGGGCTGCGGCGTCCTTCAGCGCCTGCTGATAGGCAATGGTCATCCGCTTGTCCCACTGCGCGGTCCCGGCCTTGAGGCACTCGACCATCTCATAGGTGTTGCCATCGCAGGATTTTTCGGGGTCGCCCTGGTCGCCGGCACAGGCGAATGATGCCGAGAGGCAAATGGCTGCGGCTCCGGCAAAGGTTCTGAACATGGCGTGCCTGCTCATGCCGGCGGCATCAATCCGAGCCGCCTGGCGATGATCCTGTCGACCATCCGCTTCGGCAGCACGCCTGTGACCAGGTGCCGCATCGGGTCCGGCGTGAGCTGATAGCGCACTTTGGGACGCGCGGTGGTCAGGGCATCGGCGATCGCTTTCGCGATGGTTTCGGCCGGCAATCCGGTTTCGCCAAGCTTCAGCATGAATTTGCGGATCCGCTGCAGCGCCGGCATGAACGGCGAATTCTGGTAGGCGGAAATATCGACTTCCTCGGCCTTGCTCCAGATCGGAGTCTTTACCGCGCCAGGTGCGACGACAATGACGTCGATGCCGAACAGCATCATCTCGCGGCGCAGGCTTTCCGACAGTCCCTCGATCGCGTGTTTTGAGGCCGAATAGGCCCCCGTCAGCGGATTGCCGTTTCTGCCGGCTACCGAGCTGATCATGACGATGCGCCCCTTCGGCCCCTTCAGCGACGGATCGGACCCGAGCAGCGGGCCGAACGCCTGCGTGGCGATGATCGGCCCGATCACATTGACGTCCATCTGATGGCGGAATTCGTCGGCCGCCAGCTCCAGCACCGGCCCCGCGACCGCGATGCCGGCATTGTTGACGAGCCCGGTCAGCGTCTCGCCGTTCAGCGCCGCGCGCACCTCGCGGGCGGCGGCCAGCACCGCGGTCTCATCGGTGACATCGAACAACAGCGGGGTGAAATTCGCGCCGAATTCCGCCTTCAATCGATCGGCATCGGCCTGCTTGCGCACGCTGCCGAACACCCGAAACCCGCGATCGAGCAACAGTTTCGCGGTGGCCCAGCCGATGCCGGTGGACGCCCCGGTAATGACGGCAGATTGCATTGTCAGCTCCCCCTCCAACCCAGCAAACCCTTTGTAGCCCGAATTCAGCCCGGTGCAATCGCAGGCGGAGTCTTGCGCTCCCCAAGCATGAGGCCTTTCAAGCACGAGGTCTTCGAATTTTGACCCGCATCGGGGTTCAGCGGAGACGCAACTCGACCCCGCGCGTTGCGCCCGTCGCCGACCAGCCTGACGGCCATGCGGCCTAGCGGTTACGCCGCACAACATCGGGCGACCGCGGCTCATCTTCGCGATTCCAAATCGAGATCGATTGACCTAACCTGCTCCGGTTGCTGGCTTGGGGGACTACAATCATGGCAAGGAAGGCGAAGACGCCGGCGCGGGCCGCCGCACGAGCAGCCGTAGCGCGTGGCTTTCAGGTCATGGCGATGCACGTCACCGAAGAACGCGGCGGCCGCGCCTTCGCGGCCCTTAAAGCCGATCGCCCGGCTTCCAACACTTTCGCGCTTGCCGAAAGTCTCCCGAAAAATCTCGACCCGGAAAGCGCCGCAAAGCGCATCCTCGCCCACGCCTTTGCCAGCCGCGCGATGCCGTCGCTGACCGCGCCGAAGGTGAATGACGAGGACAGCGATTTCAGGAGCCTGGGCGTCGAGACCGTGCCGTTGACCGGAACCACCGTCGTCAAGTTCCGTCAGCAGATCAGGGGCATTCCGGTTTTCGCCTCGCTGGTCAGCGTCGAACTCGATGACGACAATGAGCTGATCTCGCTCAATTCCAGCATGGCGAGGCCGGATCTCGGATCCTACGTCGCGAAAATTTCCCCGCATGATGCGCTGAAGAAGATTGCCGCCATGGCAGGTTATGGACGGCAGCTACCCGACGCGGTTCCAGCATTGAATCTGTTTCTCGACCACAAGGGCAAATGGCATCTCGCCTATATCGTCGAGGACGTGCGAAGCCGGAACAAGGGCAAGGCATCGCAGGCCGTGCATCAGATGCCGCTGGTGTTCGATTACGTCGTTGATGCGCTGAACGGCGCGCTGGTGGCGGAATTGCCGCGCACGCCGGCCGTCGCGCATGGCACCGCCAGCGCCCGCGACGAACTCGGCCGCATGAAGACCTTCAACATCGAAGTCACCGGCGGCAAGCGAGTGATGCGCGATGCCAGGCTGAACATCGAAACCTACGATCTCGGCTACCGCGACCCGGTCGGGGGCAAGCTGCCCGGCAATCTCGTGGCGCATCCCTGGTCGCCGGCGGCGGTCAGCGCCCATACCCACGCCGCCATGGTCACGACCTTCCTGCGCAAGGTGCTCAAGCGCAACAACATCGACAACATGGGCGGGCGCGTGGTCTCGACCGTCAACTGCGTGGTCAGGCAGTTCGAGCAGCCGCCCGGCAGCAAGGTCTGGCTGAACGCATTCTGGGACGGGACCCAGATGCTGTACGGCCAGCAGCGTCTCGGCGGCCAATTGCGGTCACTGGCGTCATCCCTCTCCGTGGTCGCGCATGAATTGTTTCACGGCGTCACCGGCGCCACGGCGCGTCTCATCTATCTCGGCGAGAGCGGCGCGCTCAACGAATCCTATTCGGATATTTTCGGCACCCTGATCGCCAACAGCGCGCGGCCGGATATCGCGAAATGGGACTGGCAGGTCGGCTGCGGCGTCGCGATTCGCGACATGCAGGATCCGACCCGGCATGACCAGCCCAGACTGATGAAGGATTTCATCAGGGTTCCGCTTACACAGAACGACGATCTGGGCGGGGTGCACGTCAATAGCGGCATTCACAACTATGCCGCCTTCAATGTGATGGCGGCAAACAACGGCCGCGCTTTCATCTTCAAACCGCACGAACTGGCGGCGATGTTCTATGTCGCGCTCACCCAGCAGCTCTCGCGCCAATCGACTTTTGCCGACAGCCGGCGCGGCGTGGTGCTGGCGACGCGGTCGCTGTTCCGCAAGCTGCCGCAGAAACAGATCGATCTTCGCGTCGCGGCGGTGGAAGCCGGCTTTGGCGCCGCCGGCATCAAATAGCGCGGCTGCCGGCAGGCTTCCGTTAAGTACGTTTTTTGGCTTTCTGCCCCGCTCCGCGGGACCGATGCAGGCCCCATGGCGGTTTCCGGATGACCGGGCATTCGTTGAGCAAGCCGAACCTGTATTTCTACGGAGCTCCATTTTAACGCGAGCGTAGGGTGCGGCACTTATTGTCCGCGTTTGAACTCCCGACATTTCACGACGGTGCGGAACCGGGCTTCACGCCGGCAAGTGTCGAGGAAGGCAAGCGGGGCGTATCTTGCAGAAGCTCGAACATTCCATCATCGCCGAGCTCGAAGACGCCGTTAAGAGCGGCTCATCCGAACGGCGCGTCGACACGCTTCGCCAGGTGACGAATCTCTTCCTGCATGACGGGGAACGACTCAGCGAGGATCAGATCAAGGTTTTCGACGACGTGCTGTGTGTCCTGATCGGGCGCGTCGAGAGCCGGGCCAGGGCCGAACTCAGCCAGCGCCTGGCGCCGGTCGATTACGCGCCGTTCGAAGTCATTCAGCATCTGGCGCGGGATGCTGAAATCGCCGTCGCCGGCAGCGTGCTGGCCAACTCCAGCCGCCTGAGGACGAGCGACCTCGTGGAGATCGCCAGCACGAGGGGGCAGGATCACCTGCTCGCCATTTCGGGCCGCACCAATCTCCCGGAGGCGGTCACCGACGTCATCGTCGACCGCGGCGAACGCACGGTGATTCGCAAGCTCGCCAACAATGCCAGCGCACGCTTTTCCGACACCGGCTATTCCACCGTAGTCGCGCGCGCGGAAGCCGACGATGAACTCACCGAGATCCTCGGCCTTCGGATCGACCTTCCCATCAAGTTCCTCCGCGACCTGCTGCGGCGCGCGACCAGCGCCGTACGCGCCCGGCTGGCAGCCATCGCGCCCCCCGAACTTCAGCAGGAGATCGCGCGGATCCTGAACACCATCGCCGGCGCCGCGGGCGAAGACGGCTCTTCGCTGCGGGATTTCAGCCGCGCCGAAGCCCTGGTGAAACTGTTGAAGGCGCACGACGAACTGGACGACGCGGCCCTCATCAAGTTCGCCGGCGCCGGAAAATTCGATGAAGTCGCAGCCTCGCTCGCCGTTCTCAACAACGTGGCGACCGACATGATGATGCGGCTATTGGAGGGACCGCGGTCCGATCTCATCCTGATCCCCTGCAAATCCGCCGGCCTGAACTGGCTGGCGGTGGAAACCATCCTTTCCAACCGGCCGCTGCAGCAACCGATATCGGAACAGACGCTGAAGCTCGCCTGGAAGGACTACGGCAAGCTGTCCGCGGAAACCGCCCAGCGCACCCTGCGATTCTGGCAGGTCCATAACAAGATCGAGAAGTAGCCTCCACGCCCGTAGCGCGACCGGCCGGACGGACGCTCCTCGCGCTCGTTTCTGGCGCCCTCTTTGACGGGTGCAACGGGGTGGACTAACACTTTATTCCGCGGCCCTGAGGAGCGGATTTCCATGGACCAACTGACCGCGGCGCGGATCCGGACCGTGCGCGACCATATGCGGCTCGAATGCGAGCACGACTGGGACGGCGTGATCGCGACCTTCGCGCAGCCGCGCTACGAGCTGTATGGCGCCGGGACCGTGTTCGACGGCGAAGCCGCGGTGCGCGGCTATTTCACCGCTTCACGCATCCCGTTTCCCGACCAGTCCAACGAGATCATCGCCATCGGCGCTGGCGGCGACACCGTTCTGGTTGAGTTCTGGCTTTCCGGCACCCATCTCGGGCCGCTGCGAACGCCGAAGGGCGAGATCGCCCCAACCGGGCGAGCGTTTCGCGTGCGCATGATGGCGAGCTTCGAATTCGCACCCGGTTCGGACAAGATCGTCTGCGAGCGTCCCTATTTCGACCGGCGCGCCGTGATCACGGCGCTGGGGCTGGGTTGAGCCTCGCCAGGCGCTTCCGCTTGCCAGCCGTCTGGATCAGCTTTGCGGTCTTGTCGGCGCGACGCACTCCATCACGCCGCTCAACAATATGCATGAGTTCTCAATTCTTGTTGCCGGGGCGTACTCAATCCGTTGCTGGTGATCGCGTCCGAGACGAGAATATGGATTAAGAAACGGCGCCTTGAATCTGAAGCTGCAGGATTTTCCGGCTCGAACAAATCACTTGAGTTGCTTCAGATGAAGAATGTGATTGAAGCGTCAGTTCTTGTTTCGCCGCGGCGCTTCGCGTCATTTTCAGCGGCGCGCGCGACCAAAAGCCAAAGGCGAGAACGCGCTTCGCGCTCTCGCCTTTGAATATGCCGATAAGGGCTTAACTTTTCGTTCCGGCGATCGAGCGCCTGCGCGACCTCGCACCGGAATCGCCGATCAAGTCTCAGTTCTTGGTCTTGTCCACCAGGGCGCCCTTCTTGATCCACGGCATCATGTCGCGGAGTTTGACGCCGACTTCCTCGATCGGATGCTGGGCGAGCTTGGCGCGGGTCGCCTTGAACGAGGTCTGATTGACCTTGTTCTCCAGCATCCAGTCGCGCGCGAACCGGCCGGACTGAATGTCGGCCAGCACGCGCCTCATTTCCTTCTTGGTCTCGTCGGTAACGATGCGCGGGCCGGTGACGTATTCGCCGTATTCGGCGGTGTTGGAGATCGAGTAGTTCATGTTGGCGATGCCGCCTTCATAGATCAGGTCGACGATCAGCTTCACCTCGTGCAGGCATTCGAAATAGGCCATCTCCGGCGCGTAGCCGGCTTCCACCAGCGTCTCGAAGCCGCCCTTGATCAGTTCGACCAGGCCGCCGCACAGCACCACCTGCTCGCCGAACAAATCGGTCTCGCATTCTTCCCGGAACGAGGTCTCGATGATGCCGGCGCGGCCGCCGCCGATCGCCGAGGCGTAGGAGAGGCCGAGGTCGTGGGCGTTGCCCGAAACGTCCTTCGCGATCGCGATCAGGCAGGGCACGCCGCCGCCGCGCTGGTATTCCGAGCGCACGGTATGGCCGGGGCCCTTGGGGGCGATCATCAGCACGTCGAGATCGGGGCGCGGATCGAGCAGGTTGAAGTGCACGTTGAGGCCGTGGGCGAACACGAGCGCCGCGCCCTTCTTCATGTTGTCGTGCAGGTGCTCGCGGTAGATGTCGCCCTGCAGTTCGTCGGGGGTCAGCATCATCACGAGGTCGGCCCATTTGGCCGCCTCGGCGACTTCCATCACCTTGAAGCCGGCGGTCTCGGCCTTCTTGGCGGAGCCCGATCCCTTGCGCAGTGCGATGGCGACGTCCTTGACGCCGGAATCCTTCAGGTTCAGCGCATGGGCGTGGCCCTGGCTGCCATAGCCGACGATGACGACCTTCTTGCCCTTGATCAGGTTCAGGTCGGCGTCGCGATCGTAATAAACACGCATGGTCGTTTCCTCATCGGTGGCCAAAATAGGCCGGTTAATCAGGCATTTAAGCGGGTGGGACCGCCGGTCGCCTGCGAATTTCCGGCGTTGTCTAGAGCATTTTTCCGCTCAGGGGAAATCCGTTTCTGCATGGCGCGGTGCGGCATCATGCGTCCACGAAGACCGGATAGAGCGAGGCCAGCAGCAGCGCCGCCATCACGATATTGAAGGCCCGCACGGCCTTCGGCGACCTCAGGACCGGCCGCAGCGCACTGCCGAACAGCGCCCAGGCCACCGTCGACAGCGTTCCCATCACGAGGCCGATCGCGGTCTGTATCACGATATTCCAGGGGAAGCTGGCGATCGCCGCGTAAGCGGTGATGGTGCCGATCACCATCACCCATCCCTTGACGTTGATCCACTGGAACATCGCAGCACCCCAGAAGGTCATGGGGCCGCGCCGATTGTCCTGTGCCGTCGGAGCCGCCCCTGATATCGCGATGGCAACGGCGAGATAGACCAGGTAGGCCGCGCCGGCATATTTCAGGATCGTCTGCAGCAGCGGATAAGCGATGAAGATCGTCCCCAGGCCGAGGCCCACGGCCGCGATCATGAAGGCGAAACCCAGCGTGATGCCCGCGATATGCGGCAGCGTACGGCGGAAGCCGTGGGTGAGCCCCGAGGACAGCAGCATGACGTTGTTCGGCCCGGGCGTGAAGAACATCACGACGGCGAACATCACGAAGGCGATCAGGAGCGGCTGCGACATCGGAACACTCAGGCGATCTCGGGCAGGACTTGCGGCCGTTTCGACAAAAGCATGATCGCGATCCCGCACACCACGATGAGCATCCCGGCCAGCCGCAGCGGCCCGAACCGTTCACCGAAGACGAGGGTCGAGGCGGCGGCGCCGACGAACGGAACCAGGAGCGCGAACGGCACCACCTGCGCGGCAGTATAATCCCGCAGCAGCCGGCCCCACAGCCAATAGGCGATGCTGGTGGAAATCGCGCCCAGCGCCAGCATACAGGCAAGGCCGGTCAGCGACATGTGGATCAGCGAGTCGAGGGTCGGCTGCGGCCCGTCGGCGACCAGCGCCAGCGCCAATAGCGGCAGCGGCGGCACGAGGCAGAGCCAGGCGAACAGATCGAACATCGGCACGTCCCGCGCCCGCCGCAGCAGGAGATTGCCGATCGCAAAGCTGACCGGCGAGATCATCAGCACCGCGAAGGCGCCGGCGCTGAAATCGTAGCCGACCGTGCCGCAGATCATCAAAAGGCCTGTCGCGGCGATGCCGATGCCGAAGGTCTGCACCGTCGTCGGCATTTCGCGAAATGCGACCACGGCAAAGGCGATGGTGAACAGCGCCTGGCTCTGCACGATCACGCTGGTGAGGCCGACGGGAACGCCATGGGCAAGGCCATAGGCCTGCGCCAGGAACTGTCCGAGAAACAGCGTGCCGCTGATCGCGATCAGCAGCGGCCAGGAAACGTCGGGTTTGCGCACGAACAGGCACGGCACGGCGGCGATGGCAAAGCGCAGCGCCGTCATCAACGCCGGCGACAATTCGTCGAGCGCCAGCCGGCTCGCCACGAAGGCAAGCCCCCAGATCACCGCCACCAAGACGGCCAAGCCGACGTCATAAGGCTTCATCGGCCCTAGCCCTGCCCGCCCGATTTCGGCTTCTGCAGCAGATAGGTGCCGTGCAGCGGCGCGTGATAGTCGACCGAGACCAGCGTGAAGCCGGCGTCGGTCAGCATGCGCTCGATCACCCAGCCGAAGGTCGAATATTCGTCGCGCATATGGGTCATCACGCTGTCGCGGTTGAAATCGTGGTTCTTGATGCTGAAATCGGCCCATTGTTCGACATCGCGCTCGACGCCGTCCGGCGTAGAGACGAACACGATGTCGCGCAGGTAAAAATTCGCGCCGGGCTTCAGCGCGGCATGGATTCGCGACAGCGCCACCGCCTTCCAGAAATCCGGCAAATGATGCAGCGTGAATTCGCTGACGATCAGGTCGTACGAATTCGGCTTGTACGCGAAGCTCAGGAGACCCGCGGGCTGGGTGCGGATCGCGACCCTGCGATCCCTGGCCTGGATGTTGGCCAGCGCCAGCATCGCCGGCGAAATATCGATCGCGTCGACCTCGGCGCCCATCAGCGCCGCCTCGCAGGCCAGCACGCCGTTGCCGCAGCCGATATCGGCCACCCGCCAGCCGGGCTGCACGCCGAGCATGGTCAGCGCCGCGCGGGCGCGGATATCGCTGTCGTCATGGCGGTCGTAGATGGAGGCGACCGCGGAATCCAGCCCGAGCCGCCGCCGCTCGTTGTAGTACCAGTCGCGCGCCAGCATGGTTCACATCCCCTCGGCCCCGCGTCCGATCGCGGCGACGCCGGTCCGCGAAACCTCGATCAGGCCGAGCGGTCGCATCAGGTCGATGAACTGGTTGATCTTGGCGGAGTTGCCGGTGATCTCGAACACGAAGCTTTCGACGGTGGCGTCGATCACGCGGGCGCGGAACGCTTCCGCCAGCCGCAGCGACTCGACGCGGTGCTCGCCGGTGCCGCGCAGTTTCACCATCGCGAGTTCCCGTTCGATCGAGCGGCCGGTCAACGTCATGTCGACGACCCGGTAGACCGGGACCATGCGGTCGAGCTGGTGCTTGATCTGTTCGATCACCATCGGCGTGCCCGTCGTGACGATGGTGATGCGGGAGACGTGCTTCTGGTTCTCGGTCTCGGAGACGGTGAGACTTTCGATGTTGTAGCCGCGCCCAGAGAACAGCCCGATCACGCGCGCGAGCACGCCGGGCTCGTTCTGCACCAGCACCGAAAGCGTGTGCGCCTCGGTCGGGTCGTGGCGGTCTTCCATGAAGTAGGCGGATGCGGGCTGGTTCGCGGCCTGGTTCGCGGGCTGGTTCATTGTCGTCGTCCCCATTGTGCGCTCACACGAGCGCCTTGCCGCCGGCGAAGGCCGCGGCCTGTGGAATGATCCATCGGTTGAACAGTTCGAAATCGATATTGCCGCCGCTCAGGATCAGGCCGACGCGTCTTCCCCGGATCTTTGCCTTTTCCTGCATGGCGGCGGCGAGCGCGGCGGCGCCCGCGCCTTCGCTAAGGTTATGCGTATCCGTCCAGTAGGCACGGATCGCCGCGGCCACTTCATCGTCGCTGACCTGCACGATGCGGGAGGCGCCCTTGCGGATGATCGCAAGTGCGTCCGCGTCCGGCACGCGCGTCGCCATGCCGTCGGCCAGCGTGTTGCTGGTCGCGGTCGTCACGACCGTGCCGGCCGCGAACGACAGCGCATAGGACGGTGCTTCCGTCGACTGCACGCCGACGATCTCGGTAGACAGCCCGAGCAGGTCGCGCGCCAGGATGCAGCCGCAGATGCCCGATCCCTGCCCGATCGGCACATAGAGAACGTCGAGGTCGGGCGCCTTGCGGAAGAGTTCGAGCGCGTAAGTGGCAACGCCCGTCACCAGATCGGGATGGAACGACGGCACGAGTTCGAGCCCTTCGCGGCTGGCGTGGCGCTCGGCCTCCTCGCGGGCGGCCTGGAAATCCTCGCCATGCTCGACCAGTTTTGCGCCGAAAGCGCGCATCGCACGGTTCTTCTCGACCGAATTGCCTGATGGCACATAGATCGTGACCGGCACATCATAGCGGCTCGCCGCGAAAGCCAGACTCTGGCCGTGATTGCCTCGGGTCGCCGAGATCAAGTCCGGCGGTATTGGGCCGTTCGCGCTTCAGCCGATCCACATAGACGAGCCCGCCGCGCACCTTGAAGGCGCCGATGGGTGTGTGATTTTCATGCTTGACGATCGCGGTCGCGCCGAGCCGTTCCGACAATAGCGGCCACGCATAGGCCGGCGTCGGCGGCATCGCCGCACCGACGATGGCGTGAGCCTGTTCCAATTGCCGGAGATCAAACATCGGCTGGCCTCGTCAAACAGGGCGTGGCTCCCTCGCCCCGCTTGCGGGGAGAGGTGAAGGAAGCGATACCGAATGCGCTCTGCATCGTCACACCAGCGCCTTGCCGCCGGCGAAGGCCGCCGCGGTGGCTTCGTCGGTGGCCTCGACCGGCAGCAGCATTTCGTTGTGCGCCTTGCCGGACGGAATCATCGGGAAGCAGTTTTCCAGCGCCGCCACCCGGCAATCGAACAGCACCGGGCGCTTGACGCTGATCATCTCCCTGATCGCGCCGTCGAGATCGCCGGGCTTGATCGCCTGGATGCCGACGCAGCCGAAGGCGTCCGCCAGCTTGACGAAATCCGGCAGCGCTTCCGAATAGGAATGCGACAGCCGGTTGCCGTGCAGGAGCTGCTGCCACTGCCGCACCATGCCCATATACTGGTTGTTCAGGATGAAGATCTTGATCGGCAATTCGTACTGAACGGCGGTCGACATCTCCTGCATCGTCATCTGCACCGAGGCATCGCCGGCGATGTCGATCACGAGGCTGTCGGGATGGGCGACCTGCACGCCCAGCGCCGCCGGCAGGCCATAGCCCATGGTGCCGAGGCCGCCTGACGTCATCCAGCGGTGCGGCTCCTCGAAGCCGAAGAACTGCGCAGCCCACATCTGGTGCTGGCCGACTTCGGTGGTGATGTAGACGTCGCGGCCGCGCGTCTCCGCGAACAGCCGCTCGATCGCGTACTGCGGCAGGATGATATCGTTGTTCTTCTTGTACGCCAGCGAATGGCGCGCGCGCCATTTGGCGATTTCCTGCCACCACGGCTTGATGTCGGGTTTCCTCGCCTCGGCCTTGAACACCTGCAACAGGTCGCCCAGCACGTTGCCGGCATCGCCGATGATGGGCACGTCGACGCGGATGTTCTTGTTGATCGAGGACGGGTCGATATCGATGTGGATCTTCTTCGAGCCCGGCGAGAACGCATCGACGCGTCCGGTGATGCGGTCGTCGAAGCGGGCGCCGACGCACAGCATGACGTCGCAGCCATGCATCGCCATGTTGGCTTCGTAGGTGCCGTGCATGCCCAGCATGCCGAGCCAGTTCTTGCCCGATGCCGGGTAGGCGCCGAGCCCCATCAGGGTGGAGGTGATCGGGAAGCCGCTGATCTCGACCAGCTCACGCAGCAGTCGCGAGGCTTCGGATCCGGAATTGATGACGCCGCCGCCGCTGTAGATCACCGGCCGCTTGGCGGACGCAAGCAGCGCCACCGCTTTACGGATCTGCGCGGCGTCGCCCTTGACCCGCGGTGCGTAGGACACGTGCACATCGGCCTTGCGCGGCGGGTGATAGGTGCCGACCGTGAACTGCACGTCCTTCGGCACGTCGACCAGGACGGGGCCGGGCCGTCCGGTGCTGGCGACGTAGAACGCCTCGTGCAGCACTTTGGCCAGATCGTTGACGTCGCGGACCAGCCAGTTGTGCTTGGTGCAGGGCCGGGTGATGCCGACGGTGTCGCATTCCTGGAACGCGTCGTTGCCGATCAAATGGGTAGGAACCTGCCCGGTGATGCACACCAGCGGGATCGAATCCATCAGCGCATCGGTCAGCGGCGTCACCATGTTGGTGGCGCCGGGGCCCGACGTCACCAGCACGACGCCCGGCTTGCCGGTGGAGCGCGCATAGCCCTCGGCGGCGTGGCCGGCGCCCTGCTCGTGCCGCACCAGGATGTGCTCGACCTCGCTTTGCTGGAAAATCTCGTCGTAGATCGGAAGCACCGCGCCGCCGGGGTAACCGAAGATGTGCTTGACGCCATGATCGATCAGCGCCCGCACGATCATCGCTGCGCCGGTCATCTGGTTGGGATCGTGGCTGTTCTCACTCATGGCTTGCTCCGGATGCGCTGTTTTTGGCGCGACTTTTTCAGTT
Source organism: uncultured Alphaproteobacteria bacterium (assembly GCA_963721275.1). GTDB lineage: Bacteria > Pseudomonadota > Alphaproteobacteria > Rhizobiales > Xanthobacteraceae > Bradyrhizobium. The sequence continues at coordinate 434,080 of CAVRIQ010000028.1, read as the reverse complement.
GGAGGTTTGGAAAATAAAAAGGGGCCCAAGAGGCCCCATGCACACCGCCCGAATGTGGATGGCCTCAGCCATCCCCGGCGGTGCGCCTGGGTACGACGACGATAAGGAGTTTGGTAATTTTATTACGCATATAGCCGTCCGGACTTCCCAAAGGTTGCGCAAACATAGCGGTGAGCCCCAAAAAGTCAAGGCAGGGCGTCGCTTGGCGCGATTTGGAGAGCTTAGCGGGGTTTTTTGCCCCGGGCGAGAGCGAAAATGAGGCTTGCAGCCATGCGCCGGCCGCAGCGCCGGGGGCGCGCGTTTCACGAGCGTCCCGGAACGACCGTCCTTAGCCAACCCCTCGCCTCCTCCGGATTCACCCACTCGAATTCCGGCAGCTGGTGCCGGAACCAGGTGAACTGGCGCTTGGCGTAATGGCGGGTGTCGGCGCGTCCGATCGTGGCCGCCTCTTCCTGCGTGATCTCGCCGTTGAGATGCCGGATCAGCGCCGGCACGCCATGGGCCTTCATCGCCGGCAGCAGGGGATCGAGACGCCGCGCCGCCAACGCCGCCACTTCCTCCAGCGCGCCTTCCTTCAGCATCGCATCGAAGCGGGCATCGATCCGCGCATAAAGCGCGTCGCGATCGGGCTCGAGAAACAGCGCGCTGAACGTGCCCGGCGCCAACAGCGGCGGCAGACCGTCGCGATGCCAGTCCGTCAGCGAACGGCCGGTGGCCTCGACGACTTCGAGCGCGCGGGCGACACGGGTGCGGTCGCGCGGTTTCAGGCGTTCGGCGCTCGCCGGGTCGCGCCTCCCAAGCTCGGCATGCAGCGCCTCGACGCCATCGCGCTCAAGCCGCGCGCGCACGCCCTCGCGTATCTCCGGCGGGACCGGCGGCACCGCCGACAACCCGCGCGTCAATGCCTTGAAATAGAGGCCGGAGCCGCCGACGAAAATCGGCAAGGCGCCTCGCGCGCGCGTTTCCGCCAGCACGTGAGCGGCATCCGCCAGCCAGCTGCCGGCGGAAAAATTCACGGCGGCATCGACATGGCCGTAGAGCCGATGCGGAACCCGCGCCTCTTCCCCGGGCGTCGGCCGCGCCGTGATGATGTGGAGGTCGCGATAGACCTGCATGGAATCGGCGTTGATGACGACACCGCCGGCTTTTTGCGCAAGTTCGAGCGCGAGCGCCGACTTGCCGCTGGCGGTCGGCCCTGCGATAAGCACCGCCTTGCTATCGTCCCCCGGTGAATTCACGAAGATGTCTCTCGTCGCCACGCTGATCTGCAATCCCGCCAACCCCGCGCTCGATAGCACGGTGGTGGATGGCGCGCGCGCCATTTTGCCCTCGGCCGGTCCGGCGCGGTGGCTGTTCGACGAAGTGGCGGTCGATATCCCCTTCATTGCCGAGGGCCAAATTCCTTCCGAAGGCCTGCATGCGATCGAAGCCCACCTGCGCGAGGTGCGCGGCGACCTGCCGATCGACATCGTCGTGCAGCCTGAGGCCGCGCGGCGCAAGAAGCTTCTTCTGGCCGACATGGACTCCACCATGATCGGCCAGGAATGCATCGACGAACTGGCGGACTTTGCCGGGTTGAAGGCGCATGTTTCGGCCATCACCGAACGCGCGATGCGCGGCGAGATCGCGTTCGAGCCGGCGCTGCGCGAGCGAGTCGCGCTGCTCAGGGACCTGCCGGTCGGTGTCGTCGATGAAGTGCTGCAAAGGCGCATCACGCTGACGCCGGGCGGCCGTGAGCTGGTCGCAACCATGCGCGCCTTTGGGGCCTGGACCTGCCTGATCTCGGGCGGCTTCACGCTGTTCACCAACACGGTCGCGGCCAGGATCGGATTTCAGGAGAACCGCGCCAACGAACTGGTGGTCCGCGACGGCAAGTTCAGCGGCGAGGTCAGGGAGCCGATCCTGGGGCGCGCCGCCAAGCTTGCGACCCTGATCGAACTCACCGAATCCTTCGATCTCGACGAGATCGATACGCTGGTGGTCGGCGACGGCGCCAACGACCTCGGCATGATCCAGAAGGCGGGCCTGGGCGTCGCCTATCACGCCAAGCCGGCGGTATCCGCCGCGGCCGCCGCGCGGATCGACCACGGCGACCTCACGGCGCTGTTGTACGCGCAGGGATATCGAAGGAACGAGTTTGTGACGGAGTGATCGTCCGGAGTGAAATGCATCCCGCGGCTAAAGGCGGGCACCACACAAACATGCGGAGCCGTGCCGTTACGGCCGATATCTCCTATGCTTTGCGCCCGGGAACCAAGCATTTAATTGCTTGTTCGCCGCAGCCCTCTCCCGCAGCTTTCGGCCGAAACAGCGCGATGGAGATCATTCCGGTGAGCCAGGCCAACCCACGATTCGCCACGTCTGCAACTGCGGTGAGCGACCCATTGCAGGTCATCGAGACCGCGTATCGGCGGATAGACGCCGAGCGCGACCGCAATTGCTGGATTCATGTGCGTCCAATCGCGGAGACGCGGGATTGCTGCCGTACCTTAATGGCGCGTGCCAGAGCCGGCGAGACGTTCCCGCTGCTAGGCGTCCTTTTCGGCGTCAAGGACAATATCGATGTTGCAGGCATGCCCACCACGGCGGCCTGCCCGGCGTTCGGCTACACGCCGACGCGATCCGCCCGCAGCGTTCCCGCACACGTCGTCATGCCCGGACTTGATCCAGGCATCCATCAGTCTTCGAAGAATCTCGCGAAAGCGGATGGATCGCCGGGTCATTTGGCGTGAATACGCGCTTCGCGCTTTTGCCCGGCAATGACAGGACGAATGCGGCGTGAGCTTGCTACTGGACGCTCAGCGCCACGAAGCGCAACTCGCCGTCGGCGTTCGACACCAGGAGCAGCACCGATTTCTTGCCGTCCTTCTTCAGCTGCTCGACGCGCTTCTTGACGTCGGCAGCGCTGCTCACGGCTTCCTGCGCCACCTCGACGATCACCTCGCCGGCGCTCAGGCGCTTGTCGGCGGCATCGGAGCTGCTGTCGACATTGGTGATGATGACGCCCTTGATGCTGTCCTTGATCTTGTAGCGGCCGCGCAGGTCCTTGGAGAGGGTTGCGAGATCGAGACCGAGCGCCTTTTGCGTCACCGGCTTTTCCGCGGGCTCTTCCTTGGTCTTGGCCGCGGCCGGCACCGGCTTGTCGGTATCCTCGAGGCGGCCGAGCGTGACCTTCTTGGTTTCTTCCTGGCCCTTGCGGATGACGACGACATCGACCTCCTTGCCGACGGCGGTGTCAGCCACCACGCGCGACAGATCCTTCGGCTCCTTGATGTCCTTGCCGTCGAACTTGACCACGACGTCGCCCGGCTCAATGCCCGCCGGTTTCGCCGGGCCCTTGTCCTCGACGCCGGCGATCAGGGCGCCCCGCGCGGGCTTGATGTTGAGACTTTCGGCGATCTCGTCGGTAACCTGCTGGATGCGGACGCCGAGCCAGCCGCGGCGCAGCTCGCCGAATTGCCGGAGCTGATCGACCACGCCGGCCACCGTCTTGGACGGAACCGCAAAGCCGATGCCGATCGAGCCGCCGGATGGCGAGATGATCAGGGTGTTGACGCCGATCACTTCGCCGTCGAGGTTGAACAGCGGTCCGCCGGAATTGCCGCGGTTGATGGCGGCGTCGGTCTGGATGTAGTTGTCATAGGGGCCCGAGGAGATGTCGCGGTTGCGCGCCGAGACGATGCCGGCCGTGACCGTGCCGCCGAGGCTGAACGGGTTGCCGATCGCGATCACCCATTCGCCGAGGCGCAGCTTGTCGGAATCGCCGAACTTCACCGCGGTCAGCGGCTTGTTCGGCGTGAATTTCAGCACCGCGAGATCGGTCTTCTTGTCGACGCCGACGATCTCGGCCTTGAACTTGCTGCCGTCGTTCATGATGATGTTGATCTCGTCGGCATCCGCGATGACGTGATTGTTGGTCACGACGATGCCGGAGGTATCGATGATGAAGCCGGAACCGAGCGAGTTGGTCTTGTGCGGCTGCAGGTCACCCCCCTTGGGCCCGCCCGGGCCGCCACGGCGGTTCTTGAAGAAATCGTCGAAGAATTCCTCGAACGGGGAACCCGGCGGCAGTTGCGGCATCGCGCCCCTGCCCTCGCCGCCGACGTTCTTGGCTTCGACGGTCTGCGAGGTCGAGATGTTGACCACCGCATCGATCACCTTCTCGGCCACGTCGGCGATGCCGTCGGGGCCGCGCGCCAGAGCCGGCACTGAAACGGCCGGCGCCGACATCAGGGCGCCTGCGGCGCCAAGGCAGATCGCGGCCAGCACGGGACGCAGGCGGCGGCTCAGGGCTGGAATCGCACCGGTCATATCAGCTCTTTCTCCTCGCAAATCGGGACGGAATCTGAAGTCCACAGTGCGCCCGAACGGGGTTGCGGCGCAAGCATTTGAGCCGGACATTGCGTTCATATAAGCGCCGCTGAATGCGGCGAAAAGCGGGACGCAGCCCCTCGCGATGGCGTTGATCCCGCTGGAGTTTTTACCGGACGCTTCCACGGTCGTCATTCCCGGGATGGTGCGCCAAACACCAGACCTCAGGTACGCAGAATTGAGCACCGGAGAATCTCGAGATTCCGGGTTCGCGTTTTTCAACGCGCCGCGGAACGACAACTAGCGCCGGACCACCCAGATCAGGATCAGGCCGGCGACCGCCGATCCGATGCCGACGGCGCGCAGAATGTTGTCCGGCGTCGCCAGCGCGCTCTTCATCGCCCGCCGCATCCAGGCCGGGCTTGCCGCGAACATCAGGCCTTCAAGTACAAACAGAACGCCCACACCGATGAGGAAGTCGGCGAACGCTATGGACCTCATCGGATTGAAACCTCCCGTTTGATGTTCTTTTCATAACAGGGGGCGAAGCTTCGCGGCGTCCCCTGCTTGGCCCTACGGCTTCGGTGCCGCCGGGGGAGCGGGCGCAGCCGCCGGAGCCGGTGGAGGCGCCGCGGCGGCCGCCGTCGGCCCCGCGGGCGGTTTGCCGGAGGGGCCGCCGAAGAACCTGAAGAAGTCCGAGTCCGGCTTCAGCAGGAAGCGGGTATCGCTGCTCTTCAACCCGTTCTCATACGCCGTCATCGAACGATAGAAGGCGAAGAAATCCGGATCCTTGCCATAGGCTTCGGCGAACAGCCGGTTGCGCTCGCCGTCGCCCTCACCGCGCACCCGCTCGCCGGTCGAATTGGCTTCGGCGATGATGACGGTGGCTTCGCGGTCGGCGTTGGCGCGGATCTCCTGAGCCTTCTGTCCGCCTTGCGCGCGGAACTCGGCGGCCTCGCGCTGCCGCTCGGTCTGCATGCGCTGGTAGACCGCCTGACTGTTCTGCTCCGGCAGATCGGCCCGCCTGATCCGCACATCGACCACCTGGATGCCGTAGGCGCCCGCTTCATGGTCGAGCTGATCGCGGATCCGCCCCATCAGGGCTTCGCGCTCGTCGCGCACCACCTGGATGAAGGTGACCTCGCCGAGCACCCGGCGCAACGAAGCGTTCAGCAGCGTCGTCAGCTGGATGTTGGCAGCCTGGATCGTGCCGACGCTCTGGTAGAAGCGCAGCACGTCCTTGATGCGGTAGCGGGCGAAAGCGTCGACCACCAGCCGCTTCTGGTCCGACGCGATCACTTCCTGCGACGGATTTTCGAGATCGAGGATCCGCTTGTCGACGTCGATCACGGTGTCGATGAACGGCGCCTTGAAATGCAGGCCGGGGTCGGTAACGACATCGACCGGCTTGCCGAGCCGCACCACCAGCGCCTGTTCGGTCATATCGACGGTGAAGACCGAACCGTAGCCGGCGATAACGGCGGCGAGCAGCAGAATCAGCGCAACTATGCCTGTGACCGGGGATCTCATTTCGTGGCTCCGGTCTGCGGTTGCGGCTGGCCCGTCGTCGCCGCCGGCGGACGCCGCGGCGTCAGTTCGTTCAGCGGAAGATACGGCACCACGCCCTGCGAGGACGACGAGCCGCCGCCGTCATAGATCAGCTTCTCGGAGCCGCCGAAGATGCGCTCCATCGTCTCCAGATAGATGCGTTCCCGCGTCACGTCAGGAGCCTTCCTGTATTCGTCGTAGACCTTGAGGAAGCGCGAGCTCTGGCCCTTGGCCTCGGCGACCGCCTGCTGCTTGTAGCCCTCGGCGGCCTGAAGGATCTGCGACGCGCGTCCCTTGGCGTCGGGAACCACGCGGTTGGCATAGGTCTGTGCCTCGTTCTGCAAGCGCTCCAGATCGGCGCGCGCCGCCTGCACGTCGCGGAACGAATCGATCACCTGCGCCGGCGGATCGACCTTCTGCATCTGCACCTGCTGCACCAGGATGCCGGAGCCGTAGCTGTCGAGCGTCTTCTGCATCAGCTCCTGCACGTTCTGCTCGGTGGTGGTGCGGGCGCCGGTCAGGATCGGCTGGATGTTGGCCTTGCCGACGGCCTCGCGCATCGCGCTCTCGGCGACCGCCTTCACGGTGCCTTCGGGATTCTGGATGTTGAACAGGTATTCGGCGGCGCCTTTCGGCTTGATGCGCCACAGCACGGTGAAATCAACATCGACGATGTTCTCGTCGCCGGTCAGCATCAGGCTTTCTTCCGGCACGTCTCGCATGGTCCTGCCGCGGCGGGCGGGATCGTCGATCAGCGTCATGCCGATCGAGATGGTGGAGACGCGCAGCGCCTTCGGCAGCAGCACGGTCTCGATCGGATACGGCAGGTGATAGTTCAAGCCGGGCTGGGCGTCGCGTACATACTTGCCGAAGCGCAGCACGATACCGAGCTCTTCGGACTGCACGCGATAGAAGCCGGACAGCCCCCAGATCGCGACCGCGACGAGCAGGACCAGCAAGATGCCGATGCCGCTGAAATACCCGCCTGGCAGCAACTGTTGCAGCCGGTCCTGGGCACGGCGCAGAAGGTCTTCCAGATCGGGCGGCCTTGGCCCCACCGGTTGCGGGCCGGAGCCCCACGGTCCCTTCGGACCCGAGCCCCATGGGCCTCCGCCTTGATTCTTCCACGGCATCGACTGGTCTCCTCCGAGGCCCATGGGCGGATGCCCGGCCTCGCAATATAAGCAGGCTTTATAGGGGACCGCCCCGGCCCTTACAACGCAAGCTTCTGGCTTGGAGCAGCTATGCCTGAGCGACAAATTGTCAATGTAAACATCGCCGAACGGAGTTAATGCGACTTTCGCCGGCGATATGTCACATAGGAAAAGTCCGCGCTGTCGTCCGGACCGGCCGGATGGCGCACGCGCGCGACTTCCTGCCAGACGGCCGGATCAATCGCGGCAAGACAGGTGTCGCCCTCGGGCCGGGCGTGCACTTCGGTGATCTCGAGACGGTCGGCGCAATCCATCCATTGTGCGTAGATTTCCGCACCGCCGATGACGGCAATTTCAGTGGCGAAACGCCGCAGCGCGTCGCCCCGGGCGACCGCGCGGGCATCGGCAACGGACGTCGTTACCACCGCGCCCGGGCTGCGAAAACTGGCGTCGCGGGTGACCACGATATTGGTGCGGCCGGGAAGCGGCCTGCCGATCGATGCGAAGGTCTTGCGCCCCATCACGACGGGCCTCGCAAGCGTCATCGCCTTGAAGCGCCGCATGTCGGATTTCAGCCGCCACGGCATCGCGCCGCGCGAGCCGATCACACCGTTATCGGCGACCGCGACGATCAGTACGACTTCAGGGGAAGCGCTGACCTCAGGAAGAGCATGGGCAGTCCCGGTCACACCGCGACCTCGGCCCTGATGTGCGGATGCGGATCGTAGCCGACCAGCGTGAAGTCTTCGTAGCGGAACGAGAAAATATCCTTCACGTCCGGGTTGAGCTTCATCGTCGGCAATGCCCGCGTCGGGCGCGTCAATTGCAGCCGGGCCTGCTCGAGATGGTTGGAATAGAGGTGCACGTCGCCGAAGGAGTGAACGAAGTCGCCGGGTTTCAGCCCGGTCACCTGCGCCACCATCATCGTCAGCAGGGCATAGGATGCAATGTTGAAGGGAACGCCGAGAAAGACGTCGGCCGAACGCTGATAGAGCTGGCACGACAGCTTGCCGCCGGCGACGTAGAACTGAAACAGGCAGTGACACGGCGGCAGCGCCATCTTGTCGACGTCGGCCGGATTCCATGCACTGACGATCAGGCGCCGCGAATCCGGATTGCGCCGGATCATGTCGACGACGTTGGCGATCTGGTCGATGTGGCGGCCGTCGGGCGCCGGCCACGATCGCCACTGCGATCCGTAGACCGGGCCGAGATCGCCGTTGGCGTCAGCCCATTCATCCCAGATCGAAACGCCGTGGTCCTTGAGATATTTGATGTTGGTATCGCCTTTGAGGAACCACAGCAGTTCGTACACGATCGACTTCAGCGGCAGCTTCTTGGTGGTCAGCATCGGAAATCCGGCGGCCAGATTGAAGCGCATCTGATGGCCGAAGAGCGACAGCGTGCCGGTTCCGGTGCGGTCACCCTTCTCCGCGCCGTCTGACAGAATCCGTTCGAGCAGGTCGTGATACTGATTCATGGTGTTGCGCTAACAGCCCTTGGAGAAGGCGAATTCCCGAAAGAAGTCGGGTTTTAGCGGCCGGACCGGCCGTCCGACAGCCGCGATTCGGCGGAACCGGTGCATTATACCCGGAAAAATGAGCATGGGGCCCCTAAACGGCAAGGTGCCATTCTCATCCGATAACGCCGGCAAAACCCAAAAGGCCGCCGGCCAGCAACAGCCAGAGCGGATTAAGCCGCGTTGCAAAAGCCAGCACCGCGACGGCGGCAGTGACCAAAGCCGCCATCCAGTTCCGATCGGAAGTCAGCGCCAGGACCAGGCCGCTGGCGCCCATCAACCCGATCGAAAGCGGCACCAGCGCCGCCTGGATAATGGCGGGCCAGCGCGAATGGCTCGACCGGGTCAAGAGGCGGCTCACCCAATAGGCCAGCACGGCGGTCGGAACGCACATCGCCAGCGTTGCCGCGAGCGCGCCGCCGACGCCGGCGACGGCGTAGCCGATCAGGGTGACGATCAGCACGTTCGGCCCGGGCGAGAGTTGCGAGATCGCGTAGACATCGGCGAATTGCTTGTCGGTCATCCAGTGCTGAACGTCGACCGCGATCCGGTGCATCTCGGGGATAGCGGCATTGGCACCCCCCACCGCGAACAGCGACATCAACCCGAAGGTCGAGATCAGCGTCCAAATCGGGTTCTGGTTGAAATTCATGCTGCCATCCGCCGGCGCATGGCATAGGTGATGGCGATGCTGAGCGGAGCCGCCACCAGCAGGACCGCGGGCAGCGGCAGCCGCAGCACGCCGATCGCGGTAAACACCGCGGACAGAACCACGACGCCGACGACATCGCGCTTCTTGACCAGCGGCATCATCATCCGAAAAACCACCGCTATCAAAAGGCCGACCGCCGCGCAGGACACACCCGCCAGGATGCGCCGAAGCGCGTCGATTTCGCCGAAACGCGCATAGAACGCGGCCAGGATCGTCACGATCACCACGGGAGGACCGATCAGCCCGGCAAAGGCCGCGATGCTTCCGGGAACGCCGCGAAAGCGCGATCCGAACACCACGCTGAGGTTGACGATGTTCGGGCCGGGCAGGAAATGGCACAGCGCGAAGGTTTCGTTGAACTCCTCGGCCGTCATCCATCGGTGCTGATCGACGATGCCGCGCCGCGCAAAGGCCAATACGCCGCCGAAGCCGGACAGCGACATCTTGGCGAACGCGACGAACAGCGCGATCAGGCCGGGCGGGGCTGATATCGGGAGTTCCAGCGCCGCAATGGCGGCCGGCGGCGAATCCAGGGACATGCGCAAGATTTAGAACGGGGCGGGCGGCAAGGCCAACCCAAATCGACGTGTCCTGCGGCCGAATGCCCCTGAAGCGCTATCCTTTTGTTTGAGCATGACCTTTTCAGAAAACCGGTCTCCATTTTTCCGGATCGTGCTCTGGCCGGGCTCTATTTTTCTCGGCCTTTGCCCCCTATATTGAGCCTGCCGGTTCGCCGGCTATGGAAATAAATTGCCGTCGCAATAAACCATTCGGACCCGGGGGCAGTACCCGGCGCCTCCACCCAAGCCCGCCAATGGCGGGTTTCGGCGGGGGCGAACCAGGATCGACGAGGGCGTAAAGGGCGTGTTTTTTCCCGGTATGGTTCCGCCGTTATCGGGCTATGCAATAGTTGCAAACGACAACTATGCTCCGGTTGCTCAGGCCGCGTAAGCGGTTTGAAAAACCAAGTCTAAAGTCCTAGTGGGTTAAGCTCCGCTGGGCGGGGTTCGGAGGCACCTGGCAACAGAAGCCTCCACTTCATTTGCCTGATTGGGTGTGCTTCAAACTTGGCCGCGTGCTGGAATTTCCGCCAACGCCGGCAAGCCTGCTGACCTCGGCGCGCTGCCGGGGTAGCATGGGCAAACGGCGAGTTGGACCACCGGCATCGCCGCCGGCTCGACCGGCAGTATTTCGAACGCGACAGGACCGACAATGGCGACCGATCATATCCGATACGACGTGCTGGCGCGGGACGCGCTGCGCGGAGTGCTGCGGCGCGTATTGACCGACGCCGCCGAGCACGGGCTGCCCGGGGACCACCATTTCTTCATCACCTTTCTGTCCACCGCGGAAGGCGTGAAGCTGTCGCCGCGGCTGCTCGCGCAATATCCGGAAGAAATGACGGTGATCCTGCAGCATCAGTTCTGGGACCTGGTGGTGACCGAGGACCGCTTCGAAGTCGGCCTGTCGTTCGGCGGAATCCCGGAGCGGGTGGTGGTTCCATTCAACGCCATCAAGAGTTTCTTCGATCCGTCGGTGCAATTCGGCCTGCAGTTCGAGCCGTCCGATGCCGCCCCTGAAACGACGGCGACGAACCTTCAGGCGGTCCCTGCTCCCGCAGCCCTGCCGGTCGCCGCGCCTTCCGCGGAAAATCAGGACGAGCCGGCAAAGCCGGGCGAAGGCGCCGAAGTCGTTCGGCTGGATCGCTTCCGCAAAAAATAATGCGCGCGCAGGAAAGCCGCGCGATCATTTAGACTGAACGTGCCGCCCGGCGCCCGCATGAGCGGGTTTCGCGCGGGATCGACTCGTGCAACGGACGTGACCCATGGCTCGATCGACCACCTCCCCGCGATCCGGCTCTACCCGCACCGAGACCGACAGCTTCGGTCCGATCGAGGTTCCAGCCGATCGCTACTGGGGCGCGCAGACCGAGCGCTCGCGCCGGAATTTTCGCATCGGCCAGGACCGGATGCCGATGCCGATCATTCGTGCGCTCGGCATCGTCAAGCTGGCGGCCGTCGAAACCAATCGCGAACTCGGCCTCATCGACCAGCGCCGCGCCCGCGCCATCGTCCGCGCCGCGCGCGAGGTGATCGACGGCAAGCTCGACGATCAGTTCCCTCTCGTTGTCTGGCAGACCGGCTCCGGCACCCAGACCAACATGAACCTCAACGAGGTGATCGCCAATCGCGCCAACGAAATGCTCGGCGGCAAGCTCGGCGCCAAGACGCCGGTTCATCCCAACGATCACGTCAACATGAGTCAGTCGTCGAACGACTCGTTCCCGACCGCCATGCACATCGCGGCGGCGATCGGCATCACCGCCGACCTGATTCCGGCGCTGCGCCTGCTGCACCGCGCGCTGCGCCAAAAGGAGAAGGCGTTCGCTCATATCGTCAAGATCGGCCGTACCCACACCCAGGATGCGACGCCGCTGACGCTCGGCCAGGAATTTTCCGGTTACGCCGCGCAGGTCGACAGTGGCATTAAACGACTAGCCGTGGCGGTAAACGACCTGCACCCGCTGGCGCAAGGCGGCACCGCGGTCGGCACCGGGCTCAATTCGAAGCCGAAATTCGCGCGCCTGTTCGCCAGGCACGTCGCCAAAATCACGAAGCTGCCCTTCACCAGCGCCGCCAACAAGTTCGAGGCGCTGGCCTCCAACGACGCTTACGTGTTCGCCCACGGCGCCATCAATTCGGCGGCGACGGGGCTGTTCAAGATCGCCAACGATATCCGCCTGCTCGGCTCGGGTCCGCGTTCCGGTCTCGGCGAACTGATCCTGCCGGAGAATGAACCGGGCTCCTCGATCATGCCGGGCAAGGTCAATCCGACCCAGTGCGAAGCGATGACCATGGTGTGCTGCCAGGTGTTCGGGAACCACACGGCCATCACGGTTGCCGGCAGCCAGGGACATTTCGAACTCAATGTTTACAAGCCTTTGTTGGCCCATTGCATGATACATTCCATCCAATTGCTCGCCGATGCCGCGCGCTCGTTCACGGTGCACTGCATCGAAGGAATCCGCGCCGACGAAAAACGCATCCGGGACTTGATGGAACGCTCGCTGATGCTGGTAACCGCGCTGGCGCCGACGATCGGCTACGACAACGCCGCGAAGGTCGCCAAAACGGCGCACGCCCGCGGAACCACGCTGAAGGAAGAAGCGGTACGGCTCGGCTTTGTTTCGGAGACAGAATTCGACCGGCTGGTGCAGCCGGACAAAATGACACACCCGGGCTGATCGCCGCACGGCGGGCCCGTGAAACTACGGTCCGGGAAATAGTTATGGACGATAACACCTAAAGAATTAGACCGATCATCTATCGTGGTTGCGGCGGAGCGTGGTAACATTGCACTTTCGCAGAGCGGCACGTATTTTTTTTGATGTTGATCAAGAGGCGGTTACGGGAACCCTCTTAAATGACTACCGAACCGATTAGAGGCGGCTACTCACGCTTTCGTGAAGATGTCGCATGCTCTCAGTTTGTTGAATGATGGGGGCCGGCATGGGGGACGTTGTCAACCTGAAGCGATTTAGGAAACGTGCCGAGAAAGAGCAGTCGGCGAAACAGGCCGACGCCAACCGAACGCGATTCGGACGGACCAAATCCGAACGCGCTCTGGAACAACAGCGCGCCAAGCGCGCCGGCGACCTGCTCGATCAGCACCGGATCGATGGCGAGGATGCCTCATGAAATCCCCGGTCGTGAAACGTTCGATCGTCGTCGCCGGTCACAAGACCAGCGTCAGTCTCGAAGAGGCGTTCTGGAACGGCATGAAGGAGATCTCCGGACTGCGCGACATGACGCTGTCCGAGCTGGTCGGCGAAATCGACGGCAATCGCCAGCAGGGCAATCTGTCGTCCGCGATCCGGCTCTTCGTGCTGGATTACTTCCGGACCCGCGCCATGGCGGCATCGCCGGATTCGAAGCCGCAGGGCTAGCTGCGATAAGGCTAGCTGCAATAGGGCTGGTCGCAACAAGGCAACCATCCCCCATGCCCAGACCGGGGCGGCCGCGACGAGCCCCATGCCCTCAATCTCGTTGCCGGAAAATAATTGCGCTGGGTCAATACCTGCTCGGCCGGAGCGTTTAGGGTTTCAAAAGGGGTTGGGCCGAATGTGCTCCACGGCCCCATTGGCCGGAAGGTGCGCGAGCTTGTTTACAATCGCTCTAAGGTGCAGCTGCATTTTGATCGCCAGCCTTGACCCGTCGGCCGGCGGTTGGAAATACACATCATGACCAAACGGAACGGCACTCGCCCGCATTTGCCGCTGGGGCTGGCCAAGCGTGGCTATTCGGGCGTGATCCAGCACCTTGCCGCCGGCGATGCCGGTTCCGCGCTGTCGGCCAATGAACTCGAAAGCCGGCTGATCGAACTGGGCTTCGTCGAAGGCGCGAGGGTCGAGGTGCTGCACGAGGGCATTGTCGGCCGCGATCCGATCGCGGTCCGCGTCGAGAACGTCACGATCGCGGTACGCCGTCGCGAAGCCATGGCCATCATAGTCGCCTGAGGCGAGCGGACCCTAACGTCATGGAAGCTCCGTTGCTGCATCTGGCCCTGGTCGGCACGCCGAACAGCGGCAAGACCTCGCTGTTCAACGCGCTCACCGGCAGCCGTCAAAAGGTCGCGAACTATCCCGGCGTTACCGTGGAACGCAAGGAAGGCGGGTTCGTCACGCCCTCGGGCCGGCAGATTTCGCTGGTCGATTTGCCCGGCACCTACTCGCTGCGCGGCCGCAGCCCGGATGAAGAGATCACCCGCGACATGGTGCTCGGACGCACCGCCGGCGAGGCCGTGCCCGATCTCGTGCTCTGCGTCGCCGATTCCACCAATCTGCGGCTGACGATTCGCCTCTTGCTGGAGCTCAAGAGCACCGGCCGGCCGCTGATGCTGGTGCTCAACATGTTCGACATCGCCAGCCGCCGCGGCGTCACCGTGGATGTGCCGCGGTTGTCGGAGGCGCTCGGCGTGCCCGTCGTCACCTCGATCGCGGTGCGCAAGGGCGGCACCGCCGAACTGCTGCGCCGGACCGACGAACTCGTGGCGCAAGCTCAGCCGCCGCTCGCGCCAAATCTCTGGCAGCCGCTGACGGTCGCGCAATTGCGGGCCACCCAGCGCGAGGCCGATCGCATCATCGCCGCGACCGTGAGCCTGCCGACGCGGCCGGACTCGTGGACCGCGCGGATCGACGCCGTGGTGCTGCACCCGGTTGCCGGGCTCGCGATTCTGGCCCTCATCCTGTTCGTGATGTTCCAGGCGGTGTTCGCCTGGGCGCAGCCCTTGATGGAGCTGTTGTCACAGGCCTTCAGCGCGCTCGGACAATTGGTGCACGACACGCTGCCCGCAGGGCTGTTGCAAAGCTTCCTGCAGAACGGCGTGATTTCCGGAGTCGGCAGCGTCATCGTGTTCCTGCCGCAGATCATCATCATCTTCCTGTTCATCCTGCTGCTTGGAAGATTTCGGCTACATGGCGCGCGCGGCCTTCCTGATGGACCGCATCATGGGCGGCGCCGGGCTGCATGGCCGCGCCTTCATTCCGCTGTTGTCGAGCTTCGCCTGCGCCATTCCCGGCATCATGGCAACACGGGTGATCGACAACCGCCGCGACCGGCTGACCACCATCCTGATCGCGCCGCTGATGACCTGCTCGGCGCGGATCCCGGTCTACACGCTGATCATCTCCGCCTTCATTCCGGACACCCAGGTGTGGGGCTGGGCCAATCTGCGGGGGCTCGTCATGTTCGGCCTCTACGCGGCCGGCATCTTCAGCGCGCTGGGCGTGTCGTTCCTGATCAAATTCTTCATGTGGCGCGACTACGCGCCGGCGCCGTTCATGCTGGAACTGCCGGACTACAAGATGCCGCGGCTGAAGAGCATCGGCATCGGCGTCTATACGCGGGCAAAGATGTTCCTGCAGCGGGCCGGCACCACGATCTTCTCGATGATGGTGCTGATCTGGTTTCTGGCGTCGTTTCCGACGCCGCCCGCGGGTGCTGCGGGTCCCGCCATCAACTACAGCCTGGCCGCAATGATCGGCAAGGCGCTGGAGCCGCTGCTCGCTCCGCTCGGCTTCAACTGGCAGATCGCGGTGGCGCTGATCCCGGGCATGGCCGCGCGGGAAGTCGCGGTCGCAGCCCTCGGCACCGTCTATGCGATCGAGGGCGGCAAGGAAGCTGCCGACCAGATCGGCCAGGTGCTTGCGAGCAAATGGAGCCTTGCGACCGCGCTGTCGCTGCTTGCCTGGTACATCTTCGCCCCGCAATGCGCCTCCACGCTCGCGGTGATCCGCCGCGAGACCGGAAGCTGGAAGTGGATGGCGGTCACCTTCGGCTACATGTTCGCGCTGGCCTATGCGGCGAGTTTTGCCACCTACAATATCGCAATCGCGTTCGGCGCCGGCTGATCGAACGTCCGGATCCCGGAGCAAAGCACATCGCTCCGCGACCCCTTTCCATTTCGGAAGCTTCCGACAATAGCCGCGGAGGCGCTATCAAATCGCGGATTTAAACCTGGTTCGCTCGCCACGTCGAAACAACCGAACCAGACAATCCGGAGACCGGAACCGTGGCTCGTTTGGTTCGGGTCTCCGGCTTCCCGCGGCCGCGATACGGAATTAAGCGGCCTTGCTCGGCGCAGCGGGCTTGTTCGATACAGGAGCAGGGCTCGGTGGAGCGCCGGTCTTGATATCGATTTTCTTGGTGGTCTTCACGGCTTTGGCGGGCTTCTTGATCGTGAGGTGCAGCACGCCCTTGTCGAAATGGGCTTCGACGGCTCCGTCTTCCGGTTCGAAAGGTAGCAGCATCGATCGATAGAACGAGCCGTAGCTGCGTTCCTCGACATGCCAGTTCTTCTCTTCCTTCGTGCTCTCGGCTTTCTTCTCACCGGAAATCACCAGCTGATTGTCGTCGAGGCTGACGTTGATATCCTTCTCGTCGACGCCGGGAAGTTCGGCGGTCACTTCGAAGGCATCATTCGTTTCCGCCACATTGACTGCCGGCGCGCCAGCCCCAATGTCGGGAGACGCCGGTTTCTGATCCAAAGCGCGAAACGCGTTTTCCATTTCGCGCCGCATCACCCGGAACGGATCCAGCTCCGGGCTCCTGGTCCACAATCTCGGAAGGCTCATCTGTTCTCTCCATCCGTTGGAAAAATTATCAAAAATATCTTGGCCCTTCCGATCCCGCCGGCCTTGATCTGGCTCAAAAGGCCGAATTATTTCGAGGCAGAAAGACCGGCCGCAATGCCATGCAGCGATTGCACCTCCGCCATGGCTCCCAAAAGCGAAATTCGCGCCGATCTAGTGAAAATGCTCAACGAACACGCAAGAGCATGTCAGCGAGATTGACCTGCCGAGTGGCAATGTCCGCTCCGCGCGGCTACAGCCAATTGATGCCTGCCAGCGGCAGCACCCGCTGAAGGATCGCGGCCAGGCAGATCAGCACCACCAGCAATTTGAGCAGGCCTGCCAAGCGGGATTCATTGACGAACTTATCAATGGCCCAAAAACAGATTGCGCCGACGACGCAGATGATCAAAACCCCGATTACGACTGAAAGCATGAAATCCCCCTCTACCGACGCGGTAACGACACACGTGCGCCAGTCCGGATGGCAATAGGACCACTCGTTCGCACGCCGCAGCTTCGCGGCCGCTCCGATCAAGATCAATTTTGTCAAATTGATTCACGCTCACGTTGAGCTAGATCAATTGCATGGAACTCTTTCGGGATCATCAGTTGCAACGTCTTTCCGAATACGACGCGGTTCTGCTGACGACTGCGGTGCCGCTCAAAAAAAGTGAGGAGATCTTGCCATGAACAAATCATCCCGAACCATGCTTCTTGCGCTGATGCTCGCCGCGACGCCGGCGCTCGTCACGCCCGTCATTGCCGCGCCGGTAACATCTCCGCTCATGCTCCGAAGCGCGGTGGTGCCATCGGTAGAGACCGTGCGATACCGTCACGGCTATGGCGGCGCCGCCGTTGGCCTCGGTATCGCCGGCGCGCTGATCGGCGGCGCGATTATCGGCGCAACTCAGCCCTACGGCTATTACGGCTACCCGCCCGGCTATTACGGTCCGGCCTACGTCGCTCCGGCTCCCTACGTTGGCGGCGACGCGGTGGCCTATTGCATGCGGCGCTTCAGGTCCTATGACCCGTATTCCGGCACCTATGTCGGCTACGACGGCTTCCGACATCCATGCCCGTGACGGTGGCAGTCTAAGTCGCGGCCGTCTCACGTGAGCGGACCGCAGCCATTGCTGCCGGCGTAACTTGTCAGGGCATGCCGGATGCCGTTCCCCAAGGCGTCCGATGAAATGACGGCCCCAGCCTATACCCCCGGCGCTGGGGCCGTTTCCTTTGGCCAGCCTCAGGGCAGCGCTGCGCGCCCCTGATGTGATATTGTCGGCGGGCGGAACTCGGGCTACGCGTATCGCAGCGAAGGCGATCCCGCCCGAAGGGACCACAAGCATTGAAAGAGAAGGAACTCCGTATCGCGCTGGTCTGCTTCGGAGGCGTTTCGCTTGCGGTCTACATGTATGGAATCAGCAAGGAGATTCTGAAGCTGGTTCGCGCATCCTCCGCTTTGCACCGCATAGCGGACCGTTCCGAGCGATCGGCGGCAAACTTCTTCGACGGATTCGACCGCGGCGATCCCGAATACGACACCGACGAAATCTATTTCGAGCTGCTGCGGGATATCGGGCAGACGCTCGAGCTGCGAGTCATCGTCGATGTCATCGCCGGTGCCTCGGCCGGCGGCATCAACGGCACCATGCTGGCGCGCGCGCTCAGTCACGACCTGCCGATGGGCGCGCTGCGCGACCTCTGGCTGAACCATGCCGACGTCAGCGATCTTCTCGCTCCCGAGGCGCGCGCGAGCGCCGCCAGCAAACTGGTCCTCAAACCGATGATCTGGCTGTTGGGTGCGACGGGCCTGTGGGAGCCTATCCGCGATCCGGAAGTCCGGCAAAACCTGTCGCTGTTCGTGCGGTCGCGATGGTTCAGGCCGCCGCTCTCGGGAGCGCGGATGTCCGAGCTCATGTACAACGCGGTCACTTCGATGATCGATCCGGGAAGCAAAACGGCGTCCTTGTTGCCGGCCGGTCACGGGCTCGATCTCTATGTCGCGGTGACCGACTACCACGGCTATGAGCAGCCCATTTCGATCCACAATCCACCCCTCATTCACGAGCGCGAGCACCGGCACATTCTGCACTTTGCCTACCGACAGCAGGCCGATGGCGAGGTGCACAGCGATTTCACACTGGAGAATGCGGCAGCGCTCGCGTTCGCGGCGCGCGCGACGTCGTCCTTTCCGGGCGCGTTCCCGCCGGCGCAGATCAGGGAAATGGACGATTTCATCGCGCGCAAATCCGTCGACTGGCCGCGGCGCGCCGAATTCATGGCAGGGAAATTCGAACCCTACGCCCGCAAGAACATCGATCCGGGCAATATCTATTTCATCGACGGCAGCGTGCTGAACAACCGGCCCTTTCACCAGGCGATATCAGCCATCCGGGATCGCCCGGCATACCGGGAGGTCGACCGGCGGCTGGTCTATATCGATCCCGACCCGGACCGGTCGGGCGCCACGGCCCGCCGCGATCTTCCCGGCTTTTTCTCCACGCTGAAGGGAGCGCTGTCCGACCTGCCCAGCGCCGATCCCGTGGCGGACGAACTTGGCTGGGTGAGCGATTTCAACGATCGAATGAAACTGTTGCGGGAAATCATCGAGAATGCGAGGCCGAACGTCAGCCAGTTCGTTGCCGGGATCATCGGCAAGCTGCCGGACCAGCCTACTCAATCCGATCAGATTCGCGCCTGGCGCGAACAGATCAACGCGCAGGTCACGGTCGATGCCGGATTTGCCTATGAAGGATATATCCGGCTCAAGCTGGCCTCCGTCCGCGCTTTCATCGCCAGCCTGATTGCCGGCATCCGCGGCGCGCCGGCGCATTCGCAATTTGCCCGCGCGATAGCGGAGATCGTCGACGTCTGGGCGGCCGAAACCGGAGTGCTCTACAGCAGGGGGCAGCCTATCGTCGAGCAGCGCGAGGCCGCTGCGACCGCGCACGGGCATCCGCGCTGGACCGAGCTATTGCTCGACTTCGACGTCGACTACCGCAAGCGGCGCCTGCATTTCCTGATCGAAGGCCTGAACCGGCTCTACCAGCTTTCCGACCGCATGCATTTCGAGGATCGTCACTGGAGGGCGATCGATGCGCTGAAGCGGAACTTCTACAACTGCCTGGAAGACCTCAAGCACCAGGAAAATGTGGCCGCCTTCACAGCTTCGACCCGCGACCTTGCCGAAGATCTGTTTCGTTCCGCTCCGGCGGCGGGCGACGCCGAGAAGCTGCGAGCGTATGCACAACTGTTCGTGCAGCGGCACAGGGAGGCCATGGACGATCTGATCGGCCGGCTGGCGCAGGAGATCAATCTCGATTCCAGCACCAACGATATCGACATCCTGCTGGCCTCAACCGATCCTGAAAAATGGCATCCGCAGGCGCGTCGTGACATTCTGATCGACCACCTTGGTTTCCCTTTTTGGGACGTTCTGACATTTCCGGTCATGCCATGGCGCGAGGCCGGCGAACTCAACGAGATTCTGGTAGATCGCATCAGCCCGCAGGACGCGACCGCGCTTGGCGAATTCAGCGGAAGCACCGCTCTCAAGGGCGTCGGTTTTGCGCATTTCGCCGCGTTCTTTTCACGCGCCTATCGCGAGAACGATTACCTGCTCGGACGCATCCACGCGCTGGATCGATTGATCGACATTGTCTGCAATTCGGCAAGACTTGACATCGCGAAGCAGCGCGGCGCGGTTGCGGCGCTGAAGGTGCGAGGGTTCAAGAGAATTCTGGACGCCGAAGAGAAATTCGTGCCGAACAGCGTCGAGCTGATCGCCAGATTGCGCCGCTCGATCGCCGCCCTGGAGGCGCGCACCTTCAAGTCCGCGCCTTAGAGCGTTTTCAAGCGAAGTGGTGGCCGGTTCGCGTCGAGAAAACGCGTTAAATCGAGAATCTAGAGCCCCGTTTCGATTCAATCGAAACGGGAAAGGCTCTAGAATGCCGGCCGCTGAGGACCGGCCACCGGAGGCGTCAGGACCAGCGGCGGTTTTAGCTTTGGCGGCCGTGCGACCGGAGGCGGCCCCGGCGCGGGGCGGACCTCGATCGGCGGCGGCAGCGGCGTAACCTGCTGACTGACGATGGGTGCACCGGGGCTCGCAGTCGGGCTCGACGGCGCAGCCGCAGCCGGTGGGCGCGGCGCGCTGGCCTTTGGCTTCGGCGGAAGCCTTCGCAGATCGCGGCCGGGCATCGGCACGTCGGACGTCGGTTGGTCCGACGGCTCCGCGTCCGGCACTGCGGCCGATGGCGGCGGTATCGACGCCGGCGTCGCTGCCGGTGGTTCACCGCGCTCGATCGAGTCCAGCCTGCGGGTTTCGCGGTCGATCGCCCTCACCGCCAGCCACGACGACAGCGACGCCACGTCGACAGTGCGATTGAGCGCATCGGGCGAACCCACCGCGAACAGCTGGATTTCCGGGCGGCTTGCCGCCTGGCCTGCCGCCGTCGAAGCGAGGGTCACGCGAATGTCGGCCTGATCGGCGGGAATATCGTAGCCACCGGATATGATGGCGCGCGCGTTATCGGCCTCCAGCGTGGTGGCGCCGACACGCAGCCGGCCGTCCCCGATACTGAATGGAATTTGCGCCGACTTCACCGTCAACGAGCCGGCCGATAACACCGGCTCGACGATCTGCCGCAGCCGGGAATCGTCGGTCGCCCGCCCGCTGTCGCTGGCGCGGATCGCGACGTCGAAGGCGCGCGGATCGAGGCCCGCAATGCGGGCGGATTCCAGCGTCACGGTGCCGCTGCCGGACAACGCACCCGTCAGCGCCGAGGCGCTGCGGCCCTGGCTCGTCAGCGCCAGCTGCATCGCGGTACGCCCTGCGGGCATCGCCAGGCCGCGATAGCGCAAGGCCGCGCCGTCGACGCCTGTGAGCTGAACGCTCGCGTTGAGCGCAATTCCATTCGCGCCCGGCTTGACGTCGATCGTCGCGGTGACATCGCCGCCACCGATTCCACCCTTGATCGCGTCGAAGGTCAGCGACTGGCCGTCGCTCTTGACGGTACCGCTGACGGGGCGCAGCTCGCCGGCGCCCGGCAACGCGCCGCGCAATGCCTGAAATGCGATGCGGCCGCGCCAGCCCTTCAACAGTCCGGCACCGAGAGGCTCGGCCGCAGCGTGCCCGGCTGCACCAATGGCGAGCGCGAACGCCGGCGCGAGATCAAGCGTGTCGAGTCCGACTTCGCCCTCGACATTTCTTTCACCGTCAAGGGTCACCGCCACGCGCCCGCGCAGCCGCGAGCCGGCGATGGCGCTGTCGAGATCGTCGAAGGTCAGCCTGTTGCCGGCCAGCGACACCCGCGAGGACAAGTCGATGTGCTGCGCCAGCATATCCGCCGGCTTCAGATCGAGCAGCGGCGCGAGACTGACGCCGCGAACGTTCAAATTGACACTGGCCTTGGGCTCCCGCGACCACGGCTCAGCGGTGCCTTGCGCTTCCGCGTCCAGCCCGGTTCCCGACAGCTTCGCCTTCAGCCGCAGGGGCGCGCCCCAGACGCCCGCCACCGATCCCTCGAATTGTGCCGGGCCTTCGCTCATCCCGATCGCACCATCAAGCCCGAGCAGAGCCAGCAGGTTGCGGCCCTGATCCGACGACAATTTCGATTCAAGACTGAATTCGCTGCGCCGGAGTGCATCGAGATCGATCCCGCGCAGCACCGCGACCTCGGGCGTTGCGGTGAGCGTCGCGGAGCCCTTGAGCTGCGGCGAGTCGAGGTCGAGAACGGCGCGCGCGCTGGCGCGATCGGCGGCCTGGGAATTCCTGTCGACATCGAGCGCCAGTTTGAGGCGTGCAGGTCCCGGGCCCGACGCGATCGAATCGAGCCGCGCCGCGACTCCGGGTGCGAGCGGGGCGATCAGCGCGGTGATCTGGCCGAGCGAAGCGGCGGTCGAATTCAGCGTCAGTTTTCCCGTGGCATTGACGCGATCGAAGTTGCCTGCGCCTTCCAGCATCACGCCGCCGGTCTCGCCGATCCTGAGCTGATCGATGAAGATGGTCTTCGGACCATAGCCCAGGCTCGCCATGAACGGCCGCAACTCCTGACCGGCTGAAATGGCGCGGCCGAGGTCGAGCGACAGTCGCACCTCGTCCGGCCATTCGCCGGGCGGGCCCGCCAGCGAGCGCGTAAAGGCGGCGGCGGCATCGAGATCGAGGCGTTCCCCCTTCAGTTCCGCGTCGAAACGAGAGCCGCCCGCCGGCGGATTGGACAGCGCGACCCGCCCTTCGACGGCGCCGCCGTCGATCTCGGCCTGCAAGGCCTCGAGCGCGACGCGGCCTGCGGCCACGACGACATTGCCGCGCAGGCGCAGCGGCTTTTGACTGCGATAGGTGACCTCGCTGCGGCCCTGCAGCCAGGCCGCCAGCGCATCAGGATCGGACGATTCGACGCTGAGGGCGCCGCTGAAGCTGGAGGGACCGGCCGGCGCGTGGGCGCCGGTCAGGGACACCAGCGTTGCGCCGGGCGCGCGAAGATCCAGCCGCTCGATGCTCCAGGATTTGGTGTCGCTCCTGAAGTCGGCGGCCAGGTTCTGCACCGGACGGCCGCCGATCATGATCTGCTCGGCGCTGAAGTCGATCTGCGCCGGGATCGGCGCCTGCGGGATGCCGGCCATCAGCGCGCGCAAGCCGGGCACCACCCGCAGCGGCTCGGATGCGCTGTTGTTCTTGTTGTTCTTATCGTCCTTGGCGGCAAACCTGTCGGCATCCAGTTGCCGCGCCGAGAGCACGGCATGCAGCAGCGGCGACGCGCCGAAGCTGATATCCCCGAGACCTGAAAATCTCAGCGCGCGCTCCTCCGCGCCGTAGCTGACATCGAGCTGGCCGAGTCTTGCTGCCGCCGGATCGGCCTTGACCTTGGCCGATATTTTCCAGGGCGTGATCGGCACGCCTCCTTGGGCCTTGAGCCCGGCGGGAACCGCCAGTACGAGCGCGCCGTCGAAGCGCGGCGCACGCGCCTCGAAGGACAGCACGCCGTCGAGGTCGACGGAGAGCGCACGCGCCCCGGGATCGATGTTGAGATGGACGCGGGTGCCGTCGCCGGCCGGGCCGGAGGAAATCCGAAACGGGTATCGCAGCCCCGACAGCGTGAAGTTGCCGTCGCCCCGCACCGCGCCTGCCAGCGAGCGCACATCGCCGGAGAAGGCGATATCGGTGAGCTCCAGCGTGCTGCGGCTGGCGGCATCATGCAGCGCGATCCGGCCGGTCAGGTTCAGCCGGTCGATCGAAAGCGAGCCCAGATTGAACTTTCCGGTCGATGCCGGCAGCTCGACCCGGCCCTGCCGGTCGAGGCCGAGATCGACCGACATGCCGTTGATCGTCAGTTCGTCCGCGCGCCATTCGCCGCGCATCAGCGAGCCCAGGCTGAACTCGACATCGAGCTTGTCGGCGCGGATCTTGCCGAGATCGTTGGCGCCGCCGACCACCACCGAACGCAGCCGCAGCGACGGCGTCGGCAACAGCCGCGCGTCGAGTTCGCCGGCGACGCGCACCGATGCGCCGATCACCCGCGCCGCCTCAGCCTCGAATTGCGGCCGGAACTGATTCCAGTCGATGAAGTACGGCCCGATCAGCGCGGCCATCAGCGCAATGATCAAGGCAATTGCCAATCCGAGCAGCGTCGTCTGCACGGCGTCTCCCTTTGAGCACGCTCCGGCGCAGGTTGGCGCAACGCAGCCCATCCGCCGGCGCCTCGCGCCCGCCGCCGCCCGTAATCAACCCCGGAGCAGCGCCATATATAGAGACAACTGTGGCGAAGTCACAGCGACATCGCGCAGCTCGGCCTCCTCACCAGCTTGCGGGCAGGTTTTTCAGGCCGCGCAGCACGAAGGTCGGGCGCCATTCCGGATTTTCGGAGTTGTCGAGCTTGAGCCCCGGCAGCCGGCGCAGCAGGGTCGAAATCGCGACCTCGGCCTCGATCCGCGCCAGCTGGGCGCCGAGGCAAAGGTGGATGCCCCCGCCAAACGACAGCGGGCGGATTTTGGGGCGGGTGATGTCGAGACACTCCGGCCGGTCGGGATAGACCGCCGGATCCCGGTTGGCCGAACCCAGCAGGCACAGCACGCTTTCGCCCTTCGGGATTTTCTTGCCGCCGAGGTCGTCGATGTCCTCCAGCGCCACCCGGCCGGTCAGTTGGACCGAAGAATCGTAACGCAGGAATTCCTCGATGGCGTTGGTGATGAGTTCCGGATTGGCCTTGAGCAGCGCGAGCTGGTCGGGATTGCGGTGCAGCGCCAACAGCCCGTTTCCGATCAGATTGACGGTGGTCTCATGGCCGGCGCCGAACAGCAGGATGATGTTGGCGGTCAGTTCCTCGTTGGAGAGCTTGCTGCCGTCTTCCTCGGCCTGCACCAGCTGCGTCGTCAAATCGTCGCCGGGGTTCTTGCGGCGCAACTCGAACAGCTGCTGGAAATACATCTGCGCCATCAGGTTGCTGGCATTGCCCTGCTCGATCTCGGCTTTCGTCAGCGGCACCGGATCGAGCAGGCGTCCGCCGTCGCGCGAACCGGTGTAAAACACCTCGCGATGTTCCTCGGGAATCCCGAGCATGTCGCAGATAATGGTGACCGGCAGGCGGAACGCGAAATCCTCGATCAGGTCCATATGCCCCTGCGGGGCGATGCGATCCAGCGTCCGATCGACGATCTCCTGGATGCGCGGACGCATGTCCTCGACCCGGCGCGCGGTGAACGCTTTCACAACCAGGCCGCGCAGCCGGGTGTGATCGGGCGGATCCTGCTGCAGCATCCAGTGGCTCATGCTGCGGAAGACCGGCTCCTCCATGATTTGCGGGCCATAGCGCCGCTTGGTCCGCTCGACATAATCCTTGCCGAAGCGCCTGTCGCGCATGACGAGACTGACCTCGGCGTGGCGGCTGGCGACGAAAGCCCCGAACGCCGTGAGATGCATCGGGTCGCTGGTGCGCAGCCGCTCGTAATGCGGATAGGGATCGCGAATGAAGTCCGGCGACAGCGGATTGAACAACGGCTCGGTCGCGGCGGCCTGAACATGCTCGTTCATGGTGACCTCATTCATTCGGCGGGCCGATAATTCAATACACTATTGTATCGAGTTGCATTTTGACGTAAAATTGCGGGATGTCAAGAGTTCGGACCAGACCGACCCGGGACGACACCCGCGAAAAGCTGTTCGAGGCGGCGGCACGCATCTTCGAGGAACAGGAAATCGGCGGCGCCAGCATCGAGGCCATCGCGGCCGCAGCCGGCTTCACGCGTGGGGCGTTCTATTCGAACTTCACGAGCAAAGACGAGTTGATCGTCGCCATGCTCGGGGATCACGTCGAGCAATCCATTCGACGCAATCTCGATCTTCTCGCCAGACACGAAAACATCGCGGGCTTCATCGAAGCTCTGAAGACCATGGATCGCAACCGGCAGGACCCGCTCGGCCGTTCTCCCCTTTTGCACATGGAGATGATCCTGTTCGTGGCGCGCGCCGAAAAGCGCAGACCGGAACTCGCCAAGCGCCTGCGCGCCCGGCGGCAGCTGATCACCGATATCGTCGAGACCACGTTGAAGAAGACCGGCAGGAACGGATACCTCAACCCGGCATGGACCGGCGCGATACTGCTGGCGCTGGAGGACGGCTTCCGTCTGCACCGCCTGATCGATCCGGAAACTACGCCGGCCGACAGCTTCCTCCGGGCGATCGGCGATCTGCAGAGAGCTGTCGGTATTGCATCGGCCTGACGAAGCGTTCGATCACCAGCGGTTATCGGCTCTTCCTATAGCGTTTTCGAGCGAAGTGGATACCCGGTTCGCGTGAAGAAAACGCGTCAGACAAGGGATCGAGAGCTTTGGTTCTGGTTCCGTCAGAACCAAAGCTCTAGGCGGCGCCGGCTTGTGCCTTGTGCAATTGCCCGGCAACGGCGCGAACCTTGCGGGGCGACGCCATCCAGATCGCGAACGCGGACAATGCGCTGACGGCGATGCCGATGGCGAAGGCGACCGCGTAACTCCCCGTGAGATCGTGCAGCGCACCGGTGACCCAGGGACCGGCGGCTCCGCCGGCAAGGGCCGCGAGCATCACGGTGCCAAATATGCTGCCGAAATGCCTGCCCTGAAATATTTCCAGCACCACCGCCCCCATGATCGAGGTCAGGCCATAGCCGAGCGCGCCCTGCGCCAGCACCATGAGGTAGACCAGCATCAGGGTGGGAAAGGACTTCAGCGCGATCAAAGCTGCAAAGCAGATTGCAAAGCCCGTGCACCCAGCGGTCCAGATCCATTCACGCCCGACCCGGTCGGAAAGGTGACCGAGCCAGATCTGGCCGGGAATACCGAGCAGGCTGACGGCGCCCAAGGCCCAGACCGCGACGCTCGGACTGAAGCCGATGTCGAGCAGATATTTGGTCTGGTGAACCTGCACCGCGTACCAGATGTACAATCCGCCGAAATAGCCGAGCGATATCCACCAGAACCGCGCGGTGCGCACCGCGCGGCTCAGGGTCCAGTCGGTGCCGGCCCAGTCGTGATCGACGACATAGGATACCGGCTTGCTCGACGCCGAGGGCGCTGCGTCGCCGTCCGGCTGAAGCCCGATATCTTCGGGGCGCTTGTGCAGCAGCAAATTGATCGGCGCGAGCACGACCAGGATCAGGATCCCCATCGCCGTGCAGGCGGTTCGCCATCCGGTTTGCTCGATCATGTGCTGCACCCACGGCAACAGCGTCATCGAGCCGATGCCGACGCCGGCGAAGGCCAGCCCGATCGCGAGACCGCGCCGGCGGTTGAACCAGTTGGGCAAAAACAGCGACTGACCGGAATAGCCGAGGCAGACGCTGCCCGCGCCGACCATGACGCCGATGGTCAAATAAAGATGCCACGGCTGGCTCGTCAGCGGCGCCAGCAACATGCCGCCCGCCATCAGCGCTACGCCGAGCTCCATCACGGCGCGGGGGCCGGCGCGATCCATCAGGCGGCCGATCAGCGGGCTGACGGCGCCGGAAACCAGAAAGCCGAACGAGAAGGCGCCCGCGGTGACCCCGCGCTCCCAGCCGAACTCGTCGATGATCGGCGGAAAGAACAGCGAAAAGGCGGTGCGGGCGTTCACCCCGATCGCCATGGTGACGAAGGTCACCGCGACGATGACCCAGCCGTAAAAGAAGGGAAGCCGCATCAGATTTTTGCACCTTGTCATTCCGGGCGATCCTTCGGACCATCGGGGAATGACGAGGTCAAGGCCTTTCCCGGCAAGCGGCCTGAATGTCGCAGACCTTGCTCGCGACAGTCGCCGGCCCGTCAGTCGCCCGGCGTATCCGGCCGGCGTTCGATCGAAGCGCGGGCTTTCGTCAGCACCGTGTTGAAATAGGCGTCGCGCTCGCGGTCAAAAAGCTGCTGGTGGGCGCGGAACGCCGCCACCCTGCCCTGGATCTCGTCGCGAAGTCCGCTGCGGGACGACGGCGACGGCCGCGGCGCAGGTGCGATCTCGTGCACGGTCTCGATGGGCCGTTCGGCCCTTTCGATTTGATCAACCGGCGCGAACCCAATGCTGGCTTCAGCCCGAGTTTCGGCCTCCGGCTTCTTGCCGGTAATCGATTGAACAAACGTCATGGTTTGCGCGATTAGAAGGTCGCGCTCCCGAGCCCATTTCATCGTGGATGCCTCTGCCCGAGGCCATTCCAGCAAAAAGCGCAGCGCCGATCAAGCGGCGTTTTGCCGGCCGCATGCCCCGCTGTTGTTGCAAGATGTTTCGGGATTTGGAAAATATCTCGTGAACCTTCTGCGCGGTATCTGCCCCCAAAAGGGGGCTGCGACCGCCTTCGGTATCCTCGCGCTGGCACAGTCGGGGGTTGGCGATCTCGGTCGGGTACCGTACGGGAACCGGGGCGATACGATGGGCGTTTTGGTCTTTGTTTTCAGACGGCTTTAGTTTTTAAATGATTGCGACAGGCGAGATCGTGCGGATGCTTCAGGCTCCAGAACACAGCGACCGGCCAACCCCGGAAAGCGCGTACTGTCCGCCGGCGCCGAAGCCGCAACCGCTCCCGCTCAAGCCGCTGGCCCTTCTCCGCACCTTGAAGCGCAATCCGCTCGAATGCTGGGCGGCGGCGCACTTCGAGCAGCCCATCGTTTCCGGCGGACTGCCGATCGGCCATGTGCTGCTGGTTCACGAGCCTGGCGCCATCCGTCACGTTCTCCTGGAGAATGCCGCGAACTATCGCAAGGACCGCCTGCAGCGCCGGGTGCTGTCGGCGGGCCTGAATGACGGCCTGTTGAGCGCCGAGGGCGAACAATGGCGCGTGCAACGGCGGGTGCTCGCGCCGATGTTTGCGCGCAGGACGGTGATGGATTTTACGCCGGCGATGATGGCCGCCGCCGAGGCCTTGATCGGCCGGTGGTCCGCTCTTGGCGACCGCGCAACCGTCGACGTGGCGGCCGAGATGGCCAGGGTGACGCTCGATGTCGTCGAACGCACCATCTTCTCCGACGGCTTCGGGTCCGACGCCGAAGACATCCGCATGGCCATGGCGACTTATTTCAACACGATCGGAAAAATCAGCGCGCTCGACATTCTCGGCGTGCCCGATTTCGTGCCGCGGCTGAGCCGGCTCCGGGTGCGCGCGACACTCAGGTTTTTCGAAGCCGAAGTCGACCGCGTCATTTCCGCCCGCCGCCGGATTCTGGCGGAGGAGCCGGACCAGGCGCCCAACGACCTCCTGACCCATCTGCTCGGGGCGCTCGATACCCGCAATGGAGGCGGCCTCACCGAGGCCGAGGTGCGGTCGAACATTCTGACGTTCATCGCCGCCGGTCACGAAACCACCGCGAATACGCTGAGCTGGGCCCTGTTCCTGCTTTCGCAATCGCAGGAATGGCGCGCGCGGGTCGAGGCCGAAGTAGACCGCGAGCTGACGGGTTCGGCGGGCGCCGGCACGGCCGATCGTCTGACCGAAACCCGCGCGGTGATCGAGGAAACCGTCCGTCTGTATCCGCCGATCGCCGCGATCAGTCGCGTCGCGCTCGGTGACGACATGTTGAACGGCGAGCCGGTCCGTCCGGGATCGCTGATCGTCATCTCGCCCTATGTGCTGCACCGGCATCGCCTGCTGTGGGATCGCCCCGACGCATTCGATCCCGGGCGTTTTCTCGGCCACGGCTCGGCGATGGTCGACCGCTTCGCCTATCTGCCGTTCGGCGCCGGGCCGCGCAAATGCATCGGGTCCACCTTCGCGCTGCAGGAAGCGACGCTGGTGCTCGCCGCGATCGTCAGGCATTTCAGGTTTCAGTTGAGGCCGGGGCATGCGGTATGGCCCAGCCTGCGCGTCACCCTGCGGCCGGCGAACGGGCTGCCCATGATCATCAAGGCGAGAAGTTCAAGGGACGAGGTCCACCGGGAGCCGGCTTCCCGCCAGATGATAAATTCTTAGGTCGGCGCGGGACTCTGGAAGCTGCGGACGCGGCCTTGCCGCCGGCGTGAGGGAATCACAAGACAGGCGCGTCGTCGGACCATTGCCCGGCGTGCTCGCGACGAGCCTCGAAGTCCCAGAGATTCGAGCGCGCGATGCACTTGCCGCAATGGAAGAATGCCTTTTCGACGGCGACGACCAGGGCGAGCTCGGGCGTGCGGCCGTTCTCCATCATGGCGCTCCTGATATCGCCGTCGCGAACGATCATGGCGCGGCCGGCGACGCGCAGCGTCTCGCGCCGGCCGGGAACGAAGAAGATCAGACCGACGCCCGGGTTCTGCAGCACATTGTGGAACGTATCCACCCGCCGGTTGCCGCGGCGATCCGGAATGACGACCGTCTTGTCGTCCAGACACCTGGCGAATCCGGCACCGTCTCCCTTGGGCGACAGATCGACCATGCCGAGCGGATCGGCCGATCCGATCACGACGAAGGGCGATGCGCCGATGAATTCGAGGCAGTGGCGGTCGAGCCTCGTCAGAATCTTGCTGGTGAACCATCGGTTGGCAGGGCCAACGATATTCCGCAAATCCTGCTCGGTCGTGATCACCTCGTCGAACCGCGCATCGCGCGTCACCGCCGTTTTTGCGTCCACATTCCTGCCCTCTGTCGGTGGCGGGACCTTTCCCGCCGGGCTGAACCCGATTGTGACGCTACTGTGCCGGTACGGCGGGAGTGCGCCGGCAAATTGTCTTTCTGTCGATGCCGGGGCTTCCCGGGATCACGTTGTTTCGATGCGATCGCCCGGCGACATCACGATTGCCTTGATGCCGAGGCGATTGGCCCTAGCCCCGGACGAGCCCGCCATGCTTTGATGCGTTCGATCCGGATATTTCGACCTTGGGGCTTTCTTGACCGACGCGAGGGTGGAAAGGCGGCTGGCGGCTGTGATGGCCGCGGATGTCGCCGGCTATAGCCGCCTGATGGGCGGCGATGAAGAGGGCACCCTGGCCCGGCTGAAAGCCGTCAGAAAAACCCTGGTCGATCCCGGGATCGAGCGACATCGGGGACGGATCGTGAAGACGACCGGCGACGGCCTGCTGGTCGAATTTGCCAGCGCGGTCGATGCCGCCCGCTGCGCGGCCGAGATCCAGTCCGCCATGGCCGGGCAAAACGCCGCCGAGGCGCAAGACAAACGGATCGAATTCCGCATCGGCATTCACATCGGCGATATCATCATCGATGACGACGACATCTTTGGCGACGGCGTGAACATCGCTGCGCGTCTCGAAGGGATCGCCGATACCGGCGGCATCTGCATTTCCGATGACG
Organism: uncultured Alphaproteobacteria bacterium; assembly: GCA_963721275.1. Lineage (GTDB taxonomy): Bacteria > Pseudomonadota > Alphaproteobacteria > Rhizobiales > Xanthobacteraceae > Bradyrhizobium. The sequence continues at coordinate 402,999 of CAVRIQ010000028.1, read as the reverse complement.
CTCACCGCCAGATCCGCGGCAAGGTGGATATCGACTTCGATGATATGGGCCCTCAGGCGCTGAAGAATATCGCCGAGCCGATGCGCGCCTGGCGCTGGCGGGCGATTGCGAATTCCTCGGGATCTTCGCCGGCAAAATCACCGGCCGCGGCACCGCCGTCTCTCGGGCTGCCCGACAAGCCATCTATCGCCGTGCTGCCGTTCAAGAACATGAGCGGCGACCCGGAGCAGGAATTTTTCGCCGACGGGATCGCCGAGGACATCATCACGACATTGTCGCGCTATCCCTCGCTGTTCGTGATCGCCCGCAATTCGTCGTTCTCCTTCAAGGGGCGCACGGCCGATGTAAAACAGGTCGGGCGTGAACTCGGGGTCCGCTATGTGCTCGAAGGCAGTCTGCGCAAGTCAGGCAACCGCGTCCGGGTGACCGCGCAGCTGATCGAGGCGGAGACCGGCAATCATGTTTGGGCCGAGCGCTACGACCGCGATCTCGCCGACATCTTCGCCGTGCAGGATGAAATTACCGAGGCCACCACCATCGCCATCGCGCCGGCGATTGCCGGCGCCGAGCAGCAACGGGCGATGCGCAAGCCGCCGGCGAGCCTCGACGCCTGGGGAGCCTATCAGCGCGGGATGTGGCATCTCGGCAAGGTCAGCGCCGAAGACAACGAGGTTGCCGAGAGCTTCTTTCAACGGGCCGTTGACCTCGATCCGATGTTTGTCGGGGGATTCATCGGGCTTGCTGCCGTCCTCAGCCGGGCGAAGGGGACACAGGACAGGGAAGAAGCGATGGCGAGGCGCGCCGTCGCGCTCGATGGCGGCGACGCGGAAGCTCACTCGCGGCTGGCGCTTGCGCTGGTCGCGCGCGGCGACCATTCGGGCGCACGGGCCCAGGCCGAGCGCGCGCTGGCGATCTGCCCGAATCTGGCGGAGGCGCATGGCGCGCTCGGCGTCGCGCTGGCCTATTCGGGGCGGCCAAGAGAAGGCCTTGCGGCGCTCGAGACCTGCATTCGGCTCGATCCCCGCGCGCCGTTCCTGGTCAACCGTCTGACCCAGGTGGCACTGGCGCATTATTTCTGTCGCGACTACGAGGCATCAGTCGAAGCCGCGGAGCGCGCGATCCGGTCCTTTCCCGATTTCCCGTCGCCCCACCGCTGGCTCGCCGCCGCCCTCGGCGAACTTGGCCGGACGGCGGATGCGAAGCAGGCGCTAGCGAAGGCCGTCGCGGTCTCGCCGGCCTCGTTCGATTTCCAGGTCCGCGATCGTCCGCCCTGGTTTCGGCCGGAAGATCACGCCCACATGCTCGACAGCCTCAGAAAGGCCGGCTGGGAGGGCTGACGCGACGATCGCTCAGCCCTTCGCGCGGGTGCGGATCATGAAGGTTTCGTAGGAGTACTCCGCGACCTGCCACCACAGATTCTCGTCGTTGCGGAACTCCATCTGCGAATCCAGGATCTTCTTGAAGTCCGGGTTGGACGCGGAGGTTTCGGCATTGACCTCGTTCGAGGCTTTCAAACAGGCTTCCATGATAGGCTGGCTGAACGGGCGCAACAGCGTCCCGGCCGCCACCAGGCGCTTGAGCGCCTGCGGATTGCGTGCGTCATATCGCGCCTGGACGTCGAGGTTGGCGTAGCCGCAGGCAATCGTGAGCAGCGATTTATAGGCCTTCGGCAACGCGTCCCACTTGTCCGAATTGATGAAGAAATGCAGCGCGGTGCCGCCCTCCCACCAGCCGGGATAGTAGTAATATTTGGCGATCTTGTAGAAGCCGAGCTTCTCATCGTCATAGGGGCCGACCCATTCGGTCGCGTCGATGGTGCCTTTTTCCAGCGCCGGATAGATGTCGCCGCCCGCGATCTGCTGTGGAATGGTGCCGAGCTTGGAAAGCGTCTTGCCGGCCCATCCGCCGATCCGCATCTTGAGGCCGTTGAGGTCTTCGACGGTATTGATCTCCTTGCGGAACCAGCCGCCCATCTGGGTGCCGGTATTGCCGCCGGAGATGGCGTATAATTTGCTCTTCCTGGCGAACTCGTTGAGCATGTCCTGGCCGCCGTGATCCTGGAACCAGGCATTCTGCTGGCGCGAATTCAGGCCGAACGGAACCGAGGCGAAGAGTGCGTAGGTTGGATCCTTGCCGATGAAGTAATAGGCGGCGGTGTGGCACATCTCGACGGTAGCGTTACTCACCGCGTCCAGCGCCTGTAAGGCGGGAACGATCTCGCCACCGGCGAACGGCTGGATCTGGAATTTGTTGTCGGTTGCTTCGCCGACGTATTTCGAGATCGTCTCCGCCGCGCTGAAGGGGACGTCGAGCGACTTCGGCCAGCTCGTGGTGCAGCGCCATTTCAGTTCAGGCATCGACTGCGCGATGGCAGGTGCGGCGACGGTGGTTGACGCGGCAAGGCCGACGCCTGCGGTTTTCAGAAATTCGCGACGTTTCATGGCGTATCCCCCTTTTTGGATTTCCTGCTTCGGAATCGCCAGCCCATGGCGATCTTGCGCGGCATCGCCTGGTCGGCGATTGTGTTATTTGACCGACGATATCAGACGTCGGGCCTCCCGGGTAGCCAATTGAGGCCAGGCGGCCCCCGGCGTGGACTGGCGCCGAGGGACGCAGAGGCGCCCCCCTCAACCGGCCGTCGCGCCGATCCAGGCCGATAATCGACCCACGACTTCGCTCATGACCTCGCGGTCGTTGCGCCCCGAGCGCGCCAGCACGTGGAAGGAATGATCGGCCTCCGCGACCGGATAGAGCGATGCCGATGCTCCGAGCCGCTTCACGACCGGTTCGAGCAGCGTCAGTTCGGCCAGCTTGTCGCGGGTGCCCTGGATGAAAAGCATGGGGACATGGACATCGCCGAGGTGTTTGGCCCGTGCGTCGGACGGCTTGCCTGCCGGGTGCAACGGAAAACCAAGGAAGGCCAGTCCGCGGACCCCGGCCAGCGGCGCGAGCGCCTGTGCCTGCGACGTCATGCGGCCGCCGAACGATTTGCCGCCGGCAACGAGCGCCAGCCCCGGACAGCATCGCGCGGCCGCCGCGACGGCCGCCCGCACGGCGGCATGCGCGAGCGGCGGCGCATCCGGCCGCTTGCTGCCCTTTTCCATATAGGGAAACTGGTAGCGCAACGTCGCGACATCGCGCTCGCAAAGGCCGGCCGCGACCTGTTCCATGAACTCGTGGGTCATCCCTGCGCCCGCACCGTGGGCCAGGACAAAACACGCCTGCGCGCCTGCCGGCCGCAGCAGCAGCGCGGACACTGCGTCCGAGCCATCGACGTGCAGTTTGAGTGGTTGCGGGGCGAGGACGGTCATGGCGCGATCGCAGCGTGTCTATTTGCCGGCAAGTCATTCGTGATGCATCTGATCTATTTCAGGCGCAGAGATCAACGGTGTCCCGCTCATCGAATTCATACCGCCTGCAGCTTGAACGACCGGAAAGCGCCCGTTACGCTCTCCCAAACAAGCCGGGGGAAGCAACGATGCGGCAGATCAGGATCGGCGACATCACCATCGATGCGGTGATCGAACGCGAGGGCCCGTGGCGGCGGCCGCAGGACTTCTTCCCGGCCTATGACGAGGCCATCTTCAAGCATCATTTGCCATCGATGGAGCCGGAGGTTTTCGATTCAGCGCTGGGCATGATGGTCATCACCTACCAGACCTTCGTGGTGAGAACGCCGCGCTATACGATCCTGGTCGACACCTGCACCGGCGAGGACAAGGGTCATCCGCCGCCGTTCGATTTTCCCGGCAAGGAGCGCTGGCGCAACGAACTGTTCGCGCTGGGCATCGGTTACGACAAGATCGACTATGTCTTCTGCACGCATCTGCACATCGATCATACCGGCTGGAACACCACGCTGCGGGACGGCCGCTGGGTGCCGACATTCCCGAACGCGAAATACGTCTTTCACAAAAAGGAATATGCGGCCTGGGAAGAGCAGAACGCGAAGGGCGCCAATCCGCCCGGCACCGTGTTCCGGGACAATTGCCTGCCGATCGTGGAAGCCGGCCAGGCGCTTCTGGTCGATGACGACTATGCGCTCGACGATACCATCACGCTGACGCCGACCCCGGGGCACTCGCCCTGCCATTGCTGCGTCAATATTTTCTCGCGCGGCCAGCGCGCCGTGGTGGCCGGCGATCTGATGCACCACGTGATCCAATGCCGCGAGCCCGACTGGTCGGCAAAGCCGGACTGGGATCCCAGACAATCGGCGGTATCGCGCCGGAAGTTTTTCGCATCCGTCGCCGGGACCGATACGCTGATCCTGCCGATCCATTTCCCGACCCCGACGGTGGGCCTGATCACCTCGGATGGGGATCGGTTCAACTACCGGTTCAAGCGCGATTAGGTCGCCGGCCGTCCCGAGCGCGGCGCATTGCAATGAGCGCGTGTCTCACCTAAATAGCAGGAAGCCGGCTCCGCACGGCTCCCAGCCCAACGACAAATTACCAGTCGAACAGCCATTCGATGGCCGCTTTTGGGCGGCCGCAGCTTTCTTGAAGGCCCGCCCACCTATGATTCGTCTCGACAATGTCAGCAAGCAGATCGGTCATCAGATTCTCTTCATCGAGGCCTCCGCGGCGCTCCAGAAGGGCGAAAAGACAGGCCTCGTCGGTCCCAACGGGGCCGGCAAGACCACGCTGTTCCGGATGATCACCGGGCAGGAGCTCCCCGACGAGGGCCAGGTGGCGGTCGACCGCGGCGTCACCATCGGCTATTTCAGCCAGGACGTCGGCGAGATGTCCGGCCGCAGCGCCGTCTCCGAAGTGATGGACGGCGCGGGTCCCGTCAGCGCCGTGGCCGGCGAGTTGAAGGACCTCGAAGCCGCCATGGCGGATCCGGCTCGCGCCGACGAGATGGACGACATCATCGCGCGCTACGGCGAGGTACAGGCGCGCTTCGAGGAGCTGGACGGCTACGCGCTGGAGGGCCGCGCGCGCGAAGTGCTCGCCGGCTTGAGCTTCAGCCAGGAGATGATGGAGGGCGACGTCGGCGCGCTGTCGGGCGGCTGGAAGATGCGGGTGGCGCTGGCGCGAATTCTCCTGATGCGTCCCGACGCCATGCTGCTGGACGAGCCGAGCAACCATCTGGACCTCGAGAGCCTGATCTGGCTGGAGCAGTTCCTCAGAGGCTACGAAGGCGCGCTGCTGATGACCTCGCACGATCGCGAGTTCATGAATCGCATCATCGACAAGGTGGTGGAGATCGACGGCGGCCAGCTGACGACCTATTCCGGCAATTACGAATTCTACGAAGCGCAACGCGCGCTGAACGAGAAGCAGCAGCAGGCCCAGTTCGAGCGTCAGCAGGCGATGCTCGCCAAGGAAATCAAGTTCATCGAGCGCTTCAAGGCGCGCGCCTCGCACGCCGCGCAAGTACAGAGCCGGGTCAAGAAGCTGGAGAAGATCGAACGGGTGGAACCGCCGAAGCGGCGCCAGACCGTGTCGTTCGATTTCCCGCCGGCGCCGCGCTCCGGCGAAGACGTGGTGAGCCTGAAGAAGGTGCAGAAGGCCTATGGCAATCGCAGCATCTATGACGGGCTCGACTTCATGGTGCGGCGGAAGGAGCGCTGGTGCGTGATGGGCGTCAACGGCGCGGGAAAATCCACGCTGTTGAAGCTGGTGGCGGGCTCCACGCCGCCGGACGACGGCACGGTGGCGCTCGGCGGCAGCGTCAGGATGGGCTATTTCGCCCAGCACGCCATGGATCTGCTGGACGGCGAGCGCACCGTGTTCCAGTCGCTGGAGGACTCCTTCCCGCAAGCCGGACAGGGCTCGCTGCGCGCGCTGGCCGGCTGCTTCGGATTCTCAGGCGACGACGTCGAGAAGAAGTGCCGGGTGCTGTCGGGCGGCGAGAAGGCGCGGCTGGTGATGGCGAAGATGCTCTACGACCCGCCGAACTTCCTGGTGCTGGACGAGCCGACCAACCATCTGGACATGGCGACCAAGGAGATGCTGATCACGGCGCTGTCGCAATACGAGGGCACCATGCTGTTCGTCTCGCATGACCGGCACTTCCTGGGCGCGCTGTCCAACCGGGTGCTGGAGCTGACGCCCGAGGGCATCCACCAATATGGCGGCGGCTATACCGAATATGTGGCGCGCACCGGCCAAGAGGCGCCGGGCCTGCGCAGCTGAGCCCGCAAACACCGACCTCGCGCCGTTGCTGGCGATCCAGGTCATTAGAACGCGGCCCGGATCCCGCCGCTGAACGCAAGGTCGTTACCTCCTTCGCGCGCGAAGGTGGACGAGGCCGTGAGCGTTGCGTTGACATTCCCGGCAATGGCGGCGCCGATGCCGGCGGCGACCCTGCCGTAGGTGCGGTCATGCGCGGAGACCGGCGTCAGGATCGGGAGCAGCGGCGCGGTCACCAGCGTGGTTATCACGTTGCGGCCGGAGCCGGCGAAATCCTGCTCTGCCGTGAGGTTGACGAACGGGCTGCACAGCGCCGTCCCCGCGACGAATGGCAATCGCAATTGCAGCCCGGCATTGCCGGTCAGGGCGTCGATCGCTTGCCTGTCGACCAGCATGGTCAGCAGGATGTCGCCGCTCTCGGTGTAGGCGCCGATGACACCATGGGTGTAAGTGAATCCCGCGATCGGCCCGACGCGGAACGCTCCGGCGCTGAACAGGTAGCCGGCCCTGGCGGCCGCCGTAAAGGTGTCGGCGCTGGTGCTGCCATGGATCACGTCGATCACGCCCTGGCGGTCGAGCGAGAAATCGTGGCGGCCATAGGCGACGAGTGCATCGGCGAACCAGTTGACATCGGTGAGCGAGCTGTAGCCGGCGAACTGATACGATTTGACGTGGTCATGGGCGTTCTGAACGCCGAGCTCGACATCGGGCTGGGCGTAGCCCAGCGCAAATCCCAGCCGCCACCTCGAATCGTAGCGGTATTCGATCCCGAAGGTGCCGGCGGCGGCATGATAATCATAGCCGGCATTGAGGAACTGCCTGTCGAGGCTGGAGCTGGCGTAGCTGACATCGCTGTAAACCGACCATCGGTCCTCCGGCTTGACCGGAGCCGGAGCCTTGGTCGGGCCGGCATAGGCCATCGCCATCGCGTTGCCGATCCCGAACGGCTGGAAGCTGCGCCAGGCGTCGAGCCGGCCAAGCACCGAGCCGGCAAATCCGCCTGCGAGGCTGGCGGTGATGGCGCCCTGCGGCACCACGGTGGTCGGCGCGTCGATCTGGTTCGCCATGTAGGTCGCGATCAGCGCCATCGCGGCGCCGGTGGGATGCACCGAGTTTTCGTAGAAGCAGCCGGCGAAATTCACATTGACGCTGGCAGGCGTGCTTCCCGATGCCGGCCCGGCCTCGCAATTGGTGGCGCTGGAAAAGCCGTACATCGCGGGATTGCTGGCGACGCGCTCCTGCAGGATGCCGAAATTGAACAGAAAGATGCGAACGCCGGATTGCGCCAGCGGCGTCAGCAATTGCTGGGTCTGCTGGTAATAGGTGTTCGCCCAGGCGTCGCGCAGCGCGTCGGTGAGCAAGGGGTCGCCGGGCTTCTCGGGAAACCATTTCGAACTGCCGGTAGAGAGCCAGGTGATGTTGCGGGCACCCTGCGCCGCCATCTGTTGCACGCCAGCGGCCGCGTACCCCGCCGAAGTGGTCGCTCCCGAGACGATCAGCGCTTGCGGATTGGGTACGCTCGTAAGGCTGACGGCCGACAGATCGTTGCCGCCGATCGACAGCGCGATCAGGTCGCTCGAGGTGTAGCGCTGGCCGGCCGACTGGGCAAGTTCGTAGCTGAATCCGAACCCGGAGGCGAGAGCGGCGAGCGTGTTGGTATTGTCGGTTCGCGCGCCACCGATCGAAAAATTGGTCAGCCCTGGCAGACCATAGATCGATTGCAGCGACTGGACGAAGGTGGTGCTGCCGGTGAAGGTGCAATTGGGGTGGTAAATACAGGTAATGCCGGCAAGCTGGAACGCGCCGCCGGGAGCAGCACCGGTATCGGCGTAACTGTCGCCGAAGCCGTACAGACCGGTGAATTGCGCCTTCGCCGGCAGGATTGTGGTTGCCAGTAAGACTACCGACGCAATCGCCGCTGCCATGGCGGCGCGAAGCCCGGTTCGCCATCGCAGGCGCCGTCTTGGCCGCGCGACGTCGCCGCAAGCCGAGAACGTCCGATTCCATTGCCCCAGGATCGACGGTATCCGCGGAAGGTCATGGACCATCTCAACTCCCTGGTCTCTTGAGATCTATCCGTTGAGACCAATCCGTCGGACAGCGTCGCGACATCGCTGCTCAGGGCAGCTAAGTGATTCGCGGCGGCAACACGTTGTTCCAGATCAATACGGGTCCAGTTTTTCGGTCGCCCAGTGTCTTACCGCGTAACATTGCGCCCAAGACCTGTTGCCGACACAGCCGTTGCAGCCCTCCGCTTCGACCATCGGATCGAATGACTGCGGATGCGGACCACGATAGGCTGCGCGGATGCATATTTTACCGATCCTGCAATTGATGGTGCTGCTGACGCTGGCGAACGGCGCGCCCGTCGTCGCCAAGAAGATTTTTGGCAGCCGCTGTGCGCTTCCGCTGGACTTCGGCTCCAATTTCTTCGACGGGCGGCCCTTGTTCGGGGCGTCGAAGACGTTCCGCGGCATCGCGGTTGCGGTCGTCTCTGCCACGGCGGGCGCACCGCTGATCGGTCTTGATCCGGCAATCGGTGCCGCCGTGGCGGGAATGGCGATGGCGGGCGATCTGTTCTCCAGTTTCGTCAAGCGCCGCCTCAACCTGCCGTCGAGCAGCCAGGCACTCGGCCTCGATCAAATCCCGGAATCGCTGTTGCCGATGCTGGCATGCCGCGGCGCGCTGTCATTGACGGGCGTCGACATCGCGCTCGGCGTCGGCGTCTTTTTCGCCGGCGAACTCGTGCTGTCACGCCTGCTGTTCCACGCCCACCTGCGCGACGAGCCGTATTAATCCGCCATCAGCCGCGACGCAGGCGATGCAGCGTGATTTCCGGCGGACAGTTGAGGCGTACCGGAACGACGCTCGACCCCGCACCCACCGAGGTGTAGCCGGTCATATCGTTGTATTGCCAGACTCCCGCCCCCATCCGTCTTGGCAGCGCCGCCTCCAGCGTAATCGGAATGGACCCGGGCAGGCAGATCTGGCCGCCATGGGTATGTCCGCTCAGCATCAGCCTGAAATGCGCGTGCGCCGCCTGGCGGTAGATCTCGGGCGTGTGCGACAGCAGGATGGAGAACGCCCCATCCGGTATCCGCAGCGCCGCCTTTTCGATGTTGTCCATCCGGTAGAAGTGCGCATCGTCGACCCCGGCCAGGAAGATGCGCTGGTCATCGCGCGCGATCAGCTCGCACTCGTTGAGCAGCATCCGTATGCCCATGGCTTCCAGCCCAGGCACCATCCGGATGGTGTCATGGTTGCCCAGCACGCCGTAGATCGGCCCCGTGAGGTGGCTTCGCACCCGCCCGACGCCGTCCATCGCAGCCTCGAACGGTCCAAAAGTCCTGCCGCGATAGTCGCCGGTCAGGACACAGAGGTCGTAACGCAATCCGCCGACCAGCTCACACACCCGCTGCATCGCGACCTCGCTCATGTCCACATGCAGGTCGCTGAGGTGCAGGATGGTGAAGCCATCGAAGCGCGGCGGCAGGTCCTCGAAGGCGATGTCGTTATGCCTGACGATGACGCGTCCGGCGTTGCGGCGCGCCCGCCAGTAGAGACCGGTCAGCTTGAGCACGCCGCGAATGATCGACTGGGCAGAATACCAGTTTTCCAGATGAACGAAGGTGAGGCCCTGGCCGAATATCTGGGCTTCATGATCGGTCTCGATGCCGAGGCGCTGCCTCGCGTGCAAACGTCCGAGGCGCTGCTCCAGCCTGGCCAGAATATCCTCGTCCATTTGAACAAATTCCCCGGAAATTCGTTTCCCTTGTACGCGGCATCTGACGCGCCGGGAACTGTGGCCGACGCCCTATCGGACGAGGCTACGGGATAACGCAGGAGTGACCCACCAAATGCGAGCGGGGCCTCTCAAACTGGCGTGGCGGTTGACATAAATCAATGACAGCCGCTGAGGACGGCCTTCGCTTGCGACCAGGCAGCAGACGTAGGTGCAGAACAGCTGCCAAATGCAAGAACCGAACATGGAGTGAGGTAGCCTACGGAAAGCAAAAGGAGGGATTGTCATGTCGGCGCCCAAAATTGCGACCCTGCTGGCGATAGCAGGAACGTTCGGTGTGATCGTATCGGTCATGCTGGGCACACTCACCGGAGCGGACTATCTGCTCGACGCAGCCTTCGTCTGTCTCGTGCTTGCCGGCGTCATCATGATGTTGCATGTGCTGCTCGGGCTTTGGACCGATTTCACCCGGTCGGCATAGAGCGTTCCAAACGCCGGACGCTTGATCTGCCAAAGCGGCGTGCCTGCAGCAAAATTCACTGCCGCAGCGCCGGATGGTCGTTCAGCACGTCTTCCCGGATTGAGGCGGCCTGAATGGCGCGAAACAAGATCCGCGCCGTGTTCAGATCGTTGGCCGTGACGCAGAGCCCCACGATCTGCCGCACCGAAGAATCGCGCAGCAGCCCGTCGGAGATTTTCATGGCGATTTCCATCGCCACCCTGGCTGCGCGTTCGTAGCGTTCGGTCTCGGATTTTTTCTTCTTGTCTGAACCGCCGGCAGCGGCGGCGATCTTGCCGGCGCTGTCGGCGGCGGAGCGGCAGATCTCGCGAATCCGGTGCGCCGCCTGGATATCGCCGATTAGCTGGATTTCCTCGTCCCAGATCTCCTTGCGTCCACCCTTCCTAGACCACCACATCGCCCATGCCCTGAATATCCAAAAAGCACAGATTGGCCGTGGCTGGCGAGCAGGCAGGTTTTGTCGCTACAGGCCCTGGACCGCCGGCAAGATCTTTCCGGGATTGAAAATATTTTGCGGATCGAGCGCCTGCTTGACCGCGCGCATCGCATCGATGGCTTCGGAACCCAGTTCGGCCTTCAGATATTTCTGCTTGCCCTGCCCGATGCCGTGCTCGCCGGTGCAGGTGCCGCCCATCGCCTGGGCGCGTTCGACGAGGCGGTGCATGAATTCCTCGCCGCGCGCCATCTCGTCGCGGTCCTCGACATCGCACAACAGCGAGCAGTGGAAATTGCCGTCCCCGACATGGCCGACAATCGGCGACTGCAGCCCCAGCCGCTTCAGATCGGCTTCGGTCTCGGTGACGCAGTCCGCCAGCCGCGAAATCGGCACGCAGACGTCGGTCGCCACCACGCCGGCGCCGGGACGCAAGGCCTTCACCGCCCAATAGGCGTCGTGCCGCGCCTGCCACAGCCTGGTGCGGTCCTCGGGCCGCGTGGTCCAGGTGAAGTCGCCGCCGCCGCACTCTTTGACGATCTCGCTGAAATTCCGCGATTGCTCGGCGACCTCGTTCTCGCTGCCGTGAAATTCGAGCAACAATAGCGGCGTCTCCGGCAGCGACAGTTTCGAATAGGAATTGCAGGCCTTCACCTGCGCCGCATTGAGCAGTTCGATCCGCGCCACGGGAATGCCGGTCTGGATCGCCAGAATGGTGGCTTGGCAGGCGCCGCGCACGGTTTCGAACGAACAGGAGGCCGCCGCGATGGTTTCGGGAATGCCGCGCAGTTTGATCGTCAGTTCGCAGATGATCCCGAGCGTGCCTTCCGCGCCGACAAACAGATGCGTCAGGTCGTAGCCCGCCGAGGATTTCTTCGCCCGCGTGCCGGTGGTGATGATCTCGCCGTCGCCGCGCACTACTTTGAGCGCCAGCACGTTGTCGCGCATGGTGCCGTAGCGCACCGCGTTGGTGCCGGAGGCCCGGGTCGAGGCCATGCCGCCCAGCGACGCATCGGCGCCCGGGTCGATCGGAAAAAACACGCCCTGGTCGCGCAGATGCTCGTTCAGCGCCTTGCGGGTGACGCCGGGCTGGATCACGCAATCGAGGTCGTCGGCATGGACCTCCAGCACCTTGTTCATGTCGCGCAGGTCGATGCAGACCCCGCCGGCCGGCGCGTTGACCTGCCCCTCCAGCGAGGTGCCGGTGCCGAACGCGATCACGGGCACGCCGTGCTTGGCGCAAATCCGCACCACATCCTGGATATCGGCGGTTTCCTGCGCCATGACCACGGCGTCGGGCGGCTGCGGCGGCAGCCAGGTCGTGGTATGGGCGTGCTGGTCGCGGACCGCCTGCGAGGTGATCAGCCGGTTGCCGAACCGGGCGGCCAGCGCCTGCAGCGCGCTCGCCAGCGCCTGCGGCTCCGGACGCTTCAGATTATTGGTGATGGTCATACCCAAGCTGAGATCCTCCCGGCGTGCGGCCGACCCTTGCAAAGGATATATAAGGGGTCAAGAGATCATGGATCGAACAAACGGGGATTGACGATGACGCGCGCTGCCGCCGCCGACGAGGTCCTGCTCCGGCCCGCCTTGTTCCTGTCGTCGGTGATGCAGATCGAACCGCAATGGATCGACTACAACGGCCATCTCAACATGGCCTATTACAATGTGATGTTCGACCGGGCCATCGACGAATTATGGCTCAAGCTCGGGATCGGGCCCGGCTACATGCGGGAGCGCCAGGGGTCGACCTTCACCGCCGAATGCCATGTGCGGTACTTGCGCGAGATCCACCTCGGCGATCCCGTCCAGGTTTCGATCCTGCTGGTCGGCGCAGATGAGAAGCGCTTGCATACGTTCGAGGAACTGCGCCACGCCGGCGAGGGCTGGCTGTCCGCCACTTCGGAGAACATGACCATCCACATCGACATGTCCGCGCGCAAGACCGCGCCGTTTCCGCCCGACATCCGCGCCCGGATCGAGGCGGTTGCGAACGCCCATGCCGCTATCCCGCGCCCCGAAGGCCTCGGCCGCAAGGTCGCGATGCCCTCGAAATAGCGGTTTGATCAGACGCGGGTGCGGCCACGCGCCAGGCCGACCACGGCCGAGACCAGAAACAGCACCACCGCGATGAAGAAGATGATCTTGGCGATCTCGATCGAGGCGCCGGCGACGCCGCCGAAGCCCAGAACGCCTGCGACCAGCGCGATAATCAGGAACGTAACGACCCAGCCCAGCATGACATCCATCCTCGTCTTCTGTTTCGAGATCAGCGCGACGGACGGCGCCGCGCATTCGCTGCAGGAATAATCGGGGGTCGGAACGAATGTTCCCCGTCGTTCCCGGACTCGAAACCAGGAAAATTTCGGCCCCCCGAAGGAACAAAATCCGGGCTGGAGCCCGAAATGCGGCCTTCGCCGGCACGGGATAAAACCTGTCAAAAGCCTCGGCAAAGCCCTATATGCCGTTCAATCCTGCTATGAAGGCTCCCCTTCACGGCCCCGCGGTGCCATCGTGGGCGGAAGACGATTCGCATATGACCGAGCCGAACAAGCTGATCCATCACGAAGTCCCCGAGCACCAGCCCGCCGCTGGCGGCATCGCCGCGCGTGCCCGCGCGGCCGCGACCCCGCAATATCTCTCGGGCCTCAATCCCGAGCAGCGCGAGGCGGTGGAAACGCTGGACGGGCCGGTTCTGGTGCTGGCCGGGGCCGGCACCGGCAAGACCCGGGTGCTGACCTGCCGGATCGCCCATATCCTGAGCACGGGCCGGGCGCGGCCGGGCGAGATCCTCTCGGTCACCTTCACCAACAAGGCGGCGCGCGAGATGAAGCTGCGGCTCGGCCAGATGCTGGGCCAGGCGGTCGAAGGCATGCCGTGGCTCGGCACCTTTCACTCCATCGGCGGCCGCATCCTGCGCTTCCATGCCGAACTGGTGCAGCTGAAGTCCAATTTCACCGTGCTCGATGTCGACGACCAGATCCGGCTCCTGAAGCAACTGCTGCAGGCGGAAAATATCGACGACAAGCGCTGGCCGGCGCGGATGCTGGCCGGGCTGATCGACGGCTGGAAGAACCGCGGGCTGACGCCGTCGCAGGTGCCGCCGGGCGAAGCCGCCGTGTTCGGCAACGGCAAGGGCGGCAAGCTCTACACGGCCTATCAGGAACGGCTGAAGATCCTCAACGCCGCCGATTTCGGCGATCTTCTGCTGGAGAACATCCGGCTGTTCCGCGAACACCCCGACGTGCTCCGACAATACCAGAACCGCTTCAAGTTCATCCTGGTCGACGAATATCAGGACACCAACGTCGCGCAGTATCTCTGGCTGCGACTGCTGTCGCAGGCGCCGTCCTCCCTTACCTCGCCCCGCTGGCGGGGAGAGGTCGGATTGCACGGCAGCGCAATTGCGCGCCAGAGCAATCCCGGTGAGGGGGAGCTCTCCGCCGGCTGTGCTCGTGGAGAGGACCCCTCACCCCAACCCTCTCCCCGCCAGCGGGAAGAGGGAGCCGACAGACCATGCGGCCGCTTCACCGCCCTCGCCCGCCTCGCCTCCCAAGAACATCTGCTGCGTCGGCGACGACGACCAGTCGATCTATGGCTGGCGCGGCGCGGAGGTCGACAACATCCTGCGCTTCGAGCACGATTTTCCCGGCGCCAGGGTCATTCGCCTCGAGCGCAACTACCGCTCCACCGGCCACATCCTCGCCGCCGCCTCGCATCTGATCGCGCACAATGAAGGCCGGCTGGGCAAGACGCTGCGCACCGAGGACGTCGACGGCGAGAAGGTCACCGTCACCGGCTCCTGGGATTCCGAGGAGGAAGCCCGCGGCATCGGCGAGGAGATCGAGGAACTGCAGCGCGCCGGCCACAAGCTCAATGATATCGCCATTCTGGTGCGGGCCTCGTTCCAGATGCGCGAATTCGAAGATCGTTTTGTCACGCTCGGCCTGCCCTATCGCGTGATCGGCGGTCCGCGGTTCTACGAGCGCGCCGAAATCCGCGACGCGCTGGCCTATCTGCGCGTGATCAACTCGCCGGCCGACGACCTCGCCTTCGAGCGCATCGTCAACGTGCCGAAGCGCGGCCTCGGCGACGCCACCGTGCAGATGCTGCACGACCATGCCCGCAAGCGCCGCATTCCGCTGTTCGAGGCCGCCCGCGCCGTAGTCGAGACCGACGAACTGAAGCCGAAGGCGCGCGGGTCCCTGCGCGACCTGATCGCCAGCTTCGATCGCTGGCGCGTGCAGCGCGAGGTGACCTCGCATACCGAGATGGCCGAGATCGTGCTCGACGAGAGCGGCTACACCGAGATGTGGCAGAAGGACCGTTCCGCCGACGCGGCCGGCCGGCTCGAAAACCTCAAGGAGCTGGTGCGCTCGATGGAGGAATTCGAGAACCTGCAAGGCTTCCTCGAGCACATCTCGCTGGTGATGGACCGCGACGGCGGCGCCGATGACGACGCGGTGTCGCTGATGACGCTGCATTCGGCCAAGGGACTCGAGTTCGACAACGTATTCCTGCCGGGCTGGGAGGAAGGCCTGTTTCCGAGTCAGCGCACGCTCGACGAGCAGGGCCGCGCCGGGCTGGAAGAAGAACGCCGCCTCGCCCATGTCGGGCTGACCCGCGCGCGCCGCCGCGCCAAGATCTACTTCGCCACCAACCGGCGGATTCACGGCACCTGGTCGACCACGATCCCGTCGCGCTTTCTCGACGAACTGCCGGCGCACAATGTCGAGATCACGGAATCCAAGGGCGGCTCGGGCTGGGGCGGCTCCGGCGGCTACGGCCCCTCGCGCTTCGACAATGTGGAATCCTTCGGCTCGAGCTATACGACGCCGGGCTGGCAGCGCGCCCAGGCCAACCGCGCCCGCGGCCAGGGCGGTCGCCAGGGAAACGGCCAGGGTCAGGCCGGCGGCGGCTTCAACGAAAGCCAGTCGCCGTTCTCAGGTTCGCGCAGCGGCGGCGACTTCTCGCGCAACAAGCGCGGCCCAATGACCATCGAGGGCGAGCTGATCGCGAAATCAACCGGCACCACCTCTGAATTCAATCTGGACGACCGCGTGTTCCACCAGAAATTCGGCTACGGCCAGGTGGTGAAGATCGACGGCAACAAGCTCACCATCGCGTTCGAGAAGGCCGGCGAGAAGAAGGTGGTCGATAGTTTCGTCGAGCGGGTTTAGCCTTAAAGGACCTATACTGTGGTGCTAATCGAATTTCCCGCTCGTGCCCGTGCGGCGGAGTGAAGACAGCGGGACCCATGTTGGTGGCGCTACCCGCCGACCTCATCGCCCGCCTCGAGGCCGCCAGCGATCCCGGCGATCTCCCGGGCGTTTGAGGAATTTCCCCAGCCGAAAGCGGCGACTTGTCGCGAAATTAACCGATCCGGCCGCATTTGAGCGAATTTTTAGAAGCAATACTTATTCGCCGTCTTTACCGAAAAATCGCGGGTCCGTGGGTAATATGGAACCCGGATAGCGCTCGTGCGCATTTGCTGCGATTTAAGGTCTGCCGAAATGAGTGATGTCAGTTCGTTTCTCCGGGATCTCGACGAGGCGGTCTCGCGGGGTACGCCCGAGAGCCGCAAGCGGGCGCTGTGGCATACCACCGATCTGATGATCGCCGGCCGCTACAGCGACGACGAGATCTGGACCTTTGGCGAGGTGATCGGGCGGCTTGCGGACGAGATCGAAGTCGCGGCGCGCGGGCAGCTTGCCAGGCGGCTGGCCCGCTTCGACCGTGCCCCGGTCAATATCATCCACAAGCTTGCCTTCGACGACGAGATCGAGGTCGCCGGCCCCGTGCTGCGGGAGTCCGAGCGGCTCGAGCCCTACGCGCTGGTTGCCAACGTCTGTCTCAAGGGCCAGACCCACATGCTCGCGATCTCGGAGCGAAAATCGATCGAAGAGACGGTCACCGACGTGCTGGTGGCGCGCGGCGACCGGGAGGTCGTCAACGCCGTTGCCCGCAACAATGGCGCGCGCCTCTCGGATTTCGGCTTCCTGCACATGATCCAGCGGGCCGAAGGCGATTCCATCCTGGCCGAGCAGCTTGGTCTGCGCGAGGATATCCCCCGGAACATTTTCCAGCAGCTGATCGCCAAGGCGTCGGACGACGTGAGAAAGCGGCTGGAGCGCGAGCGCCCCAACATGGTCGAGCAAATTCAATCCACGGTGACCGATGTCGCGGGCGAACTGCAGTCCAAGTTCGGCCCGGTGTCGCGAACTTACTATGTCGCAAAACGGGTTGTGACGACGCAGCACCGGCTCGGCAATCTGAACGAAAACAGCATATCCATCTACGCCCGATCCCATAAGATCGAAGAGGTCACGATCGGACTGTCCCTGCTGTGCTCATTGCCGGGCGACGTGATCGAACGCGCCCTGTTGGACAGGAACAGGGAAACGCTGCTGATCCTCGCCAAGTCCCTCGACTTTTCGTGGGCGACCACGATGGCATTGCTGTTTCTTGGCGCCAAGGATCACCGCATCACCGCGCAGGAGCTGAACGACCTGGAACGCGATTTTGGCCGCCTCAACATCGAGACATCCCGCAGCGTTCTGAAAGTCTATCAGTCCCGCAAGCACGCCGGGGATGCCGATACCGAAGCGAAGCGCCAGCCGGCGCTCGCCATGCAGTGAGACGACCGATCTGAAACGGACGGGGAAATATCGGCCATGAACGCTACCTCCTTCGGCATACGCAAGCGCCCCGGCATCGGTTCCGATGAGCCGCAGCCGGAGAACCCGCTGAGTGCCGCCTGGATCGTTCTCGAAGCCGCCAACGATCTCGGCGACCATGCCACGGTCGAAATCTGCCGGCGGGTTATCGATGCCAGCCTGAACGGGGCTCCCGCCTCCCCTTTCGACATCCACGTCATCACCGAATATTTCAGGTGAATTCCGGCAGCCTCTGCTGAAGGACAGCCGTGAACTTAACCGGCCTGCTTGCCATTTCGGGTCACAACGATGTTTCCAAAGTAGCCGCCGTAGATGCTTGATTGGACGCACCGTCACCGATTTTGCAAGGACACGCCGACAGGCCGGTGATCCTCGAAGACGTCGATCTGCGCGGCGAAGAAAACTGACGCTCGCCCAGATCGTGCTTCAATTCTTCCGAGAACGGCGATACGTTCTGGCTCAGCATGGCGTTCTTGCAGTGCTCGATGTCCGCCGTCCGCTTATCGACGTTGGATGCCGCCGCGACTTCGTTTTGTCTGTCTTTCTCAACGGCAGCGACAGCAATCTTCGCAGTAAATTTAGCCGCGAGTTCCCGGGCGTTCATATTTTTGTTCCTCCGGCCGCAAATGACCATTCGCAAACATCATGCGCGAGGAAACGCGATTTCGAACGCCTAAGCTCCTGTCGGATCACGGGATCAAGCGCGCCATCAACGTCTTGATCGCACGCGGCGGCGAAGGCCATCTGCCCTTCGGCGTCCTCGAAGTCGACAGTCCTGTGTCCGGCCAATTCGACGTTGCGGATGCAGACTTCCTTGCCGGATTCGCGGGGCTGCTCGGCATCGCCATCGAACGCCAACATGCCGACGCCGATCTCCGCGAAGCCCTCGACCATCAGGCCATGCTGACGCGAGAGATGAGCCACCGCGTCAAAAACAGCCTCGCATCGGTCGTGGGGCTGCTCCGCGTGCAGGGCCGCAGCGCGCAGTCGGAGGAAGTCCGGAACGCCCTCAAGGACGCCGCTTCACGCATCACCACGATTGCCCAGGTCCACGACCATTTATGGCGCAGCACCAAGATCGGGTTCGTCGACATCGCCGACTTCGCGGGCGAGCTTTGCAGGAAGCTGCAGGAGACGGTTTCGCACAAGATAAGCTGCACCTTCGGTCATCTGATGATTTCGGCTGACAAGGCGATTCCGCTGGGCCTTCTGATCAATGAGCTTGTGACGAATTCCGCCAAGCATGCCTACCCCGATGGATTCGGCGAAATCCAGGTATCCGGCGAACGGCGCGGGGCCGACTTGCATGTGGAGGTGTCGGATCGAGGAATTGGTCTTCCGAAAGATTTCGATATCGACCAGCCACGGGCGAGCCTGGGCTTCAAGGTGATCAAGAGCCTGCTCGCTCAACTCGATGGACGCATTGCAGTGGCCTCCAACACGCCAAAAGGCGTAACTGTCCAGCTTGATGTACCATTTGATACCAGCGCGGCATGACATGCATGGCGATGATGACTCCTGGTCAGTTTGGACGAAACGCCTAATTTGAGATTTGGGACAAGCCCCGGATCCAGCCGCGAAGCACCTTGGATTTCCATCGGATGCTCTGCCGGACGCGAGATCTGGCTTCTCCCGGAAAGCGTTGGGACAACCGGCGCAGCCGGGAAATTCGAACAGGCAGAACTCATGGCACGTTGCCGCGGGGGTTCCGTCGGGCGACCTTTTGCCGAGCCGGCATTTGTGCTGCTCGATTTCGATTCGGGGCATAGTGCTCTCCTTTGTGGGGCGGGAGCGCGCAGTCACCGATAATTGCCAGGCTCGGGGCGGTAATGGAACCACCATGAACATTGGGTTCCATGGTGCTGTGCTTTATCGCTCATCAACGCGAAATCTTTTTGGAGAGCGTTTCGAGCCTGACCCGGTTCGCCGATCCGAAGTGACGCCGACCGAGCAATTCGATTTTATGTTCCACTCTGTGGCGTGGGCCACCGACAGGCAGGCACCACCGTGCCATGACTGAGCCTCCCTGTTTCAAGGAAGTGCGCGGTGCCGGATTCGGATCATTTGCGGGAGCTCGATCCGGAAGACGTGCACCTGACGTCGGGCTGCATGCAGATGAGCCACAGCGACTTCGGAGCGGCCCTGAAATCCGAGATCCAGCAGCTGGCCGGCGGACAGCCGGCCGATCAGGAGTCCGCGCGAAAGCACGAACTCGCCTGCCTGCGCATGGCGGCCGACTGCATGCAATTGGTCGGCGAGATCCGAACCCCGGACCTGCAGCGGCATTTCCTGGAGCTGGCCAGGCTGTTGACCGCAGCGGCGGAGCCGGCCGCAGTACCGGCGTTCGCGCCTTCAGTCTGAACCCTGTCCACTCATCTCTTGCGCTGCCCGGTGTCTCCCTGGACTGCCGTTGAGGGCGGCGTCAGGAAGGCATCGAACCGCGCCTTGACGATGGCGTAGCATTCGCAGGACGCCTTCTCGAGCCCGGCCCGATCGACGACCTGGATCTTGCCGCGCCGGTAGCTGATGAGCCCCGCCGTCTGCAGCGCCTGTGCAGCCATGGTCACCGACTTGCGGTTGGCGCCGAGCATCTCCGACAGGAATTCGTGGGTATACGGCAGCGCCTCGCCCTCGGCGCGGTCATGCATCATCAGGAGCCAGCGGCACATCCGCTCTTCCGTGCTGTGCAGGGCATTGCACGCGACGGTCTGCTGGACCTGCGACAGCAGCGTTTCCGAGTAGCTGACGAACAGGTTGCGGACGTGTTCGCTGTTCCTGAACTCCGATTGCAGCAGTTCGATCGGACAACGGACCATGCCGCCTTCGAATTGCACGAGGCAACGGTTGAAGGAAACCCGGCTGTACATGGCCGCGAACAGGCCGAATGCGCCCTCGCGGCCGATGTTCGCGGTCTCGATGGCGGAACCGTTCTCCAGCACCGTCAGCAAAGACAGAACGGAGCCTTCCGGAAAATAGGCATGCTTGAGCAGGCCACCCGCATCGCAGACCACGGCGCCCAGCTTGAGATTGACCGGCTCGAGATGGGGGTCAATCCGTTTGCGGCTGGACGGCTCCAGCGCGCCCAGCAACCGGTTGCCCTGCGGCCCGACTATTCGAAGTTTCGGCATTCGGTCCGATCTGTTCATGTCAGGATACTCCTGCGCGGGCGGCAAACCCTGTGCAAAATCGACCCCATGGCCGCCGGCCGGCTAGTCCCTCCGGAGCTGCGGCGTGTCGTGAAGAACGGCGTTCAAGAGCGAGTTATGGACCTCAATCTTGCCGTTGTAGCTGATGAAGCCGAGCTTGCGGAATTTGTTCATGAAGAAGCTGACGCGGGAGCGGGTGGTGCCGATCATCTCCGCCAGTGTTTCCTGGCTGACCTGAACCTTGATCGGCTGCAGGATGCCGTCCTTGCCAAAGTTTGCCAACAGCAGCAGCAGCCGCGCCAGCCGCTTCTCGCTCGAATTGAATAGCTGGTCGACCAGGTCGGCTTCAATGCGGCTGTTGCGCGTCAGCAGATACGACATGAAGAGCTCCGAAAACTTCGGCTCGCTGTGAAGGACCGCAAGCATCGCGGCTTTCGTGATGACGGTGATCACGCAATCTTCCAGCGCCGTGGTGGTGGAGACCCGCAGCGGATTGTCGGTCAGGCAGCCTTCGCCGAAGAACTGCCCGGGCTCGAGAATCCCGACCATCGCCTCCTTGCCCTGCTCGGACAGCACGACAACCTTGACGCTGCCTTTCTGGATGTAGAAGACTTTGTCCGCCTTTTCTCCCTGCGCGAACACGGTCTCGTTCCTGTGGAACGTCGACACGTTCCTTCCCTCGCCGACCATCGCGAGGAAGGCCTGTGGGTCAAACTCGTACCGTGCGGTCCTTGTCAACGCTCACCTCCCGGACTGCCATCAGCCCTGCAACCGAATTTGCGGCCAACACAATCATAAATGTCCGGTAACGGACATAGTTGACTTGGGTCAAACAGCCTCCGCTGCGCCGCCGCAGGTTATTTTGACCTAGCGAGCCGCGAATCCTTCGTATCCGCACAGACCAACCATCGGGCTCTGAAGCTTCACGGAAACATCCATGAGCCACCGCCGTTTCCACAAAGAGAACCATCTCGTCGATCGTATCGGGTGGCTGAGGGCGGCGGTGCTTGGAGCCAACGACGGAATTATCACGACCGCAAGCCTGATCGGGTCCGCAGCCAGTCCTCGAGCCGTTGCAGCCAGTGCCGCGGCGGGGGTGGCGCGGGGGGCGGCTTGAGCTTGAGGCGGTCGCCCTCACGTCCATGGACGAGCTGAAGCGTCCGGGTGTGGTAGGCGGCGAGATCCGGACGGTGACCAATGCTCAACACGGTCGTATTCTTCAGCTCACCGTCGAACAGGCTCATGACGTGGCGTTGGCTGTCTCCATCGAGCGCGGCCGTGGCTTCGTCGAGAAACACCCAGCCTGGTTTGTGCAGGAGGAGCCGCGCGAAGGCCAGGCGCTCCTGCTCGCCGAGCGAAAGCTCGTTGTCCCAGCGCTCCACCTTGTCGAGCTTGGCGATGAGATGGCCGAGATCGCAGCGATCGAGCGCCTGTCGCACATCCGCATCGGGGAAAGCATCGGGGGGACTCGGATAGCTCAGGGCGTTGCGTAAGGTGCCGAGCGGCAGATAAGGACGCTGCGGCAGGAACGCCATCGCCCCGGGCGGCGGCGTGAGGATCGTCCCGGAACCCCACGGCCAGAGACCCGCCACGGCGCGGAACAGTGTCGACTTTCCTCTGCCTGTTTCGCCGACGATCAGCACGCGCTCCCCCGGCGCGATGCTCACGGTCGCGTCTTCGATAACGATGTGTCCGTCCGGCAAGAGGATGCGCACGCTCTCGAAAGCAAGATGCCCGTCCGGGTGCAGCGCGCGCTTGATTTCCTGTGCTCCTTCCTCGATCGCCGGCAGGTTGTCGAGCGCTTCGCGGAAACGCGCGACCCGGTGGACCGCGGCGCGCCAGTCGGCGAGCCGCGAAAAGTTGTCGACGAACCATCGCATCGCGCCCTGCACCTGGGTGAAGGCGCCCGCCACCATGATCAGGCCGCCGAGGGTCAGGCTGCCGCCGAAATAGGCCGGTGCGGCGACGAGTATCGGAACGATCAGCGACAGCCAGCCAGTGCCCGATGTGATCCAGGTTAGGTGGGCGAGGGAGGAAGAGATCCGCCGCATGGTATCCACGACGGCCGCCAGCGCGGCCTCGAGATGTCGTTGCTCGTCCTTCTCCCCGCCATGCAGCGCGATGCTCTCGCCGGATTCGTTGACCCGAACGAGGGCGAAGCGGAATTCCGCCTCGCGCGCATATCGCTCGCCATTCAGGGCAATCAACGGCCGCCCAACGAGCCAGGTCAGACCCGAGCCGATCAAGGCATAAGCGAGGGCACACCAGACCATGTAACCGGGAACGGCGACGTCGTAGCCTGCCACCTGGAACGTGACCTGCGCCGACAAGGCCCACAGCACCCCGACAAAAGCGACGATCTGAAGCAGCGAATAGACGATGCCGCAGCCGAGGTCCGCGCTGTAGTCCCCCAGCAGGCGTGTATCCTCCTGAATGCGCTGGTCCGGGTTGTGACCATACTCACCGGCGAAGCTCAGTTGATAGACGCGCAATGGCTTCAGCCACTCGACCAGGAGGTGACGGGTAATCCATTCGCGCAGCCGAAACTTCAGGCGCTCCTGGAGAAAGGTGTTTGCGACCGTGAGCGCCAATAAGGCGGCAATGATGATAAGAAACGTCCAGAGGTCATGGACAAAACCTGACAGGTCCTTGCGGCCGACGGCGTCGAAGAACTGGCCGTTCCACTCGTTAAGCCGCACCTGCCCGAACATGTTGGCAATCGTGACCGCGGTCGAGGCAACGAAGATCGCCACCACGCGCCGGCCGCCTTCGGCACGCACGCGCGCAAACAGGGCCAGATCGCGGGAAAGATTGAAATTCTGCGCTGGCGCGGCTTTGACGAGAGCGTCCGCGAGAACGGGTCTCGCTATCACCGGAATTGTCGGAATTATCGGTAACACGGGCTTTCCGGCCTGCGGCATCCCCGGCGCTCCCTCCGCCGGAGAGTGTGCGGCCTGAGCCGTAAAGGTCGATCCAACTTCCGGCTTCATTCGTCTGCGTCCACCCCTGCTTCGGTCGTTCGATCATAGGGATAAGGCAGCAGGTTCGGGTGATCCGAGTCTTGATTTACCGCAATGAATGGGCCGTCGCGGCCTCGTATTTATCTGCCACGGCCTTGATTCAGGCAGAAGTCCGCGCCACCGTCCTCTCTACATTACCCGCAAGGCAGATTGATCGAACCGTGGCATGTCGGAAATAGCGAAAAAATCGGCCGAGCAGAAAGACGCCGAAGCCGAAGTCGAGGGCGTCCGGAAGGACCTCGGTCCGTTTGTCGTCGCCGCCGAAACAACCCGAATGGCGATGTTGTTTACGGACGCGACCGAGCCCGACAACCCGATCATATTTGCCAACGACAGCTTTCTCTCCTTGACCGGGTACGACCGCGAAGAGGTGCTCGGCAAAAGCCTCAATTTTCTGATGGCGAACGGTTCGGATGCCGAGGCGCTGACGCGAATTAAAGCCGAGTTCGAAGGCACGTCCAGCAGCGGGACGGAGGTTCTCTACCGCCGCAAGGATGGCAGCGAGTTCTGGGCCGCGGTTTTCGTCAGTCCGGTTCGCGATGCGGGCGGTGACGTCGTTCAGTATTTTGCATCGCTCGTCGATCTCAGCAAACACAAAGAGGATGAAGTCCGGTCCAGGATGCTCATCGACGAGTTGAACCACCGCGTCAAGAATACCCTTTCAACGGTGCAATCGATCGTCTGGCAGACCTTGCGAACGACTACCGACCCAAAGGCTATCAGGCAATCCATCGAGTCCCGGCTGTTTGCGCTCTCCCGGTCGCACGACCTGCTGACCCGTGAAAAATGGGAAAGTGCAGGGCTGCTCGACATCGCCCACGATGCCCTGGAGCCGTTCGGGGTCTCGGGCGGTCGGACGGATCGCATAGTGATCACGGGCGAGAACATCCGCTTCCCGCCAAAGGCAGCTTTGGCGCTCAGCATTGCCTTCAATGAGCTTGCGACGAATGCCGTGAAATACGGAGCCTTGTCCAACGCGGTCGGATCAATCCTGATCGGGTGGACGATGGAGACGGCACCGGCCGGAAAACGGCTGCTGCTGAACTGGACGGAGAAGGGCGGCCCCCAGGTCACGCCGCCGGCCCACAAGGGATTTGGATCCCGGGTGCTCGAGCGTGGTCTGACCCATGAACTGGAAGGCACGGTGCATCTGGACTACCGTCCGGATGGACTTGTCTGCACGATGGATATTCCCTTACCAAAAGGTACTCGGGATGGATAAGTTGCTTTGCGGCCGGCGGGCCCTCGTTGTCGAGGATGAAATGCTGGTCCTCATCATGATCGAAGACATGCTTGCCGACCTCGGATGCAAGTCGGTAGCGTCTGCCGCGACGGTCGACAAGGCGCTCGCCCTGATCAATGCGCAAGCCTTCGACGTTGCCCTCCTGGACATGAACCTGAATGGTAATGACAGCCGCCCGGTGGCGGAAGCGCTCTCCGCGCGCGGAGTACCGTTTGTCTATTCGACCGGTAACACCGGTCAGAGCTCGAGAGACGGCTCCTCCGACCGGCCGGTGCTGAAAAAGCCGTTCAAATATGACGAACTGGCCGCGATACTTGCCCGCCTCAAGCTTGCGCCGATCGAGCAATAATATCGCTTGCGGAGCGGACGGTGTTGCTCTGAGCATCTGCTCTGGACTTTAAGAAAATCAAATTGCAGAAGATTGCGCAGGGTTGATCCATCTCAATTCGAGTGCCGATCAATTGGGAAAAGATGATCCTGGGCACAGGAAAATTGGTGCCGTCGCCGGTAGCGTGATCGGCCAACTTGACGCCCGCAAGGCCGGCGCGAATCGGATCAAGAGACTCGGGCGTCCTCGGCAAAAACGGTCGAGTTTAACCGTCAGGATCACAGGTGCTCCGATGCGCGATATGATCGATTGGATAATTGGAACCGACGAAACCGTGTTGGACGTCGGCGTTGACGGCTTGGTGGCGATATTGGGAGCCTCTTTTCTGACGGAGGTCCTGCACGTCGTCATCGATCTGCTTTAGTCTCTTCAAATCTTGGCCGTTCCGACCGCAGAAATTGAAGTCAGCGCGCGCCAGGTGTCTTGTTGGCGCTCAGTACTCTGTAATCGTTCCCAGTAACGTACCTGCCTTGACAGTCTTTCCGTCTGTCAAAAGAATCGCTGACAGAACGCCGGTAACCGACGCTGGCACTTCGATGGTCCCGCCGTCAGTCTCGATTTCAACCAGCGGTTCATCGAGGCTGACCGGATCTCCGACGCGCTTGAACCATCGTCCGATCGAGGCTTTCGTCACGGTCGCTCCGATCTCCGGGGCTCGTATTTCCGTTGCCATGAGAGTTATCCTCGGGTCTTCAGTGCGGCATGATTTCATTTCAATATGTGCATGGCATTGATCTCTCGCAATGCCTTCCATTGTTCCTTTGTCGCAAGGCCGTTGGAGCCGCGCGAACGGCGCTTCTGTCGCAACGATCATTCTTCCCTGATCGGTTGAGTTTCCGGAATCGACAGGATCTTGAGGCAAACCTTGGTCAAATCGTCGAAGCCGAGTTCACGTGCGGCAACCTGCGATACATCGATTATTCTTCCGCTGACGAAAGGGCCACGATCGGTGGTCCGCACGACTGCCGAATGCCCGTTTTCATGATTGTCGACGCGGACCAGTGTCCCGAACGGTAGAGACCGATGCGCGGCAGTTCGATCGTTCACGCCGGTGTCTTGTCCGCTTGCCGTCTCTTCGCTCAGGGTTGAATAGACCGATGCAAGACCGCACTCGTCCGGATTTCCATCGGCTGCCCGCGTTGGCTCGAATAAGATTAGTTGCAGAAGCGCGGTCGCCATCAAATGTGATTTTGCGCCCGTCGCTCGCTTCGCGAACGCGTAGCAGTAAATCGAAGTTTGTCGCGACATGGCAAGCGGGGCGTCAAACAAAACGAGCTGCGCGATATCCGGGAGACCTCCTCGGCTATCTAGTGCCGCAAGAGGGCCAGAAGAATAATGATCGGAATGGGAACTCCGAGCAGGTAAAGCAGAATTCCACGACCCATGATTTCCTCCTCTGTTCCGGTCTCGCCTACCCGTCGGTAAGACTGGCGTTGAAATCCCGGACTTTTCCGCCTTGCGTGGCCGCCAGACTGGCGGCAAAGGCGCCAAAAAGCAGAGCGGCGGTCAGCCACAGAGACAACTTGGCCGCTGCCCTTCGGGCGTTGTCCAAATCGGTCTTTGCCTGGTCGATGACGTTCGAAACCCGCTTGTCGGCATCCGCCTGATTAAGTCCGGTGCGGGCCGCGACGACTTGCGCCACGTAGATGCGATCAGGCCCGGCAACATCGCCGTCGCCGATGCCCTTCGTCAATATACCCGCGATTTCGCGGCGAGCGGCTCCCTGATCGGCCGCAATTGGGTTTGCGGCGGGATTGGGCCGCAACAACGCATCCACGTAATAATCCAAAGGGCTCCCGGAGCCGGAGGTTGCCGATACATTGGCTGCCGGCGCAAGTCCCGGGGATGCGCCGCCGGCGATGTTGCTGGCCGCCGCGGCCAAAAACCCGGCGCCGATCACCGTGGCGAATGCCCATGCCAAAAGGCCATGCGCTGTGTCGCGGAAAAAGACTTCGTGGGTATGGACGCCGACCCATCTTGTACGCAGCCGCCCGGCGACGTAGCCCCCCAAGGCAGAGGCGAGCAGCGCGACTACGATCAGATAGAGACCTGTGGTAATTTGGAATGTGCTCGCCGATATGCCGGAATTGCCCCAAGGGGATACGGCCGAGAACCCCATGCCGGCACCGAATGCAAGGAGAACGAGGGTCATGGCGGCGGCCGCAATTGCACCGGCCGCAATCGCTGGCCATGATACCGCCGGGCTCTCTTCGGCAGGGGTGGAAATTTCAACGGATTCAAAGACCATCGATGCCTCCGGCCGAAAGGCCCTGCCGCTTCGGCTATGGGTGAGTGAAGAATAAGCTCGCAGCTGGCCTATTTTCCTTTGAGCGTGTCCTTGAGGCCACCGACGGCGTTCTGAACCTGGCCCTCAATCTTGTCGGCGTTGCCTTCCGCCTCCAGCTTGGCGTCGCCAACCACCTTGCCGGCCACCTGCTTGACTGTGCCCTTGATCTGCTTCGCCGATCCGATAACCCTGTCCTTGTCCATGGTCTTATCCTCCGATGTTCAGTCCATGGACGTAAACTGCGGCGTGAACTGGTGGTCGTCGTTGATTTAAATCAAGATTGGTCCGTAGATGACTTTCGAGCACGTGCCAGTTTCTATTTTCCCGGGTGAGCAATATTGCTCACCCTGTCCAGAACCGGACGTGGCAAATTTATTTCATCACAGGCCTCGGCATCCATCGGTAAGGGAGAGCGTTGGTGCGGCTGGATCGCGCACGGCTTCCGCTCACGAAAATGGCTTTGCGCACCGTCACCGAGCGCGAACCAAGGTCGCTTTATGTGACGTCTGAAGTTTTACCATCCCCACGGAGGAAGCTCATGCGTGCTTTTATCGTCGCCACCGTGTTGCTCGCGTCGTCGAGTTTCTACCCCTCATTCGCGCAAGAGGAAGGAAAAGGTCCAGCCGGGGCTCCGCAAACCGCACCTCCCGCCCAGACTGAACAGAAATCGACGCAACAGCCGGATCAACGAATCGGAAGTGACCAACCGAGGGCCGACGACCGCGAGGTGGATCGCGACGGGAGGATGCATCGTGACACCCGCGACCGTACGGGCCGCGATGACCGTGAGATGGCTCCGGATTGGGGAATGCGTCGCGACCGTGAGATGATGGGCCATGACCGCGACATGGATCATGGACGATACAGAGAGCGGGGGGACCGAGACTGGGACCACGCGGACCGAGATCGGGACAACAGGGGATACATCGACGAATACCACCCCCGGCACCGCGTGAAAATCTGCGTCGAGTACGCCAACGGCGATGAATATTGCCGTTACAAGGAATAGACGCTAGAGCGTCGATCCCCGGGCGTGAACTCATAAACCCATGCGCGTTGGCGGACGTTCGCTTTGGTGCGCATCACGGACTCAAGTCAGACGTCGCGCGAGATCCGAAAAGCAAAGAGGTCGCGTCGGCGACCTCTTTCTTGTTGATAGCAGCGGATGGAGCGGGCGCTATCGCTTCTCGCCACCGCCGCCTTGGCCGCCGCCCTGACCGCCACCCTGGTTGCCGCCGGCGGGCAGAGTGTTCTTCTGCATCCGGCTACCACCGACAGGCGCGACATTCTTCTGTATCTGGCCGCCAGCGTTGATTTCGGCGCCGCCCTTCGATCCCGCTACCGGCGGGCTGCGGCGAATGATGCCGCCGCCCTCGACGTTCTTGCGCGGGCCTTCGATCGTTCCGCGATCCCTGCGGCCGTGGCCGTAACGCCGCTCGGCCGGTCCGTAGCTCCAGCTCTGCCAGCCATATTCGCCGCCCCAGCCGAGGTTGCGCCGCCAGGCAAAGCCGCAGCGATACCAGCCGGGCCCGTGCCAGCCATTGAAATAGAAGCAATAGCGGTTGCCTTCGACAATGAAGACCGCCGCCTTTTGTATCATGTCGGTGGCATCGAGCGCGGGTTTCAGTCCGGCGCCGATGTTGATGGACATGGCAAGCCCGCTACTTGAGGTCATTGCGAGCGCCACAGCAGCGGCGCCGACGAATATCAGTTTTCGCATTGGATCCTCCAGAGTCCTGATTCATCGGAATTTTTGAACTGCGAGCAGCCATGATGCTGCTCGCAGTTCAAGTTCGTTGCTCAATAGGAGTGGCGATCACGATCCCTGCGGAAAAGTGCCACGGCAAAGCGATGCTTCTGCTGATCGTCGAGACTGCTGTAAAGCGGTTGAGCGGCGTCTGCGAGCTTCTTTCGTGCATTTGATCGGTCGATCTGCTCATCAGCATCCTTACGCATTTCGTCGATTAGATCGACGCTACCTTGTTGCTTGGCGTGTGCATTTCGCCAGGCAATCTGTTGTTCGGCCTGCTTCTTCCACACATCCACCACGGCAGTCTCAAAAGCAGGCCAATTCTTTTCCTGCTCTGCAGTGAGGCGCAGGTCAGCCTTCATCTGGGCAGCGCGGGCCGCCGCTTGATCTGTGATTTGGCTCGAGGTCAATTCTGGGCGGTCCAAACGGTCTCGCGCGACCGCTGACCCGGTAATTGCCGTACCGGTCAACAAGGCCGCAGTCGTAACGAGAATGAGGGTCTTTCGCATGACGTCCTCCTTTTGAGGATATTTGAGTTGGGAAGGTTCGTGTTGTTTTGGGCACGCAGTGCAAAGGCCGAGCGAGCGATCGGGCCTTTATTCGAATTGTCCTTGCTGGTGGTTGGCGGCGCCCTCGGTACAGCCATCGGCAGCGGCGGAACGGGTCGGTAGTTTCGAGGCTGCAGGCAAACCGACAGACCCGTCCCTTGCTCGCGCCGTCACGTAATTACCTGGCGCAAGTCTTGTCCGCCTTCAAAGCCGTCTCTGCTGATGCCTTTGTCGCGTGAGCAGCACCGATGACCTTCATGCTGCTGCCGGCAGCAGGCTGGGCTTCGACGATTTGACATTTCAAAGTCGCAGTATCCTGAGCCAGGTAGAACGATGGCGGCGCCTGGCCGACGGTCTTGGCCGTCTCAGCCGCCAATGAGGGTGCAGAGAAAGCGACGATGGCGACCATTGCTAAGAGAAGTTTTTTCATGGTGTTCACCAGCTATTATGCGTCCGATATCGGACGAAGAACGAATAGCGCCGACCGATGATGGTTCCTGCTATGCAGGATTTGTTTTTGGCGTGTCCATTGACCTGGATCAATGACAGCCAGGGAAGGGCTTGTCTTTGAGACGTTGACTGTCTGCCGGCAGGCCTGGCCGATACCGTGGAAGGAGGGCTCGCCGGCGCTGCTCAACCGCTCCGAGTCCGCTGCTTTCGATGTGCGGAGCGAGTGGCCTTTGATCCTTATCAAAGTTCACGCATTGCCAGCCGATATCCTTTGAATCTGTTCGATCGGTCAAGGCGGCGCATCGCCCGCGGATACCAACGGCAGGATGCAGCGGCTTGATTAATCGCCCCTAGTCGAAGCGAACATTAGTCCGATGCTCTCGGGAGAATACGCGCTTACCCGTCCGAGCAGCTCTTTTTCATTGATCCAAGCAGATCCCATCGGTGCAAGGAGACGTTTGCTTGAACAAGCCGGATCCGATAGCGCTAGCGCCTGCTTTAGTCCCTGTGCCGCAGCCGTCGAGCGCACCCGAAGGTTCGACCACAAGCGGAAAAGCCCTGGCCGAATTCGCTCGCCTATCGCCCGACGAGGCATTGCAGCGGTTGTCCAGCACGGCGGCGGGCCTCGCGCCTGGTCAAGTCGAGGAGCAACTCCGCTCAGTCGGGCTCAATCGGGTCGCTCGACAAGCGCGTCAAACGGTTCTCGGCGAGCTTGCTGCGCGCTCGATCAATCCGTTGAATATCCTTCTGCTATCGCTGGCGACGGCGTCCTATTTCCTCGGCGATCAGCGTGCGGCGATCATGATCGCGATCATGGTGGTCTTGAGCATCACGCTGGGCTTCCTTCAGGAACATCGTTCGAACAAGGCTGCCGACGAACTGCAAAAGATGGTTTCGATAACCACTTCTGTGCGCCGACAGGGAGATGCCGACCACGTCGATATTCCGATCGATCAACTTGTGCCCGGCGATATCGTTCTGCTGTCGGCCGGAGACATGATCCCCGCCGACCTCAGGCTGATTTCAACCAAAGACCTCTTCGTCAACCAGTCGACCCTCACTGGCGAGGCAATGCCGCTCGAGAAATTCGCTGCGGCCCATGAAGGCACGGCCGAGACGCCATTTGATCTCCCCAACACCTGCTTTATGGGCAGTGCTGTTGTCAGCGGCATTGGCTGCGGCGTCGTGGTGCTGACCGGACCGCGAACTGCTTTCGGCATCGTGGCGACTGCAATCGCCGAGACTCGGGAGCTCACGAGCTTCGACAAGGGCATCACCCGTTTTACCTGGTTGATGCTCGGGTTCATCCTGGTGATGGCGCCTCTGGTGTTCGTCATCAATGGCCTGACCAAGGGCAATTGGCTCGAAGCGCTGTTGTTTGCGGTTGCCGTAGCGGTGGGTCTAACGCCCGAGATGCTGCCGATGATCGTGACGGTCAATCTGGCAAAAGGCGCAATGGCAATGTCGCGAAAGAAGGTCATTGTTAAGCGTCTCAATGCGATCCAGAACTTCGGGGCCATGGACGTGTTGTGCACGGACAAGACCGGCACACTCACTCAGGACCTCATCATTCTCAAACGGCACCTTGATATCAGGGGCGGCGATTCGGACAGCGTGCTCGAATACGCCTATCTGAATAGTTTCTACCAGTCCGGGCTCAAGAACCTGCTCGACGTCGCTGTCCTGCAGCACGGCGAGCTCGAAGGCGGCCTGAAGGTACGTGAGCGGTTCAAGGAGATCGACGAAATACCGTTCGACTTCGAGCGGCGGAGAATGTCCGTCGTTCTCGGGCGCGACGACGGGGTTCATATCCTCATCTGTAAAGGCGCCGTCGAAGAAGTCTTCGCGGTTTGCAAGCACTACGCGATCGGCGACGAGACGGGTCCCCTCGATGAGAGCCATCTCGCCTCGGCGATCGAAACGACGGCAAAGCTCAACGCGGACGGATTTCGGGTAATCGCCGTCGCCACCAAGGAGATGCCAGCAACCCAGGCGACATACTCAGTCGCTGACGAGGTCGATCTTACATTGCTCGGTTACATCGCCTTTCTTGATCCTCCGAAGGAGACATGCGCCGCCGCGATCGCCGCGCTGCAAGTGAGCGGCGTGCAAGTGAAAATCCTGACTGGGGACAACGACATTGTTACACGAAAAATCTGCCGCGATGTCGGTCTTTCCGTAGACCGTATCGTCCTCGGCAGCGAGATGGCGGCGCTGTCGCCGGCGGATTTGGCGAACCTGGCGGAGACCGCGACGGTGTTCGCCAAGGTGTCGCCGTCGCAGAAGGCGGCCATCATCGATGCCCTTCACAGCAAGGGGCACGTCGTCGGATTCCTGGGGGATGGCATCAACGACGGACCGGCCCTGAAGACGGCGGACGTCGGCATATCCGTGGACAGTGCCGTCGACATCGCCAAGGAATCCGCGGATATCATATTACTTGAGAAGAGCCTGGCGGTGCTCGGCGACGGCGTGATCGAGGGCCGAAAGGTGTTCGGCAACATCACCAAATATATCAAGATGGGCGCGAGCTCCAATTTTGGCAACATGTTCAGCGTGCTCGGAGCCAGTATCTTCCTGCCGTTTCTGCCGATGACGGCGATTCAGGTGCTCACCAACAATCTGCTTTACGATTTTTCGCAGACCGCGATACCGACCGACAACGTCGATGCGGAATTTCTGGCGGTGCCGCGGCGATGGGACATTGGCAACATCACGAAATTCGTTCTGTTCATCGGTCCCATCAGCTCGATCTTCGATTATGTCACTTATTTCACGATGCTCTACGTCTTCAATGCGTGGAATAATCCGGCATTGTTCCAGACCGGCTGGTTCGTCGAATCCCTGCTTACCCAGACCTTGATCATCCATATCATTCGCACGGCGAAGATTCCGTTTTTCCAAAGTCGGGCCAGCACAGCGCTTATCACGACAACCCTGATCATTGCCGCAATCGGAATAGCCCTCCCGTACTCCTGGCTCGCCAGCTTTTTGGGGTTCGTCCCGCTGCCTCCGATCTACTGGATCGCGCTCGGTCTTATTCTTCCTAGCTATGTCATCCTCACGCATATCGTGAAGACGTGGTTCATTCGACGATTTGGCTTGAGCTGAATTTAGCTGGCTCCGTGACTCGGAGGCGCGGTCCAGCAACTCCCGATCAAAATGGCGATGGCTCCAAGCCGGATATTGACCAATCCATGCCGGCTAGCTGCATTTACGCGTATACGGCCGGGTTCGCCGGCGCTTGCGCGCCGGCGCGGGCGTTCCTATCTGTCGGTGCTCGCCCCTGAGCGGGCTGAAGCGCCACGTTTTCCCTCCCCTCATCCCGGATTCAGACTTTCAAGCCCCGCATGCCACCCATCATATCCGTTGCAAACCTGTCCAAGACCTACGGCTCCGGTTTCAAGGCGCTGAGCAACATCAATCTCGAAATCCAGCGCGGCGAGATCTTCGCGCTGCTGGGGCCGAACGGCGCCGGCAAGACCACGCTGATCAGCATCATCTGCGGCATCGCCAATCTCAGCGAAGGCAAGGTCACCGTCGACGGCCACGACATCAACGCCGATTATCGCGCCGCACGTTCGCTGATCGGCCTGGTGCCGCAGGAACTGCACACCGACGCCTTCGAATCGGTATGGGCGACTGTGAGCTTCAGCCGCGGCCTGTTCGGCAAGCCGAAAAATCCCGCGCACATCGAGAAAGTGCTGAAGGACCTGTCGCTGTGGGACAAGAAGGACGCCAAGATCGTCACTTTGTCCGGCGGCATGAAACGCCGGGTGATGATCGCCAAGGCGCTGTCGCACGAGCCGCAGGTACTTTTCCTCGACGAGCCGACCGCGGGCGTCGATGTCGAATTGCGCAAGGGAATGTGGGAAGTCGTGCGGGCGCTGCAGGCCAAGGGCGTCACCATCATTCTCACCACCCATTACATCGAAGAGGCCGAGGAGATGGCGGACCGGATCGGCGTCATCAACAAGGGCGAGATCATCCTGGTCGAGAACAAGGCCGGGCTGATGCAGAAGCTCGGCAAGAAGCGGCTGAAACTGCATCTGCAGCACAGGATCGAGGCGATTCCGTCCGTGCTCGCGCCCTACGCGCTCGAACTGTCGGACGGCGGCTGCGAGCTCACATACCATTACGACACCAAGGGCGAACGCACCGGCATCACCAGCCTGCTCAGCGACCTCAGGGGCGCCGGCATCAAGTTCTCCGACCTCGATACCACCCAGTCTTCGCTCGAAGACATCTTCGTCAGCCTGGTGAGGGCGCCATGAATTTGAGGGCGGTCCGCGCGATCTATCTGTTCGAGATGGCGCGCACCTGGCGCACGCTGCTGCAGAGCATCGTTTCGCCGGTGGTGTCGACCTCGCTGTATTTCGTGGTATTCGGCGCGGCGATCGGCTCGCGCATCACCTCGGTCGAAGGCGTCAGCTACGGCACCTTCATCGTGCCGGGGCTGGTGATGCTGTCGGTGCTGACGCAGAGCATCGCCAACGCCTCGTTCGGCATCTACTTCCCGAAATTCGTCGGCACCATCTACGAATTGCTGTCGGCGCCGATCTCCTACTTCGAGATCGTGCTCGGCTATGTCGGCGCGGCGGCGACCAAGTCGATCATCCTCGGCCTGATCATTCTCGCCACCGCCGGCCTGTTCGTGCCGCTGCACATTCATCATCCCTTCTGGATGCTGGCATTCCTGGTGCTGACCGCGGTCACCTTCAGCCTGTTCGGCTTCATCATCGGCATCTGGGCCGACGGTTTCGAAAAGCTGCAGATGATCCCGATGCTGGTGGTGACGCCGCTGACCTTCCTCGGCGGCAGCTTTTATTCGGTCAACATGCTGCCGTCGGGCTGGCGCACCATCACCCTGCTCAACCCCGTGGTCTATCTGATCAGCGGCTTCCGCTGGAGCTTTTATGAAATCGCCGACGTCAGCGTCGGCGTCAGCGTCGCCGTGACGCTGTCGTTCCTCGCCCTGTGCATGATCGCGGTGTGGTGGATCTTCAAGACCGGATATCGGCTGAAGAACTGACGCGAAACGTCGTTCCGGGACGGTCCGAAGGACCAGACCCGGAATCTCCTGATTCCGGGTTCGCGCCAGTGCGCCCCGGAATGGCTGTCACCGATAGCAGCGGAATCGGCCGTGGCGGTCGTAGAAGCCGCGGCAGCGGTAATGGTGCCTGTAATAGCCGCGATTGGGAATCCCGAGCACGCCATTGACCGCGCCAACCGCGCCGCCGACCCCGGCACCGACCGCACCACCCACCGCGGCTCCCACCGGACCCGCCGCATGGCCGCCTTCGCGCGCGCCCTCCCTGGCGCCGCGCACGATGCCCTGCGCATGCCCGAACTGGGGGATCGCGAGCAATGCGAGAGCGATTGCCGCCGCTGCAAAGTAGGATTTCATGGGCAAACCGGCCGGCAGCGTCGCTGTCCTGACCTTAATCTTCGTGTTCATCTGGATTCCTTGATAGCCGGACGCGATCGCCGGAGGGGACGGGATTCTGTAACGCCGATGTGACGAAAAGGTTGCTTGGCCGTGGTGAATCCGGGACCGACGACAGTCGGCCGATCACGAAAAATTAGTGCCAACGTCCTGGCCAGAATCGCCTCGCCGCCTTGTTTGCGCCCTACCGCACGTTAACGCTGGCTCGACGACCCGCTGGAACAAAAACCGGATTTCTGGCATATAGATGCGGGGACGGTGAGAGCGGCGCTACAGTCAAAGGCCCGGAGGCCAAAGTTAACATGCGTTCCTTCCTCGTTGCCCTCGCGGGTCTGATGCTGTTCGCCGCCACCGGCGCCGCGCAGGCCAAGATCGCCATCACCGTCGACAAGAACAATCAGATGATGACCGTCGCGGTCGACGGCGTCGAGCGCTACCACTGGCCGGTCTCGACCGGCAATCCGTCGCACGAGACGCCGAACGGCAGCTTCCGCACCTTCCGGATGGAGGCGGACCACTTCTCCAAGGAATTCGACGACGCCCCGATGCCGCATTCGATCTTCTTCACCAGGGAAGGTCACGCGATTCACGGCACCGAGTCCGAAAGCCACCTCGGCACGCCGGTTTCCCACGGCTGTGTGCGGCTGTCGCGCGCCAACGCCGCGACGCTGTACGCGCTGGTGGAAAAGGATGGCGTGCTCAACACCACCGTGACGCTGACCGGTTCGTCGCAGATCGCCTTGGCGCGCAATCCGCGCACCCGCGCCAATACGGCCGTCGCCCGCCGCGACCCGGTCGATCCCTACGCACAGCAATACAACGCCGCCGGCGATCCTGTCGTGCTGACGCCGCAGCAGCCGGCGCAGGCTCAATACCCGCAGGAGCGGCCCGATGACGGCTACATCTATCCGGCCGACGGCAGCCAGGACACGGCGCGTTACCCGGCGCCGCGCTCGAGCCGGCGCCTGTACGACGCGCAGGTCTATCCGCAGCAGCAGCAGCAGTACAACGACAACCGCGGCTACGCCCCGCAATATGGCGCGCCGCAGGTCTATGCGCCGCGGCCGTATTATCAGCCGCGCGGGCTGTTCACCTATCAGGACTGACGAAGGCGCGCCGCGTTTCCAGCGCTTTGGCCACCCCCGCGTCGTGGGCCTCGCCCCGGCCGTGCTGGCTTGCGGAGCGGGCGCAGGCCCAGTTTTGCTGCAGCCGTCGATTGGGTTGTCGACCTCGCCGTCATCGGTTGAAATTGACAACAGAGTGAACACCCGTATTGTCCGCCAAAGGCCCTAGGGATCGGACATGATGCGCGAGCAAATCTCGGATTTCTGTGTTGTTTCATTGGCGAATGTTCTCCGAATTCCCAAGGACAGCATCGGGACCGGCACGAAATTCAGCCGGCTCGGGCTGGACTCGGCGATGGTCGTCTACGTCATGATGGAGCTCGAGGAAAAACTCGGCCTGGAGCTTTCGATGGACGACTTCTACGACTATCCGACGGTCGACGAGCTATCCCGCTACCTTGCCGAAAAGCAGGCAGCGCGCCCTGCCGCTTGAGCCTTGCGACCGCGAGGCACCGTTAGCGAAATGGAGACATCTTCCTCGCTGGTTACGCTGCTCGCAAAACGCGCGGAAACCCAGCCTGACGAACGAGCCTATCTGTTCCTCGGCGATCGCGGCGCCGAAGAAGCGGTCATCACCTTTCGCGAGCTTCACGACGCCGCGCAGGCGCATGCGGCACGGCTGGCAGGAATTGCCCGGCCCGGAGACCGCGCCCTCCTGGTGTTTCCGCCCGGCCTCGAATTCATGGTTGCGTTCTTCGCGTGCCAGATCGCGGGGGTGATCGCGGTCCCCTTGATGATGCCGCGCCGGCAGAGCACGCGCGATGCCAGTGCCGCGATCATGGCGGACTGCGAACCGGCAGTCGCGCTCACCAGTTCGGCTTTCGCGATCCGCGCCGATTTGCAGGCACGGTTCTCGCACCAGCCAATTCAATGGCTCTCGGTTGACCTGACGCAGCGCGCGCCCGGCGCGTCCGACCTGCCGAACCCGGATCCGCAGGACATTGCCTTCCTGCAATACACCTCGGGCTCGACCTCCCAGCCCAAGGGCGTCGCCGTCAGCCACGCCAATCTGCTCGCCAACCTCGAAATGATCCGCCTGTCGCTCGGCACCACCAGGCAATCGACTTACGTCAACTGGGTGCCGCTCTATCACGACATGGGATTGATCCTGAACGCGCTGGAGGCATTTTATGTCGGCGCCCTGTGCGTTCTGATGGCGCCGAACGCGTTCATGCAGCGGCCGCTCAACTGGCTCAAGGCCATTCATCACTACCGCGCCGAGGTCGGCTGCGGCCCCAATTTCGGCTTTGATCTTTGCGTCAGCCGATACCGCGCCGAACAGATGCAGGGCGTCGATCTCTCCTCCTGGAAGGTCGCGCTCAACGGCGCCGAGCCGGTTCACGCCGAAACGATCGAGCGGTTCATCGAGACCTTTGCCGGCCACGGCTTCGATCCGGCCGCCATGTTCCCGGCCTATGGCATGGCGGAGGCGACCTTGCTGATATCAGGCGGAAGCCGCGGCGCCGGCCACGTCACGCGGACGGTGAGCCGGTCGGCTCTTCAGGCCCATGC
Source organism: uncultured Alphaproteobacteria bacterium (assembly GCA_963721275.1). Lineage (GTDB taxonomy): Bacteria > Pseudomonadota > Alphaproteobacteria > Rhizobiales > Xanthobacteraceae > Bradyrhizobium. The sequence goes on along the minus strand of CAVRIQ010000028.1, from coordinate 364,573 downwards.
GGTAGCTCCGCCAGCCGATCAGGCCGACCTCCAGACCCTGGTCGGCTGCGGCCGCGCGCTGATCAACGAACGGATAGCGATCGTCGAGCCGGACGGTTGCAGGCGTTTGCCTGCCGACGAGGTCGGCGAGATCTGGGTCAACGGCCCGAACGTCGCCCGCGTGTATTGGCGAAACCCCGAAGCCACGAAGACCGGTTTGAACGCCCGGATCGCCGGGGAGGATGACGGCGCGAACTGGCTCCGGACCGGCGACCTCGGCTTTTTCGACGCCAACGGTGAATTGTTCATCACCGGCCGGATCAAGGACCTCATCATCATCCGGGGCATCAATCACTACCCGCAGGATATCGAGCATACGGTGCAGTCCCTGCATCCGGCGCTGCGCCAGAATTGCGGCGCGGCATTTTCGATCGGCGACGAGCGGGGCGAGGAGACCCTGGTCATCGTGCAGGAAGTCGAGCGCACCGAGCGCAACCGGATCGACGCGGCCGAGATCAAGGGGCTCATCCGCGAGGGGGTGACCGACCAACACGAACTGTTTGCGCGTCACATCGTGCTGATCCGGCCGGGCACCCTGCCAAAGACGACCAGCGGCAAGATCCAGCGCAATCTCGCGCGGAAACTCTGGCTCGAACGGCATTTTGAAGATCTCGCCGCAGGCGCCGACTGATCAGAAGTCGATCCTGGCGGCGTTGCCGAGCTCAATGCTCGCAGCTATTCCCTCCGATATCCTGGCTGCCAGGTTCGGGCGATAGTGAATGAAGTCCACAAAGTTCGCGCGGTCACGTGTCATGGCATTGTCAACGCGATAGTTGATAAAATTGCTATGGGGGCGGCCGGCCACGATTCGCCTCAGGGCTGCATTGCACGCCTCCCGATCCGCCGCCGCGCGAGTGCCGGGTTGCGCGACGGTCGTGTAATAGGTCGGGGGCACGGCCAGGACGACGGCAACATCGACCGGAAGCTTCTTGATTGCGTCGTCGAGCAGCGACACTTCGGGAAAGATATCGCGGCCGGCAAGCGTGGCCGCCGGGGGTGGATCTTTGGGCCTGTTGACCTCCCGGAACAACCCTGCCGGCCAAACGTCCTCGGCTTTAAAGGCGCCCGCCGGATCCATACGCTTGCGCAGGCCGAAGCCGATTGAAAGCCTCTGGAAAGCGTGCTCGAGCGCCGGCCAGGAAAACAGGTGAGCCGCATAGGCGAATGAACTTTTCCCGTAGAGCCAATATGGGAATGGAGGGGGCGGCTCCGTTCGCTCGTGAGCGCACCAGGAGGGATCGGTGACGATCGCCAGCGCGCCCACCCGTTGATGATTTCGCAGGAAGAAATCAAGCACTGCGAACTCCTCGCGAGGACTGCCGCCGACCACGGAGAGCTGCACGAAGCGCAGGCCCGTCGTTCGCGACAGCTCGACCGGATTGAGCAATAGCGCTGTCGAATTGCCGATGATGGCCGAGTTGAAATCGGTATCCCGCGCACGGCTGGCCGCTGCAGTGTGGGTGTCCCGATCGTCGACGCCGGTAATGCCGAGCAAGCCGAACTTGCCGCCGTCATAGGGATCGACCGCGATCATGAAGGCGAGCAACAGCAGGGCGCCGATTCCGAGCGTGCCGACACACGCCGCCAGACTGCGAGCCCATTCGGGCGAAGAATCAGAACTTGAAATAGGCAAATCCACTGACATCCCGTTCTCCAAGTTCAACCAGGATGGCCAACAGGCCGAAGCCGACCAGGGCAGCGAGCCAGGGCCTTGGCCGGCGCGTCAACAGCGCGACGATATCCTGGCTCGCGGGCAGCAGGAACGCCATCAGCGGGATGATCGCGAGCGGCCAAAGATGCCGCCTTTGCCCCAGATGAAGCGGAACGGCAAGGCCATGAAAGAGGTTGAAGGCTGCATCCAGGGTCCCGGCGCGGAAGATCACGCCGGTAACGAGCACGAATATGACGGTCAGCGCCCATCCGAGCAGAGACGGCAGCTTCGGCCCGTGGCGCCGCCAAAGCGCGCAAGTGACGAGCGCCAAGCCATGCAACGTGCCCCACAATACGAAGGTCCAGCTTGCGCCGTGCCAGAGGCCGCAAAGCGCCATCGTCAGCACCATTGCCACATGAGACTGCAACGGAAGAAGGCGCCGCGGCAGGATCCGGGCGTCGACCAGCGGGAAATACAGATAGTTGCGCAGGAACATCATCAGCGTGATGTGCCAGCGCTGCCAGAAATCCTGAATGCTGGTCGAGCGAAACGGCGCATTGAAGTTGAACGGCAGCTTGACGCCGAACAAAAGGCCGAGCCCGATTGCGATATCGGAATAGCCGGCGAAGTCGTAGAGGATCTGGATGTTGAAGCTCAGCGCCAGCCAGGCATCGCCGTTGGTCACCGGACCCGCCGCGGCCTGCACGTAGACGGGATCGATGATCGCCGCGATTCGGTCGCCGAGGAAGATTTTTTCGAACAGGCCCATGGCGATGAAGCCGATGCCGACGCAGAACTCGCGCTGCCAGCCCGGCGAATAGACCTTTCGGCCGAACTGTTCCATCACCTCCGACCAGCGCACCAGCGGTCCGGCAATCGCCTGCGGGAAAAACGAGATATAGAGCGCGTAGCGGGATAGCGGATAGAGAGGCGCCTTCCCGCGCCTGAGATCGACGAGATACATGATGTGATGGAAGGTAAAGAAGGAGATGCCGAGCGGCAGCACGATGTCGAAATGCGGCATCGGCCGGTCCAGCACCACCCCGAGATTATAGGCAATGAAGTTGCTGTATTTGAATACGCCGAGCACGGCGAGATCGGCGACGATGGCGGCCGTGAGGATCGCCTTCCGCTTCGTCCTCGCATAGGCCAGCGCCGCCAGCCAGTTGATCAGGATCGACAGCACCAGCAGCAGGATGAACGGCGGATCGCCGTAAGCGTAAAACGCGAACGACAGCAGCACCAGCGTCACGATCCGCAATTGCGGATAGGGATCGACCAGGCGGTAGAGCAGGATGGCTGCGGGCAGAAAGACCAGGAGAAATGGGTAATCGTTGAACAGCATCGATCTTCATGGTTTTGAGCGCGGCCACGGCCGCTCAAAACCGGAGCAGCAGCCTCATTCGCGTCATCCGCGATTGTATCACGATTATCCGGGTTCGGGATCCGGCGCCGCGTTGCCCGTCGGGCGGATCATGCGCCGCGCGATCTTCTCGCGGCTCGGGACCTTGACGTTCCACGCCAGCCCCAGCTCCTGCAACACCCGGATGAAGAGAAAGCCGGGATCGAATTCGAACCAGCGCAGGCCGAATGCCGCCGAGTACGGGAAGGCATGGTGATTGTTGTGCCAGCCCTCACCCCACGCCAGCAGCGCCATCACGCCCAGATTGCGGCTGTTGTCGTCACGGGTAAGGAAAGGACGCGCGCCGAACGTATGCATGAGCGAATTGATCGCCGACATCGACTGCTCGACCACGAACATGCGGACGACGCCGCCCCAGAGAAATCCAGCGATGGCGCCCCACAGACTTGCCGTGGCGAGGCCGCCGATCGCGGCGGGAATGAGAAGCCCCAGCAGCACCCAGGCGTAATAGTAGCTGTTGACGGCGACCAGCGCGCGCTCCGCCATCAGGTCCGGCACGTAATGCGCGACGTTCGGATAATCGTGCTCGATCATCCAGGTCAGATGCGCATGCAGGAAGCCGCGCAGGCGCCCGAGCACCGTGGTGCCGTGCAGATTGGGCGAATGCAGATCGCCTTCGTGGTCGGACAGTTCGTGATGCCGCCGGTGCATCGCGACCCAGGACAGCATCGCCCCCCGCCCCGCCATCGATCCCATGACGATCAGGACGCAGCTCATGACCGTGCTTGTCGAGAACGCGCAGTGCGTGAACAGCCGATGATAGCCGACGGTCAGGCCGAGGCCGGTCAAAAGCCACATCGCGAAAAACAGGCTGATCTCGACCGCGCCGATGGGACGATAAAACAGCAGGCCCAGCGCGACGAGGGTGCCGAAAAACGGCAAGACATCGAAAACGATGAAATGTCGCCGCTGCAACCTGTGAAGGTGACGGCTCTTGATTACCCGATTATCGCGCATTAGCCCAGCCAGCTAATTCTGAACGAAAAGATCAGTACACAGTCCGGCTGTCCGTGCAACCCGGCTCAACCGCAATGCGCAGTCCGTCCCCGAAATCTTGCGGAGGTTTCAACTCAGTCGGCCACCCTGAACATCGGCGCCCGCTTGCGGACGGGATCGAGCAGCGACCAGTCGCCCTGCTCGACCACGTGCCCTTTGGGGAAAGGCGGGCGCGGCTCCAGGCCCAGCGAGCCCATCACCCGGTCGTCCCGGTAGTAGCAGAGCAGCACGACGCGAACGAGCGCGGCGAGCGGCGCGCCGCCGGTTTCGCGAAAGGCGGCGGCCACCTCGGCCCGGCGCGCCGGCTCCATGCTGGCGAAGGCGCCGCCGGCCAGCCGGGCGAGATGCTCCAGCGCCTGACGGACATCGTCGCGGTCGCGCCCGAGGCTCTTCAGGATGTCGCCGAAGATGCGCTCGTCGTCCGCGCCCGGCACGCCATAGGTCGCGCTTGGCGGGATGATCGCGCCCGCCAACGCGCGAAAGTCGCGGACTTGTTCGGAGGTGAGGTCATGGTTTGGCATGTCGGTCGCTCTCAGTCGAACAAATTGGCGAGGCGGTGCTTGATGCTGTCGGCGATGTAGAGCGCCAGCGCCTGGATGGTCGAGGTCGGGTTGACGCCGCCGGACGTCACCCAGATGCTGCCGTCGACGATGAACAGGTTCTTCACGTCGTGGCAGCGGCCCCATTCGTTGACCACCGAACGCTCCGGATCGGTGCCCATCCGCGCGGTGCCGAGCAGGTGCCAGCCGCCGTTGAGGATCGGGCTCTCGACGCAGATATTGCCGGCGCCGGCGGCGGTCAGGATCTCCTTCGCCCGCGCGATGCCGTGCTCCATCATCTTCAGACTGTTGGCGCTGATGGTGTAATCGAGCTTCGGCGCGGGGATGCCGCTGGAATCCTTCAGCACGGGATCGAGCGTCACCCGGTTGTGCTCCTCGGGCAGGTCCTCGCAGATCGCCGACAGGCCGATGCGGCGGTTCACGAGTTTCCGGTAGGCCGCGTGATGGTCTTCGCCCCACGGCAGCCGCCCCGCATTGGCGCTGACGATCGCTTCCAGGATCGCGCCGACGCCGCGGCCGAACTGGAAGGTATAGCCGCGCACGAAATCGCGGGCGGGGTCGGTCTCGTAGAATTCCTGGCTCCACAGGCACAGCGGCGGGCCGTGATTGCCGTCGAGCGGCTCATCGACATAGCCATAGGTCAGCGCGTAGGGGTGAAACATCAGGTTCTTGCCGACCAGCCCCGACGAATTGGCGATACCGTCGGGAAATTTCGCCGACACCGAATTCAGCATCAGCCGCGGCGTGCCGACGCCGTTGCAGGCGAGGATGACGACTTCGGCGGCCTGAAACTGCTCCTTGCCCTCGGCGTCGTAATAGATCACGCCGGAAGCCATGCCGTGTTCGTCGACCGTGATTTCACGCACCCGGCAGCGCGTGCGCAGCTCGACGCCGGCGCGGATCGCGAGCGGCCAATAGGTGATGTCGGTCGAGGCTTTGGCGCCCTGCGCGCAGCCGGGCGTGCAGTGACCGAGATTGATGCAGCGCGCGCGCCCTTCATAATCGGTGGTGGCGATGGTGGTGTCGGACGGCCACCAGTGCCAGCCGAGCTGGTTCATAGCCTTGCCGAAGCGGGCGCCCGACTTGCCGAGCGGCAATGGCGGCATCGGCGGCTGCTTCGGCGGATAAGCGGGATCGCCGGCGAGCCCGGAAACGCCCATCATGCGGTCGTTCTCGGCGAAGTATGGTTCCAGCGTGGCATAGTCGATCGGCCAGTCGTCGGCGACGCCGTCCAGCGTGCGCACCTTGAAGTCGGAAGGGTGCATGCGCGGAAAGTGCGCCGTGTACATGATGGTGCTGCCGCCGACACCGTTGAAGTTCACCACCTTGATCGGCGAATTGGCGTCGTTGATCGGGTAGTCGGTCGGCCGGGCGCGGCGGTTGGGATTGATGGCGAAATCGCTGAACAGCCGCGCCTCCCAGTCCCGGCCGTTGCTGGGATAATCGGTCGGCTTCACCCAGTCGCCCTGCTCGAGGCAGAGAATCCGCATCCGGGTGTCGGCAAGGCTCCACGCCACCGCCGCGCCCGATGCTCCGGACCCGATAATCAGCACATCGACCTTATCGTGCATCGAACTTCCCCTTAAGCCGCAAAATCCTGTTATTCGCCGTCGCGCAGCCGCCGCCACACCGCGCCGAGCACGTTGGAATAATCGTCGGTCCAGACCCGCTGGTCCTCCTCGGCCTCCGTCAGCTCCCACACGTCCGACGACGCCAGCTTGCCGACGTCGGCCTCCTCGCGCGCGCAGACCACGACCGAGGTCGCGAAGATATATTCATTGTCGCGGCTGGAATCTTCGCTGTAGACCCAGCTCTTGAGATCGTTCGCATCCGCGATGCCGACCACGACGCTGGCCAATTCCAGATGCCGGTTCGAGACGTGCATCACCACCGCCCCCTGCGGCGCCAGCTTGTCCTTGTAGATTGCCATCGCCTCCTCGGTGGCGAGATGGATCGGGATCGCATCCGACGAATAGGCGTCGACGATGATCAGATCATAGACGCCGTCCGGCTCGCGAGCGAAGGTCAGCCGCGCGTCGCCGATCACCGGCATCAGGTCCGGCTCGCAGTTCTCGATATACGTAAAATATTTCGGATCGCGCGCGGTGTCGACCATGGTCTGATCGATCTCGAAGAATTTCCAGGTCTCGCCGGGCTCGGACGCGCAGGTCAGCGTTCCCGCCCCCAGCCCGATCACCGCGGCGCGCAGCGGGGCACCTTTGCGCTCGCGCAGCGCCGTGATCGCCTGCCCGATGCCACCATCCTTGTGATAATAGGTGATCGGCTCCGGCCGCCCGGTGACCGGCGTGCCGTCATCGTTCTGGAATTTCTGCGCACCGTGAATGGTCGTGCCGTGCATCAGCACGTGGTACTGGCCGTGCGGCGTCACCACGATCTTGTGGACGCCGAAAAAGCTGCGCACGGTTTCCACCCGGCCGTCATCCGACGGATAGACCCGGATCAGCACCAGCGCCAGCGAAGCCAGCGCTGCGAGCTTCCAGCGATCCGCCCTGAGGAGTATTGCCAGCATCGTCGCGGCAACCGCGACCGCGCCGATCACATACACCCTCTGGCCATCCAGCCAGTCGAACACTTTGCCCGTGCCGAACGACGGCGCGACCAGCGCCACCGCGACAACGGCGAGCACCGGCCAGTACCAGCTGGTCCAGCGCGGCCAGCGCTCGTCGCGGGACGGCCGGCACAGCACGGCCAGCGCCACCAGGATCGGGTATTCCGCGACCCACGAAAACGCGTACGGCGCGATCAACCCTGCGAACAATCCGCCGACCATGCCGCCGAAGGACAGCGCGACATAGAATCCGGTGAGATATTTCGCCGCCGGGCGGGTGCGCGCCAGTTCACCATGGCAGGCCATCGCGACGACGAAAAAGCAAAGCAGGTGACCGCCGAGCGTCAGCAGCAGGTTCTGCTCGCCCCCGACCGCGAGCAGCACGATGACGCCAGATATCGCCGGCGGCTGCAGCAGCAGCATCCACTTGTGCGGCAGCAGCGGGCGCGACTGGAACACCAGCACCCAGGTCAGGAGATAGAGCGACAGCGGCAGCACCCACAGCAACGGCGCCGCCGCGACGTCGGTGGAGATATGCGCGGTGACCGCGATCAGCAGGCCCGATGGCACCGCGGCGAGAAAAATCCAGCGCGCGCGCAAGATCCACGGCGGCGCCGCCGCGCCGGCATCTTCGGCAGCCGTATCGGCCACAGCCACCACCGGCGAGCGCAGCAGCAGCACGGCGCAGGCGGCGATCAGGACGATCAAGAGGCCGTAACCGCCGGTCCAGATCAGGTTCTGCGTGCGCAGCGTGAACATCGGCTCCAGCAGCACCGGATAGGACAATAGCGCCAGGAAGCTGCCGATATTCGAGGAGGCATAGAGGAAATAGGGATCGGGACCGCTGGGATGGCCGGATCGAAAGAACCAGGCCTGCAGCAGCGGATTGTTGGCGGCGAGCGCGAAGAACGGCAGCCCGATCGAGACCGTGAACAGGCCCAGCAGCCAGAACGGATAGCCCGATGCCGGCGGCTCGCCCCACCCGCCCGCGATCGACAGCGGCAGCGACAACAGCGCGATCACCAGCAGCACCAGATGGATCGCCGCAGGAAGCCAGCGGCTGCGGAGCAGCGTCAGATAATGCGCATAGGCATAACCCGCCAGCAGCAGCGACTGGAAGAACACCATCGCCACCGACCACACCGCGGGCGAGCCGCCGAGCCGCGGCAGCACCATCCTGGTGAACAGAGGCTGTACCGAAAACAACAGCAGTGCGCTGACGAAGATCGCGGCCGTATAGACGATCAGCACCAGCCGGTTTTGGCTCGCGGAAGGCTGGTCCGTGACGACGGATGGATCAGGTGAGCTCACGAAAACTCCGGCATGAACCCGGCAGGCGCCGGGATTCCGGCAAAGCGTGCACCGGAATCGGCAATGGAGCATAGCGCAGCGCGGCGGGCAATGCGGGACGCGAAACCGGGATCGTCACTTGGCGCTGGGCTGATGCAACCATCTTCGTTAAGGAAGAGCGGGAAACATAAAAACGTCATTCCGGGGCCTGCCGGAGGATAGGAACCCGGAATGACGAGAGCAAGTCGAACGATCAAACCTTCTTGAAGCGGAAATGACAGAGACGGACGTTGTCATCATCGGCGCCGGGCATAACGGCCTCACCTGCGCAGCCTACCTCGCGATGGCCGGCCTGCGCGTGAGGATCGTGGAGCGCCGCAAGGTCGCCGGCGGCGCGGCGGTGACGGAGGAATTTTGTCCCGGCTTTCGCAATTCGGTGGCGGCCTACACCGTCAGCCTGCTCAATCCGCGGATCATCGCCGACCTGAAGCTGCATGATCACGGCCTGAAAATCGTCGAGCGCCGTGCCCAGAATTTTCTGCCGGCCCCCGATGGCAGCTATCTCTTGACCGGCGAGGGCCGCACCGGGCCATCCCTTGCAAAACTCAGCGCGCGCGATACGGAAAGGCTGGACGCGTTCAACCGCGAACTCGAGGTGATCGCCGACGTGCTGCGCGCTTTCGTGCTGCGCGCGCCGCCCAATCTCGTCGAGGGTTTTGGCGCCGGTGCGATCCGCGAGGCGTTCAACGCGCTAGGCACCGCCGGCATCCTTCGAAAACTTTCGCTGGAACAGCAGCGTTCGCTGCTCGATCTGTTCACGCGCTCCGCCGGCGAGATGCTGGACGACGTTTTCGAGAGCGATCTGATCAAGGCGCTGTTCGGCTTCGACGCCATCGTCGGCAATTACGCCAGCCCCTACGCCGCGGGATCGGCTTACGTGATGCTGCATCACGCCTTCGGCGAGGTGAACGGCAAGAAGGGCGTCTGGGGCCACGCCATCGGCGGGATGGGCGCGATCACCCAGGCAATGGCGCGCGCCGCGCGCGGCTACGGCGTCGAGATCGAACTGGATGCCGGCGTGCGCGAGGTGATCGTCGAACGCGACCGCGCCGCCGGCGTCATTCTCGACAACGGCGAGACCGTCCGCGCCAAATACGTCGTCTCCGGCGTCAATCCGAAACTCTTGTATACGCGGCTGTTGCCGGCGGACGCGCTGCCGCCGGAATTTCTCGATCGCATCAGGAATTGGCGTAACGGCTCCGGCACCTTCCGAATGAACGTGGCGCTGAACGCCCTGCCCTCCTTCGCCGCGCTGCCGGGCGCCGGCGATCATCTCACCGCCGGCATCATCATCGGCCCGAGCCTTGGCTACATGGACCGCGCCTGGATGGACGCCCGCGCGCTGGGCTGGAGCCGCGAGCCGGTGATCGAGGTGTTGATCCCATCGACGCTCGACAACTCGCTTGCGCCGAGCGGCCAGCATGTCGCCAGCCTGTTCTGCCAGCACGTCGCGCCAGAATTGCCCGACGGCAAATCGTGGGACGACCATCGCGACGAGGTCGCCGATCTCATGATCGCGACCGTGGACAAATATGCGCCGGGTTTTGCGGCAAGCGTGATCGGCCGGCAAATGCTGTCGCCGCTGGATCTGGAGCGCCAGTTCGGCCTCGTCGGCGGCGACATCTTCCATGGCGCGCTGACGCTGAACCAGTTGTTCTCGGCGCGGCCGATGCTCGGCCATGCCGATTATCGCGGGCCTCTCAAAGGCCTCTACCATTGCGGCAGCGGCGCCCATCCCGGCGGCGGCGTCACCGGCGCCCCCGGCCACAACGCCGCGCGGGTGATTTTGCGGGATCATCGCGCGCTGTTCAAGTGAGTGGATCGATGTGGCGATAATTTGGGACGCGGACTCGCCTGAATTGTCTATGATCGGGACGCTGCAGACAAAAGGAGACGTGAAGCCATGGTACCGCGTTTTGCCGGCCAGACCCGGCTCCTGATCGCCGGACTCCTTGTGTGCCTGTCCGCGACTTCCAACGCCGCGACATCCAGCCAGCTCCGAAGCAGAGGCAAAGCGCTGCTGCAGGAAAACTGCGGCCGCTGTCATGCCATCGGCGCCATTGGCAAAAGCCCGCTCCAGGCGGCCACGCCGATGCGCAACGTCTACGCCAAATTTGCGCCGCGCGAGCTGCAGGCAGAGCTCACGGAAGGCATGGTTTCCCGGCACCGCGAGATGCCGCAGATCGAATTTTCCGACGAGGACGTCGACGCGATCATGGCCTATCTCTATGCGCTGGCGGTCAGGAAATAGCGGCCGATCGTTCCAGGCAACCACGGCGCGGGTGATAACCCGGTGGACAGGCTGTGGAAAACCGGTTGATGGCGTCGGGAAAATCCCGCCGCGTCAACAGTCAGCGAGTTTCTTCAGGGTCGCCCGAAAGCTCAAGCTTCGGGCACCCACCAGCGCGGTGCCGAACGCCTCGGCCTGATCGCCGTCAAACGTCCCCGAAAACCCGCTGTTGACTTCCTGCCCGCCGAATAGAGGCCGAACGAAGGGGTCGGAAAGGGGCGTGTGCTGGTTCGTGGAGAGCTGCCCCTTCCAGGTGCCGTCGCCGGCGGTATAGGTGCCGATCGACCAGAAATACGGCCCGCCACCCACCAAAACGCCGTCCCGCAGGATGAGAATGCCGCTGTCGCGGCCCTTCACTCCGTCGAGCATATGGATATGGATGGAATAGAGCCCGTTCTGCATGGATGAAGTGCCGTCTCCAAGTCAAAACGATACAGGCTACGTTCATGGGCGTCGAGCAGCGCCAGGGCGTGCGGCGTCAGCGCCGGAGCTGTGGACAGCCCTTGTATATTTCCCGGGACAAGGCTGTGGAAAACCCTTGCCTCGTGCGGTCTCGAACGCGCGGGATCGGGCCCCGGTTCGGAAACGGGCCGACCGGCTATCGCGCCTGCGCCCTCCGCGCCGGGTCATTGATGTGGCACGGGATAAGGTTTATCGGCCTGTTTTGCATTCCCCGGACCCGCGATGACCTCCACCCTCACCCCCTCTACCCACCGCGCAAGCTTCGCCATCGGTGACGAAGTGGCCGCCAAGCGCGTCGTCGATCTCCTCACCGAGATCCTTTTCGAAGGCCAGGCCGCGGTCGCGGCGTTCGAGGGCGCCGGCGGGCGCTGGGGCGTCACCGTGCATTTTGCCGAGGCGCCCGATCAGGCCCAGGTCCGCGAACTGGTCGGCATCGCCGCCGGCGGCGAAATTGCCGGGGACGTCGCCTTCGACATCGTCGAAGCCAGGGACTGGGTCAAGGCGACGCTGGAAGAACTGGTCCCGGTCCGCGCCGGGCGCTTCATGGTGCATGGCCGGCATGACCGCTCGAAAGTGCCGCCCAACAAGCTCGGCATCGAGATCGAGGCGGCGCTGGCGTTCGGCACCGGCCACCACGGCACCACCCGCGGCTGCCTGCTGCTGCTCGATCACGTGCTGAAGGCGTATCGCCCGCGGCGTGTGCTCGACCTCGGCACCGGCACCGGCGTGCTGGCGATATCAGCGGCCAAGGCGCTGCAGATCAGGGTACTGGCGAGCGACATCGATCCGCTCTCGGTAAAGGTGGCCGGCGACAACGCCCGGCTCAACGGAACGGGGGATCTGGTGGAGACCATCCACGCCACCGGTTTCTCCGCGCCGGAGTTCGCGCAACGCGGGCCGTTCGATCTGGTGCTGGCGAACATTCTCGCCAATCCGCTGCGGCAAATGGCGACGCCGATGGCGCGGCATCTGGCGTCATCGGCGCTGGTCATTCTGTCGGGCCTGCTGCCGCATCAGGCGCAAAGCGTGATCGCCGCCTACCGCGCGCGCGGGCTTGTTCTGGAACGGCAAATTCAAATCGAAGGCTGGAGCAGCCTGTTGCTGCGCAAGGCGGGATGAAAACCTACTCGACCGGCTTGTCCAGCCGACGGGCGATGACGCCGTTTTCCTCGCGCAACGCCCGCTTCACGCGCGCCTCGACGAAACGATCGAGGATCTGAACGATGACGCCGCGCTGCTTCTTGGCGACCGCGGCGGTCGCGCCGCGGCGGACCGGCGCCGATATCTTCTCGAAACTAAAGGCAGGCATCGTGTATCCCCTCGCCGTTGAGTTGAAACACCCCTGGATTTCCCCCTGGTATCGTTGGATGAACTGCCTGTAACAGCGACTCGTTCCAGCCCGTCTAACGCAGGTGCAACAATTCAAGCACAATAAATACCAAACCGGAAGCAATTTGCTTGGATTGCGGAGTTTTCCACCTGCACCTAAGGTAACCCGGCGATGTTCGAAGCCCTTTTCCAGACGTTCGATGAACCCGAAAGCGGCGTTGCGCTGACCGCGCGGCTGTCCGCCTTTCGCGAGGAGCTGGCGCGGCGGAACTTGACCGGATTCGCGGTCCCCCGCGCCGATCAGCAGCAGAACGAATATGTCGCGCCGTCGGAAGAGCGGCTGGCCTGGCTCACCGGCTTCACCGGATCGGCCGGACAGGCGATCGTGCTGGCGCAGGTGGCCGCCGTGTTCGTCGATGGCCGCTATACGCTGCAGGCGGCCAAGCAGGTCGACCGCAAGGCCTGGAGCATCGAGCCGCTGGCCGATCCGCCGCCGGAAAGCTGGCTGGCCAAGCACCTCAAGGCGGGCGACCGGTTCGGATTTGATCCGTGGCTGCACACCTCGGTTGCAGCCGAACGGCTGGCGGCGGCCTGCGCCAAGGCCGGCGCGGAACTGGTCGCGGTCGACAGCAACCCGCTGGACTCGGTATGGACCGAGCGCCCGCAGCCGCCGCTTGGGCCGGTCACGGTCCACGGCGCGCAATTTTCCGGCGAAGCGGAAGCCGAGAAGCTCAGACGGATCCGGCTCGAGATCACAAAACTCGGCGCCGAGGCGCTGGTGCTGTCGGATTCGCACGCGGTGGCGTGGACCTTCAACATCCGCGGCGCCGACGTCTCGCATACGCCGCTGCCCTTGTCCTATGCGCTGGTGCCGAAGGACGGCCGGCCCACGGTATTCATCGATCACCGCAAGCTCTCCAACAGCGCCCGCGACCATCTCGAGCAATCGGCCGATGTCAGGGAACCGGACGCGCTGGCGCCAAGGCTTGCCGAGCTGGCGCAGCGCGGCGCCGCCATCGCGCTCGACAGCGCGACCGCCGCCGACGCCTTGAGCCGGCTGATATCGACCGCCGGCGGCAGGCCGGTGCGCGGCAGCGATCCCGTCAGCCTGCTCAAGGCGGTGAAGAACATCACCGAGATCGAGGGCACCAAGACCGCGCACCGGCGCGACGCAATTGCGCTGGCGCGGTTCCTGGCCTGGATCGACCGCGAGGCGCCGACGGGCGCGCTGACCGAAATCGACACCGTCGAGGCGCTGGAAACCTTCCGCCGCGACACCGGCGCGCTGAAGGACGTGTCGTTCCCGACCATCGCCGGCACCGGGCCGAACGGCGCCATCGTGCACTACCGCGTCACCCGCAAGACCAACCGGCGGATATCGCCCGGCGACCTCCTGCTGATCGATTCCGGCGCGCAATATGAGGACGGCACCACCGACGTCACCCGCACCATCGCGATCGGCGCGCCTTCGATGGAAATGCAGGACCGCTTCACCCGCGTGCTGCGCGGCCATATCGCGATCGCCCGCGCGGTGTTTCCCGACGGCACCACCGGCGCGCAGATCGACACCCTGGCGCGGCAATATCTCTGGCAGGCCGGCATCGATTTCGAGCACGGCACCGGCCACGGCGTCGGCAGCTATCTCTCGGTGCATGAAGGCCCGGCGCGAATCTCGAAACTCGGCACCACGCCGCTGAAGCGCGGCATGATCCTGTCCAACGAGCCGGGCTACTACAAGACCGACGCGTACGGAATCCGGATCGAGAATCTCGAACTGGTGGTCGGCACCGACATCGCGGGCGCGGAAAAACCGGTGAACGCCTTCGAGACCCTGACGCTGGCGCCGATCGACCGCCGGCTGATCGACCTCAACATGCTGAGCGGGGACGAGCTGAGCTGGCTCAACGACTATCACGAACGCGTCCGCCACGCGGTCCGCCCGCATGTCGACGAGGCCACCAAGGTGTGGCTCGACGCGGCAACGGAGCCGCTGTCGCTGTAGCCACCGTCATTCCGGGGCGCGTCGAAGACGCGAACCCGGAATCTCGATTGACTGCGCCAGGATTCCCCGATGCGCAATTGCGCATCCGGGTCTGGTCCTGCGGATCATCCCGGAATGACGAGTTCGATTGTCCGCCTCCCGAAAACGGAATAGCCGCATTCCGAAACGTCCGTATTCCCGCTGAAAGTTGACGCTACTGTCTGATTCAACGGATTGGATCGGACCTGCATGCACGGAGTGATGGGCAAACCGCCCGGCGCGGCGACGGACAACAACGGCGTCGCGACGTCCCGGTTCATGCTGCTGTTGCTGGTCGCGATGACCGGCGTCGCGCCGATTTCGCTCTATATGCTGGTGCCGGCGCTGCCGGTGCTGGCCACTTCGTTCGGCCGCGACATCGGGGTCGCGCAAATGACGGTGTCGCTCTACATGGTCGGCATCGCCTGTTCGCAGATCATCATGGGGCCGCTGTCGGATCGCTTCGGCCGCCGTCCGGTGCTGCTCGCCGGTCTGACCCTGATGGTGACGGCGAGTGCTGCCTGCATCTTCGCCGAAACCCTGCCGCAACTGATCGCGGCGCGATTCCTGCAGGCGCTGGGCGGCGCCGCCGGCATGGTGGTGAGCCGCGCCATCATCCGCGATCTCTACAGCCGCGAGCGCATCAGCTCGATGATCTCGCTGGTGATCGCGGTCATGATGATCGCGCAGATGCTGAGCCCGCTGACCGGCGGCCTGCTGGAAACCGCGTTCGGCTGGCGCTCGATCTTCTACGTCATCACCGCCGCGTCGCTGATCATCGCGGTGACGATCGCGCTGGCGCTGCCGGAAACCCGCCGCGTCCGCGCCGGGGGCGGCAATTTCCGCGGCGATGTCGGCCATCTCGTCACCAGCCGCGCCTTCATCGGCTACATGCTGTGCCAGGTGCTGGCCTCGCAGATCATCTTCACCTTCGCCGGCGGCGGGCCCTATATCGTGGTCATGCAGATGGGCCGCTCCAGCGCCGAATACGGCGCGTGGTTTGCCTCCACCGGGTTTGCCTACCTGATCGGCAACCTGTTCTGCGTGCGCTTTGCGCCGCGGCATTCGCTGGAGAAACTGATCTGGTTCGGGCTGGCGCTGCAATTCACCGGCAGCCTCCTGAACCTGGTCTGGGGCGTCGCCGGGCTCAACATGGCGCCGTCCTGGCTGTTCGGCACCCAGATGCTGGTGATGTTCGCCAACGCCTTCGTGATGTCGAACTCGGCGGCCGGCGCCATCAGCATCCGCCCGGAGGCCGCGGGCACCGCCTCGGGCGCGATGGGTTTCCTGCAGATGGGCATCGGCTCGCTGTTCTCGCAGTTCGGCGCCTGGCTCGGCGGCCATTTTGCCAGCCCGGTGGCGCTCAACGCCGCCATCGTCATTCTTTCGATCGCCTGCGGCTCGACCATGATGTTCCTCGTTCCCCGCCGCGAATTGGTGGTCAGCGAGGAATTGATCGAGCAGGCGGAGGAGGAAGAAATCGGGATGATGTAGGGGCGCGCTCGTCATGCCCCGCAGTGTTCTCGTAGCTCGGATGGGGCCAACGGGTCGGCGCGAAGCGCCGCCCGATGAGGCGCAATCCGGGGCCGCCGCCAAAGAGTCCCGGATTTCGCTTCGCTCCACCCGGGCTACAGGTCTTGAAAATCGTCATTGCGAGCGTAGCGAAGCAATCCAACTTTCTTCCTTGCCGCACGATGGATTGCTTCGCTTCGCTCGCAATGACGCGAAGCACAGACACACCTTCGCACTCTCGCCGCAGGGTTTGCGCGAGGTTTTGCCGTTTCGTTCGGCCCTCTCCAGTCAGAGGGCGCAGGGAATGCCGGGCGCCCGATGCGCCCGATAGCCGCGTGTGCAATGGTAGTGGAGATGCGCACACGCGTTAGTCAGGTCACACCGGAATCACCCGGCATTCCCCGCGCAATGGTTTACGGCTTACTTCGTGCTCTTCCCGGCGATCGGGCTTTTTTGTCACCGTCATCCCTGAGAAGCTTCCTTCCCAGGAACTTGACGCCAGCGTCGAGGCGTCAGAACCACACGACTTCGCCGTCCGCCTCGGGTTGCTCTCGTCTTCAGCACCGTCGGCGTCCACCGCATCCCGCCCCGCGTCCGTGACGATCGCGAGCCGCCCCTCCTGTGGGACGGGACGGTGTCAATATGAACTGATTTGCCATTTCGGAAAATCAGAATATTTTTGCCAGAGGGCCTTGACAGAGGAGTCAAAAGACAGCCCAGGTGATTTGCCCGTCGGGTCGCCGGAGCTGTTCGTTTCGCCCCACATTACCCGCGATCTCAGGGCGAAATATCGGGACGACGCGACGCGGACAATTTCCGACGCCCAATATGACGCTGCGCTTCAACGCCACCGAGGCGCGGTTTCCGGAATTTGTCTCGGTATTGGATTTCCGCTTTGCCGCGCATTGCGAACTCAAGTCGGACATCGCGCCATGTCGGGAAAATGCCAAGGTCGGAAGTGACAGAACTCACTCGATCACGTCGTCGGCGCGCAGAGCCCCGTCCGCTGAGCCGTAAGTCCTGCCTCGGTTGCTCCATGCCAAGGCTAAATTTGGATTGGGCTCAACCGGACGATCCACTATCTCGGTCGCTGTGTCGAAATCACTGGAAAGGTAAGCATTTGTATATCCGGCGCAGGCTAGTTTAATCGCCGCATGGCGTGATACCATCGCTGCCAATAGTCCGGGGGGCGCCGTGAAATTAGGCGAATATCTACAGCACGACGCGGTTGGCCTCGCCGAATGCGCAGCGGGCGGGGAGGTTTCCGCGCTGGAATTGCTCGATCTAGCGCTGCGGCAGAGCGCGGCGGCCCAGCCGAAGACGAACGCGATCTGCCGCTTGATGGAGAGTGAAGCCCGTTCCCAGTTGAAGAAACCGTTGATCGGTCCTTTCGCCGGCGTTCCCTTCCTGATCAAAGATTGCGCGCAGGACTATGCCGGCCTGCCGACGACCTATGCCAGCCGATCGATGCAAAAGGCCGTCGCGCCCGAGCATGCCCACGTGGTGCGGCGCTATCTCGAAGCGGGTCTCGTGATTTTTGGCAAGACCAATCTGCCGGAATTCGCGCTCAAGGGCGTGTCGGACTCGCAACTGTTCGGCCGCGCCAGCAATCCCTGGAATTTCGATCACACGCCCGGCGGCTCCAGCGGTGGCGCTGCAGCTGCGGTCGCCTCGGGCGTCGTGCCGATGGCAGCAGGCAATGACGGCGGTGGCTCCATCCGCATTCCCGCCGCCTGTTGCGGCCTGTTCGGATTACGTCCCTCGCGCGCACGCATTTCCTCAGGCCCGGCCTATGGCGAATATTGGTACGGCGCATCGAGCGAGGGCGTGATCTCCCGCAGCGTGCGCGACACCGCTGCAGCGCTTGACGTCTCGGCGGGCGGGGAGCCCGGCGATCCCTTTGTGGTGCCCAGGCCGGCCGAGCCCTATGCAAAACTGATGCGGCGCGATCCCGGCCGGCTGCGCATCGGCTTTACCGCGGCTTCGCCGATCGGAACGGAGGTTCATCCCGAAGCGGTGGCGGCAGTGAGCGAGGCGGCAAAATTGCTCGGCAGCCTTGGCCACGAGGTCGAGGAAGCCGCGCCCGAAATCGAAGGCACTTCGCTGGCGAAGGTGTTCCTGCATGTCTATTTCGGGCAGGTGCCGGCCATGGTGGCGCAGGCACGCGCCGCCGGCGCGCGCACCTCGGATTTCGAGCTCTTGACGCGGGTGCTGGCGACGCTCGGCGGCGCAACCTCGGCTGCGACGCTGACCGCGCAATTGCTGAAGTGGAATGACTTTGCCAGGGCGCTTGCGCGCTTCCATCAGCGTTACGATCTGCTGCTGACGCCGACGCTGGCGCATCCGCCGATCCGCCATGGCCAGGGTGATCCGACAGCCGCGGAGCAAGCGGCGCTGAACCTGCTCGATCGGGCGGGCCTGCTTGGGCTGTTGGCGCGCGTCGGCCTGCTCGACGGCACGGTCGACAAGATTGCGCGCGACAGCCTGCAATATGTGCCATTCACGCAGCTCGCCAATCTGACGGGCACACCGGCGATGAGCGTGCCCTTGCACTGGACCGCGGATGGGCTGCCGCTCGGTGTACAATTCGTCGGGCGTTTCGGCGAAGAGGATCGGTTGCTGCAACTCGCGGCGCAACTCGAAACCGTGCGGCCGTGGTTCCCCCGGCTGCCCGCGTGGGTAACGCAGGGCTAGATCTTAAGGCCGTGCAGCCGCCTTTCGTCGGTGGTGAGTAGCCGACCAAAACCTGCACGGGATAGCTGAGGTGAACCTCGCGCAGGTAGAGGCTGCGCTCAACAACAACGGCCCGAGCATTGCAGCTTCAAGAATGTCCACTCGGGGTCAAACGCGCCATTTTGAGGGTGTGCTCGTCACTTCCTGTCTATCCCCAACTCCGGACATGGCGCTGCACCGAATAACTGACGCTGTGTGCCAGGAGGCGACATTGCAAGTGAAAGGAAAGCGACGCCAATTGAGGCGGGCTATACAGGAGTCAAGTTGAGATTCCTGCGTTGGGGGGAAGTAAAGGCAATGAGATTGAAATCGATAAGTCGGTTGGTATTTAGCCTATTGCTGTGTCTCGGCGTGGGCATACTCGGGTCGCTGGTGACAGCACCCGAGATTCCGACTTGGTATGCCGGACTTGTGAAGCCATTCTGGACGCCTCCTCCGTTTGTATTTCCGATTGCTTGGTCTGTTCTCTACCTCATGATGGCCATCAGCTTTTGGCGGGTGTGGGATCTGGAAACGCGGTCGACCTCTCGCACCAAGGCAATCATGTGGTTTTTGGTCCAGCTTGCCCTAAATGCATCTTGGTCGCCGGTCTTTTTCGGTTGGCACGGCACCAAAACGGCGCTCCTGATTATCGTAGCCCTGCTGCTCGCTGTTGCAGCAACGATGCTCATGGCGATACGCACCGACCGCCTTGCAGCTTGGCTTCTCGCGCCTTATTTCGCCTGGGTGGCTTACGCGACAACAATTAACGCGGGCGTCGTGGCACTGAACTAGACCGTGCGTACGACGGCGGGAATTCGTTATGGAAAAAAGGCCGGCCCGCCGAAGCGGGCCGTTTTTGTCAGTTACGTATCGGTGTCGCTCGTTTGGTCGAGCGGCTCTTTCGGATTTCTATTACCTTTGCCGGGAGCCTGGCTCTGCTGGCCCTGTTTCTGGCCGCCGCCTTGCTGCTGACCGGGTTTCTGACCCGGCGATTGATTGTGCTGGCCGGGTTGGTTTTGGTTCGTCATGTTGTTTCCTTTCATGGGAACATCGTGACAACGGCTCAGAGTCGGCGCCGTTCCGATAAAACAAAGCGGCAATCGCATCGCCACCACTATGTAACTTTCAGCCTGACATGTTCGGGTTTGCGCGCCTCATTGATCGGTTGCGCCACGTCATAGCAAACGCTTGAGTTCCGATATCATCCTGTGAACACACAATGACCGACTAGCGAACAAGCCGGAACCGAACCATTGGTAACGCACGCCGTTGGTCCCGCAGCTAAACAAACAGAAAGCTTCAAATGTCGAATGAAACCCAGAACAACTCAAACAAGAATAACTCACACCCGCAGAATGGCGAGAAGCTGCTTGATACAGGAGCGGCGTTAGCCAGCACCTTCCCGAGCGGCTTTCAGGCAATTGCCAATGCTTACGGCGACTATACGAAGAAGTCGTTTGAAGACACAAAGTCCTTTGTGGAGAAGCAGTCAGGCGTCAGGTCGCTCGACAAGGCGATTGAAGTTCAAACTGAATTCGCGAAGACGGCTTACGAGACGTTCGTGAGCGAATCGGAGAAGATCGGCGTGCTGTACGCTGATCTCGCCAAGCAGTCTTACAAGCCAGTCGGTGGCTTTCTCGCAAAGATGACTCCGACAAATCGATAGGTCTTACCCCGCGGGGTCAGAACAAATTGCCCTGCTCATCGCGGGCATCTTTTTGATTCTCGCTCAATTCGTCCAGTCTTTTGCTATTGAATAGCGCCCCACACTTCTTCTCATCGTCAAGCTGCGGTGACGGCGCTAAGTTCGAGGAATGCCATTGGCACCGACTGACGGCGTCAATTGTCGGCCACCGCTCTAGTGAACTGATGTCCAGTCCGGGTCCAGGCTGTGTGAAAACCCCACTGATGCTATGATTCCCTTTCTGAATCGGGGTGGGGTGATGAAGGGTTTCGTTCAAGGGGCGGATCGGCAGCAGACGACGTTGTTGCCGGAATGCCTTGATGATTGGGTCGACGAGAGCAATCCTGTTCGCGCGGTCGATGTGTTCGTCGATGCGCTGGAACTCCGGGACCTCGGGTTTGATGGCGTTGATCCGGCTGCGACCGGCCGGCCCGGGTATCATCCTTCGCCGATGCTCAAGCTCTACATTTACGGCTATCTCAACCGGATCCAATCGAGCCGGCGGCTGGAGCGTGAGGCTTGCCGCAATCTCGAGGTGATGTGGCTGACCGGACGGCTCGCGCCGGATCACAAAACCATCGCCGACTTCCGCAAGGACAATGGTTCCGCGATCAAGAAGGTTTGCTCGCGATTCGTCGAGTTGTGCCGCAAGATGGGCCTGCTGGCGAAGGCCAGCGTTGCCATCGACGGCAGCAAGTTCAAGGCCGTGAACAGTCGCGACAACAACTTCACGCAGGGCAAGATCCAGCGCCGCCGGAAGCAGATCGAAGAGAGCGTGGCGCGCTACATGAGCCAACTCGACACCGCCGACCGCCGGACCGCCGCAGGAGATGAGCCGTCGGAAACAGTGCTGCTGACCAAGACGCGGCTTAAGGAAAAGCTGGCGAAGCTCGAAGAAGAAGTGAAACGGCTGGCCGCGATTGAAAAGGCATTGCTCGCCTCGCCCGACAAGCAGATATCGCTGACCGATCCTGATTGCCGCTCGATGGCAACGAGCGGGCGCGGTTCAGGCATGGTCGCCTACAATGTGCAAAGTGCAGTCGACACTACGAACCATCTGATTGTCGCGCACGAGGTCACCAACGTCGGCACCGATAGATCGCAACTGGCGACGATGGCGCAGGCGGCGAAAGCTGCACTGTGCAGCGATAACTTGGACGTCGTTGCGGATCGGGGCTACTTTAAAGGTGAGGAAATCCTGGCATGCGAACAGGCCGGCGTCGCGGTCACGCTGCCCAAGCCGCAAACCTCGGGCGCCAAGTCGGCAGGCCGCTTCGGGAAACCTGATTTTGTTTATTTGGCCAAGGACGATGTCTATCGCTGCCCGGCCGGCGAGAAGCTGGCGCACCACTTCACCGCTGATGAAGATGGCCAGAAAATGCGGATTTACTTGACCAAGGCGTGCCGCACATGCCCGCTCAAGGATCAGTGCACAACGTCCAACGAGCGCCGCATCAAACGCTGGGAACACGAACACGTCGTCGAGGCCGCGCAGACGCGGCTCGATCAGAACCCGCAAGCCATGCGTGTGCGCCGCGAAACCGTCGAGCATCCGTTCGCCACGCTGAAGATGCGGATGGGGGCGACGCACTTTCTGATGAAGACGCTGCCGAAGGTGGCGACTGAGATGGCGCTGCACGTGCTCGCCTACAACCTCACGCGCGTGATGAACATCATCGGTATCAAACCGCTCCTCGCGGCGATCCGGGCTTGAGGAGCGTGTACCGTTGTGCGAGCCGTGTGACCGTTCAGGTCGCTCAGCATGGCTTAAGGTTGCCCCCGCATTGACTTCCAGACTCGATACCGCAAAAATATGCTCAGACGGTCAGGTCGACGTGCACCACGCCCATCCGCTGTAGTTTTTGGAGGGTGAAAGGCGTTTTCACACGGCCTGGGTCAAAACGGTCCTCGCAGGCCCGAAGCGCCGCTTCTGGTCTACCCCAAACAACGGACATCATCAGACCGGCTCGGCATGTCGCAAAGGTGCCAACAGTCGACATTGTAGGTTTGGCTTGAAATGAAGGAGGCCGCCAACTGAGGCGGTCTCTATGCCGTTTAGTCGTCCTTTTTCGCTTCTTCTTTTGGGACGGTTTTGGCCTCTTTGTCGGACTGGTTACCCGGATTGTAGTGGTACTTTCCTTCCGGCTTTTCGCCCGGTTGCTTCTCGTTCGGCTTTTTGTTGTCGGTCATCTGGTACTCCTTGAGCACGACAATGGCGTCGAACGATGTAAGTTCCGTTGGAACTATTCCGGCGGTTTTAGCTCGCCGCTCAGCGTTCCCATGGCCTGTCGAGGCTTGGGCCGATGGTGATGTCAGCTTTGTTGCTCATAACGGGCTCAAGTCGGAACATCGCGCCATGTCCGAAATGTGCCGATAAGCGAACACCCATGCGCGCAGTGGCGGCGCGCGCGCAGGCGTCTCTGATGGCAGAACACCAAATGTCTCGCGGCAAGCAATTCGAAAAGAGACGGCCTCGGCGCTGGGGTACAGGCTAAGGCCGTCAAGTTCATCGGATGTTTGGGGGGAACCTTACACCCGGTAGAGCACCACCAAGTCGCCACGGCGACATCGGTTCCAATTCTTTAGCGAAGTCCGCGTGGGGTCAAACTGAGACCTTGGGCTGCGTCAAGGATTAGTCCGTTCATCCCTGACAGCGGACGTGCCGGACTCGCGGCAGCAGGTCCGTTTCGTGCCGGAAGCAGGCATCACGACCTTGCCCCGGTATGCCTGCTTTGCTCCCAAGATCGGCTAGAGGAGATGGCGGAAGAGTTGTTCGTTTAGTGCCAGCAAGAGCTAGCTTGCGTCCGAGCCAGGTGCCGGCGCAGGACTCAGCGGAGCGCCCCCTACCGAAACAGGGCCGGCAGGCTTGGGAAGTGGAGGAAGAGTTGGAGGAAGAACTGGACGGAGTACTTTTCGCGAGGCCCGGACGACCCGCGCGCGAGGATTTGGACGTGGGATGCTGGAAGTCGTCGACGGTGGGATGATGCTGGAAGTCGTCAGCGGCGGCGTCACCTGATTTTGCAGGGAGCTCACCTGCACCGACAGCAAGGAGAGTTGACGGGTTATTCTTTTCAAATCCGCCTGTTGGGTTGCGGAGCCCTGCGTGAGCGACACCAACACATCGGCGTTTTGCTGCTGCGACGACTGAATGTCCCTCAGTCCCGCCCTGACAACTGGATCCGGTACGAGGACTGGAGCCGGGTTAGGCGGCGGAGCTGCAGCGACACGATTGAAATTCGGTAGGGAGAAGCGGCTGAAGTCCGGCAAGGAGAACCGATCGACGCTCGGCAAAGAGAACTGATTGAAATCCGGCAGAGAGAAGCCACCGAAACTCGGCAAGGAATTGGCGGTGGCGGCACCAATGACGGCCAGGGCGGCCAGGGACACCGCTATCACCGGCACCCGGCTTGAGGCCACCTGAGGTGCCGCCTCGGGCTGTTTGTCCCCTTGCGTTTCCCTGTCCGGTGCTTTGGTCACCTGCGTTCCCTACGTCTCAGTCCAGTCGCGAGATTCTTCCCATCGCCGGTCAACAAAACATAGAGCCGTCGCGGTGACAAACCAGCAATGGATGGCGCGCTTGCCCACCGGAATTCGGCTCAAATCATGGGCTCGTATGGTTAATGATCGGTTATTCCAGAGACCAGCCGACCTCAGTGCCCGTCCGAGCCAGGTCCGTTGATACCCTGACAGCAGACATCGCGAAGCGGCCCCGACAGGTCCGAGAAGTGCCAACAACGGACATGCGCCAATGCTCATAGAGGTGACGAAGTTAACTGTTTCTGCGGTCGAGGATTTGCCCGCTAGACTGGAATTGCCAACTTTGCGGTCACGAACGAGCAAATGACAGCAGGGATGGCGCCGGGGGCTACCAGCAAATGACGGAAAATCCCCTCACCCCCCGATCATCTTCAGCCACTCGTCCTCGGTCAGCACCTCGACGCCGTGCTTCCTGGCTTCCGCGAGTTTCGAGCCGGCGCCGGGACCGGCGACCACATAATCCGTCTTCTTCGACACCGAGCCCGCCGCCTTGGCGCCCAGCCGCTCGGCCATCGCCTTGGCTTCGTCGCGCGTCATCTTCTCCAGCGCGCCGGTGAAGACCACGGTCTTGCCGGCGACCTTCGAATTGCTCTTCGGCTTTTCGGCATCGAGGATGGTGACTTCCTTTGTCAGCCGCTCGACGATGCCGCGGTTATGGTTTTCGCCGAAATAGGCCTTGATGCTGGCGATCACGGTGTCGCCGATCTGGTCGAGCGCGTCCATCTCGGCGATCGCCTCCT
This sequence comes from uncultured Alphaproteobacteria bacterium, assembly GCA_963721275.1. GTDB lineage: Bacteria > Pseudomonadota > Alphaproteobacteria > Rhizobiales > Xanthobacteraceae > Bradyrhizobium. Next base: position 339,696 of record CAVRIQ010000028.1, on the reverse strand, counting down.
CGTCGTCGTGAGCGACCTTGAGGCAGGCGTCGTGGAAGGCCTGCCAGGAACCGTAGCCGCGCGCCAGCGCCAGCGCCGTGGTCTCGCCGACATGGCGCATGCCGAGCGCGAAGATAAAACGCTCCAGCGAAATCCGCCGCCGCTCCTCGATGGCCGCGAACAGATTGCGCACCGAGGTCTGGCCGTAGCCTTCGATCTCTTCCAGCCTGAGCCTGGCGTTGCGCGCTTCCAGCGTGAAGATATCGGCCGGCTCCTTGACCCAGCCCTGCTCGTAGAAAAACTCGATCTGCTTCTCGCCGAGGCCCTCGATATCGAAAGCGCGGCGCGAGGCGAACAATTTGAGGTGCTCGATCTTCTGGTAGGGACAGGCGAACTCGCCGGTGCAGCGGGCGCGCGCGCCCTCCTCGCCGGTCGCGGTTTCCTCGCGCACCACGTCGGTATGCAGCGGGCACGGGCATTTCCTCGGAAAATGGTACGGCTTTGCATCCCTGGGCCGCTTGTCGATCACGACGTCGACCACCTGCGGGATGACGTCGCCGGCGCGCTGGATCACGACGGTGTCGCCGATCCTTATATCGCGGCCCTCGCGCAACTGCTCGCCGTCGCCGCCGATGCCCTTGATGTAATCCTCGTTGTGCAGCGTGACGTTCTGCACGATGACGCCGCCGACGCCGACCGGCTCGAGCTTGCCGACCGGCGTGAACGACCCGGTGCGGCCGACCTGGATCTCGATATCCCGCAGCACGGTCATGGCGCGCTCGGCCGGAAACTTGTGCGCGATCGCCCAGCGCGGCGTGCGCGAAACGAAGCCGAGCCGCTCCTGCCAGTCGATGCGGTCGACCTTGTAGACGACGCCGTCGATGTCGTAATCGAGCCGGGCGCGCTGCTCCTCGATCTTGCGATGAAACGCGATCAGCTGCTCGACCGAATGGCAGCTCCTGGTCAGCGGGTTGGTCCTGAAGCCGCAGCGCTCGAACCAGCCGATCATCCCGGACTGCGTGTCTTCCGGCATCTCGGTCATCTGTCCCCAGGCATAGGCGAAAAAGCCGAGCGGACGCGAGGCGGTGATGGAAGGATCCTTCTGGCGCAGCGAGCCTGCCGCCGAATTGCGCGGATTGGCGAAGATGGTGCTGCCTTCGGCCTTCTGGCGCTCGTTGAGCGCGAGAAAGGCCTTCTTGGTCATGTAGACCTCGCCGCGCACCTCGCAGATGTCGGGCACGTTGCGGCCCTTCAGTTTTTTCGGCACGTCATCGAGGGTGCGGATGTTGGCGGTGACGTCCTCGCCCTCGGCGCCGTCACCGCGGGTGGCGGCGGTGACGAGTTCGCCCTCCTCGTAACGCAGCGACATCGAGAGCCCGTCGATCTTCGGCTCGGCGCTGAAGTCGATGCTGTCGTCCTCGGAAAGTTTTAGAAAGCGGCGGATGCGGCCGACGAAGTCGAGCACGTCCTCCTCGGCAAAGGCGTTGTCGAGCGACAGCATCGGTACCGCGTGGCGAATTTTCCTGAATTTCCCCGACGGCGCCGCGCCGATCTTCTGCGACGGCGAGGAACTGGTGACCAATTCGGGAAATTTTTTCTCGACGGCGTTGAAGCGCTGGCGCAGCGCGTCATATTCGGCGTCCGAAATCTTCGGCGCGTCTTCCTGATAATAGGCCTTGTCGTGGCGCTCGATCTCGAGCATCAGCCGCTTGTGCTCGACCCTGGCCTGGGCCTTGGTCAACTTCGCGACGTCAGGACGGGTTCTGTCGGGCTTTGGCGCGGCCATTTGTTCCGTCATGGCCGGAGGTGTCCGGGCCTTCAGTGTCTTGCCGGCCGAATTCTAAAGCTGTCGAAGCGCGGCAACAAGGGGCCTTCGCTCCCTGCTGCCGCGCCTGGTACAGTCGGATCTCATGCCGTCGTCCTGGTTATTGCGTGCACCGGGTGCAATTGGCGTCCTTGCACATCGATGGCGGGCAGATCGGCTGGAAGCCGTTGGGCTGGTCATGCACGCAGAGGATGCGGAACTGGGATATCGTGCTCTTGCACTGGCCGCCGCTGACATAGCACAATTCATCGACATCGACCGTCCACTGGAACATTTCGAGTTTCTCGGTCGGCGCGGACGAGCAATTCGCGGTCATGGTCTCGGTTTGCTGCCGCGTCAGCGCGTCCATGACGGCTTTCGCCTCGGTGGTGGAAGTCTTGGCGGTGATCAACTCCTTTTCACCGATACCCTTGATCGTCATCGAACTTTCCAGGGTAGCGGAGATTTCGTTGGTAAAGCTGTTCGTCACGGTCGTGGACCGCGATCCGGAGATGCCGACCTGCACCTGTCGCGAAAGGGTCGAACAGTTCTGGCAGTCTCCGGCCTTCTTCCAGCTGCCGACCACGCTGGTGATTTGCGGCGGAAGGGTAACGACCTGGCAGAATTTGGTTTGGCCGTGCGCAGGATCGCCAAACGTCGCATTGTTGCACTGAACGCCCCCCGTCGTGCCCAGGCTGTATCGCCATGTGTTGCCGGTGCCGTATCGAACGAGCACGGGGTCCGTGCCGTCGCCGACCTGACAGACGCCGCTATCCTCGGTGCCGCAGTCCCGAAACGCCGCACCCGTCCCGAGTTTGTACGGCGCTGCCGAGGATTCGCAGGACTTGGTCATACCCGGGGCAACGTCGCCGAAGCGGTCGTTGTTGCAGGGGACTGTTCCCGACGCAATCTTGTAGATCCATTTGCCGCCGGCACCGTAGCGCACGCGCCGTGGCGCCTCCGGCAGATTGCAGTTTCCGTCCTCGCCGCCGCATCGCGAGAAAGTGCTGGTTTCAGGCGGCGCAGCCGTGTATTCGCAGAATTTGTCGTCGCCGGAAGAGGGATCGCCAAACACCCCGTTGTTGCAGCCGATCCGGTTGGTGCCCTGCGTCTCGACCGTAAAGAACGACTGCTTGGCTCCGTAGCGGACCAGATTGTGGCTCGTGTTGTTCATGACGCAGTCGCTGCCCTCGTTCCCGCAGCGCACCCATGCCTGCGAAGCGCCGGACGAAGCGCCGAGGATCGGAAATGCCAGTAAAGCGGACAGCCATATAAATCGGTGCAGGCGCATCAGGGTTCTCCAAATTAATGAGCGATACCGGCCGCCCTCGCGACAGATCTCGCTCGCCACAAAATAAACCGGTTGAATGGGATCAAATTAGCTATTGGTAGAATAAATATATATACACTACTTTAGATAGAATCTAAATTCAACTGTGTGACGCAAAGCAAGTTATTGTTCGGAAGCGAGGTTGAAGATCAGAAGTCGCGGCCTCGAAATTGCTCGCCTGCGGATGACGGCCGACGCAGGTGCGTGGTACCGCCTTCCGAGGGGATCATAGGCGAAGGCCGAGTGTCTGATTGTGATGTAATTAACAAACAACTACAGGTCGGATAAAAAAATTCAGCCGCCGGCTTTCAACAGCCGGGCCGCCGCAGCTCTCGCTTCCGCGGTGATCTCCGCCCCCGCCAGCATGCGGGCGATCTCCTCGCGGCGATGGTCGGCGGCGAGCGCGTTGACGCGGGTGGCGACGCGCTTGCCCTTGTCGAGCGCGTCCTTCGAAATCAGGAGATGCTGGTTGGCACGCGCCGCGACCTGCGGCGCATGCGTCACCGCCATCACCTGCACCTTGCCGGCGAGCCGCGCCAGCCGCGCGCCGATCGCGTCCGCCACCGCGCCGCCGACCCCGGTATCGATTTCGTCGAACACCAGCGTGGGCGCAGAGCCGCGGTCGGAAAGCACCACCTTGAGCGCCAGCAAAAACCGCGACAGCTCGCCGCCGGAGGCGACCTTCATCAGGGGCCCCGGCCTGGTACCCGGGTTGGTCTGCACCCAGAACTCGACGCGGTCGAAACCCTGCGGGCCCGGCGACTTCGGATCCGAGTTCAATCTGGGTCATGAATTTGGCGCGTTCCAGCTTCAGCGGCGCCAGTTCGGCATTGACGGCCTTGTTGAGCTTTTCGGCCGATTTCGTCCGCGCGGCGGAGAGCTTGGCGGCCGCGGCGCTGTAGCGCGCGTCGGCCTCGCCGGCCGCCGCCTCCAGCTTCTTCAACCGGTCGGCGCCGGCGTCGATCAGCGCCACGTCGGCGGCGTATTTCCTGGCCAGCTCGGCCAGGCCGTCGACCGGCGTCGAATATTTGCGCGACGCTGCGCGCAGCGCGAACAGCCGCTCCTCGATCCGTTCGAGCTCGGCAGGGTCGAAGTCAGCCGCGACCAGCGCGGCGTGGAGGTGCTGGTCGGCTTCCTCCAGCGCGTTGATCGCGGCGTCGATGGCCTTCACCGCGGGTTCGACCAGCGCCGGCAGATTCCCGGCGCGGCGTTCCAGCCGCCGCACCGCCGCCGACAACGCAGGCACCGGCGAATGCGGGCCGCCGACCGCGTCCTGCGCCTCGCGCAGGTCGGCGGCGATCTTCTCGCCCTGCATCATGGTGGTACGGCGCTCGGCGAGCGCGGTCTCCTCGCCGTCCCTGGGCGCAAGCTTCTTCAACTCATCGGCGGCATGGCGCAAATAGTCCGCCTCGCGCGCGGCGCGCTCCATCTCGGCGCGATGCGCGTCGAGCACGCTGTTGGCGGCGCGTCTCGCGTCCCAGAGCGATTCCAGCGCTGCCACGTCCTTTTCGAGCCCGGCGAAGGCGTCGAGCAGGCGGCGGTGGGTGGAGGCATCGACCAGCGCCCGCTCGTCATGCTGGCCGTGAATCTCGACCAGCGCCGAGCCGACCGCTTTCAGGGTCTGCACGCTGATCGCCTGATCGTTGATGAAGGCGCGGGTGCGGCCGTCGGCAAGCTGGACCCGGCGCAGGATCATCTCACCGGTATCGTCGAGGCCGTTGTCGCTGAGGATTTTCGAGGCCGGATGCCCCTTCGGCACGTCGAACACCGCGGTGACCTGGCCCTGCTCCGCGCCGTGACGCACGAGGCCGGCGTCGCCGCGGCCGCCAAGCGCCAGCGCGAATGCATCGAGCAGAATGGATTTGCCCGCGCCGGTCTCGCCGGTCAGCACCGCCAGGCCACGGGAAAACTCGATATCGAGCCGTTCGATCAGGACGATGTCACGGATCGAAAGACGCGCCAGCATGCGAGGTAAGACCCTAACCGAGACCCAGTTTCTTGAAGGCTTTGGAGATGTAGGAGCCCGTGTTCTCGCTCGGCTCGACTCCGCCGGACTTTACAAGATTATAGGCGTCTTTGTACCAGGGGCTATCAGGAAAATTGTGCCCGAGCACGGCGGCGGCGGTTTGCGCCTCGCTGACGATGCCGATCGCCATATAGGCCTCGGTCAGCCGCGCCAGCGCTTCCTCGACATGCCGCGTGGTCTGATAGCGGGTCACCACGGTCTTGAAACGGTTGATGGCGGCGGTGTAGTCGCGCTTTCCCATGTAATAGCGGCCGACATCCATTTCCTTGCCCGCGAGCTGGTCGCGCGCGGCTTCGAGCTTGGCCTTGGCCTGGACGGCATATTCCGAGGTCGGATATTTGCGGATCACCTCTTCCAGCGCGGCGATCGCCTTCTCGGTGCGGCCCTGGTCGCGGCTGATGTCCGGGATCTGGTCGTAATGCGAGGCCGCGATCAGGTATTGCGCGTAGGCGGCATCCGGGCTTCCCGGGTGCAGGGTGACGTAGCGGGTCGCCGCGCCGATGCAGCTGTCATAGTCGCCGGAATTGTAGAAGGCGTAGGCCGACATCAGCAGCGATTTGCGCGCCCAGTCGGAATAGGGATGCTGGCGGTCAACCTCCTCGAATTTCTTCGACGCCGCCTTCGGATCCTGCTTTTGATTCATCAGGAACAAGCCCTCATTGTAGAGCTTGTCCGCCGGTTCCTCGACGAAGGTATCGTCCTTCGCCATGAACTTGTCCCACAGCGCGCCGGTGCCGCATCCGCTCAAGGGAACCGCGAGCACGATCAGACCTGCGGCCAGACGAAGCTGACGGCCGAATCGGGCGCCAGCCGATATCCTGCGCAGTTCGAGCGTCATACGCTTTGCCGACATGAATCTTAGACCTGACGTCTGTGCCGCAGTGCCCGCCGCGCGCCCCTGAACCTGCTCATGGACGCAATGATTGCCGTGCCCGTGATTGCCGTGCCCGTGGCGCCTGCCATGCAACCGGGGCTCTTTAGCCGAAAAAAATCCGTTAACCAACCGGATACGCAGGCATTTCGCCCGGATTAAGGCGGCTGGGGCCGACCGCTGCCGAACATGGTTACTTCCGTGAATTGGCCGGGAAGCGGCGTCCGGTGACGCTCGGGACGCGTCCCGGCGCACGCCCAGGGCGGGATCGGGAAGTCAGGACATTTCGAAGAAGGAAGGCAAAGCTCGGGACATTCGAAGACGAAAGTCGTGAGACGTCCCGGAGGATGCTCAGGAAACGTCGGGACCGTAGGCCGGGGCGATCATGCCGCCGACCATGCCGCTGCCGGCTTCGGCGTAAACGCGCGAGCGACGCGCGGTTTCGGCCTCGACCACCCGCCAGGCGGTGCGGTCGGCCAGCAGGGCGGTAAGCACGGCGTGGTTGAGCTTGTGACCGCCGCGCACCGAGCGATAGGCGCCGAGCAGCGGCAGGCCGGCCAGCGCGAGATCCCCGATCACGTCGAGCACCTTGTGGCGGGCGCATTCATCGCTGTAGCGCAGGCCTTCGGCGTTGAGCAGGCAGTCGTCGTCGAATACCACCGTATTCTCGAACGAGGCGCCGTGCGCAAAACCGGCGCTCCACAGCCGCGCGACATCGCTCATGCAGCCAAACGTCCGCGCGCGGCAGATCTCGCGGCGGAACCGTTCCGCGCTGAGATCGAGCGAATAGCTCTGGCGGCCGATCACGGCATTGGCGAAGTCAATTTCGACCTCGGCGCGGAAGCCGGCCGCGTAGGGCCGCAACTCGCCGAACGAATCGCCCATTGCGACCTGCACCGGCTTCAAAACCTGGAGAAAGCGGCGCGAGCCGGACTGGGTCAGAATGCCGGCCTGGTCGATTGCGGCGACGAAGGCAGCCGCGCTGCCGTCCATGATCGGCACTTCCGGACCGTCGATTTCGATCGTGGCGTTATCGACGCCCATGCCCCGCAGTGCAGCAAGCACGTGTTCGGCGGTGGAAACCAGCGGCCCTTCGCGGTCGCCCAGCACGGTGGCAAATTCGGTGGCGATCACGGATTCCGCCGATGCCTGCACTTCGCGGTCGCAACCGTCCAAACCGGTGCGGACAAAAATAAAACCCGCATCGACAGGTGCAGGTCCAAGGGTCAGATTGACAGGAAGACCGGAATGGACGCCAACGCCCGTCACGGTGGCTTGCGACCGAAGCGTGGTTTGCCGGCTAAACTTCATTTGAAAACTGCCCACTACCGACTTACCCAGAGATCAGAACCGTGTTGGTTCCGTTTGATTCGTCTCTAAGTTTCCCCAAGTCACGGCAGACAATAGCACTGCCTCAAAGAGCGCCAACTCACGCTTTTTTACCGATTGTTACCCTATCTCTGCCGTATTCACGCCAAAGCTTAACCAAATTGCGCCACCTTTGGCGACGGTTTCGGCTCCGTCATCCCATCACGAAATACATAATTTATCATTTAAAATCAGCCGCTTGACAAAGAGGCCCGCACGACCCTTGGAAAAAAATGAAGGTCCCGGCTGGCTCAAGCCGGGACCTTCTGCACCGTCAGAATTGTAACAAACTTCAGCTGGACTGCCGGCGGAGGAAGGCCGGGATATCCAAATGATCGTCGCCCTGTGGCGGCGCAGCAACAGGCGCCGGGCGTCCATGGACGTCCAGGCCTTGGGGAGCCGGCCGGCGAGCGTATTCTGATACCGGATCGTTCGAAGCGATCTGCTGGGCGACCGAGCGCTGCGGCTTGCGCTCCGGCAGCGGCGGCATTGGCGCCATCGAAGGACCCGAAGCGCGGGCCGCGATCGGCGGCTCGGTCTCCTCGTCGCGGCGGCCGAGGCCGACATTGGCGAGGCGCTGCAAGAGCGACATCCGGGTCTTCTGCGGATGCTCCTCCTCGGTTTCGCCGCGGGCCTGCCGGATTTCGTTCTGCGCGGGCATCGGCAGGTCCTCGAATTTCGGCATCCGAGGCGCGCGCGACGGCGGACGTTCGGCCGCCTGCGGGATGAAGGTTTCGGGCGTAGCGGGTTCCTGGACCTCGACCCGGGCGACGTCGTGGTCGGGGAACAGGGTCGGCTTCTGCGCGGCGATCGGACGAACCGTGACGTCGCCATAGGAAGCGGATTGCAGCGGCGCGGACGACCCCTGCTGCGGGACCTCCGGAGAGACCGCCGCGGCGATGGCCGCAAGCGCTGCGCGTTCGACGCTGTTCGAGGCGCGCTGCTGCGGCGCGGGGGCGGGAGCCGCTTGCGCCGGCGACGGCGCCTCCATCTTCTGGGCGGCGCGCTCGGCAAGGCGCGCATTGTCGGCGCGCAGCCGGGCAGTCAGCTCGGCCAGGCGATTTTCCGGCGAGGCGGCGGGAGCCGGCGCGCTGGTCACGATCGCCGCGCCCGGAGTCGCGTTACGAATCAGCGCCTGTTCGATGCCGGTGGCAACGACGGAGACGCGGATGATACCGTCGAGGCTCTCGTCGAAGGTGGCGCCGACGATGATATTGGCGTCCTGATCGACTTCCTCGCGGATGCGGGTGGCGGCTTCGTCGACTTCGAACAGCGTCAGGTCCTTGCCGCCGGTGATCGAGATCAGCAGGCCGCGTGCGCCCTTCATCGAGGAGTCGTCGATCAGCGGGTTGGCGATCGCAGCCTCGGCCGCGGTAAGAGCGCGCTTGTCGCCGGAAGCTTCGCCGGTTCCCATCATCGCCTTGCCCATCTCACGCATCACGGCGCGGACGTCGGCGAAGTCGAGATTGATCAGGCCTTCCTTGACCATCAGGTCGGTGATGCAGGCGACGCCCGAATAGAGCACCTGGTCGGCCATCGCGAAGGCGTCGGCAAAGGTGGTCTTTTCGTTCGCGACCCGGAACAGGTTCTGGTTCGGGATGATCAGCAGCGTATCGACCACCTTGTGGAGCTCGGCGATGCCGGCTTCCGCGGTCCGCATGCGGCGCTGGCCCTCGAAGTGGAACGGTTTTGTCACCACGCCGACGGTGAGGATGCCCATGTCGCGGGCGGTCTTGGCGATGACGGGGGCGGCCCCCGTGCCGGTGCCGCCGCCCATGCCGGCGGTGACGAACACCATATTGGCGCCGGAGAGATGGTCGCGGATTTCGTCGAGGACTTCCTGGGCAGCGGCGGCGCCGACGTCCGGCTGCGAACCGGCCCCCAGGCCCTGGGTGACCTGCGTGCCCATCTGGATGATGCGCTGCGCCTTGGACATGGTGAGCGCCTGCGCGTCGGTATTGGCGACGACGAAGTCGACCCCCTGCAGTCCGGCGGTGATCATGTTGTTGACGGCGTTGCCGCCGGCTCCACCAACGCCGAACACGGTAATGCGCGGCTTTAGTTCGCTGATGTCGGGGGGAGTGAGATTGAGTGCCATGGTTGCCTCTCGATTACGCGCGCGTTGGTTCGCCCCGGCCGACGGCCGCGGGGGTTGGTGGAAGTCGAAGGATGCGGAAAAGATTTATCAAAAGCCCTCGCGAAGCCATCGTCCGACCTTTCCGAAATAGCCGTCAGTCCCTGTCCTGAGCTGCCGCGTATGCCGCGGTTCAACGTGTTCAAGATGAGCGTATTGCGGGTAGACCAGCAGGCCCGAGGGGACCGCGAACGATGCGCTCTTCGCCTCATTGGGCAGGCGGCCGAAGCCGAGCGGGCGGCCGATCCGCACCGGACGCCCGAGAATCCGGGTTGCGAGTTCGGGAAAGCCGGTGAGCTGCGAAGCGCCGCCGCTCAAGACGACCCGCGCCTTGGGCTCCGCGGCAAAGGGGGAATCCGCGAGGCGGTCCCTGACCATTTCAAATATCTCCTCGGCGCGGTGCCGAACGATGTTCGCGATCATGGCGCGGGACACGATCTGGGGAACATCCTGCTCGCTGTCGCCGGCGGTCGGCACCGACATCAACTCGCGCGTGTCCGACCCGCCGGTCAGCACGGTGCCATATAACGTCTTGATTCGCTCGGCATCCGCAATGCATGCGGAAAGGCCGCGAGCAAGATCCATCGTGATGTGTTGCCCGCCGACCGCAAATCCGGATGCATGGACGAACCGCCCGCCGGAATAGGTCGCGATTGTGGTGGTTCCCGCCCCCATCTCGACCACGGCGGCGCCGAGATCCGCCTCGTCGTCGGTCAGGACCGACAGGCCTGCGACATAAGGACTCGCCGCCATGGCCTCGACGTTGAGATGGCAGCGCTCGACCACCAGCATCAGATTCTTGGCGACCGTGGCATCTGAGGTCACCACGTTCATGTCGACGCCGAACTGCCTGGCCACCATGCCGCGGGGATCGCGAACGCCCTTGACGCCATCGAGCGCGTAGCCGACCGGCAGCGCATGCAGCACGGTGCGGCCCGCGCCGGTGGCGTGGCGCATGCCGGCGGAAGTGATGCGGGAGACGTCGGCGTCGGTAACCGCGCCGCCCTTGATGTCGGCCGCGGCCTCGACCAGCTGGCCCTGCAGCCGGCCGCCGGATACCGAGAGCAGCACGGACTCGACGCGAACCTTGGCCATGCGCTCGGCCAGCGCCACGGCCTGGCGCACCGATTGTTCGCATTCGGCCAGATCGACCACCGCGCCGGCCTTCATGCCGCGCGACTGGATCTGGCTGTATCCGATCAGCTCGACGGCATGGGTGCGGCCGCGCAGCGCCTCGTTCGGCGGGCACGGCTTCAGCCGCGCGATCATGCAGGCGATCTTGCTGGTGCCGATATCGAGGGAGGCCACCAGCGCGGTGCGCTTCTGCGGCATCGGGCGCGTCTTCGGCGTCTGGTTGCGATCAAGACCGGTCACGCGTCCCCGGCTTTCTTTTTCTGCTGCTTCTTCAACAGGTCTTCGCGGGCTTTGGCCGCGTCATCCGACAATTGCACGATCAGGCGATCCGGCAGCCGCATGTCGATGGCGACGATATCGCGCGAGAACAGCCGCTCTTCCTTGTCGAGCCTGCTCAGGCTCGCCAGCGCATTGCCGACGTCGTTTTCCGGCAGCCTGATATCGAGCCCGTCCTTGAGCCGCAGGTTCCAGCGCCGCTCGCCGACGAAAATCGCGGCCTTGGTCACGGAGCGCACCTGCGGATAACGCGCCAGCAGCGCGAGGAAATCCCTGGCATGGGTCTCGGCGCCCTTGCCGACCACCAGCGGCAGCGAGAGAAAGCGTCGCGACAGATAGGATTCGAGCACCGCGCCGTCGTCCGCGATCACCGAAAGCCGGCCATCCTGCTGCCACAGCGCGAAGGCCGAGCGCTCGACAATGTCGATCTGGAGCTGGCCGGGATAAAGCTTCAGCACGGTGGCGTCGGCGATCCAGGGATTGGCTTTCAGCTTGTCGCGCACGGCGGCGGCATCGAGGAACAACAGCGAGGAGCGGCCGTTGACGCCGCCGATCGCGAGCACCTCGTCCTGAGTCAGCTGCTTGCGGCCGTTGATGGCCACCGTGGTGATGCGAAATCCGGCCGAGTTGGCGATCGCATTGCGGGTGTCGCTGAGCGCGGAGGTCAGTTCCTCGAGGTGGCCGCCCCTGACGATGCCGAAGCCGGCGCTGCCGAGGAGCAGCAGCACCGTCGCGGCGACGCCGGCGCGGTTCGGCAAATAACGCTCGACCGCAGCGATCAGCCGGTGCGGCGGCTCGCGCGCGATCGACGGTTTGGCGGCGGCGCGATGGCGGCCGAGATACTCGCGCAGCAAGATGACCGCGCCGATGGCGGCGGCCTTCAGATCAGTTTGGGGCCTCAGCGATCTCAGCGATCGAGCGAGGCGTCCTGCACCATCCATTGCACGAGCTCGTCAAAGTTATGCCCGCAAACGCTTGCGAGTTCTGGCACACGTGACGTCTCGGTCAGCCGGGCTTCCGGGTATGGCCTCGAGGCAGAAGAGGCCACCTGTTCCCTCGATGCGGTCGTCGAAGCGGAAATCCGCAACAGCTCACGCCCCGGCAGCCAAGCGCCACATGCGCCGCCAGCGTTAACCTTCGGACTTCCTGGTAAACAAAGGGTAAATCAGGCTGAGGCAGGACGTGATTTGATCCGCCTTCTGAGTAGTTTGCCCCGAATTCGTAAAGTTTTACCGATGAACGAGCCCGGGCAGGCCGGTTTCACACGAGGGCGCGAAAATAACTATCTATGCGTGCGCTTTTCCGCCAGCACGATCTGATCGCGCAGAAAATCGGCGAATTCGATTCCCTGGGCCTTGAGCGCCTTCGGATACAGCGAGGCCTTGGTCAGACCCGGGAGGGTGTTGGTTTCGAGATAGACCGGACCCTTGTCCGAGACGATGAAGTCGGTCCGGGAATAGCCGCTGCATGACAATGCCCGGTGCGCCCGCAGCGCCTGGTCCATGATCGCTGCGCTGATCTCAGGCGAAAAGCGGCCCGGACAGATCTCCTGGGTCGATTTGAGCAGGTATTTGGCCGTGTAGTCGAACGCGCCCTCCCCCGGAATGATCTCGACCGGCGGGAGCGAGATAGCCGTACCGTCGGACCGCTCCAACACGCCGCAGGTGGCTTCCACGCCGGAAACGAACGGCTCGATCAAATATTCCTCCGACTTGGCGGCGTTGCGGACGGCGACGAGGTCCTGCTTCGCATTGACGAAGATCAGGCCGTAGCTCGATCCGTCCCGTGCCGGCTTGGCGATCAGCTTGCCGTATTCGGCGAACGCGGCATCAATGTCCTCGAGAGCGATGCCTTCCGGCGCCTTCACGCCCGCGATCGCCGCGAAGCGCTTGGCCGCCATCTTGTCGAAGGCGAGATGCGACGAGGCCGAGCCGGAACCGGTGAAGGGAATCCCGCGCATCTCGCACATCGCCTGCAACTCGCCATTCTCCGCCGTGCCGCCGTGCAGGCCGAGCACCAGCAGGCGGTCCTCGCCCCTCGCTTTGTCCAGTGCCTGTTCGATCTTGCCGAGGCTGGGGGTGCCGGGCCTGAACGGATGCTCGAACGGCCGCGAATGCTTCAGAAGCGCCTCGGAGGAGGTTTCATGCACGGTGTCATCGACATCCCAAAACCACAGATCGGCGTCGGGCAGGGCCGAATGCAGCGCCTGGGCCGACGCCACCGACACCAGCCGCTCCTTGTTCGTGCCGCCGAAAAGAATGGTGATCCGCATCAGCCTGGCTCGATCCCGATCCGCTTGATTTCCCAGTGTAGCTCAATTCCGCAAGTTTCCTTCACCCGCGCGCGAACGGTCTCGCCGAGGGTTTCGATGTCGTGGCCGGTCGCCGTCCCGGTATTGATCAGGAAATTGCAGTGCATTTCCGACACCTGCGCGCCGCCGACCCGCAGGCCGCGGCAGCCCGCGGCATCGATCAATTTCCAGGCGCTTTGGCCGGGCGGATTCTGGAAGGTCGAGCCGCCGGTCTTTTCCCGGATCGGCTGCGCGGTCTCGCGGTGGGCCTGCACCTCGTTCATCCGCGCACGGATCGCCTCGGGTGCGGCGATCGCCCCGCGAAAGCGCGCGGAGGTGAGGATGATCGAGGCATCGACGCCGCTGCTGCGGTAGACGAATTTCATCTCCGCGTTGGTAAAGGTGTGCTTCTTGCCGTCGCGGCCGATGCCGGTGGCCTCGATCATGACGTCCCTGGTCTCGGCGCCGTTGGCGCCGGCGTTCATGCGCAGCGCGCCGCCGACGGTGCCGGGAATGCCGAAGAAAAATTCGAGCCCGCTGATATTGGCAGCCGCCGCCGTCTCGGCCACGCGCTTGTCGAGCGCGGCGGCGCCGGCGCTGACGATATCGCCTTCGGCGCGGGTCTCGCCGAAACCTCGCGGACTGAGCCTGATCACCACGCCCGGCAGCCCGCCGTCGCGTACGATCAGGTTGGAACCGACGCCGACGACGCAGACCGGCAATTCGCCCGGCAGATGCTCGAGGAAATGGGCGAGATCATCTTCATCCGATGGCGTGAACAGCACCTGCGCCGGACCGCCGACCCGAAACCAGGTCAGCTCGGCGAGCGACTGGTTCGCCAGCAGCCGCCCGCGCAGCCGCGGCATCGCGGCTTTGAGGTCGGGCGTGATGTCGGGAAAGCTCACCTCTACCCCAGCGCCTTCAACTCGCCCGGCAGCGCATAGGCCCATTGCGTGATGTTGCCGGCGCCGAGGCAGACGACGAGATCGCCGCGGCCGGCGATGCCGTGGACGACGCCGGCGAGGTCGGCGGAGTTCTGCAGCGGAATCACCTCGCGATGACCATGCGCACGCAGGCCCAGCACGAAATGGTCGCGGTCGATGCCGGCGATCGGCGCCTCGCCGGCCGGATAGACCTCGGCGACGACGACCGTATCGGCGTCATTGAAACAGGTGCAGAATTCCTCGAACAGCGATTGCAGGCGCGTGAAGCGGTGCGGCTGCACCACGGCGATGATCTTGCCGTTGGTGGATTCCCGCGCCGCCCTCAGCACCGCCGCGATCTCGACCGGGTGATGGCCGTAATCGTCGATGATGGTGACGCCGTTCCACTCGCCGGTCCGGGTAAAGCGCCGTTTGACGCCGCCGAAATCCGCGATCGCCTTGCGGATGGTCTCGTCGGCAAGCCCGAGTTCATGGGCCACTGCGATCGCCGCGGTGGCGTTGAGCGCGTTGTGCCGGCCCGGCATCGGCAGATGGAGATCGGCGATCTCATGCGCCACCTCGGTCTTGCGGTCGCGGAATGCGACCTTGAATTTCGATCCGCCGCCCATCGGGGTGAGATCGACCAGCCGCGCATCGGCCTGCGGATTCTCGCCGTAGGTGATGATACGGCGGTCCTCGATCTTGCCGACGATACTCTGCACCACCGGATGGTCGATGCACATCACCGCAAATCCGTAGAACGGCACGTTCTCGACGAAAGCGCGGAACGCCTCCTGCACGGCTTCAAAAGTCTTGAAATGATCGAGATGCTCGGGGTCGACATTGGTGACGATGGCGACATCGGCCGGCAGCTTCAGAAACGTGCCGTCGCTCTCGTCGGCTTCGACCACCATCCAGTCGCCGGCGCCGAGCCGGGCATTGGTGCCGTAGGCATTGATGATGCCGCCATTGATCACGGTCGGATCGAGATCGCCGGCGTCGAGCAGGGCTGCGACCATCGATGTCGTGGTGGTCTTGCCGTGGGTGCCGGCGATCGCGACGCAGCTTTTCAGCCGCATCAGTTCGGCCAGCATTTCGGCGCGGCGCACCACGGGAATGCGCTGGGCGCGCGCCGCCATCAGTTCGGGATTGTCGCGCTTGATCGCGGTCGACACCACCAGCACGTCGGCGCCGGCGACGTTCTCGGCCATGTGGCCGACGGTGACCTTGATGCCCTTGTCGCGCAGCCGGGTGACATTGGCGCCCTCGGAGGCGTCCGAGCCCTGCACGGTGTAGCCGAGGTTGCACAACACCTCGGCGATGCCGCTCATGCCGATCCCGCCGATCCCGACGAAGTGGATGGGTCCGATCTCGCGCGGCAGTCTCATGGTTGCATCCGTATGTTCTCGTCACGCCCCGGGCAGAAGCCCGAAGCGCCTCTTTGCGCCTGGCGTCCCGGACATCCCCGAATCTCCATCACTTCATGCAAGACGTGGGTGGCCGGGACAAGCCCGGCCATGAAGCAAAATTATCCGAATTAGAGCTGTTTGGCCTCGATTCCGGCGACTTTCATCACCAGATCGGCCATCCGCTGGGCGGCATCCAGCCGGCCGACGGTGCGGGCGGCGGCGGCCATGGCGGCCAGCCGCGCCGGCTCGGCGGCGAGCGCGGAGATTTCCGCCGCCAGCCGGTCGGGGGTGAAATCGGTCTGCGGGATCCGCAAGCCGCCATTCACCTGCGCCAGCACGCCGGCATTGGCGAACTGGTCCTGATCGATCGAGCCGGGCAGCGGCACCAGGATCGAGGGCCGGCCGATGGCGGCAAGCTCGGCCACGGTGCCGGCGCCGGACCGCGAAACGATGAGATGGTGGGATGCCAGCCGCGCCGGCAGATCGCTGAAGAACGGGGCCAGTTCGGCATTGATCTTGAGCCGGTCGTAGACCGCGCGGACCCGCGCCATGTCTTCTTCGCGCACCTGCTGGGTGAGGACCAGCCGGTTCCAGAGGGCAGGCTCCAGCCGTTCGATCGCGCCCGGCACGATATCGGCCATGATGCGCGCTCCCTGGCTGCCACCGACGACGAGCAGCCGGAACGGCCCCGCCGGTTCGGGCGCGACATATTTCACCGCGGCCGCCGCGAGGATGGCGGGACGCATCGGCGTACCCACCGCGGTGGTCTTGCCCGAAAGCTGCGGATCCCGGTCGAGCACGCCGGGCAGCGAGGTGGCGATTGCGCTGACGTGTCCGGAAAGAAAACGGTTGGCGCGGCCGAGCACGGCGTTGGCGTCGTGAATGATGCCGGGCACGCCGAACACCCGCGCCGCCAGCAGCGGCGGCAACGTCGGATAGCCGCCGAAGCCGACCACGGCGGCGGGCTTCAGGCGGCGCATCAAATTGAGCGAAACCGCGATCCCGGCGGCGAGCATCAGCCCGGTATAGGCGAGCGACCACGGCGCGCGGCTGCGCACGGTCTCGCTCGGTACCACGTCGATCGTTTCCCTGGAGAACAATCCGCTGTAGCGCAGCGCGCGGGAGTCGGTGGCGAGCCGCACGCGCAGGCCGCGCCGGATCAACTCGACGCCGAGCGCTTCGGCGGGAAACAGATGGCCGCCGGTGCCGCCCGCGGCCAGCAGGATGAGAGGGGAAGTAGTCATTGGCGCAGCCGCCGTTGCGAGCGAAGCAATCCAGAGCCGCGGAACAAAGCGCTGGATTGCTTCGTCACTTCGTTCCTCGCGATGACGAAAAAGCGCTTCTTTGAGGTCAGGTCAAGCGTAGCTGCTGACCGCGTTGGCGTCGCCGATCGATTCCATCTCGGTGCGCGGCCGTTGCCTTGTCAGCGCCAGCATCATGCCGACGCCATAAGCCAGCGAGACCATCGACGAGCCGCCATAGGAGATGAACGGCAGGGTCATGCCCTTGGCCGGGATCAGCTGCAGATTGACCGACATGTTGATCGCGGCCTGGACGCCGAACAGGATCGCGAGCCCCGAGGCGGCGAAGCGCGCAAACATATCCTCGGTCGCATAGGCGCGCGACAGCGCGCGGATGACGACGAAGGCGTACAGCGCCAGCAGCGCCAGACAAAGGATGATGCCGAATTCCTCCGCCGCCACCGCGAACACGAAATCGGTGTGGCTGTCCGGCAGGCTGCGCTTGGCGATGCCTTCGCCGGGGCCAAGCCCGAACCAGCCGCCATTGTAGAAGGCTTCCATCGCGGTATCGACCTGGAAGGTGTCGCCCGACGCCGGGTTCATGAAGCGCGTGATGCGGCCCGCGACGTGGGGCACCAGAAGATAGGCTGCGAACAGCCCGGCGCTCGCCGCGCCCCCAAGTCCCAGCACCCAGATCATCCGCATGCCCGCGATGAAGAACAGCGCGCCCCACACCATCAGGACCAGCATGGTCTGGCCGAAATCAGGCTCCATCACCAGAAGCGAAATCAGCGTCATCAGCAGTACCAGCGCCATCGAGGTCGCCGGCATTTCCGGCCGCCGCGCCGATTCCGCAAACAGCCACGCCGCCAGCACCACGAAAGCGGGTTTGGCGGATTCGGAAGCCTGGATGTTGACGCCGATCAGCGTAATCCAGCGCCGCGAACCCTTGACCTCCGGCCCGATCAGGAGCGTCGCCACGATCAGCGCGATTGAGACCGCGAACACGATCAGCGCGCTGCGGCGGATCTGCCGCGGCGACAGGAACGACACCCCGATCATCACGATGAAGGAAGGCAACAGAAACAGCACGTGGCGGTTGAAGAAGTGGAAGGGATCGAGCCCGATCCGGGTTGCCACCGAGGGGCTCGCCGCCAGCGACAGAATGATGCCGCCCAGGATCAGCGCGATGATCGCCCCGAGTTGCAGGCGGTCGACCGTCCACCACCATTCACTGAGGGGATTACTGTGTTCGCGGGAGAGCATGGGCATTCCCAAAGGCCTAAGGGTTTGCCCATTGGTCGCCCAGGATGGTTTCCAAGCGGTTAATGGATTCGCTATCTTTGAGGATTGGCACGGCGTCGATCCACAAAAGGTCGTCATACCCGCCACGGGTTCTCGCCCTCGGCGAGCCCGACAGGCGGAAAGTTCACACCACCGGCCTGACGCCGGGCAGCGCGGTGACGAGGTCGCGGAACCGGGTGCCGCGGATTTCAAAATTGCGGTACTGGTCGAACGAAGCGCAGGCCGGCGACAACAGCACCACCGGGTCCGGCAAACCAGAGGCTTCCGCATCGCGCGCGGCATTCGCCACCGCGACCTCGAGGGTTTCGCTGATCTCGTGCGGCACCTGGTCGCCGAGCGTGCCGGCGAACGCCTGCGCCGCCTCCCCGATCAGATAGGCCTTGCGGATGCGCGGAAAATATTCGGTCAGGCTGGTGATGCCGCCGAGCTTCGGCTTGCCGCCGGCGATCCAGAAGATATCGGCGAAGGAGGACAGCGCATGCGCCGCCGCGTCGGCGTTGGTGCCTTTGGAGTCGTTGACGAACAGCACATTGCCGCGACGGCCGACCTGTTCCATGCGGTGCGCGAGGCCGGGAAAGCTGCGCAGGCCGTTCTGCAGGGTTTCGGTGGAGAGGCCGAGCGCCAGCGCGCAGGCCGCGGCGCAGGCCGCATTCTGCGCATTGTGCAGGCCGCGCAGCGAACCGATACCGCCAATTCGTGCGATCTCGCCGCGCGCGCCGCCGGAGGCACGCCAGATGGTTTCGCGCTCGACATAGACGCCGTCCGGCAGCGGATTTTTCACCGAGACCCGGACCACGCGCTGGCCGGCCTGCTCGACGCGATCGGCGGTGTTGCGGCTGAAGCCGTCATCGACGCCGACGATCGCCGTGCCCTGTTTCTGCACGCCGGCGACCAGGCGCTCCTTTACCGCGGCATAGCGTTCCAGCGTACCGTGACGGTCGATATGGTCTTCGCTGACGTTGAGCAGGATGCCGACGCTGGGATCGAGCGATGGCGCGAGATCGATCTGGTAGGACGACATCTCGATGACGTGCACGCGCCCCATGCGCGGCGGCTCCAGCGACAGGATCGCGGTGCCGATATTGCCGCCCATTTGCGTATCGTAGCCGGCGAAACGCATCAGATGCGCGATCAGCGCCGTCGTGGTCGACTTGCCGTTGGTGCCGGTGATGGCGACGAACGGCGCGTCCGGCGCATGACGGCGCCGTTCCCGGCAGAACAGCTCGATATCGCCGATCACCTCGACGCCGGCCTGTTGCGCCGCCAGCACGGTCCAGTGCGGGCTGGGGTGGGTGAGCGGCGCGCCCGGCGTCAGCACCAGGGCTGCGAAATTCGCCCAGGATACCTTGCGCAAATCCGCTGTCATGAAGCCGGCCTGGGCTGCTTTGACGACGTTGTCGGCATCGTCGTCACCGGCGATCACTTCGGCGCCGCCGGCTTTCAGCGCGTGGCAGCTCGCGAGCCCGGAGCCGCCGAGGCCGAACACCGCAACCGTTTTCCCCGCGAAGGAGGTGACGGGGATCAATGGCTCACCGCAGCTTCAGCGTGGAGAGGCCGGCCAGCGCCAGCATCACCGAAATGATCCAGAACCGGATCACGATCTGCGGTTCGGTCCAGCCGAGCTGCTCGAAATGGTGATGAATCGGCGCCATCCGGAACACGCGCTTGCCGGTGAGCTTGAACGACACCACCTGCACGATCACCGAGACCGCTTCCAGCACGAACAATCCGCCGATCACCGCCAGCACGATCTCGTGTTTGACCGCGACCGCGATCGAGCCGAGCATGCCGCCGAGCGCGAGCGAACCGGTGTCGCCCATGAAGATCGAGGCCGGCGGCGCGTTGAACCACAGGAATCCCAATCCGGCGCCGAACACGGCGCCGCACAGCACCAGAAGTTCGCCGGTACCGGCGACGTAGTTGATTTGCAGATAGTCGGAGAATACCACGTTGCCGGCAAGATACGCGATCAGGCCGAAGCTCGCGGCCGCGATCATGACCGGTACGATGGCGAGACCGTCGAGACCGTCGGTCAGGTTGACCGCGTTGCCGGCGCCGACAATGACAAACGCGCCGAAGATCACGAAGAACCAGCCTAAGTGCAGCGCCACGTCCTTGAAGAACGGAATCGCCAGCGAGGTGGATGACGGATCGCGCCCGAGCCGCACCAGCGCGTAGCAGGCGGCGAGCGCGATCGCCGCCTCGATCAGGAGCCGGATGCGGCCGGCGAAGCCGCTATGGGTCTGTTTCGTGACCTTCAGGTAATCATCGTAGAAGCCGACGAAGCCGAATCCGAGCGTGACCGCGAGCACGATCCAGACGTAGGGATTGAGCGGATTGGCCCACAGCAGCGTCGAGACCACCAGCCCGGACAGGATCATCAGCCCGCCCATGGTCGGCGTGCCCTTCTTGGTGAGGAGGTGCGATTGCGGGCCGTCGGTGCGGATCGGCTGGCCCTTGCCCTGGCGGATCCGCAAATGATCGATGATCCACGGACCGAACAGGAAGACGAACAAGGCGCCGGTCACAATCGCCCCGCCGGTGCGAAAGGTGATGTAACGGAACACGTTCAAAAACGTCCGGAACACGCCCATGCCGGGAACCGTGCTGGAAAGGTCAATCAGCCAGTAAAACATTGATTCGCCCTATACCGCGGCTTCGTCGCGCGCGGTCTTTCCGGGAAAGCGCTTTTCGAGCGCATTCACAATCGTCTTCATCTTCGAGCCGAGCGATCCCTTGACCATGATCGCGTCGCCGGCGCGAATCGCAGCAATCACCTGCGCTTCGAGACCGGCCGAACTGTCGGCGTATCCGCCCCGTTTACCCGTGGAAAGCGCGTCCCACAAGTTGCGCATCAACGGCCCACAACAATAAACCAGATCGATCCGGTTGGCCTTGACGGCCTCGTTCAGCCCGCGATGCAGCGCCGGGCCGGTGGGACCGAGTTCGAGCATGTCGCCGAGCACCGCGATGCGCCGGCCGTGCGGGCCGACCGCGCCCTGGCCCAGCACATCCAGCGCCGCCGCCATCGACGCCGGATTGGCATTATAGCTCTCGTCGATCAGCGTCGCTTCGCCGTGAGCGAGTTCCAGCATGCGCCGCGCGCCGCGGCCCGCCGGCGGCTCCAGCTGCGACAGCGACAGCGCGGCGAGCGCGAGATCGGCGCCGGCGAGCGAGGCCGCGGCCAACACCGCCAGCGAATTCATCGCCATGTGCCGGCCCGGCATGCCGAGTTTATAGGTCACGTCATGGCCGAGGATATTGGCATGCACCGCCGAACAGGCCGGATGCAGCGCCACGTCGATCAGCCGCGCGTCGGATTTCGCGTCAGTGCCGAACGAGACGATGCGGGAGATGCCGAGCTTAACGGCGCGTGCCTGCAGCCGCGCGAACTGCGAGTTGTCGCGGTTGAGCACGACCGCGCCGCCAGGTTCGACGCCTTGAAAGATTTCCGCTTTCGCATCGGCGATCGCCTCGATGCCGGCAAAGAATTCCAGATGCACCGGTTCCACCGTGGTGACGATGGCGACCTGCGGCCGCACCATCCTGACCAGCGGCTCGATTTCGCCTGCGTGATTCATGCCGATCTCGAAGATCGCATAACGCACCGTGGCCGGACAGCGCGCCAGCGACAGCGGCACGCCCCAGTGATTGTTGAACGAGGCGGCCGAAGCGTGGGTCTCGCCTTGCGCGCCGAGCACGCAGCGCAGCGCCTCCTTTGTCGACGTCTTGCCGACGGAGCCGGTGACCGCAATGACCCGCGCGCTCAGCCGCGCGCGCGCGGCGCAGGCAAGATCGACCAGGCCGGCAAGAACGTCGTCGACCACCAGTAGCGGCGCATCACCGGGGAATTTGTCGCGCTGGGCGGCCTCGACCACCGCAAGCGCAGCGCCCGCCTTCAGGGCGGCCGTGACAAAATCGTGCCCGTCATGGACGTCGCCCTTGATGGCGAAATAAGCCTCGCCCGGCGCGATGGTGCGGCTGTCGATGGAAAGACCCGACACCGCTTCCGGCAGCACGCCGTTGCCGGAGGCGCGCATCGCCTGCGCCATCGCGCCAGTAGTCCAAAGCGGCGCGGCGCTCATGCGACCCTCGGGGCAAGTGCGGCGGCGACCGCGTCGTGATCGCTGAACGGCAACGTGCGGTCCCCGACGATCTGTCCGGTCTCGTGGCCCTTGCCGGCGATCAACAGCGCGTCGCCCGGCTGCAGCGCCGCGATCGCCGTCCGGATCGCCTCGGCGCGATCGCCGATCTCCCTGGCGCCCTTTGCCGCGCCCAGGATCGCGGCACGGATCGTTGCCGGGTTTTCGCTGCGCGGATTGTCGTCGGTGACGATGACGCTGTCGGCATTCTCCGATGCAATCGCGCCCATCAAGGCACGCTTGCCGGCATCGCGATCGCCACCGGCGCCGAACACCACGACGAGCTTGCGTCTGGCATAAGGCCGCAGCGCCTGCAGCGCCTTCGCCAGCGCATCCGGTTTGTGGGCGTAGTCGACGAAGATCGGCGCGCCATTGCGCTCGGCGACCCGCTCCAGCCGGCCTTTGGCACCCTCGAGCAGTTCGAGTTCGGCGAACACGGCTTTCGGTTCGCTGCCGGTGCCGATCGCAAGGCCCGCGGAAACCAGCGCGTTCTCGATCTGGAATTCGCCGACCAGCGGCAGGCGAACCGAATATTTGCCCCCGCGATGTTCAAGCGTGAGTTTTTGCGCAAAGCCGTCGACGTCCGCCCCGACCAGCCGGATGCCCTCTGCGCCGTCGCCGTTGCGGCCGACCGCGACGATCCGCAGCTTCTTGGCGCGCGCGACGTCGATCACGGTTTGCGAGCAATCATGATCGGCCGAAACCACCGCGGTGCCGTCGGCAGCGACCAGATCGCGGAACAACCGCAGCTTGGCGCCCAGATAATGCGCGACGTCGGGATGGTAATCCATGTGGTCGCGCGACAGATTGGTAAAACCGCCGGCGGCGATCCGCACGCCGTCGAGCCGGTACTGATCGAGCCCGTGCGACGAGGCCTCGAGCGCCAGATGGGTGACGCCCTCGCGCGCGATCTCGTCGAGCTGCCGGTGCAGCGCGATCGGGTCCGGCGTCGTCAGCGAGCCGTAGATGGTGCGCTTCGGCGACACCAGCCCGATGGTGCCGATGCTGGCCGATTCGTGGCCGAGCCGCTGCCATATCTGCCGCGTGAAGGCGGCGACCGAGGTCTTGCCGCTGGTACCGGTCACGGCCGCGATCGTCGCAGGCTGTTGCGGGAAGAATTTCGCCGCCGCCAGCGCCAGCGCGCGGCGCGGATTGGGCGTGGCGACGAACGGCACGCGCAAGCCGCCTTGCGGCGGATGATCGCCCGCCACCGCCACCGCGCCGGAGGCGATCGCCTGGTCGATGAAGCGCGCCCCATCGGTCCTGGCGCCGGCGAGCGCGAAAAACACCTCGCCCGGTTTCACCGCGCGGCTGTCCACGGCAAGGCCGGACACCTCGGCCGCTTCCGCCCGCGGGTCGATGGTAGCGTCATCGCTGAACAGGTCGCGAAGTCTCATTCTCTTCCAGTCCGGCCGACGCTCGCGGCACCCGGTGCAGGAACTTCAAATCGGCGGCACTCGTGTAACGCCTTACTGGGTTGTCCTCGATGCCGCAAGAATAAGGCGGTCGGACGGCGGCAGGTCGAAGCGCGGCTCGATGCCCAGAAGCGGCGCAATACGCTCGATCACCTTGCCGCCGGTCGGCACCGCGTTCCAGCCCGAGGTGATGAAACCGTAGGTTTCCTTCAGCGCCTGCGGCTCGTCCAGCATGACCAGCAGCTGGTAGCGGGGATGGTCGGCCGGCAGGATCGCCGTGAAGGCGGTCAGCACGCGCTTTTTGGCGTAGCGGCCATTGACGACCTTTTCGGCGGTACCGGTCTTGCCGCCGATATAGTAACCCTTCACGTCGGCTTTTCTTGCCGTGCCGATCTCGGCATTCAGCCGCATCAGGAATCGCATCTTCTCGGAGGTCTCGGGCTTGATCACCCGTTTTGCCACTGCCATGGCTTCCTGCTCGGTGCGCTTCAGGAAGGTCGGCGGGATCAGGTAGCCGCCGTTCACCAGCGCATCGATGCCCATCACCGCCTGCAGCGGCGCCACCGCGATGCCGTGGCCGAACGCGATCGTCACCGTGTTCAGTTCGCCCCAGTGCCGCGGCAGGATCGGCGACGCGCTCTCGGGCAATTCGGTGCGCAGCCGATCGAGCTGTCCCAGCTTGCGCAGGAACGCCTTGTGCGCTTCGACGCCCTGGGCCAGCGCGATCCGCGCCGCGCCGACGTTCGACGAAAAAGTGAAAACTTCCTTCATGTTGAGGAAGCGGCCCTTCGGCTCGTCGTCGTGAATCGTGAACCTGCCGTAGTGCAGCGGACCCCGCGCATCCCACAGCGAATTGAGATCGGCCTTGCCGGAATCCAGCGCCATCGCCAGCGTGAAGGCCTTGAACGTCGATCCCATCTCGTAGACGCCGGTCGTCAGTCGATTGATGCGATCGGGATCATGCGCCTCTTTCGGATTGTTGGGATCGAAATCCGGCAGCGAGACCATCGCCACGATCTCGCCGGTCTTGACGTTGGAGACGAGCCCGGAAGCGGCCTTGGCGTGGAATTTTTCCTTGGCCTTGAGCAGTTCGTCGCGCAGCGCGTGCTCGACGCGTAAATCGACCGACAATTCCACCGGCCGCTGCAGCCGGTCGGTGGCGAAACCGGCGCGGTGCAGATCGGCAAGCCCGTTGGTGTCGAGCCATTTCTCCATCCCGGCGATGCCCTGATTGTCGGTATTGACCAGGCCGATCAGATGGGCGACTTCGGCGCCGGTGGGATAGACGCGCTTGTTCTCGCGCAGGAAGCCGATGCCGGGAATGCCGAGACGGTGGATTTCCTGCTGCTGCTGCGGCGTGATTTCGCGCTTCAGCCAGACGAAGCCTTTTTTGCCGGACAACCGGTCGCGCACTTCGCCGGTGTCGAGGTCCGGCAGCGTCCCGGTGAGAAGCTCGATGGCCTCGTCCTTGTCGATGATCCGGCGCGGCTCGGCGAACAGGCTCGGCGCCTTGACGTCGGTGGCGAGGATCTCGCCGTTGCGGTCGACGATATCCGGCCGCGCGGTCGCGATGGCATCCTGCGCCGCGGTGCGGCGCGTGCCATGGCTGTCGCCGATGGTGGCGAACATGATCAGCCGCCCGCCGATGATACCGTAGATCGCCGCGAACGCGAGGATCGCAAATCCGACGCGGGCGCGCGCCTTCGCGGCGCGGTCGACATTGCGCCCGTACAGCAGGCTGCGGATCAGCCGCTGCCGCCACGGTTCCACAGGTTTGAGCTCGGCGGGCGCGGAAACGCTCATTGCTGATTCTCCGGCGCCGGCACCGAGCCTGTCACCGAGGAAGCGTCGGCGGCGGCATCGATGGTCTGGATCATCGCGCCGATCGGATCGGGATCGCCGGGCCTGACGAAATTCGGCGGCCGCTCGGGCAGGTTCTTCAGCGAATCGTATTGGTTGGCGTTGAGCGGCTTCAGCGGCAGATGGCGTTCGGCCAGCCCCTGCAGCCGCAGCGGCGCGTCGAGCTTGGCCCATTCCGAGCGCAGCACCGCGATGGCGTCGCGCTGCTCGCGGATTTCGGCATGCAGCCGCTGCACCCGCTCGGTGCGCGAGATCGAGTCCATCTTGATCCGATAGACGTAAGCGGCGGCGAACACCAAGGCGGCGATGACGAGGACATGGATGATCCGCATGATCAGCCTCCCCTCATCACGTCATCGAGGGTGGGCCATTCGGGCAAGGAAGCGGCGGCGTGCGCGGGCGCATCGGTGCGCTCGGCGGCGCGCAGCTTTGCCGAGCGCGCGCGCGGGTTAGCCGAGATTTCGGCTTCATCGGGGGTGACCGGGCGCTTGGTCAGGATGACAAAGCTCGGCTCCGCGTGCGCGACCTGCGGCAGATGCCGCGATCCGCCGCCGGCCCTGGCGCGCTCGACCAGGAAATTCTTGACGATGCGGTCTTCCAGCGAATGAAAGGACACCACGACCAGCCGGCCGCCGGGCTTCAGCACCCGCTCGGCCGCGGCCAGCGCCAGATGCAGTTCGTCGAGTTCCTGATTGACGAAGATCCGCAAGCCCTGAAACGTCCGCGTCGCCGGGTGAATTTCGCCGGGCTTCGACCGCACCACTTTCGAAACGATATCGGCCAGCGCGCGGGTGGTCGTAATCGCCGCTTCCTTGCGCGCGGCGACGATGGCCCGCGCGACGGCGCGCGAATGACGCTCTTCGCCGAAAATGTAGATGATATTGGCGAGATCGGCTTCGGAGGCTTTCGCGATCACATCCGCGGCCGTCGGGCCGTCACGACCCATCCGCATGTCGAGCGGACCGCCCAGGCGGAACGAGAAGCCGCGCTCGGCCTGGTCGAGCTGCATCGAGGACACCCCGACATCCATCACGACGCCGTCGACCCCCTGGATACCCTGGACGGCGCAGATTTCGGCCAGGTTGGAGAAGCGGTCCTCGATCAGCGTCAGCCGGCCGCCTGACCGCTCGACCAGCTCGAACCCGCCCGCGATCGCCGACCGGTCGCGGTCGATGCCGACGACCTGGGTTCCCGCCACCTCGAGGATCGCCCGGCTGTAGCCGCCGGCCCCGAAGGTGGCGTCGACGTAGATGCCGCCGGTGCGCGGAGCAAGCATCTCGACCGCCTGGCGGCCAAGGACGGGAATATGACGCGTGTCAGCCGGATTCATGCGCCGGCTCCGGGCACGGACCGGGTTAATTTGCGAAAACTGGACGCGAACGGGCCCATTGCGCCTCAAATATCTCGGCTTGGCCTGGCTTTTCGCCCCGAAGACCCAAAGCGACCCACGATTGCCGAGCCCGCGCGGCCCATATCGCAAACCCTGATTTCCCGATGGAATATGCTGGGCTGCCATGGGATTTCGAGCGTCAAATGGGGCCTCGGCCGTCCCCCAAAACCGGTTCGGCTCTTCACCACTTAGTAACGGCCGTTAGCGTTAAGAAAGCGTTGATGGGGCTGTTAGAATTACCTCGCTCCGGGATTCGTGACCGGCCTTCCCGCCGGTGATGCTTCCCGCACACACCAGCCAAAAATGCGACGCGTTGGCCGGCTCTCGCGTTGCGCTGGCGGCATCGTAAAGGAATAGTAAACGGGCACTGCACCATTGCCGTTCTCCCGCCCGGTTTGAGTTGTCCTATGTCGCTTGGTTCGTTCGCATCCGATGGTCTTGATTCGAAGCGTCAACGCGCCCTTCCGATTCCACCGGCCAGTGCGAGCATGAAGACATTCACCCCGGATTCCTCGATCGCCTCCGACGTGATCCCGTCGGCGAACTACGGCGACCGCAACAAGGGCCGTTTGCCCGACATGATCGTGCTGCACTACACCGGCATGCCGGACGTGGAAGGCGCGATCGCCCGGCTGTGCACCGCGGGAACCGACGTTTCCGCCCATTACATCGTGCTCGAGGACGGCCGCATCGTGCAGTGCGTCCCCGAAGCCAGGCGCGCCTGGCATGCCGGCGTGGCGTCGTGGGCGGGCGAGGAAGACATCAATTCCTGTTCGATCGGCATCGAGATCGTCAATCGCGGCCATGACTGGGGCTATCCGGACTTTCCGCTGCGCCAGACCGCGGCCGTGATCGCGCTGTGCCGCGGCATCATGCTCCGCCGCAAGGTGCCCTCGCATCGCGTGCTCGGGCATTCCGACGTCGCGCCCTCGCGCAAGAAAGACCCCGGCGAGAAATTTCCGTGGCATTCGCTGGCCAATTCGGGAGTCGGCCACTGGGTGCAGCCGGCGCCCATCGTGCGCGGCGAGCCGCTCAAGCTCGGCACCATCAGCGACGACGTCCGCGACCTGCAGCAGGCGCTCGCCAGATACGGTTACGCCATCCCCATCAACGGAAAATACGACGCCACGACCATGGAAGTGGTCACCGCCTTCCAGCGCCATTTCCGTCCCGCCCGCGTCGACGGCATCGCCGATCATTCGACGCTGACCACCCTGCAGGCGCTGCTGGCCAGCCTCCCGACCGAGGCCGCCGCGGTCGCGGCGAGGTAATGGCGTCAGCGGAGGTGTGCTCCCTCGCCCCGCGCTTGCGGGGAAAGGTCAAGGCAGCCGCGCTTGATTCGGCTATCCGCCATCCAGCTCCCTCAATCGCCGCGCGCAGAGCCGGCGCAGCGGCTCGAGCTGCGTCGCGGCTGAGGCCTTCTGATACGCCTCGCGCGCGGCGTCGCGACGGCCGAGCCGGCGCAACAGATCGGCGCGGACCGCCGGCAACAGTTCGTACCCTTTAAGTCCGCCGCGGGCTTCCAGCGCATCGATCAGGTCGAGCGCGCGCGCCGGCCCGTCCACCATCGAAATCGCCGCGGCGTGATTGAGCTCGATCACCGGCGACGGGCTGATCCGCAACAGCACTTCATAGAGGCCGGCGATCTGCGGCCAGTCGGTGTCCTCATAGTTCGGCGCCCGCGCATGCAGCGCGGCGATCGCGGCCTGCACCGCGTAGGCCTCGGGGCGGCCCGGCAGCCGCAGCGCCGCTTCCACCAGCCGCAATCCCTCCGCGATCTGGCAACGGTCCCACAGCGCGCGATCCTGTTCTTCCAGCAGCACGATGTCGCCGCCGGCGGTCTGGCGGCCGGCGCGGCGCGAATCGTGCAGCAGCATCAACGCCAGCAATCCCTTGATCTCGCCCCGCTGCGGCATCAGCGCATCGAGCAGGCGACACAGCCGGATCGCTTCGCGCGCGAGATCCGGCCGCATCAAATCCTCGCCGGAGGTTGCCGCGTAGCCTTCGGTGAAGACGAGATAGATCACCGCCAGCACGCCGCGCAGCCGCGGCTCCAGCGCATCGCGATCGGGCACCTCGTAGGGGATTCCGGCGAGCCGGATCTTCTGCTTGGCGCGGACCAGACGCTGCGCCATGGCGTCCTCGCCGGCGAGAAAGGCGCGCGCGACCTGCGCTGTCGTCAGCCCGCACACCGTGCGCAGCGTCAGCGCCACCTGGACTTCGGCGGCGAAGGACGGATGGCAGCAGATGAAGATCAGCCGCAGCATGTCGTCGTCGAGCACGGCGTCGCCGGCCTCGCCGGAGGCAGATGCATGAAGCAGCAATTCGTGCGTCAGCTCGCTCTGCCTGCCGCGAAACGCGATTTGGCGGCGGACCCGGTCGATCGCCTTGTTGCGCCCGACATTGACCAGCCAGGCCCGCGGATTGGACGGCGGATCGACCTCGGGCCAGCGTTGCAGCGCCACCGCAAAGGCATCCTGCAGCGCGTCCTCCGCGAGATCGAAATCGCCGACGAGGCGGATCAGCGTGGCCAGCACGCGTCCCGCCTCGTCGCGGAATATCCTTTCGATTTCGACCGGAGTCATATCTGGTTTGCCGTTCAGGATTTGCCGTTCCGGGGCGACGCAAAACGTCGAACCGGGAATGACGAGCGGAAGAGGTCAGTCATAGATCATGACCGGCCTGACCTCGATCGAACCCGTCCTGGCGCCGGGAATGCGCGCGGCAATGGCCAGCGCCGTATCCAGATCCTTGGCCTCGACCAGATAATAGCCGCCGAGTTGCTCGCGGGTTTCCGCGAACGGACCGTCCGTGGTCAGGGTCTTGCCGTCGCGGACCCGCACGGTGGTCGCGGTCGTCGTCGGCTGCAATCCGTCGCCGGCCTTGAAGTGGCCGCTCTGAACGATGGACTGGGTGAATGCGCCGTAGTCCGCCGTCATTTGCTTCCGCTCGGCGGCGCCCATTTTGCCGAGTTCGGCTTCGTTCCGATAGATCAACAGCAGATACTGCATTTGATTACTCCCTTTGGTCGGCTTGATCGCCGACACCCAGTCGAACGGAGCCGACGCCAAACGACATCTTCAGGATAATTTATTTTGGGCATCCGCGCCGACGTTATCGGCTTGACGCCGCGCCCCCCAGCCCCCATGCCTAGACCGTCAGTCGGCCGGACGGCCGCTCCCGCTACGGTCGAAAGGCTGCGGGGGAGGAAAGTCCGGGCTCCATCGACATACGGTGCCGGATAACGTCCGGCGGGGGCGACCCCAGGGACAGTGCCACAGAGAACGAACCGCCCGCCTTCGCCCCTTCGGGGCTTCGGCGCGACAGGCCCCCGGGCTTGCTGCGCCATGGCAGCGCAAGCTGTGAAGGCGAGGTAAGGGTGAAAAGGTGCGGTAAGAGCGCACCGCGGGTCCGGCGACGGAAACGGCATGGCAAACCACACCGGGAGCAAAACCGAATAGGGACGGCAACGCGGGATGTTCGCTGCAAGGCGATAACACCGCAGGGCGATGTCAGGCTCGCCGTCCGGGTAGGTTGCTCGAGGCAACGTGCAAACGTTGTCCCAGAGGAATGGCCGTCACGTATCTCCTGCGCAAGCGGGCGGTGCCCTACAGAACCCGGCTTACAGGCCGGCTGATGTTCTAAATGAGGGGTTCGGCGTAACGCGCCGGACCCCTCGCCAATTCTAGGCCCGCTTCGCGACGATCTTCTGCAGCAGCGCCATCAGCGCTTCCGGCGCTGTCACGTTTGGCGAATGGCTGGCATCGATCTCACGGTAGTTCCACCCCGGCTCGCTCTTCGCCCGCTTGGCAAACGGACCGAACGTATCGGCGGGCGTGATGCGGGTGGCGTAAATATAGCTGCGCGGCAGGGTCAGCCTGCCGCCCTGCAGCCTGAGCTTCGTCTCGAAACATTTGATCGGCATGTCGACGCGGCGCTCGGTCAGCCATTCGAGATCTGCGGGCGGCGTATCCGGCGGCGTCGGATTCGGCGGCACCCGCCAGCCATCGCCGGATTTCGCGAGTTCCTGCATCCGCGCCCGCGCCGGCTCGTTGAGATCGAGCAGCGACTGGCCGTCGTCGGGCACGAACGCATCGATATAGATCAATTGCGAGATCCGGTCCCGCGCGCGGTCGGCGACGCCGGTCGCGACCATGCCGCCATAGCTGTGGCCGATCAGCACGATGTCGCGCAGGTCCTCATATTTGATGACGTTGAGGATGTCCTGAATGTGGGTTTCGAGATCGATCGACGGGTTCGCCAGGTGCGCCCGCTCGCCGAGACCGGTGTAGCTCGGCGTCACCAGGCGGTGCCCGGCCGCGGCCATCAGCGGGTGCATCTTCTTCCACGCCCACCCTGCCGACCACGCGCCGTGGCAGACGAGAAAGGTCGTTCCCATGATGTTTTCCCGTTGGCTATGGTCGTTGGAACGATATAAGGCACAAAATCGAATCCTCGCCAACTCCGCAACCGTCATTCCGGGGCGTGCGAAGCACGAATCCGGAATCTCGAGATTCCGGGTTCGCATCTCGCGATGCGCCCCGGAATGACGAGGGAAATCACGGCAGTCATGACCACCGTCGCGTATGTGCTTCTGTTCTCCGGCGCGCTCGCCGGCGGCTTCGTGTCCGGCCTCGCCGGCTTCGGAACCGCCCTGATGGCGCTGGGGATCTGGCTCTACGCGCTGCCGCCTTCGATCGCGGTGCCGCTCGTCCTCATCTCTTCGATCGTCGCTCAGACCTCGACGCTGCCCTCGATCTGGCGGTCGATCGACTTCCGCCTGGTATGGCCCTTTCTGATCGGCGGCCTCGCGGGCGTGCCGCTGGGCACGCTGATGATCGCCCATGCCGATCCCCGGGTGTTCAAACTGAGCATCGGCGTGCTGCTCCTGGTGTTTCCGGCCGCGCTCTATTTCAACCGCACGCCGCTGGTACCGAAATTCGGCGGCCGGGCCGCGGACGGCATGGTCGGATTTGCCGGCGGAATTCTCGGCGGGCTGGCCGGTCTGTCCGGCCCGCTTCCGATCCTGTGGGCCAATTTGCGCGGCTGGGGCAAGGACGAGCGGCGCGGCATCTTTCAGACCTTCAACTGGACCATCCTGACGGCTTCGCTGTGCCTGCAGGCGGGCACCGGCTTTGTCGGCGTCGAAGTGCTCTGGCTCGCGGCGCTCGCCTTTCCGGCCACGCTGCTCGGCGCCTGGATCGGCGCGCGAACCTATCACGCGCTGAGCGATCATCACTTCAGGGACGTCGTGCTCGGCCTGCTGTTTCTGTCCGGCGCCGGCCTGGTCTGGAGCAGCCTGGGCGTACAGTGATCGTCAGCGCGGCCGGGCCGTGCATGGCCGCCATGCGGAGCCAGCCGAAGCTGTACGCTCGCGCGCAAATTCGCTACTTCTCGCGTCATGTCTTCCCCCTCCCTGTCGCACGAATCCTCCCACGCCCTGTCGCGCGAACGTCTCGGTCTGCTGCTGGGTTTTGTCGGCATGGCGATCTTCGGCGGCACGCTGCCGGCGACGCGCATCGCGGTATCGGCGATCGATCCGCTGGCCCTGACCGCGATGCGAACGGCGATCGCCGGGCTGTGTTCGCTGGCGCTGCTGGTCGCGCTGCGCCGGCCGCCGCCGCCGCGCCGTCTATGGCCGCAACTCGCGATCGCGATGCTCTGCGTCAGCATCCTGTTTCCGTTCCTGATGGCGCTCGCGGTCCAGACCGTCGACGCCTCCCATGGCGGCGTGGTGCTGGGCGTGCTGCCGATCGCGACCGCGCTGGTCGCCGTGTTCATCACCCATGAGCGGCCGAGGCCGCTGTTCTGGATCGCTTCCGTCGCAGGCGCGGCGCTGGTGATCGCGTTCGCGCTGCGCCAGGGCGGCGGCACGCTCTCGGCCGGCGACCTCTTGCTGTTCGCCGCCGTCGCTGCGTCAGCGGTCGGTTATGCCTTCTCCGGCCGGCTCACCGCCGAGATGCCGGGATGGGAAGTGATCAGCTGGATATTGGTGATGGCGCTGCCGGTCTCGCTGCCCGCGGCCGCGCTGACCATGCCGGCGGACCTCACCCACATCGCACTGAAGCCGCTGCTCGCGCTGCTCTACGTCGCGGTGTTTTCGCAATGGGTCGGTTTTTTCGCCTGGAATGCCGGGATGGCGATGGGCGGCATCGCGCGGGTATCGCAGGTGCAGCTGCTGCAGCCGTTCGTCACCTTCGCGCTTGCCGCGTTCTTCAACGGCGAAACGATCACGCTGCAGATCCTGCTGTTCGCCGCCGCCGTCGTCGCCACCGTCGCAATCAGCACGCGCACACGGGGCAAGCGGGCGCCGGCCGCACCGCAGGCGGCAAATATTCGCGGCAGATGATCCCGCGGTCGATTCTTTCTTGAGCACAATCGCCTATGCCCCAACCGGGGACGCCGTCCCGCGTCATGGCGTGAGCGGCAACAGCCGCTTCCTGAACTCCAGGCGCAGCAGCCACAAGCTCAACGCCGCCTGCAGCGTCGTCGTTGCGATCGACAGATACCACACGTCCACGATGCGAAAACCCGACTGCGCGGACAGCCATATGACCGGCATTGCGTAGGTGATCAGGCGTGCGCCGGAACTCAGCAGTACCGGCTTGGTGTTGCCCAGCCCCTGAAACATGCTTGAACACACGAAGATCAACCCCTGCGCGACGAGGTTCAGGGAGACCATCTGCAGGAACAGCGCCGCGACCGCCATGGTCTCGGCGTCTTTGGCAAGACCGCCCAGCAACAGATGCGGCCTCCATTGCGCAGCCATGGTGACGGTAATCATCAAGGCAGTTCCGATCAGCGCGACTTTCCAGAACGTCTCCCTCACGCGCGCGCCGTTGCCGGCCCCGAAATTCTGGCCGGCGATGGGTCCGGCCGCAAACGCAATGGCCATCGCGGGCACCTGAATGAGGCCCATCACGCGCGATCCGATGCCGAAGCCCGCCTGTGCCGCCGCGCCGAAGCCGCTCAATGCATAATAGATGGCGCCCATATTGGCGAACATCATCGCGAACTCGCCGCCGGCGGGCAGGCCGATGTTCAGGATGCGCTTCCACTGCCCGAGCCGCGGACGCAACAGCCGGCGATTGACGCCGACATAGCGCTCCAGCCGGTGGAAATAGATCCACAGCATCAGCACACCGATCAGCACCGCGATCGAACTCGCAAGGCCCGCGCCGGCAACGCCCAGGGCATGACCGGTGCCCCAGCCCGCGATCAGAACCGGAGCAAGCACGATATTGAGGCCGACCGCGAGCGCCTGCACGATCATGGTCGGCCGTACGATCCCCGTGCCGCGCAAGGCGGACGACATCACCAGCAGAGCGAACTGCAGCGCGAGCGCCGGGATGAACCAGATCAGATAGATTGTGCCTGCTTCGATCGTGGCGTCGTCTGCGGCGACCGCACGCATGTAGCTGCGCGCGAAAACCCATCCGGCAATCAACGTCAACAGCCCGCACACCGCGGACAGACCGAGCGCCTGGTTGAATACCAGGTTGGCATCAGCCCGATCCTTGCGGCCCACGGCATGCGCGATCAGCGCCACGGTCCCGACGCCGAGCACCTGCATCAATGCGTTGATCAGAAATCCGGCGTTGCCGCCTGCCGAAACGCCCGCGACGGCCGCGCCCCCGAGGCCGGACACGAAATACAGATCGATCAGCCCGCACAGCATGATCATGACCATGCCGGCGAAAATCGGGGGAGCCATGGTCAGGATGTGGCTGACGATGGACCCCTGGGTGAGGTCTTTCATGTCGCCCTCACCCCGCCGCCGAGATCGGCGCGAATTCCGTCGCCTGGCGCTCGAACAGCCCGCGATAGATTCCGCCCGGGCGAGCTGCGAGCGCGGCGTGGGTACCCTGCTCGACGATCTCGCCGCGGTCGAACACCAGGATGCGGTCGAGGCTGCGCACCGTCGACAGCCGGTGTGCGATCACGATCGAGGTGCGTCCCTTCATCAAGCGTTCCATCGCCTGCTGGATCAAGGCCTCCGATTCGGAATCCAGGCTCGACGTCGCCTCGTCGAGGATCAGGACCGGCGCGTCCGCCAGGAATGCGCGCGCCAGCGCGACGCGCTGCCGCTCACCGCCCGACAGCTTGACGCCGCGTTCGCCGACCAGCGTGCCGTAGCCTTTCGGCAGCCGCAGGATGAACTCATGCGCGTTGGCAAGCCGCGCCGCCTGCTCGATCGCCGCCATGGAAGCGCCGGGCCGGCCGTAGGCGATGTTCTCGGCCAGCGAGCGGTGAAACAGGATCGGGTCCTGCTGCACGATGGCGATCTGGCTGCGCAGCGATTGCTGCGTCGCCTCGGCGATGTCCTGGCCGTCGATCAGGATTCGTCCGCCGGAGACGTCGTAGAGCCGCTGCACCAGCTTGACGAAGGTGGTCTTGCCGGAGCCGGAACGGCCGACCAGGCCGACACGCTCGCCGGCGCGGATGTCCACCGACAGACCGTCATACAGCGGCGCGCGGTGGCCGCCGTAGTGGAACGTCACATCGGCGAATACGATGCGTCCGCCCCGGATATCGATCGGCACGGCATCGGGCGCGTCGGCAATGCCGATCGCCTCGTCATGGATGGCGACGAGTTCCTCCATGTCGTTCACCGAACGCTGCAGATTGTTGATGTGCATGCCGACATCGCGCAGATAGGCGTGGATGATGTAATAACTTGTCAGCACATAGGTGACGTCGCCGGGCGACGCGCGGCCCGCGATCCACAGCAGCAGCGCGCCGCCGATCACGGAGGCACGCAGACACAGCAGCACCGAGAGCTGCGCCGTGGAGGTGTAATTATAGCGCAGCCAGGTCCGCCGCACCCGCGTGCGCCAGCGGCTGACGACGCGCGCCAGCCGCGCGTCCTCGCGCGCCTCCGCGCCGAAGGATTTCACCACCGCGTTGCAGGTCAGCGCATCCGCCAGCGTGCCGCCGACCCGGGTGTCCCAGGCGTTGGAGACCCGCGCCGCCGGCGCGATATAACGTGTCGAGAATATCACGATCATCGGGACGTAGATCGCCGCGCCAATGGCGATTACGGCGCCGAGCGACGGCCAGTGCAGCCCGAGCAGGATCATCGATCCCAGCAGCACCGCGAACGAAGGCAACAGCGCCATCAGGATAGTGTCGTTGAGCAGATCGAGCGCCCACATGCCGCGGGTGATCTTGCGCACGGTCGAGCCGGCAAAGCTGTTGGCGTGCCAGTCGGTCGAGAAGCGCTGCACCCGCATGAAGGCGCCGCGCGCCACGTCGGACATGATCCGCAGCGTGAACGGCACGATCGCCTGCAGCCCGATCAGGCGCAGGATCATCGCGACGAGACCGAGCCCCACGATAGCGACGAAAGCCTCGATCGCCGCCCGCCGCGCGGCCGGATCCGCGGCGCCCGAGGTCATGGCGTCGACCAGATGGCCGGAGAACAGCGGCATGAACAGGTCGGCCACCGTGGCCCCCAGCAGGCCGCCGGCGACGACGGCGGCGCCGACCGGCTGCTCGAGCCAGTGGCGGAACACGAAGGGCAGCACCATACGAATGGCGGTGGGGCGGTTGTCGCGAGAGGCGGTCATGGCGTCATCCGGGTGCGCAGTCCGCACACTCCGGCTCCGTTGCTTGACGCACGGACGGCGGCGGGCCGAACGCGGGCGTCGTTGAAAAATATCAGTGGCTTAGCGGGAAGCTCGGGGTGATCGGGAGGTCAGGCCCGATCGCTGCTGGCGGAAACCGCCCTCAAAGGGCGAAACAGGCGTCCAGCATGGGCATCGGACGCGGGCGTTCGATCTGCGAATATGACGAAATCATGCAAATCCTCCCCGGTTCGAGCGACGACGCGCAGCTTATAAATGCATCGCGGGCGATTTGCAATATGGCGGAGAGTTAGTGCGCCGGTTCGGTCGACGCCGAGACCGGCTTTTTCAGAAGCACGACCAGCAGAGTGAGGCCGAGATAGAACAGCGTCAGCATGAAGAAGGCGTCGCCATATCCCATCACCACCGCCTGCCGGTGCACGATCTGCGACAACTGCTTCATCGCCATCAGCGCGGCGTCGCCCATGCCCTGCAGGCGCTGGGTGAACATGTTGAGCGTTTCGACCGCGGTGGCGTTGCCCCAGGTCACCCTCTCCTGCAACCGGACGATATGCAGATCGGTGCGCTCGTTCAGCACCTGGTTGATGATCGCGAGCCCGACCGCGCCGCCGAGATTGCGCGTCAGGTTGTACAGTCCCGAGGCGTTCTTGACCCGATCCGGGGCCAGGGTGCCGAGCGCGATGTTGTTGGTCGGCACCATCGCCAACATCATGCCGACGCCGCGCAGGATTTGCGGCAGCAGCAGCTCGTAGAAATCGTAGTCGCGGGTGATCCAGGTCATCTGATAAGAGCCGAGCGCGAAGATGACGAGGCCCGCGGCGATGATCAGCCGCATGTCGACCCGCAGCATCAGCCGCCCGACGATCGGCGCGGTGAGGAACATGGTGATGCCGGAGACGAACATGGTCTCGCCGATCATCAGCGCGCTGTAGCCGCGCACCTCGGCGAGATAGCGCGGATATATGTAGGTCAGGCCGTAAAGTCCGATACCGACGCAGAACGAGATCAGGCAGCCGATGCCGAAATTGCGGTCGGTGAAGGCCCGGATGTCGACGATCGGTTCTTCCGCCGTCAGCACGCGATAGAAGAAGGCGATGGCGGAGATTCCGCAAACCGCGGCGCAGACCGCGACCGAGGTGTCCTGCAGCCACTCGTATTGCGGTCCTTCCTCGAGCACATATTCGAGCGCCCCCAGGAAGCCGGCCATGTAGATCAGGCCCCACCAGTCGAAGCGGTCGAGCAGCGCGAAATTCGGCCGATCGAAATCGACCAGCGCGAGCACGCCGATGGTGATGCCGATGCCGGGGACGACGTTGATGAAGAACAGCCAGTGCCACGACATGATGTCGGTGATGTATCCGCCCACCGTCGGGCCGATGGTCGGCGCCAGCGTCGCGACCAGACCGATGATCGGACCGACGATATAGAACTTCGAACGCGGAAACACCGTATAGGCGGAGGCAAACACCGTCGGGATCATGCCGGCGCCCAGAAATCCCTGGATCGCGCGCCACAGGATCATCTGCTCGATCGACGAGGCGAACCCGCACAGGAAGCTCGCGATGGTGAACCCGGCGGCCGAAATCGCGAACAATATCCGCGTGCCGAGCGCGCGCGACAGGAATCCGGACAGCGGAATGGCGATCACTTCCGCGATCAGATACGAGGTCTGGACCCAGGATACCTCGGTCGCGCTTGCCGACAGGCCGGCCTGAATTTCGCTGAGCGACGCCGAGACCACCTGGATGTCCAGGATCGACATGAACATGCCGAACACCATGATGAGAAACGCAAACAGCCGGCGCGCCGGGACGCGTTCGTCCGGCGCAGCGGCGGCGGCCATCATCGTCGGCGGGGCATTGGTGGCGTTTGCCATGATCTGCTCAGGTCGGAACGTGCGGATGAATCGGGCGCGCGGCCCGATGGCAAAACTATTGGGGGTGGATCATGGCCGGCGCATCGAGGTCGGCTTCGCTGTCGGCATCGGCTGCGCCCTCGCGGGTATCGACGGTGACGTAAACCGACATGCCGGCGCGCAGGAGATTCTGCCTGGCGACATCCTTGGGCACGCGCACGCGAACCGGCAGCCGCTGCACGATCTTGGTGAAGTTGCCGGTGGCGTTGTCCGGCGGCAGCAGCGTGAACACCGAGCCGGCCGCGGGCGAGATGCTTTCGACGGTGCCGGCGAACTTGCGATGGCCGTAGGCGTCGACCGAGATCGTCACCGGCTGGCCCGGACGGATGCGCTTGAGCTGCGTCTCCTTGAAGTTGGCGTCGATGAATACGTCGTTGAGCGGGACGACGTTGCCGAGCCGCTGCCCGACCACGACGAAGTCGCCGATGTTGACCAGGCGGTTGGCGAAGGTGCCGTCGACCGGTGCGCGTACCGACGTGAAGTCGAGGTCGCGCTGGGCCTTGGCGAGCGACGTCTGCAATTCCGCGAGCTGCGCGCGGGCCTCGGTCTGCTGCGCCCTGGTGACCTCGACATTGTCTCGCGCGGCGTCATAGGCGGCCTGCGCCGCCTTCACCGCCGCCGCCCCCTGGTCGCGCCCGGCTTCCGACACTTCAAATGTGGCATGCGAGGCAAATCCCTTGGCGCTCAGCGCCTGCTGGCGGTCGAAATCGAGATCGGCCCGCTTCAAGGCGGCCTGGGCGGAGACGAATTGCGCCTGGGCCTGCTCGACCGCGCTCTGCAACGCGGTGACCTGGCGGCCGATGCGGTCGATGGTCGCCTGCTGGGTGGCGATCCTGGTGCGCGCGGCGTCCACCGCGATGCGATAGTCGCCGTCGTCGATCCTGAAGATCACGTCGCCGGTGTGGACCACGGCGTTGTCGCCGGGAAGGATCGCGGCGATGTGTCCCGACACCCGCGCGCCGAGCGTGGTGTTGTTGGCGCGCACATAGGCGTCGTCGGTGGAGACGTGAAAGCGTCCGGTCACTACATAATCGACGCCGTAGGCGGCGGCGGCAAGCGCGAGCAGCGCGCCGATGCCGATCGCGACCAGTCTGCGTTTTCCCGATTTTGGCGCGGCGGATGCGGCAGCCGCAGCGGGTGCAGCGGCCGGCTTTTCGACGGCCGGTCTTTCGACCGTGGGGCCGGCGGGCGTCTCCGTGTGGCGACGCGCGGTCTCATCCGAAAGATGGGTCCGGAGCTGGTCGGCAAGAGCCGTAGCGTCGCGCGCGGCGGCGTCGCCCTCTGCCGCATCGGGCTCGGAACGAAGGATCCGCGCGGCGTGGTCTCTTGCTGCGGCCATATAAGGCCTCCCATTCCAATATCGCGTTGCACGCTCGGCCAAAAACCGGCCTCGCGGCATCGCCAGCTTTCAAATTAACATTGACCGAACGGTTCGGTCAAGTTACATTACTATACCGCGAACTTAGAGGGCGGTCCCTTCCGCGCCGTTTCCGAAACCGGAATCTTTCCAGAGAAGCTAAACTAATGGTTGCAGCACATCGCACTCCGCTCCACGTCGTCGGCGACGAAGACAGCGCCAAGCGCCGGCAGATTCTCGCCGGCGCCAGCAAGGTCTTCATGGATCTCGGTTTCGACGGCGCCAGCATGGGCGAGATCGCCCGCGCCGCCGGCGTATCCAAGGGGACGCTGTACGTCTATTTCGCCGACAAGAACCGGCTGTTCGAGGCCATCGTCGAGCAGGAAATGCTCGACCAGCAAAAGATCGCCTTCAATTTCGACCCCGAACGCGACGTGCCGACCACGCTTCGCGAATTCGGCCAGGCCTATATCGAATTGCTGTGCCGGCCGGGCGGCGGATCGGCGATCCGCACCGTGATGGCGATCGCCGAGCGGATGCCGGAGGTCGGCCGCCGCTATTACGAGCAGGTGCTGGAAAAGACCATCAACCGTTTTGCCGCCTATCTCGATGTGCATGTGCAGGCGGGCGAGCTTGCGATCCCCGACAGCCAGCTCGCGGCCTCGCAGTTCATGCAGATGTGCCAGGCCTCGCTGTTCCTGCGCTTCATTTTCCAGGCCTCGCCGCCGCCTTCGGCCGAGCGCATCGCCGAAGTGGTCGAAAGCGCGACGCGGATGTTTTTGGCGGCGTATCGGGCGAAGGCGGCCTGACGGGGAACACCGTCGGTGGCATGTCGCGCCGACCCGGTGGCGGGCGGCGACCGCCGAGTGTCCGTAATCGTCATTGCATAGAACAGAGTGCAGTTCTGTCGTAGCTGGCAGGCGGATTACGCTTTCGACTTAACGATCTGCTCGATCGCCCCTACTCGTCCTCGAATTCGTCTTCCTCGTCGACCTTGGCCTTGTGCCGATGCGATGCGACCTTGCTGCCGCCGAGCGATCCCGTCACGAAGGTATCGCGTGTCGCGTAGGGATTGCGGCCGGCGGCGCGCGCGGCGACCTCTTCGCCCGACACCGCGGCCGGCTGGCAGATCAGGCGCCGGCTCGCGCGGCGCATCAGGTCGACGTGGATGTGATTGTAGTGATAGACGTTGGAGCCGGGCGCGAGCACGGTGGTGAACTGCTGGCAGGCGGTGGCCTGCACGTCGCGCAGGAAGCCCTGCTCTTCCGGCAGCCCCTTCCAGCCGTCCTTGACCGAGATGTGTCTTCCGTCGGCGAGCGTGAAGCCCGCGATATCGAGCGCGTTGCCGAACGCATGTTCGGAAATATGCGCGTTCGGATTGCCGTTCATGCCGCGGCAGGAATAGGCGGAAATCTGCTTGATCTCGACGACGCGCGCGCCGAACCAGCGCATCGCTGCCGGCTGCACCGAATCGGCGAGCCAGCGGTCGAGCACCGAGACGATCGGACAGGCCAGCGTCGCCACGGGCTTCAGCGCGACCGGCCCGACCGCGGCGACCGGGTCGCCTTGCGCGGGTCCGAGCCGCGGCAACGGCTCCGCCGGCTGCGAGTAAGGCGCCGATGCGCCGCGCGCCGGATAGGCTGGCGCAGCGATGTAAGATTCGCGCCCTGGCGGCTGGTTTGAGCCCGGCGTGCCTTCGGGCGGCAGTTCGATGTCGTCTTGCTCGGGCGGGACGCCCGGGGCGGTCAATGAAATTGGCCCGCTCGGCGCGGAACCGTAGGCCGGTTGGCGCAGCGCGTTGTTGGAATAAGACGGCGCGGGATAAGGCGATGCCGCCGGATAGGCCGGATATGAAGACGCCGGCGGGTAGGGCGAGGCCGGCGGAGGCAGCGGTCGCTGCGAGATCGGCCAGCGCGGCTGATTGCCGACATTGCCGGGCGGCCGCAAATCCTCGTCGGCAAAACCGAAACTTCCGCTGCTTTCGCCGAGCGCTGCGACCTTGAGCGGGAACTCGGCGCCGCAGACGCCGGGGCCCGCAATCGGGTCGATCCGGACCAGTTCGGGGCTCTCCCTGACGGCGCCGGATTTCAGGCACGCCATTTCGGCCTCGGCCCGCCACGGTTCGCGCTCCGCGGACTGGAAAAATCCGCGGCCGCAGCCCGCCAACGAGACAAGGACGAAGGAGCCGACGAGATACAAACGAACTCCGCGCGTCATCCGCGCAGGTTGGGCGAATTTATTTAAGGACTCTTCAACGCCTTGTTTTCACGAATCTTTAACCACGTTGGGCGCCGCAGCGAGATGGCGGAGAGACAGCGACGCTGACTTTTCCGCGGGGAACGGATGGTTATCCTGATCGTTGCAACGGGCAGTGACGTGAACCAGGGAGCATTCCCAATGACCTTGACGGGTCCTTTCGTCAGCAGACTGAGCGTTGTCGCAGCGTATGTCGCGTTAGCCTTTGTCGGGGCCATCGTGCTCGGCGTGTTCTAGCGTTCAGTTCTCCGGATCCCGGAGCGCCCGGCGGTTTTGGATTTTTCCAGCCGCCGGGCGTTTTCATGTTCATGCAGCCGGTCGTCTTTCATCGTCTTGTGATGCGCATCACAGAACCGGATCTGGGCCGGGCGCAGGGTCGGCGCGTGTTCACAGGCCCACTCCCAGGAGGCTCTCATGAAAAAACTCTACATTGTTGCCGCATTGCTGATGGCCAGCACCGCCGCCGATGCCGGCAACGCGGTTTCCTTCGAGATCGATGGACACAGGATCCGCATCGAGGCGCCGAGGAATTGCGACTCGCTGTCGTGCATCCAGATCTCGGCTCCCGGCCTCTCCGGTTCCGGCTTCGGCTTCAAGAACATCAAATCCAACCGCCTCGACGACGACAACGATGTCGCGCTGCGGACAGATCCGCCCGCACAAAATTCGGCTCCGGGCCCTGCTCAGGCGGCCGCGCCGCAGCCATCCGTCCCTGCGGCCGGCAGCGCTCCACCCGCCTCGACCGCGATTGCATCGACCTCATCAGCGCCAGCCGCCGCCGACGATGTTGCCCCATCGGTTAAGCCTGCGGCGGCGCCGGCCGCGCCAAACCAGGCCCCAGTCGCCGCCGCGCCGGCGCAGACGCCGACCACGCCGCTCGGTGTGTGGGCCACCGAACAAAACAAGGGAACGGTTCGCATCGAGCCGTGCGGCCAGAACCTTTGCGGATATGCCGTCACGACCGGCGAGAAGATTCT
The DNA here is from genome assembly GCA_963721275.1 of uncultured Alphaproteobacteria bacterium. Classification (GTDB taxonomy): domain Bacteria; phylum Pseudomonadota; class Alphaproteobacteria; order Rhizobiales; family Xanthobacteraceae; genus Bradyrhizobium. The sequence continues at coordinate 296,707 of CAVRIQ010000028.1, read as the reverse complement.
CATCAACATGAGGCCGTCAGAGGCGAAATGGGTCGGCCATATCCATGATCCCGACAGCGGCAGGACCTACGATTCCAATATCGCGATGAAGGGGCCGAATTCGCTGCGGGTTCAGGGCTGCGCCTTCGGCGGAATGTTCTGCGGTGGCCAAACCTGGAGCCGCGTCAGCTAGCAGGTCGGGGCGATCACCAGGCGTAGCGCACCACGCCCTTGCCGGCGTAGCTGCGGGTGACGTCGGAGAATTCGCCCTCGAAGGTGGCGGCCGCCGACCAGCCGTTCAGCCATTTCACCTCGGCGGAAGCGGTGGTCAGCGCTGCGTCATGCGCCTGCGCGGCGCCGTTGACGACGAAGCTTGCGCCCGGCAGCGCCTGGAACGTCGCGGCGATATTGCGGTCGGTGTTGAAGTCGTGGGCCCAGGCAAGGCGGCCGCGCAGCGTGAGGATCGCACCCTGCATCGCCCAGGACCTGTCGGTGCGCAGGCCGAGTTCGCTGCGCGACGCCGTGACATCCTTGGCCCCGTAAGCCAGCGCAAAGATATTGGCGCCCACGATCGCGTGCTCGGCGTAAGCCGGCAGGTCGAAGGTGGTGAACTGTCCGGCGGCATAGGGCGTGACGCCCATCCATGGCGTGGCGAAACGATAGCCGCCTTCGACCCGGCCCGAGAAGGCGTTGGCGTTGAAGTTGGCGCGAAGCTGGTCGACGCCCGCGGCGGTGACGGTGCGATCGGTGGTGATGTCCTGCCAGCCATAGGCCAGCGCCGCCGAGATATAGGCCGGGCCGACGGTGTGACGAATGAAAGCGCCAGCCTGGAACAGATCGGAACGGCCGCTTCCCAATCCGTTGGCGATGGAGAAATTGGTGCCGCCGCCGGCCAGAGCGAAGCCCGCGATCGTGAACGGCGAGAAGCGATAGTCGGCGCCGACCGCGCCGCCCGCGATGCGGCTGGTCGCGGTATTCGAGCCGAGCGCCGCATTGCCGTCGGTGGTCTGCGAGCCGCCGAAGCCCGCGGCCCATACGCTCCAGCGCTGCGCGAACGCACCGGCGACCGGCGGAGCCTTGCGATAGATCGCGGCATAGGCATCGCGCTCCGCCGCCGAGCGCGGCTTGTCCTTCGATGCGTAGGCGCTGGCGCCCTCCTCGGCAAATCCCGCCGCACCGATCGACGATGAAACGCCATCGCCGCGCCCGGCGATGAACGGATCGTTGAGCAGGCTCATGAACTGGTTCATCGCCTCGAAGGTAGTCTGCTGCGAACCGGTGGCGGTCTCGCCGGAGGCCTGCGTGAGGCCCGCGGGACCAAGCGCCACGAATGCCGTCGGGATACTGCCGGTGGCATTGAAGAAATTGGTCAGCGTGTTGGCGACGTTCTGCTGATTGACATTGAAGCCGCCGGTCGGCGCGGCGAAGACCAGCCTGTTGTTCAGGAAAACGTCGTTGGCGTCGTAGCTCAGCGTGGACTGGACGTTCGCCATGTTGGAAACGACGGCCGGATTGAAGGTGCCGCTGACGCTGCCGGTCGCGTTGAGGATGGTGTATTGCCTGGCCATGAAACTTCCGGGCATGAAGACCGCGCTGACTGCCGCGCCGCCGAGTGTCGCGCTGCCGGCGACGGTCGTGAACGAAGTCGTGGACGGATTTAACTGCAGCAAGTACAGCGCGCCCGACTGGAACGCCAGATTGCCGGTCACGTTCATTGATGTGCCTGGCATGCCATTGCCCGGCGCGAAGGTGCCGCCATTGGCGATCGTCAGGTTGGTGATGGATCCTGCGCCCGTCAGCGTGCCGCCGCCGATGGTGGCGCCGCCCGCGAGCGTTCCGTTGTTGACGATGACGCCGGCGGTGTTGGTCAGAAGGCCGGAGACGGTAGCGCCGGCATTATTGTTGAACGTGCCGGCATTCGACACTGTGCCAGACCATGTCAGGTTGTTGGTGATCGTGCCAGCATTGGACGCGACGTTGCCGGTCCACACCCCGCTGTTGGTGATGCTGCCGGTGTTGGTCGCGACGTTGGCAATATACGCGCCGTTGTTGCTGACGACGCCCGCATTATTGAGGTCGTCCTTCACGGTGCCGCCCGCGGCAACCGTGATGGTGCCGCCGACATTGTTGGTAATGCCGCCGACCGTGTCGATCAGTTGTCCGCCGCCCGCCACGGTCACGGCGCCGCTGTTGGTGAGCAGGCCCTGCAGCGTATAGTTGCCTGTCGTACCTACCGCGAGCGTGCCGCCGGCGGCATCGGTAAACGTGCTGTTGCTGGTCACGGTGCCCGCGACATTGAATATGCCGCCCGCATTGTTGGCGATCGCGCCATTGATCGCGCCGCCGTTGGCGTTGACGATGGCGCTGTTGGACAGCCCGCCATCGATTGTACCGGAGTTAGTCGTCGTACCGGCCATGTTGATCAGGCCGTTGGTGATGGTGCCCGAATTGGTTGCGGTGCCACCATTGGTCAGCGAACCCGTAACCGTACCGGCGTTGTTGAATGTTGCAGTGTTGGCCACATTCGACGTGATGCTGCCGGTTCCGGAAATGGTCAGCGTACCGGCGGTAACGGTCGTTGGGCCGGTATAGGTATTGCCGGCGGTCAGCGTGGTCGCGCCGCTGCCGATCTGCTGAAACCCGCCGCTGCCGGAGACGACGCCGCCAAACGTGAAGGCGTCGGATCGGTTGATCGCGAAGATGCCGTTATCGGTCACGTCGCCGACAATCGATCCCGTGGCGCCGCCATTGCCGAGTTGCAGCGTGCCGCCCGAGATCGCGGTGTTGGTCGAGCTATTGGCGCCGGTGAGGACGACCGTACCGGAATTCACATTGACCTGATTGATTCCGCTGTAGGACGCGCCATAAATGAAGGTGTTGGCGCCGAGCGCGAAGTTGATGGCGTCGGTCGCGCCCAGCCCGACGATATTGCCGGCGATCGCGCCGCCGCTGACGTTGAGCACGTCGCCGTGGCTGGAGAGCAGGATTGCGCCGGTGATGGTGCCGGCGCTCTGGTTGATGGTGATCGCGTTATGCGCCAGATGCACGTCGATCGCGATGCCGCCGGTGCCGGTGATGTTGCCGGAATTGGCGATCGCGCCCGAGAACGTGGAGAGACCGCCCCCGAGGAAAACACCCGTCTGCGCGGTGATGCTGCCGCTGTTGGTGATGCCACCGTCGAAGCGCGAGAGAGCCGCCGCTCCGATATCGATGCCGAACTGGGTGGCATTGATGGTGCCGCTGTTGGTGATGCCGCCGCTGAAGCTCGAGACCTCATTGGCGGCGAATGGAATACCGGCAACCAAAATGCCGGCGCCGATCGCACTCAGCGCCGAGATCGTACCGCTATTGTTGATGCCGCCGGCAAATGTCGAGACGCCCTGGACGTTGATACCCGGGGCGACGAGCGGACCGGCGGTCGAAACCAGCGTGATGGTGCCGGTATTGGCGATGCCGCCGGAGAAGTTCGAGACGAACTGGAGGTTGATGCCGTCGGTGTTGCCGTTGATCGTGCCGGCATTGGAGATGCCGCCGCCGAAGGCGGCGATCCGGCTGGCGGTACCGAAGCCGGTCACGAGAATTCCGTCACTGTTCGTCGAGGTGATCGTTCCGGTATTCACGACGCCGCCGGCAAAGCTCTGCACCAGAGGACCGCCGAAGGTACCAACCTCGATCCCCACCTGCCCGGCGTTGATCGTGTGGCTGTTGGAAATGCCGCCGGTGAAGCCCGACACGCCAGTGACCAGCACGCCGATCCCCGCGTTCGCGGCGAGCGTGCCGCTATTGCGTGATCGATCCCGACGAAGCTTCCCTAACCCGCTGACCGTGATGGCGTTGCCGGTTGTCGAACTGATGGTGCCGCTGTTGCCGATGTTGCCGGAGAAAAGCGAGACCTGAGAGACGAAGATTCCGGTCACGCCCGCCGAAATGGTGCCGCTGTTGGAAATCCCTCCGGTGAACGTCGAAACCGCAGTGAATTCGCCGATGTCGATGCCCACGCCAGAGACGACGGGGTTGGTCGCCGTGATCGTGCCGCTGTTGACGATGCCGCCGGTGAAGAGCGACACGCCATCCACGAAAATACCCTGATTTCCGCTGGCCGCGGTGATGCTGCCGGCATTGACGATGCCGCCGCCGAAGGTGGGCGTATTGGCGATTTTGAGGGCGACAGCGCCACCAAATTCGACGCTTTGCGCGTCAATCAGGATGCCGCCGGTGATCGTGCCGGTATCCTCGAAGCCGCCGGACAGGATGCTGTTGATCAGCGAGAAGCCGCCCGGCGAGATGGTGCCGGTGTTAATGACGGTGCTGGTGGACGAATTCGTGAAGGTAAGTTCCGGCAGGCTGCCGGCATTGGTGCAGCCGGCGACCGTGACATTGTTATAGGTAGCGTTGCAGGCCGCCGCGAGCGCCGCGGTGGGAGCCGCTGCGGCCACCATCAAGGTGACCAGCGACGTCGTCGCCAGCAACTGAGGGCGCGCGAGCCGCGACAGCCGCGATGCGATCGGTTGGGAGGATTCCCGCACTCTTTTGCTTTCCTATGCGGCGGGTTCCCGCGCGCACGTACGATCCACAGCCAATCGCCCATTACCGCCACCGGCAGCCTGTGAGCGCCATACCGTTATTGATTTACCGGCGAATCGCCCCCGGTGCGACCGAATGTTGCAGCCTGTAGGTGCAATCTGCCGGTACTGTGGTATCCGGATCACACTTTTGGTTGCCTTCCGGACAGCCGCGACGCCCCCGGTTGCAGGGCGCGCGCACCCGGCTTGAGCCGCAATCAGGCCGCGTGCTATCCGCGGGGCGCGGCAGCGCAAAAAGACGCAGGATGGCGCGAGTGGAAATCGGACCGGCCGAATTGCCCGGACAGCGGCTGCCGATCGCCGAGCTGCTCGGGCTTGCCGAGCAGCTTCGCGCCGCTGGCCGGCTCCCCGAGGCCGAAACCGCTTGCCGCCGCGTGCTCGCGGTTGCGCCGGATTCGGCGGAAGCGTTGCACGTTCTGGGGCTGATCGCGCACCAGGCTGGCGATCTCGGGCAGGCGATCGGGCACGTCCGCCACGCCGCCGGGATCGCGCCTGAGGTGCCGCTCTACCATGCCAATCTCGGCGAAATGTATCGACTGGCCGGCGAGATCGAGCAGGCGATCGCCGAGGGCCGCCGGGCCGTGACGCTGCAGCCCGACTATCCCGAAGCGCTGAACAATCTCGGCGCCGCGCTCTATGACGGCAAGGATTTTGCCGAAGCCGCCGCTTGTCAGCGCCGCGCCATCGAGGCCAACCCCGGCTTCGCCCAGGCGCATTGCAGCCTCGGCAACGCCCTGCACGCGCTGAAGCAGTTCGATGAGGCCGCTGCCGCCTATCGCCGGGCCGTTGCCCTGATGCCGGATTTCGCCGACGCCTGGGCCAATCTTGGAACGACCTTGCATCATGCCGGCGCCTTCGACGAGGCACTGGTGGCGCTGCGGCGGGCGCTCGCGCTCGCGCCCCATCACGCCAATGCCCATTCCGGCCTCGGCATCCTGCTGCTGACGCGTGGCGAATTCGGCGAGGGCCTGGAAGAATACGAATGGCGCCTGCTCTCTAGCGAGGTGAAGGGGCCGCGATTTCCGCAAACGCCCTGGCACGGAGAAAGCCTCGCGGGCCGGCACATCTATGTGCAGGCCGAGCAGGGTTTTGGCGACACCCTGCAGTTCGCGCGCTATTTGCCGCTGCTGGCCGCGCGGAGCGGCGGCGTGAGCTTTCGCATGCACCAGGATCTGCTCACCTTGATGCGGGCGAGCCTGCCGGGCATCGATGTGTTCGGAGACCGGGGCTCGCCGGTCCGTGCAGCGGATTGCGAATGCGCGCTGATGAGCCTTCCCCGGCTGTTCAGAACGCGGCTCGAGACGATCCCCGCCGGCGTTCCCTATCTTCGCGCCCCCGCGGAGGCGGCGGAACGCTGGAAGGCGCAGCTTGCGGACCTCAAGGGAATCAAGGTCGGCTCTGGTCTGGGCCGGCAATCCGGCGCACGTGAACGATTTCCGCCGTACGTTCGACCTGGCGATGCTGGCTCCCCTGCTCGGATTGAGCGGCGTCTCGTTCGTGAGCCTGCAGGTCGGGCCGCGCGCCGCCGACCTCAAGGGCATCGAGAGCCCCGCAATCCTCGATCTGTCGCCGCAGTTGCGGACGTTCGCCGACAGCGCGGGCGCGGTGTCCGCGCTCGATCTCGTGATCACGGTCGACACCGCCATAGCCCATCTCGCGGGCGGACTGGGCAAGCCGGTCTGGGTGCTGCTGCCGCCGGTCAGCGACTGGCGCTGGCTGATGTCGCGCGAGGATAGTCCGTGGTATCCGACCATGCGGCTGTTCCGGCAGCAAACAGGCGAGGATCGCAGCGCGGTCATCGCGCGCGTGGCGGGCGAGCTTGCCGCGCTGGTCGATGGCGACAGCGGCCGTCTCGCGCCGTTCCAGGCAGCGGGCGAACGCCGCGCCGCGCTGGCCGCCGACATCATCGCCGCCGAAGCCGCCCGCATCGCGGCCCCGGCTCGAGCCCCGGTCACGCTTGCGCCCGGCCAGGCGCTGATCGCGGCCGAGCAGCATCGTCGCGCCGGCCAGCTTGGCAGGGCGGAGGAACTCTGCCGCTACGTCCTCGACGGCGGCCCCAGCGCCGAGGCCGCCCATCTGCTCGGCATCATCGCGCATCAGGCGGGGCGGCCGACCGAGGCGATCGACCACATCCGCCGCGCAATCGCACTCGACGGCAGCGTGGCGCTCTATCACGCCAACCTCGGCGAGATCTGCCGTCTTGCCGGCCGCACCGACGAGGCGGTCGCGCATGCAAGCCGCGCGCTCAAACTCGATCCGGACCATATCGGCGCGATCAGCAACCTCGGCGTCGCGCTCTACGACCAGCGGAAATATGCGGAGGCGCTGAGCTGCCAGGATCGGGCGATCGCCCTACAGCCCGACTTCGTCCAGGCGCACAGCAACCGCGGCAACGCGCTGCGCGCGCTCGAGCGCCGCACGGAGGCCGAAGCGGCCTATCGCCGGGCAGTCGGGCTGTCGCCGAATTTCGGCGAGGCCTGGAATAATCTCGGCACCACGCTGCGCGAACTCGAGCGTCCGAACGAGGCCGAAAAGGCCTATCGCCGGGCCCTGGCCTTGCATCCCAACGATCCCGAGACCCTCGACAATCTCGGCCTGGCGCTCAGGGATCTCGATCGGCTTGACGAAGCGGCCCAGGTGCTCAGGCACGCGCTGACCGTACAGCCCGACAGCGCAAAAATCCGGCAGCATTTGGATGCCGTGCTTGCAGCATATCGCGTCGAAAAAGCCGGGCCGAAGGCGTAGCCGGCGCTACAAGACACCGCGCCTGCGCCGATTCGGCATTCCGCAACTAACCGGTCGGCGCCGAGAACCAAAGCCCGAGTTCGAGACCTGGCGAGTTATCTAGCATCTCGATCTGCGCGCCGTGAAGACAAGCGACGGCCGCGAATGCTTCCAAACGACAAAGGCGACAGTTTCCGACAGGGAAGTCAGCTTTCATCCGCTCGCGCAAACGCCGCTTCGTTCGGGGAGGCTCGTTGAGCCCATCGTTCAGCCATGCCTTCGCAGCAGCGGCTCGCCGGCGCGGATCCGCGCGGAGGCCACGACGTTGTCGCAGAATTCGAAATTCTCCGGCGCGAGCACGATGATGGTCGAGCCGTGCTCGAACCAGCCGAGTTCGTCGCCCTTGCGCACGCCGACATCGCAGGGGAAGCTGACCGGCCCGATGGTATCGGCGTTGAGCAGCCGATCGATGAAATGCAGCCGGATGCTGGCCACCAGGATGGCCGCGACCGGCACCAGCGTCAGCGCCTCGCCGCTGGCGAGGTGGCCGCGGATCACCGCGCGCTCGTTCTTGCAGAACAGTTTTTCAATCCGCTTCAGCGCGATCGGATTGACGTTCCAGGTGTCGCCGCTGATGAAATCGACCTGCTCGATCCCTAAGTCGCAGGGGGCGTGAAAGCGGTGATACATGCTCGAGGTCAGCCGCAGCGTGACGAACCGGCCGTTGCGGTGCGCCTCCACCAGCGCGGGATCGCCGATGAGATCGGAGAGCGAATACGGCGCGCCCTTGACCTGAAACAGTTCGGTGTCGGCAATCGCGCCGAACGCGCCGACGATGGCGTCGCACGGGCTGACCACGACTTCTGGGTCGGGATCGGCCGGACGCAGGCCGGGCTTGAGCTCGCGCGTAAAACAGTCGTGCAGGCTCTTGAAGCGGGTCTTGCGCGCTTCGGACAGATCGAGGTCGGAAAACAGCCGCCAGCAGGCGATCGAGAGGTCGCGGATCACGGGCTGTTCGATCTTGCTGAACCAGCCCATGAACCGCGTCAGCGCCGCCCGCGGCACGCGGTTGGTCAGGAGGAAGTTGATGTCTTCCTGCTGGGTCAGGGCAGCGATAAGGCTTCGGACTGTCATGAATCTGTCAGCTCCACTGGATAGCGCTTGGCGACATGGATTCGCCGCTTCCGATTCTCGCTTTCGCCGGCGCCGCCATTGCCGGCACCGCAGCCGCCGTTCCCAAATTGCGGGCGCGGCTGGCGCTGTCGCGCGCCAAGCACCGCTCGCTGACCGGGCACGCCAAAATGTCGCGCCTGGTGGCACGGCTGATCCCGTTCTACGAGTTCGACATCAACGACTTCTTCAGTTCCGACGGCGCGCCGGCCCAAATGGCCACCCAGCGCCAGGACGGCTTCTTCCGGCTCGCCAGCCTCTACCGCGAGCGGTTCGCCAAGGGCCGGGCGCTGACCCTGCAGGCCTCGGAAAAAATTTCCGACCTGCAATTCACCGAAAGCTACCGGGTGCCGTTCCAGTATTCGAGGCTGGTGCGGGAGCATCTCGGCACCAGCGCCTTCGTGCAGTCCTCGGCGGGCGTCACGGTCACCGATCTCGACGGCAATATCTTCTACGACCTGACCGGCTCCTACGGCGTCAACATCTTCGGCAACGACTTCTACAAGGACTGCATAGCGCGTGCCGAGGCGCGCGCGCACACGCTCGGCCCGGTGCTCGGGCCCTACCATCCCGTCATTGTCGACAACGTCACCCGGCTGTGCGCGATCTCGGGGCTGGACGAAGTTTCCTTCCACATGTCCGGCACCGAAGCCGTGATGCAGGCGGTGCGGCTGGCGCGTTATCACACCGGCCGCTCGCATCTGGTGCGTTTCGCCGGCGCCTATCACGGCTGGTGGGGCGATGTGCAGCCCGGCGTCGGCAACCCGATCGCGCCGCACGAGACCTATACGCTGGCCGAGATGTCGGAGCGCACGCTGCGGGTTCTGCAGACCCGGCGCGACATCGCCTGCGTGCTGGTCAATCCGCTGCAGGCGCTGCATCCCAACGGCAACGCGCCGTCCGATTCGGCGCTGGTCGACAGCTCGCGCAGCGGCGGCTTCGACCGCGCCGCCTACAGCGAATGGCTGCAGGCGCTGCGGCAGGTCTGCACGATGCGAAATATCGTCCTGATCTTCGACGAGGTGTTTGTCGGCTTCCGGCTCGCCGCCGGCGGGGCGCAGGAATATTTCGGCGTCCGCGCCGACATGGTGACCTACGGCAAGAGCCTCGCGGGAGGCTTGCCGGTCGGCGTGGTCTGCGGCCGCAGGGAACTGATGCGCCGCTTCCGCGACGACCGCCCGGTCGACGTCTGCTTTGCGCGCGGCACCTTCAACTCGCACCCCTATGTGATGGCGGCCATGGACGAATTCCTCACCCGGCTCGACGATCCGGCGTTTCGCATCGTCTACGACGGACTTGATGAGCGCTGGAACGCCCGGGCGCGGCAGCTGAACGAGATGATGGCCGAACACGATCTGCCGGTCCGCGTCTCCAATCTGTCTTCGATCTGGATGGTCCACTACACCGCGCCGTCCCGCTACAACTGGATGTTTCAGTATTATCTGCGCGCCGAAGAGCTGGCGCTGAGCTGGGTCGGAACCGGCCGGCTGATCTTCAGCCTGAACTACAGCGATGCGGATTTTGCCGAGGTGGCAAAACGTTTCGTGGCGGCGGGCAGAAAGATGAAACAGGACGGCTGGTGGTGGCGCGAGGCTTCCCTCACCGACAGGAAGATCCGCCGGCAGATTTTCAAAGAGATGGTCACACGACGCGCTCGCTGATGCGCGACTCCTCACCGTCATGCCGGGCGCAGCCGTCCGAAGGACGGCGTCGCCCGACCATGACGAGTTTTGGTATTTGGCGTGACCCTGGCCTCGAATTCGCTCAGGCGTGCTTCTCTTCCATGCCGTGCTCGATCAGGTCGAGGCCGGGATCGATCAGTTCGCCCTTCATCAGATAGAGCGGCGCCTTGTAGTACAGCCGGAGATCGCTGAAGGGGTCGGTGAGGATCTTGGTCATCCAGACCAGGCCGGTCTCGACGTCGCGGATGAAGAACAAATGGATGGTGCGGAACAACAGGCCGCCGATCCCGACCGCGAGCCAGACCTTGGCAACCTGGCGCATGAAATCCGCCGGCGAGGTCCAGGGCACGAACAGGCCGAACAGGGTCGGATCGAGATACAGCACCAGCGGCGACAGCGCCCAGATCGTCATCAGCACGACCTTGCGCTGCAGATTGTAGCCGACCTTGATTTCCTCTTTGTATTCGTGGGTCGCCTGGTTGATGTGGTCGTAGTCTTTAGGCTCGAAGAAGAAATGCCCGGCCTGCCTCGTGGTCATCGAGACCAGCCAGCCGATCAGCGCGGCCTTGACCGGGTCGACGAACATCAGCGCATAGCCGACCAGGAAACTGAAGGCGCTGACGAAATGCAGCGACTGGTTGATGCGGCTGTGATGGTAGTAGCGATGGTCATCCCACCGTTGCGTTCGCAATGCCGTCATGAATCGCTTCATCGCTCTCCCCCTCGTTTGCCTGCGTGACTTGCGTACAGGGATTCGATGTAAGTCATGTGACGACATCATAATGACATGTCGGGTTGAGGCGCCCTCAAGCCGCCGCGGCGACCCCGGTCTTGCGGAAGCGAACCAGCGAGAAATGGCCGAGCGGCGGCACCAGACGGCGCTCGACCAATTCCATTCCATGCGCGCCCGCCAGCCACTGCGCATAGCGCGACCAGGCAAATTCGGCGGTCCGGAAACCGAGCCGGCGCACCACCGGCTGCAGCCGCTGCTCGATGAAGCGGCGCATCCCGACATCCGCGCTGACCCGGGTCAGGATGATCAGTTCACCGCCCACCCGCAGCACGCGCGCGAACTCGTCCAGCGCCGCTTCCGGATTCGGCACCGCGGTGACGACATATTGCGCCATCACGACGTCGAAGCAATTGTCGGGAAATTCGAGCTTCTCCGCGTCCATGACGGCAAGACCCTCGACATGCCTGAGGCGGAGATCGGCGACCCGCCGCTTCGCCTTGCGCAGCATCGCTTCGGAGATATCGGTGCCGAAGATACGAAGATGGGATGCGTATTGCGGCAGCGAAATTCCGGTGCCGACGCCGACCTCGAGCACGCGGCCGCCGATCCTGTTGGTGGCCTGGATGGCGGCCTTGCGGCCCTTGCTGAACACCCCGCCGAACACGAGGTCGTAGATCGGCGCCCAGCGGTCATAGGCCTGCTCGACCATGGCGCGGTCGAAGTCCAGCTCCCTGCTGCCGTCAAGCTTGATGATTTCTGCCATGATGATCTTTCGCTCGCTGTTGTGTTGATCCGGTTAGCCTTGATTCGATCAGCCTTTGATTCGATCAGCCTTGCACCGCGCTTCGCTTCGCCATGCGGTGCGCCGGCCGCAGCGAACGGCTCGGCTGCAACGCGCTGAGATTGGCGATGAACTGCCGCGCGCTGTTTTCCCAGGAACGGGCCAGCGCAAAGTGCCGGCAGGTCTCGCGGGACATGCCGAGCGCGCGGATGCAGGCGCTGCGCAAATCCCTGTCCAGAGCTCCGACCGGATGGTCCGCGATCACGTCGAGCGGGCCCATCACCGGAAAGGCGGCGACCGGCGTGCCGCAGGCCAGCGCTTCGAGCTGCACGACGCCGAAGGTGTCGGTGAGGCTCGGGAATACAAAGACGTCGGCCGCGGCGAAATGCGCGCTCAATTCGCGGCCCTTCTTTTCGCCGAGAAACCTGACCTTCGGGTAGCGGCGCTCCAGCAGCGCGCGCTGCGGTCCCTCCCCGATCACGACCTTGGTTCCCGGCAGGTTCAGCGCCAGGAACGCCTCGAGGTTCTTTTCGACCGCGACGCGGCCGACGGTCAGGAAGATCGGCCGCGGCAAATCGAGTTCGGCCGGCGCGTCGGGCGTGAACAGCCCGGTGTCGACCCCGCGCGTCCAGAAGCCGAGTTTTCGAAATCCGCGCGCGGCAAGTTCCTGCTTGAGCGAGGCGGTCGCGACCATGGTCATGGCGGCGGCCGAATGAAAATGCCGCAGCACCGCGTAGCTGAGCCATGCCGGGATGATCGAGCGCACGGCGATATATTCCGGAAAGCGGGTCGTATAGGACGTGGTGAACGCCAGCTTGCGGCGCAGGCAATAGGCCCGCACCGCCCATCCGATCGGCCCCTCGGTCGCGATGTGGATGGCGTCCGGCGAGACCGCCTCGATCCGGCGGGCGATCTCGCGCCGGTTCGGCCAGGCCATGCGCAAGCCGGGATAGGTCGGCACCGCCAGCGAGGGAAACCCGTCCGGGGTCAGAAATTCGATCTCGACGCCCAGTGCCGCGGCGCTTTTGGCCAATGAGGTTAACGTGCGCACCACGCCGTTTACCTGCGGATGCCAAGCGTCGGTCGCAATCAATATCCGCATGAACGGGAAGCCCCGAGAGCCATTGATTCTCAATGGCAGACGTTCGGCTATGGATATTTCAGGCGTGTGACGTCATGGGCGGGCGGGGCTGCCTTTTTCGCGGCTGACGGGGTTTTTCCGGTCCCCGCACGACACATTGACGAAATATTTCCTTACCGTGACGAAACCATTTTGCGATTTCGACGCAAACGTTCTGAAACCGCAGCCCTGTACTGATCGCCGCAACGAAGCGCCGAAACGGCGCCAGGGCGACGAACAGACGACCAAAGACAGGGGACGACCATGTTCAATCTGGACGCATTGACGCGCAATTCCCGCCGTGCCGCCGCGCTCGGCGCCTTGGCCATTGGCGCAATCGCATTTTCCGGCGCCGCCACGGCCGCGCCGTTGCAGCTGTTTCCCTTCATCCTGACGCCGCCCGCGCCATCGGCGCCGCCGGTACAGGCCGCCCCGTCCGAGGACGAAGGCACCGTGGCCGAACTGCCGGCGCGACTGAGGCGCCAGATCGTCAGCTACGCCACCCGCGAAGCGCCCGGCACCATCATCATCGATACCCCCAACACCTATCTCTATTATGTGCTCGGCGGCGGTCGGGCGATCCGCTACGGCATCGGCGTCGGCCGCGACGGCTTCACCTGGTCGGGCGTGCAGTCGGTGACCAAGAAGGCCGAGTGGCCGGACTGGACCCCGCCCCCGGAAATGATCGCGCGCCAGCCCTATCTGCCGCGCCACATGGCCGGCGGCCCCGGCAATCCGCTCGGCGCGCGCGCGATGTATCTCGGTGGCACCGTGTATCGCATCCACGGCACCAACGCGCCGGACACCATCGGCACCCACGTCTCGTCCGGCTGCATCCGCCTCACCAACGAGGACGTCACCGATCTCTATTCACGGGTCAATGTCGGCACCAAGGTGATCGTGCTGCCGATGGACCGCCGCGCCGACAATGCGGACCGCAGGCGCGGTTGAAGGAGGGCAGACAGCTTGGCCCTCACGGTCGCAACTTCAGATCGCATGTTGCGCCAGGATGCCATATGGCGCTTTGGTGCGATTGCCCAAGCCAGATGCGAACGCTGCTCGCTGCAATCGTCCACCCCGTCCGCGATCCTGGTCCTGGCCGGACTTTCCTCTGGATCCCTCCGGATCTGGAATCGACGTCCCCAGGCGGACCAATCATGATGCGCAGCGGCCAAATTAGCCGCATCGGTGCCGCAATTCCTTTTACTGTGTCATTTCCGCAATAGTGCTCAAAAAATAGCCTGGCTATTCGTGAAGGAGTCCGGCAGGCCCGCCAGGGAATGGGTCTTGGCCTTCCCCCTACTGTGGCGGCATGATGCGACCAGCGTTAAGATTTTTGATCGGAGTTACGGCTGCAGCCGTTGTGCTTCCTGATTCCGTTTCTGCCCAGCAATCGGTTTCTGTCCGGCAAAAAACTCCGCAATCAAGGAACACCTCCACTGCGCCGGAACTGACCTCCGGCGTTTCGATTTCAGAAGAATATTCCGACAATATTTACGCGACGCGAACGGACAAGGTTTTCGATTGGATCACAGTCGTCAATCCGTTCGCCAACCTCCGTTTTCAAGGCGAAAATGGCGTAGCCAATGTGGGCGGCAATGCGGCTCTTGGCCGTTACGCCAATCACACCGACGAAAATTTTAACGACTTCGGCGCCTATGCGAACGGCCGTTACGATTTTTCGCCGATGCTCAGCCTGTCTGGCGGCACGGCCTTTGACCACCTCCATGAACCGCGCTCTTCGCCCAACGCCCGTCCAAGTGTGACTCCGACGATCTATGACGTGACGCGCGCTTTCGGCGCAGGGCTGGTGAAATTCGATCAGGGTTCGCTGCGCGTCGGCACCACATTTGATCATTACGATTACGATAATGTTGCCCAAGTTGGTGGCGGGACCATCATCAATGATGACCGCGACCGCGACGTGTTCACGGTCGGCACCCGGGCCGGACGCTCGATCAACGCAACCGACGAACTGTTCGGCATGTTCAGCTACGACGGCCGCAATTATCGGCTGCCGGTCGATGATTACGGCTATCAGAAAGATTCAAACGGCCTGCGCTTCTCCGGCGGATTGCGTCGTCAGGTCACTGGGACCCTCGACGCCGAAGCCTATGCCGGCGGCATATACCAGCAATACAGCGATCCGCGATTCGGCAACGTCTTCGTTCCCGATTTCGGCGGCCAGTTGAGATGGACCGGCATCCCGGCGACGACGGTCACCGCGCGACTGGAGCGGAAAATCCAGGAGACGGACCTGCAGGGGGCGTCCGGCTACCTTGAAACCGCTGCATCCCTCAGTGTCTTGCATTGGATTCGGCCGAACCTTCGGGTGGAGGGAAGCGCCTCGTATTATCTCGATCAGTTCAATGGGATATCCCGCGTCGATCAGGTTCAGTCCTTCGGGATCGGTATTCGCGACTATTTGACGTCGCATTTTTATATCGGGACTGATTTTTCACGAACGACGCGCGATTCCACCGATCTGAACTACAGCTATATTGAATCCCGCGCGATGCTGCGGGCGGGCCTTGTTCAGGAGCCTGCCTACAAGGACGAGGATTTCAGAAAACCGGAGGTACCTTCCGACAGCCAAGGGCGTTTCTATATCGGTCTCCAGACAGGTATCTCCAATGTCGAGACCAAGCTGCAGGGGTCGCGTGGAAACGACGGAACGCTGCAAGCGGACTTTGGCAACGAAGGCTGGGCCAGTGGCGTGTTTGGCGGCTACGGCCTCCATATTGGCGACTGGTATCTTGCGCTGGAAGCAGACGTCGCCAAGGCCAACGGTGGCTGGAATCACTACCACGTTCCGGATGAACGGATCTTTTCCGTCTCGACCGACTATGAGTTTGGTCTTTCCGGAATTATCGGCCGCTCCTTCAAGGGCGGCACAATGCTCTACGGCAAGGCGGGCTTAGATATGGCGCGCTTTGAAACTGACTATCAACTTCGCCAGATGGGCATTCAGGACCGGCGGACCGAAACAGGCATTCGCGTCGGGGTCGGTGGCACCGCGCCGATTACGCGCGACCTCGCCGTTCGGCTCGAGCATACCTTCTCGGCGTTCAACAGCTACAACATCAATTGTTGTATCGATCCGCCGCCGCCACGCGGCACGCCCGACAACTTCACCAATGACAGCGCGATGACGTCGGTAGGACTGGTATATACGTTCGGCGGCACGCCGGGCGCGATGACGTCGGCCAATATCGACTACCGCGGACTTTATGCCGGTGGTCAGGTCGGCCACGACGCCATGTCGACCCAGTCGACGGGTCCGCGCAATGCAGGAACCACCCTGACCGCTGACTTCGGCGACCTCGGCTATACCGGCGGCGTGTTCGGCGGTTACGGCTTCCAGGCCGGCAATTTCTATCTGGGCGGCGAACTGGAGGCCGAACTGGGCAAGACCAACAGCAATCACGAACGCGAGGGAGGAGGACGAACCTTCGCGGTGGAGAGGCAGTGGAATTTCGGGGCGAGCGCGCGCGTCGGTTATGTCGTGAACAACACGGCGCTGCTTTACGCCCGTGCCGGGGTCGTGCAGACCCGTGCTCAAGTCGATTTTTCGCGCGGCCAGAATAGCTTGACGGCCTGGTACGACGAAACCGGACTGCGGGTTGGCGGCGGCATGGAAATACCGGTTTCAGACGATTTTATCGCGCGTCTGGAGTATACTCATACTTTTTACCCTGCATTCGCGATGCTGACTCCGCCAAACGGCGAACTCGAACAATTTCGTCCGAAGGAAGATTTGTTTCGCGTTGGCATTCTGCACAAATTTGGTCCGAAGTAGCGCTGATCGGCATCGACTTTGCAGGCTGGTCTGGCTGCGGCATTCTGCCTCGGCTTCCTCCGATTGACGGATGTCAAGGCAGCTTCCCGGGATGTGGTTTCCATAACCGCATGAACGTGAAGGGAGCTTGTCATGAAACTCAGTTCAATTAAGCGGTTACCGATGCTGGCGACAGTTGCCGTCCTGGCGACGATGCTGACCATAGGTATGGCGCCCAGCTATGCGCAGAGGGGCGGCAGTGGCGGCCATGGTGGCGGTGGCGGTCGCGATTCCGGTGCTGACCACGCCGACAGCGACCACGGCGGCAGCAAGGGCGGCAAGGGCGGGAGGGCGGCCAGAGCGGCCGTGGCGGTAGCGGCAGTCAGTCCCTGCGCGACGTTTTCCACGACATGGAGTCCGGATCGGACAAAAAATCGTCTGCCACGAGCGACGAGCACGGCGAATCGTCGAAGAAGGGCGGCTCCGCCTCATCGACGCGCGGCAAGCATGGCGCGACAGATACGGCGACTAGCGCAGCAAGGCCGCAGCAAAGCCAGCAGCAAAGGCAGCAGCACAGCCGGCAAGAAAACCGGAAAGACAACGCCGAAAGCGGCTGAAGAAGAAGATTCAGATCGTCCGGCGTAGGCCGGTACATCGGGGCGTGACGGCAAGCCAGGCCGCGGCAACACGGCCTCCGGCACCAAGAAGGGCGACATTTACGGCGATATGTACGTGCTTCTGCGCGACGCCAACGGCGTGCCGATCTTGAAGCAGCTCGCGGACGGTACCTGGGTCGTTCAACCTATCGACAAGGACGGCAATCTGGTGCCGCTCGATGCCGAGGGCAACGTGATCAATCCCGATCTGGCGATTTCGGTTGAACTGGGCCGGCTCAATGTGGGGCGCTCGCCCCTGACCGTGTTGAGCACCCGATATGAGGAGGTGCTGGCAGCCATTAACGCGGCTCAGACCGTTACCCTGGATGCCAGCGGACGCCTCGTGCTGACCACCGACGGTGTGGCGAAGACGATCGACGCGCCACTGGAGAATCTTGCACTCTATGTCGAGCTTTTGAATAAGGGCACGATCACCGGCGTCACGGACGTGACCAAGTTCAGCAGCCTCACCTACCTGGTCGACGGCACGTTCACGACGCAGGACTTGACCACGGCGGCTTCGTTTCTTGCCGCGGCTTCGGACAAGTCGGGCACGTTGACGATCGACAAGGTGGTCGACATGAACACGATCCTGGGCGTAACCGGGACGCTCAAGGACTCCACGGGCAGCGGTTCCTACGTCGATTATTCGACATTCAGCTATGACCGTCAGACTGTCTACGGCACCACGACCGTGCAGGTTCTCGTACTACAGCCCAACGGCAGCTATGTGCCGACGACAGTCAATGTCTACGATACGCTGTTCAAGAGCACGAACTATATGTCGACCGACGGTGTGGACGGTTTCGCGCAGGCGGCTGATGATGCCCGCGCAATCATCGAGTACGTCCACACCTATGCAGTTCCCGTGACCAACTGACAATCGCTTGTCATCAATCATGGAACAAGCCGGGGTCTGTGGGCCCCGGCTTCTTCTTGTGGCGCTGACGGCGAGACGCAAGTACGATGGGGAACAAGCTCCTCCGCCACTCTGGCGCCGCAACAGCCCGCCCTGTAGACTCCCCGCCTGATTCATTCCGGGGGAACGATGCGGCTGGCGGTGAGCCTCAAGACAATCCTGCTCGGGACCGCGGTGGTCGTGGTCTCGTTTTTCATCAGCCTGAAGACGATGGACTGGGTCGCCCCGCGCGGCGGAGGCCCCGCGCCGGTACTTGTCCAACTGCCGCCGCTGCCGCCGGTGTCGCGGCGCTCATTCATCCTGGCGCCGGTCGCGATCGCGCTTCCCGCCATTCGCGACGCCGCCGATCGCGCGGCGCCGCGCAACTTCGCCGGCAAGGCGGATAATCCGGTGTCGCAGATATTGCAGAACGCGAACATCGGCTGGACCGCATCGCGCGGGCCGATCGCGGCGACCGGCGGCCAGGACGTGCTGACGCTGACGACGCCGCTGACGGGAAAACTCAACGTCACCGGCTCGCTGTCGTCGAAGGCGACCGGCGCGGTCGGCGACGCGCTCGCCGGGCTGCTGGGCGCCAATGTCGCCAAGCAGATCGGCAGCGTGAACATCAAGTCGCTCAATGCCAGCGCCGAGATCAAGGGCAACGTCACCTTCACCTCGCGGCCCAGGCTCGCCGCCGCCTGGCACCTCGAGCCGAACCTGGCAGCGCAGGTGACGCTCGGCGACTCCAGCCTTGTCGTGGCCGGCGCCCGCGTCAACGTGCCGGCGCAGGTCAAGCCTTTGATCGACAAGAACGTCGCCGACCAGGTCGCCGCGGTGGAGGCGCGCCTGCGCAACGACCGCACCTTGGAGCAGAGCGCGCGGACGCAATGGGCCAAGGCCTGCCGTTCGATCCCGCTGCAGGGCACCGGCGCCGGCGCGACCTTGCCGCCGCTGTGGCTCGAGCTCAAGCCTACCCGCGCGATCGCGGTGCAGCCCGGCGTCGATGCCGCGGCGGTCACGGTGACGCTCGGCATCGAGGCGGAGACCCGCATCACGCCGGCCGAGACCAGGCCCGACTGCCCGTTCCCCGCCAAGATCGACATCATCCCGCCGACGCCGGGAGGGGTCAGTATCGGCGTGCCGATCGACGTGCCGTTCACCGAGATCAACAAGATCGTGGAGGCGCAGTTCGCCGGCCGCACTTTCCCCGAGGACGGTTCCGGCCCGGTCGCCGTCACCGTGAAGCGCGCATCGGTCGCCGCCTCGGGCGACCGGCTGCTGATTTCGCTGTTGGTGAACGCAAAAGAGAAAAAGAGCTTCTTCGGCTTCGGCGGCGAGGCCACCGTGCATATCTGGGGCAGGCCGCTGCTCGACCAGGCGCAGCAGACGCTGCGGCTCGGCGATATCCAGCTCGCCGTCGAATCGGAAGCCGCGTTCGGGCTGCTCGGCGCCGCGGCGCGCACGGTGATGCCGCATCTGCAGCAGGCGCTGGCGGACAAGGCCACCATCGACCTCAAGCCGTTCATGACCAATGCGCAAAAGAAGATCGCCGCCGCGATCTCCGGCTTTCAGAAGAACGAGGACGGCGTGCGGGTGACGGCGGATATCACGAGCCTCCGGCTTGCCGACATCGCCTTCGATTCCAAAACGCTGCGCGTGATCGCGGAGGCGCAGGGCGCGATCAATGTTTCGGTGAGCCAGCTGCCGGGGTTGTGACGGCGGAGTTCGAGTCCGGCTGCCGGCCGTCTGCGGCCGGCACCGCCTTGACATTCGAAAGACAGTCTCAAGCGCGCAGGGCACGCCGGAACGGTCGCTTTAAAACCTCGAGGACGGGGAGGATGCAAAGGCCAACTCCCAGGCACAGCAGGAGATCGTTCGCGTGAAGCGGACCGAAGCGAAACAGATCGCGCAGGGCCGGCCAGCTCAGAATGGCCGTCAGCAAAGCGGCGTCGACGCCAAGAACCGTCCATAGCGCCCGGTTGGGCCGCAAAAGCGCGCGCGCGATGGAGGTGCTGAAGGAGCGTCCGGCCAGGATCATGGCGATATTTCCCTCGATCAGTATCACGAAGGCCAGCGAGCGGACTTCGGCCTCGGGCATCCCCCGCATCCATGCGATCAGCAAAATGGCCGCCGTCGCCACCAGCACGGTCGCGCCCTGCAGCAGGCTCCAGAAGATGAGCGGCAAGGAAAACAGCGGGCTCTTCGGATCGCGCGGCGGCCGGCTCATCACGTCGCCTTCCTCCGGCTCGGCCTCGAAGGCGATCGAACAGACGGGATCGACGACCATTTCCAGAAACGCGATGTGAACCGGAAACAGCATCAGCGGAATGCCAAAGGCAAGCGGCAGCAGGGCAAGGCCGGCGATCGGAATATGAGCCGCCATCACGAAGCCCATCGCCTTGCGAATGTTGTCGTAGATCCGGCGGCCGAGCCGGATGGTGCGGACGATGGAACTGAAATCGTCCTCGATCAGAACGATCGCGCTGGCTTCGCGTGCGACGTCCGTTCCGCGCCCGCCCATGGCGATGCCGATATGGGCGGCCTTGAGCGAAGGCGCATCATTGACGCCGTCGCCGGTCATGGCGACGATCTCACCGTTGGCCTTCAAAGCCTCGACAATCCGCATTTTCTGCTCGGGCCGGATGCGGGCGAATATGGTGGCGGTCCTGACACGGTCGGCGAGCGCCGCATCGTCAAGCCGGGCGAGATCCTGACCGCTCATGAGATCGCCGACATCGATGCCGGCCTGCTGTGCGATCGCCCGCGCGGTGGGCGGATAATCGCCGGTAATCATGATAACGCGGATGCCGGCCGAGCGGCATTCGCGCACCGCCGCCGGCACGCTCGCCCGCACCGGATCGGCGAGCCCGACCAGACCGAGAAAATCAAAGGCGATGTCTTGCTGGGTGCCTGGCGCATCGCCCTTCAGCAGCGCCTTGGCCACCCCGAGGACACGCATGCCCTGATCCGCCATCTGCCCGGCGTCCCGCGCGATCGAGGCCTGCCGGTCGGACGAGAGCCGGCAAAGTCCGGCGATGGCTTCCGGTGCTCCCTTGGCGGCGGCCAGCAGCGAGCCGTCCTTCTGCCGCCAGACATTGGTCATGGCGAGCAGGCCGGAGGCGAATGGATATTGGTGAACGAGGTCCTGCGCGACGGCCGCGTCGAGCCCGAGTTGCTCCGCGCGCAGATGAAAGGCCTGCTCCATGGGATCGAACGGCTTGAGCTGACTTGCAAGACGCCCGATGGCGACGACCGCATCGGCCCCTGCGCCGCCGCCGACGGGGCGCACATCCGCAATCGTCATCCTGTTTTCGGTCAGGGTGCCGGTCTTGTCGGTGCACAGCACCGTGGCGGCGCCGAGGGTTTCGATCGCGGCGGAGCGGCGCGTCAGCACGCCGGCGCGCGAGATTCGCCAGGCTCCCATCACCATGAACACGGTCAGAATGACCGGAAACTCTTCCGGCAGCAGCGACATGCTGAGCGCGATCCCGCCGAGAAAGGCATTCAGCCACGCGGATTGAAGCCAACCATAGAGAAGGGTGAAGAGAACGCTGACGGCGACGCCGCCGATCGCAAACCAGCGGACCAGGCGCCGCGTTTCGCTCTGGATCGGCGGCGGCTCGCTCTCGATGACGGAGAGCGATTTTCCGATCTTGCCGATTTCGCTCCGCGCCCCGGTCGCCGTCACCTCGGCGAGCCCCTGCCCGCGCACGATCAGCGAGCCCGAATAGGCGAAGGGAAGATCATCGCCGCCCGGCCTGGTATCGGATGGCAATCCGGAGGCCAGCGCCTTTCGCACCGGAACGGCCTCGCCGGTCAAGAGCGATTCATCGGCCTCCAGCGCCTGGCACGAGATCAGGGTTGCATCCGCGGGCACGCGGTCGCCCTCGTTCAGCACCACAAGGTCGCCGCGAACGACTTCACGGCCGGGAATCCGCTTTTGCACGCCATCCCTCAGCACCAGCGCGCGTGGACTCGTAAGATCGCGCAGGGCTTCGAGCACGCGCTCGCTACGCGCTTCCTGCACGATCGTAACCACAATGGAAGCCGAAGCCAGCACGACGATCAGCAGCGCTTCCTTGAGATCGCCGAGGCTGATGTAGATCGCCCCGGCGGCGAGCAGCATCAAGAGCATCGGTTCGCGGAGAACCTCGAAGGCGATCTGCCAGACCCGGCGCCGCCCGTCCTGGGCAAGTTCGTTGGCACCCTCGGCCGCGAGACGCCGGGCCGCTTCGATGCTGGTCAGCCCATTCATAGAGGCACCTTGTATGAGAGCCGCTTTGCTATATTCCAACACCGGTCAGGGCTCCGAAGGTGTCGGAGCAGCGTACGTTTTCAGTTCGACGGTTGCCGCTGCAAGACGGCGATACAAATCCCGTTTCCGGGCAAGCGGCAGCCAATCATACAGGAATATTTCGAGCGGCCGCCAGTTCGCGACCCACCCAAGAATGAGAAAACTCTCCTCGACCAGGCGTCGGAACGGGGTATCGATCAGGTAACCACCGACGAGATGGGCCGACAGAAGACATATCACCAGGATGGTGACGCCGATCCCGAGCGAGCGGCGACCGATCCGAAACAGTTCCTTGATCTCGCGTTGAGAAGCACCGGCGTGATCGGAAAAATATCGACGGAAGGCCTCCTTCAGTTCGCGTGCCGCCTTCGTTTGCGCCTCGGTTTCGGGAAAGTGAACCAGGATTCTTATCGCGCGGTCGGCGGCGAGTTCGCGGGCCCAACCGACGATGAATTCCTCCGCTTCCCTGTCCAGATCGCGTTCCCGGAACGGAAACGGATCCAATGTATGAAACAACTGCGCGATATTATCGACACGCAGCTCGATCGAATTGCCGGACGCGGTTTCAGTCATTCCATGATCGACCGATTCTTGAATTCTCGTCATCCTACCCTGCGCCGACCGGAATTCGTTGCGCTAGCGCAAGATATAACGGGGAACGAGGCATAGAATGAAGCTCTGCTTCGGGTTATGATTTTTCCAGTATTGAACGAAGGGACACGGCTGGAATGAAGTTTCGGGCGGTTGCGGCGGCGTCTTTCCGGAATGCTCCATGACCGGAAGCAGTGTTCCTGACCGCTGGACAGTTTCGAACGTCGTATTGACGGTGGCGGTCGTCGTCGGACTGATCCTCTGTTACTTTCTCGCGATACCATTTCTGCCGGCGATCGTCTGGTCGGTCACGCTGGGCGTACTCTTCGTTCCCCTGGATGCGAGGATCCGAAGGTCTGTACATTCCGCGAACCTTTCCGCCGCCGCCACCGTCGGCATCGTGGCGTTCATCGTCGTGGTCCCGGGTATTCTGGTGGTCGGCTCTCTTCTCAACGAAGCGGCTCGAAGTGTCACGGTCATCAGCCCGATGCTGGACGCGGATCGCTGGACACAATTGCTCGATAGTCACCCCCGGGTCGCGCCGGCGCTGCGCTGGATCAACGAGCGCCTGGACCTCCCCGACCTCGTCAAGGCCGCCATTTCCTGGGTAGCCGGATGGAGCGGTTCGATCGTCCGCGCTTCGGTCGAGGGCGCGGTAAGCCTGCTTTTGACTTTCTATTTCCTGTTTTACATTCTTCGCGATCGGGAAAAAGCGGTTGCGCTGGCGAAACAGACGCTGCCGCTGTCGGCTTGCGAATTTTCCAGGATATCCGATCGGTTTACCGACACCATATTCGCGACAGTGGTGGGCACTGCCGCCGTGTCGGCTCTGCAGGGCGCGCTCGGCGGGGGCATGTTCTGGTGGCTTGGGTTGCCGGCCCCGGTGTTTTGGGGAGTTCTGATGGGCCTCCTGGGGGTGGTTCCGTTTCTCGGCGCCTTCGTCATCTGGGTGCCGGCGGCGCTGTTCCTGGCGCTTTCTGGAGATCTTGCTTCCGCCGCCATACTCACTTTCTGGGGCACCATCGTGGTCGGCCTGGTCGACAACGTGGTTTACCCGATGCTGGTCGGCAGGAAGCTGATGATGCATACCATCCCGTCATTCATCGCCATCGTCGGCGGCGTGATCCTTCTGGGCGCGCCGGGCGTGGTTCTTGGCCCTCTCGTTGCCTCGATTTCCCTCACCTTGATCGAAATCTGGAAACAGCGAAATCAAGCCGGTTGAGGAACGATCCGGGACCAGGCGGACAATTTGACCTGCCTCAAGCGGGAAACAGCGCAACCCACTATTGATCGTCAACTGAAGCGCAACAGCAGCAGCAGGACATCGTGGCGCTGAACGAACTCCCGCAGCCAGACGCACCGCGCGGCGTGGTCTTTCACGCACGCGATCTGTCCAAGACCTACACCATGGGCGAAGTTCAGGTCCATGCACTGAGGGACGTCAATCTCGACATCTATGAAGGCGAGTTCGTCGTGCTGCTCGGGCCTTCCGGCTCGGGCAAGTCGACCCTGCTCAACATCCTGGGCGGCCTCGACGCGCCGACCGGCGGCGAAGCCCGATGGCGCGACCACGACCTCGTCGGCGCCGACGATGCCGAATTGACGCGATATCGGCGCGAGCACGTCGGTTTCGTGTTCCAGTTCTACAACCTCATTCCCAGCCTCACCGTGCTCGAGAACGTGGCGCTGGTGAACGAGATCGCCGACCACCCGCTCGACCCGCGGCAGGCGCTGGCGCTGGTCGGCCTCGACCAAAGGCTCGATCATTTCCCCTCGCAGCTTTCCGGCGGCGAACAGCAGCGCGTCGCGGTCGCGCGCGCCATCGTCAAATCGCCCGATGTGCTGTTGTGCGACGAGCCGACCGGCGCGCTCGACTACGAGACCGGAAAGGTGGTGCTCGCCGCCATCGCGCGGGCCAACGAGCAGCTCGGCACCACGACGGTCATCATCACCCACAACGCGGCGATCGCGGGCATGGCGGACCGCGTTCTGCGCCTCGGCGGCGGACGCATCGTCGGCGAAGAACGCAATCCGCGCAGGCTCAGCCCGGACGAGGTGCGCTGGTGAGCCTGCTCGATCGCAAGCTGTTGCGCGATATCTCGGCCATGCGCGGCCAGGTGATCACGATCGCGCTGGTGGTGGCGGCCGGCATGGCCGTCTTCGTCGCTTCGATTTCGACCTACAATTCATTGCGTGCCGGGCGCGACCGCTTCTACGCCAGCGCACGCTTTCCGCAGGTTTTCGTCACGCTCAAACGCGCGCCGCTCTCGGTGGTGGCGCAGCTCAGGGAGATTCCCGGCGTCGCCACGGTCGAGCCCCGCATCGTGCGGGATGTGATCCTGGACTGGCCGTCGGCTGCGTTGCCGGTTTCGGCGCGCATGGTGTCGCTGTCGCATGGTGGGGACGAACCGCTGGCGCGGTTGCATGTGCGTCGAGGCAGCCCGCCGGAACCGGGGGTCACGACAGACGTCGCGATCAACGAGGCATTTGCCGAGGCCAACCGGGTGAAGCTCGGCACCGAAGTGTCGGTGGTGCTGAACGGTCGCCTTCAGAGCTTTCATGTCGCGGCCATCGCCCTGTCGCCGGAATATGTCTATGCGGTGAAGCCCGGGGTACCGATCCCGGACGACCGGTTCTACGCCGTTCTCTGGGTCGACCGCAGTGCGGCGGAGGCGGCCTTCGACATGAAAGGCGCCTTCAACGACGCCGTCGTGTCGCTCGTCCCGGGCACCGACCCCAAGCAGGTGATCGACGAACTCGACCGGCTGCTCGAGCCTTACGGTTCGGTCGGCGCCATCGCGCGCAGGGATCAGCCGTCGAACCGCTTCCTCGAGGATGAACTCAATCAGCAAAAGGTCATGTCGATCACCATTCCCTTCATCTTCTTCGGCGTAGCGGCATTCCTCCTGAATGTCGTGCTGGGACGGCTGGTGACCGCGCAGCGCGAACAGATCGCCGCCCTGAAAGCGCTGGGCTTTCCGACCACCCCGCTGGTGCTTCACTATCTCAAGCTGGTCGCGGTCGTGGTGTTCTGCGGATCGGCGCTGGGCGTTGCCGGCGGCTACGTCTTCGGTCAGGCGATGATCGCGAGCTATCACGGGTTCTTTCGCCTGCCGGCGCTCGATTTCGCGCTGACGCCGTGGTCCGCCCTCCTCGGCTTCGCGATCAGCCTTTCGGCCGCATCACTCGGCGTCGTGACGGCGCTGCAAAGCGTCGTCGCGCTGGCGCCCGCGGTCGCCATGCGGCCGGCCGCGCCGCGGCGCTTCCGCCGCTCGTGGATCGAAGGATTGCTCTCGGCCAGGACGCTGACGCCGCGGCATGTCCTGACCATCCGCAATTTTGCCGGCCGTCCGCTGCGCAGCGCATTCACCATTATCGGTATCGCCTTCGCCGTGCCGATGGTCGTGCTCGGGCTGTTCTGGCGCGACGCCATCGACCGGATGATCGAGGTCCAGTTCAACCTGGTCGAGCGCGGCAACGTGGCGGTCACCTTCCCCCATCCGCTCAATCGCACCGTCATCGGCGACCTCGCACGCGAGCCCGGCGTACTGGTCGCCGAAGGCTACCGCATCGCGCCGGTGCGGCTGCGCGCGGGACATCGCAGCTATCTGACGTCGGTGATCGGCCTGCCCTTCGACAGCGCACTGCGGCGCCCGCACGACGCCGCGCTGCGTCCCATCGACGTGCCGCCCGGCGGCATCACCCTCACCCGCCGGCTGGCCGAGCGGATGCAGATCGCCGCCGGCGACATCGTGACGATCGAAGTCATGGAGGGCCGGCGCCGCAAGATCGACCTGCCGGTCAGCGCACTCGTGGACGAGGTGATCGGGATGTCGGCCTATATGGAGGTCGATACGCTCAACCGGCTCACCGGGGAAGGCGCGGTCGTTTCGGCCGCAGCGCTGTTCGTCGAGCCGTCGTCGCTCGCGGCACTGTCGCACCGATTCAAGCAACTGCCCGTGATCGAATCGGTGTCGATGAAGGCCTACACGCTGGCCTCGTTCCTGGACAAGATCGCCGGCCTCGTTCTCGTCAGCGCCGGCATCCTCACGGCCTTTGCGGTGATCGTCGCCGTCGGCGTGGTGTACAACAGCGCCCGGATCGCGCTGCAGGAGCGCGCCTGGGAGCTTGCCAGCCTGCGCGTGCTCGGCTTTACGCGGGCAGAGGTGGCGCAAATCCTTTTCAGCCAGTTTGCGATCGAGATCGCGCTGGCGATTCCGGTCGGTCTGTTGCTGTCGCAGGGTATCGTCACGCTGATCGCCCGGTTTCATTCCAGCGAGAGTTTTCAGATTCCGGGCGTGATCGGACCACGCACTTACGCGGTCGCGACCGCCATTGTCGTGGTCACCGCCGTGGCAAGCGCATACATCGTGCGCCGCCGGGTGGACCGGCTCGATCTGGTCGCCGTACTCAAGACGAGGGATTGACGATGCGCATCACGGCTGGTCGTGTGGTTATGGGACTTGGCCTTGCGGCCGCGGTGGCCGGCGTCACCTGGTTCCTGATGCCGCAGCCGGTGCCGGTCGAGACCGCGGCCGTTACCAAGGGACGCTTCGTCGCCACCGTCGACGAGGACGGCAAGACCCGCGTCCGCGAGCGCTATGTCGTGGCGGCACCACTCGCCGGACGTTTGACACGCGTGCGGCTGAAAGCAGGCGACAGCGTCGCCGCCGACGATATCGTTGCCACCATCATGCCGCCGCCGGCGCCCCTGCTCGATCCACGCAGCCGCCGCGAGGCCGAGGAACGACTGGGCACCGCCGAGGCCGCGCTGGCGCGCAGCAAGGCAACGGTCGAGCGCGCGCAGGCCCAGGCCGGTCAGGCAAAAACCGATCTCGATCGCGCCCGCACCCTGGTCGCGCAGGGTGCCGCAACCCTGCAGGCGCTGGAACGCGCCGAACTCACGCAGCGGGTCGCCGACCGCGATCTCCGGGCCGCGGAATTCCAGGATCATGCGGCGAGCCACGAAGTCGATCAGGCGAAGGCCTTGCTCGCCCGTTATCAGGATGGCGCGGACGCACCGATCGAACGCTGGAACATCACCGCGCCGGTATCCGGCGTTGTGCTGCGGGTCGTGCAGGAAAGCGAGACGGCGGTCCCGTCGGGCGCGCCGCTGCTCGAAATCGGCGATCCGCGCGACCTCGAGATCGTGACCGATGTGCTCAGTGTCGACGCGGTTGAAATCCACCCCGGCGCCGACGTTACGATCGAGCATTGGGGCGGCCCGGGCGTGCTTTCGGGGCGGGTGCGGCGGATCGAACCCGCGGCGTTCACCAAGATATCGACGCTCGGCGTCGAAGAGCAGCGGGTCAATGTACTGATCGACGTGCTGTCGCCGCGGGAGCAGTGGACCGGCCTCGGTGACGGGTACCAGGTCGACACCAGGATCACCGTATTCACCCGGGACAATGTCGAGATCGTTCCGGCCGGCGCCCTGTTCCGCCGCGGCGACAGCTGGAGCGTCTATGTGGTCGATGACGGACGCGCGCAACTTCGAACCGTTGATCTCGTCCGCCGGTCCGGGCGTTCCGCGGCGGTGAGCAAGGGGGTTTTGCCCGGCGACCGGGTCATTGTTTACCCCAGCGATCAGATCACTCCCGGCGTCCATGTCAGCTTGAAATGAGCGATTGGAGCATGATCCGGAAAACCGGGAACCGGTTTTCCGGATCATGCTCTGAGACTGCGCCCACGCTGGGCGCGCCAGACAAAAAGCGCGTCCGGCATGTCGGGACGCGCTTTTTCCCGGGACCTGTTCAGGAGCTTCGTCAGTCCTCGAATTTGAACGAAACGCTGAGCTTGGCGCGGTAGGCCTCGATCTTGCCCTTGGCATCGAGTTGCAGATCGAGCTTGACGACTTCGGCGACGCGAAGGTCCCGAAGCGACTTCCCCGCCCTTTCGACCGCTGCCGCGGCCGCCTTTTCCCAGGAAATCCTTGCTGGTACCGATCAGCTCAATGACTTTGTAGACGCTCTCGGTCATGTGGTCCTCCCGTTCGGTATGAGGCAGGAGGCAGCTGCTCCTGCCGCCGTCCAGCCTAACACCGGCCTGTCAGCGCCGGAAGGCGCAAGGCCTCCAATGCAAAAGCGCGCCCGGCGAAACCGGACGCGCTTTTTCTTGGGGCTTTCCGGGGCCCGATCGGCCGCTGCCTCAGGTCGAATATTTGAACTCGGGCATCTGCTTCAGCTGATCCTTGGTGGCGTTGAGCACGGCGTGGTCGGGATACCAGGGGTTGGCCTTCGCCATGGTCGCCGAGGACGGCGCCGTGTTGGTGGTGGCCGCGCCGGTCGTGGTGGTCGGCGCCGGGCGGGTGCCCGCGGGCGGCGCCGTGCTCGAAGTCGTGGTCGACGGCACCGCCTGATCGACGAACTTGAGCTGGTCGAAGCCTACCGCAACCAGATGCTCGCCGACGCCGAGGAAGCCGCCGACGCCGATCACCGCGGCCTTGATGGCTCCGTTCTTGTCGGTCAAGAGATCGCTGATCGAGCCGATGCTCTCATTGCTGTTGTTGTAGACCTTGAGGCCAATCAGCTTCGAGGTGCGCCAGTCACCCTGATACGACGAATTCGATGTCGAACTCGATGCCGCGCCCGGCGCCATGTTGGTGTGGTCCGTGGAAGTCGCCGGGGTCTGTGCAAACGCAACGGTCGCAAGCAACGCGGACGCGGCCACACCGGCCGTGATATATTTAACTAACATCTGTGCTCTCCCTGAGATGAAATTGATGCAGGGAGAACACATCACTGCGCCCGCCGTTCCAGTCCCCCCGACAGATTTTCGATTTCTCGCGCGTCGGTCGATTTCATTGCGCGGCGCATCATTGACGAGTTCCGTGGCACGCCGCAGCGCGGCGCGTGCAAATCCGGGCATCCCGACGCGCGCTCAGAACCCGCCCCAGTAGGGCGCGATTCCATAATAGCGATGCAGCTCGGCTTCCTGCGAGCGATCGCCCCAATCGAAATCCTTGTCGGCGCGGAACGACGGCGCGTTCCGCAACTCGTCATCGTCGATGTCGAGTTCATAGGCTTCGAATTTCGGATTGTAGGTCAGCCGCGCCCAGGGAAGCGGAAGCAGATTGGTTCCCATCCCGAGGAAGCCGCCGAAACTGAGGATCGCGTAGGACACCTTGCCGGTGACCTTGTCGATCATCAGCCGCTCGATGTGGCCGAGCCGCTCGCCGTTCGGCCGTCGCACCCCGGTGCCTTCGACGCGGTCGCTGGCGATCAGCGGGTGGGTTTTTTCCAGGACATCGGTCATCATCCCCCTCCCTGGGTCGATGAAGCCGAACCAACGCGATGCCGGCGCAGGAGTTCCGTCTGGAGCGTCCTCTAGGCCGCGAGCGCTTCGGAATCCGAATCCGGCTCGTCGAAGAACGCCACCGCCTCGAACTGGTAGTCGCAGGCCCAGCAGTGCCAGAGATAGGAAGCGCGTTTCGGGCCGCTTTCGATCCATTCGGGAGTCGCGATCGGCTTGCCGCATTGGGCGCAGGGATTTCCCCGGGGCAGATAGCCGAAATCTGATCTGGCCATGGCGCGTTCTCCCTTTTTCTTTTTGGTTTGGCGGCTTGGTTTTGGCGGCTTGGTTTGGCGGCGGATGGGACAGGATTGCTGCCGGATAACAACGCTGTGTCCCGCCGCGCGCGTTCTGGAAGAGCATTTTGGCTTTTGAACGGCGAAGACGCCAGCCGAGCTACAGATGTCGTTGCAGGGCGCGCCGAACTTACTTCACCGCGGGATCGACCGCAGGCTCGGCCGTATGCACCGCGCCGGCCTTGCGGACATGGATCGTGGCGACGTCGTCGGCATAGACCTTCTGCCAGCCGTCGACGTGATCGAGCAGCTTTGTCGCGGGGCTCTGGGTCCGCATCAGGGTGGCGTCGATCCGGTACTGCGCCAGCAGCCGGAACAGGTTCTCCGGCTCCATCAGGCCGGAAGCCGCGTTGTGGTCGACGAAGAATTTTTCGCCGTAGAGTTCGGTGCGGCCGTCGATGAAGGGCGCGACGCCCTGGGCGATCAGGTAGCCGCCGAAATCGTAGTCGTTGAAGACGCGCGCGACATTCAGTTTCTTCAAGGCCGCTACGGCGGCGACCGGCGCGCTGTGCGGATGCGGCTCGAAGCGGTGCACCGAGGCATAGGCAAAGGTTCCCGCCATCAGCAGCAGCGCGACCAACGCGAACAGCACGCCGCGCGCCGGCGGCGCCGCGTGCGAATTTAAAACCTCGTTGCCGCCGATCTGCGCGGCGAGCGGCGCGGCAAGCACCAGCGGCGCCAGCAAGGCCAGGATTTCACCGGCGCGGCCTTGCGAAAGCGCCATATGCAGGAAACCCAGCAGCAAGACGATGCGCAGCGGCGGCAGCTTGATGCCGCGCCACAGCGCCAGCCCTGTTCCCAGCAGCAGGCAGATCTCGAGCGGCCCGACGCTGCCGAAATCCGCGGGCTTCCATTCCATGATCAGCGGCAGCGCGCCGCCGAGCGCGAGGATCTTTTGCGACGCCAGCAGCGCGTTCCAGCCATAGGGATTGCAGCAACTGGCGATCAGCGCCGCCACGCCGAACGCCGCCCAGCGCAGCACCAGCGGCCGGCGTGAATTCGCCTTCGCGCCGACGACCGCGTCGAGCGCGACCGGGGCGATCAGCACCAGGCCGAAGACAAAACCGCCATGCAGGTTGGACCACAGCGCCATCAGCGGCAGCAGCCAGAACGACGGCGCGTCGCGCCGGTCGGCGGCCGCGATCAGCCCGCCGGCCCACACCACCATGACGGGCATCGCCAGCACATGCGGCCGCGCCAGCAGATGCGGCACGGTCAGCGCCAGCGCTGCTGCGACGCAAACCAGCGTGGTGCTTTCGCTCAAACGCCGGCCGAGGAATCGTGTGAACAGCGCGAAAGTGGCGGCGATCGCGGCGGCCGAAAGCACCACCGGGCCGCTCCAGCCGAACAGCGCATAGGTCCTGGCAAACAGCACCTGCGCCAGCCATTGCGTCGAGATCCAGGGCTGGCCGCGCATGGTGAAGGAAAACACGTCGGTTTCCGGCACGGCGCGATGGTCGAGGATCCACTGCCCGACGGTGACCTGCCACATCGTGTCGGGATCGATCAGCAGCCGGTTGCCGGCCAGCACAAACAGCACGTAGATGCCGGCGCCGACCCACAGCGGCAACAGCCCGCGCATCGGGCTGGCATCCTCGGTCGCATGGGCAACGGACAGGGTCATCGATCGGTGCGGATTTCCTTGGGGTTCCGGCCGGATCGAACCACGCCAGGGCATAATTCTTGGTAAAGCCGGACCCCTTCCTTGAGGGCCAATCGCCGCAAATGGGGCAAAAACCCGGGAAAGCCGGATTTTGGCCATATCATTGCCCGGCGAATGCAACATTCGGGGGTCCGAAGCGTTCAACCGCCGGTTCCAACCGGCGACCCTCGAAGGCCATATCCGATGCAGCGACCCTTATTCCTCGCCTGTCTGGCGGCCATGGCTGTGCTGCATTTCCCGCAAGCCGCCCAGGCGCAGCGCGCCGACTACGCCGCGCTGGTCGCGGCCCATGCCAGCGCCAACGGGGTGCCGGAAGTGCTGGTACACCGGGTGATCGTGCGGGAGAGCCGTTATCAGCCGAAACTGGTCGGCCGCGGCGGCACCATCGGCCTGATGCAGATCAAGCTCGCGACCGCGCGCGGCCTCGGCTACACCGGCGACGCCGAAGGGCTGCGCGATCCCGACACCAATCTCACCTATGGCGTGAAATATCTCGCCGGCGCCTATCACGCCGCCAACGGCGACCACACCCGCGCCATCCGCCTCTATGCCAGCGGCTACTACGACGTGGCCAAACGCCAGCGGCTCGAGCGCGTCGCCTATGACGGAATGGAAAGCTCGGGCAATCCGATCCCCGCGCTATCAGGCGCGCGGCCGAAACACGCCGGCAAGAACCCCGCCGACGCGCACGCGCAGCAGGCTTCGGCTGCCCTGCGTCGGGACCGCGCATCCGGTGCAGTTCCCGGCGGGATCCGTTGACACCCCTGCGCATCGGCCTACATTAGCCCCGTTCCGAGGGGAGCTCTGACGAGGAGCTGAGATACCGCAAGCCGAGGACCCGTTTCGAGGTCCGAGACCGCGGTGACCCTTTGAACCTGATCCGGGTCATGCCGGCGAAGGGACAGGGATGTACCAGAGTTCAAGAGCCCCGAAAGGGGAGTCGCACGTTTCCATCATCGGCGCCGGCATTGCCGGCGCCTGGCAGGCGCTGCTGTTCGCGCAGGCCGGCCACGCCGTCACGCTGCACGAGCGCAGCGACGAGGCGATGATGCTCTCCACCAGCCACTGGGCCGGCGGCATGCTGGCGCCCTATTGCGAAAGCGAGGCCGCCGAACCGATCATCAGCCGGCTCGGCCTGCGGGCGCTCGATTTGTGGCGCCGGGAATTGCCGGACACCCCGTTCAACGGCTCGCTGGTGGTGGCGCACAGCCGCGACCGCAACGATTTCGAACGGTTTGCGCGACTGACCTCGGGCCACCGGCGGCTCGATGCGCGGGCGCTGGCCGAACTCGAGCCTTCGCTGGAAGGCCGCTTCCGCGACGCGCTGTTCTTCGCCGACGAAGGCCATGTCGAGCCGCGCCGCGTGCTGCCGAAGCTGCACGAGCGCATCATCGCCGCCGGCGGCACCATCAAGTTCAACAGCGAACCGGCGCCGTCCGACATCGACGGCCTCGTGATCGACTGCCGCGGGCTGTCCGCGCGCGACACGCAACCGGAGTTGCGCGGCGTCAAGGGCGAATTGATCCTGATCGAGACCGACGAGGTGCAGCTGGCGCGCCCGGTGCGGCTGATCCATCCGCGCTGGCCGCTCTACGTGATCCCGCGCGAGGACAATCTGTTCATGCTGGGCGCCACCTCGATCGAGGCCGAGGACACCGGCGTCAGCGTCCGCTCGGCGCTGGAGCTTTTGGGCGCGGCCTACGCGGTGCATCCGGCCTTCGCCGAAGCGCGCATCGTCGAATTCGGCTCCGGCCTGCGCCCGGCCTTTCCCGACAATCTGCCGCGCATCACCATCGGCAAGAAGAACAACCATATCGCGGTGAACGGCCTCTATCGCCACGGCTTCCTGATCGCGCCGGCGCTGGCGGAGCTGACGCTCGCCTTCGTCGAGCAGGGCCGGATCGACAACGAGGTGATGCGATGCGTGTGACCGTCAACGGCGAGCCGCGCGAAATTTCCTCCGCCAGCGTCGACGCGCTGCTGGCCGAGCTGGAATATGAGGGCACGCATTTTGCCGTCGCCGTGAATTACGACGTGCTGCCGAAGAGCCGCTGGGCCGAGGCCAGGCTCAAGACCGGCGACGAGATCGAGATCATCACGCCGCGGCAGGGAGGGTGAGATGATTTCATCATTCAGCGCCTCTTTCTTACCTCGCCCCGCTTGCGGGGAGAGGTCGAAGCCGAAGGCCTCGGGTGAGGGGGACTCTCCGCGAGTCCGTCTATGCCGAGAGTCCCCCTCACCCCAACCCTCTCCCCGCAAGCGGGGCGAGGGAGCGCTGGCGCATCAGCCTCAGCCGTCATCGCCCGGCTTGACCGGGCGATCCAGTACGCCGCGGCGTCTCGGTTCGATCGCACGGTCTCTGGGATACTGGATCCCCGCTTTCGCGGGGATGACGAGTTGTATGTTGGATGACGGCCGCGGCTTGCGGCAGCAAGGACGCTGACGCCATGCCAAAATTCTACGACCGCGAATTTTCGTCCCGGCTCCTGATCGGCAGCGCGCTGTATCCGTCGCCGGCGATCATGCAGAACGCGATTCGAGCCTCGGGCGCCGACATCGTCACGGTGTCGCTGCGGCGGGAATCCGCCGGCGGCAAGACCGGGGACGCGTTCTGGTCGCTGATCCGCGAGCTCGACGTCACGGTGCTGCCGAACACGGCGGGCTGCCGCACCGTGCGCGAGGCGGTGACCACGGCAAAGCTGGCGCGCGAACTTGTTTGCCACCTCCTGGATCAAGCTCGAGGTGATCGCCGACAACGACACGCTGCAGCCCGATGTGGTCGGCCTGGTCGAGGCCGCCGCGATCCTGATCAAGGACGGCTTCGAAGTGTTCCCCTATTGCACCGAGGACCTTTCGGTCGCGATGCGGCTGGTCGATGCCGGCTGCAGGGTGGTGATGCCGTGGGCGGCGCCGATCGGCAGCGCCAGGGGGATCATCAACCGCGACGCGCTGAAACTGCTGCGCGACCGCCTGCCCGATATCGCGCTGGTGGTCGATGCCGGCCTGGGCGCGCCGAGCCACGCCGCCGAAGCCATGGAGCTCGGCTATGACGCGGTGCTGCTCAACACCGCGATCGCAAAGGCCGCCGATCCGGTGGCGATGGCGAAGGCGTTTCGCCTCGGCGTCGAGGCCGGCCGCGCGGCCTATGAAGCCGGGCTGATGGAAGCCCGCGACTTCGCCTCCCCTTCAACCCCCGTCGTTGGGACACCGTTCTGGCATGCCGTATCCTGATCGCGCCGCGTATCCTGATCGCTTTTATCCCGTGGTCGACAGCGTCGCCTGGGTGGCGCGGCTGGCGCTGCTCGGCGTCGGCACCATCCAGCTCCGCGCCAAGGGGCTCAACGAGTCCGAGGCGCTGCAGACCGTCACCGACGCGCTCGAAATGACAAGAGGCACGGCCGCAAAGCTCGTGGTCAACGATTACTGGCGCGCGGCGATCGTGGCCGGCGCAAAACATCTGCATCTCGGCCAGGAAGATCTGGCTGATCTCGCCGAGGCCGACCTCAAGGCGATCCGCGACGCCGGGCTGACGCTCGGGCTCTCCACCCATGACGACGCGGAGCTGGAAACCGCGCTGCGCGCCAGACCCGACTACATCGCGCTGGGGCCGATCTTTCCGACCACGCTGAAATCGATGCGCTTCGCGCCGCAGGGCATTGCGAAGATCACCGAGTGGAAGAAGCGCATCGGCAACATCCCGCTGGTCGCGATCGGCGGCATCAAGCTCGAACAGGCGGGCGAAATCTTCGCCGCCGGCGCGGACAGCATCGCCGTGGTCAGCGACATTACGCAAAATCCCGATCCCGACGCGCGGGTCCGCGCCTGGCTCGGCCTGCACGCGGAGACCGCGTGATGGGAGTTTGCCGATGCACCCCCACCCCGGCCCTCCCCCGCAAGCGGGAGAGGGAGCGCACCGAGCGCTTGTCTTCCCTCTCCCGCTTGCGGGGGAGGGTGGCGCGCTCGTCAGAGCGCGACGGGTGGGGGCACGTTTCGCTGCGCGCGCAATGACGGAATTACAAATCAGAAATTCACAGGAGGATAGGCCATGAACATCCGCTCCAATCCCGACACCACGCTTCCCGCCGTCACCACCGGTCCGCTGCCCGCCTCGCGCAAGATCTTTGTCACGCCGGACGAAGCGCCCGACGTGCTTGTGCCGCTGCGCGAGATCATGCTCTCGGAAGGCGCCGGCGAGCCCAATCTTCCCGTCTACGACACCTCCGGCCCCTACACCGATCCGGCCGTCACCATCGACGTCAACGCCGGCCTTGCGCGCGCGCGCATCGAATGGGTGAAGGAGCGCGGCGGCGTCGAGGAATACCAGGGCCGCGACATCAAGCCGGAAGACAACGGCAATGTCGGCGCCTCGCATGCGGCGAAATCGTTCAACGCGCATCACAAGCCGCTGCGCGGGCTCGACGGCCACATGATCACCCAGCTCGAATTCGCCCGCGCCGGCATCATCACCAAGGAGATGATCTACGTCGCCACCCGCGAGAATCTCGGCCGCAAGGTGCAGCTCGAACGCGCCGAAGCCGCCCTCGCCGACGGCGAAAGCTTTGGCGCCTCCGTGCCGGCCTTCGTCACCCCCGAATTCGTGCGCAGCGAGATCGCAAGGGGACGCGCGATCATCCCCTGCAACATCAACCACGGCGAACTCGAGCCGATGATCATCGGCCGCAATTTCCTGACCAAGATCAACGCCAATATCGGCAACTCCGCGGTGACCTCGTCGGTCGAGGAGGAAGTCGACAAGATGGTGTGGGCGATCCGCTGGGGCGCCGACACCGTGATGGACCTCTCCACGGGGCGCAACATCCACACCACCCGTGAATGGATTCTTCGCAATGCGCCGATCCCGATCGGCACGGTGCCGATCTACCAGGCGCTGGAGAAGTGCGAAGGCGATCCCGTCAAGCTGACCTGGGAGCTCTACAAGGACACGCTGATCGAGCAGTGCGAACAGGGCGTCGATTACTTCACCATCCACGCCGGCGTGCGGCTGCCCTACATCCACCTCACCGCCAACCGCGTCACCGGCATCGTGTCGCGCGGCGGCTCGATCATGGCGAAGTGGTGCCTGGCGCATCACAAGGAGAGTTTCCTCTACACGCATTTCGAGGAAATCTGCGACCTGATGCGCAAATACGACGTGTCGTTCTCGCTCGGCGACGGCTTGCGGCCGGGCTCGATCGCCGACGCCAACGACCGCGCGCAATTCGCCGAACTGGAGACGCTCGGCGAGCTGACGCAGATCGCCTGGAAGAAGGGCTGCCAGGTCATGATCGAGGGCCCCGGCCACGTGCCGCTGCACAAGATCAAGATCAACATGGACAAGCAGCTCAAGGAGTGCGGCGAGGCGCCGTTCTACACGCTGGGGCCGCTGACCACTGACATCGCGCCGGGCTACGACCACATCACCTCGGGCATCGGTGCGGCCATGATCGGCTGGTTCGGCTGCGCCATGCTGTGCTACGTGACGCCGAAGGAGCATCTCGGGCTGCCCAACCGCGACGACGTCAAGGTCGGCGTCATCACCTACAAGATCGCCGCCCACGCCGCCGATCTCGGCAAGGGCCACCCGGCCGCGCAACTGCGCGACGACGCGCTCTCCCGCGCGCGCTTCGACTTCCGCTGGGAGGACCAGTTCAACCTCGGCCTCGATCCCGAAACCGCCCGCGCCTATCACGACGAGACCCTGCCGAAGGAAGCCCACAAGGTCGCGCATTTCTGCTCGATGTGCGGCCCGAAATTCTGCTCGATGAAGATCACCCAGGACGTGCGGGATTATGCGGCGACGCTGAACGATCCGGCGTCGGTGGGGATGTCAGATGAACGGCACCATCGAGGACGGCATGGCGCAGATGTCGGAGAAGTTCAAGGCGATGGGCGGGCAGGTGTATCTGGATGCGGAGAAGGTGAAGGAGAGCAATCGGGTGTTGTGAGGGGCCCTCTCCGCGTGGAGGAGGGCAACCATCGGAAGCGAACGATTGGGCGGGGACCCGGCCATTAAATGATCGGTGGCGCTTGGGCAGTTGGCGGCGCGCACGAACTTGTCTTGGCGGGACGACAACACGCGGTATTATTTTTGTTCACCGCTCATTAGGAACTTTACGAGAACGTTTGCAGTTCTTATAAAGGATCGGGACGTGGAGAGATCAATGACAAAAGATTTACAAGAACTCGTTGATCTGGCTCGGAAAATCGAGATGACTCCGGATCAGTTGCGCGAACAGCGCCGTAGCTTTGCATATGGCAATACCCATATTGAGAATGATCGCATCACGCGCGAGATGGTTGCGGACTTGGATGCGCGCCTAGAAGCTGAGCATAAGTGATTCCGTGTCTGGCGATCGCCATAGCATCGCCGAAACTGCCGCCGTACTCACAGACGCCGATGAGATTGCGCGTCGCGAGGCCGAAAATGGCATTCGACAGTTCAATCTGGCGCTGGAAATTATTCGCGACCATGTGAAGGACGCGCAGCGACCGTTTCGTTTGCGCTCCAGCGTTATCTTGCGGCTGCATAAGGCGGCGCTCGATGGACTGCATCCGCTAGCCGGAACTTGGCGAAATACGCCGGTGAAGATTGGCGGAAGCGGACATCAACCGCCTGAAGAGGCGTTTGTCTCCGAAGAAGTGGAGTTGATGTGCGACTACGTAAACGATCATTGGAACGATATGAGCGCAGTTCATCTCTGCGCTTATGTGCTTTGGAAACTGAACTGGATTCATCCATTCTCTGACGGGAATGGCCGCACTGCTCGCGCGGTGGCTTACGTAGTACTCAGCATCAAACTTGATAGTCTGCTACCAGGCGCTCCGACAATTCCCGAACAAATAGCCGGAGACAAGACACCCTATTATTCGGCCCTAGAGTCCGCGGACCTTGGGCTAAAGTCAGGCCGCATCGATGTCGGCAACCTCGAAAAAATGCTCGAAGGAATGCTCGCCAAGCAACTCTTGAGCGCCGCGAAGGAAGCCTCCGGCGGAACAAGCGGCGGAGGACAGAAGACTTTTCATTGATTCTCCAGTTTGCGGCCGAACAAACACCACCCCGGTCCTTCTTCAACCTATTCGCCAGCCCCGCGGATGGGTGAGCCTTAGCGAGGCCCATCGCACGTCGCGATCGTTAGTCAATGACCGCCACCGCCTCGATCTCGACCAGCCACTCCGGCATCGCCAGTGCCGCGACTCCGACCAGGGTGCTGGCCGGCGGCGTTCCGCCCGCGAAGAAGGGGGCCCGCGCCTTGCCGACGACGGTGCGATACTCGGGCTTGTAGTTCACGACATAGGTGGTGATCTTGACGATGTCGGCGTAGCCCGCGCCCGCGGCGGCGAGCGCCAGGCCGACATTGCGCATCACCTGCGCCGTTTGCGCGGCGAGGTCGCCGGGCCCGACCAGCGCGCCGCGCTCGTCGATCGACACCTGCCCCGCCGTGTAGATCGTGCGCCTTCCCGAGGCGACGACCACATGCGAGTAGGCCGGATTTTGCGAAAGCCCCTCGGTGCGGGGATGTTCGATCGTGCTCATGTATTTGCTCCCTCGCTCGGACGGTAGGGTAGATGAACGTAACGCAGTCCGCCAACTTTGCCGACCGGAAAACGGTGGGTTACGCTTCGCGAAACACGACCGACACCCTGCGGACCGTGCCTCTCATACGGCCAGTCAGGATCTCGACAAATCACCCCTCCGCCACTATTCTTCCGCCATGAACATCATCCGCCGCACGCTGGATATCGACGCCGACACCGATGCGCGCCTGCGCGAAATGGCCGACGAGCGTGGTCAGGATGTCGCGGCGGTGCTCGCGGAAGCGGTGGCGCTGCTCGATTCCGTGGTCGATATTACCGGGCCGGATATCGGCGAGGACCGCCGGCGGCTCGACGCTTTCAAGCGGACTCGCGCCGCCGTGCCGCTCGATGAAGTGAAGAGCTGGGTGGCAAGCTGGGGTTCAGCGAACGAACTGCCGCGCCCCGCGCCGGCCCGCAGGGCGTGTAGCGGAGCGTAGTCCCCCATCTCTCACCGGGATATCGCTCCGGAAACGGTGGGTCACGCTTCGCTAACCCACCGTACGAGCTGCTGCGGCCCTCGCAGCTGCCGAAGTAATGATACGATTTCGGCAGCGATTCGTGGAGGTCCGACATGACGTCGAATGACACCTTTATCCTGCGCGCCGTTGAGGACGTCGCGATTGCGAGTTTCCGATCAAAACAATCCCGATGCCGCGCGACGCGCACTGGCGTTGATCTGGACGGCGATCGACCGATTGCGGGAATTCCCCGATCTGGGCATGCCGACCGAGGACGCCGACATTCGCCAAATCGTGGTCCGTTTTGGCGCCTCCGGCGACATCGTGCGTTATGCCGCCGTGCCCGGAGACGAAAATATCCTCATCACGCGGATATGGCACGGCCGTGAGGCACGGACCTGACACCACGCCCGCTCGTAGCCTGCAAAGCCTGCTTCGCATCGCGCGCAAGCGAAATCCTGCGTCGCGCCTGCGACAAAACAACCCGACGGGCAAATCACTTCTGATTTTCAGAATCGCGTGTCAAGCCCCGGAATCAAAAATAAATCGCTTAACATGCGGCGCAAATCAGCGCTTTAGCTTTGCCCGTCTCACCCGGATGAGGGGCGGCTCGCGATCGTCACGAACGTTGCGGTGGGATGCGGTGGACGCGAAGCGCGCGAATGACGAGCGCGCGCGATGCGGACGGCGAAGTCGTGTGGTCCCGACACCGCGACGCTGGTGTCAAGTCGCGCGGAAGTATCCGCGCGGCGACGGTGGCAAGAAAGCCCGTTCACCGAGGAGAGCGCGAAGGAAACCGTAAAACCATCGCGCAGGGAAAGCCGGGATGCCTCCGCTGGACCTGTATGCTCGTGTGCGCATTTTTTCGTGCAACTTGCACACGAGACCGCGGGTGCAGCGTGCACCCGGCTTTCCCTGCGCCCTCTTGTTGTTTCGGAGGGCGGCAATCGACGCAAAGCCCGGACGGATCGCGCCGCGGGAACGCGGAGGTGTGTCCGCATCGCTGTTTGAAAATTGAATTGGAAGTTTGCTCCGTCATTGCGAGGAGCGCAAGCGACGAAGCAATCCATACCTCAGCAAGTGGTGAGATGGATTGCTTCGCGGAGCCTGTCATCGGGCGCGCGTTCGCGCGACCCGGTGGCTCGCAATGACGCGGATGGAGATGCGGGCGCAAAAAGATGGTGGGTTACGCTTCGCTAACCCCACCCTACGCATGCGATGCAAGCCCGCTACTTCAGCGTGATCGCGAGCCCGCTCAGGTCCACGTTGGCCATCAGCCCGACCTGCTGGCCGCTCAGTTCCAGCACCGCGCCCTTCTGGTTGGTGAGCACGATGGCGCGGGCGCCGCCGCCGACCGCGAGGCCCGCGCCCGCAGCACCATAGACGCCGGCGACGTCGGAGGGACGGTGGATGTTGCTGACGCGGCCGCGCAGCACCGTCTTCGAGCCGCCGAACACGAGGCCGTAGTCGAGCCCGCCGGCCGACAGCCCGTAGCTCCGCCCGTGGAAGTTCAGCACCCCGCTCCCGCCCGAGCCGCCGATGATCCATCCGGCCTTGTAGATCGTCAGCGAGACGAAACCTTCGTCGGCATGGGCGGCCGAGGACAGCGCGGCGCCGGCAAAAGCCGTCAGCGCGACCAGCGCGGCACGAATGGCGGATGACATCTTCATGGATAAAGTTCCCCGGGATTTTTTGAAAGTCGGATATCGCGACGCGGATCGAGTTGCGCTGGGGCGAGCATAGCCTATGCGCCGGACGGGCACAGCATATTCGGCCCCTGCGCGGGTCGGCGCCGGCCGGCGGGCCCGCGCGCTACGGCACGTTGAACTGCTTGTTGCCGGACGCGCCGACCACCTCGATGCCCCTGGCGCCGAGCAAATGGGTGATATCGAGCGCGACGTGATAGGGCGCGCGCGGTGGGAAGGGCGATGCCGTCCTGGCAGGCGACCACTTCGATGCCCCGATAGTCCGGCTTCCCGATATAGATCAGCGGATGCAGTTCCACCTTCAGCGTCGCCCACGGCTTGGTCCCCGCCACCAGCAGGAAAAAAGTTTTCGAGGCGAAACCCGGCACCACATCCGCCTTCTCGAAATCGATCAACCGGCAGGTCGAGGCATGCGGCAAAGCCTCGAACGCCTTCAAATGGATTTCTTCCATGACAAGCTCGTTTTAAAAAACCGTGACGACCGGGAAAACCTTATCTTAATGCAATCTAAAATTGTCAACAAGCGCTGGCGGGTCGTGCCGGCGCGCGTGCATGGGCGCGAACCGCCGGCCCGGCCGCGGCGCGCGCGCACCTCACCTCTTCTTCATCAGTGCATCGCGCGCCGCCGAGAGTTCGAGGAATTCGTGCGTGCTGCCGCCGGCGTCCGGGTGCGCGCGCCTGGCGACGTGCTTCCACGCCCGGTGGATCTCGGGAACCGACAGGCGGCGATCGAGCGGCAATCCCAGCATCTGCCGGTAGCGCTCGTCCGGAGTGAGCGACTTCAGACCGTCCTGGCGCCTGCCGAACTGCGGGGTCGTGAGCGCGTGCAGGGCTTCGCGAATGACGCCGAGGCGGCGCCGCGCGGCGTCCTGGATGCTGCGGTCGGCATTTCCCGCCGAAGCGCTGCGCAGGATCGGCAATGCCTGCGTCGCCGCCTGCCGCAACATCGTTTCTTCGCCAAATCGCGCGATATCCTCCGCAAGCCGCGCGGCCCCGTCATAATCGGGCGCCGCCGCCGACCAGATCCGCTCGATGCCGAGTTTCCATTCCGCCAGCCGCCTGTCCATGCGCCACGCAATACAACGCAGCGGCAAAAGCTTTCCGTTTCCGCACCGGTCATTTTGAATTAGTTTGTATCGAAAGTTCAAAACCAAACCCTGAGGAAATCCCCATGGCCCTTCTGCAGAACCATATCGCTGCTATCACCGGCGCCGGCTCCGGCATCGGCCGCGCGATCGCATCAGGCTATGCCCGCGAGGGCGCGCAGGTGGTGCTGCTCGACGTCAACGAAAAGGCGGCGGCCGAGGCGGCGCAGGAGATCGTCAAGTCCGGCGGCAAGGCGGCGAGTTTCAAGCTCGACGTCACCAGCCGGGAGGACTGCGTCGCGGTGGCAAGGCAAGTCGCCGACAAGGTCGGGCCGGTCTCGATCCTGGTCAACAATGCCGGCATCGCCCGCCGCAACGGCATGCTGGGCGCGAGCGAGGCCGTGATCAGGGATTGGGAAGACATCATCGCCATCAACCTCACCGGCGTCTTCAACGTGACGCATGCGTTTCTCGGCGCCCTGCGCGCCGCCAAAGGCCGCATCGTCAATATCGGTTCGATCCAGTCCTTCGTGCATCTGCGCACGCCGAGTTCGCCCGCCTACACCGCCTCCAAACACGGCGTGCTCGGCTTCACCAGGGCGCTCGCCGCCGAGCTCGGCAAGGACGGCGTGCGCGTCAACGCGATCGGCCCGGGGTTCATCGAAACGCCGCTGAACGAGAAGGTGCGCGCCAGCGATCCTTCGCTGGTGAAGATCTTCATCGACCACACCCCGCTCGGCCGCGCCGGCAAGCCCGAGGACATCGTCGGGCCCGCGATCTTTCTGGCCTCCGATCTTTCCGGCTACGTCACCGGCTCGATCGTGATGGCGGACGGCGGCTACCGGACGATTTGAGGCCGCAAACACCAGCCGTCGTACGCGGGCTTGACCCGCGTACCCATCCTCTTCGCAAGGATCTCACGAAGAAGATGGATTGCCGGGTCAAGCCCGGCAATGACAATATCAACCAGCGCAACCGGACTGCCTCCACCATGTCCAACGCCCCGCATTTCGACATCGACGTGGCTTCGTTCTGGGCCGATCCCTATCCGGATCTCGCGAAGATGCGGCGCGAGGCGCCGATCGCGTTCGTGCCGCAGCTCGGCTCGACCGTCTTCACCCGGCGCGACGATATCTTCACGCAGGAAAAACGCATCGACGTGTTCTCCTCGCACCAGCCGGCCGGGCTGATGAACACCCTGATGGGCCACAACATGATGCGCAAGGACGGCGACGCGCACATGGCCGAGCGCGCCGCGATGTTTCCGGCGGTGTCGCCGCGCGTTGTGCGCGATACCTGGCGCCGCCAGTTCCAGGCCCATGCCGACCGCATTCTCGAGCAGCTGGCGCCTCGCGGCCGCGCCGACCTCTGCAAGGCGTTCGCGCTGCCGCTGTCGGCGGAATGCCTGAAGGACATCACCGGGCTCACCAACATGCGCTTTGAGGACATGGACGCCTGGTCGCAGGCGATGATCGACGGCATCGCCAACTACACCGGCAACAAGGAGGTGGAAGCGCGCTGCCACGCCGCCACATCGGGGATCGATGCGGCGATCGACGACATGATCCCGGTCGTGACCAAACATCCCGATCATTCCATCCTCAGCGTGCTGCTCGCCGCCGGCCAGCCGATGGACAGCGTGCGCGCCAACATCAAGCTCGCGATCTCGGGCGGGCAGAACGAGCCGCGCGACGCC
This sequence comes from uncultured Alphaproteobacteria bacterium, assembly GCA_963721275.1. GTDB lineage: Bacteria > Pseudomonadota > Alphaproteobacteria > Rhizobiales > Xanthobacteraceae > Bradyrhizobium. The sequence continues at coordinate 251,946 of CAVRIQ010000028.1, read as the reverse complement.
ATCTCCGGCACGGTCTGGGCGCTGCTGACGCATCCCGACCAGCTCGCGCTCCTCGCCGCCGGCAAGGCAAAATGGATCGACGTGTTCGAGGAATATGCGCGCTGGATCGCGCCGATCGGAATGTCGCCGCGGCGGGTGGCAAAGCCCTGGTCGTATGGCGGCGTCGATTTCGAGCCGGAGGATCGGGTGTTCTTCATGTTCGGCTCGGCCAACCGCGACGAGGCCTGCTTTGAAAACCCCGACCGCTTCGACATCGCCCGCGACACCCGCAAGAGCATCGCCTTCGGCGCCGGCCCGCATTATTGCGCCGGCGCGTTCGCCTCGCGCGCCATGGTCGCCGACGTGGCGCTGCCCGGCATCTTCGCCCGGCTGAAGGGCCTGCGGCTCGACGATGGCGAGCCGGTCAGGATCGGCGGCTGGGCGTTCCGCGGGCTGTTGAACCTGCCGGTGACATGGGACGCGGATTGATGGCGCGTGGGGTCATGACGGCGAGGATTGGTGTTGATCGTTGCCGGTCGCGCGATCGGCGCAATTGATGCCGTCGCCGAACGTCTGCTAAGGACAAGGCTTGCGAAATATCGGGAGTACGCGCGTGGCGGACGAGACCCGGCAGGGACGACAGGGGCCGCAGGGCCCGCGCGGCGAGCCGGGGCGTCCCGGTCCGCAAGGCCATCCCGGGCGGCCCGGGCTGGAAGGCCCGCGCGGCAAACCGGGTCCGCAAGGCAAGATCGGGCCGCAAGGCGCCCGTGGCGAGCCCGGCCCGCAGGGCAAGCCGGGTCCGACAGGTGCAGCCGGCCCGCGCGGCGAACCCGGCCCGCCCGGCCAGTTGCCGTCGATCGAACAGGTGATGCCGTGGCTGCATCTGCTGTTCGACGCCTACGAGGATTACAAGCGACTGCGCGAGCGCGAAGCCGCCGAGCGTGAAGCCGTCGAGCGCGCCGTGCTGGAAGCGGGCGAGCCCGACGAAGCCTTCGGCGATGACGACGAGAATGACGAGCATCGCAAGGACAGGAAAAAGAAGCGCCACAAGGACAAAAGGAAGTAAGCCGCGGATTCAGTTCGCAGGATCGCGATTGTCGCTGCGGCGCTTGTCACCTTGCCGGCCGCGCCGGGACGCCAGAAACAATCCGCCGCCGACGCCGATCAGCAAGCCCGGCACGACCGACATGGCCGTGACGACAAGCGCACGCAGGGCGCAGGCGATGCCGCCCTCGCCGCCCGTGCCGCACATCGGGTCGAAATGGTCGTAAGCGAGCATCGCGCACCAGACGGCGGCGGGGGTCAGCACCGTCCCTGACAGGGTTGCGAGCAGGATGATCCGTCCGCCTCCCTGCGCGGCCGGGGCAGCCGGCGGCGACGGATTGGTCATCATGGGCTTCGGACGCCTCCCGCTGCCTGCTCCGGAAAACTACTTAGGGAGACCGCCTTAAGATATCGAGCGAAATTTCGCTCTCCGCCGGTCCCGGTTACACAAATGCTGGAAATGAGGTGCGCGGTTCTTCCATCCGGTGCAGCGGAGGCTTCAGATGAATCATTCATTTTACACTGCCGATCGGACCACCCATTCGAAAATCGTGATCGTCGCGCTGATCTGCGCGACGGCCGTGGCCGGGATCGGTATCGCCGCTCATTCCCGCCGTGGCGACGATCGGGCCGAAGCCGCGCGTGTCGGGATCATCGACGCCGGCAAGCCCGCGATGATGGCCTCACGCGTTCAACTCGCCACCCGCTAGCGATCCCCTCACCCGAACCTCAGCTTCGACCGCTCCCTCGCCTTCTCCGCCTCGATTTCGCGGTCGCGCGCCGGCGTATGCGTATGCAGCGAGGTCAGGAGGCGCCGGGCGGCGCCGGCGACCTCGGCGACCGCGCGGTCGAAGGCCTCGGAGTTGGCCTGCGACGGCTTGTTGAAGCCGGAGAGCTTGCGCACGAATTGCAGCGCCGAGGCCTGGATTTCATCCTCGGTCGCGGGCGGCTCGAAATTGAACAGCGTCTTGATGTTACGGCACATTCTTGTCTCCCTTCCCGCGCCTGCACGGCCCCAATCTACGCGGGACGCGGCGAAGCGCAATCCGGGATCGTTCCTGAAGGAACGATGTCGGGCTTCGCGGATTGGGGTTGTCCGTCCAGCGAATTGACCCAGGGCAGTGCACATGGATCCGACCTCGCAGCGTCCGCCTGACGGCGGCTTCCTCGCGGATTGCGAGCGCATCCATCGCGAATGGGATTCCCGCGCGAGGTCGCTCGACACCGACGGCCTGATCGCCCTCTATGCGCCGGATGCCGTTCTCGAAACGCCGTTGGTGCCCGCGATCTTTGAAGGACGCAGCGGCGTCCTCAGGGGACACCGGGAGATCCGGCCATTCTTTGAGGAGGGTGCACGACGCCGGCCGAACGAGCTCGTGCGGTGGTACCGAACCGGCGACTGGTTGAGCGACGGCAAGCGGCTGTTGATGTGGGAGTATCCGCGGCAGGCGCCCGACGGCGATCAAATCGAACTGCTCGAGGTCATGGAGATCGAGGACGGCCTGATCCGGCACCATCGCATCTATTGGGGATGGTTCGGCATCAACCAGCTCACGCAGAACGCGGTGCGCAAGGCGACGCAGCCCGCCTAGCTTCCGTAGCTCTTTCTTTCGGAAATTGTGCTATATTTCCAGACGCAGCGTTCCGCGCGAATAAGCCAACGAGCCTCTCCATGTCCCATGTCACCTACAAGATCGTTCAGCACGACGGCGGCTGGGCCTATACCGCCAACGGGGTGTTCTCCGAGCCGTTTGCGACCCACGCCGCGGCGCTGGCGGCCGCCAGGCGCGCCGCCGCCGAGCAGCGCGTGCCCGGGCGCACCGAGGCGATCGAATATGAAACGCCCGACGGCAAATGGCACACCGAGACCGCCGCCGGCGGCGACCGTCCCGACACCGATGTCGAGGACACGCCATAGTTATTCCCCTCGCGCCGCAAAAATTTTTGCCCGGAGCCGCGGTGCATCCGCCTCCAAGGCCGACAAGATGATCGACGACCGGCTGGCCGCGCCGGTCACCGCCGACGCAACGATTTTGTCCATCAGTGGCAAGCCTCCCACGACTACAATCCGTCGGCGGGGCTGGAGAAGATCGAGGCGACGCTGCTCGCGATCAATTCCGCCGATGACGAACGCAATCCGCCCGAGACCGGCGTTACCGACGCCGCGCTGAAGCGCGTCAAGAATGCAAAACTCTGTCTGATCCCGGCATCGACCGAGACCCGCGGCCATCTCACCACCGGCAACGCCAAATTCTGCAAACAGCAACTGCAGGAATTGCTCGCGACCGCGCCGCAGCGGACCATGTGAGACATTGCTTTCGCACCGCATCAATTTGGCACGCGCGCAAGATCAGCATATTTTTTGAGCATGCATCCACCCGATAGCTCAGGCTTAATCGCGTTCAACCACTGAAAGATTCGTGGCGCGCCGGAAACGGCCCGCCACAATGAAGCGGGACAACGCCGTGGAGGATCGCATGCGAAGGATCGCGCAGATCGCGCTGCTGGCGTGCTTGCCGGTGCTGGCGGGTGCGGCTTACGCCTTCGACAACGGGCAATACGAAAACGTCCCTGCCGACATCCGCGCCTGGTTCAAGGGCGTGATCGCGCCGAACGGCGTGCCCTGCTGCGACATCTCCGACGGTCACCGCACCGAATATGATTTTCGCGAGGGCGCCTATTGGGTGCCGATCGAAGGCCAGTGGATGCAGGTGCCGGCGCACGCCATCATCCGCGACCGCGGCAATCCGGTCGGCGAAGCCGTGGTGTGGTACGTGCATCACCGCGGCAGCATCATCATCAGCTGTTTTGTACCGGCCGACGCGGTGTGAACGGGCCAGCACCGTCAGTGCGACCCATTGGCTCGTCGCAATGACGAGGGGCATGATATGCTGGCCGAAACCCTGACCGGAGAGAACCCTTGACCGAACTCGCCGCCCGCGACCTCGAAAAGATCTATCAGAAGCCCTCGCCGCGCGTGATCGCGAAGGCGCGTCCGGAAATCGACGCGCATGCCAGGAAATTCATCGCGATGTCGCCGTTCTGCGTGCTCGCCACGTCGGGCTCCGACGGCAGCGTCGACGCCTCGCCGCGCGGCGGCAATCCCGGATTTATCCACGTCGCCGGGCCGAACCGGCTGCTGATGCCCGACCGCTCCGGCAACAACCGGATCGACAGTTTCAGGAATATCGTCGAGGGAAGCGGCTTCCTGCAGCTGATCTTCTTCGTGCCCGGAATCGACGAGACGCTGCGCGTCGGCGGCACCGGTACGCTGTCGGCGGATCCGGAGCTGCTGGCGTCGATGGAGGAATTCGGCAAGCCGCCGCGCGCGGTGCTGAGCATCACCGTCAGGGAAGCCTATTTCCACTGCGGCAAGGCGCTGATGCGCTCGAAACTTTGGTCAGCGGATTCGCGTGTCGAACGCGCGGTGATGCCCAGCATCAGCGAGGTGATCCACGACCAGACCAGCCTCGGCGAGCCGGAAAGCCAGACCGTGGTCGAGGCGCGTTACCGGACGCAGCTCTAAGTCGTCATGGCATTGCACGTCATGGCCGGGCTTGACCAGCACATGGCCGGGCATGACGAGCGAACCTGCGGAGACCGACTCCGATTGACCGCGCCGTCTAGTGCTCGCTCTCGAGCCCGCCGACATGCTTCTGGGTGTAGAGATCGAGCCCGATCCGCCCGATCAGATCGAGCTGGGTCTCGAGGAAGTCGATGTGGTGCTCCTCGTCCTTCATCAGGCTCTCGAACAGGTCGCGCGAGACGTAGTCCTTGACGCCGTGGCAGTAGGTCGCCGCTTCCTGGTAGAGCGTGCGGGCGCCGATCTCGGCCGCCAGATCGCACTCGATGATTTCCTTGACATTCTGGCCGATCCGCAAGGGGTCCAGCACCTGCATGTTGGGAAAGCCGTCGAGGAACAGGATGCGGTCGGTGAAGCGGTCGGCGTGGTTCATCTCCTCGATGGATTCCTTGCGCCAGGTCTTGGCCATCTCCAACAGACCCCAGTTGTGCAGCAGCCGGAAGTGCAGCCAATACTGGTTGATGGCGGTGAGCTCGCTGCGCAGGCCCTTGTTGAGATAATCGATGACCTTTGGATCGCCCTGCATGGTGCTCTCTCGCTGTGGTGACGTAGCTGGAGAACGCTAAGTCACATTACGGACAGGAGCAACCCTTGCCGGAAAGCGGCGCCAGAACATCCGCCATATAAAAGGTTTCAAGACGCGGCGAGCGAGAACTCGGCGTGAACATGGGCATCGCCTCCGCGTCCGCCTTGCTGTGCGGACATCCGGGCTGGCAGGCCTTGGCGCAGGCACCGAGTGCCTCTTCAACGATGGCCTTTACGGTGCTTGCACACCGGCCGCATTCGACGCTGCAACCAAGACAGCCATAGACCTGCCTGGCATTGCGCGGAAGATCCTGCGCCGAATTGACGGCACTGCGGACATCGTGGTCGCTAAGGACGTTGCAGGAACAGACAATCATGAAAACGAAAGAACCCTTTGCTGACGCTGAGCCATCGATATTTAAGACCGCGGCGCGAAGCAAAAGGAAAAACCGTCTTTTCAAGTAATTCCAAACTGCCCGCAAAAACACCCTGGATTGAATCCAAAAAGCGCTGTTGCGGTAGATCAAAATCCTGATCTTTTTCGAGGTCCAGCCCGCATCAATCAGCGCCGCCGCCGCCGTCGCCGCCTCCCCCGCTATCTCCGCCGAAATCGCTCGGGTTGCCCGAACTATCCGTCGCGGAACGATCGCCGCCGAACCAACTGGCGGCCGCCCAGCCGTCGCTGCCTGAATAACCGCCGCCGTCGGTTGAGTTGTCCCGGCGCTTCGTTCTCCCGGCTCGCGCCATCAGCGCGTAGCAGACCAGCGAGGTTCCAGCGACTGCAATTCCAAAAGCCGCCATCGCGTCCGTCATTGGTCTCCCCTCCCAGCCGGAAACCAGCAAACGGCCTCGATTGTGCGCCGCAACATGACGTACCGGCCAGCCATTATTCGTCGCCAAATGTGGCGGCCCCGTTCATTGATCATTCAAGCGGAATATGGAACTTTCGCCGCAACGGGTTTGCTGATGAGAAAGGTAAAGTCATGAGGAAGACGTTGATGGCACTCGCTGCGGTTGCCGCGCTGGCTGTTTCAGCCGGGGCGGCCCCCGCCCACGCCCAACGCGGTTTCGGCGCCGGCCTGGCTGCCGGCGTGATCGGCGGCGCCATTGTCGGCGGCGCGCTGGCCGGTCCCGGCTATTATGGCCCCGGCTACTACCCTGGTCCCGGTTACGGCTATTACGGCCCGGGCTACGTTGCCGACGACTATTATGGCGGCTGCGTCTGGCAGCGGCAGCGGTTCTGGGACGGCTATGGCTGGCGGATTCGCCGCGTGCGGGTTTGCGGCTGATCCCGTTCATCTTCGTTAAAACAACGCCGACAACCCCGGAAACAGCGTGTTTTCGGGGATGCGTCTGAAAAATTGGCCTGAAAAAACCTTTTTTTCGGCCCAGTAGCGCAACGGAGCGTTTCCTTTGGATCGATTGTCGTGAGCTTTTTTGGCGAGACGGCCAGCTTCGAAAACGCGTTTAGAGTCATCTTAACCCCGGCGCCTGACTGAAGGCGCCACCTCCAGGAGAGCCCAGGAAATGAAGAAGACATTAGCTGCCTTGGTCGCGGTCGCAACGATCGCCTGTTCGCTCACAGCGACACCCGCGAGCGCACAGCGCGGCGTTGCCGCAGGCTTGGCGGCCGGCCTGATCGGCGGCGCGATCGTCGGCGGGGCCATCGCCTCCCAGCGCCCGGCCTATGGCGGCCCGGTCTATGTGGAAGAAGCTCCGCCGCCCTGCCGCTGGGTCCGCGAGCGCTTCTGGGATGGCTACGGCTGGCGCTTCCGCCGTGTCGAGGTCTGCAACTGATCCGAACGGAGCCGGATCCACGGCGCCCCTGATTTTGAAACCCGGCCGACGTTTCGGCCGGGTTTTTCCTTTTTGCGATCCCCATCCTTAGGAGCGGCGTCGGAGTTCATCATCGGGCCCCGTTCCGAAGGATGATTGGGCCTCATGGTTCGAGACGCCGCGCAGAGGCGCGGCTCCTCACCATGACGGGATGATATTCATTTTCGCCGCGCCGCGCCGATCGAACGCAGCACCGCTTCGCTCGGCCAGCAATCCACCCTGAGGCCGGCCTTCTTCTGGTAGAGGCCGAGCGCCGCACGCGTCTTCATCCCCGCCTTGCCGTCGACCTTGTCGGCGTAAAGACCGATGCGCGTGAGACCGCGCTGCATGGCTTCGACATCAGCGGTGCGCAACTGGGTCGACGCCGACCACGGCGTTGCAAACGGAAGCGGGCTCACCATGCGGTCAGCGAGGTGACCGACGAACAGCACATAGAGATCCGAGAAATTGTATTCCTTGATCACGAAATAATTCCCGGTGGCCAGAAACGCCGGGCCGTAAATGCCTTCCGGCTGCAGCAGCGAAGCCGGTTGTGCCTGCTCGGCGGCGCTGAGCTTCTGTCCTCGCACGGGGACAAAACCCGCGCGCAGCCATTCGCCGATCGTCCTTGTCACCTCCGGCACGCCCATGGTGCAATCGACATTGGCCGGCGCGCGCACCTCATAGGCCCAGCGCACCCCGCGCTGCCAGCCCTTGTTGACGAGCTGCTGCGCGGCGGAGGCGAGCGCATCCGGCACCGAATGCCAGATGTCCTTGCGGCCGTCGCCGTCGAAGTCGACACCGTGCTGGTAAAATTCCGACGGCAGGAACTGCGTGAGCCCGGTGGCCCCGGCCCACGACGCGCGCAGATCCTTGCGCGTCACCTCGCCGTCGCCGATCATCTTCAGCGCCAGGACGAACTCGTTGCGATATTGATCGTTGCGCCGGCCGACATAGGCCTGCGTCGCCAGCACGCGCAAGCCGTCGTAAGGCAGCCTGTAGCGGCCGTAATCGGTTTCGCGGCCCCAGATCGCGAGCACGATGGTGGCGGGCACGCCGAAGCGCGCTTCGATCGCATTCAGCGAGGGGCGATACTTTTGCAGCAGCCGCTGGCCCTGCTCCGCGAGCCGCGCGATGCTCGCTTCCTTCACATAATCGGCCGGCACCTGCACGAACTCGGCCTGCGACGGCGCGCCGGTCGCGGGACGCCCGGGCAGGATCAAATCGGGCAATTTGTAATCCGGCTCGAGACCGCTGGTTTGCGCATCGAAGGTCGCGCGCGAAACGCCGGCGGCCTGGGCTTCCGGCCACAGCGAGGCGACGAATTGCGTGAAGCCGGCATCGGGGGCGGCGGCGGCCGGGGAAGACAGCAGCAGTGCCAGAAGTAAGAGGACGAGCGCCAGTGCTCGGCCGATATCCGACCGGAGTGATCGGCTCACGCGTCGGTCAAATCGAGACGCCGCTCGATCCGCTCTATGCGGACGTCCATCCGATCGAGCCGGTTCGACATATTGGCGTACTGGTTCTCAAGATTCCCGACGCGCTGTTTTATCTCGCGGATATCGTCGCGCACGTCGTCAATCGCGCCACGTATATGGCGCAAATGCTCCAGAACGATGTTGTCTTGCTCGGCCATGGTGTAAAACTACCATAACCGCAAGCCATTGTGAACTATCGCAGGCGGCTCCGCCCCCATTTGGGGAACTCAACAAATGAAACAACGAAAATTAAGGTCACGTTCAAGACCGAGGCCGAGGAACGGAAATTCTGGGAAACGCGCGATTCCACCGATTACATCGACTGGAACAAAGCCGAGCGCGTGCGCTTTCCAAACCTGAAACCCTCGACCACAGCGATCTCGATTCGCCTGCCGCTGGGGTTGCTGGAGCAAATCAAGATCGCCGCCAACAAGCGCGACGTGCCCTATCAGTCGCCGATCAAAATGTGGCTGGCGGAGAAGGTCGGCTGACCGAGTTCAAACACTCTCACCGCGTCAGCTTCTTGTACTTCAGGCGATGCGGGATGACGAAGTCCTGGCCGAGCCGGCGCATCTTGTCCTTCTCGTAATCCTGGAAATTGCCTTCGAACCATTCGACGTGGCTGTCGCCTTCGAAGGCCAGCATGTGGGTGGCGATGCGGTCGAGGAACCAGCGGTCGTGGCTGATGATCACGGCGCAGCCGGCGAAATCCTCCAGCGCTTCTTCCAGCGCGCGCAGGGTGTCGACGTCGAGGTCGTTGGTGGGCTCGTCGAGCAGCAGCACGTTGGCGCCGGATTTCAGCATCTTGGCCAGATGCACGCGGTTGCGCTCGCCGCCCGACAGCGCGCCGACCTTCTTCTGCTGGTCGGCGCCCTTGAAGTTGAACGACGAGCAATAACCGCGCGAATTGACCTCGCGCTTGCCCAGAAGAATGAGTTCGTTGCCGCCGGAAATTTCCTCCCACACCGACTTCTTGCCGTCGAGCGAGTCGCGGGACTGGTCGACATAGCCGAGATGCACGCTCTCGCCGACCGTGATGGTGCCCTTGTCCGGCTTCTCCTGCCCGGTGATCATCCGGAACAACGTGGTCTTGCCGGCGCCGTTGGGGCCGATCACGCCGACGATGCCGCCCGGCGGCAGCTTGAAGGTGAGATTGTCGATCAGCAGGCGCTCGCCATATCCCTTGGTCAGGCCCTCGAAGTCGACCACGTTCTGGCCGAGGCGCTCCGCCACGGGAATGGTGATCTGAGCGGTCTGGGCCTGCTTCTCGCTGGCCTGCTTCAGGAGGTCTTCATAGCGCTGATAGCGCGCCTTCGACTTGGCCTGGCGCGCCTTGGGCGAGGCCGCGATCCATTCCTTCTCGCGCTCCAGCGTGCGCTGGTGCGCGACGTCCTCGCGACCTTCCTGCGCGAGGCGCTTCTGCTTCTGCGACAGCCATGCGGTGTAATTGCCCTCGTAGGGAATGCCCTTGCCGCGGTCGAGTTCGAGAATCCATGACGTGACGTTATCGAGGAAGTAACGGTCATGGGTGACGATCAGAATCGCGCCGGGATAGTTGCGTAAATGGCCTTCCAGCCATGACACCGACTCGGCGTCGAGGTGGTTGGTCGGCTCGTCCAGCAGCAGCAGGTCCGGCTGGTCGAGCAGCAGCTTGCACAGCGCAACGCGGCGCCGCTCGCCACCGGAGAGTTTCGTCACATCGGCATCGTCGGGCGGGCAGCGCAGTGCATCCATCGCCTGATCGACCTTGCTGTCGAGATCCCACAGGCCCGCGGACTCGATCTGGTCCTGCAGCTTGGTCATCTCGTCGGCGGTCTCTTCGGAGTAGTTCATCGCCAATTCGTTGTAGCGATCGAGGATCGCCTTCTGCTTGGCCACCCCCAGCATGACGTTATCGCGCACGGATTTGGCGGGATCGAGCTGCGGCTCCTGTTCGAGGTAGCCGACCCGGGCGCCCTCGGCGACCCAGGCTTCGCCGGTATATTCCTTGTCGAGGCCGGCCATGATCCGCAGCAGGGTCGATTTGCCGGAGCCGTTGACGCCGAGCACGCCGATCTTGGCGTCCGGATAGAACGACAGATGGACGTTATCGAGCACCTTGCGGGTCGGGTAGGTCTTGGACAGACCCTGCATGAAATAGACGAACTGGCGCGCCATCGAGATCCCTGAAATCGAGAGGATTTGCGGAAATTTGCTGCCGCTGATGTAGCGGCGCGGCTCCCAAAGGGCAACCGCAGGCCGGCGTTTTCCATCCGTTCACCACGGATGATTACGGGATTGATACCATGCTTGCGCCGGATCGGAACAATTGAAACGTTGTTTTAACAAATGAGCCCAAAACTGGCTTTCAACGCCCCAAAAGGCGTTCCCCGCGACAGAAGTCGCGGGCGAAAACAGCGGGCCGCGTCATGGCAACCATCACGTCGAACACCCTTTCCTCCATCGCCGACAGCGAAAAACGCGCACCCGCAATCCGGGGCTTTTGGCGGCTGTTCTTCCTCAGGGCATTCGACCCCTATCGGCCGGAACTGCACTATATGCGCGGTCCGGGCCCGGCCTGGCGCGCCAAGCACAAGGCGCTGTCGCCCGCGGTTCAGTCGATGGTCGCCGAAATCCGGGCCGCCAAGGCGGTCAGGTCGCCGGCCCACTCATAACGACAGGCGTTTTCAGGCCGCGGGCGCTTCCAAGGACGCTTGCGCGCTCGCGAATTGCGGGCGACCATGGCCCCTCCCGGACGGTGTATTTCCCGCGCCGTCATCATCGCCATGAACGGACCTTCCCATGACGCGGCTGCGCTGTGCAATTCTCGATGACTACATGAACCTGACATTGCGGATGGCGGACTGGTCGAAGATCAGCGATCGCGTCGATGTCAAGGTGTTTACCGAACCTTTTGCTTCCACCGAAGCGGCGGCGAGCGCGCTGAAGGATTTCGAGATCGTCTGCGCGATGCGCGAGCGCACGCCGTTTCCGCGCACGCTGTTCGCGGCCTTGCCGAAGCTGAAGCTCCTGATCACCTCGGGCATGCGCAACGCCGCGATCGACATGGAGGCCGCCAAGGAGCATCAGGTGGTGCTGTGCGGGACGCAATGGGGCCGCGATCCCACCGCGCCCCTGACCATGGGCCTGATCCTCGAACTGACCCGCAATATCGGCCGCGAGAACGCCCGCATGCACGCCGGCGAGCCCCTGCAGAAATTCGTCGGCATCGAGATCGAGGGCAGGACGCTCGGCGTGGTCGGGCTCGGCAAGCTGGGGGCCAAGGTCTCGGGGCTCGCCAAGGCGTTCGGCATGAACGTGATCGCCTGGAGCCCGAACCTGACGGCGGAGCGATGCAAGGAAGTCGGCGTCGGCTATGCCAGCAAGGAAGAATTGTTCGCAACCGCCGACTTCATCACCATCCATGTGGTGCTGAGCCAGCGCTCGCGCGGACTGGTGGGGGCCGCCGATCTCGCGCGCATGAAACCGACCAGCTACCTCGTCAATACCGCGCGCGGGCCGATCGTCGACGAAACCGCGCTGTTGGAAATCCTGAAAGCACGCAAGATCGCCGGCGCCGCGGTCGACGTGTTCTCGGTCGAGCCGCTGCCGGTGGATCATCCCTTCCGCAAGCTCGACAACCTCGTGCTGACGCCGCATCTCGGCTACGTTACCGAGGAGAGTTTTCGCGCGCATTACGGCCAGATGGTCGAGGGAATCGACGCCTGGTTCATGGGCGAGCCGCTGCGGCGGCTCGCGTAAGCCCGCGTCGTCACGCCGCCGATTTGTGCGCCAGGGCTTGCCGCGTGATCGCCGCAAATCCTTCGCGCCATGATGGGTGGAGCGGCTCCCAATCGAGGTCCCGTTTGGCCTTGATATTCGAGCCCGCCCGAACCTGCGTCATCATGGAAACCATGTGTTCGCCCGCGACCAGGCGGGCGATCCAGGCCGGCAGATGAAACGGCGGCTTGGCGCCTGACATCTGCGCCAGGGCGGGAAGCCATTCGCCGACCTCCGCCGGTTCGTCGTCCACGATGTTGTAGATGTTGCCGGGCCTGCCGCGCTCGACCGCCCTGACGGTGGCGGCCGCGGCGTCGTCGACATGCACGAACGACCACCAGCCGCCGCCGTCGCCGATCAGCGGCACGCGGCGGTGACGGATCTGCGCGATCATGGCGCGATCGAGCATCCCGGTGTCCGGCCCATAAAACGCGCCATAGCGCAACACGATGCCTTCGGGCTGCGGCGAGGTGGTGACGGCCCGTTCCAGATACCGGATCGCCTCCAGGGTGGGACGGAATTCTTCCGGCGGATCGGGATCAAGCTCATCGGCTTCGGTTTTGACGACCGCCCCGCTGCGGGCATAGGGCCAGCCGCAGTAGCTCTGCGCGATGAAGCGCTTGACGCCCGCCTCGCGCGCGGCCGCCAGCAGATGGTCGGTGCCTGTCGTCCGCAGCCGGTTGCTGCCGGCGAAGGTGCGATCGAAATGCCGAAGATCGGTCGCGCCGCTGAGATCGGTCATTTCGTGAATGATGACGTCGGGCCGCGCGGCTGCGACGGCCTCGTGAATGGCCCCGCCATCGAGGCCGTCGGCGACGACCGGCTCCGCACCCATTCGTTTGATGGTTTCCGCCTTCGCCGCCGTGCGCGTCAGCCCCACGACGGAATGTCCCGCCGTGATCAGGGCGGAAACGAGCGGACGGCCGACGGCGCCGGTGGCGCCTGCAACAAAAATTCGCATGACGGGTTCCTCCTATTCGTTGCAACCTGCCGCGGCAGGTAGGCCAACCGGCCAGGAATTCAAGCGCAGCAATGCCCGCGACCACTTCCGAGCGAACAAACGCAAAGGACTCGTCAACACCGCCGATGGACTTTGGGCGCAACAAAAAAGGCGCGCCATGGGCGCGCCTTTTGGTTGATGTCTCCGTTGCCGACCGAAGCTTCTAGCGCACCGTCACCGGCGCGGGCAGCGGCGGCACCACGGTCGGTTGCGTGCCGGGAACAGCGCCCGCGGGCACTGCACCGGGCATCGGCGCCGCCGAGGCGGTGGTGGTCGACGCCGGCGGCGGGCCGCCGGGCAGCACCACCACGCGGGTGCCGACCTTGACGCGATCGAACAGGTCCGAGACGTCCTCGTTCAGCATACCGATGCAACCCGACGAAACGAACTTGCCGATGGTCGAGGGCTGGTTGGTGCCGTGGATGCGGTACACCGTATTGCCGAGATACATCGCGCGGGCGCCCAAGGGATTGCCGGGGCCACCGGCCATGAAGCGCGGCAGATAGGGCTGACGATCGATCATCTCCGGCGGCGGATGCCAATCCGGCCATTCGGCCTTGCGCGTAATTTTCTGCACGCCGGTCCAGGTGAAGCCGTCGCGGCCGACGCGCACGCCGTAGCGGATCGCGCGGCCACCACCCAGCACGTAATAAAGATAGGTGTTCGGGGTATCGACGATCAGCGTTCCCGGCGGTTCCTTGGTGGCGAAAGCGACTTCCTGCCGGCGCAGGTTCGGCGCGAGCTGCGCGGGACCGTCCTCCGGCTGCTCGTCGGGCGGCAGCGCGGACAGCACCATCGGCTTGCCGTCGGCCCCGACCGGCGCCGGCGACACCGAACCCGTGACGCTGTTCGGAGCCGCGGCAGTGCCTGGGGCCGCAACGGCCTCGGGCGGCCGCAGGCCGCGATCGTCATTGCCGGGCCCGGGAGCGCGGTCGGAATAGATCACGGGCGGCGGACCATCGGGCCGCCCGTAACGCGGATCATCGGGCGAAAGAATTGGGCCGGCAGGCGCACCGCGGTCGGAATAAACCGGCTGGGGATCGGCGGCATGGGCATAACGCGGATCATCCGGCGACAGGATCGGGCCGGTCGGCACGCTGCGGTCGGTATAGAGCGGCCGGGTGCTGCCGGGGCGGGCATAACGCGGATCATCGGGCGAGAGCACGGGACCGGGCGGCGGCAGCGCGGTCGAACTCTGCGCGTTCGGCGCTTCGTCGTCTTCCAGCGAGTCGAAATCCGGCGCGCCGCGGCGATAGTCGGCCTGATAGCCGCCGGGCGGATAGGGCTGCGGCGCAGTCGCATAGTCCGCACCGGGGGGGGCCGGGTAGCCCTGCGCCAACGCGAGCGAGGTTCCCGCCGCGCCCGCCACCAGGGCAGCACAAATCGTCAGAATGCGTTTGCTCATCATTGCTCTTGTATAGTCCCCAAGCCGACACCGGACGGTTAACGGCAGATGGCTGAAGATAGCGGCGCATTCAAGACAAATCCGGCTAAATCGTGCCAGATTCTACATTTTGTGATCAACCGGCAGCACCGTTGCAACGAAGCCTCACTGCCTGAGGAAACGCCTTCCGCTGCCGCGGGACGGCATTATTCCACCAAATTGTAACCAACGCCGCGGCCAACCTTGCGGTATCTTCGAACCAGCCTGATTCGCTGCGCGCTGGCGGAGTCCGATGCGTCGCGAACGCGGCCGTTTCAGTGGTCACCGCGTTTCCAGATGCTCAAAGGCCTTCGCAAAATCCGAGGCGAAGGCGGAATCAGCTTTTCCATGCTGCCCGGCTTCCGTTTTTTGTTCGCCGCGATCGTATTTTCGATGTCGGTACTGGTCTTCGGGCTGGGCGCCGCCGCGCTGCTGCGCACGGCCCACGAGCAGTTCGCCAGCAACCCGTCCTGGCACGCCGCCCCCGAGGCCAATTTCGCCCAGCAAGCCGAAGCCACGCCCGTGCTGGCGATGCTGCGGTTCGAGCCGCCGGCCGCCGAGCAAAAGCCACCGGCCGACATTCCTGCGGCCAATGTTCCCGCAATTCCGGCGCCGGCCGAGCAGGCCACGAATATCGCGCCGGCCGAGCCGACGTCTGCGACCGGGCCAGCGGTGACGGCTCCCCCGCCGGCCGAGCCCGGGATGAACGCGGCGCCGGAACCCGAGCCGCCAGCGGCCGCAAAGCCCGACATGGCGGTCCCGGAAAGTCCGGCACCGAGCCAGGCAGCAGCAGCAGCGCCAGGCGATACGCCCACAGCCGACGCAACAACAGCTGACGCAACAAGCGTCGCAGCGCCCGCATCCGGCCGCGAAGCCACGGTCGCGACAGCCCTCCAGGCCGCCGCACCCGAGCCGATCTTGCCGCCGGCGACCGAAGCGGTCCCGGCACCAACCGAAGCTGGTCCGGTGTCGTCTTCGCCAGCGAACCCGCCGGCTTCGCCGGAGGCCGACATCGCCCCGTCGAAAATCGCCACGCTGGACAGCCCATCCGTCACCGTCCAGGCAAAACCGCGGGCGAAAACCGCCAGCGCCAAGCCCGACCGCAGCGCGGTCAGGAAGCGTCTGCGCGCGCAGCGCGCGGCTCACCGCCGCCAGATGGCGGCGCGCGCGGCGCGGCAGGCCCGGCTGGCGGCGCAGCAGGCGGCCGACCCGTTCGGCCAAGGCTTCGCGCAGCCGGCGGCGGTGGCGGCGCGCCGCCATTGAATTTTCAGGCCGGACCGGTCGCGAGCGGCGGTCCGTCGGGCAGGCCCCATTCCGCCCATGAGCCGTCATAGAGCGCGCTGCCGCGCACGCCGAGCCGATACAGCGCGAGCGTCAGCACCAGCGCGGAAACGCCTGAGCCGCAGGTGGTCACGATCGGTTTTGCGATGTCGACACCGGCGCCGGTGAAGACTTTGCGCAACTCGTCGAGCGGCTTCATCGCGCCGGTCGCGGCGTCGAACAGTTCGGCATAGGGCACGTTGCGGCTGCCGGGGATGTGACCGGAGCGGCGGCCCGGCCACGGTTCGACGACCGTGCCCTCGAAGCGCGGCCGCGGCCGCGCGTCGACCAATTGCTCGGCATGGGTATCGAGATTGCCGAGCAATTGCTGCTTGCTGCGCACGAAGCTCGAATCGAGCCTGGCCTGGAATTTCCCGGGTTTTGGCGTGACCTTGCCGGAGTGGGTCGGGCGCCCTTCGCGCAGCCATTTCTTCAAGCCGCCGTCCAGTACCTTCACGTTCGGATGGCCGAACGACAGGAACATCCACCATGCCCGGGGCGCAGCGACCCAGCCGCCGGAATCACAGGCCACCACGGTATCGCCATTGGAAATGCCGAGCGCCGCGACGTCGCGGGCGAACTGCTCGGCGCCGGGATACATATGCGGCCGCGGGTCATTGGGATCGGCGATCGCGTTGACATCGAAAAACACCGCGCCGGGAATATGGCCGGAAAGATAATCGTCCGACGGCAGCGGCAGCACGCCGGGCATCTTGTAGGACGCGTCGATGATTTTCACTTTCGGATCGTCGAGACGGGCGGCGAGCCAGTCGGTGGAAACCAGCGGATCGTCGGCAGTTGATGTCATGGATGCAAAACCCTTTTCGTCATTCCGGGACACGCGACCTCGCGTGGACCCGGAATCCAGAGGTTATGGGATCGAGATTCCGGGTTCGCGCCAACGCGCGCCCCGGAATGACGAAAGAAACGCTAGCCCTTCTTCTTCGGCTCCCACTTCTCGACCGGACCGCCGGCGTCGCGCCAGGCGGCGAAGCCGCCGCCCATATGCGCGACCGGCCTCAGCCCCATGTCCTGCGCGGCTTTCGCCGCCAGCGCCGAGCGCAGGCCGCCGGCGCAATGGAAGATGAACTTCTTGTCCTGCTGAAAAATCGGTTTTGCGTAAGGGCTCGCCGGATCGATCCAGAACTCCAGCATGCCGCGGGTACAGGAAAACGCGCCTGGAATTCGTCCCTCCCGCTCGATCTCGCGGGGATCGCGGATGTCGACGATCACGACATCGTCGTTGTTCGCGATCATGACGGCGTCGGCGGCCTCGACGGTTTCGATCTCCGCATTGGCCTCGTCGATCAGCGCCTGGATGCCGCGGTGAATGGTCTGGGGCATTTTGTCATACCTCCTCTTTCCGTCATTCCGAAGCGATGCGAAGCATCGAACTATGGTGCGCAATTGCGCACCTGAGAATCTCGATCGGTTCTTTTATGACATCGAGATTCCGGGTTCGCGCTCACGCGCGCCCCGCAATGACGATGACTGTGTGCTACCGCACCAACTCCTTCATCGCGCCTTCGAGACCCTCGATCGTGATCGGGAACATGCGCTCCGAAAACAGCCGGCGGATCAGGGTGGTTGATTCCGAGTAGTCCCAGTGCCGCTGCGCCACCGGATTGAGCCACACCGCGTGCGGATAGGTGCGGGTGATGCGATCGAGCCAGACCGAGCCCGCCTCCTCGTTGACATGCTCGACCGACCCGCCGGGCACCATGATCTCGTAGGGCGACATCGAGGCGTCGCCGACGAACACCACCTTGTAGTCGTGCGGATATTTATGCAGCACGTCCCAGGTCGGCGTGCGGTCGGTGAAGCGCCGCTTGTTCTGCTTCCAGACGCCTTCATAGAGGCAATTGTGGAAGTAGAAATATTCCATGTGCTTGAATTCGCTCTTCGCCGCCGAGAACAGCTCCTCGACCTGCTCGACATGCGAATCCATCGAGCCGCCGATGTCGAAGAACACCAATACCTTGACCGCGTTGCGCCGCTCGGGGCGCATGTGAACGTCGAGATAGCCGTGGTTGGCGGTCTCCTTGATGGTGGTGTCGAGATCGAGTTCGTCTGGCGCGCCGGTGCGGGCGAATTTGCGCAACCGGCGCAGCGCGATCTTGATGTTGCGGATGCCGAGCTCGACATTGCCGTCGAGATCCTTGAACTCGCGGCGGTCCCACACCTTCACCGCGCGGTTGTTGCGGTTCTTCTCCTGGCCGATTCGCACGCCTTCGGGGTTGTAGCCGTGGGCGCCGAACGGCGAGGTGCCGGCCGTGCCGATCCACTTGCTGCCGCCCTGATGCCGGCCCTGCTGCTCCTTGAGCCGCTGGCGCAGGGTCTCCATGAGCTTGTCCCAGCCCATTGCCTCGATCTGCTTCTTCTCTTCCTCGGTGAGGTATTTCTCCGCGAGCTTCTTCAGCCATTCGGCCGGAATGTCCGCCTTCTCCATGGCGTCGAGCAGGCTCTCCAGTCCCTTGAACACGGTGCCGAACACGCGATCGAACTTGTCGAGATTGCGCTCGTCCTTCACCAGCGCCGCGCGCGACAGATAGTAGAAATTCTCCACCGTCTGCTCGGCGAGGTCGGCGTCGAGCGCCTCCATCAGCGTCAGATATTCACGCAAGGTCACCGGGACCTGGGCATCGCGCAGCGATGTGAAGAATTGCAAGAACATGGACCACAGATTGCCCGGCGGGCGGTGGACGTCAAGGGCAGACAGGCCTAGACCTGCCGGGTTTTTCAACTAGAATTGAGCCGCAAGGCCTTTCAGGGGCGATTTTCAGCGGGGCATTTTCGATGGGTATTTTGGCGGCAATCGTGATCGGCGCCATCGCCGGCTGGCTGGCCGGCCTGATCGTGCGCGGCGCCGGTTTCGGGCTGATCGGCAACATCGTGGTCGGCATCATCGGCGCGCTGGTCGCGGGCTGGCTGTTGCCGCAGCTGCATATCGCGCTTGCCTCCGGCATCCTCGGCTCGATCATCGACGCCACCATCGGCGCGGTTGTCGTGCTCGTCATCCTCACGCTGATCAAGCGCGTGTGACAGCGCTCTCTTAACTCCGCACCGGCCGCCGAAGCGGCGGTCGTTTCCCGTTCAGGCAAAGGCGCGCGATTGCGCTCAAGAACAAGCAACAAGGCAACCAATAGATGAAATTTACCGGCACCAAGGACTACGTCGCCACCGACGACCTCAAGATCGCGGTCAACGCCTCGATCGTGCTCGAGCGCCCGCTGCTGATCAAGGGCGAGCCCGGCACCGGCAAGACCGTGCTGGCCGAGGAAGTCGCCAAGGCGCTCGGCGCGCCGCTGTTGACCTGGCACATCAAGTCCACCACCAAGGCGCAGCAGGGCCTCTACGAATACGACGCGGTGTCGCGCCTGCGCGACAGCCAGCTCGGCGACGCCAGGGTTTCCGACATCTCGAACTACATCAAGCGCGGAAAATTGTGGGAGGCCTTCACCCACGAGAAGCGCCCGGTGCTGCTGATCGACGAGATCGACAAGGCCGACATCGAATTTCCCAACGATCTGTTGCTCGAACTCGATCGCATGGAGTTCTTCGTCTACGAGACCGGCGAGAACATCAAGGCCAGCCTGCGCCCGATCGTGATGATCACCTCGAACAACGAGAAGGAACTGCCGGACGCCTTCCTGCGCCGCTGTTTCTTCCACTACATCAAGTTCCCCGACCACGACACCATGAACCGGATCGTCGACGTGCATTTCCCCGGCATCAAGAAGCGCCTGGTGGAAGAGGCGCTGCGGATCTTCTTCGAGGTGCGCGAAGTGCCGGGCCTGAAGAAGAAGCCGTCGACCTCGGAGCTTTTGGACTGGCTGAAGCTGCTGCTCAACGAGGAGATGACGCCGGAGATGCTGCGGGAGCGCGACCCGCGCAAGCTGATCCCGCCGCTGCACGGCGCGCTGTTGAAGAACGAGCAGGACGTGCATCTGTTCGAGCGGCTGGCGTTTTTGAGCCGGCGCGAAGTGTGAGCGGGATTTCGTTTTCAAACAGCCTGCCCTCGCGAACAACTCCTCTCCTCCCCTCCCCCCGCGAAGCTGTTCAGACCGGGGACATGGTGGACAGGTGTTCGGAGACATCGTGGACACTTTTCGGCTTGCGGTCGAGAGGCCGGATGTCGATGGTTGCAATCCTCTGGGTTCGGAAGACGACGTCGAAGACGCCATCCTGTGTGGTTGGCCGGAACGCCACAGCCTTTCCACGGAACGCCTCGGACCCCACCACGCGCAAGGGCGCGTGGAGGGAGGGGAGCGCACCGTGCCGCAGCTCCGCGATCTCGCTGCGCAATGCGCCCGAGCTTTGCCATTAAATTCCCGCCCTCCTCGATCAGAGGGCGCAGGGAATGCCGGGCGCCCGATGCGCCCGATAGCCGCGTGTGCAGAGGATAGTGGTAGAGAGCACACGCGTTAGTCAGGTCACACCGGCAATCACCCGGCATTCCCCGCGCAATGGTTTTAACGGCTTACTATCGTGCTCTCCCCGGTGATCGGGCTTTCTTGTCACCGTCATTCGCGAGAAGCTTGTTTTCGCCAGGAACTTGACGCCAGCGTCGAGGCGTCAGAACCACACGACTTCGCCGTCCGCCAGTTGCAGCGCCTCGTCTCTAGCGCCACCCGCGTCCACCGCATCCTGTCTCCGCGTCTCGTGACGATCTGCGAGCCGCCCCTCCGAGGAGCAGGACGGCTGCGGATTACTAAGGTGATTTGCGTCTTCGGAAAATCAGAATATTTTTGCAAAAGGAGCTTGACAGAGGGGTCGATAAATCGCCGGGTGATTTGCCCGTCGGGTTCATCTGCTTCCGCTCCGCCCAGAGAACCGGACATCTTCCGCGCCGGTTGGCAGGCCCGAAAACCTTCACAATACCAGTCATCAGCCAAAATGTTATTTCTTGATCCTTGAGCACAAAAAAGACCGCCTCACGGCGGTCTCTTCAAATCAAATCAGTTGCTGCCTCAGTCAGGCAGCTCGCTTGAACGCCTCCCGCGCCGCCTGATTGGCACGATCGAAGGCAGAGCGCGTTTCCGTCAAGGTGACCATAAGTGCGGACCATGACTGCGACCCCATCTGCTCCAGCTGCTTCTGGAGTTTTTCCTCCGCCTCGGCGGCATCGGCCTGCATGCGCTTCACGGAGGCGTCGATTTCGACCCGACGCTCTGTAGCGAATTGTTTGGCATCGCCGGCAAGCTTGTCGGCGGCTTCTCGCCACGCCTTCAACTGGGCCGCAGCCTGAAGTTTGAATGTCGCCTGCTGCTGCTCGACTTGCTTGCTGAAGCTCTCGACGTATTTCTTGACCTCGGCCTCGAACGAGTTCCACTCAGGTTCCAGTTTTGCCTTTGCGCTGGTCCATGCGGCCTCGCTGGCTTCCGCCTGCTCGTTGATGGCTTGCCGGAAGACATCTCGGCTCTTGCGCAAATCAGCGATCCCTTTGCCGGCCTTGTGGCGGGCGTCGGCTTGCATCTCAGCGGCTTTCCCTTCAAGCGATGTCAGTACGGCCTCCATTTCATCGAGACGTTCTTTGGCCCAATTTACATAGAAGTGGATACTGCTTTGCGTAGGCATTTGCTCATCTCCATAAATTAGCAACGGACAGGCGCGCCCCTTGATAAATTGGCATGCCACCCCGCTCGTCTATTTGACATGGGTCAAGATCAAGCCTGATCATCGTCAGCTCGGCTTCGAAGGTGCCAGTACGGAAAGTGACCATTCGGCCATCCCAACTGTTGCGACAAGTCAGCAGGCGAGCCTTACATTCCGGACGTGAAGCCCGTTACCCCGACGAGGATCGCCGCCGGCAAATGATGAAAGAAGCCTGCCCAATGCCCGACCATGACGGCTTGGGCGACTTCGATACCGGAAGCGATCAGCAGCAGCCATCCGAAGAACAGCATCGAGACGACGGTCGCCGTGATAGCCCGGGCAGCGGCGGCAATGCCCAGCCCGCAGGGCGGATTGAGCCGAAGGCGTAATCCGCCGACCTCCGCCAAGTCGGCGCAATACGCTTCCGCTGTTGCGCCCTAAGGGCCTGGCCTTCCTCGGCCGCTGGAAGGTGTGCGATAGTTGCGTCTCATCGATCCGTCCATAGCCACGCCATCAGCGATACGACGGCAAGCAGGATGATGGCGGCGCCGTACAGATACGCCGCAGTGGAAAGTCCGATCAGCGGAACCGATAGCCCGGCCGCTCAACCGCTCCCCGCCTAGATAATCGCCGCTTCCGGCGCGCGCT
The DNA here is from genome assembly GCA_963721275.1 of uncultured Alphaproteobacteria bacterium. Classification (GTDB taxonomy): domain Bacteria; phylum Pseudomonadota; class Alphaproteobacteria; order Rhizobiales; family Xanthobacteraceae; genus Bradyrhizobium. The sequence continues at coordinate 229,777 of CAVRIQ010000028.1, read as the reverse complement.
TGCCGCGGATCAGGTCCGAGGCCTTGTCGGCGATCATCATGGTCGAGGCATTGAGATTGGCCGAGATCATCCGCGGCATGATCGAGGCGTCGATCACGCGCAGGCCCTGCAGGCCGTGCACGCGCAGCTGGTCGTCGACCACGGCCCAGCTGCTGTCGGCCGGGCCCATGCGGCAGGTGCAGCCGGGATGGAAGGTCGTGGTGCCGCGCTGCGTCGCCGACGCCAGGAATTCGTCGTCGCTCTCGACGCCGGGTCCGGGAAAATCCTCGTAGGCGTAATAGGGCGCCAGCGGCGCGGACTTGAGCAGGCGGCGCGCCAGCTTCATGCCGGCGACGATGACGCGGCGATCGAGCTCGGCGGTGAGATAATTGGTCTGGATGATCGGCGGCGCAAACGGATCGGCCGAGCGGAGCCGGACATATCCGCGGCTCTCGGGGCGCTGCTGCCAGGACGCCACCGTCATGCCGGGCTCGTCCTCGAGCTGGCCCTGCACGCCCTCCTTGTAGCTCGCCGGCGTAAAGGTCAGCTGCAGGTCGGAGCTCTCGGTGGTCTCGCCGGAGTGCCAGAAGCAATAGACCATGGTCGGCGACAGCGACAGCAGGCCGCGCCGCGTCGTCGCCCATTTCAGCGCCTCGACCCACAGGCTCAATCCACGCCTGAGTTCGTTGATGGTCTTGATGTCCTTGACCCGCGCCACCGTGCGCGGCGCGTAATGGTCCTGCAATCCCTCGCCGACGCCCGGCAGCGCGTGGCGCACCTCGATGCCGTGCGAGGCCAGCAGATCGGGCGAGCCGACGCCGGACAATTGCAGCAGTTGCGGCGAGTTGTAGGTGCCGCCGGCGAGGATCACTTCCTTGCTGGCGCGCACCTCGAACGGCGTCCCGCCCCTGCCGCCCTTGACGTAGCGCACGCCGACCGCGCGCTTGCCTTCGAAGATGATGTTGGTGGCATGCGCATGGGTGTGGACATGCACGTTCGGCCGCTTCCTCGCCGGATGCAGGAACGCGGTCGCGGCACTGACGCGCCGGCCGTTCTGGATGGTGCGCTGGGCGTAGGACACGCCCTCCTGGATCGCGCCGTTGTAATCGGGGTTTTTCGGTATGCCGAGTGAGATCGCGCCGGCCATGAACGCCTCGCACAGCGGATCCTGCCAGTCCATGGTGGTAACGGTGAGATTGCCGTCGCGCCCGCGATAGGTGTCCTCGCCCTCGCCGATGCGCCGCTCCAGCCGCTTGAAATAGGGCAGCACGTCCGAATAGCCCCAGCCGCGGTTGCCGATTTGCGCCCAGGTGTCGAAATCCTGGCGCTGGCCGCGGTTGTAGATGTGGCCGTTGATCGAGGAGGAGCCGCCGAGCGTCTTGCCGCGCGGCGCGTAGATGCTGCGGCCGCCGGTCCAGGGCCCCGGCTCCTGCTGGTAGGCCCAGTTGATGCTCTTCATGTGAAAGGTTTTGATGAAACCCGCCGGCAGATGGATGTAGGGATGCCAATCCTTCGGCCCGGCCTCGAGCACGCAGACGCTGGTGCCGGGGTCTTCGCTCAGCCGGTTGGTCAGCACCGAGCCCGCGGAACCCGCGCCCACGATCACGTAATCGAATGTATCCATGTTGTTAAATCCCGGCGGCGCTAGCGCGCCTTTTCATTGAGCTGATAGTTCAGATGCGCCTTCACCGTCGGCCATTCGCTGGCGATGATGCTGTAGACCACGGTGTCGCGCAGCGTGCCGTTGGGCGCAATCTGGTGGCTGCGCAGGATGCCGTCCTGTTTGGCGCCCAGCCGCTCGATGCCGCGCCGGCTCTGGTGGTTGAAGAAATGGGTACGGAATTCGACCGCGATGCAGTCGAGCTTTTCGAACGCGTGGGTCAGCAGCAGCAGCTTGCACTGGGTATTGAGTGCGCTGCGCTGCACGCGCCTGGCATACCAGGTCGAGCCGATCTCGACCCGCCGGTTCGGCGTATCGACGTTCATATAGGTCGACATGCCGGCGATCCCGCCGTCGGCGTCGAACACCGTGAACGGCAGCATGGCGCCCGCTTTCTGCAGCCCAAGCCGGCGGTCGATCTCCTTGCCCATGCCTTCAGGCGTCGGCACGGAGGTGTACCAGAGCTTCCACAGCTCGCCGTCCCTCACCGCCTCGGTCAGCCCGTCGACATGATCGTGCGACAACGGCTTTAGCTGCGCATGCGGGCCGCTCAGCGTTACCGGTTCAAGCCAGGGCATCGTTCGCTCCGTTGTTCGCGCCGTCATTGCCTGCGACAAACGCAAAGCGTTTGCGCAAGGGAGCATAAGCGACGAAGCAATCCAGCTTTCGCCACTGCGGCACAGATGGATTGCTTCGCTTCGCTCGCAATGACGATAATAACCATCATCACTTGTTCAGAAAATTCAGCGGCAGGCCGGGCCGCGCCCAGTCCATCGCGATCAGCTCGCCCTTGCCGGACAGCGTGATGTAGGCGGTCTTGAGTTCCGGTCCGCCGAAGGCGATGTTGGTGGTGACGCGGTCGCCGGTCGGCACCTGCTCGACCAGCGTGCCGTCGGGCGCGATCACGGAAATGCAGCCCGAGATCAGGGTCGCCACGCAGACATTGCCGGACGCTTCCACCGCCAGCGAATCGAACATCTGGTAGCCGCCGAGCCCCGCGATCGGCTTGCCGCGCTCGCCGCGATAGATCACGTCGCGCGGCTTGACCTCGCCGGGCGCGGACAGGTCGAACGCCCACAGCCGCGCCGTCGGGGTCTCCGCGACATAGACGGTGTTCTCGTCCGGCGACAGCCCGATGCCGTTGGCCGGCAGCATGCCGAACACGCCTTCGACGATCTCCTTCATGCCGGGCTTGATGTAGTAGAACGCGCCGACATCCATGTCGCGGGCGCGGCGCTTGCCGAGATCGGTGAACCACAGCCCGCCGTGCCTGTCGAACACCAGGTCGTTCGGTCCCTTCAGCGGATGCTCGCCGCATTTGTCGACGACGGTTTCGAGCTTGCCGGACTTGAGATCGACGCGCTGGATCGAGCCGCCGATATATTCGTGCGGCGCCGGCGCGCCCGGCATCATGGTGCCGCGCGACGGGACCCAGCCGAAGCCGCCATTGTTGCAGACATACATCTTGCCGTCGGGCCCGAGCGCGGCGCCGTTGGGGCCGCCGGGAATCTGCGCGACCACCTCCTTGCGGCCGTCCGGCCATACCCGGGTCAGCCGCTGCCCGCGGATCTCGACCAGCACCACCGAGCCGTCCGGCAGCACCACCGGCCCTTCCGGAAATTCGAGATCGGTGGCGAGAACGCGGACATTGGGCATTGAAATCCTCCCGGCTTTTCTTGGGCGCAAGGCGGATTTCAGCGTCGAGCCCGCACGCGCAACAATTCGTTGCGCGATGTTATGGCAAAGTCGCTATCGCTTGCCAAGCAATCACCGGCCGGGAGTCGCGCAAGGCAGCCCCGCGCGGCGGCTTATTCCCTGACCGGCACCCAGATTTCGAGACCGCCATCGCCGGTGAGCGGATCGAAATTCTCGTCATAGCGCTCGAAGCTGGGGGCATCGGCAGCCTTCAGGCTAGAGGCCGGCAGCCAGTGATTCCAGATCGTGTTGACGGTGCGGCGGATGGTCGAGACGTGGTCGCGATGGGTGAAGACCGCGTATCGCTGCTCGGGAATCCGCACTTTCGAGAATTCGCGCGGCAGATCGGAAAAATCCGACACTTCGACGCCGGCGATGTAGTCGAAATTGCCGGCGTCGTCGCCGTTGCAGCAGACGCCGTAGGCCACCTTGCCGATGCGGCCGGGAATATTCGCGACCGATTGATGAAAGTGCTGCCACTGGCCGGGAATAGCGGGGCCGCCGCTCTCCCAAGTGTATCGCTCGCCGATACCGGCGACGAGGAACGGCTTGCCGTCTTCAAAACGGGGTGCCTGGAGATGTTCGATAGGGGTTGAATCCATGGGGATCGGCTCCTGAAGTTTTAGGTGGTCGAGGCGCGCCGAGGCGCGGACCGTTTCGGGCGTAACTCCGAAATGGTCGCGGAACGCGCGGGTGAATGCTTCGTGAGAGCCATAGTCCGCATCCAGCGCCAGCGTGAGGATATCGGGCGCGCCGGCCGCCAGCGCGCGCGCGGCCTCGCTGAGGCGGCGGGCCCGCACATAGCGCATCACCGACAGCCCGGTTGCCGCGGCAAACGCGCGCACCATGTGGAAGCGCGAGATGCCGGCGACATCGGCGATCTCGTCCAGCGTCAGCGCGCCGGCGAGATGGCTCTCGATGAACCAGAGCGCCTTCTGGGCAGGATTCATGGACGATGAGCCCTCGTTCGAAGCGCGCTTATCATGACCGCTTTGCGCGCGCCGCGTTTGACAGTCGTTGCTCCCGTTCGCAAGTTCGCGAGAAAGGCTGAGGGGCTGCAATCTCCCCTGGCGGGGAGGGAATAAGAAATAAGGAACAAGAAAGAGACTTACTTCGCACCCGCTTTGGCCGGCGGCGAACTCTCCTTCGCCGCGGCCGGCGGCTCGGCTTTCTTCTTCTGGTCCTCGGCCGCTTTGGTCTGCGCCGCCTGCAGGTCGACGACGATCTTCTGCAAGGACGCGACCGTGCCCTTCAGCGCCTCGATCTGCGCCCTGGCGGCGTCCAGCTTCTGCCGATGATCGGCGGCGAGTTTTGTGATCGTCTTCTGCAGGAAATCGACGTTGCTCTGCAGGCAGCTGGTGCGCCGCTCCATGGTTTTTTCGACGGTGCAGATTTCGATGCCGGGAACATCCTGCGCCGTGGCGCGGCCGCCAGCCAGCCAGCCGGGCGCCACAACGGCCGACGCGACGAGAGCGATCCGGCCGATTGTCGAAATCCTCATGTAAATCCTTACCTTGGGCAGCGCCCGCCACGGTCAATTTGTTGCGAGCCAACGGCGAGAGGCCAAAGATACCATACCGAAACCTCATTCGCGCGTTGAGGTTTTGCGGTCGGCACCCCAATTATGGGGGATGGGGCGCATGGGTGGAGCGCAAGAGGGTGCTTGCGCGTCTTACGGAGACCAACGGCATGGCAACGCGCGAACGACGTCTGGCCGAATTCAACGGCGAAGGAGAGCCGCCGCCGGATCAGCCGGTCCAGGTGCTATGCGAGGACCACAGCGGAACCTATCAATTGCCGTTCTCTTGCCGCTTCGTCGACGGGGCGTGGCGCAACAATGAATCCGGCGGCACCGTCGAGGCGACCGTGGTCGGCTGGCGCCTGCAGCGCCCCTGATTTCAGGCGACACTTTCAAGCGACCCTTGTTCGGCATGGCTGAGCCCGGCGCGCCCGTTGTGCCAAAATGCAACGGGAACGGAGGCAATCTTAAGGTTCGGAACGCGGCCGGAACGAATCGCGTCCGAATCAGCGGCCGGGCTCCGTACTCCCTTGTTCACGGCTAGATATCGGCATCAGCCCGAGACGCCGCGCTAGATCCAGCACGACCGCGATCGGCCGCAGCCAGCGGCCGACGACAAAGGTTAACTCCTCCGGAGAAGACATCTCGTTGCCTCCAAGGGCGTCACTTCCAGGGCGTCACCGGCGGCACCTCGTCGGTGGCCGGCGGCATGTCGACGGTCTTGAAATCCGCCGGGCTGACGATTTCGAGATACTCCATGTCCGGGGAGTAATCGAACAGGTAGTGCACGATGCCCGGCCGCTGATGCACGACGTCGCCGGCCTGCACCAAAGTCGGCTTGTCTTCGTACATGAAGCGCGCCCAGCCCCTGGTCATGATGACGATCTGGAAATCGCATTCATGCTTGTGCCAGCCGGTGCCGTCTTCCGGCGGCATGTCGGCATTGGCCTTGACCAGATGGCATATCACCTGGCCGCCGGTTGCGGCGGCGATGCCGAGATCGCGATACAGGAAGAAGTCGCGCAGACCCCCTCCCTTGAATTCGGTGTCGCCTGGTTTGACGTGGGAAAATTTGCCGACGACCGCGTGCTGATTCATCTGAAGCCCTCCACCGTTCCTTCGCGAGATCGCGACAATCGCCGGCGTCCAATTTTTTGGCAGCGCGGATCGACGCGTTCGAAGCCTGATGGTGCCATGCGAAAATCAAGCCAGCCGCGCTGCAGCGCGGCGAATTGGCTTGCCGCTGCCCGAGCTACGCGGAACCAGTTGGATGCCATCTGAAATTCGCCTCGAGCGACTTGCCGCGCGTCGCCGCCGGCTCACCGGCGCCGGCCCGGGAAACGCGTTGGATGGCAGCAAGTTGAGCAAGGCGTGCCCGCCGCTTGAGCCCTGCAAACAGGCAAGGCAGGCCGCGCGCTGCCTAATATTCGACCTCGAGCTCCTCGATGTCGGCGGGCTCGGCTTTCGCGGCCTCGATCCATTCCTGCATCTCCGGCAGCGCCATGATCATGTCGGCATAGGCCCTGAGGCGCGGCTCCAGCTTGACGTCATAGGTCATGAAGCGGGTCACGACCGGCGCATACATGGCGTCTGCCATGCAGCGTTCGCCGAACAAGAACGGCCCGCCCGATTTGGCGAGGCATTCGCGCCAGATCGCGCAGACCCGGTCGATGTCGGCCTGCGCGCGCGACCAGATCTTGAAGTTCGGGAAATGGCCTTTCAGGTTGACCGGGAGCGAGGCGCGCAGCGTGGTGAAGCCGGAATGGATTTCGCCGCAGATCGAGCGGCAATGCGCCCGCAAGATGCGGTCGCCGGGCAACAGGCCGGCGTCCGGCATGATCTCGTTGAGGTATTCGGCGATCGCCAGCGTATCCCATACGGTAGCGCCCTCGTGCCGCAGGCACGGCACCAGGATCGAGGACGACAGCAGCAGGATTTCGGCTCGCGCCGAAGGATCGTCCGGCGCGGTGACGATCTCCTCGAAAGGAAGCCCCGAGAACTTGGTCAGGAGCCAGCCGCGCAGCGACCAGGACGAGTAATTCTTGCTGCTGATGGTCAGTGTCGCTTTCGCCATATGGCTTTTCCCTTAACGCCTGAACGCCCGTCCGGGCCTCCGTAAAATGCCTATTGTTTATGCTTCAGCGCATTTTCACCAGCTTCTTCACCCGCTTCAACAGCAAGCGACGTGCCAGTTTAGGAGGCGTTTGACCCGGCGTTGGCGTCGATATTGCATAGCCCTGGGAAGGGGCGGGTCCGGATGATGTCGATGCTATATCAAGCCTATCAGAATCACATGGACCTGACGGCGCCATGGCGGACCGGGGCTGCGCATGCACTGAAATATCTCAACCTGGTCCCGCAAGGCGTCTCCGACAGACTGTTCGGGCGGCTCGCCGCGGCGCTGGAGCTGATCTCGCGCACCTCGCTCACCTACACGCGCCCGCCCTACGGCATCGAGCGCGTGATGGTCGGCAATCAGGAACTCGATGTGGTCGAAGAGGTCGTCTACGGGACGCCGTTCGGATCGCTGCTGCATTTCAGGAAGCAGAACTCGCCGGAGCAGCCGCGGCTGTTGCTGGTGGCGCCGATGTCGGGCCATTTCGCCACGCTGTTGCGCGGCACCGTGAAGACGCTGCTGCAGGATCACGACGTCTACATCACCGACTGGCATAACCCGCGCGACATTCCGCTCGACGCCGGCAAGTTCGGGCTCGACGATTATACCGAGCACCTCATCACCTTCCTCGATCGACTGGGTCCGCGCGCGCACATGGTGGCGATCTGCCAGCCGTCGGTATCGGCGCTGGCGGCGGCCGCGATCATGTCGGAGGACGATCACCCGGCGCGCCCCGCGACCCTGACCCTGATGGCCGGACCGATCGACACCAGGATCCAGCCGACCAAGGTCAACGAGTTCGCCAAGAGCAAGCCGCTGAAATGGTTCGAGGAGAACCTGATCAACTACGTGCCGATCCAGTGCAAGGGCGCGTTCCGGCAGGTCTATCCCGGCTTCGTGCAGCTCACCGCCTTCGTCTCGATGAACCTCGAGCGCCACATCAAGTCGCACATCGATCTCGCCCACCATCTGGCCAGGGGCGAGATGGAGAAGGCAGAAGTCATCAAGACCTTCTACGACGAATATTTCGCCGTGATGGACCTGCCGGCGGATTTCTATATCGAAACCATCCGCGACGTGTTTCAGGAACATCTGCTGCCGCAGGGCAAGCTGACCCATCGCGGCCGCCCGGTGAACCCCGCCGCGATCAGGCGGATGGGCCTGATGACGGTCGAAGGCGAGAAGGACGACATCTGCTCGATCGGCCAGACCCTGGCAGCCCAGGACCTCTGCACCGGCGTGCGCGCCTATCGCAAGGTGCACCACATGCAGGCCGGCGTCGGCCATTACGGCGTGTTCTCGGGCCGCCGCTGGAACAACGAGATCTATCCGCTGTTGCGGGATTTCGTGCACGTCAATTCGTGAGTTCCTGTCATTCCGGGGCGCGTGCAAGGCGCGCGAACCCGGAATCTCGAAGACGCAAGCGCGCGTATCCCTTCGTCATTCCGGATCGGTCCGCGTCGCGGACCGTCCGGAATGACGACCGGGAAGCGAACCGCCGCTGCCTTCACTCGCGCTATTTCAACCGGATCGGCGCGTCCTTCAACCCGTTGCCGTCGAAGCCCTTGCGCAGGGTGCCGTCCGCGGTGGCCTCCGTCATGAAGTTGGTCACGAACGCCAGCGCGAGCGGATGATTGAGCGGCACCGCCACCGCGGTGACGGTCTGCTCGACGGTTTGGTCCAGCACCCGCGTTCCCGGGATATTCTTCGCCATGGCGCATTCCGAAGCGCCGACGGGCGCGGCCGCCGGTTCGGCCCGCTCTATTGGCGCGTTCGCAAAATGGTTTGGGACGGAAGCTCGCCGAAAGCTTCGCGGTAGTCTTTCGCGAAGCGGCTTGGGCTTGCAAAATTGCTTTTGAAGGCCGCGCCCGTCACGCTTACGCGGGGATCGCCGGAGGTCAGAATTTCCCGCGCGCGTTTGAGACGGATCGCCTTGGCGAAGGCCATCGGCGAATAGCCGCGGCTGCGCCCGAACGCCCTGAAAATGGCGCGCGCGCTGACCCCCGCCTCGGCCACCAGTCGATCGATGGTGATCGGCTGCTGCCAATTGGCCTCGATGAACTCCTCGATCCGCCGGACCACCCAGGGCGCAGGCATGCTTTCCTGGCTTTCCAGGAGATGGCTGAAGCTGTTGCGGGAGGCGTAGAGAAAGGCGATCTGGATGGCATGCTCGAGCTCCCGGCATACGGCCGCGGGCAATTGCGACGCCGTCGAATCCAGTTGCTGCGCCAGAAAGCGGACCAGGTGGGAGAGGGTCTGCGCGTGCGGCTTCGCAGCCGGGATCGCAGCCTCGAACGTCATTTCGCCCTTCGGCTTGGCGCCCAGCAGCGCCGTCAGCCTTTGCGACAGCGCCTCCTCGCTCAGACGAAGCGTCAGGCGTTCATGCCCCGCCTCGCAAACCGAAAACGAACGGCTGCCCGCCGGCGTAATCGCAAACTGGCGATCGTCGATGTCGGTCGTCCCGCCTTCGGCCGAGGTGGTGGCGTGCCCCCTGTGCGCGATCTGCAGCCGGATGAAGTCGGCCGCGAGGTTGTCGAGCGCAAGGCCGGCCGTGGTCGCACCAAAGGCGAGCCCGGTCTCCTGCAGCTTGACGAGATTGACGCGGGCCTCGAAGCCGTCGAGGCCTTTCAAGTCGATGCCGGCAGCGCCGAACAAGGTCGACCCGAAATGCCGCAGTTCCTCGGGGTTGGAAGTCCGAAACACCGGAAAACGGTGCAAGGGATCGATTACGGCATTGAGCATGGTTGTGCGACTGTCAGGTTCCAGGAACGACTCGGCGTCAGCAATCAGCCGCAACCTTAGACTCGTTCTGGAATATATCTTGCGGCTAACGGTCCCTTAGCTTGATTTCGATCAAATCTTCAGCATAAGCCCTACCCAGAATGGGTTGTGCAACGCCGTATCCGACCCCGGACGCAGCCTCTCGATACGGCTCTCATCGCGAATGCGAGGCCGGCGAGTCAGCCGGCGGGGGATGATGGGCAAGGGTCCCGGCGACCTTCCCTGCGTCGCGTCAGTTGGCGCCCGCCGCCGGCACCTTGATCTCCGCCGGCAGGATGATCGCAGCCGCGATCACCAGCAGACAGAGCCCCGCGAAGGCGTGCAGCATGGTGACAAAACCGCCCTGCTGGTACAGGTACGCCACCAGGCCCACCGACGCGCCGGCGGCGGTGAAGCCGATGAAATACCGCACCGCATAGGCGCGCGAGCGCCATTTCTCGCTGGTGTATTTGCCGACCATGGCGTCGTTGACCGTCACCTGGCCGAACGCGCCCATCACGATGCCGATCGCTGCGAGGATCAGCGGCAGGTTCGACAGCGTGGCCGCCAGATACAGGAACGGCGCCAGCACGAACGACAACGGCAAGGAGACTGCTTTCAGCGAATAGCGGTCGATCAGCTTGCCGATGGTGTATTGCGTCATCGCGCCGAACACGTAGACGCACGCCGCGATCACGCCCAGCAGCGCCGGGCTTTTGGTCAGACCGGCCAGCCGCTCCGCGAACAGTTTCGGCAGCGCCACCGTCACCGCATTGAAGGTGGTGGACACCGCGAGCACCACGATCAGGAGCGCCACGAACACCCGCCACATGTCTTCCCTGGCGACGCGCGCCTGCGCCGCCGCCTGTCTGTGGCCGGAACGGTCTTCGTGAACCACCGTCCGTGCAAAGGCGAGACCGATCAGGATGGTGACGATGCCCGGAATGATGAAGGCAAAACGCCAGCCGAGATACTGGCCGACGACGCCGGTGACCAGCGCCGACGACGCCACGCCGAGATTGCCCCAGACGCCGTTCAGCCCCATCTCGCGGCCGAGCCGGTCGGCATAGGACACGATCATGGCGGTGCCCACGGGATGGTAGATCGAGGCGAACAGGCCGATCGACAGCAGCGCCGCGCCGAGCTGAAGCTGTGTCTGCACCAGGCCCACCGCGATCATCGAGGCGCCGATGCCGACAAAGAAGATCACCATCATATGGCGGCGGCTCCAGCGGTCGCCCAGCCAGCCGGTCAAGCAGCGATCCCGCGCCGAAGGCGACGAAGCCGGGGGTGGCGTAAGGCAATAGTTCCGAATAGGCCATGCCGAGCGCCGGCCCCATCACGATGACGGCGGCGGCAAAGATCAGCATCGAATAATGGTCGATGAAATGGGCGGCGTTGACAAAACCGATCACCCGGGCCGGGCTGTTCATGTTCGAGAATCCTCGGCAATATCCTTGGGTCGAATCTTCTAAATCCTTGCGGTAGGTTATACGGTCTTGTCCTGACGGGATGTGGCCAATGAGTATCGCCGAAACGCCAATCGCTGCCATCCGGGCGCGCCACGTTGCGACCGGCGACGGCGTTCATCTGGTCGCGCGCAATTATCGCAAGGGGGTGCGGCTCGACACCCACATGCACCGCGAGGCGCAGCTGGTTTACGCGGCGAAGGGAACGATGCAGGTCACGACCCCCAAGGGGCGCTGGCTGGTGCCGCCGGATCGCGCGGTGTGGGTGCCGGCGCGGCTGGAACACGCCATCGACGTGCTCGCGGATATCGAGATGCGCACGCTGTATTTCGATCTGGCGTGGCTTGCGCGCGAGGAACGCAGCGAGAGTCTTCAGGCCGAATTCGTGGTCCGGGTATCGCGGCTGTTGCACGAAACCATTCTGGCGCTGTTCGACGGCCGCGATAACCCCGAACGCACCGAGCTTCTGGTCAGACTGGCCGTGTTCGAGTTGCATCACGCCGAAGATTCCACCACCTTCATTCCGCTGCCGCATGAGCCGCGCTGCCGGCGCGCGGCCGACATCGTGCTCGGCGACCCCACCGCCGCGCACGAGATCGAGAGCCTGGCGCGCGCGGTCGGGACCTCGGCGCGGACGCTGTCGCGGCTGTTCACCTCGGAGACGCAATTGAGCTTCAAGAGCTGGTGCCAGCGCGCGCGCATCGCCCGCGCCATCGAGCGATTGTCGATGGACGCCGACGTCTCGGTCAAGCAACTCGCCTCCGATCTCGGCTATGCCAGCGTTCCCGCGTTCTCGCATGCCTTCCGGCAGGTCACCGGCAGAACCCCGACGGAGTTTTCGGGGATGAAATGAGGCGGATCCGGCCGTGACGGGCTGCCCATCGAATCCTGGCGGCTTTTTTGCGCTTTTCGGCCGCTTGATTGTGATCGGCTTTGCCCTAAATCCAATGTAAGATTCCGTCAGATCAGGATTCGACCCGCCCCGACATGAGCAGCAACGCCTTTTTCTCCGACCTTCTCTCCTCGATTTCCGAGCGCGGCCGGACGCTGCTGCGCCGCGTCGGGCCGTCCGAGGACAAACCGGACGGCGCCGAGCTGATCGCCTTGTGCGAGGCGCTGTTGTCGGGCCGGGGCGAAGCCTCCGGCACCGCGATGGCGCGGGAGGTTCTCGACCGCTACCACCATCTCGACGATTCCGAGCGGCTGGCCTTCTTCGAAGCCTTGACCCGCGACTTCGGTCCGGACCGGGAAAAGCTTGCGGAGGCGATCGAAAGCTGGCGCGCGCAGCCGACCGATGAAGACGCCAGCGACCTGCATTTTGCTTCCGAGCCGCGCCGGCAGGAACTGATCCGCCGGCTGAACCGCGCGCCGGGCGGCACCAGCGAGCTGGTGGCGATGCGCACCGATTTGCTTCGTCTCATGAACGGCCACAGGGACCTCGCCGCGCTCGACCGCGACGTCGTCCATCTGCTGTCTTCTTGGTTCAACAGGGGGTTTCTCGTGCTGCGCAGGATAGATTGGTCGACACCGGCGAACATCCTGGAACAGATCATCCGCTACGAAGCGGTGCATGAAATCCACGACTGGAACGATCTGCGCCGACGCATCGATCCCGTCGACCGGCGCTGCTACGCGTTCTTCCATCCCGCCCTCGTCGACGAGCCCCTGATCTTCGTCGAAGTGGCGCTGACCGAGCAGATTCCCGGCGCGATCGCGCCTTTGCTCGCCGCCGACCGGCAGCTGGTGCCGATCGAACGCGCCCGCACCGCGGTGTTCTATTCGATCTCCAATACCCAGCGCGGCCTCGGGGGAATTTCCTTCGGCAGCTTCCTGATCAAGCAGGTGGTCGAGGAATTGCGGCGCGAATTGCCGAGGCTGGAAAATTTCGTGACGCTGTCGCCGGCGCCGGGCTTCATGCAATGGCTGAAGCAGGCCGACGACATCCCGGTATCCGACGAAGACCGCACGCTGCTGGAAAATCTCGACCAGCCCGACTGGTTCAAGAACGCCGAGCTGGAGGCGCAGCTGCGCGGCGTGCTGGAGCCGCTGGCGGCGCATTATTTCCTGAAGGCCCGCACGCCGAAAGGCCGGCTGATCGATTCGGTGGCGCGGTTCCACCTCGGCAACGGCGCGCGGCTGGAGCGGATCGACTGGATGGGCGATCTCTCGCAAAAGGGCTTGCGCGAGTCCGCCGGCATCATGGTCAATTATCTCTACCGCCTCGAGGACATCGAGAAGAACCACGAAGCCTACGCCAACCAGGGCGAGGTGATTGCCTCCGGCGCGGTGAAGAAACTGCTGAAGAGCGAAGGCCGGCGGCTGTTGGATATGCGGCTGTCGTAAAGGCCTGAACCACCACGCGTCGTCGTTCCGGGATGGTCCCAAGGACCAGACCCGGAATCTCGAGATTCCGCGTTCGCGTTTTCAAGGCGCCCCGGAATGACGGGGACACGCTGGCGCTACGCCGCCAGCGCCTTCATCTCCGCGTAGAGATCGGACTTTCCCTCGAAGCCGATGCCCGGCAGATCCGGCATGGTGATGTGGCCGTTCTCGACGCGGACGCCGTCCGGAAAACCGCCATAGGGCTGGAACAGGTCGGGATAGCTCTCGTTGCCGCCGAGGCCGAGACCGGCCGCGATGTTCAGCGACATCTGGTGGCCGCCATGCGGGATGCAGCGGCTCGGCGACCAGCCGAGGACTTTAAGCACTTCCAGCGTGCGCTGGTATTCGCACAGCCCGTAGGACAGCGCGCAATCGAACTGCAGCCAGTCGCGGTCGGGCCGCATCCCGCCATAGCGCAGCAGGTTGCGCGCGTCCTGATGGCTGAACAGGTTTTCGCCGGTCGCCATCGGCCCCGGATAGAATTCCGCCAGCGCCGCCTGCAGCTGGAAATCGAGGGGATCGCCAACCTCCTCGTACCAGAACAGCGGATAGTCGCGCAGCATTTTGGCGTAGGCGATTCCGGTCTCCAGGTCGAAGCGGCCATTGGCGTCGACGGCGAGCTGCGCCTCCTTGCCGATCTCCTCGAGCACGGCCTCGATGCGCATGCGGTCTTCGGCGATCGGCGCGCCGCCGATCTTCATCTTGACGACGTTATAGCCGCGATCGAGATAGCCGCGCATTTCGCCGCGCAGCATCGACAGGCCCTTGCCCGGATAGTAATAGCCGCCGGCGGCGTAGACGAACACGCGCGGATTGGCTTTGAGCCCGTGCCGCTCGGCGAGCAGGCGGAACAGCGGCTTGCGCGCGATCTTCGCCACCGCGTCCCACACCGCCATGTCGATGGTGCCGACCGCGACCGAACGCTCGCCATGGCCGCCCGGCTTTTCGTTCGACATCAGGGTGGCCCAGACCTTGTCCGGATCGAGATTGTCGCCGGCCTCGTCGAGCAAGGTCTTCGGATCGGCCTCCTTCAGCCGCGGCGCAAAGCGCTCGCGGATCAATCCGCCCTGCCCGTAGCGGCCGTTGGAATTGAAGCCGTAACCGACCACCGGCTTGCCGTCGCGCACGACGTCGGTAACGACGGCGACCAGGCTCGTCGTCATCCTGGTGAAATCGATATAGGCGTTGCGGATAGGCGACGAGATCGGCTTTGTCACTTCGCGGACGTCGACGATGCGGACGGACATGGCTTTTGGCTTTCGTGTATCCCGGAAACTTTTTGCACCGTCATTGCGAGCGAAGCGAAGCAATCCATCGTGCCTCACAGAAAGCTGGATTGCTTCGTCGCTAACGCTCCTCGCAATGATGGCAGAGAAAACTCAGGCCGCGCCCTTGTCGCGGAAATACGGTTCCACCGGGCCGTGCACCTTGATCGTCAGCGGATTGCCGTAGCGGTCCTTGGCATTCCCTGCGGTGACGCGCACCCAGCCCTCGCTGACGCAATACTCCTCGACGTTGGTCTTCTCGACGCCCTTGAAGCGGATGCCGACGTCGCGCGCCAGCACCTCCTCGTTGTAGTACGGGCTCTTCGGATCGGTCGAGAGACGGTCGGGCAGTTGATCGGTCATGGCGTCGTTCTTCTCGTTCACAGCAAGGCCTCGATTTCCTTTTTCAGGGATGCCGGAGTGGCGGTCGGCGCATGCCGCGCCACCACCTGGCCCGAACGATCGACCAGGAATTTGGTGAAATTCCATTTGATCGACGAGCCCAATAACCCGGATTTCTCGCTCTTCAAATAGCGATACAGCGGATGTGCGTCATCGCCATTGACGTCGATCTTGGCAAACATCGGAAAGCTCACGGCATAGTTGGAGGCGCAGAACTGCTCGATCGCCCTGGCGTCGCCGGGTTCCTGCTTGCCGAACTGGTTGCAGGGGAATCCCAGCACCGAAAAGCCGCGCGCACCGAGTTCTTTTTGCAGCGCCTCGAGCCCGCGGTATTGCGGGGTAAATCCGCAGGCGCTGGCGGTGTTGACGATCAGGAGCACCTGTCCCTCGAACCGCTTCAGCGGCACGTCCTCGCCGGCCAGCGATGTGGCGGTGAAATCGTAAATGCCGGCCATCGCGGTTCTTTCAAGCCATCGGTTCTAGCTGACGGGATCGATCGGCGCCGGCGGTGTTCCCCCGGCTTCGATCGCCTCGCCCGCGAGCAGGCAGAGATCCTCGCGGAAGCGGCCGGCAACAACCTGGACGCCGACGGGAACCTTGCCCACCGATCCCGTGGAGACCGTTAGCGCAGGCAACCCCATGAAGGGAATGGCGATCTGCGTAAGCTGCGCCCGCCATACCCGCGCGAACGAGGCGTCGTCGCGCATATCGAGGCCGGCCGGGAACGGCAATTCGCCCGACACCGGCATCAGCAGGACCGGATAAGTTTCGAGAAACTGAAGCCATTCCCGCGTCAACGTCGCCCGCCGGGTCAGAGCGTGGGAGAAGGCAGCCGCATCGAATGGGAAGACTTTCGCGCGGTTGCCGCGCAGGCAGGCCAGCGCGCCGGGATCGCCTTCGCGCTCGGCGGCGGCGAGCTGGGCTTCATAGCCGTCGCCGAGCCATAGCTTGGTCTGGAGGTCGGCGGCCTCGCGCAGCGGCGGCGTCGTTTCGATCTCTTCCACCACCCATCCGGCGCGCTCCAGGCGCTTGCCCGCTTCCGCGACCGCCGCCTTCACTTCCGCATAGGTCTCGAGACCGTCCGGCTGCAGACACAGCGCCGCCCGCCTGGGCATCGGCGGTCCTTCCAGCGGCGCCGGCACCCACCAGGGATCGCGCACGTCCTTGCCGGACATCGCGGCCAGCGCGATCCGGATATCGCCGATGGTGCGCGCCAGCGGACCGGATACCGCCGAGATCTGCGGTCCGATGGTGCGTTCGGGCAGCGCCGCGTTGAAGGCCGCGATGCGGCCGACCGTCGGCCGCAGGCCGTGAACGCCGCAGGCATAGGCGGGATAGCGGATCGAGCCGGCGATGTCGGTGCCGTGTGCGATATGCCCGATGCCGGCCGCGACCGCGGCCCCTGCCCCGCCGGACGAGCCGCCCGGCGTGATGCTCGCATCTCGCGGGTTTTTGGTGTCGCCATGGATCTGATTGGTGGTGAACCAGCGGTAGGAAAACGCCGGGCAGTTGGTGCGCCCGAGGATCACGGCGCCCGCCTTGCGCAGATTATCGATCACCGGACTGTTGCTCTGCGCGATGACATCGCGCTGCAGCTTGAGGCCGTTGGTGGTGGCGAACCCCTCCTGATCGATATTGACCTTGACGGTGACCGGCACGCCGGCCAGCGGACCTAACTCCTCGCCCTGCATGATCGCCGCATCGATTGCCGCGGCCTCTGCCAGCACATCCTGCGGCCGGTGGTCGACGACGGCGTTGATCGAGGGGTTGACCGCATCAAGGCGCGCCAGTGCGGCCAACGCCGCCTCTTTCGCCGAAATCTTCTTCGACTTGACCAGGCCTGCGATATCAGCGGCCGACAGACGCCAGAGATCCTGCATTGCTCACTCCATCTGAACGCCCGCTTGTAGCGCTGCGCGGCAATGCTTGTCGACCGTCCAGCCCCTCATTCCCCGATGCAATTGCACATCCGAGGGCATCGCGCGGCGATAAAGGCGTAATCTCGCGATTCCGGTTCGCGATTCGCGCGTCGGGAATGCGACATGCGGCAGCGTCAGTGTTTCGTGGCGGGGATATCGGTAAAATCGAGGATCGCTTCGGTAAAGGGAAACTCCAGCACGATCTCGCCGGCGTCATCGGTCACTTCGAGCACCGCATTCAACAGACCGCCGTCGGCGCCTTCGGACTTCAGCAACTCCCGGATCATGGCGCGGGCAACTTCCCACGCACGATCGGGATCGCGCAGCTCTTCGCCTTCGGGATCGGAGATCAATTCATCCTCGATTCGGGTGTTGAAGAAATAGCGCGGCATGGGTCGGATCCACTTTGGGGTTAAGGGCTCCCGTTCAGGAGCCGGTGACTGCTCACAAGTTCTTTATTGGAAATTGCCGGATAAGGTCGAGCCCGAGCAGGTTCCCGAACTGTCGCGGACGACTATGAACCCGTTGATCCGGCTTTGGTTTGACACGCGGCCGCACAATCCCGTGAATTCCTTTCGCATCGCAGCATAGAAACCTAAGGTTTTATGGCGAAGATTTCACTGGCGAACTTTCCATTCCCTATTAGTTTATCTCCCGAGGGCGAAATACGTCCGGTCTAGCAAGGAGCGCCAAAATGGCCTGGAAGACCCCGAAGATCGTCGAAGTGCCGGTCGGCATGGAAATCAACATGTATGCGTGCGCCGCCCGCAAATAAGCGGCTGCAACCTCACGTTTTGAGTCAAGGCGGACCTCCAGGCGCGACCCATTCCTGAGCGAGGAATGTCGTCTGCGCCTGTGTCCGCCTTCAAAGCATCTCGAATATCAAGCTTTTGGAATCTCCGGGAGACGGATCATGTTTCGCGTCGTCGTCCTGGGCGCCGCGGCAGGTGGCGGCGTTCCGCAATGGAACTGCGGATGTGCGGTGTGCCGGAAAGCACGGGGCGATCGGGAGCTTCAAAGCACGCAAGCATCGATCGCGGTCAGCGCCGACGGCGAACACTGGTTTCTGATCAACGCCTCTCCCGATCTGCGCCAGCAACTGATCGCGACGCCGCAGCTTCACCCCATGGCCGGAAAACTTCGGCACAGTCCGATCTCGGGCGTGATCCTGACCAACGGCGAGATCGACGCGGTCGCGGGCCTGTTGTCGATGCGCGAAGGCTGGCCGTTCACGATCTATGCCCATGAAAAGGTGCTCGCGATCCTGAAGGCGAACAGCATCTTCAATGTGCTCGGCGAGAAGAATGTGCGGCGCCAGGCGATCGAGACGGACAAGGCGTTCGAGCCGGCCCTGCCCGACGGCACGCCATCCGGGATCGAGGTCGTGCCGTTCGAGGTTCCCGGCAAAAGCGCCTGGTATCTGGAGGGCAAGACTCACCCCGGCGGCAGCGATGGCGCCGGCGACACGCTCGGGCTTCGGCTTTGCGATAAGGCAACCGGCAGGTATTTTTACTTTCTCGCCGCCTGCGCCTCCGTCCCCGACGATCTCAAGGCACGGCTTGCCGGCGCTCCCCTGGTCTTCTTCGACGGCACGGTGTGGCGCGACGACGAGATGATATCAGCCGGCCTCGGCACCAAGACCGGGCAAAGCATGGGGCACATCGCCATGTCGGGCGATGACGGCGCGATCGGAAGCCTGGCCGGCCTCGATATCGGCCGGAAGGTGTTTCTGCATATCAACAATTCGAATCCGGCGCTGCTGCACGACTCCGCAGAGCGCAAGATGGCCGAGGGCGCGGGATGGCAAATCCCCGCCGATGGAACGGAGATCACGCTTTGAACGCGATAACCCAGAACACCAGGACCACTGACGCCAAGACCCAGAACGCGGCGAAACCCGACGGGATGACGGCGTTTTCGCGCGGCAACAGCGCGCCGCTGAACAGCGCCGAGGAGCTGGAAGCAGCGCTCCGCCACATCGGGGCGGTGCGCTACCACAATCTGCATCCGTTTCACCGGCTGTTGCACGGCGGCAAGCTCAACAAGGGCCAGGTGCAGGCCTGGGCGCTGAACCGCTATTATTACCAGAGCACGATCCCGATCAAGGACGCGGTGGTGATCTCGCGTTTCCGCGACCGCGCCACCCGGCTGGAATGGCGGCACCGGATCGAGGATCACGACGGCGATGTCGGCACCGAAGGCGGCATCGAGCGCTGGCTGAAACTGACCGAAGGTCTCGGGCTCGACAGCGGCTATGTGGAATCCACCGAAGGCATCCTGCCCGCGACGCGGTTTGCGGTGGAGGCCTACGTGCATTTCGTCCGCGACAGGAGCCCGCTGGAGGCCATTGCCTCCTCGCTGACGGAACTTTTCGCGCCGAACCTGCATGAAGAGCGCATCTCCGGAATGCTGGCGCATTACGATTTCGTCAATCCCGACATCATGAGCTATTTCAGCCGGCGCCTGACCCAGGCGCCGCGCGACGCCGGTTTCGCGCTCGACTACGTCAAGGCCCACGCCGGGACGCCGGCGGAACGCGAGGCGGTCTGCAACGCGCTGCTGTTCAAGACCAATGTGCTATGGGTTCAGCTCGACGCGCTGTATCATGCCTATGTCGAGGGCCACATTCCGCCGGGCGCGTTCGTGCCCAGGGAAAAGT
The DNA here is from genome assembly GCA_963721275.1 of uncultured Alphaproteobacteria bacterium. Lineage (GTDB taxonomy): Bacteria > Pseudomonadota > Alphaproteobacteria > Rhizobiales > Xanthobacteraceae > Bradyrhizobium. The sequence goes on along the minus strand of CAVRIQ010000028.1, from coordinate 209,952 downwards.
AGAGCAAGCGTAGCGCAGAAGCAGAGGGAACCCATGGCCGGCCGCAGCCGCAACATCCGTGTCAGCGAGGCGAGCCGCCCGGTCCTGCCGCGGCATGCCAGGCTGAAGTTCGATGAGACCCGGCAGGTCTGGGTGATCCTGGCGCCGGAGCGGGTGCTGGCGCCGGACGAGATCGCGGTGGAAGTGCTGCAGCTGTGCGACGGCGTGCGCAGCGTCGAGGCGATGATCGACCAGCTCGCCGAAAAATACGCCGCCGAGCGCGGCGCAATCGCCACCGACGTCATCGCCATGCTGCAGGACCTTGCCGACAAGGGATTTTTGACCGAAGCGCGGGAGAAGACGTCATGAGCCCGACGCTGACAGATGCGCATGTCGCGGCCAGCGACCCCACCGACGGGCTCGCGGTGCTGGAGAGCCGCGGCTCGACCGCCGAGACGTTCGGCATTCCGCTCGCGGTGCTCGCCGAACTCACGCATCGCTGCCCGCTGCAATGCCCCTATTGCTCCAACCCGGTCGAACTCGACCGCAGCGGAGCCGAGCTTTCGACCGAAGAGTGGAAGAAGGTGCTCTCCGAGCTCGCCGAGATCGGCGTGCTGCAGATCCATTTCTCCGGCGGCGAGCCCACCGCGCGCAAGGACCTGGTCGAACTGGTGCAGCACGCCAGCGATGTCGGGCTGTATTCCAACCTGATCACGTCAGCGGTGCTGGTGACACGCGAGAAACTCTCGGCGCTCGCCGACGCGGGGCTGTGCCACGTGCAGATCAGTTTCCAGGGCAACGAGCCTGCCGTCGCCGATCGCGTTGCCGGCTTCAAGGGCGCGCACGCCAGAAAGATCGAGGTGGCAAAATGGACGCGCGAGCTGGATCTGCCGCTGACGGTCAATGCGGTGATGCACCGGCAGAACCTGTTCCAGCTCCCCGACATCATCCAGATGGCGGTCGATCTCGACGCCGACCGGCTGGAAGTCGCCAATGTGCAGTATTACGGCTGGGCGCTGAAGAACCGCGCGGCGCTGATGCCGACGCTGGCCCAGATCGAGGAGACCAGCCGCATCGTCGAGGAAGCCCAAATACGGCTGAAGGGCACGCTTGCCATCGACTATGTGGTGCCGGATTATTACGCGCTGCGGCCGAAGAAATGCATGGGCGGCTGGGGCCGGCAGTTCTTCAATATTTCGCCGGCGGGAAAGATCCTGCCCTGCCATGCCGCCGAAAGCATCACCGGGCTCGAATTCGAATCCGTGCGCAGTAATCATTCGATCGCCTGGATCTGGCAGAATTCGGCAGCCTTCAACCGTTATCGCGGCACCGGCTGGATGCCGGAGCCGTGCAAGAGCTGCGAGTTCAGGGAAGTCGATTTCGGCGGCTGCCGCTGCCAGGCTTTTGCGCTGACCGGCGATGCCGGCAATACCGATCCGGCCTGCACGCTGTCGCCGATGCACGAGCAGATCTTCAAGCTGGCGGAAGCGGAAGCCGCCGGCGACCACAACCGTTTCCTGTATCGGAATTTTGCCGGCGGTACGCTGGAGACGGGCGACGACCATGGCGCCTGACGCCGACGCGGGAAGGCCGGCCGGTACCCGCTCCGATCCGTTCGCGCCGCTGACCTCGCAATGGCTGCCGGTCGGCGACGGCCACGAGATTTACGTCGAAAGCGTCGGCCGGACCGGCGGCATCCCCGCGGTCTACCTGCACGGCGGCCCCGGCAGCGGCTGCCAGCCCGATCACCGGCGGCTGTTCGATCCCGAACGGTTCCACGCCGTCCTGTTCGATCAGCGCGGCGCCGGCCGCAGCCACCCCAGGGGCCGGCGCGAAGACAATACGCTGCCGCATCTGATCGCCGACATGGAGAAGATCCGCGGACAATTCGGGTTTGAACGCTGGATGATCGTCGGGGGATCCTGGGGCGCGACGCTGGCGCTGGCCTATGCGCAGGCGCATCCCGAGCGCGTCAGCAGCATTGTGCTGCGCGCGACTTTCCTCGGTACAAGGGCTGAACTGGAGGGCGCGTTCCTCGACGCGCTGCCGCGCTTCTATCCCGATCTCAGCGAGGATTTCCTCGGCGTATTGCCACAGGAAGAGCGCGCGCAGCCACTCGACGCCTACTACCGCCGCATTCTCGATTCCGATCCGCAAGTGCATGGCCCGGCCGCGCGCGCCTGGCACGACACCGAACGGATTCTGTCCGAGCACGCGCCGGGGCGCGTCCGGCTCGATCCCGCGTCGCTGGACTCGTCGCGGTCGCTGCCGGCCACGCCGTTCATGGAAGCGCATTATTTTTATCATGACTGCTTCATGACGCCGGGGCAGCTTCTCGCCGAAGCGGGAAGGCTCGCCGGCATCCCCGGCCTCATCGTGCAGGGCCGCTACGATCTATTGTGTCCGCCGGCGAGTTCGCACGCGCTCGCCGCGGCGTGGCCCGGTTCGAGGATTCGTCTGGTCGAGGGCGCCGGCCACTCGCTGTACGATCCCGGCGTCAGGGACGCCGTGATGCGGGCGATCGCCGACCTCGCTTCCGAAATCGTCCGATAAAGGAACGCTCGAACCATGCCGCTTGCTGGAAAAGGAATGCTGCTGACCTCGATGGACATCGACCCGAACGACGAGGCCGATTTCAACCGATGGTACGACCGCGAGCATCTCATCGAGCGCGTGGCGATCGACGGCTTCCTGGAAGCCCGGCGCTATATCGCCCATCAGGGCAGCCCGAAATATCTCTGCCTGTATTCGACTGAAACCTTCGAAGTGCTCGACAGCCCTGCCTATCGCAAGGCCCTGATGAATCCCACCGAGTGGTCGAAGACGAATCTGGCGCGCTTTCAGAACATGATCCGCACCGTCGCGCGCATCACCATCAGCCGCGGACAGGGCCGCGGCGCGGCGCTCGGCGTCATCCGCCTTCGCCCCACCGTGGGAGGCCACGACAAGTTGCGCACAACGCTGCGCGAAAAACTCGATCCCGAAAAGCTCGACGGCATCGTTTCGATGCATCTGATCGAGAGCGATCCCGCATTGTCGAAACCGCTGACCGACGATCCCCCGGTTTCCGACCCCGGCGCCGGTGACTGGTTCGTCCTGATCGATGCCACGAATGTGACCGCGGTCTCCGAGGCGATTGCCGCGCGCTTCACGGGACCGGCTGTCTTCGAAGGTGGAATAAGGATATCGTCGGGCAGTTACGAGCTGATGTGGGATCTCGCGAGATCCGACATCTGATTGTCCTAAATCAATGCACCGAGCCACGGTCCATTCTATGTTGCAGTGCCACATGCCTCGGAGCGACATAAAGCTGGGGGGCAGGCCAATATCGAATGGCGGTTAAGCAAAAACGGCTTTTCAGTGCACCGCCGATCATATTGAATGGCCAGATTCATTAAGTCCATGATATGACTAACGAACCACAAGAACGCCGCGATGAGCGTTCACAACAGAAGATAAAGGCCGCGCGGTGTCTCGTTGACGTGCGGACAAGGTAGGAATGAAACCGACTGATATCGCGGCACCCGATTACTTCCATAAGGTCGTCGATTGCCAGTGGGCCTGTCCCGCGCACACGCCAGTTCCCGAGTACATCCGCCTGATCGCCGAAGGCCGCTATAGCGACGCCTACATGATCAACTGGAGATCGAACGTGTTCCCGGGAATTCTCGGACGCACCTGCGATCGCCCCTGCGAGCCCGCCTGCCGCCGCGGCCGCGTCGAGGAAACGCCGGTCGCGATCTGCCGGCTGAAACGCGTCGCCGCCGACTTCAAGGACGACGTCAGGCACCGCATGCCGCGCCCGTCGGCGAAGAACGGCAAGCGTATCGCGATCATCGGCGGCGGCCCCGCCTCGCTCACCGTGGCGCGCGACCTCGCTCCGCTCGGCTATCACTGCACCGTGTTCGACGGCGATCCCAAGGCCGGCGGCATGATGCGCACGCAGATCCCGAAATTCCGGCTGCCGGATTCGGTGATCGACGAGGAAACCGACTATATCCTCAATCTCGGCATCGAGTTCAAGGGCGGCCGCCGCATCGACAGCCTGAAGAAGCTGCTCACCGAGAACTACGACGCGGTCTTCGTCGGCTCCGGCGCGCCACGCGGCCGCGAGCTCGACATTCCCGGCCGCAAGGAAGCCGCCGGCAATATCCACATCGGCATCGACTGGCTCTCCAACGTGTCGTTCGGCCACACCGACAAGATCGGCAAGCGCGTCATCGTGCTCGGCGGCGGCAACACCGCGATGGACTGCTGCCGCACCGCGCGCCGCCTCGGCGGCGAGGACGTCAAGGTGATCGTGCGTTCCGGCTTCGAGGAGATGAAGGCTTCTCCCTGGGAGAAGGAGGACGCCATTCACGAGGACATTCCGATCCTCAATTTCATGGTGCCGACGGCGTTCGTTCACGACAATGGCAAGCTCACCGGCGTGACCTTTCAGAAGGTGAAGGCCGAGTACGACGCCAAGGGCCGGCGCAATCTGGTGCCGACGGGCGAGCCCGACCGGACCATTCCCTGCGACGATGTGCTGGTGGCGGTCGGCCAGGAAAACGCTTTTCCGTGGATCGAGCGCGACTGCGGCATCGAGTTCGACAAGTGGAACATGCCGAAAGTCGATCCTAAGACCATGGGATCGACCAATCCGAAAGTGTTCTTCGGCGGCGACGCCGCGTTCGGGCCGAAGAACATCATCTGGGCGGTGGCGCACGGCCACGACGCAGCACTTTCGATCCACAAGCTTTGCTCCGGCGAGGACATCACCGAGCGTCCGCTTCCCGAAGTGCATGTCTCCTCGCAGAAGATGGGCATTCACGAGTGGAGCTACGACAACGACGTCTCCGCCGACAAGCGCTACAAGGTGCCGCATCGCGACAAGGTGGTGGCGCTGAAGGACATCCGCTCCGAAGTCGAACTCGGCTATGACGTCAAGCTCGCGCTGGGCGAGGCGAAGCGCTGTTTGAACTGCGATATCCAGACGGTATTCACCGCGCCGTTGTGCATCGAGTGCGACGCCTGCGTCGACATCTGCCCGATGGACTGCATCAGCTTTACGCAGAACGGCGACGAAGCCGAGCTGCGGCAGCGGCTGAAAGCGCCTTCGCCCCATCTCGACCAGGACCTCTACGTCGCCGACGGCCTCAAGACCGGGCGTGTGATGGTGAAGGACGAAGACGTCTGCTTGCACTGCGGCCTTTGTGCCGAGCGGTGTCCCACCGGGGCCTGGGACATGCAGAAATACCTCATCGATATGACCCACGCAGGTACATCATGTCCGTCCAAAAGCCGATCAGCAGCGTAAACGATTTCGTCGTCCGCTTCGCCAACGTCAACGGCTCGGGTTCGGCGAGCGCCAACGAAATGTTCGCCCGCTCGATCCTGCGCCATGGCGTGCCGGTTAGCCCGCGCAACATCTTCCCGTCCAACATCCAGGGTCTGCCGACCTGGTACGAGGTGCGGGTGACCGAGGACGGCCATCTCGGCGCGCGCGGCGGCGTCGACATGATGGTGGCGATGAACCCGCAGACCTGGGACAAGGACCTCGCCTCGATCGAACCCGGCGGCTATTTGTTCTACGATTCCACCAAGCCGATGCCGTCGTCGAAGTTCCGCGCCGACGTCACCGTGATCGGCGTGCCGCTGACCGCGATCACCAATTCGACCTACACCGATCCGCGCCAGCGCCAGTTGTTCAAGAACATCATCTATCTCGGCGCGCTGTGCGCCCTGCTCGACATGGACCCCAAGCTGATCGAGCAATTGATCGGCGAACAGTACAAGGGCAAGGAAAAGCTCCTGTCGTCCAACGTTCACGCGCTGCATCTCGGCCGCGACTGGGCGCTGCAGAACCTCAAATGCCCGATCGGCCTGCGCGTCAGGAAGGCCGACAAGGTCGGCGACCGCATCTTCATCGAAGGCAACAACGCCGCCGCGCTCGGCGCGGTCTATGGCGGCGCCACCGTGTGCGCGTGGTACCCGATCACGCCGTCATCGTCGCTTGCCGACGCCTTCGGCAGCCACTGCAAGAAGCTGCGGCACGATCCGGAAACCGGCAAGGCCAAATACGCCATCGTGCAGGGCGAGGACGAACTGGCTTCGATCGGCATCGTGATCGGCGCCTCCTGGAACGGCGCGCGCGCCTTCACCGCCACCTCCGGTCCCGGCATTTCGCTGATGCAGGAGTTCATCGGCCTGTCCTACTTCGCCGAAATCCCGGCGGTGATCATGAACGTGCAGCGCGCGGGCCCCTCGACCGGCATGCCGACGCGCACCCAGCAATGCGACATCTTCATCTGCGCCTACGCCTCGCATGGCGACACCAAGCACGTGCTGCTGTTTCCGGAGGACCCGGCCGAGGCCTTCGAGTTTGCCGCCACCGCCTTCGACCTGGCCGAACGGCTGCAGACCACGATCTTCGTCATGCTCGACCTCGATATCGGCATGAACCATCGTCTGTGCCGGCCGCTGAAATGGGATGACTCCCGGCAGTACGACCGCGGCAAGGTGATGACGGCGGAGATGCTGGAGGAAGGCCGCGACTTCGGCCGCTATCTCGACGTCGACGGCGACGGCATTCCCTACCGCACCTATCCCGGCACCCACCCGACCAAGGGTTCTTTCTTCACCCGCGGCACCTCGCGCGACCGTTACGCGCGCTATTCCGAAGAAGGCTCGGTCTACGCCGACAACATGCAGCGGCTGGTGCGCAAATTCGAGACCGCCCAGGACATGGTGCCGCGGCCGCTGCAGGCCAACGCCAGCAAGCCGACCAAATACGGCGTGATCTATTTCGGCTCGACCGCGCCGGCGATGGACGAGGCGATCGGACTGCTGGAAGCGCGCGGGCACCAGCTCGACCGCCTGCGCATCCGCGCCTTCCCGTTCCATTCCAGCGTGGCGAGCTTCATCGCCGACCACGATTTTGTCTACGTGGTCGAGCAGAACCGCGATGCCCAGCTTCGCTCGCTGATCGTCAACGAGAACGGCATCGATCCGGTTCGCCTGGTTCCGATCCTGCACTATGACGGCACCCCGATCACCGCTCGCTTCATCGCCAATTCCATCGGCGACCACCAGGATCAGCTCAAACTGACCCCGCTCCGCAAGGTTGTGTCATGACCTATATCGCAAAGCCGAAATTCCATCATCCGGGCCTGCCCAAGAACGATCTCGGCTATACCCACCGGGATTACGAGGGCAAGATCTCGACGCTGTGCGCCGGCTGCGGCCATGACTCGATCACCGCGTCGATCATCGAGGCCTGTTTCGAGCTTTCGATCGAGCCGCACCGCGTCGCCAAGATTTCCGGCATCGGCTGCTCCTCGAAGACACCCGATTATTTCCTCGGCAATTCGCACGGCTTCAATTCGGTCCACGGCCGCATGCCGTCGGTGCTGACCGGCGCCAATCTCGCCAACCGCGAGCTGATCTATCTCGGCGTCTCCGGCGACGGCGACTCGGCCTCGATCGGTTTCGGCCAGTTCGCGCATTCGATCCGGCGCGGCGTCAACATGACCTATATCGTCGAGAACAACGGCGTTTACGGCCTCACCAAAGGCCAGTTCTCGGCCACCGCCGACCGCGGCTCGAAGTCCAAGAAGGGCGTGACCAATACCGACAACGCCATCGACCTCGTGGCGATCGCGCTGCAGCTCGGCGCGACCTTCGTGGCGCGCAGCTTTTCCGGCGACAAGTCCCAGCTGGTGCCGCTGATCTCCGCCGCCATCGAGCACAAGGGCGCGTCCTTCATCGACGTGATCAGCCCCTGCATCGCCTTCAACAACCACGCCGGCTCGACCAAGAGCTTCGACTATGTCCGCGAGCACAATGACGCGGTGAACCGCCTCGACGTGCTCACCGGCCGCGAACCGATCACGGTCGATTATGCGCCGGGCACCGTGCAGGTGGTCGAACAGCACGACGGCTCGCGGCTGGCGCTGCGCAAGATCGATGCGGATTACGACCCGAACGATCGCCTCGCAGCGATGACGTTCCTGCAAAAGCACGCCGCCAAGGGCCAGATCGTCACCGGCCTGCTCTACATCGATCCGGCAGCCGACGATCTGCACGCCCATCTCAACACGGTGGACGCGCCGCTCAACACGCTCGACGCCAGGGCGCTTTGCCCCGGCTCCGCCGCGCTGGACAAGATCAACGCCGCCCTGCGCTAGGGCGCGGGCCTGGTTCAGGCCGGAACGCCTGGTTGAGGTCCGCCTCGCAGCGCCATTTGGATCGTGGCCGAACCACGCCGTGAACCCTGCCCGGCTCAGGTCGCAAACGGCGGCCCGGGCTGTCGCATGCGCGACAATCCTCGCTGCTGCGCTACCTCCTTGCTGCGCCCGCCTCAAAAAGCTTCTTCCACTCCCCGTCGAGCCGCGCGAGCGCATCGGGAAGCGACAACACCGAGAATCGGCCATCGGCCTCGCCGAGGAGATCGAGATTCTTCAGCCGCGCCAGCGCTTCGTCGATCTCGAAGTCAGCCGAGACACCGAACACGCGCGCCAGCAGCTCCTCGACGCGCGCATCGAGCGCCTCGCGGGTCAGGGGCGCGGCTGCCGTCAGCAGGCCGTAATAGGCGAGCAGCGCTTCCTTCCAGTCTTGCTCCTCCGCCTCGCCGATGATGTAAGTGAAGATGCCGGAATTGTTGTTGACGTTGCGATAGTAGATATTGTCCGTGAGCTGCTTCTGATGGATCAGCGACTGTCGGTGAAAATTTCCCCATTGCCGCAGCATGAAGGCGCCGAGCGCGAACAAGCCGCTGAGCGCGGCCAGCGCCTGCTGCACGTCGCTATCGCGAAGCGTGCCGATGATGCCGAGATAGAAGCCGGCGACGAGAAACAGCACCGTCATGGTCGAGGCGAGCTTGATCAGGATCGGTACACCGCCGACAACCGCCGGCACTGCCAGCGCAAGATGGTCATACAGACTCATCACCACGCGCACATTGGGAAACAGCGCCTTGAGATCGGCGCGGGCGATGTGGCGGAAATACTTGAACAGCACCGCGCCGCCGCGGATTTTCTGCCCGCCGTGCCTCGCGCTCGCGAGTGCCTTGCGGGCGTCGGCCGGCGTCATGCTGCCGGGCCAGGTTGCGACCATCAACACCACGTCGTCGTACACCACGACGTCGAGCGGGCGCCTGCGCAAGCCGAACCAGACCGGAACGTGGATGGTCTCCGTGTGGTGTCCGCGGCGGAACATGCGGACGTCGCGATAATCCTCCACCGGCGCCTTGATCCTCACCCGCACGCGGGCACGCTCGGCAAAGGCGCGGGCGATCTCCTCGTGCGCGATCTCGATGAAGTTGGCGTTCGTCAGGACGCGGACGAATTCCTCGCTCAGGCTGCGATAGGCCGCTTCGAGATCCTTCGCGGGGCCGCAAGCCCTCGGATCGATCTCCGGATCGAAGTGAAAATAGGCCTCGCGCAGCCGGTCGAGCTCTTCGAAATATTCGTAGTGAAAAATGGCGCCGAGCCTGCGGGCAAGTTGCCCGAGCCCTGCCTGTCCGGCTTCGTCAAGGCTGCCTTCGGCGATGAGACCGCCGATCATGTCCGACTTGCGCAGCGGAATGAAACGATCCCGCTGCTCCGGCGCGGCCGTTCCGGCCTGGATTTCGACCGATGCTCTGTTCACGAAACTATCGCCAGCGCTGTCCTGTCGCGAAAGCATAACTTCATTGCGGCCCGCACACCAGCGGGCTGTGACGCGCATGACCGCCTCCGCGACCGCGAGAGGTCTGGTGACGTCAACCGGGATTTGCCCGCGCGCGATACCGCCATCGGCGTCGTTGAACCACGGCCGGATTCACCGCGACTAAGCATCGAATTGATCAGCAATGGCCGTGGATATCATGAAGCGCCTCTGGATTATGACGCTGGCCGCCGCCGCGATCATGGCGGCATCGGCCGGCGCCGGCCACGCCAAGGAAGAGGGCATCTCGAAGGCAAAGGCCGATGCGTTCGACGCCAGGATGTTCGCGGGCGCGCCCGGGAAGAAGGCCTATGCCTGCTTCGTGCGCCGCTACGATGCCGGCCATCTGGCGCGGCATTCCAAACAAAAAGTCGGCGCCATGAAGCTTTTGGTGACGGCGGAAGTCCCGCCGGACCAGGCAACCACCAATTACTCGTTCCGCCTCGGCGTCAAATACCGTCACCGGCCGGGCGATTTCAACTCCAGCGGCGATTGCGGCCACGTCGTCGCCGAAGACACGGGCAAGGAAATCCGGCTCGGCTGCGGCGTCGACTGCGATGGCGGCGGCATCGACGTGGCGCTGTCGAAGGACGACAAGTCCGCGATCATCAGGCTCGATCGGATCACGGTCTGGCAACGCAACAAGCCCGACGACGATGCGGCCGATGCGCTCACGGCCGGCGCCGACGACAAGATCTTTCGCCTCGACCGGGCGGATGCGCGCGACTGCGCCGAACTCGTGACCGACCGCAAGGAGCTCGCGGCCCTACGACATAAATGATAGGTGGAAGCCACCGCACGCTAGAACGCTCGAGCCCGACGGAAGACGACATGCATCGACGCAACATCTTGTGGGGCGCGTTTTCGGCCCTTGGCGCGGCCTTCGCCGCCTCCCGCGCCGACGCCGCCACCGACGCCACGCCCCAAGGCAAGCTCAAGGTCGTCTATCACCTCAGCGACCTCGACAAGGTCAGCTTCGTGCTCGGCAACATCCAGAACCATATCGACGGCGTCGGCGGTCCCGGCCACGTTACGATCGCATTGGTGGTGCACGGGCCGGCGCTGCGGGCGTTTCACGCAGGGCCAGGCGAACCCGGATCTCACCCGCCGTGTCGGCCAATTCTCCAGGGCGGGCATCGAGCTCGCCGCCTGCGGCAACACCATGAAATCGCAGAACGTGACCCTGAAGGATCTGCTGCCGGGTTTTGTCAGCGCCGACAAGGGCGGCGTGGTGCGGATCGCCGAGCTGCAGTCGCAAGGGTACCTCTACCTGCGGCCGTGAAGGCTGCGCCTTGAAATCATTTTGGAAATACTGCCGGGAATTGCCGCCAAATCGCCAATTCCCCGGGATCGATATGTTGTGAATGGCGTTATGCCCAGGGGACACGCATATTGGGGATACGCATATTCCCTTCGTCGGCACCCTCTACAGGGCCGGTATAGGGCCGGTTGACAACATTCGGCTTCCCGCCGGAAGGTGCGGGAACCCGAAGGGTACCGGCTCGAACAGAACAAGGCCATCATGAACCCCGTCAAAGCACTCGAAAACCACGGCCAGGCGGTCTGGCTGGATTTCCTGGCCCGCGGCTTCGTCGCCAGGGGCGATCTGCAGAAGTTGATCGACACCGACGGCGTCAAGGGCGTCACCTCGAATCCGTCGATCTTCGAGAAGGCGATCGGCAGTTCCGACGAATATGACGGCGCGATCGGACATGCCTTGAAAAAGGGCGACCGCCCGGTGGCCGAGCTGTTCGAGCATCTCGCGGTCGAGGACATCCAGCGCGCGGCGGACGTGCTGCGTCCGGTCTATGATCATCTGAACGGCGACGACGGTTTTGTCAGTTTGGAGGTGTCGCCTTATCTGGCGATGGATACCAAGGGCACCATCGCCGAGGCCGAGCGGCTCTGGAAGGACGTCAATCGCAAGAACCTGATGGTGAAGGTGCCCGCGACGCCGGAAGGCCTGCCCGCGATCCGGCATCTGATCGGCGAAGGCATCAGCATCAACATCACGCTGCTGTTCTCGCAAAAGGTCTATGTCGAGGTCGCCGAGGCCTATCTCGCGGGGCTGGAAAAATACGTCAAGGCCGGCGGAAATCCCTCCCATGTCGCCAGCGTCGCCAGCTTCTTCGTCAGCCGGATCGACAGCGCGGTCGACAAGCAGCTCGATGAGAGGATCGCGCGCGCCAACGATCCCTCCGAGAAGGAGCGGCTGGCCGCCCTGAAGGGCAAGGTCGCGATCGCCAACGCCAAACTCGCTTATCAGGAATACAAGCGGCTGTTTTCCGGGCCGCGCTGGGACAGGCTCAAGGCCAAGGGGGCAAAACCGCAGCGGCTGCTGTGGGCCTCGACCGGCACCAAGAACAAGGACTATAGCGACGTTCTCTATGTCGAGGAGCTGATCGGTCCCAACACGGTCAACACCGTGCCGCCGGCGACGCTCGACGCCTTCCGCGACCACGGCAAGCCGCGCGACAGCCTCGAGGAAAATATCGAGGACGCCAAAAATGTCCTCACTGAACTGGAAAAGTCCGGCATCTCGCTCGATGCGATCACGGCCGAACTGGTCAGGGACGGCGTCAAGCTGTTCGCCGACGCCGCCGACAAGCTCTACGGCGCGGTCGCGCACAAACGCGCCACCGTGCTCGGCGCGGGCATCGACCGGCAAGCGCTCGCGCTCGGCGGCGACATTCACAAGGCGGTGGAGAAGGCGACCGAGGAGTGGCGCGCCTCGGCGACCATCCGCCGGCTCTGGCAGCACGATAAATCGGTATGGACCGGCACCGACGAGGACAAATGGCTGGGCTGGCTCAACAGCCCTGCAGCAGCCGATATCGCCGACTACGAGGATTACGCGCATCGGGTGAAGGGACAAAACTTCACCGATGCGGTGGTGCTGGGCATGGGAGGATCGAGCCTCGGGCCCGAAGTGCTGGCCGAGACCTACGCCAGGCAGCCGGGCTTTCCGAAACTGCATGTGCTGGATTCGACGGATCCGGCGCAGGTCCGCAGCCTTCAGGCGAAGATCAACCTCGCCAACACCGTGTTCATCGTCTCGAGCAAGTCCGGCGGCACCACCGAGCCGAACGTGATGAAGGACTATTTCTTCGCCCGGGTATCCGAGACCATCGGCGCCGAGAAGGCCGGCCACCGTTTCATCGCGGTGACCGATCCCGGCTCGTCGCTGGAGAAGGTCGCGACCAGGCAGGGTTTTGCCCGCATCTTCCACGGCGATCCCGCGATCGGCGGGCGCTACTCCGTGCTGTCGCCGTTCGGGCTGGTGCCGGCCGCGACCGCCGGCATCGATGTTCGCACCCTGATAAAACACGCGCTTTCGATGGTGCGCTCCTGCGGACCGGACGTGCCGCCGCATGAAAATCCCGGCGTGCAGCTCGGGCTGGCGATGGGGCTGGCCGGCCTCGAGGGCCGCGACAAGGTGACGATCCTGTCGTCGAAAAAGATCGCCGATTTCGGCGCCTGGGCCGAGCAGTTGATCGCGGAATCCACCGGCAAGGAAGGCAAGGGGCTGATCCCGATCGACGGCGAGCCGCTCGGCGATCCCGCGCTCTACGGCCAGGACCGCTTCTTCATCGACATCAGGACCGAAGGCGAGGACGACGCCACGCATGACGAGAAGCTGGCCGCGCTGGAAAAGGCCGGGCATCCCGTGGTCCGCATTGTCATGAAATCCATCGACCATATCGGCCAGGAATTTTTCCGGTTCGAGATGGCGACGGCGGTCGCCGGTGCGGTCCTCGGCATCAATCCGTTCAACCAGCCCGATGTCGAAGCCGCCAAGATCAGGACCCGCGAACTGTCGGCGGCGTTCGAGAAATCCGGCAAGCTCCCTGCGGAAGAGCCGGTGATGTCCTCGGGCGAAGCCGATCTCTATACCGACAAGAAAAATGCCGCGGCGCTGCGCAAGGCCGGCGCCGACGGCGATCTCGGCTCGTGGCTGAAGGCGCATCTCGCCCGTTCCGGCAGCGACGATTACGTGGCGCTGCTCGCCTATATCGAGCGCAATCACGCACATATCGACAGCCTGCAGCACATGCGGCTTGCGGTGCGCGAGAAGCGGCATGTCGCGACCTGCGCCGAATTCGGCCCGCGATTCCTGCATTCCACCGGACAGGCCTACAAGGGCGGACCCGACAGCGGCGTATTCCTGCAGATCACCGCCGACGATGCCCGGGATCTCGCCGTGCCCGGCCAGAAAGCCAGCTTCGGCGTGATCAAGGCGGCGCAGGCGCGCGGCGATTTCGACGTGCTGACCGAGCGCGGCCGGCGCGCGCTGCGCGTGCATCTGAAGGGCGATCTCGCAGCAGGCCTGAAAATGCTCGATGCCGCGATTACGGAAGCTTTGAACTAGAGCATGATCCCGAAAAGTGGGTACCGGTTTTCGGATCAGATCATGCTCAAATAAAGGGACGTCATTAAAATGCAGCTCGGCATGATCGGCTTGGGGCGGATGGGCGGCAACATCGTCCGCCGGCTGATGAAGCATGGCCACACGACCGTCGCCTACGACAAGGACGCCAAGGCGGTGGCGGCGATCGCGGCCGACGGCGCGGTCGGCAGCGGCGCGCTGGACGATTTCGTCAAAAAACTGACAAAACCGCGAACCGCCTGGGTGATGCTCCCCGCCGGCAAGATCACGGAAGCGACCATCGATGCCCTGGCCAAGCTGATGGAGGCCGGCGACGTCATCATCGACGGCGGCAACACGTTCTGGCAGGACGACGTCCGCCGCGGCAAGGCGCTGAAGGAGCGCGGCATCCACTACATCGACGTCGGCACGTCGGGCGGCGTCTGGGGCATCGACCGCGGCTATTGCATGATGATCGGCGGCGACAAGGCGGTGGTCGACCGTCTCGATCCGATCTTTGCGGCGCTGGCGCCGGGCATCGGCGATATTCCGCGCACCGGCGGGCGCGAGGGCCGCGACCCCCGCATCGAGCAGGGTTACATCCACGCCGGCCCGGTCGGCGCCGGGCACTTCGTCAAGATGGTGCACAACGGCATCGAATACGGCCTGATGCAGGCCTATGCCGAGGGCTTTGACATCCTGAAGAACGCCAATATCGACGCCCTGCCCGCCGGGCATCGCTTCGATCTCGATATCGCCGACATCGCCGAGGTATGGCGGCGCGGCAGCGTGATCCCGTCCTGGCTGCTCGATCTGACGGCGTCGGCGCTGGCAAGGAACGACACGCTCGAAAATTATTCCGGCTTCGTCGAGGATTCCGGCGAAGGCCGCTGGACCGTCAATGCCGCGATCGACGAGGCGGTGCCGGCCGAGGTCCTGACCGCCGCCTTGTTCGCCCGCTTTCGTTCGCGCAAGGAACATACCTTCGCCGAAAAGATTCTCTCCGCGATGCGCGATGGTTTCGGCGGCCACAAGGAGCCGCAGCAGCATCCCGACCCGGCGCGGCAAAACGCGCCCGACATCGTCAAGCCAAAGGCCGGCCGCTCGTGACAGACGCCCTTCCAAATCAGGCCCAGCTCACAAATCAGAGGAAGCCCGACCCCTGCTCCTTCGTGATCTTCGGCGCCACCGGCGACCTGACGCACCGGCTGGTGATGCCTTCGCTCTACAATCTCGAGGCGACCGGGCTGTTGCCGGACAAGTTCTGCGTGGTCGGCGTGGCCCGCAAGGGCATGTCGAGCGATGATTTGCGCGACAGCCTGATGAAAGGCCTGCGCCAGTTCGCCACCCGCCCGGTGGAGGACAAGGTCGCCAGGCGCCTGCTGGAATGCGTCACCAGCATCGAGGCCGATCCCAAGGACCCGGCCTCGTTCGATGCGATGCGGGACCGGCTGGAGAAACTGGAAACCAGCCGCGCAACCGGCGGCAACCGGCTGTTCTATCTGGCGACGCCGCCAGCCGCGTTCGGCCCGATCAGCCGCGAGCTCGGCCGCACCGGGATGCTGGAACAGGCCAACGGCGCGTGGCGACGGCTGGTGGTCGAAAAGCCGTTCGGAACTGATTTGGCCTCGGCCAAGGCCCTGAATGACGAACTGCTGAAGATCGTCACCGAGCACCAGATTTACCGGATCGATCATTACCTCGGCAAGGAAACGGTGCAGAACATCCTGGTGCTGCGTTTCGCCAACGGCATGTTCGAGCCGATCTGGAACCGCAATCATATCGATCACGTGCAGATCACCGTCGACGAGAAGCTCGGCGTCGGCCATCGCGGCAGTTTCTACGACGCAACCGGCGCCTTGCGCGACATGGTGCCGAACCATCTGTTTCAATTGCTGTCGCTGGTCGCGATGGAGCCGCCGATCCGTTTCGACGCGCATTCGGTGCGCTCGGAAAAGGCCGACGTGCTGGCGGCCATCCAGACCCAGAGCGAGCAGGAGGCGCTGCGAAATTCGGTCCGCGCCCAGTATCTCGGCGGCAAGATCGGCGACACCGAGATCGAGGATTACGGCAAGACCGAGGATGTCAGGGCCGGCAGCACCACCGAGACCTATGCCGCGATGAAACTCAGCATCGACAATTGGCGCTGGGCCGGGGTGCCGTTTTATCTGCGCACCGGCAAGGCGCTCGGCATCAAGCGCACGGAAGTGGCGATCAAGTTCAAGCAGGCGCCGTTCGCGATGTTCAGCTGCACCCCGGTCCATACGTTGGCGGAGAACTACCTCGTGATCGGCGTCGAACCGACCCAGGGCATCGCGCTGCAGTTCAACACCAAGGTGCCGGGACCGGCGATCACCATCAGCGGCGTCGAGATGAAGTTCCGCTACAAGGATTACTTCAAGGCGGAGCCGGCGACCGGCTATGAGACATTGATCTACGACTGCATGATCGGCGACAACATCCTGTTCCAGCGCGCCGACAGCGTGGAGGCCGGCTGGAAAGCCGTGCAGCCATTCCTCGACGCCTGGAAGAAGGCCGGCGCGAAGGGCCTGGAGAAATACCAGGCCGGCAGCGAGGGTCCTGCCGACGCGGAAGAGCTGCTCAAGCGCGACGGACGCAGCTGGCGCAAGCTCGGTTAGATCGGATGGCCCCGAACGCAAATCGCCATATCGTCGCGGTTTCCGATTCGGCTGCGCTCGCGAAAACCGCCGCGGAGCGGGTCATCGCAAGGATGGCCGCCAACAGCGGTCGCATTGCGATCTGTCTCACCGGCGGTTCAAGCCCGAAACAGCTCTACCAATTGCTTGCGACCGCCCCCTGGCGAACCAGGATCCCGTGGGACCGCGTGCACTGGTTCATCGGCGACGAGCGCTTCGTCGGCCCCAACGACCCGCTCAACAACATGGGCATGGCGCGGCGGGCGTTTCTCGATTGCTGCGCGCCCGCCGGCAACATCCATCCGATTCCGACCGACACCACCAATCCCGACGAGGCCGCACGCCGCTACGAGCGCGTATTGCAGTCATTTTATGGCGCGGAGGCCCTCGATCCGGTCAGGCCCCTGTTCGATGTCGTGCTGATGGGCGTCGGGCCCGATGGTCATACCGCATCGCTGTTTCCCTTCTATCCGGCCGTCGACGAGACCGACCGCTGGGTGGTTGGCGTCCCCGAGGCCCATGTCGAACCCTTCGTGCCACGGGTGACGCTGACCTTGCCGGCGCTCGGCTCCTGCCGGGAAATGCTGTTCGAGGTGGCGGGTCCGGAAAAGCGCGCGGTCTTGACGCGCGTGCTCGCAGGCGAGAACCTACCGGCGAACCAGGCGCATTCCACGGGGGAAACCATCTGGCTCGTGGACCAGGCGGCGCTTCCGGAGAATTTTAGTGGGCAATAGAACGGACAAGATACCCTGCGCGCTGATCGTGATGGGCGTGTCCGGCTCCGGCAAGAGCACCATCGGGGAAAGATTGGCCGAACGGCTCGCCTGGAGCTACGAGGACGGCGACAAGTTTCATCCCGCCAGCAACGTCGCCAAGATGAGCGCCGGCCATCCGCTCACCGACACCGACCGCTGGCCCTGGCTGACGGCAATCGCGGACGAGATCGACCGGGTCTGCCGGGTCGGCCGGCACGCCGTGATCGCCTGCTCGGCGCTGAAACGCGCCTATCGCGACGTGCTGGTGCATGGGCGAAACGATGTCCGCATCGTCTTTCTCAATGGCACGCAGGAATTGATCGCGAACCGGCTTGCGCAGCGCAAAGGCCATTTCATGCCGCCCGGGCTGCTGGAAAGCCAGTTCATGACGCTCGAGCCGCCAGAGGCGGGTGAAGATCCCGTGACCGTCTCGATCGACGCGTCGGTCGACGCTGTTGTCGACGACATCGTCCGCCAGCTGAAGCTTGGACCCCTCGACAGCGGCGTGGCCCGCAGGAACCGCGCATGACCCGCATCGCCCTCGTCGTCTCCGATGTCGACGGCACGCTGCTGACCAAGGACAAGACCCTGACCGACGGCGCGAGGGACGCGGTGCGGCGGCTGCACGATTCCGGCGTCGGCTTCACCATCACCAGTAGCCGTCCGACCATCGGCATGCGGTTCCTGATCGAGCCGCTCGGCATCACACTGCCGCTCGGTGCCTTCAACGGAAGTTCTATCGTCGATCCGCAATTGAAACCGATCGAGCAGCATCTGATCCCCGCGCAAGCGGCCGCGCGCAGCCTCGACGTGCTGAACGAATTCGGCATCGATATCTGGCTGTTCACCAGCGAGAACTGGTTCACCCGCAACGGCGACGGCGAATACGTCCCAAACGAAAAGCGCGCGATCCGGGCCGATCCGACCGTGGTTACGGACTTCTCGCCTTATCTCGCGGCGGCCTGCAAGATCGTGGGCTCCAGCGCCGATGCGGCGCTGCTGCAACGCTGCGAGGCCGCGATGCTCGAAGCGGTGGGCAGGCATGCGACCGCGGTGCGATCGCAAAGCTATTACCTCGACGTCACGCCGCCGGGCCGCGACAAGGGCACCTTCGTGGAGACGATGGCGCGACGGCTCTCGATCCCGACCGATCAGGTTGCCACCATCGGCGACATGCAGAACGATCTGGCGATGTTTCGAAAGAGCGGCCTGTCGATCGCGATGGGCAACGCCACCGACGACGTCAAGCATCAGGCGACGAAAGTGACGGCCTCGAACGAGGACGAGGGATTTGCCGGCGCGATCGAGATGATTTTGAGGTAGCCGGCTTGGACGACCGCTGGATTTAAATCCAAAGTTGTGCTAGGTATTTTTATTACTCCTAAGGTTTTTCTGATTACGATCTCATGTGGGGCTAACTAGCTTCGTTCCAGCATTGCGGAGCGCCGTGATGTCTTTGAAGACAACTGGGCTGGGCGGGAGCGCCGGCGCGCCCCGTGCCGCGCGCAAAACGCCAGCGGAGATCTATGACGTCGGGGACGTGCTGCTCGACGAATTGAAAGCCGTGAAACTTCGGCGCGAGGTACTGAAATCGGGAGGGGCCGGCACCGACCACATCGAGGCCCCCCTCGTCGCCGCCGAGAAATCCGCGGCGGCGAAGGAACAGGAATACATTGCTGAGGCAGCCAAACTGGATCTGTGCGCCCTTTCGATTTCGGGCGGCGGCATCCGAAGCGCGGCATTTGCTCTAGGCGTTTCGCAGGGATTGGCGAAACGAGGCCTGCTTGGCACGTTCGATTATCTCTCCACGGTATCGGGCGGCGGCTATATCGGCGCGTTCCTTACTCTCTGGATTCAGCGCGCGGGTCTTACGGAGGTCATCAAGGATCTTCGTATTGAGGGCAAGCCCCTTCAGCATTTGCGCCAATACAGCAGTTATCTCACGCCCCACAAGGGATTGATATCTTCCGACACGCTGACCGTCGTGGCCTTGTACGTTCGAAATCTCATTTTGAACTGGCTTGTGCTCGTGCCGGTTCTTCTATCGGTCATTCTGCTGGTGAAACTCGTCGCTGCCGTCACGTGGGAGACGCCGGCAACCGACGGATTAGCCGCAGGCCTCGCAATCTTCACGGTGACGCTGGTCGGGTTGGCTTTGCTGGACTCCCTGCGGCAGCGTCCGGGGTGGGAAAGCGAGCAGTCAATGGATTTCAATTTTGCGATTTGGGAACTCGCTCCCATGTTTCTGGGGGGCATCTGCGCCAGCGGGGCCGCACTGAAGATTACTCAAAGGAGCATCTCATTTCCTCTTGATTCGGCGCTTCTCAGATTGGCGCCGATAGGAGCAGCCGTTTGGGCTATTGCCTGGATCATAGCTTTCCTGCTCGCAAAACCCGAAGACGAGGAAAATGCTTCGACAAAAAAGACGATCCGCACGAGCGGCCTGACCAATGCCATCTGGGCCTTCGTCTGCTTCGCCCTATCCGGGGCGCTTACTGCAGTTGTCCTGTGCCTCGGGTTTTACGCTGTGGACGCCAGCGCCGATCGGCTCTTCCCTGTGTCGTCCTGGAAACTGATGCAGAATGTCGGGGACCTGAAGGCCATTCTCCTGCTCTGCGTCGGTCCCGGCGTGCTTATTTCATCGATGTTCGCTGGAGAACTGATTTATGTTGGATTGACGAGCTACACTCCATGGAGCGAGGGAGAGCGGGAATGGCTCGCAAGAGCGGCGGGTTATCACGGCCGTGCGGCGGCAGGCTGGACTATCGCTTCTATCCTGATGTTTGGCGGATCATTGGCGCTGTTCGCCCTATATACGGAATTCGTCAACTCCAGGATTTGGCTGTCTTCCACGGTGGCATCGGTCGGCGGAATTGCCGGCACGATAACTGCGCTGCTGGGCAAAGCCTCCACTACGGTTGCGACATTGGGGAAATTGAACAAGAGCTGGCAGAATCTGACCGCCACGGCAACGCTCGCATTGACCGCCCCGCTGTTCGTCGCGATCCTGGTTAGCGGTCTATCGGCAAGCGTGGACTTGCTGGCATTCAAGAGCACTCTCGTCTTATCGAATTTGGTGGATCTCAGAGAGATGGCCATTCGATTCGGAATGATCACGCTGATTGTCGCTGTCCTCCTATTCGTAGCGTCCCTGGCCATCAATACAAACCGATTCTCCTTGCATGCCCTTTATCGCAACCGCTTGATCCGGGCCTTTCTGGGTGCGTCGAACGCACAGCGCAACGCCAATAAATTCACCGACTTCGACGAAAAGGACAATATGGCCCTTGCAGATCTGTGGCCAAACGACCGGCAGGATTCGAAACTTCCACCACCTTTCCTCGTCACCAACTGCGCGCTCAATATCCTCGCGACGAAAGAGCTGGCATGGCAGGAGCGGAAAGCGATGTCGTTCTCCGCCAGCCCACGCGCCATCGGGTCCGGCGCCCTGCGCGACGGAAGGGGCGCTTACCGGCGGTCGCAGGACTATTCCAGGAGAATGACGGTCGGCACCGCAATAACAATTTCGGGGGCGGCCGCCAGTCCCAACATGGGTTATCATTCGTCTTCCGGGTTGAGCGTGCTCTTGACGATGTTCAACGTCAGGCTTGGCGCGTGGCTGGGAAATCCCGCCGAGGCCGGCGAAAGGACCTATCGGCACGAGGGTCCGAGATTCGCGGCGGTGCCTTTGGCAGAAGAGGCTCTTGGCCTCACGTCGGATTCAAAGAAATATGTCTACCTTTCGGACGGCGGCCATTTCGAGAAATCTGGGCCTCTACGAAATGGTGCGACGCCGTTGCCGCTATATCGTCCTGAGCGACGGTGGCTGTGATCCAGCTTGCAGCTTCGAGGATTTGGGCAATGCCGTTCGGAAAATCTGGATCGATCTCAAGATAAGGATCGACTTCAAGGAAATGCGCATCAGCGCACGCGCCAACCCTCCCAAGAAAGGGCCTTACTGCGCGCTGGGAACAATTCATTACGACGAATGCCATACGATCCAGCGGCACGCTTCTTCTTCGTGCCGGGTTATGGGTCGAGATTGACCGTGTCGCAGGAAGAAGAAGGCGTTTGGCACATCAGAACGAGGACGCGCTCGCAGCAGCCGCTGGGAACCGACACCGCCTTGGTGTTTCGACCGCCCGTGAAAACCCGCTGCAGCCCTAACGACTTCCTTTCCGCGTTTGACGACAATACTCGCTTTGTAACGCTACGCGGCTACGAAAATTATCATGCGGACCAGCCGCCCCGGAGTCCGAGCACGGCTCTGCACTCGAACTTTCACTTGAGAATCAAGGATCGGCTCTCGTCTGAAAGGGACGGATGCACCTGGACCGACGAACGTTCGGCGTTTCCGAACCTCTCCAGGATCTACAGCTTTGAAGTCGACGCCAAGAGCCGCGTAGCAGCGAACCTGGATCCGATCAGCTCAGTTGTCGCCGCGGAACAGGAAGTTCCGTACTCATCGAGGTTCGACGGACTTTCGTCCGAATTTGCCTACGATCCCCGGGAAGGCGCGGTGCGCCCGGCGTGTTTCGGGTTCACGATGGCGCTTCCGACCAACGGTCTGGCCCGAAGCTGGACAGGCGCGAAACTCGCGAGGGCCCAGCTTGCCGGTCAGGCCTGGAAGCCTGTATCAACAGAGATAAGGATCAAGCGGCTTCGCGGAAGGAACGTATTGGCGGTGAAGAGCACCACGGTGAATTGGAGCCGATGAATGGCGATTTCCGCGTCCACCCGGTCGCGTGGCATGGGACCTTTGATTGCCGGTTGGTACGATAAGGTTCCACGCTTCCCGATACTCTGGATTCTCGACAATTCACGCATCGAGAGCGGGATCGTGAAAGCGGTCTGGTTCGTTATTCCGCTGGAGTACTATCTGGTAACGACGTCTTCGGCAGGCTTTCCGACCAGCGCGTTCGGCGCCGCGGCAATCTTCGTACTGTTATATGTCATTCTGCTATTTGGAATCAGTTGTCTTCTGGCCACCATCGGCGGGAAGAGATTTTATGAGCGCAGATTACGCGTTTGGTCGATTTCGCTGATCGTGACGTGGGGCACCACGGTTATCCTTGTCGCCGTCTCGCGTTTCGTCAGTAACCTCCGCGGGCCGCACAATGATCTGGTCGCCGAAGCGGTTTGCCGCAGGATGTCGTGCGTACCTGAATATCCGGCGCCTAACGGCCCAACGATATTGATTTATTTCGTCTATTCGGCCTTGGGATTGCTGATCCTGGTGACCTTGTCGCGGTGGGGACGGACGTTGCCGGCGGCGACTTCGAAAGATCGTGACTGGTATCAGCCTGACGTCTTTGTGGTTGGTTTCATCAATGCTGTGACGATGACGGCGATGCACGCTTACGCGAACTCCGGCTGAGGCTGGATGACTTCCTACTTCGACCGCTGCACTGCCGGCTTGTCGCGCGGTTTCCTGGCGTCGCTGAGATTATGCGCGGTGTTGATCAACGCGATATGCGTCAGCGCCTGCGGGAAATTGCCGGTCTGACGGCCCACACCGGAATCATACTCTTCCGCCAACAGCCCGAGATCGTTCGCCACCGCCAGCACGCGGTCGAACAGCGCCTGGGCCTTGTCGATCTCGCCGGCCAGCACATAGGCGTCGGCGAGCCAAAGGCTGCAGGCCAGAAACGCGCCTTCGATCGGCTGCTTCTCGTCCGAGACCTCGCGGGGATCGTGCCGCAGCACGAATCCATCCCGCATCATGTGCCGTTCGATCGCCGCGATGGTGCCGCGAACCCGCGGATCCGAGGCCGGAAGGAAACCGACCGCAGGCAGCAGCAGGATGCTGGCATCGAGCAGTTGCGAGCCGTAGGACTCGACGAACGCGTTCTGCCCGGGGTCAAAACCCTTGTCGCAGACATCGCGGTAAATTTCATCGCGCAACGTCCGCCAGTGCTCGAGCGGCGCTTCCAACCCGAACCTTTCGGCGCTTTTGATGCCGCGATCGAACGCGACCCACGTCATCACCTTCGACGAAACATAGTGTTTGCCGGCGCCGCGCCGCTCCCACATGCCGTGATCCGGCTGGTCCCAGACATCGGCCACATGCTCCAGCACCGCGCGTCCCAGCGCCCATGATTTCATCTTCGAGGTGCAGCGCCGCCATCCTCGACTGATGAGACGCGTCGATCAGTTCGCCGTAGACGTCGAGCTGCAATTGAGCGTGCGCGGCGTTGCCGATCCGGACCGGCTTTGCCTCTTCGTAGCCCGGCAACCAGTCCGCTTCCCATTCCATCAGCCGCCGCTGGCCCATGATGCCGTACATGATCTGAATATTGGCGGGCGCGCCCGCCGCCGCGCGCAACAGCCAATCGTGCCAGGCCGACGCCTCCTCGGTATACCCTGAGTTCATCAGCGCCAGCAGCGTGAAGGTGGCGTCGCGCAGCCAGCAGAAGCGGTAGTCCCAGTTGCGCTTCCCCCCGAGCTTTTCCGGCAGCGAGGTCGTGGGCGCGGCGACAATGCCGCCGGTCGGCCCATAGGTCAGCGCCTTCAGCGTGATCAGCGATCGCATCACGAGATCAGGGTTGTCGCCCTCATAGGTGCAGCGGCTGCACCACTCGGTCCAGAATTCCTCGGTCTCCTGCAGCGCGTAGGCGGGGTTGATGGGCTTTGGCACCGGCAGATGCGACGGCCCGTAGGTAAGGACGAAGGGGACGGTCTCGCCTTCGCTCACCCAAAAATCGGCCAGCGTGGTCAAATCCTCGCCGCGGGTCTCGACCGGCGTCCGCAGCACCGTCATGTCCGGCCCGCAGATCGCCAGCAGCGCGCCGTCCTCGGTGCGCTTGACCCAGGGGATATCGGCGCCGAAGCCGAAGCGGATCACGAGCTGCATCCTGAGCTTGACCTTGCCCGCGACGCCGCGCACCAGCCGGATGACGTCGGAGGCATGACCGCGCGGCGGCATGAAATCGATCAGCGCGACGGTGCCGCCAGCGGTCTCGAACCGCGTCTCGAGGATCAGCGTATTGTCCCAGTAGCGGCGCGTGGTCTTTGTCACCTCGTCCGCCGGCGCGATCAGCCAGCGGCCGTTCCGGTGGCTGCCGAGCAACGCGGCAAAACAGGCGTCGGAATCGAAGGCCGGCCAGCACAGCCAGTCGATCGAGCCGTCGCGGCCGACCAGGGCCGCGGTCTCGCAATCGCCGATCAATCCATAGTCTTCGATTCGACTGGACAAGTTTCTGTCACCCCATTGAAGTGCCGGCGTCAGACCGCGTCGTGCGTCCGCATCGCGGTGGCACGCTTGAGCGCGGCAACGTCGATCGCCGCCGCAATCTCGCCGATCGCCAGCGGCAACCGCTGCCGCCAGTTCGGATGTTCGTTGACGGTGCCGGGAATATTGGGCTGGTCGATCACGCCGAGCAGGTCCTCCAGCGAGATCGCCAGCAGGCGGGATGTGGTCCGCGCCAGGAAGCCGGCCACCGCATAAAGATCATGGCTGTCGATGGCGTGGTGACGCAGGATGTCGCTCAGCATCCTCAGCGCATGCCAGCGCGCGTCGTCGCTTTCCCCGGGGTCGATGCCGAGCGCGCGTTTCAGCTTGAGGTCGCTGAACGAGCGCCAGCCGGCATAGGTCGAAAGATCGTGGGTATTGAAGGTGACCAGCGCGTTGGGCGTATAATGATCGATGTCGCGGAACCGGCCGTGGTCGTCGCGCTCGAACATCATCACCTGATACGACCAGATGCCCCAGTCGGCCATCTCTTCGCGAAAGCCGTCCGGCACCGTGCCGAGGTCCTCGCCGATCACCACGCAGCGATGCGCCACACTTTCCTGCGCGGTCGCCGCCAGCAGCGCCTCGAACGGCATCGGTACATAGACGCCGTTGTCGGGCGCAAAACCGTGCGGCACCAGATAGAGCCGCTTCAGGCCCAGCACGTGATCGAGCCGGATCGCGCCGGCGTGCCGCATCGAGGCCCGCAGCATCTCCCGGTACGGCTCGAACGACTTGATTTCCAGGCCCGCGGCGTTGAAGCCGGCGAGCCCCCAGTCCTGGCCGGCGGAATTCAGCGCATCCGGCGGCGCGCCGACGGCGAGACGGCGGGAGATCGCGACCTGCTCGTTCCAGGCATCAAAGCCGTCGGATTGGACGCCGACCGCGACATCGAGGTAGAGGCCGACCTTCATGCCCTGCGATTTCGCCTGCGCCTGACACGCCCCGAGTTGCCGGTCGGCGACCCATTGCACGAATTCGATGAATTCGATCTCGGCTCCATCCGGCCCCTCGCGCAACCCGGCGCATCCGGCCTCGTCAGGCTGCCGCCATGGTTCGGGCCATTCCCACCAGGGCGTGTTGAATTTGTGCCGGAGCACCTCGAAACAGGCGAAGCGTGACAGCAGCGGGGCGCGCTCGGCGCGAAACTTTTCGAAGTCCTGCCGGCGCTCGCCTCTGGGATGGGTCTTGAAGGTATCGAAAGCGAAGCGCAAGGCGCGCCATTTCAGCTCGGCGACCCCCGCATAGTCGACGATATCGCTCGCTCGCAGCCGGGCTACCGTGCCCTTGCTCTCGAACGCGCGCTGGAATCCCGGCAGCTTTTCGACGTCGATATAGAGCGCGTTGAGAAACAGCCGGCTGTTCGGCGAATAGGGGCTGCAATCGCCGGGCCGATCGTCGAACAGCGCGTGCAGCGGATTGAGGCCGACGCCATCCGCGCCTAAATGTCGCGCGAGTTCGATCAGCCCCTCGAGGTCGGTGAAGTCGCCGATCCCCCAGTTGCGCGCCGATTTGACGCCGTAGAGCTGGACCGCCAGCAGCCAGCAGCGGTCGAAATCGCCGCCGAAGGCCTTGGCCGGCGCGACGATCAGCGGTGCTTCTTCCGTGAACGAGGAGGCATCGGTCAGCTGCAGCCGGTAGCTGCCTTCCGGCAGATCCGGCGGCCAGGCGATGCCGCGTTCATGAGCCTCGCCCTGCGCGATAACCTTAAGATCGGCAACGATTTTCCAGCGCAGCGGGAACGTGGCAGCCTGGTCGAGCTCGGTCCGCGCCGGACGGCCGGACCGGATCACCACGGCCTCGGCGAGAAAGCGGTGGGGGGCGCGAACCGGCAGGGCGTCGATAATGATCTTCAGGGCCGCCTCGTCCGTCACATGCCGGTGACCCTGACCGTCGATAAACTCGGTCTGGATTCCCAATTCCCTGGCTTTGGTGAGAAGGTTCATTCGGCACGCGGTTTGCACGCAACAGCGGGAGCCGTCGCAAAATTGTGTAGATGCAGGAATAGGATAGCCGTGTTTAACTCCCTGGCCGCCCCGGCGTTCCCCGGGAACCAATGCCCAGCCAGCGGCTTTCTATATACGTTCGGGGCGTCTCCTTTCCCGCGTTCGAAACGGGACGTCGTTTCCATGTCAATGGCATCACCGTGAACAAAACAACTCAAACTGTCGAGAGCGCCGCGGCCGGCGGCGCTTTCCATATCGAGGATATCTACCCGCTGATCGACGGCGGCCGCTTCCCGGTGAAGCGCATCGTCGGCGAGCGGGTAGACGTCTGGGCCGATATCTATCGCGACGGGCATGACGTGGTGGCCGCGGCGCTGGTCTGGCGGCGCGAGCGCGACCGCGAATGGCGCCGCGAGCCGATGACCCATGACAGCAACGACCGCTGGAGCGGATCGTTCGTGCCCGACCAGCCAGGCCGCTATGTCTATGCGATCGAGGCCTGGACCGATGAATTCGCGACCTGGCGGCACGGCTTCGAACTCAAGCAGAAGGCCGGCGCCGACCTGACGCTCGACGCCATCGAGGGCGCGGGCATGCTGACCAAGGCGCAGGCCGGCGGGCACGCCGCCGCAATCATCCTTAGGCAATGCGAGGATTTTCTGCAGACCGGCGAGGCCGCGCCGCTTCTGACCGACGAATTGAAGGACGCGATGGCCGCGAGCCAGTTGCGTCCGGATTTGACGCGGTCGCCGCTGTTTCCCTTTGTCGCGGACCGGCCGCGGGCGCGCCATGGCGCGTGGTACGAGATGGTGCCGCGCAGCCAGGGCAAAACGCCGGGCCAGCACGGCACCTTCAAGGACTGCATCGCCCGCCTGCCCGACGTCGCGGCGATGGGTTTCGACGTGGTCTATCTCACGCCGATCCACCCGATCGGCCACACCAATCGAAAGGGCCGCAACAACGCGGTGACCACGGCCGAGGGCGATCCCGGCAGTCCCTACGCGATCGGGTCGGCCGAGGGCGGCCACGATGCGGTGCATCCGGAACTGGGCACGCTGCAGGATTTCCGCGATTTCGTCGCGGCCTGCAGGCAGCACGACCTGGAAGTCGCGCTCGACTTCGCCGTGCAATGCTCGCCCGACCATCCCTGGCTCAAGCAGCATCCGCAGTGGTTCAAGCGGCGGGCGGACGGATCGATGCGCTACGCGGAAAATCCGCCCAAGAAATACGAGGACATCGTCAACCCGGATTTCTCGTCCCAGGACGCCGGCGCGCTGTGGAACGCGCTGCGCGATGTGGTGCTGTTCTGGATCGACCAGGGCGTGAAGATTTTCCGGGTCGACAATCCCCACACCAAGCCGTTCCGGTTCTGGGAATGGCTGATCCACGACATCCAGCTTCGCCATCCCGACGTGATCTTCCTCGCCGAAGCCTTCACCCGGCCGAAGCTGATGAAGGGCCTCGCCAAGCTCGGCTTCACCCAGTCCTACACCTATTTCACCTGGCGCACGCAGAAGTGGGAATTGGAACAGTATCTCACCGAACTGACGGCCTATCCGGAGCGCGATTACTATCGTCCGAATTTCTTCGTCAATACGCCCGACATCCTGCCCTATCATTTGCAGAGCGGCGAGAGCTGGATGTTCAAATCCCGCGCCGCACTGGCCGCGACGCTGTCCTCGACCTACGGCATCTACAACGGCTTCGAGCTATTGGAACACGAGCCGATCCCGGGCCGCGAGGAATATCTCGATTCCGAAAAATACGAGATCAAGGTACGGGACTGGGACCGGCCGGGCAACATCAAGCCCTATATCCGCGATCTCAACCGCGCGCGCCGCGAAAACACGGCGCTGCAGCAGACCAGCCTGTTGCGCTTTATTCCGGTCGATGACGGCAATGTCATCGGCTTCGTCAAGGAATCGGCCAATCAGACCAACAGCGTGGTGGTCGCGATCGCGCTGTCGCGCGACGTGCATGAATTCTGGCTTCCGCTGGGCGATGTCCAGGTCGGGATGGCCGGCGACCGCCGCCACGTCGCCGCGGTCGAGAACCTCTTGACCGGTGAACGCTACCCCGTCGAATGGGGCGGCATCCGGCTGCGGATCGATCCGGTGCGCGATCCCGCGCTGCTGTTCCGCTGCCTGGCGTGAGGGACGGCATGAACCTTTTGTCATCCATCGACGCAACGGAGCTGCCCGTCACGTCCCTCGACGGCGACGAGTTCTGGTACAAGGACGCCATCATCTACCAGCTGCACGTCAAGGCCTTTGCCGACAGCAACAATGACGGTATCGGCGACTTCGCGGGGCTGACCGAGAAGCTCGGCTATCTGCAGGATCTCGGCGTCACCGCGCTGTGGCTGCTGCCGTTCTATCCCTCGCCCGGCCGCGACGACGGCTACGACATCGCCGATTACGGCGCGATCAATCCCGATTTCGGCACGATGAAGGATTTCAAGCGCTTCATCGTCGAGGCCAAGCGGCGCGGCCTGCGGGTCATCACCGAGCTCGTCATCAATCATACCTCCGACCAGCACGACTGGTTCAAGCGCGCCCGCCGCTCGGATCCCAAATCCAGCGCGCGAAACTGGTATGTCTGGAGCGATACCGACCAGAAATATCTGGGCACGCGAATCATCTTCACCGACACCGAGAAGTCGAACTGGACCTGGGACCCGGAAGCCGGCCAGTTCTACTGGCACCGCTTCTTCTCGCACCAGCCGGACCTCAATTTCGACAATCCGCGCGTCGTCGGCGCGATCACGAAAGTCATGAAGCGCTGGCTCGATACCGGCGTCGACGGCTTCCGCCTCGATGCGATTCCCTACCTGTGCGAACGCGACGGCACCAACAACGAGAATCTCCCCGAGACCCACGCCATCATCAGGAAGCTCCGCAGGGAGCTCGATGCCTACGCCAAGGGCAAGGTACTGCTGGCGGAAGCCAATCAATGGCCGGAGGATGTGCAGGAATATTTCGGCAAGGGCGATGAATGCCAGATGGCCTATCATTTCCCGCTGATGCCGCGGATCTACATGGCGATCGCCCAGGAGGACCGCTTTCCGATCACCGACATCCTGCGCCAGACCCCGGATATCCCGGCGAATTGCCAGTGGGCGCTGTTCCTGCGCAACCACGACGAACTGACGCTGGAAATGGTCACCGACGTCGAACGCGATTATCTGTGGTCGACCTACGCCAACGATCCCCGCGCCCGCATCAATGTCGGCATCCGCCGGCGCCTGGCGCCGCTGATGGACAATGACCGGCGCAAGATCGAGCTGATGAATTCGCTGCTGCTGTCGTTTCCGGGTACGCCGATCATCTATTACGGCGACGAGATCGGCATGGGCGACAACATCTATCTCGGCGACCGCAACGGGGTCCGCACGCCGATGCAGTGGACGCCGGACCGCAATGGCGGCTTCTCCCGCGCCGACCCGGCGCGGCTCTATGCGCCGACCATCATGGACCCGGTCTATGGCTACGAGGCGGTCAATGTCGAGGCGCAGTCGCGCAGCCTGTCGTCGCTGTTGAGCGCCACCAAGCGGCTGATTGCGGTGCGCAAGTCGACGCTGGCGTTCGGCCGCGGCACCATGACCTTCATCCGCCCGATCAACCGCTCGGTGCTGGCCTATGTCAGGCAGTACCGGGATGAGGTCATTCTCTGCGTCGCCAATTTGTCGCGGTCGGCGCAGCCCACCGAACTCGATCTTTCCGCCTGGAAGGACCGGATTCCGCTGGAAATGCTCGGCCGCACGCGTTTCCCCGCGATCGGCGAACTGCCTTACATGATCACGCTGGCGCCGTATGGCTTCTACTGGTTCCAGCTCAGGGAGCGCGACAAGTCCGAGCACGTCGCACCCACCGTGGTGCCGGAATTCGAGACGCTGGTGGTGCCGCTGGGTGCCACCTGGGTGTCGCTCGCGCGCACCCGCAGCGTCTTCGAGCGTGACGTCCTGCCCGGATTCCTGTCGCGAACCCGGTGGTATCCGGAGCGCTCGCCGAAGGCGATTCACCCGGTCCTGACGTCGGCGATTCCGTTCTGCGACATCGGCGACAACCGGCCCTGGCTGGCGTTCTTCGAGGCAACCCAGCGTGGCCTGACCCAGCGCTACGTCCTGCCGATGCAGATCGAGTGGGTGCGTTTCGACCGCGAGCGCTATAACCCCCGCGCTTTCGCCGCCGTGCGCCAGGGCGCGCGGGAAGGCACGCTGCTGGATGTTGCGACCGACCAGATCTTCATCGCGCTGCTGCTGCGGAATTTGCGGGAAAACCTCACGGTCGAGGAAGGTGGCCTGCGCCTCGAATTCCGGCCGACCAGCCGCCTCTCCGACAAGCCGATCAAGCCGCCGGAACATGTCCGCGCCGTCGAAACCGAGCAGTCCAACTCCACCGCGCTGGTCGACAACCAATATGTCGTCAAGGTCTATCGCAAGCTCGAGGCCGGCATCAATCCGGAGATCGAGATGGGCCGCTTCCTCACCGAGGTGGCGGGCTTTGCCAATACGCCGGCGCTGCTCGGCAGCGTCGAGCTGGACGAGGGCAACCAGAAATGCGCGATCGCGATCGTTCATGCCTTCGTCGAAAATCAGGGCGACGGCTGGGTCGTGACCTCGGCCTATCTCGATCGCTTTGTCGATGAGCAGCGCCTGCTGGCGTCGAGCGGACACCCGGCCGAAAGCGAGGAGCAGGTCCCCTATCTGCGCTACATGTCGCAAACCGGCAGACGCGTCGCCGAAATGCACCTCGCCTTGGCCGGCACGGACGAATTCGTCGAATTCGCGCCGGAGCCGACGACACCCAGGGACGTGCAGCGCTGGATCGAGGATGTGACGGCCCGCGCCGAGCGCGTCTTCGAGGCGCTGAGGCAGCGGCGCGATGCGATCAGGGACGTCGATCGCCCGCTGGTCGAGCAACTGCTGGCGCAGCGCGACACCCTGCCCGACCGCCTGAACGCGCTGCTTCCGCCCGACATCGACGGCCTCAAAATCCGCCATCATGGCGACTTCCATCTCGGACAGATGCTGATCGTCAAGGACGACATCTTCATCATCGATTTCGAGGGCGAGCCGCGCCGGCCGCACGCCGAGCGGCGGCGCAAGGCGCCCGCGGCGCGCGACGTTGCCGGCCTGATCCGTTCGATCGATTATTCGGCCACGGCCGCACTGGCGCGCGCGCTGAAGGCCGCACCTGACGAGCAGGGCAAGCTTGGCGCAGCGCTCGGGGAATGGCGCGACCGCGCCACGGCTGCGTTCCTCGGCGCCTATCGGGAGACCATGACCGATGCGCGGCTGTGGCCGGCCGACCCGGCGGCTTCCGAACGGCTGCTGAACTTCTTTCTGCTCGAAAAGGCCTTCTACGAGATCGAATACGAACTGGCCTACCGGCCCGATTGGCTGCGCGTGCCGCTGACCGGCGCGATCCGAATACTGTCCCGGCCCACCAACGAGGCTTCATGACCAAACTGTCCGCGGAGGCCTATGCGATCGTGGAAGGCCGCCACTCCGATCCCTTTCACTATCTCGGCCTTCATACCGAGGGCGACCGGACCGTGGTGCGGGCGTTCCTGCCCGAAGCCTCGAACGTCGAGGCGATCGGCGAGCACGGCGAATCTTCGGAGCTTTCGCGCATTCACGATGCCGGCCTGTTCGCAGGCCCGCTGCCGAACGGCTCAAGGCGCTACCAGTTGCGCGCCCGCTTCGGCGACACCGTGGTCGAACTCGACGACCCCTATCGCTTTCCACCTATCCTGACCGATTTCGATCTCTATCTGCTCGGCGAAGGCACCCATCAGCGGCTTTACGACAAGCTGGGCGCGCATCCGATGACGCTCGAAGGCGTCGACGGGGTGGCGTTCGTGGTGCTGGCGCCCAACGCGCAGCGGGTCAGCGTGGTCGGCGATTTCAACTACTGGAATCCGCGACGGCATCCGATGCGGGTGCGCGGCGTCGGCTATTGGGAGCTGTTCGTGCCCCATGCGGCCGCGGGAGACCACTACAAATTCGACATGATCGGTCCGCAGGCACAGCATCTGCCGCTGAAGTCGGATCCGATGGCGTTTGCCGCGGAAATGCGCCCGAGCACCGCTTCCATCGTATTCGACGAGGCCAAGCTGCCGCATCCGCGGCCGGCGCCCGAGCGCATCAACGCGCTGGGTTCGCCGATGTCGATCTACGAGGTCCATCTGGGCTCGTGGCGGCGCAAGGGCGGCAACGAATGGCTGAGCTACCGCGAACTGGCCGAGCAACTGCCGCGTTACGCCAGGGATCTCGGCTTCACCCACATCGAATTTCTCCCGGTCAGCGAGCATCCGTTCGACGGCTCGTGGGGCTATCAGCCGACCGGCCTGTACGCGCCGACCAGCCGGTTCGGCACGCCCGCCGATTTTTCCGCTCTGGTCGACGCCTGCCACCGCGAGGGCCTCGGCGTGCTGCTGGACTGGGTGCCCGGGCATTTCCCCGACGATCCGCACGGGCTCGGCAATTTCGACGGCACCGCGCTTTACGAGCATGCCAACCCGCTGCAGGGCCGCCACCTCGACTGGGGCACGCTGATCTACAATTACGGCCGCACCGAAGTGGTGAACTTCCTGGTGTCGAACGCCCTGTTCTGGCTGGAACGCTACGCCATCGACGGCCTGCGGGTCGATGCGGTCGCCTCCATGCTCTATCTCGACTACAGCCGGCCCGCCGGCGGCTGGATTCCGAACAAATATGGCGGCCGGGAAAATCTCGACGCCATCGATTTCCTGCGCCGCTTCAACACCGAAGTATTCGCGCGCTTTCCGCAGGCCACCACGGCAGCGGAAGAATCAACCGCCTGGCCGCAGGTCTCGCGCCCGGTCGAATATGGCGGCCTCGGCTTCGGCTATAAATGGAATATGGGCTGGATGCACGACACGCTGAACTACATCAGCAAGGATCCGATCCACCGCAAACATCATCACGGCGACATCCTGTTCGGCCTGCACTACGCGTTCTCTGAAAATTTCATCCTGCCGCTGTCGCACGACGAAGTCGTGCACGGCAAGCGCTCGATTATCGGCCGGATGCCGGGCGACGACTGGCAACGCTTTGCGAATCTGCGCGCCTATTACAGCTTCATGTTCGGCCATCCCGGCAAGAAGCTCCTGTTCATGGGCTGCGAATTCGCGCAGGAGCGCGAATGGAGCCACGATCGCTCGCTGGACTGGCACCTGCTCGATCAGAGCAAGCACGCCGGCATCCAATCGCTGATCCGCGACCTCAACCGGCTCTACCGCGCGCTGCCGGCGCTGCATCAACTGGATTGCGATCAGGCCGGCTTCGAATGGGTCGTCACCGACGACGCCAACGGCAATGTGTTCGCCTGGATCCGCAAGGGCATCGAGGCCCGCGCCCGATGCCTGGTGGTCGTGAATTTTTCGCCCAATGTGTATTACAATTATCGCGTCCGCGTGCCGTTTCCCGGCAAGTGGCGCGAGGTTTTGAATTCGGACTCCTCCCATTACGGCGGCAGCAATGTCGGGAACGTCGGCGAGGTCCATACGCTGGAAGGCCTCGTGCCCGAGCTCAATCTCACCGTCCCGCCCCTGGCCGCCATTTTTCTCGTACCGGAAAGCTGACGCATGCGATTGTCCGCCGGAACGTTCTCGCGCCTCGGTGCAAGCTGGGACGGCCGGGGCACCAACTTTGCGCTGTTCTCCGCCAACGCCCAGAAGGTCGAGCTTTGCCTGTTCGACGGCCAGGGCCGCCGCGAGCTGGAACGTATCGAATTGCCGGAGCGCAACGAGGACGTCTGGCACGGCTATCTGAACGACGTTTCGCCCGGCCAGCTCTATGGTTATCGCGTGCATGGGCCCTATGAGCCCGAGCACGGCCACCGCTTCAATCCCAACAAGCTGCTGCTCGACCCCTATGCGAGGCGGCTCGCCGGACGGCTGGTGTGGAGCGACGCGCATTTTGCCTATCGCACCGGCAGCGCGCGCGAGGATCTCTCCTTCGACCGGCGCGACAATGCCCGCGGCATGCCGAAAGCCGTGGTGGTCGACGAAACCTTCAACTGGGGCCGCCGCGAGATGCGCCCCAACGTCCCCTGGGAAGACACCATCCTCTACGAAGCGCACGTCAAGGGCCTGACGCAGAAACGCGAGGACGTGCCGCCCAGTTTGCGCGGCAGCTTCGGCGCCCTGTCCTCGCCCGCGATGATCGAGCACCTGAAGCGGCTTGGCGTCACCACGCTCGAGCTGCTGCCGATCCACGGCTTCGTCGACGACCGCGTGCTGGTCGAAAGGAAGCTGGTGAATTACTGGGGTTACAACACGCTGTCGTTCTTTGCGCCGGAGCCGCGCTACTCGCAGGACAACCCGCTCGACGCTTTCCGCACCACGGTGGCGCGGCTGCACGACGCCGGCATCGAGGTGGTGCTCGACGTGGTCTACAACCACACCGCCGAGGGCAACCATATGGGCCCGACGCTGTCGTTCCGCGGCATCGACAACGCCTCCTATTACTGGCTGATGAAAGACAATCCGCGCTTCTACGACGATTTCACCGGCTGCGGCAGCTCGGTCAACCTCACCCACCCGCGGGTGCTGCAGATGGTGATGGATTCGCTGCGCTACTGGGTGGAAGTCTGCCATGTCGACGGCTTCCGTTTCGATCTCGCCACCACGCTGGCGCGCGGGCCGAACGGGTTCGACCGCAACACCGCCTTTCTCACCGCGATCCGGCAGGACCCGGTGCTGTCATCGGTGAAGCTGGTCGCCGAACCCTGGGACCTCGGGCTCGGCGGTTATCAGGTCGGCGCGTTTCCGTCGCAATGGTCGGAATGGAACGACCGCTATCGCAGCGCGATGCGGCGGTACTGGAGCGGCGAAGGCAGCCTGATCGGCGAAGTGTCGAGCCGCATGACCGGCTCGTCGGACCTCTACAACCATGACGGCCGCAAGCCGCGCGCCGGCATCAATCATATCACCGTGCATGACGGTTTCACGCTGCAGGACCTGTTCAGCTACAACGAGAAGCACAATGAGGCCAACGGCGAAGACAATCGCGACGGCTCGAACGACAACCTCAGCAACAATTGCGGCCATGAAGGACCGACCGACGATCCGGTCATACTTGCGCTTCGCCGCCAGCTGCGGAAGAACCAGCTCGCCTGTCTCATGCTCGCGCAGGGCCTGCCGCTGATCCTGGCCGGCGACGAGGTCGGCAACACCCAGAACGGCAACAACAACGCCTATTGCCAGGACAACGAGATCGGCTGGGTCGGCTGGGAAGGCCTCGGCCGCGAGGGTGACGATCTCACCGATTTCATCGGCCACATGACCGAATTGCGCCGGCGCTTCCCGCAGATCCGCTCGCACCGCTGGCTCGACGGGCGGCGCGCGGACGGCTCCTACGGGGTGTTGTGGCTGACGCCGGCAGCCGAAGAAATGAAGGAAGAAGACTGGAAATTTCCGGAAGGCCGCTTTCTCGCTTATGTGCTCGGCCCGAGCGAACCTGGCGGGGCGCCGATCTTCATCGTGCTGAATGCTGCTCCCGAAGAGATCGCGTTCAAGCTGCCGAAAATGCCGGAATACAGGAGCTGGCAGCAACTATTGAACACCGCGGACGTTAAGCAAGGGGTCAGGGATCTCGCGTCGGGAAGCGAGGCAAAGGCGCCTCCTCGTTCGGTCCTTGCCTTCTCGGGGTCGGCATGAATGAGCGGCAATTCGGTACACGACTGACGGCGGACGGCGCGCTATTCCGGCTTTGGGCGCCGGCGGCGAAGCGCGTCGATCTGCTGCTGGAAAAATCCCGTCCCATGCGGCGCGGCGATGACGGCTGGTTCTCCCTCGACATCCCGGGCGTGAAGGCCGGCGCGCGCTATAAATTCCGGATCGACGACGACATCGACGTGCCCGATCCGGCTTCCGCCTTTCAGCCCGATGACGTGGCCGGGCCGGGCGAGGTAATCGATCATTCAAGCTACCGCTGGCGCGCCTCCGACTGGCGCGGGCGGCCTTGGCCGGAAACCGTCCTGATCGAAACCCATGTCGGCACCTTCACCCGGGAAGGCACCTACCGCGCCATGATCGGCAAGCTCGATCATCTCGTAGCGTCCGGCATCACCGCGCTGGAATTGATGCCGCTTGCGGATTTCGCAGGCACGCGCAACTGGGGCTACGACGGCGTGCTGTGGTACGCGCCCGACAGCGCCTATGGCAGGCCCGACGATCTCAAGGCGCTGATCGACGAGGCGCATCTGCGCGGCCTGATGGTGTTTCTCGACGTGGTCTATAACCATTTCGGCCCCGAGGGAAATTACCTCGGCCGCTATGCGCCCTCCTTCTTCACGGACGCGCACACTCCCTGGGGCAGTGCGATCGATTATCGGGTACCGCAGGTTCGGGCCTTCGCCATCGAGAACGCGCTGTGCTGGCTGCGCGACTATCGTTTCGACGGGCTGCGGCTCGATGCGGTGCATTCGATCGCCGAACTTGGCGAAGTCCCGATGCTGGACGATCTCAGTGTCGCGGTGGGCAAATTTGCCGCGGCAACCGGCCGCCACATCCATCTGGTGCTCGAGAACGACGACAATCGTGCGAGCGTGCTGGATGCGGACGAGGACCCGTCGCGCGGCAAATACCGCGCGCAGTGGAACGACGATTATCATCACGCCTGGCACGTGCTGCTGACCGGCGAATCCCACGGCTATTACCGCGACTATCAGCGCTCGCCGCTCAAGGACATTGCGCGCGCGCTGGGCTCGGGTTTCGTCTATCAGGGCGAGGCATCCCCGCATCGCGGCGGCCAATTGCGCGGCGAGCCGAGCGGCGGGCTTTCTCCCACCGCCCTGGTCAATTTCCTGCAGAACCACGACCAGATCGGCAACCGCGCGCTCGGCGACCGGCTCGAGAGCCTGGCCGATCCGAAGGCGATCGAGGCGGCGCTCGCGATCACGCTGCTGGCGCCGATGATTCCCATGTTGTTCATGGGCGAGGAATGGGGATCGCCGCGGCCATTTCCGTTCTTCTGCGACTTCAAGGGCGATCTCGCCGGCGCCGTCCGCAACGGCCGTCACAGGGAGTTCGCCGGCGCCTATGCGAAATATGGCGACGAGGTGCCGGATCCGCTCGAACCATCGACGTTTCAATCCGCCCAACTCGACTGGGATAGCCGGAACGAAGCAGCGGGGAAAAAGCGGCTGGCGCTGGTGCGAGAGCTGCTGGCGATTCGCCGCCGCGAAATCGTGCCGCGGCTTGCGGGAGCAGCGTTCGGCGGAGCGCAGGCGGCGGACAACGGCTTGCTGACGGCGCACTGGCGCATGGGTGACGGCTCAACGCTGCGGCTATCGGCCAACCTGTCGGACAGCGAGTTGGCGCATCCACCCGCCCACACCGCCGGCACCCAGATCTGGGCCAGCGGCACCGGCGAAACGATGCCGCCCTGGTCGGTGTTCTGGCATCTCGGAGCGCGCTGATGCCGCCGGCCATTCCGATCGCCACCTACCGCCTGCAACTGACGGCCGGCTTCGATTTCGACGCGGCCGCCGCCGTCGTTCCCTATCTGAAGGCGCTCGGCATCACCCATGTCTATGCATCGCCCTTCATGAAGGCGCGCAAGGGCTCGACCCATGGCTATGACATCGTCGACCACACCAAACTCAATCCGGAACTCGGCGGCGACGACGGCTTCGAGCGGCTGAGCCGGGCGCTGAAGGCAAACGACCTCGGCCTGATCCTCGATTTCGTTCCCAACCATGTCGGCGTGCATTTCGCCGACAATCCGTGGTGGCTCGACGTGCTGGAATGGGGCCCGGCCTCGCCGCATGCGGCCTCGTTCGATATCGATTGGGATATCCTGCCGTACCGGGCGCGGGCCGGCGTGCTGCTGCCGATCCTAGGCTCGTCCTACGGCGAGGCGCTGGAAAAGGGCGAGATCGGGCTTCGCTACGATGCGAGCGAGGGCAGTTTTTCGGCCTGGTATTTCGAGCACCGCCTGCCGATCGCGCCCGAGCGTTACAGCGAGATCCTGCGCAACCTCGTCAGACACTCCGAAGCCGAAGAAAGCGCAGCGGGACAACGCATCCTCGAACTCGCGTCGCGCTACAAGGGCTTGCGCCATCCCAATGCCAAGGAAGCGCCCGGCTTCAAGGCGGCGCTGACGGGCATCATTGGAAGCGCTGATATCATCGCGCGCGGGCTCGAAGCCTACCGGGCCGGGCCGGATCGCGCGGCACCGACGCTCGCGCTGCATCACCTGCTGGAGCGCCAGCATTACAGGCTCGGGCATTGGCGGCTTGCTTCCAGCGACATCAACTATCGGCGGTTTTTCGACATCAATACCCTGGCGGGGCTGCGGGTCGAGGATGCCGGCACCTTCGAGGCCATCCATCGCCTGGTCAGGAAACTGATCGCGGAAGGCAAGCTGCAAGGCCTGCGGCTCGATCATATCGACGGCCTGCGCGATCCCGCGCAATATTTCCAGCGCCTGCGCCGCCTGACCCGCGACGCACTCGGCGGAGATGCCAGGCCATTCTACATGGTGATCGAAAAGATCCTTGGCGAACACGAAAAGCTGCACGCCTTTTCGGGCGTTCACGGCACCACCGGCTACGAATGGCTCAATGCGATCACGCAAGTGCTGATCGACGGCGATGGCCTTGAGCCGCTCGACGAGGTATGGCGGCAACTCAGCAACCAGCCGCCGCGGCTGGAACCGGTCCTGAAAGAAGCCAAACGCCGGGTGCTCGAGACCTTGCTGACCAGCGAACTCACGGTACTGAGGCGGCTGCTCGCGCGCATCGCCGGCGGGCATTATTCGACCCGCGACTATTCCGCCGACAGCCTGCGTCAGGCGCTCGAACTCTATATCCTGCATTTTCCGGTGTATCGCACCTATCTGACCGCGGCAGGCCCGGCGGCGCACGACCGCGCGCTGATCTCTGAAACAATCGAAAAGGCGCGCGCGGACTGGTTCGCCGCGGACGAGGGCATCTTCGACTTCCTCCGCGACGCGCTGACCATGGACCTGATCAGGCCGGGCGGGCCCGCGCACAGCGCGCCGCGGGTGCGGCGCTTTGCCTTGAAGGTGCAGCAATTCACCGGTCCGGTCATGGCGAAGTCGCTGGAGGACACCACGTTCTATCGCTATCACCGCCTGCTCGCGCTCAATGAGGTCGGCGGCGATCCCGCCGCCAATGCGCTTTCGGTCGAATCCTTTCACGACGCCATGAAGCTCCGCGCCAAAGCCTGGCCTCACGGCATGACGGCGACGGCGACGCATGACACCAAGCGCGGCGAGGACGCGCGCGCACGATTGATCGCACTGGCCGAAATTCCCGGAGAGTGGACCAGCGCGGTGGCGCGGTGGAAAATCATGAACGCGCCGCATCTGGTCATCGAAGGCGAGATGCGTGCGCCGTCCGCCACATCGGAATACATGCTGTACCAGGCATTGCTCGGCGCCTGGCCCTCGGGCGAGCGCGACGATTCATTTGCCGAGCGGATGCAGGCTTACGCATTGAAGGCCGCCCGCGAAGGCAAGCAGGAAACCAGCTGGCTCAATCCCAACGCAGCCTATGAGGCGGGATTGCGGACCTTTATCGAACGGATTCTGGATCCCGCAGCCTCGTCCGAATTTCTCGCTTCGCTGGGGACGCTGGCGCAGCGCATCGCGCTGTTGGGCGCGCTGAATTCGATCAGCCAGGTCACGCTGAAGGCCACGATGCCGGGCGTGCCCGATTTCTACCAGGGAACGGAGTTTTGGGATCTGTCGCTGGTCGATCCCGATAACCGGCGGCCGGTCGATTTTGCCGGACGCGCCAGGGTGCTGGCATCGATGGCAACGCCCGATTGGCATCATCTCGCGCAGGATTGGCCGAACGGTCATGTGAAGCTGGCCTGGACCCGGCATCTGCTGAAGCTCCGTACCGAGCTGGCGGATGTGTTCACCAACGGCGATTACGAACCGCTGCAGGTGAGCGGACCGCACCGCGATCATTTCATTGCCTTTGCGCGGCGCCGGGGCCGCGACGCCGCGATCGTGGCGGTGGCAAAATCGTTCGCCACGTTCTCGCAAGCCGGACGGGTCTGGCCGCGTGCGGACAGCTATGACGCCACGCTTCATGTCAGCGGCTATTCGGTGGAGGGCTTTGCCGAGGCGGACGCCTGCGAGCTGCGCTTTTCCGATCTCTTCAAGCATCTGCCGGCGTCGGTGCTGAAGGCCAGGGTCGTGAGCGCCTCGAAGCCGGCGCGAAAGCGCGTCCACGCAGCGCGCGGCTAGAGCCTTTTCCGTTTCGATTGAATCGGAACGGGGCTCTGGATTCCTGATTTGACGCGTCTTCTTGACGCGAACCGGCCACCACTTTGCTTGAAAACGCTCTGATGCGCGAAAGCCGCCCGGGATCGACGGCCGGACGGCTTTGGCGGATGTCGTGCCGACTCACGAAGTTCGGTTCCCGTTCCCGCGCAGGCCCCGATAGTCCGGAAAATTCGTTACCAGCAGGTTCACGCCATGAGCGGCAGGAATTCTTCGCAGCTTTTGCTGCCGCGCAACAATCTCGTTGCTGCCGATCAGCTACGTTTGGTCAGCAGCAGATTGCCGCGGTGCCGGATCGCCGCCTGCGCCACTTCGGCAAAGCGCTGCAGCAGCCAGGGCAACGTTACTTCCAGCCGGACATGATCGTCGGCGACATCGAGATGGCCCGACGCCGCCTGACCCATGGCGCGGACGCGGAAGACCATGCGATCGTCCTCCCATCTCTCCTCATCGACTTTCAGCACGGGAATGCTCGACGCGGCGCGGGTCAATCCCGCCTTGAGGCGGCGCACCGCCTCTTCGCGGCCGAGCTGATGGGGGATCGAAACGACGAGGGGTGCGGACATTTTTTATCTCCCGGCGAGCCAAGTGCATGTAATCGCGAATCATCCTGGGAAAAGAGCCCGGCGAATACATCCGCGCGGCGGCGGAACCTTATGGGTTCCCGTTCGTTTTTCCGCCGGAGGCAGGGCAATGGGTGCCGGCTGCCCGGCTGGAGGAGACGCCAAATGTCCATCGGAACGATTATCCTTATCATTCTCGTAATCGCCCTGCTCGGCGGTTTTAGCGGCATCGGAGGGGGACCGTTCTATGGCACCGGATATTATGGCGGCGGCGGCCTCGGCCTCATCATCGTCATTCTCCTGATCCTGCTGTTGATGGGACGCCTCTAGGAGTCCGGCTTCGAAAATGCTGCGGGGTTCGGCGCAACCGGGCCCCGCACATTTTTTATGGTGCATTGCAAGATGCCTTGGGACGGGCGCCTTGCCACTCGTCAGGCTTCTCGTATGCCGGGCGAGCATCGGGTCTTCGACGGTCGGGGCAGCGACGCGATCGCGCGGCGGCCGAGCCTCGCCATGATCACTTTCGATCGCCGAGTTTCCTGATCGCCGCCTTGATCGACGACGCCGCCTCATCATAGCCGTCCCAGGCCCTGGTCCTGCCGAGCAGTGCCGGCACGGTGCGGACCGTATAGCGCCTGGGATCGAGATCGCCGCGTACTTGCGCCCAGGTCAGCGGCATCGAGACGGTGGCGCCTTCGCGCGCCCGTGGCGACAGCACCGCGACCGCGGTCGCCATGCGGTCGTTGCGCAGATAGTCGAGGAAGATCTTTCCCTTGCGCAGCTTCTTCGACATGTTGAGCAGGTAGCGCTCGGGGTCTTCATTGGCCATCCACTGGCAGACTCCTTGAGCGAAGGCTTTTGCCTCTTTCCATGTCACCTTGTCTCTCGCGCCGTGGGTCAATGGCGCCACCACGTGCAGCCCCTTGCCGCCGGTGGTCTTGCAGAAACTCTCCATGCCGATATCGGCGAGACGCTGGCGCATCTCCTTGGCGGCCTCGATGACGTCGGCAAACCCGACATCCGGCGCCGGGTCGAGATCGAACACCAGCCGGCCGGGCACATCCGGCGCGTCGGGCGCGCAATTCCACGGATGCAGCTCGACGCCGCCGATCTGCGCCACCGCGGCGAGCCCCT
This sequence comes from uncultured Alphaproteobacteria bacterium, assembly GCA_963721275.1. Classification (GTDB taxonomy): domain Bacteria; phylum Pseudomonadota; class Alphaproteobacteria; order Rhizobiales; family Xanthobacteraceae; genus Bradyrhizobium. The sequence continues at coordinate 167,344 of CAVRIQ010000028.1, read as the reverse complement.
CGACGCGGTCGATCTGCAGATAAGGCTTGCGGTCCCCCGATACGGTGACCAGCTCCAGCAGGTTCGAAGTGCCGGGCATCGCGTGGCGCTGAAAGAACGTTTCGCCCTTGATGCCGTCGGGCGCGCGCACCACCGAGCACGGCCTGCCCCTGAGATGGCCGATCATCCAGTCGCCGACCGCCTCGAAATAGCGGGCGAGATCGAGTTTTGTCACGGCCTTGCCGTCCCCCGCGTCAGGCCACAGCTCCTTGTCGGGTTTCGAGATGAGGACGCCCATCACCCCGGCGGAGCCGTTCGCCGCTGGCCTGGCCGGCGCCTTGCGCGACCTGGCCGCGCTGGTTCCGGCAGGCTTTGCGATGCTGGTCCTGGCCGGTTTTTCCGCGACGATCTCGTCGGCCGGCTTGTCCTGGCGCAGGCCCTTGAACGCCGCCTGCCGGATATTGCCGCCATCGGTAAAGCCCGCGAATTCGATCTCGGCGACCAGTTCGGGCTTCAGCCAGTGCACGTCGCGGGTCTTGCGCGGCGCATCCTTGCCGCCGAACGGGCTCGTGTCGGAGGCGTTAGCCTTCAGCGCCGGCATGATCCGCTTGACCTTGTCCTGGCCGAAGCCGGTGCCGACCATGCCGACAAAGGCCAGATGATCGCCGCGATAGACGCCGGCCATCAGCGAGCGGAATTTGCCGGCTGTGGTCTTCCATCCGCCGAGCACGACCTCCTGCCCGGCGCGGCATTTGGCCTTGGTCCAGGCCTCGGAGCGGCCGGACCGATAGGGCGCGCCGAGCTTCTTGGAGACGATGCCTTCCAGCGACAGCTTGCACGCCGATTTCAGGATGGCGTCGCCGCCGCTTTCGAAGTGCTCGACATAGCGGATCGCTTTTGCCTTGCCCTTCGGGCGCGCTTCCAGCCATTTTTTCAAGCGCGCCTTTCGCTCGGCAAGCGGGAGCGAGCGAAGGTCCTCGCCGTCGGCAAACAACAGATCGAACGCGTAGAAGATCAGATCGTCGGTCTTGCCGTCGGAAATCGCGGCCTGCAGCGTCGAAAAATCCGGCGCGCCGTTGTGGTCGAGCGCGACGATCTCGCCGTCGATCAGCACATCGGGCAGCCCGCTGCCCTCTTTCGCAATCGCCTTGAACTTGCCGGTCCAATCCAGCCCTTTGCGGGTTTTGAGCGTGGCCTCGCCGTCCTCGACGCGCAGCTGCACGCGATAGCCGTCGAACTTGATCTCGTGGCACCATCCCTCTCCGCTCGGCGGACGATCGACGGAGGTGCAGAGCTCAGGCGCGACGAAGTCCGGCATCGCCGCGACCTTCCTGGGTTTGGCCGCCTTCGCCGGGGCGGACCGCGACGCCGCTTTCCCGTTGGCGGCCCGCGCCTCGGCGGCGTCGCCGCGATTCGAATTCCACACCGCATCGGCCTTGCCGCGGCCGGACTTCGCCGTCATGAACGGCTTTGGCGCCCGGCCCTTGCCCGCGGCGATCTGGTCCATGCTGCGGCCCGAGGCGACGGACGCGTCCTCGTCCAGGATGGTGTTGGCCTTGCCCTCTTTGGCGTACTCGTCGCGGTGCTTGATCAGGAGCCAGTTGGTGCGCTTGCCGCCGCTGCGGTCGTGGCGCATCCGCACCAGCACCCAGCTGCCGTGCAGCTTGTCGCCGTGCAGGGTGAATTTCAGGTCGCCCTTCCTGAAGCCCTTCTCGGGATCGTCGGCTTCCCAATAGCCGCGGTCCCAGAGCTGCACCGTGCCGCCGCCATACTGGCCCTCCGGGATGGTGCCTTCGAAGTCGCCGTAATCGAGCGGATGGTCTTCCACTTCCACCGCCAGCCGCTTGTCATGCGGATCGAGCGAGGGACCCTTCGTCACCGCCCAGGACTTGAAGACGCCGTCGAATTCCAGCCTGAGATCGTAGTGCAGCCGGGTCGCGTCGTGCTTCTGGATCACGAACCGCCGCTGCTTCGAGGGCCTGACCGGCGTATCGCCGCTGGGCTCCGCGGTCTTTTCGAAATCGCGCTTTTTCCGGTAGGTGGAGAGATTTCTCAAGGACACGACCAAACCCTGCAAATGAGCCTCGGCGGCGTCGCACGACGGCGAACGCCCGGAACCGAAACCGATAACAGCCGTTGAAGTTCCGGAATTCGCCCCGCAAAACAAGTTCGGAGATTGTAATGGCCGCCCGCGCCTATTGGAAAGGGTCCCTGAAACTTTCCCTCGTGTCCTGCCCCGTGCTGCTCTATCCGGCTTCGACCGCGGTCGACAAAACCCGCTTCCACATGATCAACAAGGAGACCGGCAACCGGCTGAAGCAGCAGATGGTCGACGCCGAGACCGGCGACGTCGTCGAGAGCGACCAGAAGGCCCGCGGCTACGAGCTGAAAAAGGGCGAGTATGTCGAGATCGAGAAGGAAGAGCTGGAGGCGGTCCAGATCGAGAGCAACCACACCATCGACATCGACAGTTTCGTGCCCAGAGACGAAATCGACAAGCGGTACCTCAACCACCCCTATTACATCGCGCCCGACGGCAAGGCCGGCATCGACGCCTTCGCCGTGATCCGCGACGCCATGAAGGACCAGGACCGCGTCGCGCTGGCCCGCATCGTGCTCACCAACCGCGAGCACATCATCGCGATCGAGCCGCTGGGCAAGGGCCTGCTCGGCACCACGCTGCGCTATCCCTACGAGCTGCGCGACGAGGACGAATATTTCGGCGACATCAAGAGCCCGAAGATCTCGAAGGACATGGTCGAACTCGCCGGCCACATCCTCGATACCAAGGCCGCGCATTTCGATCCCTCGAAATTCAAGGACGAATACGAGAACGCGCTGAAGACGCTGGTCCGCCGCAAGGCCGCCGGCAAGCCGGTCAAGGCCGCGGAGCCCGAGGAAAAGCCCGGCAACGTCATCAGCCTGATGGATGCGCTGAAGCAGAGCCTGAAGGGCCGCGCCTCGGCCAAACGTCACGCGCCGGCCCGGCGCCCAGACCACCGCCCGGCCAAGAAGGCCCATCGCTCGGCGGCGCGGGCGCGCAAGGCGGGGTAGCGGCAAAGGCTCTCTCTACCGTCACTGCGAGTCAACAGGTCGCAATGACGATGTTGAACGACGTGCCCGCTACCTCTTGGCCTTGCGCTTCTTCGCGGCCTTCTTCTTGGCGGTCTTCTTCTTGGCCTTCTTCGGCACCTTCGCGCCTTTGGCCCTCGCCTCGGACAGGCCGATCGCGATGGCCTGCTTGCGGCTCTTGACCTTGCGGCCGGAGCGGCCGCTCTTCAGGGTGCCGGCCTTGCGCTTCTTCATCGCGCGCTCGACCTTGGCGGACGCTTTCTTGGAATATTTTCGTGCCATGACACTTCTCCCGGTTGCGGGAAAATAATCTTCACGGCGCCGGATGGTTCCTGCCAGGGATCCGCCGGACGATCAGGCGATCGCCGAATAGAGCTCGGCCGCAATTTTGGCGCCACGCAATCGCGCCAGCGTCTGCGGTGATCGCAATGTCCTGGCCACCAGCGCAAGCGCGCCGACCGCTTCATTCTCCGCCGCCGCAGGCAACAGCAGCACAAAGACGACGTCGACCGCCTGGCCGTCGATGGCGTCGAATTCGATCGGCGACTTGAGCCTGGCGAGCAATCCGCAGGGCCGCTGCAAATCCGGCAGCCGGGCATGTGGAATGGCGACGCCCTTGCCGATCCCCGTCGATCCCAGTTCTTCGCGCTTGAGCAGGCAGGACGCGACCTGATCGGCGGGCAAGCCGAGGCTGGCGGCTGCCCTGGCCGCGAATTCCTGCAACAGCAACCTCTTGTTGGAGGTCCGCACGTCGATCATGACGTCGGTCGACGACAGCAGATCGGAGATTTTCATGGTCGCTCCGGGAGGACGCATCGCGATAAGCATGGATCGGGGCTGCGATAGAAAGGTGGATATGACGAACTAATCCGGCGCGCGCAGGCGGTAGCCGATGCCGGTTTCAGTCAGCACGAATTGCGGCCGCTCCGGATCGGCCTCGATCTTCTGCCGGAGCTGCCGCACGTAAACCCGCAGATACTGCGCGTCCGTGAGTTCGTCCCACAATTCCTTCAGCAGGAAGCGGTGGGTCAGCACCTTGCCGGCGTGCTGCACCAGCACGCGCAGCAATTCGTATTCCTTGGGCGACAGCTTGACCTCGCGGTCGCCGACCCTGACGATGCGGCGCACCAGGTCGACGGTGAGGTCGCCGGAGCGAAACACCGGGCGCTCGCCATGGACCTGCAACTGATGCCGCAGCGCCGCACGCATGCGGGCAAGCAGTTCGTCCATCCCGAACGGCTTGGTCAGGTAGTCGTCGGCGCCGAGATCGAGCGCCTGGACCTTGCCGGCCTCGTCGCCGCGGCTCGACAGCACCACGATCGGCACGCTGTCGTTGCGGCCGCGGATCATGCGCAGCAATTCGTGGCCCTGGATATCCGGCAGGCCGAGGTCGAGAATGATCAGCGCCGGATTTTGCGCCAGCAATTCCAGCGCAAGCTTGCCGTTGGAGGCTTCCAGGATCTCGTAGCCCTGCGTGCTCAGCCCCATCCGCAGCAATTTGCGAATCGGCGGCTCGTCGTCGATAATCAGGACCTTGATCGGCGCGGCGTTCATGCGGCGGTATCCAGCGCGTTCGATGCCGCCGGGACCGGCAGGCGGATGGTCAGCACCGCGCCGCTGCGGTCGCTGCGGTTGGCGGCCAGAATCGTGCCGTGCATCGCCTCGACGAAGCCGCGGGAGATCGCGAGCCCGAGGCCGGTGCCGGGGCGGACATGGTCGCCCTTTTGCGCGCGATAGAACTTGTCGAAGACGCTGTCCAGCTCCGCCGGCGGAATGCCGTCTCCTTCGTCGATGATCTGCAGGATGACCTGATCCCTCTCGCGCCGGCTCCGGATCGATATCGTGGTATCGGGGGGCGAATATTTCGCCGCGTTATCCAGCAGGTTGAAAAGCACCTGCTCGAACAGCACCGCGTCGAGCTGCAGCATCGGCAGATCGGCGGCGAGCTCGAGCGAGACCTTGTGGCGCACCAGGATCTTGCCGGCGCGCCGCAGCGCGCTGCCGACGATCTCGCCGACGTCATGGAGCGCCGTGTTCGGCACGATAGCGCCGGATTCCAGCTTGGTCATGTCGAGCAGGTTGGCGATAAAGCGATTCAGCCGCTCGGACTCGTCGATGACGGTGACCAGCAGATCGCGCTTCTGGGTCTCGCTGAGGCCGCTTTCGAGGTCGCGCATGGTCGAGGCGGCGCCGAGTACCGAGGCCAGCGGCGTCTTGAGATCGTGCGAGATCGAGGTCAACAGCGCCGAGCGCAGGCGGTCGGATTCCACGGTGCGCTTGACGCGGTCCATGTCCTCGACCAGCAGCACCCGCTCGATCGCCAGCGCGCCCTGATCGACCAGCGCGTCGAGCAGCCGGCGCTGGTCCGGCGTCAGCAGCGGGCCGGTCTTGTCGTCGTCGATGCCGATGACGCCGATCGGCCCGCGCCCGGTGCGCATCGGCAGGAACAGGCGCTTGGCCCCCGGCAGCGTATCGGAGCCGCGCCCGGCGGGGCGGTCGTTGCTCCACGCCCAGTTGGCGGCGGCGAGATCGGCCTTGTCGAGTTCATCCTCGGGCGGATAGCCGGCCTTGACCGTCAGCACGCCGTCCTCGGGCAGCAGCAGCACCACGCGCACCTTCAGCATCAGCGCGGTCTGGTAGGCGGTCGCCCACAAGACATCGTCGAGCGTCGCGGTGCCCGCGAGCTTGCGGCTGAAGGCGTAGAGCTGTTCCGTGGTCCGCATCCGGCCGATCGCGGTGTCCGCCTGGGTGCGTACGCGCGCCGCGACATTGGACACCAGAATCGCGATCAGCATGAAGAAGAAGAACGCCGCGACGTTGGTCGGATCGGTGATCGTGAAGGTGTAGACCGGGGGCAAAAAGAAGAAATTGTAGCACAGCGACGCCGCGACGCTGGCGAGCAGCGACGGCCACAGTCCGTAACGCACCGCCACGCCCACCACCGCCGTGAGGAACACCAGATCGACGTTTTCGATGCCGAAATACGGCTTGATCAGTTCGGCGGCGCCGAGGCCGACGGCCACGATCAGCAGCGCGAACAGATATGGCTTGGGATCGAACGGCTCGCGGCGCGCCGCCGTCTGCACCGCGGTTTTGGCGGTCGGGCCCGCAGGCAGTTCGTCGCCGGCGATCACACCGACGCTGATATTGCCGGCGCGCCTTACCAGGTCCTGCACCACCGAGCCCCGCCTCAGCTCGAACCACCAGGAACGCGTCGATTTCCCGACGATGATCTGGGTGACGTTATTGGCCTGTGCGAAATGAATGAGGTCGTCGGCGATGCGCCGTCCGACGCCGGGAATGGTCAGCGCCTCGCCCCCCAGCGCCTCCGCCAGCCGCAGCGTATCGGCCAGGCGGTCGCGCTCCTCGTCGGTCAGTTGCAGGCTGCGCCGCGTCTCGATGCTGACGGCGGTCCAGGGTGCATGCAGCCGGTCCGCCAGCCTTTTGGTGTAGCGCACCAGCCCCGCCGCCCGCGGATCCTCGCTGACGCAGACCAGCACGCGCTCGCCCGCGGCCCAGGGGCCGGCGATGGCGTTGGCCTGCATGTGGGTCAGCAACTGCTCGTCGACCCGTTCGGCGGTCCGCCGCAGCGCCAGCTCGCGCAGCGCGGTCAAATTGCCCGGCGAGAAATAGTGCTCCAGCGCCCGCTCGGCCTGTTTGGGGACGTAGACCTTGCCCTCCTTCAGCCGCTGGATCAGGTCGTCGGGCGTGAGGTCGATCAGTTCGATCGCGTCGGCGCGGTCGAACACCGAATCCGGCACGGTCTCGCGCACCCGGACATGCGTGATCTGCGCGACCACGTCGTTGAGGCTCTCGATGTGCTGGATGTTGACCGCGGTGTAGACGTCGATGCCGCGCTCCAGCAGTTCCTCGACGTCGAGATAGCGCTTCGGATGGCGGCTGCCGGGCGCGTTGGTGTGGGCGAGTTCGTCGACCAGCGCGATCTGCGGATGGCGCGCGATCAACCCGTCGAGATCCATCTCCTCGATGGTCTGGTCCTTGTATTCGATCCGCTTGCGCGGCAGGACTTCGAGGCCGTGCAGCAGCGCCTCGGTCTCGGCGCGGCCGTGGGTCTCGACCACGCCGACCACGACATCGGCGCCGGCCTTTCGCTTGGCGTGCGCGCTCTGCAGCATCTCGTAGGTCTTGCCGACGCCGGGGGCTGCGCCGACGAAGATCTTGAGCCGGCCGGCGCGGCTGTCCTCGCGCCGGGCTGTTTCCAGCAGGGCTTCCGGCGAGGGGCGTTGTTCGGGATCGCGGCGCTGCTGGACCATATGGCGAATATAGTCCTCAGGCTCGGTGCGGCCTAGCCTCGATCATTTCGATCCCGCCGCGTCCAGTGCCAGATTCAGCGCCAGCACGTTGACGCGGGGCTCACCCAGCAGGCCGCCGAGGCGGCCCTTTGTATTCTCCGCGACCAGCGCGCGGACCCGATCTTCCGGCATGTTGCGCGCCTTGGCGACCCGCGGCACCTGAAACAGCGCGCCCTCCGGCGAGACATCGGGATCGAGGCCGCTAGCCGAGGTGGTGACGAGATCGATCGGAACGGGGGCGGAAGGATTTTCGGCCTTCAGCTTGTCGACGTCTCCCTTGACCCGGTCGTTCAGCGCCTTGCTGGTCGGGCCGAGGTTGGAGCCGCCCGAATTGGCCGCGTTGTATGGCGCCGAAACGGTCTTGGTGGCATCGGCCGGGTCCGGCGCCTAACGTCGCCGAGGGCCGGCCATGGAAGTATTTGTCGTCCTTGAATTCCTGCCCGATCAGGGCGGAGCCGACCACCTTGCCGTCCCGCTCGATCAGGCTGCCTTGCGCCTGTTTCGGAAAGATCACGCCGCCAATCGCGGTCATGGCCAGCGGATAGACGAGCCCCGTGATCACGGTCAGCAGCACCAGGATCAGGATGGCGGGGCGAATTTCTTTCAACATGGTGTCTCTCCTAATTACTCTTCGTCATTGCGAGGAGCAAAGCGACGAAGCAATCCAGCTTTCGTTGGGTTCGGCGCTGGATTGCTTCGCTCCGCTCGCAATGACGGTTGCGGGTCAGACAAGGTGCAAGGCGGCGACGACGAGGTCGATCGCCTTGATGCCGATAAAGGGAACGATGATGCCGCCGAGGCCGTAGACCAACAGGTTACGGCGCAGCAGCGCGCCGGCCCCGATGGCGCGATAGGCCACGCCTTTCAGGGCCAGCGGAATCAGCGCGATGATGATCAGCGCGTTGAAGATGATCGCCGACAGAATGGCGCTCTGCGGGCTCGCCAGGTGCATGACGTTGAGCACGGCGAGCTGCGGATAGAACGCCAGGAACATCGCCGGGATGATCGCGAAATATTTCGCGACGTCGTTGGCGATCGAAAAGGTGGTCAGCGCGCCGCGGGTCATCAACAGCTGCTTGCCGATCTCCACCACCTCGATCAGTTTTGTGGGGTTGGAGTCGAGATCGACCATGTTGCCGGCCTCGCGCGCGGCCTGCGTTCCCGTGTTCATGGCGACGCCGACATCGGCCTGGGCGAGCGCCGGCGCGTCGTTGGTGCCGTCGCCGCACATCGCCACCAGCTTGCCCTTGGCCTGCTCGTCGCGGATCAGCTTCAGCTTGTCCTCGGGCGTCGCCTGGGCGAGAAAATCGTCGACGCCGGCTTCGGCGGCGATCGCGGCCGCCGTCATCGGATTGTCGCCGGTGATCATCACGGTGCGGATGCCCATGCGGCGCAGTTCGGCAAAACGTTCGCGGATGCCGCCCTTGACGATATCCTTGAGCTGCACGACGCCGAGCAGGCGGCCGTCCTTGGCGACCGCCAGCGGAGTGCCGCCGGCCTTGGCGATGTCGTCGGAGATCGCCTGTATCTCGCGCGAAACATCGGAAGCAGCCGTGGACTGAAGCGCACGAACCGTATTGCCCGACGCCACCGTCTGGCTGCTGCCATCGATGTAGCTGAGGATCGCATCGACCGCGCCCTTGCGGACCGACGACGCCCCGGCATCGACGCCGCTCATGCGGGTTTGCGCGGTGAAGGGAATGAAGGTCGCGGCCAGCTCGGCCATGTCGCGGCTGCGGATGCCGTATTTCTCCTTCGCCAGCACCACGATCGAGCGCCCTTCCGGGGTCTCGTCCGCCAGCGACGCCAGTTGCGCCGCATCCGCCAGCTCCTGCTCGGTGACGCCGCGCACGGGGCGAAACGCGGTGGCCTGGCGGTTGCCGAGCGTGATGGTGCCGGTCTTGTCGAGCAGGAGCGTATCGACGTCGCCGGCGGCCTCGACCGCGCGGCCGGACATCGCCAGCACGTTGAAGCGCACCAGCCGGTCCATGCCGGCGATGCCGATCGCCGACAACAGCGCGCCGATGGTGGTCGGAATCAGCGTCACGAACAGCGCCACCAGGATCACCACCGAAATCGAGCCGCCGGCGTAAGCCGCATAGCTCGGAATCGTCACGGTCGCGAACACGAAGATGATGGTGAGGCCCGCGAGCAGGATGTTGAGCGCGATCTCGTTCGGGGTCTTCTGCCGCTCGGCGCCCTCGACCAGCTTGATCATGCGATCGATGAAGGTCGAACCCTGCGCCGCGGTAATGCGAACTCGGATCCAGTCCGACAAGACTTGCGTGCCGCCGGTGACCGCCGAGCGATCGCCGCCGGATTCGCGGATCACCGGCGCGGATTCGCCCGTGATCGCGGCCTCATTCACCGACGCGACGCCCTCGATCACTTCGCCGTCCGAGGGGATATTGTCACCGGCCTCCACCAGCACGATATCGCCGACCTTGAGGCTGGTGCCGGACACCAGACGATAGTTCTTGTCGGAGCCGGTCAGCAGCTTGGCCTGGCTCTCGGTGCGGGTCCTGCGCAGCGACTCCGCCTGCGCCTTGCCGCGGCCTTCGGCGACGGCTTCGGCGAAGTTGGCGAACAGCACCGTGAACCACAGCCACAGGATGATCTGGAAGGTGAAGCCGAGGTTGGCGCCACCGGTCACGAGATCGCGAAGGAAGATCACCGTGGTCAGCGCGGCCACGACCTCGACCACGAACATCACGGGGCTCTTGATCATCACCCGGGGATCGAGTTTCTTCAGCGCCGAACCGATGGCGGGCATCACGATCTTCGGATCGAGCATCGCCGAAACCGGCATCCGCTTGTTCATCTTTTGCACGACTTCCATGGACGTAACTCCGAAATGAGATCGATCAGAACAGGGTATTGGCGGTCATCGCGAGGTGCTCGACGATCGGGCCGAAGCCAGCGCCGGGAAGAAGGTCAGGCCGCCGATGATCAGGATCACGCCGACGACGAGGCCGACGAACAGGCCGCCGGTGGTCGGCAGGGTGCCGGCCGACGGCGGGATCGACTTCTTGCCGGCCAGCGAACCGGCCATGGCCATCGCCGGTACGATCATGAAGAAGCGGCCGACGAACATCGCGACAGCGCCGGTCACGTTGTAGAAGAAGATGTTGCCGGTGAGGCCTGCGAACGCCGAACCGTTATTGCCGGTTTGCGAGCTGTAGGCATACAGCGCCTCGGTGAAGCCATGCGGCCCCGAGTTCGCCATCGAGGCGACGGCGGGCGGATAGACCACCGCGACGGCGGTCCAGCCCAGAATCATCAGCGGCAGGATCAGGATCGCGAGCATCGCCATCTTGACCTCGCGCGCCTCGATCTTCTTGCCGACATATTCCGGCGTGCGGCCCACCATCAGGCCCGCGACGAAGATCGCGAGCACTACGAACAGCAGCATGCCGTACATGCCGGCGCCGACGCCGCCGACGATGATCTCGCCGAGCTCGATGTTGATCAGCGGGATCATGCCGCCGAGCGCGGTGAAGCTGTCATGCATGGCGTTGACCGCGCCGCAGGACGCCGCCGTGGTGATGACGGCGAACAGCGAGGACGCGACGATGCCGAAGCGGACTTCCTTGCCCTCCATGTTGCCGCCGGAAAGCCCGAGCGCGTGCATTGCGGTGGTGCCGCCCGCTTCCGCCCAATAGGTGACGGTGACGCCGGCGATGAACAGCACGCCCATCACGGCCAGCACCGCCCAGCCCTGCTTCTGGTTGCCGACCATGCGGCCGAACACGTTGGTCAGGGCCGCGCCGAGCGCGAAGATCGAGAGCATCTGCACGAAGTTCGACAGCGCGGTCGGGTTCTCGAACGGATGCGCGGCATTGGCATTGAAGAAGCCGCCGCCATTGGTGCCGAGCATCTTGATCGCGACCTGCGAGGCGACCGGGCCCACCGCGATGGTCTGCTTGGCGCCTTCCAGCGTGGTAGCGTCGACATAGGCGCCGAGCGTCTGCGGCATGCCCTGCCAGATGAGGAACAGCGTGTAGACCACGCAGATCGGCAGCAGCACATAGAGCGTGCAGCGCGTCACGTCGACCCAGAAATTGCCGATGGTGCGCATCGAGGAACGGGAAAAGCCGCGGATCAGCGCCACCGCCAGCGCGATGCCGGTCGCCGCCGACAGGAAATTCTGGTGGGTCAGCCCGACCATCTGCACCAGATAGGACAGCGTGCTTTCGCCGCCGTAATTCTGCCAGTTGGTGTTGGTGATGAAGCTGATTGCGGTGTTGAAGGAGAGGTCTTCCGCCACGGCGGATTGTTCCGCCGGATTGAACGGCAATACCGCCTGCAGCCGCATCACGGCATAGATGATGAGAAAGCCGCCGACATGGAACAGCAGCATCGCGACCGTATAGGTCAGCCAGTGCTGTTCGCGCTTCTCGTCGACGCCGCCGATCCAGTAAATCCCGGCCTCGACCGGCCGCAGTACCGGCGACAGAAACGTGCGCTCGCCATTGAAGACGCGCGTCATGTACCAGCCGAGCGGCTTGGTCAGCGCGACGATGATGGCGCAGTACAGAATGATTTGAATCCAGCCGATGGCGGTCATGGTCGTATGCCCAAAGGTTGCACGTTGTTGTTCCGGGAATGTGTTGCCGCCCGGAAGCCAATCCGGAGCGGGCTGTCGTCGAGCGTCAGAACCGCTCGGGCCGCAGCAGGGCGTAGGTCAAATAAAACAGCAGGCCCAGCGAGACGAGGCCGGCGAGTGAATAATCGAAGATCATGGCTCTGCTCCCTAAAGCCGTTCACAGGCGTAGGCGTAACCAATGCCTACTGCGAAGAGGCCGAGGCCGAGGCCCAGCATGACGACATCCCACATGAAAATGCTCCTTGTCGCGCTTGTTCCGGGCGCAACTTCTGCGCGTTTGCGGGAAGGTGTATTGCGATGGATCAATCGCTGGGTCAGGTTGCGATCTCCCAGGCCTTGCCCGTGTCGGTGGCCTGAAGTGCCATTCGCCGCATAGGTTTTCGAGGCGGCCGCACCAGCAACGTTATAGGAATCTCATAAAGGGCCCGCTGCGGTCGCGGCCAGGCGGCACGCGAACCGGGTCTGTAACCCTCTGACTCCATTGATCGTAGGTGGCGCCTGTCACAATGCCGCAATGAACCGGCAGCGACGCGGGAGGCGGCTTGCGCCGGCCTGACCCGCTTGCCGGGACCACGTGCCGGTCTAAGGCGGGGGCCCCTTCCCGCCCGTCTTTATGACATCTTTATTTTTGAGGCCTCCGTCCCACCTCGTTTTCAAATGGCGTTTTGGCCATCTTGGCTGGTAGCGGCTGCTGATCGCGGTCGCGCCCAGGTGAGATGACGCCATGCCGCTCCTCAGAGAACATCATCAACCCGCCGGGCTCGGCGAGCAGCTGCGCGCCGCGCATGCCGTCACGGCCGGGCTGATGTCGGAAGTGATCGGCAAGGCTTGCCGGCGCTTTCCGTCCATGGGGCAGACCGGGAAGACCGAACGGATCGAACGCCTGATTGGGTCCGGGGCCTGGACCGACGCCGCGCTGGCGCTGCTCGAGCTCGAACTGCCGCTCTGGCAGGTCCGCCGCATCGCCTATGACGAGGGCGAATGGTACTGCGCCCTGTCGCGCGAGCGCGAGTTGCCCGATTGGCTCGACAGCTCGATCGAGGTTCGCCACACGGATTTGGCGCTGGCGATCCTCGGCGCGTTCGTCGAGGCCCAGCGCATCGCGGCGCCTTCGAGCCGGCCGAGCGTTCCCGCCGTGGCACGCGACCCGAACCCGTTCTGCGAGCCGGTCTGCTGCGACAATTTCGGCTAGGCCGCGAACCAACCAGCGTCGGAGTTACGAATTTTGGCGCAGCTTCCGAATCTGTCGCGGCAACTGGGACCCGCCCGGGTGCTCCTTCGCTTCTTGCTGCGAATGAGTATCCTGGTCATCTTCGCTGCCTTCGCCGGCATCGGCTTCGGCAGAGCTCTCGCCGCGCTGCTGTGGATGTCGATCATCCTCTGCGCCGTCGCCGGCACCATGAAGCGCGAGCAACCGTTCGGCGCCGCTCTTAATCACTGGGACGAAACGGTGGCCAACGCGGCCTTGTTTGCGCTGGTCAGCAGCTTCAACCACTCCGTCCCGGTCTGAGCCCGTTCGCGCGATCCTATACGGCGCTTATGAGATCGCCGCCCTGTCGCCCTCGAATTCATATCCGCTCCTGAAGATATTGGGCGCATGAGTGAAGGCGTCTCCCGACCGCGCAAAACCATCCGGACATTCGCACAAGAAAACACCGCGACGGATGCATCCGCGACGCCGGAAGCACGCGCTACTCGCGATCAGAAGGATGACTAACGTGAAGCTCGTCGAACCTCCCTCGTGCAGTTCGCCATCTACCATCGTCTTCATCGGCAGGAACAAGCGCGGCCAGTGGGTCGCCCAGGAACAGAGCGGCCTCTATGGCGGCCTGTTCGTCAACCGCGCCCAGGCAGTCAAATACGCGCTGTTCGAGAACGGCCATCACCCCGAAACCATCGTCGAACTGTCGCGCGAAATCGAACTCGACATGGGCGGCAGGCTGCCCGGCGGCGCCGCCACCCGGCGCGTCGCATGACCGATCGAGCGTCCATCATACAGGAGAGCCAGATGGGCCAATCCGTTTCAAGCAGCGAGCAGGTCGTCGATACCATGATCGGCCTCACCCGCCTGTCCAATCTGCATCGCGCCATCGTCGCCGGCAGCGATAGTATGGAACTCTATCTGGCGCTGCGGCGGCGCGGCTTCGTTCGCGTGGCCACCACCGCGACCTGCCGCATCCCGAAGCGGCAGCACGCCGTCGGCCTGATCGCGGGACAAAACTCGCTTTCCGCCATCGAAACTGCGCTGGCGCAGATCTCGCAATTCCTCAGCCCCAGCGCGGCCATTGCCGTCCTGATCGATTCCCGCGAAAGCGGATCCTGCCTGAAGATCCGCACCCGGCTGGAACGGATGGGCTTCCGGATCGAGGCGGGCGTCAGGTGTCAGCAGGGCCTCGTGCTGTCGGCCTACCGGCAGGGCTTCAACCAGATGGAAATCGCAGCGTGAACGCCAATGACCCACCCCGCACATCCCGCCGTCTGGCTGACAGGCTACATCCCCGACCTTCCCACCCCGTTCGATGAAGCTGATCATCTCGATCTGCCGGCATTCGCACGACTGTGCGAACGCCAGATCGAGGCCGGCGTCTCGGCGATCGTGGTCGGCGAAACCGCCGGCGAAGCCTCCACACTGACGCCGGCCGAGCACGACGCCATCGTGCGCGCCGCCGTCGGGATCGCGCGCGGCCGAGTCCGCGTCATTGCCGGCGCCGGATCGAATTCGACCGGCCAGGCCATCGAACTGACGCGGCGCGCCGAGGCCGCCGGCGCCGATGCGGTGCTTTCCGTCGTGCCCTATTACAACAAGCCGATGCAGGCCGGCATCTATGCGCATTTCCGGGCGATCGCCGTCTCGACCTCGCTGCCCATCGTCCTGCACGACGTTCCCTCCCGGACCATCCGCGAGCTATCCGACGACACGCTGGCGCGGCTGGCGAAATCGGGACAGTTCATCGGATTGCGGGATGGCAGCGGCGACATCACCCGTCCCATGCGCCTGCAATCACTGCTGCCGCCGGGGTTTCGGCTGTTGTCCGGAGACGATGCCACGGCGCTCGCCTTCATCGCCAACGGCGGGGATGGCTGCGTATCGCTGGTGTCGAATGTCGCGCCGGACCTGTGCCAGGCGATTTTTTCGAGCTGCAGACAGGGACGATTGCAGTCGGCGCGATATCTGCAGAGCCGGCTGGCGCCGCTGACGGCCGCGCTTGCCAAAGAGAGTCCGGCGGCGCTGAAATATGCGCTGTGCCTGCTCGGCTTCATCTCGCCGGCCACGCGGCTGCCGATCGTCGAACTGGCCGATGCAGAAAAGGCCGAGGTCACGAGCGCGATCATGGAGATCGGCGACGAGGATCTCGCCTGTCCGGTCGAGAGCTGGCACGACCGCCGCTTTCACGCGGATGCAACCCTCTCGCCGTAGGGGCATCCCTCATGAGTTCGGACGTTTCCGGAAGTGACTGGCGCGCCAGAGCGCTGCGCGCCTGGCAGCTGGCTATGCTGCGCTTCGCGGTGACCCTGGACGATGCCGACAGGCTGGCTGTCATGGCGATCGCAAGCGAGATCGACAGGCTCGGTCCCGAACGCGGCGGCCAGCCGGATTTCGGCTTTTTTCGCCGGTCCAGTGCGGAGCTATGCGCCGCCATTCTGCAGCCGAATGAACTTGCCGCAACCCTGCTGCATCGACACCTTGCGCGAATTGACGACGATCGTCTCAGGCGCGCCTTTGCGGCGGCCATTGAAGCCGACCAGGCGAAGACATCTTCGGTCACCAAACCATCCAAGCGCGGCAGCCGATTGTGGAGAGGGCTTCCCTCGCGGGGTAACCGGTAGCTCCAGCGCAAGCAACGAACGCGAACTCAGGCGCCGCTGGCCGGGCGATCAGGAAGGTGCTTTTCGCGCCATTTCGGCCCGGGACCGCGCATGTAGTAACGATGAGGCTGATATGTCCTGCGCGGCCCGTCCCAGGATGGACCGAGAAACGTCATCACCACGCCAATCAGAACTGAAAGAGGCGGGCCGGCTGGCCCGCCTTTCCATTGCTAGCGTTCGGTCGGCCGGGATTTGGGCACGACCCAATCAGCTTTCGAGCGGTCGAAGCGGATGCCGCGGAGCTCAAGTTCACGCTCCATGCGGCGCAGCTTTGCATTGGCTATCGCCTCGATCATGGTTCGGAAATAGCCGGTGACGTGCCTCAAGGCGCTGCGTGCGGGGACGCGGGCGCGCCGCGTCCGGCCGAACCGGTACTCGCCCGCCGGCTTGCTTGGGGCCATCAGATACCCGCGATAACCATCGCCGTAGAGCAGATCCCGGTATTTGTCGTCGCTGGCAAGAAAGTGAGACATCTTCGATCTCCACCGTCGGCTCGCATGACGAGCCATTGGTGCGAAGATGCGGATGGCGGCATAGGAAATCGAGGCGACCACCGGCCCTGTCGCATAGGCGCGGCATAAATGCCCGGGGCGGCGGGGCGCGGCGCAATCTTCCCTCACCGGCTTTTATACCACTCCTATGAGATGCAACCCCGGGCCATCTGGCATTCCTATGGACTCGTCGGCACATCATGGCCGTTCGATTCGAGGAGGCCGCCATGGCCGCGATCACTTTCAATGCCACGCATCAGAGAGAGCATGTCCAGCAACGGATCAACACTGTTCTCAATGCGTTCCGCGAAATGCTGGATGCCTTTGTCAGCAACCGGATGCGACAGGCTGCGGCGGAGGCCGAGTACGCTCGCCCGCGGCAGTTGCGGGGCACGCCGGCCCAACAGACAGGCGCGAAATGACCGCCATGCGGCTGACATGCCCAGAGCTTTCGCCGCGGCCTTCAGGCGGGCGTTCGACCGCTGCGCTCGGCGACGGTCCGGCCGTTGCACCGACCGATCAGGGCGCAAGCATCGCCGCGCCGTTTGGACCGCTCGATCCCGACATCGTCAGCGAGGCGATCCCGGCCTTCTTCATCGGCCGCAACACGGAAGGGTTCTGGATCGCCCGCGACGTCAATGGCCGGATCGGAGGCATTTTCCTGCTCGAAAACTCCGCACTGTCATTTGCCAGAAACAATAGCGGGGCCG
The DNA here is from genome assembly GCA_963721275.1 of uncultured Alphaproteobacteria bacterium. Classification (GTDB taxonomy): domain Bacteria; phylum Pseudomonadota; class Alphaproteobacteria; order Rhizobiales; family Xanthobacteraceae; genus Bradyrhizobium. Next base: position 150,306 of record CAVRIQ010000028.1, on the reverse strand, counting down.
CGGGATGCGCCATCGTCTATCCATCCGAGCGGTTCGAACTCGACCTGGAAAACAGGGGCAATCCCCTGATCGTGCAGCTTGCATCGGCGATCCGCCTTGCGAGGCTCGCACGGGAGCGATTGACCACCCTCATCGGCAAGATGACACGGCCGGTCAAACGATTGATGAAGGATTTCTGAAATGACGATGCTGACGCACGCGCGCGGCCGCCCGGCGCATCGCGGCGCCTTCCAGCCGGCCGAGCGTCCCCGCCGTATCGCGCGACCTGAACCCGCTCTGCGAGCCGGTCTGCTGCGACAATTTCGGGTAAAGCCTCTTCAAGAGCAAACCCCGGCACGACACAGGCCCTGTCGTCACCGATCTGACCGGGGCCTGGTGTTAAGGTCGAACTGAAGATCGCCCTGATGGTCGTGATGATCGCAATATTGTTCTTTGCGATCTACTTCACGGCCCTTCCGGGTCAGGCCGCAGCGCGGCTGGTCCTACTCCGCCGCGTTGCTGATCTCGGCGCGTTCGGCCCTGACCGCGCAGAACTTGAATTCGGGAATCTTGCCGAACGGATCGAGCGCCGGATTGGTCAAAAGGTTCGCCGCGGCTTCCGCGTAGCAGAACGGCATGAACACCATGTTCTCCGGCACGTCGCGGTCGGAGCGCACCTTCACCTCGACCGCGCCGCGGCGGGTTTCCAGCCGCACGAAATCGCCGGGCCAGACCTTCATGCGCCGCATGTCCTTGGGCGACATGAACGCCACCGCCTCCGGCTCGATCTGGTCGAGCACGCTGGAGCGCCGCGTCATCGAGCCGGTGTGCCAGTGTTCGAGCACGCGGCCGGTGGAAAGCACCATCGGGTATTCGGTGTCCGGCAGTTCGTCCGGCGGCAGCACGCGCGCCGGCACGATCTTGCCGCGCCCGCTCTCGGTCGGGAAGCCCGTGGTAAAGATGATCTCGTTGCCGGGCTGGTCGGGATCGTCGACCGGATAGGTCACCGCGCCCTCGCGCACCAGCCGCTCCCAGGTGATGTTCTTCAGCGACGGCATCACCTCGGTCATCTCGGTGAAGACGTCGGCCGGGCCGCTGTAATTCCAGGGCAGCCCCATCCGTCTGGCGATCTCCTGGATGATCCAGAGATCCTGCTTCGCATCGCCCGGCGGTTTTATCACTTCACGCGCCAGCTGGACGCGGCGATCGGTGTTGGTGAAGGTGCCGGACTTTTCCGCGAACGCCGAGGCCGGCAGGATCACGTCGGCATGGAACGCGGTTTCGGTGACGAACAAATCCTGCACCACCAGATGCTCGAGCTTGGCCAGCGCCTGCCGGGCATGCTGCAAATCGGGATCCGACATCGCGGGATTTTCGCCCTCGATATACATGCCGGTGATCTCGCCGGCATGGATCGCGGTCATGATCTCGACCACGGTCAGGCCGCGGACGGGATCGAGGTCGTAATGCCAGAGCTTTTCGAAGGGTTCGCGCAGGTCGGTGCGCCCGACCGGCTGGTAATCCGGCAGGAACATCGGGATCAGGCCGGCGTCGGAAGCGCCCTGCACGTTGTTCTGGCCGCGCAGCGGATGCAAGCCGGTGCCGGGCCGGCCGACCTGGCCGGTGATCAGCGCGAGCGCGATCAGGCAGCGCGCATTGTCGGTGCCGTGGACATGCTGGCTGATACCCATGCCCCAGAAGATGATGGAGGCCCTGGAGCGCGCATACATCCGCGCCACCTCGCGCAGGGTCTCCGCCGGAATGCCGCAGATCGGCTCCATCTTCTCCGGCGTGAAGTCGGCGATCCGTTCCTTCAGGTCCTCGAAGCCCTCGGTATAGCCGGCGATATATTGCTCGTCGGTCAGGCCTTCGGTGATGATGGTGTTGATCATCGCGTTCAGCATCGCGACGTCGCTGCCGGCCTTGAACGCGAGATGCTTGATAGGCATGGCGCGACAGCGTCTGCCGGCGCGGATCCATCACGATCAGCTTGGCGCCGCGCTTGGCCGCGTTCTTGATGTAGGTCGCGGCGACCGGGTGGTTCACCGTCGGATTGGCGCCGATCACGATGATGACCTCGGCGTCCATCGCGGCGGCGAACGGCGCCGACACCGCGCCCGAATTGAGCCCTTCCATCAGGGCAGCGACCGAGGAGGCGTGGCACAGCCGGGTGCAGTGATCGACATTGTTGGAGCCGAAGCCGGTGCGCACCAGCTTCTGGAACAGATAGGCCTCTTCGTTGGAGCCCTTTGCGGAGCCGAAACCGGCCAGCGCCTTGACGCCCTTTTCGTCGCGGATCCTGACGAGGCCCTTGGCGGCGATGTCGAGCGCCTCTTCCCAGGAGGCTTCGCGGAAATGGGTGAACGGATTGGCCGGATCGACCTGGTCGTTGGCATCCTTCTTCGCATTCGGCAGCCGCACCAGCGGTTTGGTCAGCCGATGCGGATGATGGATGTAGTCGAAGCCGAAGCGGCCCTTGACGCAGAGCCGGTTGTGATTGGCCGGGCCGTCGCGGCCCTCGGCGTAGATCACCTTCTCGTCCTTGACCTGATAGGTGACCTGGCAGCCGACGCCGCAGAACGGGCACAGCGAATCCACCTTCCGGTCGGCATAGGTGACGCGGGTCTGGTTCTCGTCGAGCATCACCGCCGGCATCAGCGCGCCGGTCGGGCAGGCCTGCACGCATTCGCCGCAGGCCACGCAGGTCGATTCCCCCATCGGATCGTCGAAGTCGAACACGATCTTGGATTGGTGACTGCGATAGGCCATGCCGATCACGTCGTTGACCTGGACCTCGCGGCAGGCGCGCACGCACAGCCCGCACTGGATGCAGGCATCGAGATTGACGCGCATCGCCGGATGGCTGGGGTCGGCTTGCCAGCGTTCCGCGGCCGGGAACCGGCTCTCGGTCACCTCGACCTTTTCGGCCCAGTGCCAGAATTTCGAATCGGGATCGTGCGAGGTCTCGCGCGCCGGCTGGTCGGCGACCAGAAGCTCCATCACCATCTTCTGCGCCGCGACCGCGCGCGGGCTGGCCGATTTCACCTTCATGCCGACGCTGGGCGTGCGCTTGCAGGAGGCCGCCAGCACGCGCTCGCCTTCGATCTCGACCATGCAGGCGCGGCAATTGCCGTCGGGCCGGTAGTCGGGTTCGGGCGAATAGCACAGATGCGGGATTTCGTGGCCCTGGCGTTTTGCCACCTGCCAGATGGTCTCGCCGTTGGCGGCCTCGACCTGCTTGCCGTCGAGTTCGAACTGGATCTTTGTCATTCGGCAGCTTCCTTCGCGCGTATTCCGCAAAAGTGGTAACCGGTTTTGCGATCGGAATACGCGCAAAACTTTAAGTGTGAGCATTTTCTCGCGGCAAACCGGTTCCCACTTTGCCGGAAAATGCTCATGTCAGAAACTCGTCCGGGAAATATTTAATCACTGAGGTCAGCGGATTCGAGGCCGCCTGGCCGAGGCCGCAGATCGAGGCATCGCGCATCGCCTGGCTCAATTCCTCGAGCAGTTCGCGGTTCCAGACCGGCTTTTGCATCAGCAACGCGGCCTTCTCGGTTCCGACCCGGCAGGGCGTGCACTGGCCGCAGCTCTCGTCCTCGAAGAAGCGCATCAGGTTCAGCGCCGCGTCCTTCACGCTGTCCTGGTCGGACAGGATGATCACCGCGGCCGAACCGATGAAGCAGCCGTATTTCTCCAGCGTGCCGAAATCGAGCGGGATGTCGTCCATCGACGCCGGCAGGATGCCGCCGGAAGCGCCGCCCGGCAGGTAGGCATGGAATTTATGGCCATCCGCCATGCCGCCGCAGAATTCGTCGATCAGTTCGCGCACGGTGATGCCGGCCGGCGCCAGCTTCATGCCGGGATTTTTCACCCGGCCCGACACCGAATAGCTGCGCAGGCCGTGGCGATCGTTGCGGCCGTGGCTGTTCCACCAGCCCGGGCCCTTCTCGACGATGTCGCGCACCCACCACAGCGTCTCGATATTGTTGATCAGCGTCGGCAGTCCGAACAGCCCGACCTGGAACGGGTATGGCGGCTTGTGCCGCGGCAGGCCGCGCTTGCCCTCGATGCTTTCCAGCAGCGAGGATTCCTCGCCGCAGATATAGGCGCCGGCGCCGCGCCGCAGGTGCAGCACCGGACCGCCCGGCGGCAATTTTGCAATTTCGCGCTCGAGTATCTGGCGCGAGGCCGGATATTCGTCGCGGATATAGATGTAGATCTCGGGCGCTTCGACCACATGCGCGCCGATCAGCGTGCCCTCGAGGAAACGATGCGGATCGGTTTCGAGATAATAGCGATCCTTGAAAGTGCCGGGCTCGCCTTCGTCGCCATTGACCGCCATCAGCCGCGGCCCGGGCTCCCCCAGCACCGCGCGCCACTTTCGTCCCGTGGGAAATCCCGCGCCGCCGAGGCCGCGCAGCGACGCGTCGTCGAGCGCCTTCAGCAGATCTTCCCGTTTCAAGTCGCCGGAGCGCAGGCGCTGCAGCAGCTTATAGCCGCCGGCTTTCACATAGGCGTCGTAATCGACATAGTCGGGCAGATGGGCGTGGGTGTCGCCGCCCGTTGCCGCGGCCAGCACGCCTGCGACGCTGGCGCGGTCGACGAAGTGATGGCCGACCTCGGCCGCGGGCGCGGTGTCGCAGCGGCCGACGCAGGGCGCGCGCACCACGCGAATGCCGGGGCCGGCGACGTTCTGCAATTCCTGCAGCAGTTTTTCCGCGCCCAGCATGGCGCAGGTGAGCGAATCGCAGACGCGAATGGTCAGCGGTGCGATATCGGCCTCGCCTTCCTTCACGATATCGAAATGCGCATAGAAGGTCGCGGTCTCGAACACTTCCGCAAAGGAAAGCTTCATCTCGTCGGCAAGCGCGGCGAGGTGAGCGGCGGAGATCTGATGATACTTGTCCTGGATCAGGTGCAGATGCTCGATCAGGAGGTCGCGCCGCCGCGGCCGGTCGCCGAGCAAGAGCTCGATCTCGTGGGCGGCGGTCGGGTCGACCTGACGTCCCTTGGGAGTCGATTTGGCCCGCTTGCGTCCCTCGCCGGGATGCTCGAACGAGCGGACCTGCTGCACATCATGACTCATGGGAACGTCTCGTTCTTGGTTTTATCCCCTGCGACTCTAATCCGTGGCATGCCACATGCCAAGAGGGAATGCTGCTGTATAAATAATGATTTAAGGGGCACGCAGCCCTCGCTGTCATGCCCCTCGATCGACCTCGATGCGCGGGTCGGAACTCAGGTCTTGCCCATGCAGTCTTCGATGTAGAACCAGCGGTCGTCGCCGGCCAGTCCCTTCGTCTTCACCTCTTTGCGACAGGCCTTGAGCTTGCCCTTGTTGGCGCTCCACTTGGCCTTCATCTCCTTCAGCTTTTCGGCGGTCAGCTTCATTTTCGAAGGCTTTGCGGCGGCCGGCGTCGTCGCCGGAGCCGCGGTCTGGGCCGAAGCCGTATGCAGGCTGCCCGCGACGAGCAGCATGGCGGCGAGACAAACACTGGTGCGAAGCATGGAAATCCCCCTGAAACTCATTTCGTTTGATTTGATTGGAAAGGCGTTGGACCGCGGGACGACGGCTGCCGTCCCGCGGTTGAGAGGCGGCGGTCAGAAAATCTTGACCGCGCTTTCCAGTGTCTTCCACACACCCCAGGCCAGCGGGATGCCGACGAAGGCCCAGAACAGTGCGGCCCTGGCGTCCAAGCCCGCCCTTGCCGATACCGAACGAGCCGTGCTGCATCCCGGCCTCGCGCGTCGCACCTACCGCCTGCAGTTTCGCGACTTCCTCGGGGCTCATGTTCCATTTGGGATCGACCGGCTTGATCAGATAGTTGCAGATCAGGCCGGCGACCAGCATGGCGCACAGGATGTACATGGTGGTGTCGTAGAGATGTTCGCGATGCACGCCGGCCGCGAGCTGGAACTCGCGGATGTAGTTCACCACGACGGGGCCGATGATGCCGGCGGTCGACCATGCCGTCAGCAGCCGGCCGTGAATGGCGCCCACGAACTGCGTTCCGAACATGTCGGCAAGATAGGCCGGCACGGTGGCGAAGCCGCCGCCATACATCGACAGAATGATGCCGAAGGCGAGCACGAACAGCACTTTCGAGCCCATATTGGCGAAGGTCGGCGCCAGCGCGTAGAGCGCAATGCCGAGCAGGAAGAAGACGTAATAGGTGTTCTTGCGGCCGATATAATCCGACAGCGACGCCCAGAAGAAACGGCCGCCGATGTTGAACAGCGACAGCAGGCCGGCAAAGCCCGCCGCGATCCCGGCGATCGCGGTCTTTCTGCTCAACCGAAAGCGCGCTGAAGCTCAGATCGGGCATGCCGATCAGCTTGCCGGCGAAGATCTCCTGCAACATCGGCGAAGCCATGCCGATCACGCCGATGCCGGCAGAAACGTTCAGGGTCAGCACCCACCAGATCAGCCAGAATTGCGGCGTCTTGTGCGCATCCCTGAGATGGACGTGATGCTCCGTGATCATCGACTTTTTCTCGCTCGGCGGTGTCCAGCCGTCGGGCTGCCAGCCGGCCGGCGATACCCGATAGGCGAAGGCGCCGATCGTCATGAAGACGAAATAGATCACGCCCAACACGACGAAGGTCTGCCAGACGCCGACATCGGTCGGGGTCTTGAAATAATTGATCAGGATGTTCGCCAGCGGCGCGCCGATCATGGCGCCGCCGCCGAAACCCATGATGGCCATGCCGGTCGCCATGCCGCGGTGGTCTGGGAACCATTTGATCAGCGTCGACACCGGGGAAATATAGCCAAGGCCGAGACCGATGCCGCCGATGACGCCGGCGCCGAGCCAAAGCAGCCAAAGCTGATGGAGGTAAACGCCGAGGGCGCCAAGCAGCAGGCCGCCGCCCCAGCACAGCGCCGCGACGAAGCCGGCCTTGCGCGGGCCGACGCGCTCCAGCCAGCCGCCCCAGATCGCGGCCGAGACGCCGAGCAGCACAAAGAACAGCGTGAACATCCACCCCATGCTGGCGACTTTCCAGTCGCAGGTGGTGGTGAACAGTTCCTGCATCAGCGACATGTCGGGACAGGCCTTTGGAGCCGTCAGCCCGACCGCGCGCGACAGCGGCAGCCAGAACACGGAAAAACCGTAGGCCATGCCGATGCACAGATGAATGCATAGCGCGGCGGGCGGCACCAGCCAGCGATTGAAGCCGGCTTTTGCGACCGTATGCTCGCGATCGAGAATCCCCTCACCGCCACGAGACACCGTGCCGGCGCTATCAAGTGTAGCCATTCAACCCTCCCCTACAGCCGCCCATGCCGGGCATGTCTGTCGCGTCCACGATCCACTATCTTAAGTTCCTTCACCCCGTGCAAGCATCTGGCTTGCTGCTTCGCACCATTCCGAAATGCGCGGGAATCGCGGCGCGCATTCGAAATCCTAACACCTGAAGAGACCGGTTATGCCGTTCGCCGCTGCCCAACCGGGGTTCTACCCAGGATTGCGTGCCCTGTTACCGCCGCGAATCTGCTCTCCGCCCCCACAGAGAGGCCGGATTGGGGCAGAAGCTGCGTTCGGTGTCGATAGGCAAATGGTAGCGAGGCTGGCGTCCCCTTCCTGCGCCGCGCAGAAAGCCAAGGGAACTTGGCCAGATTTTGTTCCTCGTAAAGCAAGGACTAGCCATTCGCGTTTTCAATCGGGCCATTTGATTTTTCAATCAAGAACACGATTCCCCGCTCGGCGCGTTCGGTGATCTCGACCTTGTCGCCGGTTTCCCGGATCAGATTGGGGATATCGATCACCGACAGCGGATCGGTGCAGCGAACTTCCAGAAGGTCGCCCGGCTTCAATCCTTTCAGCGCCTTGCGCGTCTTCAAGGCCGGCAGCGGACATTTGAGGCCGGTGAGGTCGAGTGTTGTCGTGGTCATGTGCCCATAGATGGCGAAGTGGGCCGGCTCGTCAACGGCGGCGGCCCGGGACCACGGCGGCAAGGCGCACGGCCGGTCCGGACGATGGTATCGCCTACTTGACCACCAATACCGGACAAGCCGCCAGATGGACAAGGCGGTCGGCTTGGCTGCCTATCATGCGCTCATACAATGCTGAATGTCCGGTCGCTCCGATGACGAGCAGATCGGCCCCAATCTCGTCGACGAGGTCCACAATCACGCGAACCGGATGGCCGCTCACGACGTGGACCTGTATGCCTATGCTGCTTTGCCCGGCCTGAAGGCGCGCGCGCTCGACGATCGGATGAAAACGGCGCGCGGCGATTGCCTTGGCTTCCCGCACCTCCTCGATGTACTCCGGCATTTGCGGAATTTCCTCCACGCAAACCAGATGCAGCGCCGCGGCGTTTTGTTTGGCCATTGCAATCGCCAGTTCGAGCGCTTTGACAGCCGGTTTCGACCCATCATTGGCATGCAGGATGATCCTGAACATCGCGCAGTCTCCGGCTATTCGGCCTGGTCTGACGTGACCAGAGCGCCCTGACGTTCGGCCCCTTCGATTTGCGTGTTCTCTTCGGAACGGGATGACGGCAACAGATGGCGCGGCAGATAGAATGCATTTGCAATCACGGTCGGAATAACCGCGCTCGCCATGACCGTTGCAACCAGCGACGAGTATTGGGCCTGGTTGATAATCCCGTGCGAAAGGCCGAACAACGCGGAAATGGTCCCGAAGGTCAGCCCGGTCGACATCAGCAGGGTCGTGTACATCGCCTCTTTGTCCGGCGCGGCGAACAGCTTGGTTACGGGATAAACGCCGACGATCTTGGTTCCGATCTTGACCGCCAGAAAGAACAGGAATGCCGCGGGTGCGGCCACCAGCGCCGGTATCGAAACGAACGAGCCGGCACGAATGAAGTAGAATGGCGTCAGCAATCCGAACGTCAGTGTTCGCAGGCGTCGAATGAGCGCATGGTCCTTTCCGACCGTTCCCGCAAGCACCATGCCGATGAGATAGGCTGGAAGCACGGCCTCGCTGTCGGCCCAGCCCGCAAGAGCGCCCATTCCCAGCAGGCAGAACAGCAGGAACTTGGTTTCGAGTTCCGACGGCCGGTTTCCATACAACTTGAAGAAGCGCGGCGTCAGCCAGGGGAGAATGAAAAACACGACCGCGCCGGCCAGAAGAAATACCAGCGTCTTGAATGTGAACGGCGCAAAGATCAATCCGAGCGCCACGACCGTCCCAAGGTCGGTGACGAAACATGCGGCGAGGACCGTCTTTCCATACTCGGTCCTGTTGAAGCCGAATTCGAGCATCACCGCGTAAACAACCGCCACCGAGGTCGTCGACATGGCGACGCCAGCGAGCCAGCTCGGCATCGGCTCCCACCCGAGCACGTAATAGGCTGCGGCAGCGCAACCCAGGAATGGAAACAAAAAGCTCGCGAGACCGACCGCGGCGGCCTCCTTCCATTTCAGCTTGAAAACGGCGGGATCGAGTTCGGCGCCCGCAAGAAAGGTCAGTACGATTGCGCCAATGCCCGACAGGAACTTGACCCAGGATTCGTCGGTGCCAAGCACGGCTTGCCCGATCACCGCACCGATGATCAGCTGCGCGACTGTTCCGACGACGATCTCCGAAAGGGCGGTCGATATCCGAAACCAGATGGACAACAGGCTCGCGATCAACGCGAGGCCGAGCCACAACGCAGCCAGGGCCCAGACGCTTGTCATTTCGCCCTCCGGATCAGGAGGGATTCGGCACACTTGCGGCGTGGGGATCGGCCAAGAGCCGGCGGGCGATGGCTGCACATAAATTTCTCCTGCTCGCGTAAACGCGTTGCAGGAGTCATCAGCCGGAATGGCGGTTTTGGGGGACTCCATCCCCGTGGTCGGCAGGCAATCCTACCCGACTTGCAGACAATGACAAGTCTGAATGGTTCCGTCCGGAAGCCGGGCGTACCCGATCAGCCGGCGCCTTTCGACCCATATTGAAGGGCCTGCACCTTTTCGAGCGTGATCAGGCCACTGCTCATCATGCCATCCAGCGTCGGCAAGAAGCTGTTGATCTTGTCCTCGCTGTCGACAATCTCGATCACCAAGGGCAAATCTTCCGAAAGGCGCAGAATTTTTGTGGTGTGAAGCCGGAGAGCGGCTTTCAACACCGAGCCGGCTTGGGGTGGTCCTCATTGCTGCCGGCGCTGTTCTGGTAGGCTACGACTCGTACGCAGGAAGATAGGATCGGGTTCACAGGTTTTGCTCGCAAGCACAAGAGACGAGGAAGCGTTGCGCCGCACCGTGGTGTGGGTCGCGGTCTTGAACGCCGGTTATTTCGGCGTCGAATTCGCCGTGGGCCTCGCCATCGGTTCGGTGTCGCTTTTTGCCGACAGCATCGATTTTCTGGAAGACGCGTCAGTCAACTTCCTGATTGCGATAGCGCTGGGGTGGAGCGCGCGCCGGCGAGCCCGCCTTGGCATGTTGCTTGCGCTGATCTTGCTGGCACCCGCCCTGGCTGGTCTGTGGACCGCGTGGCAGAAGCTGCTTTCGCACGCAGCACCCGCACCGTTGCCATTGGCGTTGACGGGCACGGGAGCCCTCGTCATCAATTTCTCCTGCGCGTTCATGCTGGCGAAATTTCGCCATCAGGGCAGTTTGACGAAGGCGGCGTTTCTTTCCGCGCGGAACGACGTATTCGCCAACATCGCGATTATCCTCGCGGGGGCGGTCACCGCCTGTTTGTGGCGATCCGCATGGCCAGACCTCCTGGTGGGGGTCGGCATCGCCGTGATGAACGCGGATGCCGCACGTGCCGTATGGGGAGCGGCACGGGAAGAGCACAGGACAGCGCGTCCTTAGAGCATGAAGACGGCAGCGTCTTGTTGTGCCGGCGGGACGCAACATTCTGCGCAACGTAACCCGACGGGCAAATCACCTGGGCGATTTATCGACTCCTCTGTCAAGCCCTCCTTCGCAAAAATATTCTGATTTTCCGAAAACGCAAATCACTCTATACCCAGCGCCGTCCCGATCCCACAGAGGGGCGTCTCGCAGATCGTCACGGACGCGGGACAGGATGCGGTGGACGCGAGGCGCGCCGAAGACGAGAGCGCTTTTCTTGCGGACGGCGAAGTCGTGTGGTCCTGATGCCCCGACGCTGGCGTCAAGTTCGCGAACAAGCAATTTTCGCGGGCGACGGTGGCAAAAAAGCCCGGTCGCCAGGGAGAGCGCGTTATAAGCCGTAAAACCATTGCGCGGGGAATGCCGGGTGATTCCGGTGTGACCTGACAACGCGTGTGCTCACTACCACTATCGTTGCACACGCGGCTATCGGGCGCATCGGGCGCCCGGCATTCCCTGCGCCCTCTGTTTTCGAGGAGGGACAAGGTTGCTGCTTCAACTCGGGCGCATCGCGCCGCGAGATCGCGGTTCCGTGCGTGTCATCTCATCCGCCCGGGAGCCGATGCCGCTTTGGTCGCGTTCGCGATTTTGACCTTGTCACCGGCTCGCGGTCTTTTCGATCGAGAAAGCGAGCGCCGTGCAGAATTCACAGCAGGCTTGCATAGCCGAGGAAGCCGACGCTCTGGCCCGGTTCGACCAGCGTGACTTCCTCGCCGAGTTCGACCAGCCCGTCGGTGTCCACCAGCGACGACAACAGGCCCGCGCCCTCGCGCGGAAATTTCGTCGCCTCCAGCGCACCGTCTGTCGCCCGGCGCAGGCTGACCCGGACATATTCGCGGCGCGCCGATCTTCTTCCTGTAGCCGAACGCCGCGCGAACCGGCATCGCAACGATCGGCTGTTGCACCGCGCCCGCCAGTGCCAGCACGGTCGGCCGCACCACATGGACGAAGGTGACGAAACTCGCCACCGGATTTCCCGGAAGGCCAATGAACGGCGTGCCACCGATGATTCCCATCGCCACCGGACGGCCCGGTTTGATCGCCATGCGCCACAGCACCAGGGAGCCCACGCTTTCGACGGCGGCCTTGACGTGGTCCTCTTCGCCGGTCGAAACGCCGCCGGTGGTCAGGATCAAATCGTGGCCGCCTGCCACCTGCTTCAGGCCCTGCGCCAGCGAGACGCGATCGTCCCTCAGGATGCCGAGATCGCTGACCTCGCAGCCCAGCCGGCGCCAGCATCGCCATCAGCATGAAGCGGTTGGAGTCGAATAATTGCGCAGGTCTACGCGCACTGCCCGGCGATACCAGCTCGTTGCCGGTCGAAAACACCGCGACCCGGATCCGCCGCGTCACGTCGAGCCCGGTCAGGCCGAACGCCGCCGCCAGCGCGACATCCTGCGGCCGCAGCCGCCGGCCTTTTCCGAGCGCGGCCGTGCCAATCGGAATATCCTCGCCCGCGGGGCGAACATTGGCGCCGGGTTTCAGGCCCGCCGGCAGCACCACCCTGCCCTCGCCGTCGAGCCGCACGTCCTCCTGCATGAACACCGTGTCGGCGCCCTCGGGCATCGGGGCGCCGGTAAAGATCCGCATCGCCTGGCCCGGCTGGATGGGCTCGGCCGCCGACGCGCCGGCCTGAACCCGCCCGGTCACGGCGAAGGCTGCTTCGGCTCCCTTCGGAAGATCGCGGCTGCGCACGGCATAGCCGTCGACGGCGGAATTGGTGAACGGCGGCAGCGGCAGCGGAGCCGCAATGTCGCGCGCGAGGATGCGTCCGTCCGCCGCTTCCAGCGCAACGTTCTCGACCTCCCTGACCGGCTTGACCCGCGCGGCGATGATGCCGACGGCTTCGTCGACCGGCATCATCGGGCCGCCGAAGGCAAAGCAATCGTCGGACAATTGCGCCATTGCTGTCTCAGCTTTCGCCGGCGCTGCGCGCCAGCAGGTCTTCGAGCGACATCGCGGATCGCTGCATCATGGCGGCGACGGCCGGGATATCATCGAGATGGGCAACCGGCAGCGCGGTTTCAACCGCAGCATCGGTCGCAATCCCCGAGATCGCGGCATCGGCCGGGAACAATAACGGCTTGCCGTTGGCCAGCCGATGCACCTCGATCTTGCGATGGGATTCGGATTTGAAGCCTTCGACGACGACCAGATCGACCGGCGACATCTTCCGGAGCAACTCCGGCAGACGCGGCTCGGCGGCGCCGCGCAATTCATGCATCAAGGCCCAGCGCTTGCCCGAGGACACCAGCACCTCGGTGGCGCCCGACTGGCGGTGCACCCAGGAATCCTTGCCCGGCACGTCGACATCGAAACCGTGGTGGGCATGCTTGATGACGGATACGAGCAGGCCCTGTCCAGCGAGGTGCGGGATGACCCGCGACAGCAGCGTGGTCTTGCCGGCGCCGCTCCAGCCGGCGAGGCCTATCACTTTCATCTTATTCTCCAGGCCGCCGGCGGAACCGGGATGGGTTTTGCCTTGGCGTGCTTTATATCGGCTAACAGGCAATGTCATGCTAGCCTGCGAGACATGATGAAAATCGACAAGGCGCCCGTTCCCCTGATTTTCCCGGACCCGCATGATCCGCGGCTGACCGAACGCGTCGCCGGGACCGACCAGGCCGGGGCCACCGTGGAGATCAACGTCCCGGTGGAGCGGCCGCTGACGCTTTATCTGAACGCGCAGGAGATCGTCACCATGATGACGATCGGCGACTATCCGGAATATCTGGCGCTCGGCTACCTGCTCAACCAGAACATGCTGAAATACAACGACGTCGTCACCGAGGTCGAATATGACGACGACCTGCAGGTGGTGGTGGTGCGCACCGAGCATCACACCAATTTCGAACAAAAACTGAAAAAGCGCACCCAGACCTCGGGCTGCGCGCAGGGCACCGCGTTCGGCGATCTTCTGGAAGCGATCGAAAGCGTCGCGCTGCCGCAGGCCGAACTGCGCACCTCCTGGCTCTACCGGATGGCGCATGCGATCAACACCATGCCCTCGCTCTATCTGGAGGCCGGCGCGATCCACGGCTGCGTGCTGTGCAAGGAAGGCACGCCGCTCTGCTACACCGAAGACGTCGGCCGCCACAACGCCGTCGACAAGATCGCGGGCTGGATGTTCCGCCATGACGTCGATCCCGCCGACAAGATCCTCTACACCACGGGAAGGCTGACGTCCGAGATGGTGATCAAGACGGTGCGGATGGGAATCCCGATCCTGGTTTCGCGCTCGGGCTTTACGGCGTGGGGCGTCGATCTGGCGCGGCAGGTCGGGCTGACGCTGGTCGGCCGCACGCGGGGCAAGCGCTTCATCGCGCTGTCGGGCCAGGAGCGCATCATCTACGACCAGGACCTCGCCTATGTCGAGGAAGAATCCGCGCGTCACAAGCGCAAGGGCGCCGAGCATGACGGGTGAATTTCCGCGAACGCCGGGTGTTCTGCTGGCCGGCGGGCTGGCGCGGCGGATGGGCGGCGGCGACAAGCCGATGCGCACGATCGGCGGCCGCACCATCCTCGAGCGCGTGATCGCCCGGCTGCAGCCGCAATGCGACGGGCTGATCCTCAACGCCAACGGCGATCCGGCGCGCTTCGCCGGCTTTGGCCTGCCCGTGATCCCGGATTCGGTTGCGGATTTTCCGGGACCGCTTGCCGGCATTTTGGCGGGGCTCGACTGGGCCGCCGCGAACCGGCCGAACGTTCAATGGCTGCTCAGCGCCGCCGCCGATTGTCCGTTCCTGCCGCGCGATCTTGTCGCGCGCCTGCACCGGGCGCGATCCGAACAGAACGCGCAGCTCGCGGTCGCGGCCTCCGATGGCCAGTCGCATCCGGTGATCGGATTGTGGAGCGTGGCGCTGCGCGAGGAGCTTCGCCACGCGCTGGTCAAGGAAGACATCCGAAAGATCGACCGCTGGACCGCGCGCTACAGGCTCGCCACCGTGACCTGGCCAATCGAGCCGCTCGATCCGTTCTTCAACGCCAACACCGTGGACGACATCGCGGAAGCGGAGCGGCTGGCCGCGCTGGATGAACCTTGCTAAGCCTTCCGAAATCCCGCCCGCGCCAGCGCCGCGCGGCTTTCCTCCGACGCCAGCGACCGCAGGAACGCCTGCACCGCCGGGCGCTGTTTCCGCGCCGTCACCAATGCAAAATCATAATGCTCTTCCGCGAGCGGAATGAAGCCCAGGCCCGCTTCATGCGCGACCGGCGCGATGGTCATGCCCCAGTCGGCGCGATGCTGCGCGATCGCGGCAGCGACCGCGTTATGCGACTTCGGCTGATTCCAGTAGCCGTCGGGCCTGTTATCGCCGAGCAGCCGGTCGATCAGGATGCGGGTGCCGGCGCCCTGGTTGCGGTTGACCATGATGCAGGCGGGATCGGCGAGCGCCGCGCGCACCGCGCCTTGCGCACTCAAGCCTTCGAACCGCGCATCGCCCTTGCGAAACACGATGCCCTGCATCCGCCGCCAGCCCGGCACCAGCTCGAGGCCGCCCCCGAGAAACGGCGTGTTGTAGCTCTCGGTCTTTTCATCGAACAGATGGATCGGCGCGAAATCGCATTCGCCGCGTTTGGCGGCGGCCAGACCGCCGAGGCTGCCCACCGCGATCGAACGCACGGTGAGGCCTGCGTGCGAAAGCGGCGCCGTCACCAGATCGAGCCCGGTGCAGTGGCTGCCGACGATGACGAGGTCCGGCACCCGCACATGCGGCGTGAACAGCGTCACCTCGGCCTCGGTGCCGGCCGGCATCTGATCGGCCAGCGCATCGATCTTCAGGAAGCCGTCGGCCTGCGCGAAAGAGGTGATCGCGCCGCTGCCCTTTCCGGAGGGATAGGCGATCAGGCCGCCGGTACCTTCGACCAGCGACACCATCACGAATTCGGTGCGGCCGAGTTCGGACGGAATCCGCACCGGAACTTTGGCGAAAACCTTCGCGTCCGAACGCGGCGGCAGCCCCGCCATC
The DNA here is from genome assembly GCA_963721275.1 of uncultured Alphaproteobacteria bacterium. Taxonomy (GTDB): domain Bacteria; phylum Pseudomonadota; class Alphaproteobacteria; order Rhizobiales; family Xanthobacteraceae; genus Bradyrhizobium. The sequence goes on along the minus strand of CAVRIQ010000028.1, from coordinate 134,544 downwards.
CGCCGCAGCACCGGCACGATCATGTCGTGGAAGGTGAACATCGCCGAGGTCGGAAAGCCCGGCAGAATCACCACCGGCTTGCCGTCGCAAACCGCAAGACACAGCGGCTTGCCGGGTTTGAGCGCGACGCCATGGGCGATGATGCCGGGTTCGCCGAGCCGGGCGACGATGCGGTGGGAAACATCGCCCGCGCCCTTCGAGGTGCCGCCGGACAACACCAGCATGTCGCAGGTCTCGAGCGCCTTGCGCATCGCGGCCTCGAGCTTTGCTTCGTCGTCGGCGACGGCGCCGAGAAAGATCGCCTCGCCGCCATTCTCGTTCACCGCCGCCGTGACGATGGCGCCGTTGGTGTCGTAGATTTCGGCCGGCCCCAGCGGCCGGCCCGGCTGCACCAGCTCATCGCCGGTGGAGATCACGGCGACGCGCGGTTTTCGCGCGACGAAAACCTCAGCAATGCCGCAGGCCGCGCACATGCCGATCTCGCGCGAGCCGATCACGGTGCCGGCGCGCAGCAGCGCCTCGCCGCGCGCGATATCCGAGCCGGCATAGGACACGAATTGTCCGGGCGAAGCGGCGCGGCGGATCTCGATCGCGCGCGGGCCTGCGGGCTGGGTATGCTCGACCATGACGACGGCGTCGGCGCCGCGCGGCAGCGGACCGCCGGTCGCAATGGAAGTGGCCGTTCCCGACAGCACCGGCCGCGCCGGCGCGGTGCCGCAGGCGATGATCTCGTCGTTCAGCTTGACGCGCACCGGCCTCGCTTCGCTGGCGGACGCAAGATCGGCGGAGCGCACCGCAAAGCCGTCGACATTGGAGCGGTCGAACGGCGGCACGTCGATCGGCGCCACGATGTCCTGCGCCAGGGTGCGGCCGAGCGCATCGGCAAGCTCCCGCTGCTCGGTCGGAATGGCCTTCGGAAACAGCGCGGCCTCGAAGCGCGCCAGCGCTTCCTCGCGCGACAGGATGGTCAGGAACTGGTCCTGATCCATATTGTCGCGGTTTTTCGGCAAAGGCGCATTGGTCATGTCGGAACCTGTAACCCGATATCAGTCCCGCAGCATATAGGCATCGACCGGGGTGCCTGCAGCAAAGCCCTCGGCGCCGCCGGGCACCGCCAGCCAGGCGTCGGCGCGGGCGATCGCATCGAGCGAGAGGTCGCCGACCGCCAGCGGCAGCCATCGGCCCTCGATCCGTTCCAGCAGCGCGAGCTCGGCGATGCCCACGCTCGAGGCAATCTTGCGGGCAAGCGGCAGGGTGACGGGCTGTCGCGGCCAAAGTCCGGACAACCGATCCAGCACGGGAAGCGCCAAGGTCCACCACGCCGCGAGCGCCTGATCCGGCGCGCCCGGCAGCGCAATGGCGGGAATGTTTTCAACCCTGCCGACGGCGGCGGTCCGGCCGGGCTGCAGCGCGATGCCATGCGCGATGACCTCGCCGCGCCTGGCCAGGGCTGCGATAACCGCATCGTTGCCGCCGACGCCACTGCCGCCCGCGGTGATGAGCATATCGCATGCGCTCGCGTCGATGGCCGCGGCAACGGATGCCGCATCGCGCGCCGTGGCTTCGATGCAGACGACAGCCGCCCCGGCCGCCCGCGCGCTTTCCGCGATCAGCTGCGCCGTCACCGCAGCGCCGGAGCTTGCCGGAATATTGACGATGCGCAGCCGCGGGCGGCGCACGTTCAGTTTCGCAAGGCCCGCCGCGCGTGCGACCATGAGATCGAGCGGGCGAATGCGTCGCCCGGAGCCGATGACGATACTGCCCTCGGCGATGGCAGCGCCGGCGCGGCAAACGCCCTGTCCGGGTACCGCTTCCGCCAGCGCCTGAACCATCGGACCTGCTTGATCAAGAAGGTCGGCATCGATCACGCAGTCGCACCCCGCCGGCATGGCTTCGCCGGCCTCGACCCAGACCGGCGGCGCGGAAAGCGGCAGCGGCGAATAGGACGAGGCGCCGACGAGATCGCGGGCACGCAGCGCCCAGCCGTCGCCGACGGCGATGTCGCGGGACGGATGCGCACCAAGCGGCGGCATATCCGCGGCGACGCAGCCCAAGGCTTCCGCAAGTGGACGTGCGACGGCCGCGACCGGTTCAAGCCCCTGCAGCAACGCCGCGAGCGCGGCGTCGAGCGGGATGAGCGAAACCGGCAGGCGCTGGGTCGGGATCATCTGGAAATGGTGGACCACGCCTCGGCCCCTGGCAACCTTTGCCAGGAAGACTGCTCACGACCCCTTCTTGTTCGCATCGGGAAAGAACAGCTGCTGGCCGCCGATCTTGTAGCCGGCGATCACCGCCTGGCCTTCCGGCGAGATCAGCCAGTCGACGAAGGTCTGGCCGAGTTCCTTCTTCACGGTGGGATATTTTTCGGGGTTCACCAGCATGACGCCATACTGGTTGAACAGCCGCTTGTCGCCCTCGACGACGATGCCGAGATCGCCGCGGTTCTTGAAGGAGATCCAGGTGCCGCGGTCGGACAGCGTGTAGCCGTTCATGGCGGCGGCGGTGTTGAGCGCGGCACCCATGCCCTGCCCGATCTCGCGGTACCACGGGCCCTTGGTAGCGGCGATATCGATACCGGACTGCTTCCAGAGCGCGAGTTCGGCGGAATTGGTGCCCGAGCGGTCGCCACGCGAGATGAAGGGCGCGGCCTTGGCCTGAATGGTTTTCAGCGCGGTCTCGATATCCTTGCCCTTGACGCCGGCCGGATCGCTGTTCGGCCCGATCAGCACGAAGTCGTTGTACATCACGTCGAAGCGCTTCACGCCAAAGCCCTCGGCGAGGAATTTTTCTTCCTGCGCCTTGGCGTGGACAAACACCACGTCGGCGTCGCCGCGCCGCGCGGTATCGAGTGCCTGGCCGGTGCCTTGCGCGATCACCTTCACCGCGATCCCCGTTTTCGCCTTGAAGATCGGCAGGAGATAGCCGAACAGGCCGGAATCCTGCGTCGAGGTGGTCGAGGCCACCACGATCGACCGGTCTTCCGCACTGGCCGGCGCGAGATTGGCCAGGACGGCAGCCAGGACGGCAAATACGAGCGATGTAGTGCGAGACGCCATGGGATTCCTCCTTCGTTAAATCAAATCACGAGATCGCCGCGCAGGAACGCGGCGGCCTCCGGGGTCGTTGGATGATCGAGAAAATCTTCCGCCTTGCCCTGCTCGCACAGCGTGCCGCGGACCAGGAAGATCACCTCGCCCGCGAGCCTTCGCACCTGGCCGAGGTCGTGCGAGGCCATCACGATCTTGATGCCGGATTGCGCGGCGCTCAGCACGATCTCCTCGACGCCGCGCGTGGCGGCCGGATCGAGATTGGCGGTGGGCTCGTCGAGCAGGAGAATTTCCGGATCGCGCGCGAGCGCACGGGCCAGCGCCAGCCGTTGCTGTTCGCCGCCCGACAGCCGCCGCGCCGGGCGCTGCGCCAGGCCGGAAAGCCCGACCCGATCCAGCAACGCGGCGACGCGTTCGGCGCGTTCGCGGTGCGGCACACCTGCCTGCGCCAGCGCATAGGCGACGTTGGCGGCGGCGGTCCTGCGCAGCATCACCGGGCGCTGAAACAGGATCGCGCGGCGCGCCATGGCGCGATCGGCGCGGCCGCCCCAGGTGACGCGGCCGGCCGAGGGCGCATCGAGCCCCATGCAGAGCCGCAGCAGGCGGGTCTTGCCCGCGCCGTTCGGTCCGACGATCAGCGTCGGGGCACCCGCGACGATCTTCAGGTTCAAGCGGTCGAGAATCGTGGTCGAGCCCGCCTGCAGCGAGACGTCGTCGAGAAGGAGGGGAAGATCGCTGGCAGGCGCGCGCATCGTTCAGCCCGCCTGCCGTTCCGACCACACCCGCGTGCCCCAGGCGGCGGCGTTGATCGCAAGCACGATGACGATGAGGATGAGCCCCAGCCCCATCGCCAGCGGCAGATCGCCCTTGGAGGTCTCCAGCGCGATCGCCGTGGTCATGGTGCGGGTAAAGCCGTTGATATTGCCCCCGACGATCATGACCGCGCCGACTTCGGCGGCTGCCCGCCCGAATCCCGCCAGCAATGCGGTGACCAGGCTGTAACGCGCGTCCCACAACAATGTGGTCATGCGGCCGACCGGGCTGACATCCATCGCGGTCAGTTCGTCGCGATACTCAGCCCAGAGATCTTCGACGGTCTGGCGCGCCGGCGCCGCGATGATCGGCACGATCAGGATGGTCTGGGCGATCACCATTGCCGTCGGGGTGAACAGAATGCCGAACGACCCGAGCGGTCCCGAGCGCGACAGCAACAGGTAGACCGCGAGGCCCACCACGACCGGCGGCAAGCCCATCATCGCATTGAGCAGCACCACCAGCACCGAGCGGCCGGGAAAGCGGGTCAGCCCGAGCAGCGCGCCGAGCGGCATGCCGATCAGGGCGGCCAGCGCGACCGCGGACAGACTGACGGCGAGCGACAGCCGCACGATCGCAAACAGCGCGGGATCGCCGCTCAGGATCAGCTGCCAGGCGCTGAATGGGTCGGACATTGCTTCCTCCAGCTGTTCTGTTCGGCAAGAATTCCGCAACTGTCAATTGATTGAACAGACGCAGAAATATGCATACAAATGCAGGATGGAATTTCTGACCACTTCCGAGGCCGCCGACTACCTCCGGCTTGGCGAGCGCAAGCTCTACGAATTGGTCACCGTGGGCGCGATTCCCTGCAGCAAAGTGACCGGCAAGTGGCTGTTTCCGCGCCACGAACTGGACCTCTGGGTGCGCTCGGGGCTGGCCCGGCCCGCCGGCATGATCGACGCCGACCCGCCGCCGATCGTCGGCGGCAGCCAGGACGATCTGCTGGAATGGGCGTTGCGCGAATCCGGCTCCGGCCTCGCCTCGCTCGCCGAGGGCACCGCGCGCGGCGTCGAACGGCTCGAGCGCGGCGAGGTGATCGCCGCGGCCGTGCATTTCCATGGCCCCGCAACGTCAGACGATTCAGCCGGCGACGCCAATGTCGCGGCGGTGCGCACGATGCCGGGCCTGCACGACGCCGTGCTGGTCGGCGTGGTGCGCCGCGAGCAGGGGCTGCTGGTGGCCCCCGGCAACCCGAAGCAGCTCAACAGCCTCGCCGATGTTCTCGCCTCCCGCGCGAAGATCGCGGTCAGGCAGCCCGGCGCCGGAGCGCAGATGCTGCTCGAGACGCTGCTGACCCACGCCGGCGCGGGACTCAAGGATCTGCGCCGGCTCGAGCCGCCATGCCTGACCGGTCCGGATCTCGCCGCCGCGATCCGCGCCGGCAAGGCCGATTGCGGGGTTGCGACCCGCGCCGCGGCAAAATCGGCAGGGCTCGATTTCGTCCCGCTGCTGTTCGAGAATTTCGACCTGCTGATGCGGCAGCGCAGCTATTTCCGGCCATCGATGCAGGCGCTGATCGGCTTTCTCGGCCAGAAGCGGATGAAGCAGCGGGCCACCGAGCTCAGCGGCTACGATCCCTTGCCCGCCGGCCTGATCCGTTTCGCCGCTTGATCGCAGCTGCTTGTTTGAGCGGCCGCGTTGACGCAGACTGCGAATTAATTGCAGGAACATCGGCCGGCCGGGCCAAAACTCCCGGTCCAACGATACGGCCGATGCGCCTGACCAAAACGGGAGGATATTTGTGATTTCTGCGAAAAAACTATCCATGCTTGCGGCCTTCGCCGCCGCGGCATTGTCGGCGCCGGCAGCGCTGGCGCAGGTCTCCGACGATGTGGTCAAGATCGGCGTTCTCACCGACATGAACGGCCCGGCGTCGACGCCGACCGGCCAGGGCTCGGTGACCGCGGCGCAAATGGCCGTCGACGATTTCGGCGGCAAGGTGCTGGGCAAGCCGGTCAGCGTGATCGTCGGCGATCATCAGCTCAAGCCGGATATCGGCGCCGCCATCGCGCGGCGCTGGTACGACACCGAGCAGGTCGACCTGATCGTCGACGTGCCGGTGTCGGCGGTGGGGCTGGCGGTGCAGAACGTCGCCAACGAAAAGAAGAAGCTGTTGATCGTGCACTCGACCGGAGCAGCGGATTTCCACGGCAAGTTCTGCTCGCCCTATGCGATCCAGTGGGTGTTCGACACCCATGCGCTCGCGGTCGGCACCGCGCAGGAAGTGGTGAAGCGCGGCGGCGACAGCTGGTTCTTCATCACCGACGATTACGCGTTCGGCCATTCGCTGGAAAAGGACGCGTCCGAAGTGGTGATCAAGAACGGCGGCAAGGTGATCGGCGCGGTCCGGCCGCCGTTCGCCACGGCCGATTTGTCGTCCTTCATCCTCCAGGCCCAGGCCTCGAAAGCAAAGATCATCGGCATCGCCGGCGGGCCGCCCAACAACGGCAACGAGATCAAGACCGCCGGCGAGTTCGGCGTGTTGAAGGGCGGACAGCAGATGGCCGCCCTGCTCGCCTTGATCACCGACATCCATTCGCTCGGCCTGCCGGCGGCGCAGGGACTGTTGCTGACGACCTCGTTCTACTGGGACATGGACGACAAGACCCGCGAATGGTCGAAGCGCTACTTCGCCAAGATGAACCGGATGCCGACGATGTGGCAGGCCGGCGTCTATTCGTCGGTGATGCACTATCTGCAGGCGATCAAGGACTCCGGAACCGACGAGCCGCTCAAGGTGACGGCGAAGATGCGCGAGAAGCCGATCGAGGATTTCTTCGCCCGCAACGGCAGACTGCGCGAGGACAATCTGATGGTGCACGACCTGATGCTGGTGCAGGTCAAGAAGCCGGAAGAGTCGAAATATCCCTGGGACTACTACAAGATCCTCGCGAAGATTTCCGGCGCGGATGCGTTCGGACCGCCGAACCCGGCGTGCCCGCTGGTGAAGAAGTGAAGCAGGCGAATAGCGAATGGCAGGTAACCCCCATTCGCTAGAGCATGATCCGGAAAAGTGGGAACCGGTTTTCCGAAAAGATCATGCTCAAACAAAAAGATAGAGCGGGATGACGATTCGGAGAAAAGTCATCCCGATCTATTCGCTATTCCCCTGCTGCACCACCCGATCTCGCGGGAATGCTTCATCACGCCCGGAGGAAACCATGCAAACGAGGGGTCATGTTCGCTCCCCGGCGCCGATGACGAATATTCGCGCAAGCGAGGTTGTAGGCAAAGCCCGGATTTTGTGAAAGCATGGATGCAACGGGCGTGAACAGCCCTGACCTGTCGACGCTGCGTTCGACGGCAACGAAAGATATTGGGGGGAGACCATGATCGCATTTTCGCGCGCGGGTCTGTTCGGCCTGGCTTGTCTGGCGAGCTTCGCCGCCTGCGTCACGCCATCGTCCGCCGCAGACACCTATCCCAACCGCCCGGTGCGCTGGCTGATCGGCTTTCCTCCCGGCGGCCCGGTCGACACCGTGGCGCGCATCATGAGCCAGGCGCTGTCGGAGCATTTCGGCCGGCAGTTCGTGGTGGAGAACCGCGCCGGAAGCGGCGGCAACATCGCGACCGAGACCGGGATCAATTCGACGCCGGACGGCTACACGCTGATGTTCAGCGGCGCCAACAACGCGATCTCGGCCTCGCTCTACAAGAAACTGCCGTTCAACTTCATGCGCGACACCGTGCCGGTCGCGCTGTTCACGCAGGTGCCCAACCTGCTGGTGGTGGCGAACGCCCTGCCGGTCAAGACCGTGCAGGAACTGATCGACTACTGCAAGGCCAATCCCGGCAAGCTGTCCTATGCCTCGTCCGGCAACGGCACCACGCTGCACATGTCGGCGGAACTGTTCAAGGCGATGACCAAGTGCGACATGCTGCATGTGCCCTATCGCGGATCGGCGGCCGCCTTTCCCGACGTCATCTCCAACAAGGTGCAGCTGATCTTCGACAATTTGCCGACCGCGATGGCGCAGGCGAAGAGCGGCACCGTCCGCGCGCTCGGCGTCACCTCGCCGCAGCGCTGGCCCAGCGTGCCCGACGTTCCCACCATCGCCGAGACCGTTCCGGGATTCGAGGCGTCGGTGTTCTACGGCATGTCCGCGCCCAAGGGCACGCCGCCGGAAATCGTCGACACGCTGAACAAGGCGGTGAACGAAATTCTGAAGGACCCGAAGCTGATCGCGCGGTTCGCGACCATCGGCGGCGTCCCGAAGCCGATGACGCCTGCCGGCTACGGCAAGCTGATCGCGGACGAAACCGAGAAATGGCGCAAGGTGGTCGAGTTCGCCGGGGTTTCGGTGGATTGAGGGCGCGTATCGCTGCGCTTCAACTCCTCATTGCCCGGCAAGGCCGTCCGACGGACGGCGTCGCTCCCGCTCGCCTATGACCCGGCAATCCACTGCCTTCGGTAAACGCCCTTTTTTGCGAAGATGGATGGATGCCCGGATCAGGTCCGGGCATGACAAAGTGCGCCAGTTCCTCCTCGCCGCACGGCCCCGGACGCGAGCATTGCCGGATCGCGGTCATCCCTGTAAACGATGCCGGCACCGTTGCCGGCCGTCTTCCAGGGGCCGCTCGCGGCGGGGCCTGTAGCTCAATGGTTAGAGCCGGCCGCTCATAACGGTCTGGTTGCAGGTTCGAGTCCTGCCGGGCCCACCACGCTTCGCCCTAGCGGGCTACGCGTGGCGCAGCCACGCCGAACGACAGGGCGGAGCGTGATGTCCGGCGTAGCTTGAGCGCCGCGAAAGCGAAGACGGACTGGTCACCGTTGTGCTTGCGAAGCGGGCGAAGGCTGCCGCGCCGGAGCCCAACGGGCGCAGGCGGGCCGCATCCGCAAGCTACGGCTCGGCGAGCCACGCAAGACCGAAGAGCGAACCGCCGCTAAAAATATCGAAAACAACCCCATGCAAAGTAGGCTGACGGTGGCCGGCGTAGCTTGAGCGGAGCGAAAGCAAAGACGGACTGGTCGCCGCTGTGCTTGTGAGCGAGCAATCCCGAATAGTAGTAGGAGAGAGTGCCTCGGGAAACAGGACGACGTCTCCATGACAGCCAGCAACCGCATCGCCCTCTCCAGTGACCACGCCGCCATTCATCTCCGACAGGCCATTGCCGCTCATATCGCGGCGCATGGCTGGGTGGCGGTCGACATCGGACCGACGACGCCGGAGAGCACGCACTATCCCACGCACGGCGAAGCGGCGGCGCGGCTCGTCGCCTCCGGCGATTGCCGGTTTGGCATCATCCTGTGCGGCACCGGCCAAGGCATCATGATGGCGGCGAACAAGGTAAAGGGCATCCGTTGCGGCGTCTGCGCCGACACATTCTCGGCCCGCATGATCCGCCGGCACAACGATGCCAACATGCTGTCGATTGGCGCGCGCGTGGTGGGCGAAGGGCTGGCGCTCGATATCGTGGATGCGTTCCTGACCGCTCAGTTCGAGAGCGGCCGGCATGCGACGCGGGTGGAGATGATTGCGGCGCTGGAGGGGTAGCGCCGTTCTTTGCTTCTTCTTCGTTGCGGCGAATCACAGGGGGACGCTGCCGCGGCCATCCCCGCCGCGAGGCATGTCCGGCGTAGCTTGAGCGCAGCGAGAGCGAAGACGGACTGGTCACCGTTGTGCTTCTCGGGCTTTCCGGACAATCAGCCTCATGATGCAGGTAGTTCGCTCGCTGCGCCTCCTTGCGGAGCGCACTTGGCTCACCGCGCGTCGATTTTCATAAGCGGTCTGCGTTTAAACCCCGTTGGCGTGGGCGCGGCATTCAAGCGAGCCTTTCGTTGAATGCCAGCAGCCTGTCCTGGTATGCTTCCGAATGTGCAATTGCCTGGATTTGTTCGGAGGTCAGACGGGTACCGTCTATCTCGATGGAGAAGACATTCACTCCTTCCGCATCGGTCCATTTTCTCACGGCGTCGAAAAGCGTGACGATAGTCGGTTCGCCCGCCGGATTTGAGGACGACGTAGTGTTGGCGGAGATAATCCTGGTCTTCTTTTCAAGATCCATATCACGCTCCTCGCGGCGGCGATCAAAACGCACGAACTGAATTCGCAGCCTACTGCCGCACCACACTCACCATTGCTGTGCCACTGCCGATCATATCGAGTTCACGCGCCGCAGCACGGCTGACGTCGATGATGCGGCCACGGCCATACGGGCCGCGGTCCGTTATGCGCACCACCAGCCGTCTTGCCGTTGCGAATGTTGGTGACCAGCACCATCGTACCGAACGGTAATGTCCGTGTGCGGCTGTATGCCCCGTTGGGCCGGTTAGCTCGCCGCTTGCCGTGCGCCCGCCGCTGTAGAAGGCGGCCATGCCGCTCTCGGCATGAGCGGAAGAGATCGCCATCCACGACAGCGCCACGGCAAACGACAGTTTCGAACCAATCATCGGGCGAGAACGGCGCATCGTCCGGCAAGTTCCCACCCGGCACCGTCGCCTACGCATCAATCGACGGCACGGCCTGGTCGGGCAGCGTCGTCGAGTTGCTGTTCAAGCCGGGGACAACGCATCGCGCGCTCGAGCGCGGGTAAAAACAGAGCGAAATTGCTCACACCCCGAAATGCAAATTGGCGGATTGCACGCTTATCGGGAACGATACATTGAACGGGCCGTTGAATGCTTGGGCATCCGGCAAACAATGCCGTCGCCATCAACGGAGAAATCCCATGGAAATGCTCCTGATTATCGTTGTGCTGGTGCTGTTGTTCGGTGGCGGCGGATACTGGGGTCGCAGTCGGGGTCATTGGTGACGGACAGAGTGTTCCGCGTTCTTTGAAATATCGTCGAAACTCCGTTCAGCCACGGTGACACACCGCGAACCTGCGCCACTATAGAACGCCCACCGAAGCGCGCGCTTTGGAAGCTCGGTGTCAGGGAACCTAACGGTCTCCCCGGCCGTTGCTCCAGGTAACCCTCAGCTTCGATCCGGAAAGGATTGCCATGTCCATACGCTTTCAGATCGCCGCGCTGGTGTTCATGATGACGAACGCCGTCGCCTTCGGCATCGGTATCGTTCCGATCCTGATGATCCCCGCGTTCGCCAGCCGCGCCTTCGAGGCCATTCCCGCCGTCGTGCTGGCAAGCTTCGTCATCAGCGCGCCGCTGTCCTGGTTCATCGCTCCGCGCCTGCGGGCGAGGTACTGGCGGACCCAGCCGCAAAAGGCTCTTCCGCGTCCTTGATCGCGTCGCCTGCCTGCCTGCGCGCCCGCGCCGGACAAGGCGGCGATGTCGATCGCCGATGAATGCGGTGATCGCGCGTATCAGCGCGCCGCCTCGAATCCCGCCAGCACCGCCGTCAGATTCGTTCCGAGAATATCCGACAGATAGCCGCCCTCCTGCACCAGCACGGTCGGCAGTCCGAGGCGCGCGATCGCCTGGCCGATGCGCCGGAAGCCGTCGGTGGTCACCGCGAGGCCCGCCAGCGGATCATGCTCCGAGGCATCGAGGCCGAGCGCGACCACCAGCGCGCCCGGCGCGAAAGCCTCGATCATCGCCTGCGCTGCGCCGAGCGCCTGCAGGTAGCCTTCATCCCCGGTGCCGATCGGCAAGGGGATGTTGAGATTGGCGCCAAGGCCCGCGCCTGCGCCGCGCTCGTGGGCATATCCCCAGACGAACGGATAGAACGAGCTCGGATCGGCATGGATCGAAACCGTCAGGACATCGCCGCGCTCGTAGAAAATCCCCTGCGTGCCGTTGCCGTGATGAACGTCGACGTCGAGAATCGCCACCCGCTCGTGTTTGAGCCGCAGATGGGCGGCCGCGATCGCGCTGTTGTTGAGGAAGCAAAAGCCGCCGGCGAGATCGCGATAGGCGTGATGGCCCGGAGGACGGCAGAGCGCGTAGGCAGCATTCTCGCCGTCCAGGATCAGTTGCGCGGCGGTCGCCGCCACATCCGTCGCGGCACAGGCCGCGGCCCAGGTGCCGGGTCCGATCGGACAGGCCGTGTCGACGGTATGCCAGCCGAGACGGCCCACGATGTGCGTGGGGTAGGTCCCGGCATTGCGAACGGGGTGCATGTTGGCGATCATCTCCGCGCCCGCATCTCCTAGCGCGGACCAGGCGTCCCACGCATCCGCGAGAAAGCCGAGATATTCCGCGCTATGGACTCTTGCGCGCGGCCCCTGGCCGAACGTGGTGGGCTCGACCAGCCGATGCCTGCCCGCCTTGAGTCCCGCCAGCAGGCGATCCGCGCGTTCCGGCTGCTCGGTCGTGCGCCTGACGACGCCGCGAACCAGGAAGAATTGCGGATCATGGCTCCGATGCAGTTCGGTATAGACAGCTTTCACTCAACAGCTCCCAACGACCAGAAAACGAGTGGCGCAAGGCGAAATAACCCAATCGAGTCGTTGTTAAAGCAAATATCGGGTCGTTCTCAAACCCGCTGCCGAGCAGAATCAGCCAAATATGGCTGGCTCGCTTCGTGGTGCGCGCAAGGCAAGGCTGCCGCGCCGGAGCCCGACGGAACACCCGCCCCTCAATCTCGATCCCCGCGGCCCTCGCATGCGCTTCTCATCCCGCCCGTTGTTCTCTAGGCTTGGCCGCCATGACGGTCGACGGGCCGCGAAAGTATGAAAAGGGAGCGCTGTCTTGAACTACGAACACATCACCTGCGATCGCGACGGCGCTTTGCTGATCGTCACGCTCAACCGGCCGGAAAAGCTGAACGCCTATACCGGCCTGATGGGGGCGGAGATCGCGGATGCGTTTGCGCGCGCGGACGGCGACGACGATGTTCGGGCGATCATCGTGACCGGCGCGGGCCGTGCGTTCTGCGCGGGCGCCGACGTGTCGGGCGGTGCCAAAAGCTTTGACACGTCGGGCAGCCACGGCGCCGGGGTCTTTGCCGGTTCGGGAGAGCGCAGCGGCCGTTTCGTCGAGGCGATCTTCAACTGCCGAAAACCCTCGATCGCGGCCATCAACGGTCCGGCCGTCGGCGTCGGCATCACGATGACCCTGCCGATGGACGTCCGGATCGCGGCAAAGGGTGCCAGGATCGGTTTCATCTTCGCCCGCCGCGGCCTGGTCCCCGAAGCGGGCAGCGCCTGGTTCCTGCCAAAACTGGTGGGCCTGCCGCAGGCGCTGCGCTGGTGCCTGTCGGGGCGGATCTTCGATGCGGACGAAGCCCGCCAGGGCGGTCTTGTCAGCGAGGTCGTCGAGCCCGCGGAGCTGCTCGGTCGGGCAAAGGAAATCGCCCGCGAGATGACGGCGGAAACCTCTGCGGTCTCGATCGCGCTGACCCGCCAGATGCTGTGGCGCTTCGCCGGCGCGCCAGATCCATTCGAGCTTTTGGCGATCGACAAACCGATGTCGGTCGAACGCGGCCGCCACGCGGATGTGCGCGAAGGCGTTCAGGCCTTCATCGAGAAACGGACGCCGTCGTTTCCCGGAAAAGTATCGCAGGACATGCCGAGCCAGTATCCGTGGTGGCCGGGCGCACAAAACCAGTCAAGGACAGCCAGGGAAACATCATGAGCGACCTCTTCAGCAACGCCCAGCAACTCCGCAAACCGGCCGTGGTCTCCAAAGGCGGCATCGTCGCCGCGCAATCGCGCAAAGCCGCCGAAATCGGCGCCGGCGTGCTGGCGGCGGGCGGAGACTGCGTCGACGCGGTGATCGCGACCACGTTCGCGCTGGGGGTGCTGGAGCCCTGGATGAGCGGCGTCGGCGGCGGCGGGGCGATGGTGCTCTACCGCGCCCGCGAGGACCGCTACGAAGTGATCGACTACGGCATGCGCGCGCCCTCGAGCCTGCGGATCGAGGACTATCCGCTGACCGGCGCCGGCGCGGCCTCCGATATCTTCCCCTGGCCCCGGGTGAAGGACGACCGCAATCTCCATGGTCCGGGCTCGGTCGCCGTGCCCGGGGTGGTCGCCGGCATGGAGGAGGCGCATCGCCGCCACGCCAGGCTGTCGTGGCAGGAACTGCTCGCGCCCAGCATCACACTCGCCGGCAAGGGCTTGCTGGTGGACTGGTGGACCACCCTGATGATTGCGAGTTCGGCCGCGGATCTGCGGCGTTATCCGGCGAGCGCGGCGGCCTATCTCGTCGACGGGCTGCCGCCGAACGCGCAATGGGGGATCAAGACCCGCGTGCGCCTGCCGCAGGACCGGCTCAAGGCGACGCTGTCCCATCTCGCGGCGGAGGGCCCGCGCGATTTCTACCAGGGCGATGTGGCGCGCAGCATCGCCGCCGACGTGCAGGCGGGCGGCGGCGCGCTGTCGGTCGAGGACCTCGCGTCCTTCCGCGCCCATCTGCGCGAGCCGCTGGCGATCCCCTATCGCGGCGGCAAGGTCCATGCGACGCCCGAGCTCACCTGCGGACCGACGCTGGCGCATGCCCTGCGGCTGCTGCAGCAGAATTTGCAGCCCGGGCGCGGCGGGCCGGACGCGGCGGCCTACGCGGAATATGCCCTGGCGCTGCAATCGGCCTATCGGGAGCGGCTGTCCGACATGGGCGATGCCGACGGCAGGCGCGCGCTGGGCGCCGAGCATCTGGCGCCGAGCTGCACCACGCATTTTTCCATCGTGGACCGCGAGGGCAACATGGCCGCGGTGACGCAAACCCTGCTGTCGACGTTCGGCTCGAAATTCGTGGCGCCGCAGAGCGGCGTCACCATGAACAACGGCATCATGTGGTTCGATCCGACGCCCGGCGGCCCCAATTCGCTGGCCCCCGGCAAGCGCTGCCTGACCAACTACAACCCGGTGCTGGCGCAGGCCGCCGATGGCCGGCGGCTCGCCGCCGGCGCGTCGGGCGGACGGCGCATCCTGCCGGCGGTGACGCAGCTTTTGTCCTTCGTGATGGATTACGGCATGGATCTGGACGCGGCGATGCACACCCCGCGCATCGATGCCAGTGAAGGCGCAATCGTGATCGGCGATATGCGCCTGCCGGCGCAAACGCGGGAGGCTTTGCGGGCGGGTTTCGACTACGAAGAAGCGCGCGTGCAGACCTTTCCGATGAAGTTCGCCTGCCCGAGCGTGGTGCTGCGCCATGGCGACACCAACAGCGGCGCCACCGAGATCGCCCAGCCCTGGGGCGATGCGGTGGCGGAGAAATAGGAAACCGGGGGCGGCTTTCAACAAGGCGCAATTTCAGGCGTCGAATGACGGCGGCAAGCTCGCAAGGCTAACGACTTCTCCGCCGGCCTTTGGCTGCCGCCTTCGCGGACTTCTTCGGGGCAGCGCGTTTGACGCGCCGGCGAGCGCCCGGCCGGGTGACTGCGGAACTCCCGCTTCCATGCCCGGCAGCGCGGCTGTTGCTCCCGCCCGGCGTGCCTCGGCTGCGACTGCGACCACCGGCGCCGCCGCCACCGACCGGTGAAGGATTTGCGATCTCCTTCTCGATATCGTCAACCGTCACCGAGCGCAGAAAGTTCACGTCCTCGTAGTGTCCGCGGAGGATGTTCGGATCGATACGGCCGGGATCGGTGCTTCCCCCGCCCGCCGACCACGCCGCGTCCCAGATCATCGCGAGCGTGCGCACGCCAAGCGCCATGACCTTGCCGGTTTGCCCGCCCAGGGCGTCCCAGAGCGCTTGCGTATGCGAAGCCGAATCCGGCGAGAAGCTTTCTTCATACACGTCGATGAGGCGGCGCGGCGGCAGAATCCTCGCAACGTCGCGCATGGTCGCAAGCGTGGCGACCGCCGCGGCGCGTCCGTCGCGGACGAGCGACATACCATGATCGGCGGCGAGATTTTTACGAATCTCGTCGAACAGCAGGCCCTTCTTGGCCGCCATGTTGATCATCTGCGTCTCGTAGACGGAATGAATGCCCTCGCCGCGGAAGGCCGGAAGTTTCTTGCCGGTCGTCTTGTCCTTGCGGCTGGGACTATCGCGTGGGGCGTCCGGCTGTTCGGACTTGATCCCATCGCTCATCGTCGAGCCGTGCAATGGCTGGGAGGAGTCGCCGACATAGTGGGCGAGCGTCCCGGCCGCCGCGAGGAATTTACCGGGATCGGTCGCGGCATAGTCCTTCATTCGCTCGAAATGCTGCCAGACCCGGAATGGCAGAATGCCCCTGTGCAACACATCGACCTTTTCGGGAAACGTATCGAAATAGGCATTCCAGTTCGCCGCGGTCAGGAGATCGGGATTGGCGATGCACGCCTCGGGCAGCGTCGGCGAACCCCTGAACGGCATGTCGGCGTCGCAATGATGGTTCGGGTGTTCGGGTCCGGTCGAGGTCACACCGCTCGACTTCGTGTCGCGGCCACCCACCACCCCCTTGTCCTCCCCCTTCCGGTTGAGATGCGGCGAGGGATATTGCTTCCAGACGATGTCCGGCACGTCCGCGAGGGCAACGAAGCCGGACGCGATGAGGTCCTTGTTCTTCGGCTGGTTGGTAAGCTTGTCCAGCGGCAGGCTGATGAGGTCGGCATTGGCCTGCAGGAACGATTTGAGCTTCCTGTTCTTCACGAGGTCGACCGCAAGCGTACCGATCGAATAGTGGCCCACCGCGCCCCACGTTCCCGACACGCCATCGCTACCCTCGACCACGAGTTCGACATCGAGAAGCTTGCAGATGTTGCTCAGGCTGGTTGCGACCGAATAGGTCGAGCGCTGGCCGCTTTCAGCGAAGACCTGCGCGCCCCATTCGACGGCGAGCGGCCTCAGATCGCGCTCCGGCAGCGGACGCTTGTCCTCCTCGCCGTTGGGACCGGGCAGCTGCAGGTGCCAGAGCGCGCCGGAATCGCCGTGGTGACTGCCTCCGTCGCCTTCCGCCGGTGCTATCAGGAAGTCGGAGACGTAGTCGAACCCGCCCACCGAACGGTAGCGGTAGAACATGGCCTTGATCTTGCCCTGGAGCAGGCCAGAGGCGGCCCCCATGGCCACGACGGGTTGATCCATGAGTTTGCGCAGCGACAGGTTCTGTTCATAAATGTCGAAGAGCGGTTTGATCGGTGGAAAGCCGTAAACGTTCGGCGTCCAGTCCCTGACGTCGTCGACGCGGACAAGTCCGACGTCAAGCCCGAGCCAAGTCTGGCGCATCGGCAGAGCCGGGTACACATCCGAAAAGAGCTTGCGCGTAATCTGATTGTCGCTGCTGACGCCGATGCGCGACCGTCCGCCGCGGAGCATCGCGGAAATTTCCGTGCCGGGCTCGCCGCAGGCATGCCGGGCGGTGAGCGCGTAGGTCGTGTGACCATCCGACATCAGGCAGCCAATCGTCGCCAGATGGGTCTCGTTCTGCACGTCGACGTAAAGCGGCAACCCACCGCCGAAGGTGGCCTTCGGCCAGGCAACAGGCTCGAGCGGGGGTCCATTCCCCTGGGCGACCGGCGGCGCCCAGACCGTGCAGACCGGCACAACGCGGCCGTCGGCCAGATAAAGGCGCTTCGGCACGATCTGCGACGGCGGAGGCTTGTGCTCACCGCCGAAATCCGCCTCGTCGACCCATTCGCGTACGAGCACGATGATGCAGGGCCAGGAATAGTCGCGTACGTGGGAATTTCCGAAAGTCCGTGGATAGGTCTGCTTTTGCCGAGGCCGATCGCCTTCGCCCTGTGCCTGCGGCCATGCTTCCTTATCGCGGATCAGGTAGAGCCCTACCGCCGTCCCGACGACATTGGCCTTGCTCATGAGATGGAAATGGTAGAGGTCGCGGGCCTCGATCAGATCTTTCAGCGACAGGTTCGAAAAATCGTCATCATGCTGCGTTCCGGACATGGCGTCCCCCTGCTAGCCGCGAATGTGCGCGTGTTTTTTCTATCTCAGGTGCCTTCACTTCGAAGGGTCGTCGCGCCGGCCGCTCGATTCATCTCGCCGTCTGGTCCCAATCCGGCACCCTGCAACGCGAGCATGAACCAGGAATATCCATGCACGGGGCGGGCGGACAACTGAGACCTGGAGCCTTTTGTTTGCCAGGGAGGCCTCGGTGCAAAGGAGGCCTCGGTGTAAAATTCGGCGCTCACCTGTCCCGGAAACAGACGTCGGCCCATGACAAGCCCCTCGAATCGGCATGAATGAAACTGGCGCCAATTCCGCAAAACAATTTGCACTATGATATTCAGCAGGCTCGGAGCGCGAATTTTGCCGCAATGTGCCAGACCGAGGCCGCAGGTGTAATATCACCACTATACAACCTAGCGGAATTTCGGCGAAACGCAAGTCATTCCGACGATCGACCGAAAATCATTTCCATGCGCAAGTGGGTCCTGCTCGCGGCATTGCTGCTCGCCCTCGCCTGCCCGGCTTGCGCCGGCGACGATGTCGCCGCCGCGCAGTCTGTCATCACGCCAGCGCCAGCCGCGAGCGCGCCCGCAGCAGCAGCCCCACCATGATGGTGATGTTGAGCGCGTTCCAGCCGAGCCCGTTCATGAACGCCGCGGCGTAGGAACCCGTGGCGTCGAAGATCACGCCGGATACCCAGCCGCCGAAGGACATGCCGACGACCGATGCGAGGATCACGATGCCGACCCTCGTCGCCGCCTCGCGCGCGGGCATCGATTCGCGCACGATGATGGCGTAGCTCGGCACGATGCCGCCCTGGAACAGGCCGAACATCGCCGAGATGACGTAGAGCGAGGAGAGGCTGTCGAAGAACAGATAGAACAAGAGCGCAAAGCCCTGCGCCACCGAGCCGATCAGAAGCGTGGGGATGCCGCCGATCCTGTCGGCGAGATAGCCCGAGCCGATGCGGCTGACGATGCCGAACCCCATCATCAGCGACAGCATCTCGGCGCCGTGCACCGGGCCGTAGCCGAGGTCGCCGCAATAGGCGACGATGTGGACCTGCGGCATCGCCATCGCCACGCAGCAGGCGATGCTGGCGATGCACAACAGCGACGTCAGCGTATTGGTCGAGAGCGCAAGATCGACCCGCGGCGGCGGCGCGCTGTCGTGATCGCGCACCTTCGCCCCGCCGATCTGGGCGCGCAGCACCAGGAGCAGCAACGTCATCGTCACTGCGCAGAAAATGCCGGTGGCGATATGGGTGGTGCGCCAGCCGACCGACTGAATCCCCCAGGTGATCAGCGGCGGCCAGATCGTGCCGGCGATGTAATTGCCGCTGGCGACGATGGTCACCGCAAGCCCGCGATAGCGCTCGAACCAGTGCGAAACCTCCGCCATCAGCGGCGCGAAGGTCGCCGAGGTACCGAGGCCGATCAGGAAATACACGGCAATGAATTGCCACAGCGTGGTCGAAAGCCCGGCGAGGATATAGGCCGAGCCGAGGAATCCGATGCTGAGCGCCATCGCCGCGACAATGCCGAAGCGGTCGGTGATCCGCCCCGTCGCGACGCCGCCGAGGCCGAAGCCGAGCATGGTGAGGGTAAAGGCCAGCGACACCGCGCCGCGGGTCGCGCCGAATTCCGCCTGCACCACCGGCAGCGCGACCACCACCGACCACATGCCGACGCTGCCGACCGACCCGATCGCCAGCGCCAGCGCCAGCCGCACCCAGGCCAGACGGGAGTCCGGGGTGAAATGGGCCGAATCTCTGTGATCGGAAGGGGCGTGCACAAGCCGCAACTTCGACGGGTCGTGCGGCGAGGTCAAGCAACATTGCCGCGATATTAGGCATGCGGAATGCAATGCAGCATGGCGCAATCCGTCATTCCGGGCAGCCCGCAGGGCTGAACCCGGAAATCTCGATCCAATTACTGCGAGATTCCGGGTTCGCCGCTACCGGCGGCGCCCCGGAATGACGGGGTGGAGGCTCGTTAACCCTTTCCTAACCATATACCGGGCAAAAATTGCCCAGTGAAGAAGTCGAGTGTCGTCAGCCGCGTAGAACGGGGGAATACCCGTGGACGCCAGTGCGGTGCCTCACTTTCGAAACGGTGGCCCTTCGGCCGCCGCGCAGACGTTTGGCGCCCGTGACCGGCATACGCGGGGGGAAGCAGCTACGATGGTGGACATCACGGCAGGTCAGGGCGCGGGGACGCCGGGGACCGGATTTCCGAGTCTAGGCGAGATCGGCACCATCCTGAAGCGCGGCGATCTCGCGCTGGCGTTCGGCATCCTCACCATCCTGGTGGTGCTGATCCTGCCCCTGCCCTCGATCGTGCTCGATCTTTTCCTCGCGATCTCGATCACGCTGTCGATCCTGATCCTGATGACCTCGCTGTTCATCCAGGCGCCGCTGGAGTTCTCCTCGTTCCCGACCATCCTCCTGATCTCGACCATGCTGCGGCTGTCGCTCAACCTGGCCTCGACCCGGCTGATCCTGTCGAAGGGCCATGAGGGCACCGCGGCCGCCGGCCACGTCATCGAGGCATTCGGCAATTTCGTGATGGGCGGTAATTTCGTGATCGGAATTATCGTGTTCGCGATCCTGGTGATCGTGAATTTCGTCGTCATCACCAAGGGCTCGGGGCGCATCGCCGAAGTCGCCGCGCGCTTCCACCTCGACGCCATGCCGGGCAAGCAGATGGCGATCGACGCCGATCTTTCCGCCGGCCTGATCGACGAGAAGATCGCCAAGGAGCGGCGCAAGGCGCTGGAAGACGAAAGCGGCTTCTTCGGCGCGATGGACGGCGCCTCGAAATTCGTGCGCGGCGACGCGGTCGCCGGCCTTCTGGTCGTCTTCATCAACGTCATCGGCGGCATCATCATCGGCGTCGCCCAGCAGGGCCTCTCTTTCGCCGAAGCCGCGCACAGCTATACGCTGCTGACCGTCGGCGACGGCCTGGTCACGCAGATCCCGGCGCTGATCGTCTCGACCGCGGCGGGCCTGCTGGTTTCGAAAGCGGGCGTCAGCGGCGCCGCCGACAAGGCGCTGATGAAGCAGCTCTCCGGCTATCCGCAGGCGCTGGGCATGTCGGCCGGCGTGATGCTGGTGCTGGCCGCGCTGCCGGGCATTCCGATGCTTCCCTTCCTGGCACTGGGCGGCGGCGCGGCGGCGCTGGCCTTCAAGGCGCGCAACCGCAAGAACGCCACCGCGGTCGCCGATGCCGCGGCTGCAGCCGCTCCGGCCGCAGCCGCTGCCGCGGCGAGTGCCGCCGAAGAGCCGATCGCGACCGCGCTCAAGATCGACGATCTCAAGATCGAACTGGGCTACGCGCTGCTGCCGCTGGTGAACGGCCCCGACGGCACCGACCGCCTCACCGAGCAGATCAAGGCGCTGCGCCGCTCGCTCGCGATCGAGATGGGTTTCGTGATGCCGGCGGTGCGCATCCTCGACAATGTGCAGCTGGAGGCGAACACCTACATCATCAAGATCAAGGAAGTGGACGCCGGCACCGGCAAGATCTGGCCGAACCAGTTCATGGTCATGGACCCCGCCGGCAACCAGGTCAGCGTCCCCGGCATTCACACCATCGAGCCGACCTTCGGGCTGCCCGCGACATGGGTCGACGCCGCGCTGAAGGAGGAAGCCTCGCTGAAGGGCTACACCGTGGTCGATGCCGCCACCGTGCTCTCGACCCACCTCACCGAGCTGCTCAAGAACAACATGTCGGACCTGTTGTCCTATGGCGAGGTGCAGAAGCTGCTGAAGGACCTGCCGAAGGAACAGGGCGAACTGGTCAAGGACATCGTGCCGAGCCAGGTCACGATCTCCGGCATCCAGCGCGTGCTGCAATTGCTGCTCGCCGAGCGCATCTCGATCCGCGACCTCTCGACCATTCTCGAGGGCATCGCCGACGCGCTGGCGTTCTCGCGCAACCCCGCCACCATGGTCGAACATGTTCGCGCCCGGCTGGCGCGGCAGATCTGCGCGCAGAACACTTCCCAGAACGGCTATCTGCCGCTGATCGCGCTGTCGGCGAAATGGGAGCAGGCCTTTGCGGAATCGCTGGTCGGCGCAGGCGAGGAACGCTCGCTGGCGATGCAGCCCTCGAAGCTGTCCGAATTCATGACCGCGGTGCGCGACCGCTTCGAGCAGGCGGCGCGCGAAGGCGAGGCGCCGGTGCTGGTGACGTCCGCGGCGATCCGCCCGTTCGTGCGTTCGCTGGTCGAGCGCTTCCGCGCGCAGACCACGGTGCTGTCGCAGGCGGAAATCCACCCCCGCGCGCGGCTGAAGACGGTCGGCAGCGTCTGATCCTGGCGCTCATCTCGGCGTCGATCCCGCGCGAGGTGAGGTTGCATGTCATGCGCAGAAAAATCTTTTCAAGAATCGTTCAAGACTGCGCGTGACGCTGTTGCTGTCGAAGGTTCGCGGCGCTACTGAGACCGCATGTTCGCTTCATCTGCCGCATCGGATCGTGCTTCGCCTCTTCCGTTTCTTCGCTTCCTGCCTCTCCCGCTTCTGCAACCCATTCTCAGTCTCATCGGCACCCAGGTTGCGAAACGCCAGCCGGATGTTTTCCTGCGGCTCGGGCCGCACGCGCTGAAATCCTTCATCATCGACCCCAGCGATCTTCCGTTCGTGCTGGTGCTGAAACCGAGACCCGAGGCTCCCTCGCTCAGCGCCCGGCGGCGAAACGACGCGCCCCATTCCCACGCGCGCATCACGGGCACGTTCCTCAATCTGTTCGAATTGATCGACGGCTCGCTCGATGGCGATGCGCTGTTCTTCTCGCGCAAGCTGCGCGTCACCGGCGACACCGAAGCCGTGGTCGCGCTGCGCAATGCGCTCGACGACGTCGATGGCGGGGTGGTGGAAAGCATCACCCGGGCGTTCGGTCCTCTCGCGCCGATCGCGACGATGACGGTCTCGCATCTGCGCGGGCTTTCGCGGCAGGGAGAAAAACCATGATGGACGATGCAGCACCCCGGCGCCCCGAACTGGTGTGTCCGGCCGGAACGCCGGCCAGCCTGCGCACCGCGGTCGATGCCGGCGCCGACACCGTCTATTGCGGCCTGCAGAACGCGACCAATGCGCGGAACTTTCCCGGACTGAATTTCACGGCCGGGGAGCTCGAGAAGTCGGTCGACTACGCCCATGCGCGGGGCAGCAAGGTTCTGCTGGCCGTCAACACCTTTCCGCCCGCGGGCCAGTTCCAGCTCTGGAAAGACGCCGTCGCGATCGCCGCCTCGGCAGGCGTGGACGCCATCATCGTCGCGGACATCGGGGTCGCGGCCTTTGCCAACAGGGAATATCCGCAGCTGCGCCTGCACCTGTCGGTCCAGGCCGGCGCCTCGTCGCCGGAAGCGATCCGCTTCCATTGCGAGGAATTCAACATCAGGCGCGTGGTGCTGCCGCGCATTCTGACGGTTGCCGAGATCGCGGACGTTCACCGGCAGATCCCGTGCGAGATCGAAGCCTTCGTGTTCGGCAATATCGGCATGATGGCGGAGGGCCGTTGCAGCCTGACCAACTATGCCACGGGCATTTCGACCAATATGGACGGCGTGTGTTCGCCGGCGGCCGACGTCCACTATGACGAGGAAGCCGACGGCACGCTGACGACACGCCTGGGCGCGTTCGTCATCGACCAATACCGCAGCGGCGAAAGCGGCGGCTATCCGACCATCTGCAAGGGACGTTATTCCTGCTCGGCCCACCGCGAGCCCTATTACGCGTTCGAGGAGCCGCGATCCCTCAACCTCTCGGCCCTGCTGCCGGAGCTGATGCGCGCCGGGGTGACCGCATTGAAGATCGAGGGGCGGCAGCGCAGCCGCGCCTATGTGAAATCGGTGGTCGCGGCGTTTCGTCAGGCGGTCGACGAGATCATGGCGGGCAAGGCGCCGGCGCTGACCGATCTGATCGCGCTCACCGAGGGTCACAAGGAGACCCAGGGCGCCTTTCAGAGCAAGAGCTGGAGATGAGCATGAGCGCAGCGCCAACCGAGCTTACGCTGGGCCCGAATCTGTTCAACTGGGCGCCGGAGATCTGGCGCGACTTCTATTTCCGGATCGCCGACGAGGCGCCGGTAGCGGTCGTCTATCTCGGCGAAACCATCTGCTCCAAACGCGCGCCGCTGTTTGACGATTACTATCAGGCGGTCAGCGAACGGCTTGCCGCGGCCGGCAAGACCGTGGTGCATTCGACGCTTGGTGAAACGGCTTCGAAGATCGATCGCCGGCTGGTCAGCGATGTCTGCGAAAGGACGTCCGATCTGGTCGAGGCAAACGACGCTTCCGCAACGTTCCATTTGCGCGGGCGGCCGCACTACATCGGCCCGCTGATGAACGTCTATAACGAGGAGACCCTGCGCGTTCTTGCAGGCCTCGGCGCGCAGAATATCTGCCTGCCGATCGAGCTGCCGTTTTCGGCAACCCGCGTGCTCTGCACCGCCGCGGCTGCGCTGAACGTGACCATCGAGGTTCAGGTGTTCGGCCGTCAGTCGCTGGCGCTTTCGGCGCGGTGCTATCACGCCCGCGCGCACGGCCGCACCAGGGATACCTGCCGTTTTGTCTGCGAGAACGATCCGGACGGCCTGGTGCTGGCGACGCTCGAGGGGAAGCCGTTTCTGGTCGCCAACGGCGTGCAGACCCTGTCCCTCGAATATCTGAACCTGGCGCAGGAAATCCCCGCCCTCGAGGCGGCCGGCGTCAGGCGCTTCCGGCTATCCCCGCATAGCTGCGACATGGTGCAGGTCGCGACCGCCTTTCGCGGCGTCCTTGACGGGACGCTGAGCGTCGAGGACGCCTTGGCCCGCCTCGGGGAGCTGCCGCTCGACGCGCCGTTTTCGAACGGCTTCCACCACGGCCGGCCGGGCCATGGCTGGACCGCCCGGACGGCGGCATCGCCCCACTGAGGAGGCAAATCGCCACGCCGAAGGCGGGACTTTTTCGCCACAGGCAACTGATTTGTTACCACTCGCCCGATCGGCGCCGCCTTGCACCGCAAAAACCGCGAAACCCGTAAAATCTTATAACACACTGTAATAGTTTAAAAATTTGTCGCAGTGATGATCCAGCCGCGGTAGCCCGGTCGCGGACGTTCAACTCTGTTCACTGCCTTGTGATCGCCCCCTAGGAACCGAAGGGCGAATCCCTACGTTTCCTGCACTGAGATGTTGAACCTGCCGGCGCGCGACGCAGACGAATCCGGGCAAAGGCAGGAAGGCGGCAGGAGGCTTCCATGAACCACTCGATCTACAGCGCAGATCGCTCGACCCATCTGAAGATCGTGGTCGTGGCGCTGGTGGCGGGTATCGCGGTTGCGGGCTTCGGCATCTCGGCTCGCACCAGTTCTGACGAGTACACCCAGACGGCGCGCGTCATCAAGGCCGGCAAGCCGATGGCGATCACCTCTTCGAACACGATGGTGGTGCGCTGAGGAAAAGGAATTTACGGAATTCACGCGGCTCTTTACCAGCCCCCCAAAGTCGCCTCGTGGATATTAGAAGACCCCAACTACCCCCAAGTTGACTACCGAAAACGCCCGCTCCCCACGGGCGTTTTCTTTTTGCGGGGCTGTCGGGGATTGAAGCTTCAGCGGCCCTTCGAGGTCGAAGGTGCCGCGGGCGGAACGGCCTCCACCAGCTTGCCGGTGAACACGATGGGGCCGGTCGCAACGCCGGTCGGCGATCCGCCTGGCGGCTCGACTGTCACGGCATAGGTGGCCTGGTTGACGACCTCCGGATCGTACGCCGACAGCACCGGTCGCGTCGTGAAGTCGTTGCTTCCGATCACGCCGAGCGAGCGCGGCCGCGGCAGCTTGTCCGACACGATCCAAAGTTCGTAGCTCTTGCCCGGTTCGGGCTGAGCGCCGACTCTGCGAACGGTAAAATTCCTGGTCGCCGCGTCGACCGTAAGAATGAAGGCGGGCGAGCCGCCATCCTTCTGCAGCACCGCGACATATTGGGCCGACGGCGGCGCCGGCGTCGGCGGCGCCTTGACCTCGACCATCTGGATGCGCGGCTTGGGACGAATGGCATCCGGAAGCAGGTCCGGCTGATAGGCCCCGACCGCGATCAGCGCGACCAGCGCGGCCGCGATCGCCGTGGTGAGAGTTGCGATATTGCGCCACCGCCGGGCCTGGCCGGACAGACGGATGACGTTGGTGGTGTCTGCGCGCATGGCAGGCGCAACGACTTCGGGCGCGACCGGCGGCGGAGGCGGCGGAGCCTCGGGAAGCAGCAGCGGCGCCTGCGGCTCGGAAACGCCGATAGCGGTCTTGATCCGGTCCCAAACCTCAGGGCTCGGCTCGACGGGCCCGACCATCTGGTTCAACACGCCGAGCCGGTACTCCCACGCATGCACGATCGCCGTGAAGTCCCTGTCGAGGGACATCAGGCTCTCGACCTGCGCGCGCTCGTCGGCATCGAGGGTGCCGAGGGCGTATTCCGCGGCGAGCGCGATATGGTCTTCACTGTAGGCCATCATCCAACGTCCAAGATCTTCTGAATTGCGAGACCTTCTAGAGTCCAAGACACTCCCGGATGTCCATCATGCTGCGGCGCAGCCAGGTTTTCACCGTATTCACCGGCGTCTCGAACTTGGCCGCCAGCTGCTCGCGGCTCCAGCCGTTGTAATAGGCCAGCAGCACGAGTTTTTGCCGGTCCGGCTCCAGACGGCCGACGCACTCGAGCAACCGCTTCAAATCCTCGGTCATCTCCCGGCGCGCCAGCGGATCCGGGCTATCGGCGGCGACTTCCATGGCTGTCGGCTCTTCTTCGATCGAGAGTTCGCCTTTCTTGCGCACCACGTCGATGGCGCGGTTGCGGGCGATGGACGCCATCCATGTGATCGGCGACGACAGCCCGGGATTGAATTGTCCGGCACTGTTCCAGATCTTGACGTAAGCCTCCTGAATGACCTCCTCTGCGAGATCCTGTCGCCGCAAGATACGGATCACCACGCCGAAGAGTTTCGCCCGCGTCGCGGCGTAGAGGCGCTCGAAAGCGGCCTCATCCCCCTTCGCAACCGCGGCGATCAGCCAGACCAACTCAGCTGGCGTCAGCATTCACTCCCCCAAATCGCGATGCCGCATCGCTCTGCACCGAGCCAGGCGGCATTCCTGACGTGTCGTATCATATCCTGCGCCGGACCGGGCCACCAAGTCACGGGGCCCCGCCTATGGACATTCGGCCAAGATGCACCACCACGCAAAAACCCGGACCACACGGCCCGGGCTTTCGATATTGCATTGGCGGACGGCTTAAGGAGTCGGCTTAAGGAAAAGCCTCAGGCGATCGCCCCAAGGCGCGCGCGCATCAGGCCGATACTGTCGAGATCGGCCTGTTCACGGGCGTTTTCCTCGGCGCGCTCGCGGGCATGGTCGCGCTCGTCCAGCAGTTCGACTTTCTTGAGCTCCTCGAACGCCTCGCTCAGCAGGCTTTTGGCGTCCTCGAGCTGGATCCGCAGTTCGTCGGCGGAGCGGGTCAGGTTTTCCCGCCGCTGGATCGCGGCCTTGGCGTAGGTCGGATAGGCGAAGTGCGTGGGGTCGTTGATCCCGGCGCGCTCCTGTTCGGACTGGATTTCGCGCTCGAGGTCGACCGACATACGCTGGAAATCGGCAATCATGCCTTCAATCTGGGCGACCCTTCGGCGCTTCTCGTCGACCTGAAATTTCTTCAGGCGGATCAGCGTTTCGCGTGACTTCATCGACTCGTACTCCCCAGAAGTCCCGATCTGAACGCGGGACATAACCGGTATCCCCCAGGGGCCCCACCGGCATCGCTCGTTGTGTGGCGGGGATGATGGCCTGACAAAGTTAGCGTTCCGTTTCCAAATCCCTCAGGATTTGTTCAAGTTGGCGGTAACCCTCGTTCAGGCTGGAGACCTCGTCCTTGGCCTGGCGCAGGAACCTCTCCAGCGGCTCATTCAGCCGGATCGCCTCGTCGACCTCGGCGCTGGAGCCGGCGCGATAGGCCCCGAGCCGGATCAGTTCCTCCATGTCCGCATAGGTCGCCATCACCTGGCGCGCCCGGGTGATGACGGGCAGAAAGGCCGGATCGGCCGACTTCGGCATGGTGCGGGACACCGATTTGAGGATGTTGATGGCCGGGTAGCGCCCGCGCTCGGCGATCGACCGCTGCATCACGATATGACCGTCCAGGATGCCGCGGACCGCGTCTGCGATCGGCTCGTTATGATCGTCGCCGTCCACCAGCACCGTAAAGATGCCGGTGATGGTGCCGATCCCGGTGCCGGGGCCGGCGCGCTCCAGGAGCTTCGGCAACTCGGTGAACACGGTCGGCGTATAGCCCTTGGCGGTCGGCGGCTCGCCCGCCGACAGGCCGATCTCGCGCTGCGCCATCGCAAAGCGCGTCACCGAATCCATCAGGCACAGCACGTCCTTGTCTTCGTCGCGAAAGTATTCGGCGATCGCCAGCGTCAGATACGCCGCCTGCCGCCGCATCAGGGCGGGCTCATCCGAGGTCGCCACCACCACCACCGACCGCGAAAGGCCTTCGTCGCCGAGATCGTCCTGCAAAAATTCCTGCACCTCGCGGCCGCGTTCGCCGACCAGCCCGATCACCGTGATGTCGGCGTCGACATTGCGCGCCAGCATCGACAGCAGCACCGACTTGCCGACGCCGGAGCCCGCGAAAATACCGAGCCGCTGGCCGCGGCAGCAGGTCAGGAACGTATTGAGCGCCCGCACGCCGAGATCGAGCGGCGCGCCGACCCGCTTGCGCGAATGCGCCGGCGGCGGCGAGTTGCGAAACGGCATCGGCGACGGCCCTTGCGGCAGCGGCCCCTTGCCGTCGATCGGCTCGCCCATGGCGTTGATGACGCGGCCGAGCCATGAGGCCGAAGGCCGCACCTGGCTGGCGGCATTGGCGATCACCGCCCGGCAGCCGCGCCGCACGCCTTCGAGGCCGGCGAACGGCATCACCACGGCGTTGTTGCCGGTGAAGCCGATGACTTCCGAGGGGATGAAGTTGCCGCCGGTGTCGATCACGATCCGGGCGCCGACCGACATCGCGTGGATAGGGCCCGCGATCTCGACCATCAGCCCGCGCACCCCGACCACGCGGCCGTAGATATTGACGCCGTCGATGTCGCCGATCTGCTCGGCGAGCGCCTTCATTGCGAAAACCTTAAGTTTCCACGCTTTGTGGTTCCCACCTTAACCTCGTGTTTACCCGCATCGTTAATCATTACGTCACTGTCTTGGGTGACTGAGAGCGCTCGACCTCAGAACGAAGGGTGAGTCGCAGGAGTCGGTTAGGCCCGGCTCTTAATGTGGAACTTGAACGAGAACGGATACCAAAAGCTACTTCTCAGCAAAGTCTTAGAGCGATTCGATAAAAATTGCACTGAGAACCCTTGCGAAGAGGAATCAGATTTTGTTAACCATATGTCGTCAGGATCCGAATCAGTTGTTCAAAGGCGTTTTGAGTGCCGCAAGTGCGGCCGACCTGACGCCCGGAGCGGCGACTAAAGGGGACTGGCATGCGCGTATTGCTGATAGAAGATGACAGCGCCGTCGCGCAGTCGATCGAGTTGATGCTTAAATCCGAGAGTTTCAACGTCTATACGACGGATCTCGGCGAGGAAGGCGTGGACCTCGGAAAGCTCTACGACTACGACATTATCCTGCTCGACCTCAACCTGCCCGACATGTCCGGCTACGACGTGCTCAAGCAGCTTCGGGTCTCCAAGATCAAGACCCCCATTCTGATCCTCTCCGGCCTCGCCGGCATCGAGGACAAGGTCAAGGGTCTCGGCGTCGGCGCCGACGACTACATGACCAAGCCCTTCCACAAGGACGAACTGGTCGCGCGCATCCATGCGATCGTGCGCCGCTCCAAGGGCCACGCCCAGTCGGTGATCCAGACCGGCGATCTCGTGGTCAATCTCGACACCAAGACGGTCGAGGTCGGCGGCCAGCGCGTGCATCTGACGGGCAAGGAATACCAGATGCTGGAGCTGCTCTCGCTCCGCAAGGGAACCACCCTGACCAAGGAAATGTTCCTCAACCATCTCTATGGCGGCATGGACGAGCCGGAACTGAAGATCATCGACGTCTTCATCTGCAAGCTGCGCAAGAAGCTCGCCAACGCCTCCGAGGGCCGCAACTTCATCGAGACCGTCTGGGGCCGCGGCTATGTGCTGCGCGAGCCGCACGAGGCCGAAGAGCGCATCCCCGCCTGATTCACAGAGTTCTACCGAGAGCCCGCGGGCTCTCTCCTCCCAGACTGGACCCCGCCGCAAATGGCGGGGTTTTTGTTTTGGGAGATTGAACCGCCTGTTTGCGTGCGCGGACGTACGACGCCGCTGTCAGGCGGCGGGCGGGCTCCTCCGCGCGAAGCCCGTTCAGCGCACGCCGGCGCCCACCCTGGCCAAGCGCCCAGGCAAGTTCAATGAAGGTTGGGCGACGTCGTCGTGTCGCTCGTCGTGACATTCTCCCAAACCAGGGCGGCTGCGCTCCATGCCGGAATCCACTGCGCGCGCTTGACGGCTTCGTTGCCTGAATTGGTTGCCGGGACAGCCGCCAAGCCGAAGTTCGACTCGAAAACCAGGCTTTCAGCGACAACGGCGTGAACGATGTTTCGCTTTTCCATGATGCTCTCCATCCGCATGATTAATTTCGGAAGCATCCTGATCCGATTCTTGCCGCGCACCATGATCCTGATCAAAGAGTTGGATTCAAATCGCGGCGAGGTTCCAGCGGGAGGGGCCTTGTCCCACGCGCGATCTGCAGCCCTGCCCTGCGCCGCGTTCACTCACCGGCGAAACGTCGCGGTTCCTGCCTCACGCGATCCTGCATGCGTTTTCGAGCGAAGCCATCCCCGCACTCGAATCGCGGAGCGGATGCCGGTTCGTGTCAGGAAAACGCGTCGGAAGAAGTGGTGATCAGCGCGCCCCGACCAGCCGCAACACCTGCGGCATGGAAGCCGGGACACCGGCGCGCGCGGCCCGGTCGGTGTTCACCCGATATAGCCCGCGACGTTCCGGATAGGGCTTGAAGGCGTCGGAGATTCCGACCACGGATTCGGCCGCCCCCAGCGCCAGCACGCCATCCGGCTCGAGCATCCGTGAAAGGCGGTCGAAGATGCCGATTTTGGTCTCCTGGTCGAAATAGATCAGGACGTTGCGGCAGAAAATCACGTCGAAGGTGCCGAGGTGAGAAAAATCCTGCAGCAGATTGAGTTGCCGGTGCTGCACCATGGCGCGGATGTCGGCATTGAGCTGCCACAGCTCTCCGGTTTGGGCGAAATACTTGACCAGCATCTGGATCGGCAGGCCGCGCTGGACCTCGAACTGGCTGTAGAGTCCCGCCCTGGACTTCTCCAGCACCTCCTGCGACAGATCGGTCGCGACGATCTCGACCCGCCACCCGGAAAGCGCCGCGAATTCCTTGACGCACATCGCGATCGAATAGGGCTCCTGTCCGGTGGAGGACGCCGCACACCAGATCCGCAGAGAACGCCGGCTGGCGCGCGCCTGCACCAGGGCCGGCAGGATCGCCTCGCGCAGATGGTCGAACGGAATCTTGTCGCGGAAAAAGAAGGTCTCGTTGGTGGTCATCGCCTCGACCACGTCCGACGTCACCGCCTCGGCGCCGGTCTTGATCCTGGCGACCAGTTCGGCGATGCCGGGCAGTCCGGCCCTGCGCGCCAGCGGGATCAACCGGCTTTCGACCAGATATTGCTTGTCGGCAGACAGGTCGAGGCCGGAGCGCTCTTTCAGCAGCCTGCGCAAGAACTCGTAGTCCGACGGCGTCACGAGCGATCTCCTGCGAATACCCGGACCAGTTTCTGCGCGATCTGATTGAGCGGCAGAATCGCGGCGCAGATGCCGGCATTGGCGGCTGCGCCCGGCATGCCCCACACCACGCTCGAGGCTTCGTCCTGGGCGATCACGCTGCCGCCGGCCGCGACGATCTCCTTGCCGCCGCGCATCCCGTCCGAGCCCATGCCCGTCAGCACGACGGCCAGGGTGCCGCCCTGCCAGACATCGATCGCCGAGGTGAACAACGGGTCGACCGCGGGCTTGCAGAAATTGACCGGCGGCCCGTCATCGAGGGCGATCGCCGCCTCGGCGCCGTGGCGCACGACGCGCATGTGGCAGCCGCCCGGTGCGAGATAGATCTGGCCGGCCTTTACGATCTCGCCATCGACGGCTTCGTGCGCCGGCCGGTGGCTCGAGCGCGCCAGATGCTCGGCGAGAATCGTGGTGAAGGTCGGCGGCATGTGTTGCGTGATCAGCACCGGGAAGCGGTCGATCACCGGACCAAGTTCGGCGACCAGCGCCATCAGGGCCTGTGGACCGCCGGTCGATGAGCCGATCAGAAGCACGCGCGGCGCCTGCATGCCGAACGCGCGGCGAACCAGCGGCGGCTGCGCAGCCGGCCGCGACAAAGGCTCTTTCGCCCGGCCCGGCGCCGGCGCCAGCGGCGGAGACGATACCGCCGGGGCCGCGCGTCGGACCTTGGCGCCCAGCGAGCGGATTTTCTGGATCAGATCGTGGTGGAAGGTATCGGCAGCCGATGCTTCGCGGGTGCTTTCGGGCTTCGGGATGTAGTCCGATGCCCCGAGCGAAAGCGCCTTGAAGCTGATCTCCGCGTTGCGGCGGGTCAGCGTCGACGCCATGATGATGATGAGGTTGCGTTTCTTCGCCAGCAGCTGGGGCAGCGCGGAAATGCCGTCGAGTTCCGGCATTTCGATATCGAGCACGGCGACATCGGGATTGACCCGCTCGATCTGGTTGACGGCGTCAAGGCCCGTGCGCAGCGACGCTGCGACCACCATGTCCGGTTCGGATGCGATCCAGCGGGAGATCAATCCCCGGATGACGGCGGAATCATCGACCACCATCACCCGCAACGGTTCTTGCCGCGTCGAAACCGGGGTCGGGGCAGTTGTCAAGGTAACACTCATTACTCACCAGATACGGCTGAAAACGGCATTGTTGAAACGCTAACGCCGAAGGCCGTTCAGCCGCCGGATCGGAAGACGAGATCAGATGAGGCCGACTTCCTGGAACTTCGCGGTAACGATGTCCTTGTCGAACGGCTTCATGATGTATTCGTTGGCGCCGGCGTGCAGCGCGCGCGCGATGTGCGCGACGTCGTTCTCGGTGGTGCAGAACACCACCTTGGGCTGGTCGCCGCCGGGCATGCGGCGCAGATTGCCGAGGAACTCGTAGCCGTCCATGACCGGCATGTTCCAGTCGAGCAGGATGGCGTCGGGCAGTCCGCGCTTGCATACTTCCAGCGCCTTCTCGCCGTCCTCGGCCTCGATGATCTGGAAATCCAGGCCTTCCAGGATGCGCCTTGCGACCTTTCGGATGACGCTTGAGTCATCTACGACAAGACATGTTCTCATTTCAGCCTCTGCTTCTTCCAATCCCCCAAGGGGACGTTTCCATTGCCGCCGGTTATTGCGTGCCCGCCGATGGTGTTATGCCGCCATCAGGTCAGGCACGATTTCGAGGACGCGATCGACATCGAGGACGACCATGAGCTGACCGTCGAGGCGATGCACGCCGCCGGCGAGCTTGGCCATGCGCGGATCGAGGTTGACGGGATTTTCCTCTCTGCCGTCGTCGGGAAGCTTCAGGACCTCGCCGATCTGATCGATCAAGAGGCCGTAGGATTCGCCGCGCAGGTCGACGCCGACCGCCATCGGCGGCTTGCCGTCCTCGTTCCGGGGCAGGCCGAGCCGGGCGCGCATGTCCACCACCGTGACGATGCGGCCGCGCAGATTGAGCACGCCGGCGATCTCGCCCGGCGACAGCGGCACCCGCGTCAGCCGTTCCGGCATGAACACGTCCTGGACCCGGGAGATCGGCAGCCCGAACAGCTGGCCGCCGATCATCGCGGTGACGTATTCGGCGACGGCGCCTTCGGTATTTTCGGTCTTGCTGGTGATGCTGGTCATGCTCGGATCCTCATGCCGCCCGGTTGAGTTCGGCGGTCTGTTCCTTCAGCGCCGCGATCAGGCCGGGACGGTCGAACTTGGCGACGTAATCGTGGAAGCCGGCCTGGCGGCCGCGCTCGATCGCCGCCGGCGACACCATCGAGGACAAGGCGATGATCGGCATCGAACTCAGATGCGCATCGGCCCGGATAACTTCCGCGAACTCGAACCCGTTCATGTCGGGCATTTCGATGTCGGTCAGCACCACGTCGAAGGTCTGGCCCGAGCGCAGCGCCGTCAGGCCCTCCTGCGCGTTCGGCGCCACCCGCACCTTGTAGCCCGCGGCCTTCAGCACCGGCGCCAGCATGTTGCGGAAGAACGCGCTATCGTCGACCAGCAGCACCGACTGCGCCGATGCCGACGGCGCCATCTCCTTGCGCGTGAACCAGTCGGGGAACGCCATCGGCAGGAAGTGGCCGACGTCGATCACTTCGGTGGCCTGGCCCTTGATCACGGCGGAGCCGAGAATGCCCTCGCCCGCGCCGCCGACCTCGATGTTCAGCCTCTCCTCGACGATGTCGATGATCTCGTCGACCACCAGCCCCATCGAGCGGCGGTCGTCGGCGAACACCAGGATCGGCTGCGAGCCGGAGCTCTGGACGTTGACGCCGGCCATCTGCACCAGCGGCATCAGCTGGTCGCGGTACTGCACCATGTAGCGGCCGTTGGAGAGCTCGATCTTGTCGACGGCGAGCTCTTCCAGCCGGGTGACGAGGCCGAGCGGCACCGCCTTGGGCTGGCTGGAGCCGGCGCGGAACACCAATAGCGAGGTCAGCTGGTCGGCGGCGCTGGCGCGGGAAGCGGCGTTCTCGTCGGAGATCTCGTGGGCGGCCGCGCCGGAGGCGCCGAGCGCCTTGGCAATGCCGTTGGGGTCGATGATCATGATCACGGCGCCATCGCCCAGGATGGTGTTGCCGGAGAACATGTCGATGTGGCGCAGCTTGGTGGACATCGGCTTGACCACGATTTCCTCGGTGTGGAACACGCCGTCGACCACGATGCCGAAGGTCTGGCTGCCGACCTGGGTCACCACGATGAAGCCGTTCTCCGGATCGGAGGAGGAGCCGTCGTCGATCCTGAGCAGTTTCTTCAGGTGCATCAGCGGCAGCAGCTTGTTGCGCAGCCGCAATACCGCGGTGTCCTTGATGCGCTCGATGCGGTGCTCGGAATTGGCTCGCGCCCGGACCAGTTCGACCACCGCGAGCTGCGGAATGGCAAAACGGTCGCCGCCGGCTTCCACGATCAGCGCCGAGACGATGGCCAAGGTCAGCGGGATCTTGATGGTGACGGAAGAGCCCTCGCCGGCCACCGACTTGATGTCGATGGTGCCGCCGATCTGGTCGATATTGGTGCGCACCACGTCCATGCCGACGCCGCGGCCGGATACCGAGGTGACGGTGGCGGCGGTCGAGAAGCCGGGCGCGAAGATGAACTTGTGGATCTGCGCCTCGGTCATCTTCTCCAGTTCGGCCTCGCTGACCAGACCGCTCGCGACCGCCTTGGCCTTGATCTTCTCGGTGTTGAGGCCTCGGCCGTTGTCGGCGATGCAGATGATGATGTGGCCGCCTTCATGATAGGCGGACAATCTGATGGTGCCCTGCTCGGGCTTGCCGCACGCGGCGCGCTCGGCCGGGGTCTCCAGGCCGTGGTCGGCGGAGTTGCGCACCATATGGGTGAGCGGGTCCTTGATCAGGTCGAGCACCTGGCGGTCGAGCTCGGTGTCGGCGCCGTGCATCTCCAGTTCGATCTGCTTGCCGAGTTCGCCCGAGAGGTCGCGCACGATCCGCGGCAGCTTCTGCCAGGCATTGCCGATCGGCTGCATCCGCGTCTTCATGACGCCTTCCTGCAGCTCGGCGGTGACGTTGGAGAGCCGCTGCAGCGGCACCTTGAACTCGGTGTCCTCGTTGCGCCTCGAGATCTCCAGCAGCTGATTGCGGGTCAGAACCAGTTCCGACACCATGGTCATCAGGTGTTCCAGCGTATCCACGTTGACGCGGATCGACTGGTTGGCGACCTTGTCGGCCTCGTGCACTTCGTCGGCGGCGATGACCGGCTTGCCGGCCGCGGGTCTTGCGGCCGTGGCCGGCTTTGCCTCTTTCGCTGCCGGCTTTGCTTGCTTTGCCGGCGCGGCCTGCGGCGCGGGCGCGGCGACCGCCGCGGCTGGCGCGGCCGGCGCCGTGGGCGGCGATGCAATCTCGATCGCGGTTTCGCGGAACGCGCGTTCCAGTTCGTCCAGCGACACTTCGCCGGGACGCAACGGCCGCTCCAGCGTCTGCGGTATCAAGGAGCCCTCCGCAACCGCCGGCTCGGCAGCAGCCGCCGGCGCCGATTCGGCCGGCGAAGCCGACGCCGCTGTCATCGCTTCCATGCCACGCTCCACCATCGCCTGTAGTTCGTCGATCAGATCCTGATCGGAGCCGTCGGGCTCCGCCTCGGTCGCCTCGAGCTGACCCAGGATGTCCTTGATGCGGTCGATCGTGGTCAGGATCAGCGTGACCGCCTGTCCCGTCACCGGCATTCCGTCGCGGAATTTGCCCATCAGGGTCTCGGCGGCATGCGCCAGCGCTTCCAGCCGCGGCAGCCCGAGGAAGCCGCAGGTGCCCTTGATGGTGTGAACCAGGCGAAAGATGTTATCGAGTATCTTGGCGTTGTTCGGTTCCTGCTCGAACCGAACCAGCTGATTGTCGACGGTATCCAGGCTCTCGCTGGTTTCCGTCAGAAATTCCCGCAACAGATCATCCATGAAACAGGCCTTCGGACGCACGGGCGCGCGACTTCGACACGCCTTTCAGAACGAGGCCAGCTTCTGCGCAAAGCGTTTAATATTGGTTGAGCAAATGGAAAAGAACGGGATCAACAAAGAGATAAGGCGCCCTCGGAAATCCTCGGGCGCCCCGTATACCGTCGGTTAACCATGTTTGCTCAGGAAGCGGTAACGACCACCGCATCGCCCTCGGGCGCGAGCACCACATTCAGCCCGCAGGCCTGCGCCAGCAGCCGCGTGTAATAAGGCTGCACCGCATGGGCATCGACGGCGTGAATGGGACCCGCACTTAGCATATCGGCGATATTCTGCGGCATGCGGGCGTTGAGCCCGCTGGCGGTGACGCGAAACCCGATTTGCTCGCCCTCGCCGATCGCATCGACCGTGAGCACGCCGCCGCGCGGGATCGTCTGCTGCGCGATGACCATCATGTTGAGCAGCAGCTTGACCCGGTTCTTGGGCAAGAGCACGCGCGGCAAATTCCATGCGATCGAGGTCTTGTTGTCCTCGAGGTGACCGCGCGCCATGGTCTGCGCGTCGCCGAGATCGATCTGCGCGCCCGAGGATCCGGCGGCGCCAAACGCCAGCCGGCAGAACTGCAGCCGCGCCGACGCCGTCTTGGCGCTCTTGCGGATCAAATCCAGCGCGAATTCACGATCTTCCGGCTTGGGATTGTCGTCGAGGACCTCAAGCCCATTGACGATGGCGCCGACCGGACTGATGAGATCATGACAAACCCGCGAACATAGCAGCGCCGCCAGTTCGAGGGCGTCGGGGGCGGGCGCGGGACCGGGAGACGAGGTGCCAGACATAAGGTGTTCCTGTAAATCCGCGGAAAGCGCGGACCAAGCCGAATCACGCATGCTCGCCGGTTAGATACACTGCGGACGCGCATGCTGCCAACTCAAGGCGAAAACCCAGGGGAAAGAGGAACAGCAGATGGAATCCGCCCATGAATGAGGCAGTTTCGCCGGCAACCGTGATCGAGGGCGAGGCCGCGGCCGCGCTGATGCAGCCCTTGACCGACCTGGTGATCCGGGCCGGAACGGCGATTCTCGCCGTCAACCGGGCGGCGATGCGGATCGAGGGCAAGCTCGACGGATCGCCGGTGACGGAAGCCGATCTCGCCGCCGACCGGATCATCGCCGAAGGCCTGGCGCGGCTCGCACCGCAGGTTCCAACCCTGTCGGAAGAGCGCGTCAATTCGGCGAAACCGCCTTACAATGGCAGCTTCTTCCTGATCGATCCGCTCGACGGCACCAAGGAATTCGTCGCCGGCCGCGACGAATTTACCGTCAACCTCGCACTGGTGACGAACGGGACGCCGTTACTGGGCATCGTCGGCGCACCGGCGCTGGGGCTGGTCTGGCGTGGCCTGGTCGGCCGGGGCGCGGAACGGCTGAGGTTAGGCGAAAACTCGGTGGCCGAGCCGATCCATACCCGCCCCCTGCCCAGGCGCGGCGAGCCCTGGATCGTCGCGGTAAGCCGCTCGCATGGCGACAGCCGCACCGAAGCCTTCATCGCGGCGCGACCCGGCGCGATCCGCAAGACGCTGGGCTCGGCGGTCAAATTCGGCCGGGTGGCGGAGGGAGAAGCCGATATCTATCCCCGCCTTGCGCCTACATGCGAATGGGATATCGCGGCCGGCCACGCGGTCGTCACCGCGGCCGGCGGCAGGATCACGGATGCGCAGGGCGGCGAGCTGCAATTCGGGAGGGGCCGGGCCGACTTCATCGTGCCGGCGTTCATCGCCTGGGGCGATCCGGCGGCGGTGGGCTAGACCCAGTCCGCGCAATGCAGACTGCCACGGCCCGGGCATGATGAGCTTTGGTGATTTCGAGCCGCCCGCTACTGCGCCAGGTCCTGTTCCAGCTGCGGCCAGCGCGCGTTCGCTTCGCGCAGGACGCGCCCGGGATCGGCGCCAAAGGCATCGCGGCTCTTCTCGCGGTTGAACAGATAAAGCCGCTGTCCCGTGATCAGCCAGAACCGGGGGTTGCCAGGCACGGTGACGCCGCGGGCCACGTCGATCGGGTCGTAGCCGCCATACTGCGGGCCGTAGACCTCGGGATGGGCGACGAAGGACGCGCGATTGCCTTCATTTCGGAAACGCCAGACCGCACCTGCCTGGGAGGCCTCAAAATCCTCCAAGCCGACCTCGGGACGGGCGTCGACGAAATAGGCGACGGGGTCGTAACCCTCGATGGCCAACCCCGTGAAGCGGTTCACCACGACCCGCTCAGTGGTGGCGGCCCGGGCCGCGGACCCGGAAAGGCCTAACGCGGCAAGGCCTGTCCAACCCAGGCTTGCCCAACCAAGGCTTGCCCAACCAAGGCTGGCCAGCAAGCCGATCAAGGCTATTCCGGGGCGAAAGCCTGTTCTGCGCCAGGGGCCGTTTCTTTCCTGCCGTTGTGCCGTCATAGTTGATGCCGATAACATTCGAGTCGGGGGACACTGGACGCAACCTAAAACAGTGCCTGTTGGCATCCGGTTAAGGTGGCGGCCGGGATTCGATACCCAGGGGTAGTTTCATGACTTTCGCATCACGCCTTGCCGCGGTGACGCTCGCCGCGCTGATGGGCTGGGCTGTTCCCGCGTTCGCTCAGCAGGCGGCAGCGCCGCCGGCACTGCCGCCGCCGGTACGCCAGCCCGGCCCCACGACATACGGTCCGGAAGAACTGCTCGGCGCCGGGCACAAGTTCTTCGGCAACGTCTCGCGCGGCCTCGCCTCGGTGATCGAGCGCGCGGTCAGCCAATGGGGCCTGCCGAACGGCTATGTTCTGGGCGAGGAAGGATCGGGCGCGTTCGTGGCCGGACTGCGGTACGGCGAAGGCACGCTCTACACCAAGAATGCCGGAGACTTGCGGGTCTACTGGCAGGGCCCCTCCGTCGGCTTCGACTGGGGCGGCGACGGCGCGCGCACCATGACGCTGGTCTACAACCTCCCCGCGACCAATGCGATCTACCAGCGCTTCGGCGGCATCGACGGCTCCGCCTATATTATCGGCGGCTTCGGCATGACCGCGCTGACGGCGAACAACATCGTGCTGGTGCCGATCCGCTCCGGTATCGGACTGCGGCTCGGCGCCAATATCGGCTATCTCAAATATACGCCGCGCGCGACATGGAACCCGTTCTGACCTCCTTTGCGCGCCGGGCGTTCCTCCGACCAGACCGCTCTGGTTACGGATTCACGTTAACGCGCCATTAGGCTGGCGTTTACCGTGTGCCCCATGGCATTGTGATTGAGAATTTTCATCTCATGGGGAGTTACCGCTGATGGTCGAACCGATCATGTATCTGGCGATCGGTTTCCTGCTCTCGATGCTGGTCGGGCTGATGATCGTGCCGCTGGTGCATAACCGCGCGGTGCGGCTGACGACACGGCGGCTCGAGGCGGCGACGCCTTTGTCGATGGCCGAAATCCAGGCCGACAAGGACCAGCTGCGCGCGGAATTCGCGATGTCGGCGCGGCGGCTCGAGATGAGCGTCGATCAGCTCAAGAACAAGACCACCAGCCAGCTCGCCGAACTCGGCAAGAAGACCGATGCGATCAATCGCATGAAGCTGGAACTCGGCGAGAAGAACGCCACCATCTTCTCGCTGGAAGCGCGCGAGAAGGCGGTCAAGGAACAGCTGCGCGCCACCGAAGAGGAATTCAACACCAAGACGGAATCGCTGCGCGACGCCGAAAAGGCGCTGAAGGACAAGCAGAGCGATCTTGCCAAGCTCAACGCCGAACTGTCCGACCGTTCGATGATGGCGGAGACCCGTCAGGTCGAACTGGTGGCGGTGCGCGCCCAGATCGAAAATCTCAAGAACCGCGTCGGCGACGCCGAAAAGGAATTCGCCACGACGCAGTCGCGGCTCGAGCAGGAACGCCACGAATCCGAAAAGGCGACGCGCGAGCTCGCCGAGGCGCGCAGCCGCGTCGAAAATCTGAGCCAGCGCGTCACCGATCTGGATCGCCAGCTGATCGTGCAGGTCAAGGAAGCCGAGTTGCTGGGCAACCGCGTCAACGACCTCGAGCAACGGCTTGCCACCCAGGGCAAGCTGCTCGCCGAGCGCGACTTCGAGAACAACCAGCTGCGCCAGGCCAACGAGGCCGCCGAACGTATCGCCAGGGAATTGCGCGTCGAAATCGTGGCGCTGAACAGCGGCAAGGCGCCGGCGATCGAAAGATTGCAGAAAGAGAAAGCGGCCGCCGAGGAGCAGCTCCGGGTCGCGCGCGAGGAGCGCGCCAAGCTGCAGCGCGACATCAATGCGATCCAGCAGCAGGCCGAAAGCTCCTGGGCGACCGAGCGGATGGAAAACGCGCTGCTGCGCGAACGCATCAACGATATCGCCGCCGAAGTGGCAAAGCTCGCGATGCAGCTGGAGGGGCCGAATTCGGCGATCGAAACCATGCTGGCGGCAGCGGAACCGGCGTTCCCGGCCAAAGCGGCAAAGCCGGTCAACGGCGCCATGGCCAATGGCGCGGCCCCGGGCAGCGCCCCCGAGGGCGGCGGGACGCTGGCCGAACGCATCCGCGCGCTGCAGTCCCACGCCTCCCGGGCGCGGCAACAAGACGCTTGAACCCTCGCCACGCCGTTTTGCGATTGAATCGTGGCCCGTTTGGCTTGACACCCCGGCCCCGCACTTCGTAAATCGCCGCTTCGTGCATTGCCCCGAGGCGCCGGTTTTTCAGGCCTCTGATAATGCACGAAAATCCCGGGCGCATAGCTCAGCGGGAGAGCGTTCCCTTCACACGGGAGAGGTCCAAGGTTCGATCCCTTGTGCGCCCACCATTATCGATCTGCGGTCTTTGATTTACAGCCATCATTTTGCGCGATTGCCGGATCCGGTTGCGATGACCTCCCAGAAGCTGATCGTTCTGATCGCCAGCCTGACCGGAGGCGCGCTCGGACTGTTCGCTCCCGTCGGCGTCGTCAAATGGCTGCTGCAGATCGAACCTGAGGACGCGGGAATTCTGACCGTGTTCTTCTTCCCGGTCTGGTGCCTGCTGGTAATGCTGGGCCTTTTGATCGGCCGCCGGCTCGGGTTGCTCGCGACCGGCGGCAGGCGCGTCGCGCAAAGATAAGGCCGCCTGCCCGAGAACCGCGGCGTGGGGGGCGACGGGGCCGTCCGGCCGGGACTACCCTCGTTGATCGGGGTCCGCCGCACCATAATCGGCCGGCGGAGCAGGAAATCGTCGCAGCGCTAAATCCCGAGGACCCAGACCGCAACAATGGCCCCGAGCACGGCCAGGCCGGAGATCGTCCAGCCCGTCGCGTAAACCGCGCCGTCGGTTTCAGGCCTGTCCACCATCGTATCATGCCAGTGGGTCATGACAGCCTCCTGGAGATTGCCTCTGCTGGTTAAGTCTCGGCCAGCGGCTCAAGGTTCAAACGGAATAGCCGGCCGCCGGTTCCCGTGCTGCATTGCGCTAAAGGGGTCACTTGGCGGGAAACGGCGTGCCGGCGGTGCGGACCAGCCTGTCGGCCTTGACGAGCACATAGGTATTGTCGGGCTGCTCCCGGGCAAAAAAGCTGAAGGCCACGAACGCCGCGCAAAACAACAGACCCAGCAGCATGACCCTGCGGTGCGTGCGCTTGTCGGCGGTGTGGAACGAACTGGACATGGTCCATCACAACCATCCGCCGACGAACAGCGCAATCGAACTCGCGTTTTAACCTTGCCGATGAAGGTTACTGATGCCAGCGAATTTGAACCAATCTGGTTCGATCGGGAGAACGGCCGGCGGTCACGGCATTCAGCCCAACGCCAACCGTACATCCTTCAGCCGCCCGGCCAGCCAGGCCGACAGCGGCCCGTCGATGACGCCGCCGACATAGACGTCCGAGGCGACGCTCTTCTTGCCCAGCACGAGATAGACCCCGATCCCATAGGCGAACCACAGATGCGGATCGGTCAGCGCGCGCAGCTTGTGCCGGTCGTGGTCCGGCGGCTGATGATTGCCTGCCTTGCGCACTTCGATGGCGAGCAAATTATTGGGGATCTCGCGCTGGTGCACGACGATGTCGGGATAGATCGATTTCGCCAGATGATCGTCGGTCGAAACGATCGTGCCATGCGGCAGCCGCAAGGTCCGCTCGCCGAGCCGGTCGTAATCGCAATCGACCTGCCAGCCCGGAAACTGCTTTTCCACGTGCACCGCCAGCCGGTGCGTCAGCGTGCGCTCGCCGAGATCATGCTCCAGCAGCCAGGTCTCGCCGGCGTAGAATTCCTGCAGCGCAGTGACGACCTTGTTGAGTTCGGTTTGCATCTGGCCCCGACAACATTGCGTCATTGCGAGGAACGCAACGACAAAGCAATCCACTCACCGTGTCCATTCTATGGATTGCTTCGCTGAGTTTATCATCGGGCGCGCATTCGCGCGACCCGTTGGCTCGCAATGACGATCTTGTCGTCAGCGGAACTTCCAAGCAGAAAACATATTCAAACTGCGGTCGCGGATCCTCACATCTGCACTTCGATCAGCCGCGGTCCCTTCTCCGGCATCGCTTCGGCCAGCGCCGCGACCAGTTCGTCGGCCGTGGTGACGGCGCGGCCGGGAACGCCCATGCCCTTGGCGAGCGCGACGAAGTCGAGCGTCGGGCGGTCGAGCTTCAGCATGTCCTGGGCCCGCTTTCCCGGCTCGCCGGCGCCGACGCCGTCGAACTCGCCGCGCAGGATCTGGTAGATGCGGTTGGCGAACACGATGGTGGTGACGTTGAGGCCTTCGCGGGCCTGGGTCCACAGCGACTGCAGCGTGTACATCGCGCTGCCGTCGCCGACCATGCAGATCACCTTGCGGTCCGGGCACGCCACCGCCGCGCCGGTCGCCACGGGAGTCGAAAATCCGATCGAGCCGCCCATGTTCTGCAGCCAGTCGTGCTGGGCGGCGGCCGCGGTCGGCGGAAAGAATCCGCGTCCGGTGGTGATGGATTCATCGACCACGATGGCGTTTTCCGGGATCGCCATCGCGATCGCCTGCGCGATCGAGGCGTGCGTGAGCGCGCCGGTGGGTTTTGCCAGTTCGACCAGGGCCTGCGGTTTGGCGTCGGAGGGCCTGGCGCCGAGCGCTGCGGCCAGCGCCTCCAGCGCCGCGACCGAGTTTTCGCCGCCCGAGGTCATGCGATGGACCTCGCAGCCCTCCGGCTTCAGCATGCTCGGCTTGTTCGGATAGGCGAAGAATGCCACGGGGTCGTTGGCTTCGACCAGCACGATGTGTTTGAAATCCTTCAGGATCGGCAACGCCTGCTCGATCACGTAAGGAATCCGGTCGATCGAGAAACGCCCCTTCCCGCGCGCCATGCGCGGATTATAGGTCTGGCCCATCACCTTGCAGCCGGTCTTGCCCGAGATCTGCGCGGCCAGCGCCAGCCCCTGCTCGGTCAGCGCATTGCCGCTGAGCAGCAGCAGCGTCTGCGCGCCGCCGCGCAGCACTTTGGCGGCGTTGTCCACGGCCTGCGACGAATAGCTGGAGCGCTGGGATTCCGCCGGCACCTGCGCGATGCCGTCGGCCTCGTTCCAGGCGGTGTCGGCCGGCAAAATGAGGGTGGCGATCTGCGAGCTTCTGGCCGCCGCGATGGCGGCAGCGCCGTCCCCGGCCACCGATTTGGCGTCCGGCGAGGTCCGCACCCATGCCGACATCGGCCGCGCCAGGCCTTCGATGTCGGAGGTCAGCGGCGCGTTGAAGCCGATGTGATAGACGGCGTGCTGGCCGACGATGTTGACGATGCCGGAATTCGCCTTCTTGGCGTTGTGCAGATTGGCGAGACCATTGGCGAGGCCGGGACCGAGATGCAGCAGCGTCGAGGCCGGCGTGCCCTTCATCCGGAAATAGCCGTCGGCGGCGCCCGTCACCACGCCCTCGAACAGGCCGAGCACGCAGCGCATGCCCTCGACCCGATCCAGCGCCGCGACGAAATGCATCTCGGAAGTGCCGGGATTGGCAAAGCAGACATCGACGCCGCCCGCCACCAGGGTCCGCACCAGACTTTCCGCACCGTTCATCATTCCACTCCCGTTCGCGAGGCTTTTTTGAATGTGAGGAAGATCAATCATCCCTTGCGCGTTTCGTCAAAGGTTTCCCGGGCATTGCTGCCATCG
Organism: uncultured Alphaproteobacteria bacterium; assembly: GCA_963721275.1. Classification (GTDB taxonomy): domain Bacteria; phylum Pseudomonadota; class Alphaproteobacteria; order Rhizobiales; family Xanthobacteraceae; genus Bradyrhizobium. The sequence goes on along the minus strand of CAVRIQ010000028.1, from coordinate 90,171 downwards.
CCGCGGCGTTGGCGCCTTTTTTAACCGCAGCGCCTGAAAATCGGCCGCTCGCGGGCTCCTGGCTTGCGGAATCCCCCGGGCTATGGCCTGCTTCGGCGACCGATCGATTTGTTGCGGGGAATGACGATGATCCGGGCTTTTGCTTTGCTGTTTGCGGCGGTGACGCTCCTGGCCGGCGCCGGCCAGGCGCGGGCCGAGAGCTTCGACACGCGCGATGTGATGGGCGGCGGGCCCAATTTCTTCAGCCCCGGCGGCGCCAGCCCGATCCCGCGCACCACCGTGAATTTCGTCAGCCAGTACGCGCCGGGCACCATCATCGTGAACACCGCCGAACGGCGGCTGTATCTGGTGCTGCCGAACGGACAGGCGCTGCGCTACGGCATCGGCGTCGGCCGCGACGGCTTCCGCTGGGGCGGGGTCCACCGCATCTCCGCCAAGAAGGAGTGGCCGGCCTGGACGCCGCCCTCGCAGATGCTGGCGCGGCGGCCCGACCTGCCGCGCCACATGGCCGGCGGCATCGACAATCCGCTCGGCGCGCGGGCGATGTATCTGGGCTCGACGCTGTATCGCATCCACGGTTCCAACGAACCGGAAACGATCGGCCAGGCGGTATCCTCGGGCTGCTTCCGCATGACCAATGACGACGTCAAGGATCTCTATGATCGCGTTTCCGTCGGCACCACCGTGGTCGTGAAGAACTAGGACCGACGTAGCCCGGATGAGCGAAGCGAAATCCGGGAACAGTCGTGCCGCGCACCCCGGATTTCGCTTCGCTACATCCGGGCTGCACCTGAAGGACGAACGTGCAGCGGTTTGGAACTCGATGCGGCGTCGGGTATTCGATCCTTGCGTGCACGCGGCGATTGCGGCAGCGTCCAGGCAATGAGCCGACCCGTGCATTTTCCGATCGTCGCGACCGTCTTGCTGACCGTTGCGTTCGGCAGCGTCGTATGGCTGCAAGCGGCCTCGGCCGAAATCCCCGCCATCGCCGCGCGCCGGCACGCCGAGAAGAAGGTCTTCACCGACAGCGAGATCATCGAAGGGTTTTTCAAGACCGCCTTCGGCGCCGAATATCAACTGGCCGGCCGGGTCGACCGCATCCGGAAATACGACAGGCCGGTGCGGGTGTACGCCGACGGCAACCGCCCCGACCGCAAGGCGCAACTCGCAAACGTCGTCGCCGATATCGGACAAAAGGTGCAGCATCTCGATATCGCGATGGCGGACAACAGCGACAGCGCCAATGTCGTCGTCAAACTGGTGCGCGACCGCGACCTCTATCGCACCATCACCAGCTTCTACGGCAGCGAACGCGCGAAAGAAATCAAGACCTCGCTCGATCCGCAATGCCTGTCCGGCTTTCGCAAGAACGACAAGTACGAGATCGAGCACTCCGACGTCATCCTCACCGTCGACAACGGCGACTTCATCTTCCTGGATTGCGCCTATGAGGAACTGCTGCAGTCGCTGGGGCCGATCAACGACACCTCCTCGGTGCCCTGGACCATGTTCAACGACGACGTCTCGATGGGATTTTTCGACGTCTACGACCAGTACATTCTGAACCTGCTGTACGACCCGCGCATCAAGGCCGGCATGACCGTCGCCGAGGTCAACGCGGTGCTGCCGGACGTGCTCGCCGATGTGCGGGTGTGGGTGAAGAAGACCAATCATCTGGCGGAGTAGACGCTGTCGCAGTTCCTCGGCACGGATAGACAGGTCGGCGTAAGCGCCGCCCGCTGACAGCTCCGCGAAATCCGGGAACGACCGTGAGATACCGGCCCCGGGTTTCGCTGCGCTTCACCCGGGCTACGGTCCGAATTTCGAATTTCAAACAGCAATGACGACAAAACACAGCTTCGCGATCTCGCCGCATGTTTCGCGCGAGTTTTGGCCTGCTCGTTCCGCCCTCTCCAATCAGAGGGCGCAGGGAATGCCGGGCGCCCGATGCGCCCGATAGCCGCGTGTGCAACGGTAGTGGTAGAGCGCACACGCGTTGTCAGGTCACACCGGAATCACCCGGCATTCCCCGCGCAATGGTTTACGGCTTATAACGCGCTCTCCCTGGCGACCGGGCTTTTTTGCCACCATCGCCCGCGAGAATTGCTTCCCGCGAACTTGACGCCAGCGTCGGGGCGTCAGGACCACACGACTTCACCGTCCGCGAACACACGCTCTCGTCTTTAGCGTGCTTCGCGTCCACCGCATCCTGTCCCGCGTCCGTGACGATCTCGAGCCGCCCCTCTGTGGGTCAGGACGGGGAGGTTAATAAAGTGATTTGGGTCTTCGGAAAATCAGAATATTTTTCGCAGAGGGGCTTGACAGGTTTTTGCTGATTTGCCCGACGGGTTCGCAGGGCGGATTGGCCCGGCCTTGCCCGCCTTCGCTGAAGCTTCGGCGAACGAACCCTTGAAGGCCCGGCGAAGCCTGGCGTAGCCGGGTGCAGGGCATCCACGTTCTCTGCTGGCGCGGCAAAGTAGATAGACCTTGGATGGCCGGGACGAGCCCGGCAATGACGGGCGTCGACTACGCGGCGGGCTACGCCGACTTCTCGAACAGCTCCCGGCCGATCAGCATGCGGCGGATTTCGCTGGTGCCGGCGCCGATCTCGTAGAGCTTGGCGTCGCGCAGCAGCCGCCCGGTCGGATAGTCGTTGATGTAGCCGTTGCCGCCGAGCAGCTGGATGGCGTCGAGCGCGCATTGGGTCGCCTTCTCGGCGGCGTAGAGGATGGCGCCGGCGGCGTCCTCGCGCGTGGTCTCGCCGCGGTCGCAGGCTTTTGCCACCGCGTAGACATAGGCGCGCGACGCATTCATCGTGGTGTACATGTCGGCGATCTTGCCCTGCACCAGCTGAAACGTGCCGATCGGCTGGCCGAACTGCTTGCGCTCGTGCACGTAAGGCAGCACCACGTCCATGCAGGCCTGCATGATGCCGAGCGGCCCCGCGGCCAGCACCGCGCGCTCGTAGTCGAGACCCGACATCAGGACGTTGACGCCGCGGCCGACCTGGCTGAGCACGTTCTCTTCCGGCACCTCGCAATTCTCGAACACCAGCTCGCAGGTATCGGAGCCGCGCATGCCGAGCTTGTCGAGCTTCTGGGCGGTGGAAAATCCCTTCATGCCCTTTTCGATGATGAAGGCGGTGATGCCGCGCGGGCCGGCCGCCGCGTCGGTCTTGGCATAGACCACCAGCGTATCGGCGACCGGGCCGTTGGTGATCCACATCTTGCTGCCGTTGATGACGAAGCGGTCGCCCTTCTTCTCGGCGCGGGTCGCCATCGAAACCACGTCGGAGCCCGAGTTGGGCTCCGACATCGCCAGCGATCCGACGTGTTCGCCGGAGATCAGCTTCGGCAAATATTTGCGCTTCTGCGCCTCGCTGCCGTTGCGGCGGATCTGGTTGACGCAGAGATTGGAATGCGCGCCATAGGAAAGGCCGACCGAAGCCGAAGCCCGCGAGATTTCCTCGACCGCGATGCAGTGCTCGAGATAGCCGAGCCCCGATCCGCCGTACTCCTCCTCCACGGTAATGCCGTGCAGGCCCAGCGCCCCGATCTTCGGCCAGAGATCCCTCGGGAACTGATTGCTCCTGTCGATTTCGGCGGCGCGCGGCGCGATCTCGTTGCTGGAGAAATCCTGCACGGTTTCCCTGATGGCGTCGGCGGTCTCGCCGAGATCGAAGTTGAAGATGCGTTGCGCGTTGGGAATCATGGTCAGGCGGCCTTTCGGGCAATTGGCGCTGCTGTCGTCGGCTACAGCCTTAGTCTCTGGAAATAGGCTTGTCACGGGCTGAAGATGCCGGGAAAGGCGACTGCCGCGGTATACCAGCGGACGCCTCGCCCGGGGCAAAACTCTCCCTTGCTCTGGCGCGCGCGACGGGCTGTAATTCGCTCAAACGACCACCCTCCGGAGCTTGCCATGGAGGGGGCAATCAGGGAGCTGCCCGATGCACGGGACGATCGATTCCACTGAAAATATCGACCAGGAAGCCGCGCGGGATATGGCCCGATCCCTTCCGCTCGAACAATTCAATCCCGGCGATCCCGAATTGTTTCGTTCCGACGCCTTCTGGCCGTATTTCGACCGGCTGCGCAAGGAAGAGCCGGTGCATTACTGCAAGGACAGCATGTTCGGGCCGTACTGGTCGGTGACCAAGTACAACGACATCATGGACGTCGATACCAACCATGCGGTGTTCTCGTCGGCCTCCATGCTCGGCGGCATCACCATCCGCGACATCGACCCCGACCTGCGCCGCGAAAGCTTCATCTCCATGGACCAGCCGCGCCACGGCGCGCAGCGCAAGACCGTGTCGCCGATGTTTACCCCGACCCATCTCGACCAGCTCGCGATCAACATCCGCCAACGCTCGGCCGAGTGCCTCGACAACCTGCCGGTCAACGAGGAGTTCGACTTCGTCGACCGGGTCTCGATCGAACTGACCACGCAGATGCTGGCGGTGCTGTTCGACTTTCCCTGGGAGGACCGCCGCAAGCTGACGCGCTGGTCCGACGTCGCCACCACGATTCCCGGCCCGGACGGCGTGGTCGCGACCGAGGAAGCGCGGATGGCCGAACTCGGCGAATGCGCGGCCTATTTCGGCGAGCTCTGGAAGGACCGCATCAACCAGCCGCCGAAGAACGACCTGCTGTCGATGATGGCGCACGCCGAGGCCACCCGCGACATGGACCCGAAGAATTTCCTCGGCAATCTGATCCTGTTGATCGTCGGCGGCAACGACACCACCCGCAACACCATGAGCGGCAGCATCTACGCCCTGAACCAGCATCCGGACCAGTACCGCAAGCTGCGCGAGAATCCGACGCTGCTCGACAGCTGCGTGCCCGAGGTGATCCGCTGGCAGACTCCCCTGGCGCATATGCGGCGCACCGCGCTCCAGGACATCGAGTTCCGCGGCAGGCAGATCAGGAAAGGCGACAAGGTGGTGATGTGGTACGTCTCGGGCAACCGCGACGAGGAGGCGATCGAGCGCCCCTACGAGTTCATCATCGACCGCGCCCGGCCGCGCACCCACCTCTCCTTCGGCTTCGGCATCCACCGCTGCGTCGGCATGCGGCTGGCCGAACTGCAATTGAAGATCATCTGGGAGGAAATCATGAAGCGGTTCGACCATATTGAGGTGGTCGGCGAGCCGAAGCGGGTGTATTCGAGCTTTGTCAAAGGCTACGAGACCTTGCCGGTGCGGATCGCCGGCTGAACCACGCGTATTCCGTCAAGTGGAATGCGCGCAAGGTGCAAGGCATCGACCAGCATTTCGGGATCATCGACGATGAACATCCAGACCACAGTGCGAGCCGACAAGGCCGAACTTTTGCGCCTCGCGCGCGAAGAGGCCTATTCCACGCCGCTGAAGGATTTTCATCCGGGCGCGCCGCGCCTGTTCCAGAACGATACGCTGTGGCCGTGGTTCGAGCGGCTGCGCAAGGAAGAGCCGGTGCACTACTGCACCAACGCGCCGATCGAACCCTATTGGTCGGTCACCAAATACAACGACATCATGCAGGTCGACACCAACCACGGCATCTTCTCTTCCGACGTCTCGCTCGGCGGCATCTCGATCCGCGACGTGCCGCCGGGCTACGACTGGCCGAGCTTCATCGCGATGGACCAGCCGCGGCATGCCGAGCAGCGCAAGACCGTCTCTCCGATGTTCACGCCGACGCATCTGGACGAACTCGCGATCCTGATCCGCGCGCGCACGGCCAAGGTGCTCGACGCCCTGCCCCGCAACGAGACCTTCAATTTCGTCGACCGGGTGTCGATCGAACTGACCACCCAGATGCTGGCGACCCTGTTCGACTTCCCCTTCGAGGAGCGCCGCAAGCTGACGCGCTGGTCCGACGTCTCCACCGCGCTGCCGAAGAGCGGCATCGTCGAATTGGCGGAACAGCGCCGGGCCGAGATGGACGAATGCGCGGCCTGTTTCTCCAGGATGTGGAACGAGCGCGTCAATGCCGAGCCGAGAAACGACCTGATCTCGATGATGGCGCATAACGAGGCCACGCGGCACATGGACCCCGACAATCTGATGGGCAACATCATCCTCCTGATCGTCGGCGGCAACGACACCACCCGCAACACCATGTCGGGCTCGGTGCTGGCCCTGAACGAATACCCGGATCAGTACGAAAAGCTGCGCGCCAATCCGGCGCTGATCGATTCCATGGTGCCGGAAGTCATTCGCTGGCAGACGCCGCTCGCGCATATGCGCCGCACCGCGCTGGTCGATACCGAAATCGGCGGCAAGACCATCAAAAAGGGCGACCGCGTGGTGATGTGGTACGTCTCCGGCAACCGCGACGAAGAGGGCATCGAGAACCCCGACGCGTTCATCATCGACCGCGCCCGGCCCCGCACCCATCTCTCCTTCGGCTTCGGCATCCACCGCTGCGTCGGCATGCGGCTCGCCGAACTGCAATTGAAGATCGTGTGGCAGGAGATGCTGAAGCGGTTCGACCGCATCGAGGTGGTCGGCGAGCCGAAGCGGGTCTATTCCAGCTTCGTTCGGGGCATCGAGTCGCTGCCGGTACGCATACCTGCATGAACAGACCGGCCTTGATCGCCGGCCTTGCCCAGCCTATCCACGGCGAAGGATTTCAACCGCGCCGCGGGCTGCCACGCGCCCCCGATCGACCAGCCGAGTTCAGATGACCGCAACCGAACAACACGACGACCACGCCGACATCCGCGATGCCGTCGCCAAGCTCTGCGCGCAATTTCCCGGCGAATACTGGCGCAAGCTCGACCGCGAGATGGCCTACCCCAGGGCCTTCGTCGATGCCCTGACCGAAGCCGGCTATCTCTCGGTGCTGATCCCGGAAGAATATGGCGGCGCTGGCTTGAAACTGTCCGCGGCGGCCGCGATCCTGGAAGAGATCCAGCGCGCCGGCTGCAATGGCGGCGGCTGCCACGCCCAGATGTATACCATGGGCACGCTGCTGCGGCACGGCAGCGACGAGCAGAAGGCGAAATGGCTGCCGAAGGTCGCCAGCGGCGAATTGCGGCTGCAGGCGTTCGGCGTCACCGAGCCGAGCAGCGGCACCGATACCTCCTCGCTGAAGACGTTTGCGAAGCGCGACGGCAATAACGGCTATATCGTCAACGGCCAGAAGATCTGGACCAGCCGCGCCGAATATTCCGACCTGATGATCCTGCTGGCGCGCACCACGCCGAAGGAGCACTCCAAAAAACGCACCGACGGGCTGTCGGTGTTCATCGTCGACATGAAGGCGGCGAAGGGCAACGGGCTCACGATCAGCCCGATCCGCACCATGATGAACCACGCCACCACCGAAGTGTTCTTCACCGACATGCGGGTGCCGGCGGAAAACCTGATCGGCGAAGAGGGCAAGGGGTTCCGCTATATCCTCTCCGGCATGAACGCCGAACGCATCCTGATCGCGGCCGAATGCGTCGGCGACGCCAAATGGTTCATCGCCAAGGCCTCCGCCTACGCCAAGGAGCGGGTCGTGTTCGGCCGCCCGATCGGCCAGAACCAGGGCGTCCAGTTTCCCATCGCCAAGGCCTATGCGGCGATGCGCGCCGCCGAGCTGATGGTGAGGGAAGCCACCCGCAAATACGAGGCGGGGCTGGATTGCGGCGCCGAGGCCAACATGGCAAAAATGCTGGCGGCCGACGCCTCCTGGGAAGCCGCCAACGCCTGCGTGCAGACCCATGGCGGTTTCGGCTTTGCCGAGGAATATGACGTCGAACGCAAATTCCGCGAGACCCGCCTCTACCAGGTGGCGCCGATCTCGACCAACCTGATTTTGTCGTACCTCGCCGAGCACGTGCTGGGCATGCCCCGCTCCTACTGAGAACAAAACATGCTGCCGCTTGAAGGATTGACCGTCATTGCCGTCGAACAGGCGGTCGCCGCGCCGTTCTGCAGTTCAAGGCTGGCCGACGCCGGCGCCCATGTCATCAAGATCGAGCGCCCCGAGGGCGACTTTGCGCGCGGCTATGATGCCGCGGCGAAGGGACAGAGCAGCTATTTCGTCTGGCTCAACCGCGGCAAGGATTCGGTGGTGATCGATCTCGCCACCAAAGAGGGCCGCGCCGGCCTCGAGGCGCTGATCGCCGGCGCCGACGTGCTGCTGCAAAACCTGAAACCCGGCTCGATGGACAAGCTCGGTTTTTCGCGGGAACGCCTGCGCAAGGATTACCCGAAACTGATCTGCTGCACCATTTCGGGCTATGGCGACGACGGCCCCTACGCCGAGCGCAAGGCCTACGACATGCTGATCCAGGCCGAGAGCGGGCTGGCGTCGGTCACCGGCGGTCCGGAAGGCCCTTCGCGCGTCGGGATGTCGGTCGTCGACGTCGCCACCGGCGCCACCGCGCATGCCGCGATCCTCGAAGCCCTGATCGGGCGCTCGCGCAGCGGCAAGGGCGCCGATATCCGGATTTCGATGTTCGACGTGATGGCCGACTGGCTCGCGGTGCCGCTGCTCAACGCCGAGGCCGGCAACCCGCCGCAGCGGATGGGCCTCGCGCACCCCTCGATTGCGCCCTACGGCGCGTTTCGCTCGAAGGACGGCAAGGACATCCTGATTTCGATCCAGAGCGAGCGCGAATGGAAGAAATTATGCGCGGACGTGCTGGGCCAGCCCGATCTGCCCGGCGATGTCAGGTTTGCCAACATGGTCGAGCGCGTCCGCAACCGCGCGCTCACCGACAAGACCGTCGGCGACATCTTTGCCAGCCTGAGCCGCGACGAACTGCTCAAGCGCCTGTCCGACGCCGACATCGCCTTTGCCGAAGTCAACACCATGGCCGACCTCGCTCGCCATCCGCATCTGCGCCGCATCGAGGTCGATACGCCAAAGGGACCGGTGAGCTATCCCGCGCCGGCCGCCATCGTCGTCGATCAGCCGCGCCGCTACGGGGCGGTGCCCGGGATCGGCCAGCGCAGCAGCATTGCAAACTCTCCTCCTGTCCGGACCAAATCGTCATGACCGACAAACCCGATCTCGACCATTTGCGCCAATGGATCGGGCGCACCACCCAGGCCTCCGACATCGTCACCGCGCAGCTGGTGAAGGGCCTGCGCGCCACGCTGTTCATGGAGATCGGCGATCCCAGGCCGGGCGATGCCGCGCCGTGGACGGTGCACTGGTGCCTGGCGCCGCCGGTTTTCCCGATGTCGGAGCTCGGCCCCGACGGCCATCCGACCCGGGGCGGCTTCCTGCCGCCGGTGCCGCTGCCGCGCCGGATGTGGGCCGGCGGCGAGCTGGAATTCTTCGACGCCTTGCGCGTCGGCGACGAGACCACGCGGACCTCGCGCATCGCCGACGTGACCATGAAGACCGGCAGCACCGGCACGCTGTGTTTCGTTTCCGTCGACCATCTGGTGACGACGCCGCGCGGCACCGCGCTGCGCGAGCGGCAGGACATCGTCTATCGCGACATGTCGACCGCGCCGGCTGCCGCGCCGGCGAAGCCGGCCCCGCCGCCGCCCGTGGCAAAACACCGCGAAACCCACATGGCGGATCCGGTGCTGCTGTTTCGCTACTCGGCACTGACCTTCAACGGCCATCGCATCCATTACGACCGCGACTACGTCACCAAGGTCGAGGGCTATCCGGGTCTGATCTTCCACGGCCCGATGCAGGCGGCTTTTATCGTGGAACTCGCCGCCAGGCTTCATGGCGGCGCGGCGCCGAAGAAGTTCAGCTATCGCGGGCTGCAGCCGCTGTTCGAAGGCAGCGAGTTCAGCGTCAACGCCGACGATACCGCCGCCGGCATGGAATTGTGGACGGCGAATTCGGAAGGGCAGCCGACCATGAAGGGCACCGCGACGTGGTGAAGCCCGTCCTCCCTCCACCGTCATTGCGAGCGAAGCGAAGCAATCCATGCATCCGCGCAGGAAGCGTGGATTGCTTCGTCGCTTCGCTCCTCGCAATGACGGCTATTGCAATTCGAGCTATCAGTTAAGGACATAGCATTGTCCCGCAAACCCACCAAAAGCAGCAGCAAGCCGGTCAGCGTCAAGCAACGCCACGCTCGACCTGTTGCGCTCGTTCGGCATCAAGAAAGTATTCGGCAATCCCGGCTCGACCGAATTGCCGTTCCTGAGCGACTGGCCCGACGACATCGACTATGTGCTGGGGCTGCAGGAGGCCTCCGTGATCGGCATGGCCGACGGTTACGCCCAGGCCACGCGCAATGCCGGTTTTGTCAATCTGCATTCCGCCGCCGGGGTCGGCAATGCGCTCGGCAACATCTACACCGCGCACCGCAACCAGACGCCGCTGGTGATTACCGCGGGCCAGCAGGCGCGCAGCATCCTGCCGCTGCAGGCGTTCCTCTATGCCGAGCGCGCCTCGGAATTTCCGCGGCCCTACGTCAAATTCTCGGTCGAGCCCGCGCGCGCCGAGGACGTGCCGGCGGCGATCGCGCGCGCCTATTACATGGCGATGCAGCCGCCCTGCGGGCCGACCTTCGTGTCGGTGCCGATCGACGACTGGAGCCATCAGACGCAACCGATCGAGGCGCGCCAGGTCAGCCGCGAGCTCGGTCCCGACGCGAGCGCGATGAAGACGCTCGCCGCCGCGCTTTCGGCCAGCAAGCACCCGGCGCTCGTGGTCGGTCCCGGCGTCGATCGCGCGGCGGCCGTCGAGCTGATGGTGCGGGTTGCGGAGAAGGCGAAAGCCGCCGTGTGGGTCAGCCCGTTTTCGGCGCGCTGCAGTTTTCCGGAACGGCATCCGCAATTTTCGGGCTTCCTGCACGCCTCGCCGGCGCAGCTCTCGGACGCGCTGCGCGCGCACGATCTGGTGGTCGTGATCGGCGCGCCGGTCTTTACCTTCCATGTCGAGGGCCATGCCTCGATCTTCGATGGCGCGACCACGATCTTCCAGATCACCGACGATTCCGATGCGGCCGCGGTGACGCCCGTCGGCACCAGCATCGTCGCCACCATGAAGCCGGCACTGACGATGCTGCTGGAACTGCTGCCGGAGACCAGGCGCGCGACGCCGGCAGGCCGCATTTTGCCGCCCGCACCGTCCGCGGGCGATCCGATTCCGGTCGAATATCTGCTGCACGCGCTGTCGACCGCGATGCCCGACGACGCCGTGCTGGTCGAGGAAGCCCCCTCGCACCGCCCGGCGATGCAGAAATTCATGCCGATGCGCGGCCAGGACAGTTTTTACACCATGGCGAGCGGCGGCCTCGGCTACAGCCTGCCCGCCGCGGTCGGCATGGCGCTCGGCCGGCCCGGCATCCGCACCGTCTGCCTGATCGGCGACGGCTCGGCGATGTATTCGATCCAGGCGCTGTGGACGGCGGCGCAGCGCAAGCTGCCGCTGACGGTGGTGGTGATCAACAATGCAGGCTACGGCGCGATGCGCTCGTTCAGCCAGGTGATGCAGGTGCGCAACGTGCCCGGCCTCGAACTGCCGGGCATCGATTTCGTGAAAATCGCGGAAGGGATGGGCTGCGACGCCGTGCGGGTGGCGAGATCATCCGAACTCGCGCCGGCGCTGAAGCGCGGGCTGGCGCATAAGGGTGTCAGCCTGATCGAGGTGATGGTGGATTCGGCGGTGCCGCTGCTCTACGCGCAGAAGAGCTGAGCGCCAAATCCCACACCGTCGTTGCGAGCGAAGCGAAGCAATCCAGCTTTCTTGCGAAACGAACCAAAGCCGGATTGCTTCGTCGCTTACGCTCCTCGCAATGACGGCTTCTACTTCGCGAAATCTTCCCGCATCTTCGCCTGGATCTTCGCCATGCCTGCGATCCAGCGGTCGTAATTTTCGGTTTTCTTGCGCATGTAGTTCAGCACCTGCGGATGCGGCAGGATGACGAAGGTTTCCTGCTCGATGCCGGCGAGCGCGTCCTGCGCCACCTGCTCCGGCGTCAGGTCGCCGTCGCCGGATTGCGGGCCTTTCGGGATCGAGCGCAGCATGTTGGTATCGACGCCCTGCGGGCACAGGATCGAGACCTTGATGCCGTCGGCCTTGTGCGAGATCGCGAGATTCTCCGCAAATCCGACCGCGGCATGCTTGGTCGTGGAATAAGCCGGGCTGCCGACCTGCGACAGCAGTCCGGCGGCGGAGATCGTGTTGAGGAAATAGCCGCCCCCGCGCGCCTTCATGCGCGGGATCAGATGCCGCGCGGCGTAGATGTGGGCCATGACATGGATCGCCCAGCTTTTCGCAAACGGCTCGTCGGAGCTGCCGCCGGCATTTTCCGACATCGGATCGAAGCCGCCGCCGATGCCGGCATTGGAGCAGAACAGCGCGATCGGGCCGAACTGCCGCTCGGTCTCCTCGATCACGCGGACGATGTCCTTCTCCTGTCCGACATCGCATTTGAACGCCGCGCCGTCGACCGAGGCCGCAACCGCCTGGGCGCCGGCGATATCGAGATCGGCGACGACGACTTTGGCCGCGCCGGCGCGATGAAAGGCCTCGCACAGCGCCCGGCCGATACCGTTGGCGCCGCCGGTGACAACCACGACTTTGCCCGCCACCTGCATCGCACCCTCGGCTTTTTGAATGTGGTTTAGTTCAGGACGAGATCGAGCACGGCGGTGTAATGGCAGGCCGCGCCCAACAGGACAAAAGAATGCCAGATCGCGTTCTGGAAACGCAGCCGCTGCCAGGCGTGGAAGATCACCCCGAAACTGTAGAGCAGACCGCCCGCCGCGATGAACCACAGCGTCAGGGCCGGCAGCGACGCCATACCGGTGTCGTAGACCATGAAGCCGCTCCAGCCCATCGCCAGATAGAGCCCGACCGCGAGCCGGTCGAAACGGCCGGGGAAGACCAGCTTGATCACGATCCCGATCATCGCCACGCACCACACCCCGATCAAGAGCGCCAGCGCGAAGATGCTGTCCTTCATCTGGGCGATGAAGGGCGTGTAGGTCGCCGCGATCAGCACGTAGATCGCGGAGTGATCGAACCGGCGCAGCACCCATTTGGCGCGCGACACCGGCCACAGATTATAGGTCGCCGACAGCACCAGCATGGCAAGCAGGCCGGCGACGTAAACCGAGACCACCGCCACTTCGAGCGGCGTGGCGTAGATCGCGGTGAGCACGATCAGCACCGTGGCCGCGACCACCCCGCAGAACACGCCGATGCCGTGCACGACGCCGTCGGCGATCAGTTCGGCCCGGTCGTAATTCCAGCGCATGGCGCCGGCCGCCGCATGGACGGAGGTCGAGGCAAGCTGCTTCAGTGTGAAGATGGTCATGGCGATCCGGCAGGCTACGCAGCGAGAGCTGATAAATCATAGCTCCTTGGGGGTCAACGAATCCTGAAACCCTTCGGCTCAAATAGCGTCCTAAGTATGAAACTTGATTTTGGCCCGCCAATCGCCACTTCCCGGATAGCTTCGCCGTCAATTGCCCCCCGTCAAATCGAGTTCTTCCCGCCCGCATGGCCTCCCGTCTTTCCGAAATGATCGAGGAAGCGCGCCTGTCGGCACGGGCGCTGCTGGACTATGGCGATCACTTTTTCAATCCCACGGTCCGGCTCGGCGTCACCGGGCTGTCACGGGCCGGCAAGACGGTCTTCATCACCGCGCTGATCCACGGCCTTACCCGTGGCGGCCGTTTTCCGGTTTTCGAGCCCTTTGCCAGCGGCCGGATCGCGCAGGCGCGGCTGGCGCCGCAGCCCGACGACGCGGTGCCGCGCTTCGATTATGAGAACCACGTCCGCACCCTGATCGAGGAACGGCGCTGGCCGAACTCGACGGTCGATATCAGCGAGCTGCGACTCGTTATCGACTACCAGCGGCAAAATGGCGCGGACCGGACCCTGACCCTCGATATCGTCGATTATCCCGGCGAATGGCTGCTCGATCTGCCGCTGCTGGGCAAGAGTTACGAGCAGTGGTCCCGCGAAAGCCTCGGCCTGTCGCGGCAGCGCCCCCGCGCGCGGCTCGCGGCGCAATGGCACGCGCATCTTGCGACCCTGAGCGCCGAGGGCCATGAGGACGAGCAGGCGGCGCTGACGGAAGCGCGGCTGTTCACCGATTATTTGCGCGCCTGCCGCGACGAACGCTTTGCGATGAGCCTGCTGCCGCCCGGGCGCTTCCTGATGCCGGGCAACCTCGCGGGCTCGCCGGCGCTGACCTTTGCGCCGCTGGATCTGCCTGACGACGGCGTGGCGCCCGAGGGCTCGCTGTGGGCGATGATGGTCCGCCGTTACGAGGCCTACAAGGACGTGGTGGTGCGGCCGTTCTTCCGGGATCATTTCGCGCGGCTGGACCGCCAGGTGGTCCTGGTGGATGCGCTCTCGGCGTTCAACTCCGGCCCCGAAGCGCTGCACGATCTCGAGGCGGCGCTGGCGGGAATTCTGGATTGCTTCAGGATCGGCCGCAGCACGTTTCTGAGCAGCCTGTTCCGGCCCCGGATCGACCGCATCCTGTTTGCCGCGACCAAGGCCGATCACCTGCACCATTCGAGCCATGACCGCCTGGAAGCGGTGTTGCGGCGAACCGTGGCCGGGGCCGCGGCACGCGCCGAAGACACCGGCGCCCTGATCGACGTGGTGGCGCTGGCCGCGGTGCGCGCCACCAGCGAGGCGATGGTGGCGCGCGGGCGCGACAAACTGCCCTCGATCCTGGGAACCCCCGCCCCCGGCGAGGACGCCGGCGGAGAGGCCTTCGACGGCACCACCGAGGTCGCGACCTTTCCGGGCGACCTGCCGGCCGACCCGGAACAGCTTTTTGCAGGCGAAGGGGCGTTTCGCGGGCTTTCCAGCGCGAGCGCCGAAAAGACCGATTTCCGCTTTCTGCGCTTTCGGCCGCCGCAGCTGGAAAGCGTCAACGCAGCGGGTCCGACCCTGCCTCACATCCGCCTCGACCGCGCCCTCCAGTTCCTGATCGGAGACAGACTGCAATGAGCGAGCGCCCCCGCAAGCCCGTGACCTTCAAGCTGGACGATCCCGGCGTGATCGTGATGGATGCGGATGAAACCGGCCGCCCGTCCCGCGGCACGGTCCGCATCACGCCGGAAGCCGACCCTGCGCTGCTGCCGGTCCCGGTCGAGGCGCCGCTGGTCCCGCCGCGTCGCGGCCTTCCCTGGGGCGCGGTGTTCTGGAGCGCCGTCGGCGGGCTGGTGCTGCTCGGCCTCGGTCTCAGCGTTACGCAACTGATTGAAAACCTGTTTGCGCGCAGCGAGGGCCTCGGCTTTCTCGGTGTCGCCTTTGCCTCTGCCGCCGCGCTGGCGCTGGCCATCGTGGTGGCGCGCGAAGCGTTCGGGCTTATTCGCCTGGCGACCATCGAAAACCTGCATCTGCGCGCCGGCGAAGTGCTCGTGAGCGACGACCGCGCGCAAAGCCGCGGCATCGTGCAGGAGCTGCTGAAACTGGCGCACCAGAACCCGCATCTGGCGCGGGCGCGGGCCACGCTGCAGGGCCACGCCGATGACATCATCGACGGCGCCGATATGATCCGGCTGGCGGAGCGCGAGTTGATGACCCCGCTGGACCAGGAGGCGCGCCGGCTGGTGTCGTCGGCCGCGCAACGCGTCTCGATCGTCACCGCCGTCAGCCCGCGCGCGATGGTCGACGTGCTGTTCGTGTTCGTGGCCTCGCTGCGGCTGATCCGGCAACTGGCGCTGCTCTATGGCGGACGGCCCGGCGCGCTCGGCATGTTCCGGCTGATGCGCCACGTCATCGCCCATGTCGCGATCACCGGCGGCATGGCGGCGAGCGACAGCCTGATCCAGCAGGTGCTCGGCCACGGCCTGGCGGCAAAACTGTCGCAGCGGCTCGGTGAAGGCGTGCTCAACGGCCTGTTGACCGCGCGGCTGGGGCTTGCCGCGATCGACGTCACCCGGCCGCTGCCGTTCACGGCTTTGCCGCGGCCGGTGCTCGCCGATCTCGCCAAGGATCTGCTGCGCAAACGCGACGGCGAGGACTAGGTCCGGCGCGATTTCCCAAGCCAAACGAAAAGGCCGCCCGAGGGCGGCCGGATCTCATGTCGCCGAAGCTGCGAGCGCAGAAACGTGCCGCGATCAATCGCAAACCTCGACCCGGCGAAAATGCCAGTCATAGCCATCCCAGTAGCGCTCACGCACGAAGCGGCAGGCAGGCTCCTCGACGTAAGCCGGCGCGGGTGCATAGTAAGCCGGCGGCGGCGGAGCCGGACGTGATGCCAGGGCGCCGCCGAGCAACGCGCCGCCGATCAGTCCGCCCACCACGCCGGCGGCGATTTCACCGTTCTCCGCCTTTGCCTGCTGCGGCAGCAGAAGCGGGCTCGCAACCAACGTGACAGCCAGCAGGGCCGAAGCGATCTTGCTCATGACTTTTCTCCAGGTCGCGGCCGCGAATTGTGCACGGGCCGCCGTGCCAAACCATCATACATTGCGCGATTAAGGCATTCTTAAGCCTGCATGCAAGTCGGAAAATTATTTGGAATCGCGAGGCATCGGGCCCTCGAACGAGAGCGCCATGACGTCGCGGTTGGCCAACGCCGCGACGCGCCATGGCCAGTGGACATCGCCCGCCAGCACGCGCCAGCGATAGAGCGGCGAGTCCGGCGGCGGCGAAAGCTCCGGCGTCCAGCCGGTCAGCTTCTGCAGCGCGTAGGTGTCCATCACGTTCCCGCGCCAGCTGCGCTCGACCCGCTCCAGCGGTTCCCTGACCGCCGTCGTCGACGCCCATACCGGGCTCCTGTCGTCGGGTTCGCGCCCGACATAGAGCCCGGTGTGGCCGCTGATCAGATTCATGCCGGGATCGCGAAAACCCATGAACCGCCCGCGCTCGTTGATCTGGATCACCGGCACGCGGCCGTTGAAGAACCAGCGCAGCATGGCATAGGTCCGGTAGTCGGTGGTGGCGATCCAGGTCGCGCCGGTGTTCTGCAGCTCGGCCTGTGCCCGGTCCACGACCTGCTCGTAACCCGCCTCCCCGCCGATCGGGTCGGCCCGTCCGAAGAAATTCCAGGGGGTAACGACATAGTAGAGAAACACCGCAACGACGAAGACGATGCCGGAAACGACCGCGGCTCTGGCCCAGGAGATTGTCGATCTGACCATCCAAGCCGGAAGACCTTCCCGCCGCAGTATCGCGATGTTGATGGCGGTTGCGGCGAATCCGGCCGGCCACAGGAACATCGGCCAGGTATCGCCGATCCGAAGCGTCAGCGATTTCCAGAAGAAATAGAGAAAGGGAACGAGCACGGCGGTCGACAGCAGAATGGCGACCGCATCGCCGCGGCGATAACCGCGCCACGCCGTCATGCTCGCGCCCGACAGCACCACCGGCAGCAGGATGACACCGACCAGCCCGAACTGCAGGCCGATGAAATCGCCGACGGTGCGCAACGACACTTCGTGGATCGCGGTGGCGCGCACGAGCTGGAACCGGAACGACGCCCAGTCGTGCCCGGCATTCCAGAACAGGACCGGCGAAAACACCGCCACCGCGATCAGTGCCGCCGCCCACGGATACGGGCTGGATAGCCAGCGCCCGCGCCAGGAAGGCACCAGCATGAATGCCGCGACCGCCGGAAGCAGCATCACGGCGGTGAATTTCGACAACAGCGCAAGCCCCGCGAAGACGCCCGCGGCCAGCCACCAGCGGCCATCGCCGCTCTCGGCAAGCCGCACCAGCGCCCACAGCATCGCGACCGCGAACGGGATCAGCGCAATATCGGGCGAGACCTTGGCCATCAGCAGCCCGTAGTAAAGCGCGGCTTCCGGCATCAGCACCGCCAGCGCGACGGCGCGGAAATCATGCGTCACGCGGCGGACGATATCGGCGAGCAGCAGTTGCGTCACCAGCATTGCGAGGATGCCGGCGAACCGCACGCCCAGATTGGTGTCGCCGAAGATCGCGGTGCCGAAACGGATGAACCATGCGATCATGGGCGGATGATCGAGGAAGGAGAGCACGTTCTCCTTCGACCAGGTCCAGTAATAGGCCTCGTCGGTGCGCAGATCGATCACGCCGGCGTAGATCACCCGCAACACCGTCATCGCCGCGATCAACGCCGCCACGGCGAGCAGCTGCCGAAAGGCGGAACTGTCCGGTTTTGCGTTATGCTCGGGGGCGGCAATCGTCACGGGGCCTTTTCCCCGACTCCGAAAGAGGTGTCAACGGATTGATCCAGCGGTGACCAACACACCCCCAAGTCATCCCGGTATACGCCGGGACGACTCGGAGATGGTGGTGCCCCCGGGAATTAAACTCTACTATCTCCGATCTATTTCCCATGGTCGCTCAACTGAACCGCATGGCCCGATTTTCCCAGGAACAGCTGACAAGGCTCATCCGAGGCGTCGGCGTCCGGCAGATTCGTCTCGACCTGCGGGCTGGTGCTGTTCGCTTATCTGGTGAGCCATTTCCTCAACCACGCGCTCGGCAATATCTCGATGGATGCGCTTGCCGGCGGCCTCTATTACCACACCATGTTCTGGCAGTTTCTCCCCGTCGCGATCGCGTTCTACACCGCGGCGCTGGTCCATGCCGGTCTCGGCATCTGGGCGCTGTATCAGCGGCGGCAATTCCGCTGGAAGGCGATCGAGCCGCTTCAGCTCGCGCTCGGCCTCAGCATCCCCGCGCTGATCATCGCCCACCTTGCCGGCGTCCGGCTCGGCCAGACGCTGTTCGGCCATGAAAAGCTCTATCCGCAGGTGTTCTATGCCTATTGGGTCGCGTGGCCGTACAAGATCCTGCAGATGTACGCGCTGCTGCTGATCGCGTGGATCCACGGCTGCATCGGGCTGTATTTCTGGCTGCGCATGCGCGTGTTCTACAAGCGCGCGGCGCCGCTCCTGCTCGCCGCCGCGATATTGATTCCGACGCTGGCGATGCTCGGCCTGTATCAGGGCGGACGGACCGTCGCCGCCGACAGCCAGAGCGCGGAGTGGCGAGCGGAGAATCTGGGGCGGCAGCAGGTCGGCACCGCGGCCGACCAGAACGTGCTGGACGGCATCGTGGAATATTTCCTGATCGGTTATTTCGGCCTGATCGGATTGGTGCTGGCGGCGCGGGGCGGGCGCGCCATCGCCGAGCGCCGCGGCGGCATGATCAATCTGTCCTATGGCAACGGCCGGACGGTGCGGGTGCCGAAGGGCCTCAGCGTGCTCGAGGCGAGCCTGCGCTACAATGTCCCGCATGCGAGCGTCTGCGGCGGCCGCGCCCGCTGCTCGACCTGCCGCATTCGCGTCATCGGCGACTGCAGCGCCCTGCCGGAACCGTCGCCGCGCGAGGCCTTCGTGCTCAACCGCGTCGGCGCGTCCGACCCCTCGATCCGCCTTGCCTGCCAGCTCCGCCCCCAGACCGACCTTTCCTTCTTCCAGCTGTTCATGCCGCAGGCGACGTCGGCTGGCGCCCACGCCTCGCATCCGCACCGCATCGGCCAGGAGCGCTATCTGGTCAGCATGTTCGTCGACATGCGCGGCTCGACCAGGCTCGCCGAAAACCAGCTCCCCTTCGATACCGTCTTCATCGTCAACCGCTTCCTGGGCGCGGTGTCGCAGGCCGTGGTCGAATGCGGCGGCCAGCCCAACCAGTTCGTCGGCGACGGGCTGCTGGCGCTGTTCGGGCTCGCGGCCGGCCCGCAAGCCGCCTGCCGCCAGGCGCTGCGGGCGGCGGCGATGATTGCAGCCAATGTCGACGAGTTGAACCGGTTCCTGAGCCACGATTTGCGCGAACCGATCCGCTTCGGCATCGGCATCCACGGCGGCGAAGTGATCATCGGCGACATCGGCTACCGCGACCACATGGTGTTCACCGCGCTCGGCGACGCCGTCAATGTCGCGGCAAGATTGCAGGACATGACCAAGAGCCTCGCCTGCGAAGCGATCGTCTCGGAAGAAGTTTGCATCACCGCGGGACTTGCGGCCGATGCGCGGCCGCCGCAGCAAGTCGCGATACGCGGACGCAGCGAGCCGATGATCGTCCGCTCCGTTGTCGAAGCGAAGTCGCTGTCTGCGCTGGTTAACGATGTGCAAATCGCCGCGGCCTAGGGCCTGGATTGCCAGGCCATGGTCTTTCGTTTTGAAGCGTTCTCTTCACGCGAACCGGTATCCACTTCGCTTAAAAGCCCTTTGGCCGCGCCGTGACATCAGCCGCGCCGTGACATCGATGTGTGATCCAGCGCACACCTGAACGGCTGTTCAGAAAATTGTCTCGAACCCCGCTCTCCAGGGGTGCGACTGACGGGCGATGGGTGAAACTGAAACCATCAACCCGCGCCACGGCGCACATCGAAGGAGAATGACCATGTTACGCAAACTTGCTCTTGGACTGGTTGCCGCAGCTTCTCTCAGCGCGATGGCGCTGGCTCCCACCGCCGCTTCCGCCGGCCCGTGGGGCGGTGGCTGGGGCGGCGGCTGGCATCACCACCACCACTTCGGCCATCGCTTCGGCATCGGCTTCATCGGCGGCGGCGACGACGGCTGCTATGTGGTGCGCCGCGTTCCGACCCCGTTCGGCTATCGCCTGCGCACCATCAACGTCTGCGACTACTGATCCGAACTTCGCTTCGCCCGTTTCCAAAAGCCCCGGTCGCCAGGCGCGGCCGGGGTTTTGCGCTTTTCGGGATCCGGTTCGGCGCGGCCGTGACCTTCGACCGACACAGCGCGATGCCGCGTCGCAGCGTCCTGTTCAGGCGCCCAAAGCAGGAATTGACTCGGCGGTTTCCGATGTGACCATGATGTCACTGAGTCCGGTGGAGACCGGCCCCAACAATAAAGCTTCGGAGGAAGCACATGCTCGACAGACGAGAGATATTGAAGCGCGCTGGAATGGCGGCGCTTGCCACGGGTTTCGGTTCGGCCAGGGCATTCGCGCTCGATGCCGTGACATTGCCGATCGGCAACGGCGACCGGCCGCTGGTGAAATACCCGCAGAAGCGCCCGATGATCGGCCTGACCGAGCGGCCGCCGCAGCTCGAGACGCCCTTTGCCGTCTTCAACGACGGCCCGATCACGCCGAACAATGCTTTCTTCGTCCGCTATCATCTGGCGGGGGTGCCGCTCGATATCGATCCGGATAAATTCACCCTCGAGATCAAGGGCAAGGTCGATCATCCCCTCAAATTGTCGCTGAAGGACATCAGGAAGCTGCCCGCGGTCGAACTCACCGCCGTCAATCAATGCTCGGGCAACAGCCGCGGCTTTTTCGATCCGCGCGTGGCGGGCGGCCAGCTGGCCAATGGCGCGATGGGCAATGCGCGCTGGCGCGGGGTGCCGCTGAAGGCCGTGCTGGACAAGGCCGGCGTCCAGGCCGGCGCCAGGCAGATCACCATGAACGGAATGGACGGACCGGTCAGCGACAGGACGCCGGATTTCGTCAAGGCGCTCGATATCGACCACGCCCGCGACGGCGAAGTGATGCTGGCCTACGGCATGAACGGCGAGGATCTGCCTTATCTCAACGGTTTCCCGCTGCGCCTGATCGTGCCCGGCTATTACGGCACCTACTGGGTCAAGCACCTCAGCGAAATCACCGTGGTCGACAACGTGTTCGACGGCTTCTGGATGAAGACCGCCTACCGGATTCCGGACACGCCATGCGCCTGCGTCGATCCCGGCACCGCGCCGAAGGCGACGATCCCGATCAACCGCTTCGACGTTCGCTCGTTCATCACCAGCGTGGCCGATGGCGCGAAACTGAAGCCGGGCACCACGGCGTTGAAGGGCATCGCCTTCGACGGCGGCAAGGGCATCAAGGAAGTCACGGTCTCGACCGATGGCGGCAAAACCTGGACGCAGGCGAAACTCGGCAAGGATCTCGGCAAATATTCGTTCCGGGAATGGAAGCTGCCCGTAAAGCTCGCGACCGGCAGCCACGAGCTTCAGGTCCGCGCCACCAACAATGCCGGCGACACCCAGCCGAGCGAGCCCAGATGGAATCCGGCCGGCTACATGCGCAACGTCGTCGAAACCGTTCGCGTCACCGCGGCGTGAGGAGAATTGACATGAACCGTTGCCTTCTGCTCGCACCTCTGTTCGCTACCGCCGCCATCGCTGCCCTGAGTTTCGGCTCGGTGACCGCGGCGCCGGTCAACTACAAGCTTCCGGAGGAAACCGCCGCGTTAAAGCCCGGCCCCAATCTCGACGTGGTGAAGAACAATTGCACCGCCTGCCACTCGGCCGACTATGTCAACACCCAGCCGCGCGGCCCCAAATACAAGAAGGATTTCTGGCAGGCCGAAGTGACCAAGATGATCAAGATCTATGGCGCGCCGATCGATGACGCGGACGTTCCCAAGATCGTCGAATATCTCGCCGCGACCTACTAGAGTCTTTTCCGTTTCGATTGAATCGAAACGGGGCTCTGGATTCCTGATTTGACGCGTTTTCCTGACGCGAACCGGCCACCACTTCGCTTGAAAGCGCTACCGGCTCTGACGCGGCGGTGGTGCCGCGCCGGGCCGATTCGGCAGGCGCCGCCGAATTGGCCGCGATGTTCGCCGCGCTGCCACGGGCGGGAGCGCGGATTTGACATCTCGTTCGCCATCCGCCAGTCCCAATCACGCAAAGTCCATTGGGATCGCGAGACCGTCTGCCCTACGATTCGCGGTCGCCTCGGTCGCTGATCCCGATCACGGCTGCGAAATACGGGACGAAACCACCTTCATGGACATCAAAGCTATCGTCGCGGCGCACGAGCGCGATGCCAGGATCGACCTGTTTCGCGGTTTGGCGAACTGGTTCATCTTTCTGGACCACATTCCGGACAACGTCGTGAACCTGATCACGGTCAGGAACTACGGGTTCAGCGGCGCCGTCGACATCTTCATCTTCATTTCGGGTTATGCCGCGTCGATCGTCTACGCGAAAATGACGCTGGAACGCGGCTTCATCGTCGGCGCAAGCCGGATCGTCAAGCGGGTGTGGCAACTCTACGCCGCCTACGTCGTCCTGTTCGTGATCTACATCGTGACCATCACGGACGTCGCGGCACGATATGCCGCTTCCGACATTATTTATGAATTCAACGTTGGCGGCCTGGTCGACCATCCGATGCGGACATTGATCTACGGGCTGCTGCTGCAATCCAGGCCGCTCAATCTCGACATTCTGCAGCTCTACATCGTGCTGATGGCATTCTTCCCGCCGGTGCTGTGGCTGATGCTGCGCAAGCCGGACCTCGCGCTGGCGGGATCGGCTGCGCTCTATTTCGCCGCGCGGGCGTTCGACTGGAACCTGCGATCCCTTCCCGACGGCAACTGGTATTTCAACCCGTTTTGCTGGCAGCTGCTGTTCGTGCTGGGCGCCTGGTTCGCGCTCGGCGGCACGGAGAAATGCCGCGCGCTTCTCGGCTCATCGATCCTGTTCTATCTGGCGATTGCCTACCTCGCGTTTGCGCTCGTCATGACGATGGCGGGACGTTTTCCCGAATTTGGAGAAATGTTGCCGGCACGCCTGTTCGACGCCTTCAACCCGAACGACAGGGAGAACCTCGCCCCCTATCGCATTCTGCATCTCCTCGCCGCCATATTCATTGCGACGCGATTTATGCCGAAGGACTGGCCAGGGCTGAAATGGCGCATCTTCAGACCGTTGATCGTATGCGGCCAGCAATCGCTGGCGGTGTTTTGCCTCGGGGTCTTTCTCTCCTTTGCCGGTCATTTCGCGCTGCTGCTGAGTTGGGGTTCCCTGCTGGCGCAGATCCTCGTGAGCACGGCCGGTGTGGCCATCATGACGCTCGCCGCCACCTACATCTCGTGGTCCAAGCGACAGGACGATCCCTCGGAAATCCGCCGTCGCATGGCATCCATCGATGCCCATTTCTGAGTTCGAAAGGGTGTGAAATTCGTTTCCGGACCGGACTCACGCACCCGGAACCGGCGGGATGGCATGCCCCTTGCGTTCCATTCGATCAAATTTGAACGATCGGCATTTTGCGGTGATTTGTCGCGTTAAGGGACGGAAAAACCCGCAAAAGCTGCAAATGCGCCGCGATATTGATCGTTTTTTGCCGAAATCCCCCTGTCGTTTACGCTATCAAGCGTGCCGCATACCGCGTATCCTGCGCCCCGTCGGACGTGCCGGTTTGCGGGGACTGGCGGTCCGTTTTTATTTTTGATCCCGCGGAGACGACGTAATGGCTAAAGGTACTGTGAAGTGGTTCAACCCGACCAAGGGCTTCGGGTTCATCCAGCCCAACACGGGCGGCAAGGACGTGTTTGTGCATATTTCGGCGGTCGAGAAAGCCGGCCTTTCCACGCTCAACGAAGGCCAGACGGTCGAATACGAGGAAGTTGCCAATCGCGGCAAGACCTCGGCCGAGAACCTCAAGGTTTGACGCCTGGCGCGCGGACGGTGACAGCGCCCTCTCGGAAGAATCCGGGAGTGGAGCTTTCCAAGAAAATTTAATCGACAGACTGCAATCGGCGAAAGCGGTCACCGCTCAATCCTCGGTGACCCATTTTTCGATCGCCATGACGTCCGGCGGCTGCGCATAGCTGCGCGGCCATATGCCGACGACCCATTCAACCTTGCGACCTTGCGACCTTGGCCGCGCGTTCGACCGGTGTGCTCCGCCAGGTCGCGCCAGCCTTTCCGTCATCCCCCTTCGCCGCCACGCCCCGATCGAAAAAAGTCGCGCGAAAACTGTCGCAGCGGTTTCGCGATGCCGTGGCCGGCGGCATGATGGTGCGCGGGAACTGGACGCGCATGCCATGACATCCGATCCCTCACCTTTTCCGCCGTTCAGGGCGGCCTACGCGCCGGACGACGGTCTCATGGCGGGGCGGCTTCTCGAAGCCGGCGCCTTGAGCCGGGAAGCGAACGCGCGGATCGATCGGGTGGCGACGCGGCTGATCGGCGCCATCCGGGCCGATGACGACCGGCTCGGCGGCGTCGAGGACATGCTTCGCGAGTTCGCGCTCTCCACCAAGGAGGGCCTGGCGCTGATGGTGCTCGCGGAAGCCCTGCTGCGGGTGCCGGATGCCCGCACCGCCGACCAGTTCATCGAGGACAAGCTCGTACAGGGCGATTTTGTCCATCACGAAACCAGGTCCAGCGCGTTCCTGGTCAACGCATCGGCGTGGGCGCTCGGCATGTCGGCCCGGGTGATCCAGCCCGGCGAGACCCCGCAGGGCACGATCGGCCGATTGACCAAGCGGCTCGGCGCGCCTGCGGTACGCGCCGCCACGCGGCAGGCGATGCGGCTGATGGGCAGCCATTTCGTGCTGGGCGAGACCATCGAATCCGCGCTGGCCAGGGCGCATTCGGCGGCTGGTCCGCGCTATTCCTTCGACATGCTCGGCGAAGGCGCGCGCACCGCCGCCGATGCGATGCGCTATTTCAGTTCCTACGCCAGCGCCATCGAGGCCATCGGCCGCAGCGCCGGCGACCGGCCGCTGCCGGATCGGCCCGGGATCTCGGTCAAACTCTCCGCGCTGCATCCGCGGTTCGAAGCCCTGAGCCGCGCGCGGGTCATGGCGGAACTGGTGCCGCGGCTGATCGATCTGGCGCAACGCGCCAAGGCCTATGAGCTGAATTTCACCGTCGACGCCGAGGAAGCGGACCGGCTGGAACTGTCGCTGGACGTGATCGCGGCCGCGTTCCATGACCCGTCATTGCAAGGCTGGGACGGTTTTGGGCTGGCGATCCAGGCCTACCAGAAACGCGCCGAAGCCGTGATCGACCACGTGGACGAACTGGCGCGAACCCTGAACCGGCGGATGATGGTCCGCCTGGTCAAGGGCGCCTATTGGGACACCGAGATCAAGCGCGCGCAGGAGCGCGGCCTCGACGACTATCCCGTCTTCACCCGCAAGGCGATGACCGACCTCAACTACGTTGCCTGCGCGCAAAAGCTGCTGGCCTTGCGGCCCCGGCTGTTTCCGCAATTCGCCACCCACAACGCGCTGACGGTCGCGACCGTTGAGGAACTGGCCGGCGGCAGCGGCGGGTTCGAATTCCAGCGCCTGCACGGCATGGGGGAGGCGCTGTACGCGCAATTGAGCGAGGATTTTCCCGCGCTGGCCTTTCGGACCTACGCGCCGGTCGGCAGCCATCGCGATCTCCTGGCCTATCTGGTGCGGCGGCTGCTCGAGAACGGCGCCAATTCGTCCTTCGTGGCGCTCGCCGCCGACGACGCGGTACCGGCCGCAACGCTGCTGCGCCGCCCGGCCGATATCATCGGCGCCGCGGCGAACGCGCGGCATCCGAAGATTCCCCTGCCGCGCGATCTCTACCAGCCGCAGCGGCGGAATTCGCGCGGCCTCGAGTTCGGCGAGTGCGCCGCATTGACCGGGCTGCTCGCCGCCGTCGCGGCAGAGACCCAAGCCGTTGCAGCGGCGCCGCTGATCGACGGCCAAGACAAGAACAGGGACATCGCGGCCGGTCGTCAGCCCGATCGACCCGGCATTTCCAGTGGGAAGCGTCGTCGATCCGGCGCCGGCGCACGCCAGCGAGGCCGTCGCCGCCGCCCGGCAGGGGTTTTTGTCCTGGAGCCGGACGCCGCCCGAGCGCCGCGCGCAGATCCTGGAGCACGCCGCGAACCTTCTGGAACAGCGGCTGGCGCATTTCATCGCGCTGTTGCAGCGCGAGGGCGGCAAGACGCTCGATGATGCGCTGTCCGAAGTCCGCGAGGCCGTCGACTTCTGCCGCTACTACGCCGCGGAAGGCCGTAAAGTGTTTTCCGGCGCGGCGATGCCGGGGCCGACCGGCGAGAGCAACGAACTCCAGCTGCGCGGCCGCGGCGTGTTCGTCGCGATCTCGCCGTGGAATTTTCCGCTGGCGATTTTCCTGGGGCAAGTGACGGCGGCGCTGATGGCCGGCAATGCCGTGGTGGCAAAGCCCGCCGAGCAGACGCCGCTGATCGCGGCGGAAGCGGTTCGCCTGCTGCACGAGGCCGGCGTGCCGGCTTCCGCCCTGCATTTTCTTCCCGGCGACGGTGCTATCGGCGCGGCTCTCGTGGCGCATCCCGACATCGCCGGCGTCGTCTTCACCGGCTCGACCGCGGTCGCGCGCGCGATCAACCGTGCGCTCGCCGCCAAGGACGGCCCGATCGTGCCGCTGATCGCGGAAACCGGCGGCATCAATGCGATGATCGTGGACGCAACCGCCTTGCCGGAACAGGTCGCCGACGACGTCGTGACCTCGGCGTTCCGCTCCGCCGGCCAGCGCTGCTCGGCGCTGCGGCTATTGTTCGTTCAGGACGACGTCGCCGCACGCATGATCGAGATGATCGCGGGCGCGGCGCGCGAACTCGGGATCGGTGACCCGCGCGACATCGCCACGCAGATCGGACCGGTGATCGACAGCGAGGCCAAGCAGCGGCTGGAAACACATATCGCGCGCATGAAAAACGAGGCCCGCGTGCATTTCGCGGGCGTCGCTCCTTCCGGCAATTACGTCGCGCCGCACGTCTTCGAACTGACGGACGCCGGCCAATTGACCGAGGAAGTGTTCGGCCCGGTCCTGCACGTGGTGCGCTACCCGGCCGACCGGCTCGACCGCGTGCTGCAATCGATCGAACGGACGGGCTATGGCCTGACGCTGGGCATCCACTCCCGCATCGACGATACGGTCGAGACCGTGATCGAGCAGCTTTCCGTCGGTAACATCTACGTCAACCGCAACATGATCGGCGCGGTGGTCGGCGTGCAGCCGTTCGGCGGCGAGGGCCTGTCGGGCACCGGTCCCAAGGCCGGCGGGCCGCATTATCTGGCCCGATTCGCGACCGAACAGACCGTGACCGTCAACACGTCGGCCGCCGGCGGCAACGCCGCGCTGTTGTCGGATATGGAGTGACTCACTTTATTCCTCCCGCTTGCGGGCCCACGAGGGGAGGGACGAGAGGAGCCGGTTGCATCGCCCGGCCAACATCGGTCAAATACGCCCCGAATTCATCCCTCACCGGTAGACGATTCCACAACGCGGAATAACACCGACAAAAATCACGGGAGCGACGCCACCATGGAAAAGGGCATCTTCGAAGGCCTCAAGGTTCTGGACTGCGCGAGTTTCATCGCAGCGCCTGCGGCCGCGACCGTGCTGTCGGATTTCGGCGCCGACGTGATCAAGATCGAACCGCCCGGCCATGGCGATCCCTATCGCAACCTGCCGAACCTGCCGGGATACCCGGCCAGCCATCACAATTTCGCGTGGATGCTGGAGTCCCGCAACAAGAAGAGCCTCGCGCTCGACCTCTCCAGGCCGGAAGGCAAGGCCGTGCTGTATCGCCTCGTCGCCGAGGCCGACGTCTTCATCACGAATTTTCCGCCCGGGGTGCGCAAGCGGCTCGGCATCACCTATGAGGAACTCAAGCCGCTCAACGAGCGGCTGGTCTACGGCTCGTTCACCGGCTACGGCGAAAAGGGCGAGGAGGCCGACAAGCCCGGCTTCGACAGCAACGCCTATTGGGCGCGCTCGGGCCTGATGGACCTGGTGCGCGCGGACGAGAACACCACGCCGGCGCGCTCGATCGCCGGCATGGGTGACCATCCCTGCGCGATGGCGTTTTACGGCGCGATCGTCACCGCGCTCTACAAGCGCGAGCGCAGCGGCAAGGGCTCGCATGTCAGCTCCAACCTGATGGCCAACGGCGTCTGGGCCGCCTCGGTGCTGGCCCAGGCCAAACTGTGCGGCGCGAAATTTTCCGAGCGGCGAACGCGCGAGCACGCGCTGAACGCGGTGACCAACCACTACCGGTGCAGGGACGGACGCTGGCTGATCCTGTCGCTGCTCAACGAGGACCGGCAATGGCCGACGCTGGCGCGCTGCCTGGGGCGGGAGGATTTCGTCACCGATCCCCGCTTTGCCACCCGGGCCGACCGCCATTCGCGTTCGCTGGAACTGATCAAGCTGTTCGA
Source organism: uncultured Alphaproteobacteria bacterium (assembly GCA_963721275.1). Lineage (GTDB taxonomy): Bacteria > Pseudomonadota > Alphaproteobacteria > Rhizobiales > Xanthobacteraceae > Bradyrhizobium. The sequence goes on along the minus strand of CAVRIQ010000028.1, from coordinate 61,410 downwards.
CGAGATCTTTGCCACCAGGGATCTCGCCGAATGGCGCAAGATCCTCGACGGCAACGGTCTGGTGTTCGGCGTGGTCGGCATCCTCGACGATATTCCCCACGACCAGCAGATGATCGACAACGAGGTGCTGGTGCCGTTCGAGAACGACACCATGCTGACCATCAACAGCCCGATCTGGGTCGACGGCAGCCAGAAGGTCAAGCCGCGGCGGGCGCCCGGCATCGGCGAGCACAGCGACGAGATTTTGCGCGCAGCGGGTTATGACGAGGCGGCGATCCGGCAATTGCGGGCGTCGGGCGCGGTGGCGTAACCATGCCGACCTATCGGCTGCACTACTTCCCGGAGTCCGGGAACAGCTACAAGCTGGCGCTGATGCTGACCCTGTGCGGCCAGACATTCGAGCCGATCTGGACCGACTTCGGCGGCGGCGTCACGCGGACGCCGGAGTGGCGGGCAAGCGTCAACGAGATGGGCGAAATCCCGGTGTTGGAAGAAAACGGCGTGCGCCTCACCCAGACGGCGCCGATTCTGCTGAAACTCGCCGAACAATATGGCCGGTTCGGCGGCGAGACCGCCGAGGAGAAGTTCGAGGTGCTGCGCTGGCTGTTCTGGGACAATCACAAGCTGACCGGCTTCATGGCGACCTATCGCTATCTCCGGACGTTCACGCCCTCCCCCGATCCGCATGTGCTGGCCTTCTTGCGCAAGCGCCTCGACGACTTCCTCGGAATACTCGAACAGCACCTGCAGCAACATGCGTTTGCGATTGGAGACCGACCGACCGTGGCCGACTTTTCAATGATCGCCTATCTGTCCTATCCGGGCGACGAAACCGGATATGATCTTGCGGCCAGTCATCCGGCCGTCAGCGCGTGGCTGGGCCGCGTCGCCGGTCTGCCTGACTGGCAGATCGGCGTATGATCTCTTGCCCGGCAAGCGTCTCACGCACTACGCTTAAGATATCTTTTTCCGAGCTGGCTGGCGGCAGCGGACGTCGCGCCCACATGCTTATCTGTTGTGAATCAGCACCCAGCCGACCGCGGCGAGGCCGATGATCACGGCGACCGCGATCGCCCATCCGCTGACGCGGATGTCGCCCATGGTTTGACGGGCGCTTTCATTGCGGGCGATCTCGCGATTGCGCGCCTTGTTCTCCCTGTTCGCGTCGTTCACCGCCTGCCCTCCCTGTCACGAAGTTCGACTACCGTTCACGCTTGCAGCCCCTTCCTAGGCTCCCGCCGTCGTCGGCGGACGCAGTTCGGCCTGATATGAAGCTGCCGCATCGGCGGTCTCCTTGCTTGTCCCACCCAGGCCCGCGAGCCGGCTCAGCGCAAATGCCGCCAGCGCCGCGCACAAGGCGGCGCCAGCTGCCGCCAGGAACACGGCAGCCGTGCTCCACTTCATGGTCAGCAGCGCGCCGCCGACCAGGGGTCCTATGATCGAGCCCACGCGCCCGATTCCGAGCGCCCAGCCCACGCCGGTCGCCCGCACCGAGGTCGGATAGAACGTCGCGGCCAGTGCGTTGGCGGCGATCTGGCCGCCGACGATGCAGAACCCGGCGGCGAAGATCGCCATGGTGACGAGGACAATCGAATGACCGAACTGGCCGATCGCACCGACCGCGAACACGGCGATGAAATACACCAGCGCCAGCGCGCGGAACGAGAAGCGGTCGATGATGCTGCCGAGCGCCAACGTGCCGACCACGCCGCCGACCTGCAGCATCGCTCCGATCGCCGCCGATGAGGACACCGAGACGCCGAGGTCATTGAGCACCGTCGGCAGCCAGTTCGCCAGGAAGTAAATGTCGAGCAGGCTCATGAAGAACACCACCCACAGCAACAGCGTCACCGGGGTCCGACCATCCCGGAACAGATGCCGCACCGGAATGCCCGGCAGTTCCGGCTCCTGCACGACGAACCGCGTCGCCGGCGCAAACGCCGCCTTCGGGTTGATCAGCCCGAGCAACCCGGCGACGCGCTCATCGGCGTGTCCGGTGAGCGCGAGGAAGCGCACGGATTCCGGCAGCCGCAGCGCCAGGATCGGAACCAGCAGCAGCGGCGCGATGCCGCCGACCACGAACACCGAGCGCCAGCCGAAATGCGGAATCAGCGCCGCCGCCAGCAGCCCGCCGAGCGCCGCGCCGACCGAAAATCCGCAGAACATGATCATCACCATGGTCGAACGGCGGCGGCGCGGATTGAATTCGGACGTCATGGCGATCGCATTCGGCATCGCGCCGCCGAGGCCGAGCCCGGTCAGAAACCGGATCGCGAGCAGCGTATTGACGTCGTGGACGAAAGCGGTCGCGAGCGCGCCGATGCCGAACGCCAGCGTGGAGAAGATGATGATCCGCTTGCGCCCGATGCGGTCCGCCAGCGGCCCGAACAAGAGCGCACCGATCATCAGCCCGAACAGGCCGGCACTGAACACCGGACCGAGCGCGGCCTTGGTCAGGCCCCATTCTTTCGCCAAGGCGGGGGCGACATAGCCGATGGCCTGGGTATCGAAGCCGTCGAGAAACAGCACCGCCGCGCAGGTCAACAGCAGCCTGAGCTGAAATCCGCCTACCGGCTGCTGGTCGATGAAGTCGGCGACGTCGATCGCGCCGCCCGCTTGAGAAATCGCCATCGTCGTCCCTCCCCCTTTGATATTTCCGGGCGCGGTTCTTGCCGACCGCTGTTCCCGACTTTGATAGCTTAACGCGAAACCGGCAAAGCGGCACGCATTTCCGCTTCACCGGGCGCGCAACGCATCCTTCGAATAACCGGCGATTTGCTTGTAACCCTCGGACAAGGCGACCAGTTCCTCGCGGCTGATGACATCCTGGATTTGGCCGAAGGGCTTGTCATTGGTGCGTTGAAACACCTCGCGCAGGATCGCGTCGGGCGGATTGGTGCGATTGGTCAGGACGATGCGCGTGGTGGCTTCCAGCCGGCGGCTTTCGTAGGCCGCCAGCGCCGCAACGGGATCGTCGTGTTCGAGCAGCGCCGAGGCAAGCGCCCGCGCATCCAGGATCGCCTGCCCGGCGCCGTTGGAGCCGCGCGGCACCATCGGGTGGGCGGCGTCGCCGAGCAACGTTACCGGGCCAAAACTCCAGCGCGGCAGCGGATCCTGATCGACCATCGGAAATTCCAGCACATGATCGGCGGCGCGAATGAACGCGGGCACGTCGAGCCAGTCGAAATGCCAGTCGGCGAACGCGCCGATGAAATCGCCGATCGCGCCGGGCCGGTTCCAGTCGCGCCGGCGATAGACCGGCGTCTCGATCTCCGCCACCCAGTTGATCAGCTGCAGCCCGTCGGCGCCGGCGGGTCGGATCGGATAGATCACCATCTTGCCGTGCGACAGCCATCCTGCCCGCACCATGCTGGCGCCGGACAATATCGGCTTCCACCGCGTCACGCCGCGCCACATGTTCACGCCGGAATAGCGCGGCTCGCCTTCTTTCGGAAAAAACTGCTTGCGGATCGCCGAGTTGATGCCGTCGCAGGCGATGGCGACGCGACCGCGGACGGTGCTGCGGCTTGCGCCGCCGGGACCGTCGGAGAACGTGACGCTGACGCCGGTCCCGTCCTGTTCAACGCCCGTGCAATGACAATTGGTGGTCAGCCGCTCGCGCCCTGCCCGCGCAACAAAGGCATCGAGCAGCACCATCTGCAGATCGCCACGATGGATCGAGAATTGCGGATGCTCGTAGCCCGCCGCGCGGCCGAGCGGCTCCTGGTAGATCAGCTGACCGAAGCGATTGAAGAAGGTCGCGTCACCAGTCGCGATTGCGACCTTGGCCAGATCGGCTTCCAACCCGAGCGCGGCGAGTTCCCTGGTGGCGTGCGGCAACAGATTGATGCCGACCCCGACCGCTTTGATTTCGGCCGCCGATTCAAATATCCGGCAGGGAATCCCGCAACGATGCAGCGCCAGCCCGAGCGTCAATCCGCCAATGCCGGCGCCGACGATGATGACGTCGTCCATCTTCCCCCCGGCATTTGTCTTTTTCGATTGCCTCGATGAAACACGATCGGTGAGACCGCTGTCAATCCGACCAGCGGCCGCGGCAAGCGCTATTTGATGAAGCACATTCCCATCCGCGACGCCTTGCCGACCGGTTGGCACGCCAGCCCCTCGGCGCAGCTCCACGACTTGAAACTGTTGTCATTGCCGGCGGCATCGGCCTGCCGGACGTAACACGAGGCGCCCCAGCCGTCCTCGTATTCGGTGCCGGCGAGTTCCTTGCTGCCGCGCGTTTGCGGCCGGCTGGAGAAGCCGCGCGAATAGTCCGCGCGTTTGCCGTCCCGCAACGCCGTGAGAATGTCGCGGCGGCGGATCTGGTCGCCGAAGAAATGCGGCGACGCCGGCACGACAATCGAATTGTCGGGCCTGGCCGCCATCCAGTCGACGCCGGGGAAATGAAAGCCGCCGATGCCGCGGGTCTGATGGCAGCCTGCGCAAGTGATGTCGTTGAGCCGGCGCGCAAAGCCCGCGACCGAGCGGATATTCTGCATCGTGATGCCGCGCTCCGCCGCTTGCTTCAGGGCCGCGACGACGTCGCGTTCCCCGAATACGGGCTTGGCTGACGCATCGTCGCCCTGCACCAGGCCGAAGGCCGGCTGCAGGTCCGAGGTTGCAAACCCGACCGGGGTCGGGGCGACCGCGCCTTTGACCAGGAATTTATCGGGTATCAGAATCGTGCCGCGATCGAGTTCGGCAAGATGCGCGGGATCGAGCAGCCACGCCTTGAACTCGCGCCCGAACGTGGCATCGGCCGACATCCGCTCACGATCGATCTGGTTCTCCAGCGGCGCTTCCGCAAACGCCTGCGCTTGCGCATCGTAGTCGAACACCTTCAGGAGATAATCGGTGCGAAAATCCCGGATGGGCGATTTCGGCGCATGTGCGATCTGCAGGTTGGTCTCGATATGCGTGACATCTTCAGGCCCGATCAGACTCAGCGGCCCATCCTTCGCCGTCAGTCTTTCCGCAAGCGCCGCTCCGGTCAGCGGCAATTCGCCGGCGGCGAGCCAGCGACGGGCGATCTCGGCGCAGGGCAGCGCTTTTCCGTTGCCGTCGATCGCGGCAGCGCCCCTGGCCTTCAGCACCACGTTCAGCGTCATCGGCAGCCGCGGCGAGACCGCGCCCTCGCCCGTCGTCTCCGGCACATCGGTTCGGGTCAGGCGATAGATCAGCCGGATCTCACCGCAATCGGCCGCATGCACATAGGCGCGGTCCATCCGGTTGACGATGCCCGCCAGCACGAAGCGCGTGTTGGCGGAATCGAGCAGCGCGCGATCGAACAGCTGGAAGTCGTAGGAATTGCCGACCCCGATGGTTTCGTCGGGGAGACCGGCTTTGTGCCTTGCGATGTAGCGGTCGAACTCGGCGTCGAGCGCCTTGCGCACCGGCACCATCGACGGCAGAGCGAACAACTCGCTGTTGGCGAGCGGCGCGTCGGCCGACCGCGCCGGCAGCATCACGCGGCCGAGGCCGAACCTGCCGCGGTCGAGTTCGCGCAAGACAATTGGATCGATGATCGCCGTGCCGCGCTCCAGCGCCGCGCTCCGCGCCTGGCGCGCCGGCAGAACGCCGGCGAACAAGACCAGAAATGTGACCAGAAATCGCACGCGGCCCATATCCCGATAAACACCGCATCGGAGGCCTCATTCCGGGCCTCCGGCAGACAGTGCTTTCATTACAGGAAAAAGTGCCGAAATGCGGACGGGCCGTCTCAGGGCTAGCCGGAGACAGCGGTCATCGCGTCATTTCGCGGTAAAGCGATGGACTTCAGCGCGCGACCACCAGCCCCTTGCTGGTCACGACCACCCAGCGGCCGTCCTGGCGGCGGATGGCGTCGATGCGGCCGAGGCCCGGCACGGGATCGCCGGCATAGACCTCGTACATACCCTGCCGGCCTTCGATCAGGGCGCCGCCGTTGGCGACGTCGCGCAACACCCAGCCTTCCACCGTCGGCAGCCTGCCGACTTCGGTCTTGGGCGCGGCCGCCGGCGGCGCAATCGAGCCGGTGACCTCCCTTGCCGCGGCCGGCGCAGCGGCAGCGGCCGGCGGCGTGATGCGCAGCTTGTCGACGGCCTCGCTGAGTTTTGCCAATTTGGCGGCCGGCTCCGCCTGCGCCTTCTCGACCTTGTCGAGGCGGTCGCTGGTCTTGTTGTACTGGCTCACCGCGAGCCGGGAGGTATGTTCGACGCCGGCCTTCAGCGCCAGGATGTCGGCGTCGATCCGCGCGACGGAGGCTTCGAGCGCGTGGCTGTCGGCGCTCGCGGCATCGCCGCCGGCGAAATGCGACAGACCCGCGGTCGCCAGCGCGCCGCCAATCGCGCCCGCGGCGACGGCCAGCGCCAGCATGGCTGCCAGCGCGAGCCGGCGCTTGCCGAACATTTCCTGTTTGGGTTCGGATTTCATCTCGGGTGCGGCGCTGTCCTCATCCCAGTTGCGCTCGCCGGCCGACATGATCAGAATCTTGGCCGGGAAGCGCGTCGGCTCTGCCTTGGGAGCATCAGCCTTGGGAGCACTCAGCCTTGGTCGCCTCGGCTTCGGCCGCATCGGCCTTGTGTGCGTCAGATTTGGGCGCGTCCGCCTTGGCGGCGTCCTGCCCGGGCACCAGATCGGGAGCTGCCACCACCGGCGGGATCGAGCCCTCCGACGAATGGGGACCGGCCGGCCCGGCGTTGAGGGAACCGGATTCGCTGCTGATCTGCTCGGCGCCTTGTTCGCTCACGGTCAAAATCTCCAGTCTGGATTGACCATTTGGTAACTTTCATTACTTGCCAAATCCTTACCCGGCGCCCCGCTTACCGAAATTTTAGGAAGTCGCCGGGGCAGGTTTTTGCCCGGCCGGGCGGCAGCGGCCGCTCCGCCCCGGCCCATGTTGCCCTGCGGTATCGCGCTCCGGGCGCCCCATGCTCGTTTGCGCCGCCGGATTTCCCGACTAACATGCGCGATCAAGAACCAGCCAGAAGGCGGGGGATTCCATGGCGATCGAGAAGTGCATCAACGAATTTGATGTCGACGACGTCATCTTCGAGGAAGGCTCCACCGGGCGCGAGCTGTTCGTGGTGCTGGAGGGCCAGGTCGAGATCGCCAAGGTCGACGGCGCCAGCAAGACCGTGATCGTCACCCTCGGCAAGGGCGAGTTCTTCGGCGAGATGGCGGTGATCGACGGCTCGTCGCGCTCGGCGACCGCGATCGCGGCTGCGACGAATACCCGCGTGATGCGGATCAATCATGCCCGCTTCGTCTATCTGGTCAGCCAGCAGCCCGCGTTCGCGCTGATGATCATGGATGCGCTCAGCAAGCGGCTGCGCGCTTCCAACGCCGTCACCTTCAGGGCGGCCAACCCATGAGCGACCGCAAGCCGAGCCCGTTTCCGATCCTTTTGAACAACGACGTCTGCTCGCTGATCCAGGCGGCCGAAGACGTCTACCAGATCCGTTTCAAGAACCGCGCCGCCAACGCCTATCTGGTGCGCGGCAAATCCCGCACCATCATGATCGACGTCGGGCTGTCCTCGAATTATACGGCGTTGCTGGAATGCCTGCATCATCTCGACTGTCCGCCGGAAAAAATCGACATGGTGGTGCTCAGCCACGAGCATCTCGATCACATCGGCGCGGCCTATCATTTTCACGGCCGCACCATCATCGCCGCGCATCGGCTCGCCGCCAACAAGATCATGCTGCGCGACGATTTCTCGATGCTGCGCAAGATGTTCAACGAGCCGGAAGTGCCGATCAATATCGATCTGTGGCTGGAAGAAGGAAACCTGCTCGACCTCGGCAATTTCCGCCTCGACGTCATGTACACGCCCGGCCACACCTCGGCCTGCATCAGCCTGTTCGACCAGGACAAGGGCCTGTTGTTCGCCGCCGACACCTTGATGCCCGGCGGCGTGATGGGCGGGGTGTTCGGATCCGGCAGCATCGCCGATTATATCCAGTCGCTGGAGCGCCTGAAGGGCCTTAATTCCAAAATCCTGCTGTCGGGCCACGGCCGGCTGTCCGACACGCCGCAGGACGACGTCCGCATCGCGCTGCAGCGTTCGCACGGGCTGTTGTCGGACACGGCGCAACTGTTCGACGCGCTCGATGCGCGGTCGAATTTCGAGCCGATCATGCAGTCGGTGCGCGACCTCAACAAGCTCGACGACGCCTGATTTGCCTTCCTCCGTTTGACAAGGGGCCTGACGGTCTGCTCAAAAGCGGACAACAACCATGCTGCGACAAAAACCGGGAGAAGCGAACCAATGAAGCTCTACGACTCGATCGGGCCGAATCCGCGCATCGTCCGCATGTTCATGGCGGAAAAGGGCATCGAAATGCCCAGGCAGACCGTCGATCTGCGCGCCGGCGAGAACCGGCAGGCCGAGCATCTCAAGCGCAACCCGAATGGCCAGATGCCGACGCTCGAACTCGATGACGGCAGCTATTTGTCGGAGATCACCGCGATCTGCGAATATCTCGAAGAAAAAAATCCGAAGCCGGCGATGATCGGCGCGACGCCGGAAGAGCGCGCCGAATGCCGGATGTGGACCCGCCGGGTCGATCTCAACATCTGCGAGCCGCTCGCCAACGGTTATCGTTTCGGCGAGGCGCTGAAATTTTTCGAAAGGCGCATTCCCTGCGTGCCCGAAGCTTCTCCCGGCCTGAAGATGATCGCGGCCAACCGGCTGCAATGGCTCGACGGCCAGATGGAGGGCAAGGAGTTTCTGTGCGGCAAGCGCTTCACGCTGGCCGATATCCTGCTCTACGGCTGGATCGATTTCGGCAATCAGGTCGGCCAGCCGCTCGATCCGGCGAACGCCAACATCGTGGCGTGGTTCGCCCGCGTCGGGCAACGGCCGTCGGCGAAGGCGTAGGCGACATCCTCAAATATCGTCATTCCGGGATGCGCCCCTTGGCGCAGGCCCGGAATCCATGAGCCTCGATCGTGGTTATGGATTCCGGGTTCGCAACTTCGTCGCGCCCCGGAATGACAGCAACCTACATCACCACCGGCGCGTCGGGCAGCTCATTCGTGCCGCCGCCGTGCCTCGGGAAATGCGCCGCCAGTTGCTTCGAGACCGCCTCGATCCCCCGGATGACGCCGCCTGAAAAATTGCCCGCCTTGAAATCGGTCTCCATCGCCTTGCAGATCTCGTCCCACCCCGCGCGGCCGACCTTGGCGTCGATGCCGCGGTCGGCGATGATCTCGACATCCCGGTCGGCGAGCAGGAGATAAATCAGCACGCCGTTGTTGTGGGCGGTGTCCCAGATGCGCAGCTGCGAGAAAATATCCAGCGCGCGCTCCCGCGCCGGCTGATCGCGGAACAGCGGCCGGCCGTCCAGCGCGCCCTCGACCACGAAGCGGACCTGGCCGGAATGGGTGGCCTCGCCCGCCTTGATCGTTCGCTCGATCGTCGCCAGCACCTCCGGCGGGAAAATACGCCGCGCCCGCCAGTTGTGCTGGAGAAGATGCTTGCCGATGCGCCTGATGCCCATTGCTGCCAGCTCCAGATTCTACCAGCTTCCCGACGCGCCGCCGCCGCCAAAACTGCCGCCGCCGCCGCTGAACCCGCCGCTGTCGCTCGAACCGCCGCTGCTGCTCCAACCGCTGCTGCCGGAGCCACCCGACCAGCCGCCGCCCCCTCTTCCGCGCGGGCCGGGTGCGGTGATGGCGTCGCTGAACATCGTGAAGACCGAGGCGACGAGGCCGGCAAGCGCCGAGAGGATCAGCGATCCGAACACGAACCACACCAACAGCCCGATCAGGCCGCCGCTCGCCAGCGAACCGAACAGCCGGCCGAAGACGCGGCGGAAGACTCCGCCGAGCAGCAGAATGAAGATGATGGTGAACGGGTTCAAGGGATTGAGGAACTGGTAGAGGGCGGAATTGGAATCCGGCTGCCACCGCGCTGCCGGCGCCGGCGCCGGCAGCGGCTCGCCGTCGATGACGCCGATGATGCGGTCGACGCCTGCCGAAATCCCGCCGGCAAAATCCCCATTCCTGAATTTCGGCGTGATGACTTCATCGATGATGCGCTTGGCGGTGACGTCGTTGAGCGCGCCTTCCAGCCCGTAGCCGACCTCGATGCGAAGCTTGCGATCGTTCTTGGCGACCACCAGCAGCGCGCCGTCGTCGATCTTCCTGCGCCCGATCTTCCAGGCTTCCGCCACCCGGATCGAATATTGCTCGATGGTTTCAGGCTCCGTGGTCGGCACGATCAGCACCGCGACCTGGCTGCCTTTCCTAAGCTCCAGCGCCTTGAGCGTCTGCGTCAGCGACGCGATGTCGCCCGAGGACAGCGTGCCGGTCTGGTCGACCACCCGACCCGACAGCGGCGGCACCGCCACGTCGGCGAAGGCCGCGAAGGCCCAGCACACGAGCAGCGCAAGCAGGGAGGCTCTTGCAGCGTTCATCGCGGTGGCCGATCCGGTTGTCGGATTATTTTGTCGGCGCCGGCACCGGGTTGAAATCCACCTTCGGCGCGGTGGAGATTTCCTTTTCGTTGCCGACCGTGAAGTTGGCCTTTTCCTTGTAGCCGAACACCATCGCCGTCAAATTGTTCGGGAAGGTGCGGATGCCGACATTATAGTCCTGCACCGCCTTGATGTAGCGATTGCGCGCCACCGTGATGCGGTTTTCGGTGCCTTCCAGCTGCGCCATCAGGTCGCGAAACAGCGCGTCGGATTTGAGCTGCGGGTAATTCTCGGTCACCACCAGAAGCCTGGACAGCGCGCTGGTCAATTCGCCCTGGGCGGCCTGGAATTTTGCGAATGCGCCGGGATCGTTGACGAGCTCCGGCGTCGCCTGGATGCTGCCGACCTTGGCCCGCGCATTGGTCACCCCCAGGAGCACGTCCTTTTCCTGCTGCGCAAAGCCTTTCACCGAATTGACGAGGTTGGGCACCAGATCGGCGCGGCGCTGGTACTGGTTCAGGACCTCGGACCAGGCCGATTTGACCTGCTCGTCATTGGTCTGGATCGCGTTATAGCCGCAATTGGTCAGGCTCAGCGTCGCCAGCGCCGCCAGCACGGTCCATAATCTGCGCATCGAAATCTCCCGGTTTTCAAATTTGCCGCAAGCTATCAGAATGATCCGGTCAGGTATGCAGGCGAAAGGCCGCGGTCCGCTACAATTTTGCGGCCGATCGCTCTTGCCTATCATTCGACGAAATAGTCAACATGGCGAAAACACGAGGAAACGCAGCCCAATGACCCTGCACGAGACCGCCTACGAGACCATTGTCGTCGAACGGCCGGAGCCGCGCATCGCGCGGATCGTGATGAACCGGCCGGAGGCGCGCAACGCGCAAAACCTGCAGATGACCTACGACCTCAACGCCGCCTTCGATTCCGCGGTGCAGGACGATGCGGTCAAGGTCATCATCCTGGCCGGTAACGGCCCGCATTTCTCGGCCGGCCACGACCTGCGGCCCACGGGCAAGAACGCCGCCGGGGTGGATTTTCCGCCGGTCGGAAACTGGGGCGGGTTTGCCGAGCCCAACGCCCACGGCCGCTTCGCGCGCGAGCAGGAGATCTATCTTCAGATCACAAGGCGCTGGCGCAACCTCGCCAAGCCGACGATCGCGGAAGTCCATGGCAAATGCATCGCCGGCGGCCTGATGCTGGCCTGGGCCTGCGACCTGATCGTCGCCAGCCATGACGCGGAATTCTGCGATCCCGTGGTCACCATGGGGGTATGCGGCGTCGAGTGGTTCGTCCATCCCTGGGAGCTGGGCCCGCGCAAGGCCAAGGAATTGCTGTTCACCGCCGACGTCTGGAGCGCCGAAGAGGCGCACCGGCTCGGCATGGTCAACCACGTCGTGCCACGGCCCGAGCTGTCGTCTTTCGTGATGGCCCTGGCGCAAAGGATCGCCGCAAAACCTTCCTTCGCGCTGAAACTGACCAAAGAGGCCGTCAACCGCTCGGTCGATGTCATGGGCCAGCCCGCGGCGATCGATCAGGCGTTCGCGCTGCACCAGCTCTGCCACGCGCATAATCTGCAGGAGTTCGGCATGGTGGTCGATCCCGCCGGCCTGCATCCCTCCGTCAAGAAAACCGCAGTCGTAAAGTAGCCAACATGGATCTCACCCCCAGCGACGAGCAGCGCCTGCTGCGCGAGAGCGTCGACCGCTTCATCAACGAGACTTACGATTCCGACCATCGCCGCCGCACCGCGAGCGATCCGCTCGGCTTCAGCCGGCAAATCTGGAAGCAATTCGCCGAACTCGGCTGGCTGGCGCTGCCGGTCGCGGAGGCCCATGGCGGGCTCGGCGCGGGCGCGGTCGAGACCGGCATCCTGATGGAGGCGTTCGGCCGCGGCCTGGTCGCCGAACCCTATCTGGCGACCGTCGTGATCGGCGCCGGCCTGATCGCCGCATGCGGCAGCGAAGCGCAGAAGCAGGCGATGCTTCCCACGGTCGCCGACGGTTCGCTGCTGCTGGCGTTCGCGCATTCGGAGCGCGCCGCGCGGTTCGATCTCGCCCGCGTCGAGACGACCGCAAGCAAGACCCCCGACGGCTGGCGGCTCGACGGCCACAAGACCGCGGTGCTCGACGGCAATGCCGCGAACCGGATCATCGTCTCCGCCCGCATCGCCGGCGACGATGGCACGCCGGGCAATCTGTGCCTGTTCCTGGTTCCGTCAGGCACCGCCGGCATGACGTTACGGGATTTTCCGCGGCTCGGCGGCGGCCGCGCCTGCAATCTCGATCTCAGAGATGTCCGCCTGCCCGCCGACGCCCTGCTCGGCGACGGCAGCGACGCGCTTTCGAACATCGAGTGTGTCGTGGACCGCGCGCTCGCCGCGCTCGGTTCCGAAGCCGTCGGCATCATGCAGACCCTGCTCGACCGGACGCTCGAATATACCAAGGTGCGCCAGCAATTCGGCCGGCCCCTCTCCGCCAACCAGGTGATCCGCCACCGGCTCGCCGACATGGCGATGCAATGCGACGAGGCGCGCTCGATCGCGCTGCGCGCGGCACTGATGGCGGATGCCGAACCCGTCGCCCGCGGCCGCGCCGCGTCGGGCGCGAAAGCCAAAATCGGCAAATGCGCGCGCTTCGTCGCCGAACAGGCGGTGCAGCTGCACGGCGCCATGGGCGTCACCGAGGAGCTCGAGATCGGCTCCTATTTCAAGCGGCTGCTCGCCTTCGACACGCTGTTCGGCGGCAGCACCCATCACTATCGCCGCCACGCCGCGCTGGGCGGGCGGGCAAGCTGAACAACGGAGCGCCAACCATGGATCTCACCTTCAGTGCCGAGGAACGCGCCTTCGAAAGCGAAGTCCGCGACTTCATCGCCCAAAACCTCACGCCGGAAATGAAACGCGCGACCGCGCTGACGCCGTCGGTATTTTCGGACCCCGACATCGGCATGGCCTGGCAAAAAGCGCTGCACAGGAAAGGCTGGGGCGCGCCGGGCTGGCCGGTGCAATATGGCGGACCGGACTGGACGGCGGCGCAGCGCTGGATCTTCGAGGCCGAATGCGCCCGCGGCGGGGTGCCGAACGTCAACGTCATGGGCGTGAAGATGGTCGGCCCCGTCATCATCGGCTTCGGCTCGCCGGAACAGAAAAACTATTATCTGCCGCGGATTCTCTCCGGCGAGGATTATTGGTGCCAGGGCTATTCCGAGCCAGGTTCCGGCTCCGATCTCGCCTCGCTGAAGACCCGCGCGGTGCGCGACGGCGACCACTACATCGTCAACGGCACCAAGATCTGGACCACCCATGCGCACCACGCCAACCGCATGTTCGCGCTGGTGCGCACCAGCGACACGCCGCGCCAGCAGGACGGCATCAGCTTTATTCTGATCGACATGAAGAGCAAGGGCATCACCACAAGGCCGATCCTGACCATCGGCGGCGATCACGAGGTCAACCAGGTGTTCTTCGACGACGTCCGCGTGCCCGTCGCCAACCGCGTCGGCGAGGAAGGCAAGGGCTGGACCTATGGCAAATACCTGCTGGAATTCGAGCGCGGCTCCGGCATCGCCTCGGCGAAGTTGCGCGACGCGCTGAAGACGGTTTCGGATTTGGCCGAGTCGGAAGCCACCGGCCGCGCCATCGACGATCCCGACATTGCCTTGCGGATGTCCGAGATCGAGGTCGATATCGACACGCTGGAAATGACCGAGCTGCGGGTGCTGTCGGCGCTGCAGACCGGACAGAATCCCGGCGCGGTCTCCTCATTGCTGAAACTGCGGGTCAGCGAAATCCGCCAGGCGGTGACGCGGCTCGGCGTCGAGGTGATCGGCAATGACGGTCTCGCCGTCGAGCCGATGCGGCCGTTCTACAAGCTCAACCAGGAGCCGGCGATCCCGGAAAGCATGCTGCCGATCGTGCCGGAATATCTCAACGGCCGCGCCTACACCATCTTCGGCGGCTCGTCGGAAATCCAGCGCGACATCGTCGCCAAGATGGTGCTGGGGCTGTAACTTTCTCTTTGTCATTCCGGGGCGCGCGAAGCGCGAGCCCGAAATCCATACTCCCGGTCATGGTTATGGATTCCGGGCCTGCGCCCAAGAGGGCGCATCCCGGAATGACGAGTTGAGAGATTGAGCTTAAGCCCCCGCCTTCGCGTCCCGGATCGCCTGCCAGACCTTCATCGGCGTCAGCGGGGTCGGCATGTTCGTGATGCCGAATTCGCCGAGCGCATCCATCACGCCGTTGGCGATGCAGGGCGGGCCGCCGATCGCGCCGGATTCGCCGCAGCCCTTGGCGCCCAGCGGATTGGTCTTGCACGGCGCGCTTTCGTCGAGCGTGACCGCGATCGGCGGAATGTCGTCCGCGCGCGGCAGGCAGTAGTCCTGATAGCTTGCGGTGAGCAACTGCCCTTCGGCGTCGTAGGCCACGCCTTCGTACAGCGCCTGCCCGATACCCTGCGCGACGCCGCCGTGCACCTGCCCCGTCACCAGCATCGGATTGACGGCGACGCCGACGTCGTCCACCGTGGTGTAGCGCACCACGCGGGTGACGCCGGTCTCCGGATCGATCTCGACCTCGCAGATATGGGTCCCGTTGGGCCAGCTCGGCCCGTCGACTTCGCCGGTGCTGTCGACGGACAGCCGGGAGCCGGCTTCCTTCTTCGCGATCTCGAACAGGCCGATCCGCTTGTCGGTGCCGACCACCGTGAGCATGCCGCCGCGGTATTCGATGTCGTCCACCGAAGCCTCCAGCACGTTCGCGGCCTTCTCGCGCGCCTTCGCGATCAGGTCGTTGACGGAGACCGCAAGCGCGGTGCCGCCGACGAACAGCGAGCGCGAACCGACGCTGCCGAAGCCGGTGGCGAGATCGGTGTCGCCCTGCACGATGTCGATCTTGTCCATGGGGATGCCGAGCGATTCCGACGCCATCTGGGTGTAGGTGGTCTGCAGCCCCTGCCCCATCGCCATGGTGCCGGAATGCAGAACGATCCGCCCCTCCGAAGTGGCGTGCAGGCTGACGGTTTCGGTATGCGCGCGCCCGCCGGTCCATTCGATATAGCTGGTGAGGCCGCGGCCGTAGAGCAGGCCCTTCTTCTTCGCCGCCTTCTTGCGCGCGGCAAAGCCGTTCCAGTCGGCGAGATCGGAGGCGCGCTCCAGCATGTGGGCGAAGGCGCCGGAATCATAGACCTGGCCGACCGCGTTGGTGTAGGGCAGTTGCGCGGGCTTGATGTAGTTCACCTTGCGGATGGTGCGCGGATCCATCCCGATCTGCCGGGCGGCGGCGTCCATCAGCCGCTCCACGATGAACACGCCCTCCGGGCGGCCCGCGCCGCGATAGGCGCCGACCGGCGCGGTGTTGGTCATGACCGATTTGACCTCGTAATGCACCAGCGGCAGGTCGTAGACGCCCGACTGCACGAAGGGGCCGAGCACCAGCGGGATGATGTTGCCGGCGCCGGTCGAATAGGCGCCGGTGCCGCCGACCGAGCGCACCCGATAGGCCAGCACGCGGCCCCTGGCGTCGAGCGCGAATTCGCCGGTCGAGGTCAGGTCGCGGCCGTGGGTGCCGCCGACGAACTCGTCGGTGCGGTCGCCGCGCCAGCGCACCTTGCGGTTCAGCTTGGTCGCGGCATAGGCCACGATGCCGTCTTCCGGATAGAGGTTGGTCTTCTGCCCGAAACCGCCGCCGATGTCGCCGACCAGCACGCGGACACTTTCCTTCGGCCGCTTCAGCACGGCTTCCGCCAGCACGTCGCGGGTCGAGCCCGGCGTCTGCGATTGCACATGCAGGATCAGCCGCCCGGTTTTGTTCTCGATCTCGGCAATGGTGGAGCGCGGCTCCATCGCCGACGGCACCAGCCGCTGGCTGACCAGGTCCAGCGACACTTTATGCGCAGCTTTGGAAAACGCCTCTTCGACCTTTGCCGCGTCGCCATAGCTCATGGCGGCGACGATGTTGTCGGGTGCTTCCGGCCACACCACCGGCGCGCCCGGCTTGATCGCTGCAAGCGGATCGACCACCGACGGCAGCACGTCGTACTCGACCGCGATCGCTTCGGCGGCGGTCTGCGCCGCGACTCGCGACGTCGCCACCACGGCGGCGACCGGCTCGCCGGCAAAGCGCACGATCTCGTGGGCGAGCAGCCGGCGCGGCGGCACCGTCATCGGCTTGCCGTCGGGGCGCATGAACACCGACAGTGTCGGGATGGTACCGATGTCGTCGGCGACCAGGTCGGCACCGGTATAGACGGCCTCGATACCCGGCATGTCCCTGGCGGCGTTGGTATCGATCGACACGATCTTCGCATGCGCGTGCGGCGAACGCAGCACATGCAGCCACAGCGCGCCCTCCTCAGGCTTGTCGTCGATGAACTGACCCTTCCCGGTGAGAAGTCGCTGGTCCTCAAGACGCTTGACAGGCTGGCCTGCACCGAAACGCATATTGCCGGGAAGAATATTCATCAGTTTGTCCTTTGGAGTCTTTTTGTTCGACTGGATTGCAGCGGGTTTTAGCGGATTTTCGGCTGGAGACAACTCGCCCCCACCTGTCATTCCGGGGCGCGCGTCAGCGCGGGCCCGGAATCCATGCTCCCGATGGCGGTTATGGATTCCGGGCTCGAGGCCTCGCCTCGCCCCGGAATGACGAAGGAGTGCCCAAGCAAATGACGGCGTCCGCTAGCCCAGATCCCGCAGCACCGCCTCGACGGCCTTGCGCTCGTCGGCCGTCAGTGCCGCCTGCGGCGCGATGGGATCGCCGACGTCATAGCCCTGGATCGCGAGCCCGGCCTTGATGCAGGCGGCGAGGTTGTAGCGCGCAAACGCCTCGTTCAGCCGCCACAGCCGCCGCTGCAGGACAAGCGCATCGTCCCAGCACGATGCCTGGCAGAGATTGTAGAGTTCGACGCTCTGCCGCGGAATCAAACAGGCCGGTCCCGCCATCCAGCCGACGCCGCCGATCAGCATCACCGCGGCCGGAATATGCGCGGAGGCCGAGAACACTTTGATGCCGTCGCCGCAGCGGTTCATGATCGACAGCAGCCGCCCGGTGTTGGTGGAGGCGTCCTTGATGTAGCCGATGCGCGGATGCGCCGCGAGCCGCGCGACGACATCGAGCGTCAAGTCCGAGCGCTGGAAATTCGGGTTGGTGTAGATCACCACGGGAATGTCGACGGCATCGGCAATGGCGCGGAAATAGGATTCGACCTGGGCGTCCCCGAGCGGGAAATAGGCCTCCAGAATGGCGAGGATGCCGTCGGCGCCGAGCTTTTGGCAGGCTCTTGCCTGCGCCACCGCATCCACAGTCGACGTCGAGGCGACGCCGGCCACGACGGGCACGCGGCCGTTCGCCGCTTCGATCGTGGCCTGCACCACGGTCAGGCGCTGCGCGTTGTTGAGATAGGCAAACTCGCCGGTCGAGCCCAGCGGCGTCAGCCCGTGCACGCCGGACGCGATGAGATCGTCGCAGAGGCGCGCCAGCACGTCGGTGCGGACTTGGCTCGAAGCGTCGATGGGGGAAACGAGATAAGGAAAGACGCCGTGGAAATCGGTCATGCGAGTGACTTTAGGACCGCGGCAGCCCGCGGGTCAAATTCCCGCCTTGCCAGCGCCACAACTCATGCCCGATTGTGG
Organism: uncultured Alphaproteobacteria bacterium; assembly: GCA_963721275.1. Lineage (GTDB taxonomy): Bacteria > Pseudomonadota > Alphaproteobacteria > Rhizobiales > Xanthobacteraceae > Bradyrhizobium. Next base: position 43,363 of record CAVRIQ010000028.1, on the reverse strand, counting down.
CATCCAGCGGCCTAACCTCAAGATCCATGGGTCGTGCAGCGGGGGCGGCGCACCGGACAAGTCATTTTTCCGCCGTACTGGATCAACATTATCCACAGGTAGTGACGTTCAGTTTGTACGCGTGCTCCCGAGTAAATTCGCGGCGGGAATTTCGGTCGGAGACGAGGAAATCCAGCAGCGAGAGCGGTCATGAATACGCTTTACGATTTGCTCGGGGCTCTTCCGCAGGATGACGCCGAAGGTCTGAGAAGCGCGTTCCGCAGAGCCGTCAAGGGCGCCCACCCCGACCTGCGGCCTGACGATCCCGATGCGGCGCTGAAATTCAGGGAGATCGTTCGGGCCAATGAAATCCTTGGCGATGCCGAACAGCGCGCGGCTTACGACCATCTGCTCGGGCTCGCGCGGCGGGAGCAGGACCAGGTGTCCAAGCAGGCCGTCTTTGTCAGGGTCCACAGGTTTGCCTCCGCGGTGATGGCGTTCGCCGGGGTCTCGATCGCGACGTTCGGGGGATATCTGCTCTTCATGCACGTGTCGGCGGCATCGGTTGCGCCGCTGGACGATGTCGACACCGCCGTCCGCGCGTCCCCCGCGATCGCTGCCGCCAGCCCGGCCGTGCCGCCGGACAGGACCGACAACGGCGCGCCGTCCGCAAAGCCGGAGAGCCCGGGCATTCCTGGTGAGGCGATCGCGCCTGGCGCCGCCATGCCTCGGGGCCATGCGCAGAGCGCCCCGCCAGCCAATGCCGGCCCGGCTCCCGACCTCGCCGCGACCGAGGCCAGATCCTTGCGGGCACGCGGGATGTCCGCCTACCGCCATGGCGACCTGAATGGCGCGATCGCCGACCTTGATCAGGCGCTTCAGCGCGATCCGAAATTCCTGCCTGCCTATCATCGACCGCGGCATCATTCTCTATCGCATGCGAAAATTCGGCCGCGCCTTCGCCGACGTCGCGCCGGCGAAACGGATCGCCGAGGCGACTCGCGCCAAATCCGCGCCGACGACGGTCGGCCAGCCGCACCTCGCTCAGGCCGCGAACGCCCCTCAGATGACGCCGTTGCTGCAACAGCAAACGGCTGCGCGGAAATCGCCGACAGCAGAACCGTTACGGGAGCGCTGAAGCGCGGGCCTCGCCGGCCGCCCTGGCGCTCCCCGGCGCCAGCCGATTTGTTGCGAAAGCTAAATAGAGTTTGCATCGCAACTTGACAGGCTTTTCCTGACATCCTTCAGCTTATTACTCATTCTAAAATGTTTTCGTCATGCACACGATCGCCTGTTCTTGGTTGGACCCACTGGCAGCGCCCTTGCCGGCGATCGAAGAGGCAGCGTTCATCAATGGGAGTGCAGTGAGCGTATTTGCGAAATCTTGTACGTTGGATTCGGGGGGACTCGAAAAATGTCTGGCGGCAAAACACTCGAAAGGCGGCCTTTGGCCTATTGCGTTCCGTGTTCGGAAAGAACGCCACACCGTTACGAAAGACTGGGGATTGGCGGACGGCAAACATCCAGGGCGATCTGCCTCCTCTGCAACAACGACTCGCGCAACGACACCGCTCAGCAAAGCGCGACCGGATCTTCGCCTTAAGCGACGAAATGGCGGTCTGGACCGGCGCGAATTCGGCGGATTGAAGCAGCCGAGGCCGTAGTCGTGGCCTGGTCGGCCAATACGACACTGGATCGAAACCGCGATGCCCTGGATTTGACAGGTTTTTCCTGACGCGCTCGTGTGGCATTGCGCTCTAGGATGAGCGGGCGAGAATGGAGTGGAGCGGATGGGCCAAAAGAAACGGAAGTTGGTCGAGCTTCCGAGAAACCAGCGCCTGCGTGCGAGGGCTGCTTTCTGCAGGCTTTTGGCCGTCGGCGCCGGCGACCCGGGTTTTGCGAAAAAACTACACGCATTGGCCGAGGAATACGAAACCGAAGCCGCTCGGGCCGAGTCACGAGTGGACGGCGCAGCATGCACAGAGAACAGGCCGGCCGCAGACAATGGTCTGCGGCCTGCCCAACTGCTTTACGGACAGGGATGACGGTTACCATCATATCCCAAGTAGGTTCCCGATCCCGGATCATATGATCTGTATCGCTGCGAGCAGTAAGCGAAAGCTTCACTGGCCCGGGCCTGACTATTGGCGATCGCTCCTCCAATTACCGCGCCCGCAGCCAGCCCGCCGAGCACGGCAGGTCCTCCACCATAGTGGCGGTGCCCATAGCCGTAGCCGTGGTACATTCCGCGATGCCAGCGGTGACGATACTGTACGGTCTGCAGCGGTTGCATTGATTCTGCCGACCTATGCACCCCGGCTACCGCAATCAAAGGCGACGCCGAGGCAGGCTGGAGGCCGATCAGGGGCGACGCACCGAGCACAACGGCTGCCGAGGCGATTTTCCATGATTGCATCTGAATACTCCTGTTTCGTTGCACTGAGTAAGCGTGGGTCGCAACGTGATACTCCACGTTTCCGATGGCTCATCTGCGAGCCCCACGACAACGCGCCCGTCGAGCGATCGTTCTGACAGGTTAATCCTGACACTTTGTCTGAACGCTTGACCGCAGCGCAGCTGACGCCTGGTGTTTCCAAAGCGCTCTCAATTTGGCGCGGCGAGCCAGCCTTGCTTGATTCCATAACGGACGATATCCGCGCGGCTGCGAAGACCCTTCTTTTCAGATGCCCGCGCTTTGTAGGTCTCAACGCTTTTGACACTCACCTCGAGGTGTCCGGCAATTTGCTTGTTGCTGAATCCCTGGGCGACGAGTTTGAGCACGTCCTCTTCGCGCCGACTGAGTTCGCCGCCGTCGCTGTCGCCCGCCAACGCGAGATCGGCAGTGGTTATCGACGCCTTCTCGGCCAAAGCCGGATCGAGGTAGATTTCGCCTTGATTGACGGCCCGGATGGCGCGGAGCAATTCGTCTGCCGCTGACCGCTTTAGCAGGTATCCCCTCGCTCCCGCTTCAAGAACCGGATGAACATATGCACGATCTTCATGAACGGTCAGGACGATGATCTTCACCTCGGGACAGCATTTGCTCACCCGACGCGCCAGTTCCATGCCGCTGATATCCGGCAGCGAAAGATCAATCACGGCAATGTCCGGTGAGCATCCGCAAATGGCCTCCAAACCCGCTTCCCCTGTATTCGCCTCGCCGACAAGTTCGATCTCGGGCGCTCCCTGCAGAAGCGCTCGTATTCCGGCGAGCACGACAGGATGATCATCGACAAGGACGATGCGGATCGGATTCATCCGCCGGTCCTGCGCTCTTCCAGCGGTATCTGCACGAAGATCGTAGTCCCTTTCCCTGGGGCAGATTCCACCGCGATGGTGCCGCCGAGAAGGGCTACGCGCTCTTTCATGCCGGAGAGGCCCAGTCCGGCGGCCTGCCCCCCGCCCGATGCATCTCTGTTCTCCGGCTCGAAGCCTCTTCCATTATCCTCGAGAACAAGGGCAAGCACCTCTGATTTTTGTTCAAGAACGACGCTGACCTTGCTTGCCTGCGCGTGTTTTATCACGTTGGTCAATCCTTCCTGAACCAACCGGTACAGTACAGCGGCTGCATCGCGCGGCAGGAGGTCGTCTCGTCCGAACGTCTGAATGTCGACTTCGACGTCACAACGCTCCTGCCATTCGGCGACATAGGCTTTGATCGTCTTGAAAAGTCCCAGGTCATCGATGGCAGTTGGCCGCAGATCCGAAGCCGTTCGATGAACGTCGCGTCCGATCTGTGTCGCAAGCTTTTCCAGCCAACGCACCTGGTCGGCTGCCGCCTCTCCGCTGTTCCCGTTGATCAATCCTTGTTCAAGCGCTTTGAGGCCGAGAGAGAGGCCGGTTACCGTCTGGCCTACTTGATCGTGCAACTCGCGCGAAATCCGTCGCTGCTCCTCTTCCTGGGCCGACGCCAGACGTCGGAGCAAATGCGATCGCTCGGTCTCTGCGCGCTTGAGAATGTCGATATCAGCCAGCACGCCGTGAATCACGTGGCGCCGGCTAGAGGGACCTTCAGCCCTTCCGGCAGCCCGCAGCCAATAATCTCCTCGATCCTGCGTCCGGATCCGGAATTCAACGCTGCTCGATCTGCCGCTCTCAAGGCAAGTGGCGCCGAACGACGCCAAGGCAGACCGGTGTGATGGTTCGATCGCCGCGAAAACCTCATCCTCGGACCACTTCATTTCGCCGGATTGGACGGTCGACAGGCCGAGCAGCCTGCGAAAGCGGTCGCAACCGCTGAACTCGTTCGCGGCCATATCCCAACGCCAGGTACCGAGTTCGGCGGCATCGATGGCGAGGGCGCCCCGTCGCTCGCTGTCCAACAGCGCGGCAGCCGACTGAAGCGCCTCCGCGCGGCGCCGCGCGGCAATTTCACGGGCGATCACCAGGCCGAGTGCAATTGCCAGCCCGACGCTTGCGGTCGTTCCTCCGAACAACAGGCGCAATGAGCGGTACACGGGCGCATTCAGCTCCGATATCGGAACCCCGACGGTTACCGACCATCCTTCAGTGCCGGCCAGGGTGCGATGGACGGTCTCGACATCGATGCCGTCGCGTGTCCGGGTGCGTAACGAATTCGAACCATCGCGCGCGATGGCTTCCTGTACAGCGGGGGTCGTGGGATTTGCGTTGGCGGTTTCCTTGTCGGGAGTTCGCGCGACGATCCGGCCCTTTGCGTCAACGACCGTGCCAGCCCACCCTGAGGGCAAGCCGGCCTGACTAAGGATCGTGCTGATCTGGTCCGGCAACAGGCCGATCGTCAGTACATAGCGGAGCTCACCATCCCGCATGACCGGCACGCGCAAGGCCACCAGCCGTTTGCCGATCGCGGGCTGGTAGGGCCCGAGCCCGCCCAAGGCAGGCTTTCGGGCGCGGACGACGGCGTTGAAGCTATCGGTGTCGGTTACCGGTCCGAGCGGGTCGCCGAGCGGTCGCAGCACGTTCAGCACCTGTTCCCGATCCGGCTTCGACAGCGCAGCCGTCTCCCACAAGGGGCGGTCGCCAACTATGCGTGTCGCTTCGCGGTAGAAATCATTCAAATTCTCGTGGTCGAGTGCAGTTGAGCTTGCGAGCGTTTCGGCGACCTGCATTTCGCGGGAAATCTCGCCTTCGATCCGATGCGCCGCCTGCGTGAGCGCTTCCGTGGCTGCCTTTCGTGCATAGCTGCGCTCCTGGTCGGCGGTGATATATGCCATCCACCCCCCGAGAAGCAGGACCGGGATGGCGGCAGTGAGAACGAGCGCGATGAAAAGCCAGACAGCTTCCTTCCGTCCGCCTGAACCGAGAGGAAACTTGCGACCTAACTCCGCGATCATGATGGCGCGCACGGCTTCTCGTCTGTGAAAACTGACAATTCCGCCCGTCCCCTTCGTGGTGGCATCCCCCGATCGGATCAGCCCGGTATCAGCCTGCCAAGACCTATATCGCCGGCTTGGGTCAGGAAAACCCTGACATTCCAGCAGGCAACATCAACGTGGACGCCGTCAAGGACGATTCGATGCAGGTCGAGGTTTCCCGATCCAGCCTATCTCCCGGATTTTTTAGTTGCTCGCGCTGCGCATTTAATGCGTCGCAATGTGAGAACCCACGGCCAAAAGCGTGAAGTTTGACGATAAGTATCGCTGATGGCTCCGTCGTCGCATAGGTTTTTTCTTGGCGACAGTGATCCCCGAAGCCCTCCCCGAGCCTTTCAGGTATTTCGTTCCGCCAACCGTTCTGGTAAAGCGCGACGATCCGGCGTCAGGCGCGTGCAGCGGCGCATCGGCCACCATTGTCGGCCTGACAATCGTCGCACCATGCTTTCGATCCGTTGCAATCCGGGGTCTTGACAGTTCTTGATTTGCGCTTCGTCCAGGAGACTGAGCTGGTGCTTCATCGAATAGCTGGACCCCTAAAGTATATCGGCCTCGGGTTCGCTGTGATTGTGGTGCTTGCGCTTGCAATCGCGCCCTTCTCGAAACGGTTGGTCGAGCAATGGTCGCGCAGCGACGTCGAGACGCGGTCCCGGCTGGTTTACAATGCCATTCAAAACGCCGTGGTGCGCGCGAGCGCGGACCACGACAACGCGCGTCTGCTATCGATCTTCGAGAGTGTCGCGCTGGATGAGCGCATCCTCGCGGTCGGCTTGTGCGACGAGAAGGGCCGACTTCTCGATCCGACCAAACTGATGCCGATGACGTTCTCCTGCGACAAGGTCGCGCGGTCGGAATCGGAAAGCTTTTCCACCATTTTCAACGACGGACGGCGCATCCTGGTCGGCGCCTTTCCGATCGTCGAGCGTACCCAGAAGTCCTATCTTGTCGTGCTCACGGACCTCAGCTTCATCGATCAGCGCTCGGGGCAGGCGCAGGCCTTCGTCGTAGCGGCGCTGGCGGGCATCGCGGTAGCGATCGCCGGAGTGGCGGCGGTATTCGTCGTCGTGATATTGCGGGACTGGATGAATTCGCTGCGCCGCGCGATCGACGAGGTTCGGTCCGGGGCGATCTCGACCACCCCTTCACGCGACAGGTCGATCGACGTCCAGATCAAGAAACTGCTCGGCGAAATCGAGGTCGGTCGGGAGACGATCCGGTCCGGCCAGATCGACTGGTCGCCGGCCGCGTTGCAGGAACTCCTGCACAAGGTTCTGCCCGGCGCAGAGGTGCTCGTCATCTCGAACCGGGAGCCGTACATCCACAATCGCGCGGACGGGAAGATTACCCTGCAAACGCCGGCGAGCGGCCTGGTCTCGGCCCTTGAGCCGGTCATTCGCGCCTGCGGCGGCACCTGGATCGCGCACGGCAGCGGCAGCGCCGACCGCGAAACGGTCGATGCCGATGACAAGATCGGCGTTCCGCCGGACGCGCCTTCCTACAAGCTCCGGCGCATCTGGATCACGGATGAGGAGCAGGACGGCTACTACTACGGTTTGGCCAATGAAGGCCTCTGGCCATTATGCCACATCGCGTTCGTCCGCCCGCAATTCCGGGAAAGCGACTGGAAGCTCTATGAAAAGATCAACGAGCGGTTCGCCGACGCCGTCGCCCAGGAGGCCAGGACCGATGATCCGATCGTCCTGGTACAGGACTATCACTTCGCGCTCGCGCCGCGGATGATCCGGCAGCGCCTGCCGAAAGCCACGATCATCACCTTCTGGCATATTCCCTGGCCCAACGCGGAGACTTTCAGCATCTGCCCGTGGAAGGAACGGATTATCGACGGCCTTCTCGGCAGCACGATCCTGGGATTTCACACCCAGTTCCACTGCAACAATTTCTTCGAAACGGTCGACCGTTTCGTCGAGAGTCGCATCGACCGGGAGCACGCGAGCGTCATATCGGCCGGCCATGAGACGATGGTGAGGGCCTATCCGATTTCCATCGAATGGCCGCCGAAGGCGCTGGTCGGCCAGCCCTCGATCGAAGATTGCCGCTCGCAGGTCAGGCAAGCGCTCGGCATTGCGCCCGATGTCAAGCTTGCGGTCGGCATCGAGCGCTTCGACTACACCAAGGGCATTCTCGACCGTATGAGGGCGGTCGACGATCTCCTGACCCGCGAGCCGACGTGGAGCCGGCGATTCACGTTCGTTCAGGTGGCCGCACCGACGCGGAGCAAGCTCGCAAGCTACAGCACGTTGCAGAGCGAAGCCGTGGCGCTGGCCGACGACATCAATTCACGCCACGGCGACGGTTCTTACCGACCGATTCATCTGCTGGTCCGGCATCATGAGGCTGCGGAAGTCTTCAGACTGTTCAGGGCGGCCGACGTCTGCATCGTCTCGAGCCTGCACGACGGCATGAACCTGGTCGCCAAGGAATTCGTCGCCGCGCGCGACGACGAGAACGGCGTACTGGTGTTGTCGAGCTTCACCGGAGCGTCGCGTGAGCTATCCGAAGCGCTGATCGTCAATCCGTACAACGCCAGGGAAATGTCGTCGGCCCTCGATATCGCCCTTCGCATGCCGGCAAAGGAACAGCAGGAGCGCATGCGCCTGATGCGCCAACAGGTCCGGGAATGGAACGTCTATCGCTGGGCCGGACGAATGTTGATCGACGCGGCGGCAAGCCGGCAGCGCCGGCGAATATTCGAGATCAGCGAAACGAGCCAAATGCGGTGACGCGCTGTCGTCTGGTCTCGCGGCATCCCGAGGCAATCGCCTCGGTGGCGTGCAGAACCAGCGGTCTCCGTACCTGGCTTCCATCGTGATGCGCTTGTACCGGCGACCGTCCGGCTTGTGAAAGATGCACTTCCCGCTCCAATTGACATTACCCTTGATCGCGCAATCGGCCAAAGTCGGAGAACCCAAACACCGGGGCCAGCAATTGGGCAGCGGAACGCGCGGGGACCGGCTTTTTTCCGTAGATTTTCGCGTGCCAATTATGCTGGCGCCAGTCCAGCAGCGCGATAAAGGCGCCCGCCCACAGTCCAGCGCCGGAACCGCTGATGGCAGCCTCGTCCGGGAGATAGATCGCCGAGCCGGTGGTCGATGCCATCGCCCATCCGCCCTCCACCATCTGGCGCGCGACGTCCTCGCCTTCCGCCTGGCATTTTGCCACTTGCCTGCCGAAAAGATCCTTGCGGTCTATTCTGCACGCCCATGATTTGGTCCCGGCCAGCGACTTGAGCTGGTCGCGGGCCGCCACGCCGCACTTCCAGCGCGTTCCGGTCTTGTCGAAACAGGCCTGATCGGACTGCGGGGCATCGATGCCTTCCAGATGCAGCCTGACGTCGCCGAACTGGATGGTGTCGCCGTCGACGGCTGCGTCGCCCGGCCGGCAGCTTGACGCGACCAGCTTCTGGCTCCAATTTATTGGCACAGGAAGGAACACTCGCAGAGGCACCAGCCGGGGCACGCCTGCGGAACCTCCGGCTGGGATTTACTTCCCCAACCGAAAGCATGAAATGGCTGATCCATACGTTCCCGACAGGATCCGGGATTTCATAGTGAAGCACATCGACTCGGTTGCGCAGATTGAGGCCCTTCTTCTGGTTCGTTCAAATCCCCAAGAGCGGTGGAACGTTTCTCAGATCGCGGCGCGCCTGTATGCAAGCGAGACCGAAGTCGCCGAGGCGCTCGACCGGCTTTGCGCCGCCGGCCTGCTGATGCTCGATACCGGCACCTATCGGCTGGAAGGGGTCTCGCCTGAAAACGCCACCCTGATCCAGGATCTCCTGACAATCTACGCCCGGCACCTCATTCCGGTGACGAACATTATTCACGCCAAGCCTCGCCGAATTCGCTCATTCGCTGATGCGTTCCGGTTCCGAAAGGATTCGTGAGATGTCCGCGATCATTTACAGCATGTGCGCCGCAACGGCTGCCGTCTGTGCCTGGATGTTGCTGAACGGATATCGAAGCCAAAAATATCGGCTGTTGCTTTGGAGCGGCCTTTGCTTCGTTGGCCTCACGCTCAACAATCTGCTGCTGGTGCTCGACAAGATTGTCCTGCCGGACGTAGATCTTTCGCTTTGGCGCCTGTCAGTCGCCTTGATTGCGATGACGATCCTTCTTTATGGCTTGATTTGGGATAGGGAATGAGCAGCCTTTCATCACTACTGTCCGGCGCAGTGGCCATGGCATCGTTTGCGGTGACGCTGTTCTTTTTGAAATTCTGGCGCCAAACACTCGATCGATTTTTCCTGTTGTTTGCCCTTGCCTTTGGACTCGACGCCGCAACACGCGTCGTGCTCGGCTTGACCCGCATTTCGGCGGAAATCGAACCTCTGTTCTATTTTGCCAGACTTCTTACCTTTGCCCTGATTATCGCAGCGATCGTTGTAAAGAACCGCTCCCGGGATAACAGAAGGTGAAATCCGCTCCCCGGCGCCCGCGTGCAAGGAGAAATTACAGCCGCTTGCAGGCAGCAGCCTAGCCCATCGGACTTTCTTGAGCGCGAATCTAGAATTCTCCGCCTGATGCATGTGCGTTCAAACCGGTCCGATCGGTGTGCTCCTGGCCTGCCCTCTGCAAATAAGCGATGAGGTCGCGGCGGGACGGAGCGTCGAGCACACGAACCGGCATGCGTGCGCCGGGAATGAATTTCGGCGGGGCGGTCAGCCACTTATCGAGATTGTCCGCGGACCAGATGAGACCGGCGCTCTTTAGCGCGGGCGAATAGTGGTATCCGGGAGCCGAGCCAGCCCTGCGACCGACAACTCCGCCAAGCATGGGGCCGGTCTTGTTGCTGTCCATCGCGTGACATGCAGTGCAGCGTTCGGAGAAGAGTTGTTGGCCGTGGACGGGATCTGGCGCGGCATTGGCCAGGAAACGCGAAAGATTCTTGCTTGGTGACGGATTCGCCGAGCGAAGAAACGTATAGCTGAGGGTGATCGTATCGACGTGCAGGTTGTCCGAATCCTTCGCAAAGGCCGGATCGACGAAAAAGACAACGGGCATGTCGACCTTCTGATGCGGGTCAAGACGCTCCTCATTGAAGCAGAAGCATTGAATTTTATTGAAATAGATGCCGCTCGTCTCCGGCGTGACGTTGAACGTCGCGTGCCCGACGATCGATTCGTTGCTGAGATTCTCGGCGGTGAAGAATACGAGCTTTTGTTCGCCGAGATGAACCTTCACGGAGCGCTGTTCCGGTTCGAAGCGCCACGGCAAGTCCGGCGCGACGTTGCTGTCGAACGCAACCGTCACAGTCTCATCGGAGGCGGCAGTCGGGTCGGAATACGCCCGCTGCGTCGTCCCACCATATCCGGTTGCGCCACAGAATGCCCGGTACAGTTCTGGCGAATAGGCCACCAGGCCGAACATGATGCCGAGCACGACGAAGCAGGGCACGAGAACATTCAGGTTCTTTCGGTAGCGCGGCTCCATCTCCACTCCCTGCACTGGCCGCCCCCGGCATCTGCGGTGATGTAGACCGATGCGGCGTAGCCGTCCACGGGGGGAATGAGAGCGAGCCTCGCGAAACGATTTATCAATGGAGTTTCGCTGGTGTCTGACGATTTTGTGATCTCGTAGTACATTCGTACGACCTCACTGCGTCCCCATTTTGGTTCGCATCTGCACCAATCTCATGGCACTCATCGCACCGGGATTCCGTCCTGGCCCTCGCAGGCTTGCCTTGAATAGGCGTCGTCAGCCGGTTTAAGCGGCAGCGGCTGCCCGATTGGCAGGCCCTCTGGCAGTTTCCAAAGCGGCGAAATTTACCATTGATTTTGCTGGCACTTCGTGTCGATTGGGTTGATCGTTCCCCTTTTCAACTGAGCCGGCATGTCATCAGCTTCCCTCTCCTCGTCCAAACTCCCCATTCAGCCCGTCGTCGGCAGCAATCCGCCGGCTCGAGACGACGAAAGGAGGGTCAACCTCCTGGTTCTTTGCGGCCTTGCGCTGGTTGTGGGCGTCATGACGGGCTGCGGTGCCGTCGCGCTGCGTGCGCTCATCGGTCTTTTTCACAACGCGTTCTACAACGGCACTTTCAGCATCTGGTACGACGCCAACATCAGCGAAGGGCCGAGCCGGTTCGGCGACTGGGTATTTCTCTCGCCCGTTCTCGGCGGCCTCGTTGTCGTCTTTCTGGTGGAGCGTTTCGCCCCCGAGGCAAAAGGCCATGGCGTTCCCGAGGTGATGGACGCGGTGTTTTACAAGCGCGGCAATATCCGGGGCCAGGTTGCGATCATAAAATCGCTGGCCTCGGCCCTTTCGATCGGCAGCGGGGCGGCGGTCGGCCGCGAAGGTCCGATCATCCAGATCGGCGCGGCGCTGGGTTCAGCCTTCTCGCAGGCCATTAAACTCTCGACTTCGCAGAAGATCACGTTGCTCTCCGCGGGAGCCGGCGCCGGGATCGCCGCGACCTTCAACACGCCGCTCGGCGGCGTGCTGTTCGCGCTCGAAATTCTGTTGCCCGAGGTGTCCAACCGCACCTTTCTTCCTGTCGTCATTGCAACCGGCGCCGCAACCACCATCGGCAGAATATTGATTGGGCCCGACCCGGCCTTCGTCGTCCCCGACATTCAACTTTCTCTGGCTCAGTCGCTCGGCCTGCAGGAGGCGATCGCCTTTGTCGTGCTGGGAATCCTGTGCGGCGTCGCATCCTGGGCCTTTATTCGCCTGCTCGTGATCATGGAGGACGGCTTCCCCAGGCTGCCCGGAAATGCCTATACCCAAAATATCATCGGCATGGCCGTCATCGGCCTGATGATGGTCGCTCTGACCCACGCCTTCGGTCATCCCTATGTGGATGGCGTCGGCTATGGCGTCATCCAGTCGACCCTCGACAACAAGATGCCCGATGCGGGCCTGCTGGCGCTGCTTTTTGCGCTGAAGTTGCTCGCCACGACGATCAGTCTCGGATGCGGTGCCTCCGGCGGAATCTTCTCCCCGTCGCTGTATCTCGGAGCCACGCTGGGGGGAGCCTTCGCCCTGCTGGTGGGCATGGTTTTTCCGCACGCGGGCCTGAGTGTTCCTTCGGCTGCGATCGTCGGAATGGCCGCCATGGTCGGCGCGGGCACCGGCGGGGTCATGACCGCCATTGTCATGGTGTTCGAGATGACGCGCGACTACGCCATCATCGTGCCCGTGATCGTCGGCGTCGCGCTGGCGGCCGGCATTCGCCGCACCCTGATTGGCGAGACGGTCTATACGATCAAGCTGCGCCATCGCGGCCACCGCATCCCGAAGGAGCGGCACATCAATCTTTATCTGGTCAAGCAGGCTCAGGACATCATGGAACGGCGTTTCATCGTGGCCAAGGCCGGGACGACGCTGAAAGAAGCAATAGGAGCAGAAGACACCGACGACCTGCGTGCGATCATCGTCGAGCGGGAGGGCCGGATCGTCGGCCTGATTCCGCCTCGCTCGGGTCTGTGGCTCGAGTCTCAAAGCAATCCGAACCTGCTTGTCGAACGCTTCGTCGAAAGCCGCGCGGCTATTTGCAGGGACGTCGATCTCCTAAGTCTCGTGTTCGCCAGATTGAAACGCCACCGCTCCGGCGCCGCTATCGTCTTTCGGGGCGTTCACCGGCCAAGAGTTCATGACATCGTCGGCGTCATCACCAAACGCGCGATAGCGGACACCGTTATCGACAGTTACGATGATTGATACGCGGGCCACCTCGGATTGGTTCGGAACTGGCCTGGTCGTATTCGAATTGTCGAGGCAACCGACTCATTGTTCCCCGCGATTGCCCGGGACGGGATTCATATGGCATCTTCAAGTGGCGAATTGGACCGGCTGAAGAGACCTATCCGCCTCACGGTTGTTGGCCAGTTTAATGTCGAGCCAGCCCAGCGCATTGACCGTCACCCGGTCTCCCTCATTGACGATGATCGTGGTCGTTTCAGCCTCGATGATGGCAATACCTTCGAAGGATTGACCCGGCGCAAGAGACTCCAGCGAGTAAACCGGAACTTTGCGCCATTCGCCGAAAAACGCCAGACGCGTGCGCGGGGCACCAGCCGCCGCCGATGCGGGTCTCACACCCTCTGCCCCGGCGGCCACTTGGCCGATCGCTGCAACGCGCGCGTTGACAAACACGACTTCCTGGCCGCGTGAGGCATAGGTGTAAAGCTCTTCGTGGCGCTTGTGAAAGCGATCTTCGATCTGGTCAACCAGCGAGGCTGCACTCCAGTCGATCTTATCCAGCGGAACGTCGATCTCGAAAATCTGCTCACCATAGCGCATTTCGGCGGAGCGTTCGATGACGATGTCCCCGCTGAACCATGTCCGAAGGCGGCCAGCGGCCTGTTGGTCCAGTTGCGCGAATAATTCGCGCGCCTCTTCCGCTGAAATGCGCGAGCCTGCTCCGTAATGTGTTCGGCTCGCTTCGTAGCGCAAATCGCTGGTCAGCATGCCCCATGCTGACAGCACGGAAGCCGCGGTTGGGACGATGACACGTCTGATATCGAGTTCACGTGCGACCTCGACGGCATGCAAACCCGCCGCGCCGCCAAAGCTCAGGAGCGCAAACCGCCGGGGATCGACGCCACGGCGCAATGTCATCAGGCGGATGCCATCCGCCATCTTCAGATTGATCATGCGGTGAATGCCGGCCGCGGCTTCCAGCCGCGAGAGACCGAGCGGCGCGGCGATTCGATCCACCGCGGCCTCCGCTGCCGCCGGGTCGAGCGGACGGTTTCCACCCATGAAGGCGGCCGCATCGAGATAGCCGAGAACGACGTTCGCGTCGGTGACGGTCGCCGCAAGGCCGCCATTGCCGTAACAGGCCGGCCCCGGTACCGACCCCGCGCTTTCGGGTCCGACGCGAAGCGTCGCGCCCGCATCGACGCTTGCGATGGATCCGCCTCCCGCCGCGATGCTGGCAATGTCGAGGCTGCGCAATGCAATTCGCTGTCCGGCGAGCGTGCCGTCGGCGGACAGCGATGCGCGCCGCTCTGAAATCAACGAGATGTCGGTGCTGGTTCCGCCCATATCGAACGGCACGAGATCGGATATGCCAAGTAGCTCGGCGCAGCGCCGGGCGCCTGAAACGCCGCCTGCCGGGCCCGACAGCACCGTGCCGGCGGCGAGACGCGAGGCCTCTTCTACCGGGGCCATGCCGCCATGCGACAGGACGATGAACAGGCTGCTCCTGAAACCCGCCGTGGCGAGGCGCTGCTCCAGATTGGTCAGATAGTGCCGTACCAGCGGCCCGACATAGGCGTTCACGATCGTCGTCGAGACGCGCTCATATTCCTTGATCTGCGGCAGCACGTCGCTGGACCGGGAAACGCTGACGCCGGGCAGTTCGCGCGCCAGGCGCTCGACCGCGGCGATTTCGTGGACCGGGTTGAGGTAGGAGTGCAGAAAGCAAAGTGCGACCGATGTCGCACCGGCCCGCTTGATCGCAGCGATGGCGTCACCGAGCGATTGATCGTCAAGTGCAATCGCAATGTTGCCGTCGGCTTTCAATCGTTCGCGGACTCCGAAACGGAGCTCGCGCGGCACCAGCGGTTCAGGCGGCGGGGTACGTAAATCGTAGCGGTCTCCCTTGAGACCTTCGCGCATCTCGATGACATCGCGATGGCCCTCGGTCGTGAGAAGCGCGACCTTTGCACCTTTTCGTTCCAGCAGGGCGTTGGTTGCAACGGTTGTTCCGTGGACAATTCGCTCGGTGGCGGCGAGCATTTGTGCGCGCGTCAGCTTCAATCGTCGCGCAAGCTCATCCAGCCCGGCCATGACGCCGACGGATTGATCGAGCGGTGTCGATGGCGATTTCGCGAAAGCGGTTGCGCCGGTCTCGTCGACGGCCACCAAATCCGTGTAGGTTCCGCCGACGTCAATTCCGATCGTGAACGTCATTGAGGATCCCGCCCCGCCGCCGCGCCAGTCTGGACAAGACCTTGTTCACGGTCGCGCTGACGGGCCTGCGGCGACCGCCGCCCGGGCGGCCCCCAGCCGCCGCCGCCGGACGACCGTATTTCAAGACAGTCGCCGGGAAGAAGCTCGATGCCGGCTTCCTTGGTGCGCAAGACGCGCGGCGCATTGCCTGCCGAGATGAGACGGTAATCATGGGGAACACCGTCCTGGCCACCAAGCATCCCGCAGGGGCCATGGCGCACGCCGTCGCCGGCCGTATTGGCACGGGCAGGCTTTGCGATTTCCAGTACGAGATCGAGCGCAACGCCGAGACCGCCGCGAAACTGCCCGTCGCCGCCGGAGCCCGGGCGGAATTCGTGGTGCCTGAAATACAGAGGAAAGCGCGCTTCGGCGACCTCGATGCTTCCGAACTTGATGCCGCCGACGGTGTGCCATTCGCCGATCGACGACCATCCGTCGCCGCCGGATGAGGCACCGCCGCCGGGGCGCGCCTGAAACATATGCCAGATGAAATTTCGCCCCGTGCGCGGATCTTCGCCCTGGATCGCGATCCGGAAACGGCGGCTCCATCCCGCCATGACCCGATCCGGGCAGGAGGCCGCCATCGCCTTGATGATTGCCTCGACGATTTCGTTCGAGGGATGGCTGGTGCAAAGCGTGACCGGACGGCCCGGATCGGCCCAGACGATGGTGCCCTGCTTCGCGACCACCTTGAGCGGTCGCAAAGCGCCGGCATTCTTCGGAATATCGGCGTCGATCAGATAGGCAAAGGCCATCACCACCGCCGCCTGCATGTTGGCATGCGAGGAATTGACGAAGCTCGTCGATTGGGGATCGGAGTCCGACAGGTCGATCTCGATATCGCTGCCCGTCTTCGTCACCTTCGCGGCGATCCTGATGTCGTTGCGGCCGTGGCCATCGTCATCGAGGAACGCTTCGCCGTAGAACACGCCATCTTTCCATGTCGAGACCACCGCGCGCGTTTGCGCCTCCGCCACGTCGAGGATCGTCTCCACCGCAGCCTCGACGACCGGCGCGCCGAATTCTGCAAACAGCCGCGAGAGCCGGCGTTCTCCGAGATGCGCCGCTCCGACCATCGCCGCCAGGTCGCCGCGAAACTCGCGGGGGTTACGAATATTCAGTGCCAGCATGTCGAGCAGATCGTCGCGCAGACGTCCGGCTTCGTACAGCTTGATCGGCGGAACGCGCAGTCCCTCCTGCCAGATTTCGGTTGCGGAAGGATTGTACCCGCCATGGGTGGCGCCACCGATGTCGCTCTGATGAGCCCGAACAATGGTCCACAGCAATCGCCGCTCGCCATCGAAAACCGGCACGAACGCCGTCAGATCGGGAAGATGACTGCCGCCGTGATAGGGATCATTCAGGAGAATGACGTCGCCTGGCCGGACATCGTTGAAGCGCTGCTCGACGGCCAACGTCGCCCATGGCAGCGCGCCGACATGCACCGGGATGTGATCGGCCTGCGCGATCAGGCGGCCCTGGGTATCGCAAATCGCCAGCGAAAAATCGCGACTGGAGTTGAGGATTTGCGAATAGGAGGTGCGAAGCATGGCTTCGCCCATTTCCTTCACGATCGAACTCAGCCGATGCTGAACCACGGATCGCGTGATGGGGTCGATCTGGGTGGACATATGCTCCTGCATGTCGGCCGTCGTTCAATGGATCAAATAGCATCGGGCCCACCGGCCGCGGCCCGACGGTTAGCAATCGAAATATACGGCAACCGGATCGGATTCGCGGCAGGCGATTTGACCATGGCGCCAAATTTTTGGATCGCTTCGGTTGTGCACTCACCCGGCGTCAGCCTTTAGCCTCATGCGATTGACCTGGGCTCCCTGGGGCATCCGCGGTTCGTTCGAAGAATTGCCCGTAATAAATGCTGATATTCCGCTCAACGCTGCACCACTAATCCATCCGAGCCATCGGCATTTATCCGAGCCATCGGTGTGCGCCTCGATGCTTCATGCCAAAAACAGGCTCAGACGAGACACTGATGGACACCCCACTTTTGGATGTCGTCCAACTGTCTGATTTTATGGCGCGCCAATCAGGATAAAATTACGAACTGCTATGTAATTGAATTTTCAATGTGATTTAGTGAAGGCCACGGCCTGCATTTGCCAGCCGCTCGGTACGAGCGCTGGACGCTGCGCCCTCGTACTACCCGGCGCTTGCCAGCACTGCGATCGTGCTTTCCGCGATGGTCCGCATCAATCCGATCTCACCCAGATCCCGCCCACCCGCGACCGCCTGGGCGACCAGGGTCAGCTCACGCCAGCAAAGATCGACTTCGGGAGGGGCTTCGCGCATCCACAAGACCGTGCGCAGGAATAGTTCGGCCCGCTTGTCGCGACGGCGGGCGATGACGCTTTGCAACAGATAAGCGGCGAGCTTCGCGCGACCGCGGCCGTATCGACCCGCCACGATCTCTGCGATCTGCGCATCGTCCTCGAACCAGGATTGTTCGAGCGCCCTCGAGATCGGCCAGCTCGCCGCTCCGATGCAGGAGCTCCGATCGGCCGAAATGCCGGCTCACCTTCGACACTGCGGCAAGGTAGAATCGTTGCGTCGTCGGCGACAGGTTGCGGACCGTCATGTCCTCGATCATGCGGCGGCGAAGAGGGCTGATCCCAGCCATCGGAAAACTCCCGTCTGAAGGGTTGGGCTTCGAAAACCCGCGATCCTCTCATATATCAGACAGGAGGCCCCTATTGCGATCCTTCCTCAATTGCCGCGCCAGCGGCTTCGTTTAATCCCGCTCTACAGGTCCGTTTTCTGGCAAATCCGGTTACGGCAAAACACCGCTTCTGGATTCCAAATCAACAGCCTGGGAGTTCTTCACGGCGACGAAATTGACCGCTATAGCCAGCAAGAGCACATTCACCCACACAGGTGGCGACTCCTGGCTTCGTTCGCGTATCGCGGCCTGCAGATCAACATCACGCGTGCTTGGCAGCCAGCCCTTCGAGGAGGGCTACAGTGTTTGTCAGGCTCTGGCTCGGCGGTGTCATCTGATTGCCCACCTCGCGCGCCCGAGCGGCGCATCCTGACCCCAGAACGGTCCGCAGGTCATCGTGAAGGGTCTCCCGCGTCATGGCGGAGAAACGACGCGAGGTGCCGACCCCCAGGCGTTTGATCTGTGTAGCCCACACCGGCTGGTCGGCGCCCACCCAGAGTACAAGAGTGGGGACGCCGGAGCGCACGCTGGCGGCAGTGGTGCCGGCGCCGCCATGGTGAACGATGGCCCGGCAGCGCGGTAAGAACTCGGCGTGGTTGACCGAAGGCACGATCATGACTTCCTTTGTGGGGGCTATGCCTTCAAGGGGCAAGACTCCTGAACAGATCAGTGCACGCTCGCCGAGTTCCTGGCACGTAGTTATAATCAGCGCAACGGTCTCGGCCGGTTTGTCGACCGGCATACTGCCGAACCCGAAGTAAATTGGGGGGCGGCCAGCTCCGATCCAGGAATTCACGGAGCCGTCGGAATGGGTGGCGGATTCCAGGGTCATCGCGCCGATCAAAGGTCTCTTCCAGCCCCATTGCTCCTCAAGCCCGGGAAAGAACACCTTGTCGTAGGCTTGAATCTCCAGCGCGCCATATTCGACGAGTTGGCGCACGGCACGAATTTTGGACTCCGGAAGTCCCAAGGCCTGGCGCTGTTCATCGTAGGCCGGCTTCAACAGGCGCCAGTGCGACCACTCGGCGACTGACCACAAGGGTTCGATCAAACTTTGGGGCAATCGAACCGGCAGGATGTGGTTGTTCGCCCTGACGGGGAAGTAATGCAGGGCGGCAAGCGGGACCCCTTGGGCCTCGGCAACATTGGCGGCTACCTCTTGATAAGTAGTACCGCTCAGTATCAAATCAGCGCCGACTGCCAGCTTGGTGAGAGTCTCGCTCATTTCGGCCCAGCCGTTGCTGAGGTACTCTCGAGCCTGCCGCAGGACCTTGATGGGATTGCGCAACTTAAACCAGTCGTGGAAAACCTCCGCCTCCAGTTGCTGTTGGGAGTCCGGGCCGTAAGAATCCACCGAAAATAAACCAGCCGACTCGGCGAATTCGACGAGATTGGGAGGCACGGCCATATTCACTTCGTGACCGCGGCGCTGCAACTCACGTGCAACCGCAGCCGCAGGTTCGATGTCTCCTCGTGTCCCGTGTACTGCGACGGCGAACTTTATGGTCCCGCTCCGGCTTTCGCGGTTTCAAGTTATGGCAATCGCTCTGGCGTGGGTGCCGTCGGCTTTATTTCAGAGTTTAGAGAAGATTTGGAGAATACGAAATCATGGATGTCAAGAGCCGCCTTTAATGCTAATTGACAGTCGTCAAGCGCATGGCTTACGGCTTTCTCAGCGAGATATTTTCTTCAAAATCTGCGCTGCATTGCTCGGAAATCGATGATGAAACGATGACTCTGCCCCAAGCCCTGGGCGATGGCGTAGCCGCCGCCTCCGATCTATCCGCGCTTGCGATCGACCGTAGCGCTGGCTGGCGGCGCCGCAGACAATTGGGCCGCATCCTGGTGCGGGTCCTTCTACTCGCCATGCTTGTCGGCATTGGGGTCGCAACGTGGGTGTGGCGCCGGCATGCGCAGATCGTCGTCCAGACGGCGGTCGTCTACTCTGTCTATCCGTCACAAGCGCTGACACTGTTAAACGCGACCGGGTACGTCGTTGCGCAACGCAAGGCGTCCGTCGCCTCGAAGGCGACAGGCCGTCTCGAATGGTTGGGTGTACTCGAAGGCAGCAAGGTGCACGCGGGTGAGGTGATCGCCCGGCTTGAGAGCAGCGACACGCAGGCGATGCGCGACCAGGCAGCCGCTAACGTGCAGGTTGCGGAAGCCAACCTCGCCCAGGGGCAGGCGGAGCTCACGGAAGCGGAAATCGCGTTCAGGCGCTCCGAGGCCCTCGGCGAGAAGAACATCATAAGCGAGTCGACGCGCGAAACCGCCGAGGCACGCCTCGCCAAGGCGCGAGCAGCGTTTGCCGGGTACAAAGCCGCCATCGCCGCTGCACAGGCTAATCTCCGCGTGTCCGAAGTTGCCGTCGGCCAGACCCTTATCCGAGCGCCCTTCGACGGCGTTGTCCTCACGCGGAACGCCAACGTAGGTGACACGATCACACCGTTCTCGCAGGCGGTCGACACCAAGGGCGCGGTCGTCACCATCGCCGACATGGACTCGCTTGAAGTGGAAGCCGACGTGGCGGAGTCGTCGTACCTGAGCATCCACGTGGGGCAACCGGTGGAGATCCAGCTGGACGCGATCCCTGGCGAGCGCTTCGAGGGCGTGGTTAACCGGATAGTACCGACCGTGGATCGCGCCAAGGCGTCCACCCTAGTGAAAATCCGGTTCGTGCAGCGCGACTTGCGGATGCTTCCGGATATGAGCGCCAAGGTGGCTTTCCTCGAGCGTGAAGTAGCCGAATCCGAGCGCAAGCCTGTTCTTGCAGTGCCGATGGCGGCCGTCTTCGAGGTGGGTGGACGACAGCACGTCTACGTAATCGAGAATGGCAAAGCTCGTCTGCGGCACGTGGATCTCGGCGCGAAGGTGGGCGACCAGATCGAGGTACATAACCTCAACGCCGGGACGCGAGTGGTGATCCGACCGCCGGAAGATATTGTTGACGGGCACGCAGTCAAGCAGGCCGCGAAGTGACCGTGCTTCGCGTCTCCGACGCGCCGACCGAGGAAGATGTGCTTATCGCGCTGAGCGACGTGAGCAAGAGCTACCGGCGCGGCGGGCAGATCGTCCCAGTCCTTTCCAAACTCACATTCGACATCCGTTGTAAGGAGTTCCTCGCCCTGATGGGCCCGTCGGGGTCGGGCAAGTCGACACTGCTCAACCTGATCGCTGGCATCGACAGTCCAGATCACGGCTCGATCAAGGTGGGTGGCGAGGACATCACGCGCCTCCCGGAAGCCGATCTCGCTGACTGGCGCGCGGCGAACGTGGGCTTCATATTCCAATTCTACAACCTGATGCCTGTGCTCACAGCGCTGGAGAACGTCGAGCTGCCTCTCACGCTCACTGGCCTAAGGCGGCGCGACCGCCGAGACCGCGCGCAACTCGCGCTCAGTCTCGTTGGCCTGAGCGATCGCGTCAAACATTTGCCCTCGGAGCTCTCCGGCGGACAGCAGCAGCGCGTGGCGATCGCGCGGGCGATCGTCACCGACCCGACGATGCTGGTGGCCGACGAGCCGACGGGCGACCTTGACCGGCAGTCCGCGGAGGAGGTTCTTGAGATTATGCAGCGGTTAAACCGCGATATGGGCAAGACGATCGTGATGGTGACACATGATCGCCGCGCGGCGGCGCATGCGAAGCGCATCATGCATCTGGAGAAGGGCGATCTTTCCTATCTGGTGGAGCAGCGCCTTGAGTGAGTGCCAATCATGAGCCAATGGCTCACGCTCGTGGCGCGTAACGTCTTGCGCCACCGGCTCCGCACGTCCCTGACGCTCGTCGGGCTCGTTGTTGCGATCCTCGCCTTTGGTGTGCTCCAGACCGTCGTCAAAACGTGGTATGCGGGGGTGGATGGCGCCGTTCCTTCGCGGCTGCTAACCCGCAACGCCATCTCTTTCGCGCTGCCGCTGCCACAAGCATATCAGAAGCGCATCAGCGCTGTCGAAGGCGTGCGGCGCGTCACCTACATGACCTGGTTCGGCGGCATCTACAAGGATCCGAAGAATTTCTTTCCCCAGTTTGCGATCGATGCCGCGAGCTATCTCGATATGTACCCCGAGATCCTTGTTTCGGACGAGGTGCGGCGCGCCTTCCTGCGCGACCGCCGCGGCGCGATTGTAGGACGCAAACTCGCCAAACGCTACGGCTTCAAGCCAGGCGATGTGATTCAGCTACGCGGGACGATTTTCCCCGGCAACTGGGAGTTTGTGATCGATGGCGTCTTTGACGGCCGAGGTCCCAAAACCGACACCTCGCAGCTTTTCTTCCGCTGGGACTACCTGAACGAAACACTACGTGTGCGCTCCAAGGCACAAGCTGACCAGGTTGGCTTGTTCGCCGTGGACGTTGTCAGCATAAATCGCGTCGCGGAAGTCAGTCAGGCAATCGACGGTGTGTTCCGCAACTCGCTTGCCGAGACGCTCACCGAGACTGAGCGCGCGTTCCAGATCGGTTTCGTAAAGCAGACCGAGGCGATCCTCATTTCCATTCGTATCGTCTCGTTCGTGGTTATCTTTATTATCCTGGCCGTTATGGCAAACACCATGGCGATGACGGCGCGCGAGCGACTCCGCGAGTATGCCACGCTGAAGGCCATTGGCTTCAGCCCCGGCTACGTAGCACGATTGATCCTTGCGGAATCCGTCGTGATAGCATTGATCGGCGGTGCGATTGCCATCGGGCTCACGCCCCCGGTTGCCGCGCGCCTTGCCGAGCTCTCCGCGACGCTCTTCCCATCACTGATCGTGAGCGTCAACACTGTCATATTGCAGGCACTTTCGGCGTTGGTGGTCGGGGTCCTCGCCGCGGTCTTGCCGATGCGCCGCGCAGCCCATGTCAGCATCGTCAATGGTCTTCGGGCGTTGGGCTGACCATGCCGTTGCTGCTCGCCTACAGCTTGCGTAACCTGCACGTGCGCAAACTCACCAATTTTCTCACCGCGACAGGCATGGCCCTCGTGGTGTTTGTCTACGCTGCCGTGCTCATGCTTGACTCCGGACTCAAGCAGACGCTCGTTGCAACCGGTGAAGACACGAACGTCATCTTCGTACGCCGCTCTGCGGAAGTCGAGATCCAGAGCCTGATCGACCGTCGGCAGGCCAGGATCATCGAAAGCCAGCCCGAAATTATCATCGGAGCCGAAGGCGCGCCGCTTGTATCGAAGGAAGTGGCCGTGCTGATCTCGCTGCCAAGGCGCAAGACCAAGCAGGCGAGCAACGTTTTGATCCGCGGCGTTGGTCCAGCCGCTCTGGCTGTGCGTCCGCAGGTGCGGCTCGCCGAGGGGCGCATGTTTCGTCCGGGATCGAGCGAGATCGTAATCGGCCGAGCGCTCGCGGGGCGTTTCGAAGACGTCGAGATTGGATCGAGCCTCAGGTTTGCTAACCGGGAGTGGCAGATCGTAGGCCGGTTCGACGCGGGCGGCAGCGGGTTCGATTCCGAGATCTGGGGCGATAGCGAGCAGCTCATGCAGTCGTTTCGGCGAGACTTTTTCTCTTCGGTCACGGTGCGGCTCGCTGATCGCTCCAGCTTTGATGCGCTCAAGGCGCGCCTCGAAGCGGATCCCCGCCTTACCATCGAGGCCAAGCGCGAGCGCATCTTCTACGAGGAGCAGTCGCGCCTGCTCTCCGGGTTCATTCAAATTCTCGGGATCACGCTCTCGGTGATGTTCTCGCTCGGCGCGGTCATTGGCGCGACGATAACGATGTACGCGGCCGTGGCCAGCCGCATGATGGAGGTAGGGGTCCTGCGCGCGCTCGGATTTCGGCGCTCGCGGATCCTCGTTGCTTTCCTTGTTGAGGCGCTGCTGCTCGCGCTCGTCGGCTGGGTCGTTGGGCTTTCGTTCGCATCGCTCATGATACAGGTGAAGATCTCGACGCTCAACTGGACGTCGCTCTCCGAGCTCGCATTTCGGTTTGTGCTGACGCCCGGGATCGTGCTGCGGTCGCTCGTCTTCGCGCTCGTGATGGGCTTCCTCGGCGGTTTCCTGCCGGCCGTACGGGCCGCCCGCATGAAGATCGTCGACGCGCTGCGCGTCGCTTGAGCGTTCGGCAACCGCTTTGGCCGCCATACGGTGCATCTTCGCGCTCGCCAAGAGTAATCGATCAGCTCCACCTTCCATGCGCCAAGTCTTGGCCGAGCCTGCAGCGTCCGCTCTTGCCAAAGTCGACAGAACTGCAGACAGCCCATCCCGTTCGTGGCCGTTCAAAAAAGTAGTGTCTCAGCTTTCAGGAATGCGCGGCGGCGATCAGGGTGAGACCCCGCGTTCTCATCCTGATTGTCGCGCTATATGCTTTGTTGATCGGTTATCGTCAACTGACCGTCCCGCACAGGCCCATATCCGCGAGCGCATCGCGCACGAATGGCGCCAGCTCGGCGCGGGTCGTTGCGCGGTCTGGCACGTAGCCGGACACAGTAAAGAACAGCCGTTCGCCGACACGGTAGCACGGGATAAATAGCACGCCACCCAGCCGTTCGAGCTCCGAGGCTGTATAGTGCTCCAGAATGGAAATCTGCAGAAGCAATGCCTCGCCGCAGGGGCGGTTCATGTCCAGCGGCAATTCGCCGATAAGGCTGCATCCAACGGGCAGGTCCGCCCCGAGCGCCACCCGCTCCAGACGACGCGCCAGCCACAGCGGCACATACGGAATCAGCGGAAACAACGGCGACAAGTCATCACCGTGCCGGATCAGCGAGGCCAGCGCAGCCTTGAGATCTCGCTGTAAAGCGCGCGGATAGTTGCGGCAAGCATCGGGGTCCGCCATCACCGTGATCGACCGCAGCGCGTTGCCGCGCCGGTCATTTGAATGGCGGTCGCTGACCGGCAGCACCAGCTTCACGCGCCCTGAGGCGTCCACGCGGCCCATCCGGAAAGCGAGCCGTGCTGCGAACGCCATGATCAGCGTGTTACTTGCCACGCCCAGATCCGACGCACGCTGTTGGCACGCTCCTGCGTCCATGACCACCTGCACGAGCGGCACATCCGCTGCCGGCTCAAAGTGGTCGTGGCTGCTTCGAGCGCGGGAGCTCGAACGCGATAAGCCCGCCCTCCCCTTGCGCGACCGCCGCACGAGAGCCACCAGAGCGCGCCAAACGCCAGGCAGGGCGCGCAAGCTCTCAACGCTGTCGCGCGCCAGCATCACTGGAGACCATCGCCAAGATGGGGCTGGGAGTCCATGGTCGAGACGTCGACCAGCCACCGCGTCAGCGATAGCCTGACTGGTGGCTTGCATGTCAGCGATCGTGTGCGACACCAGCATCGTCAGCGCGCAGCCACCGCCCTCCAGCGCTTGGACTGCCAGGCGCCAGCCTGGTCCGCGCTCGGGATCCACAGGTAGATCGAGCAGCACACGTCGCAACTTGGGCAGACACTCGTTGGGGAGCGGGTCGCGAAACCACGTCACTGGGCCCGGCACAGGGTTGGCCACCCAACGGTGCCGCCCCCACGGCAACGGTGAACGCTGCAGGAGGCGTCCTAGCAACCCTAGTGTGAGGCGCTCGCTGAACTGTCTCACGGCGGCTTCATCGATAGCGTGCGGATATAACCAGGTGAGATGCAGCGCTGGCCCGCGTCCGAGCGCGCGCAATCCGACGAATGAGCCTTGGTCCATATAGCACAGAACGTCGTCCGCGCCGGCGTCGGGGTCGCTCGCCCCGCCGCGGCGTCCGCGCAGTTTGTTTGCAGAAGAAGGGCTCACCCTCAAGCCGCCTGGTTCTTTGCTGCGCAATGCGACCGCCGCCCATCAAGGTTCGGTTCCGGCGCACCGAACTCCACGCGAATCCTTGCGGCGCATTCGCGTACCGCAGGCGTGGCCGCAAGATACGAGAACCGCTCGGCATCTGGCTCCACGGGAAACACATCCACTGTCGCGCGTCTCTTGGCCGCATGCTCCCGCAGAAGCACGCCCCGCCCGTCGTGGATAGCCAACAAGCGGAGGCACGCCTCGTTTATAAAGCGCTCAGCAGACCAGTTGGCCTGAAAGACAACCACGTCGGCACCGAGCAGTCCGCTCAGGACGCTTTCTTTCCATGGCAACGTGTCGAACTCCGTGGATGCGGGAAACGGCACATGCAGGAAGAAGCCGATGCGGAGATCCGGCCTGGCCTCACGCAACAAGGCTAGGCACGAGTTGCAGTTGATAATCGTGCACCCACACCAGCGCTCCGGCTGGCGCGCTGTCAGCCACACAATCGGTGAACCGCTGGTTGACCTGGCGGTAGACCTCGAATTCGTCGTCGCCAAACACCGGGTCAATGACCGCGCCGTGGTAAAGGGGCCAAAACGCGCCATTACATACACCGTTGTAGAAATAGCTCGCCTCCCGTTGCGTAATTGGAACCTCGATATAGGCAATGTTTGCTGTGCGTGGTGGAAGAGTTGGCCTCGGTCCGCGGCTATCTGCGGATACAGCGCTGCCACGCCACCCCACCCACACCACGCTCAGGTTTTGTAGGGCGGGTTCGAGCGCGCTGACAAGCCCGCCAGGCGAAGATCGCCAGCCGCCATGGACATGAAACTCGACCGGAAGCCGGTTGGCAACGATGAAAACACTGGTCGCGTGTGCGGTTGTCTCGCACATCTGTGGTGTGGCGGTCTAAAAGTCGCAGCCGGTCAGGATAAAATCGAAATGCGGGATCAGCACGAGCCCCCTCCGCTATATGGCTGAATAGTCGTTGTACTCCAGAAGGCTGGGATTGCCGCAGCCCGGAAAAACGATCTCTTACTGCCCCTACCGACCTATCAGTCGTATGTCAATTTAACTCGATTTTGAAAACGCCTATCTTTTATTGACTGGGAATCCACATGCAAAAACCAGCCCCCGAGGGGCGCTGGGATCAGGCGTCAATGATCGCGTCGAGTCCGAAGTCGGCGAGTGTTCGCGAGGCCACCAGGCGAAGTTCGTCAGTCGTGGTTGGTGTGGGTCCCAACTGGCAGGCCTCGATGCAGAGGGAAACGGTCTTGTCGTAGCGGGAGGCCACGACAACGAGATGACCGTGGGAACGCTCCAGGTCTTGGCGCGTGACGTTGACATCCACAGCTCGTGTCAGCACATGGCGGCACGGCGCGCCGTCGATGCGCGCGAGCCCGTCCGGCAGCATTCCAAGGTCGGAACAGCTTGCTGGCAGCTCACCGGCATAATTGAACAACCGGTTCACGAGCGTCTTTGCGGTAGTGCGCGGCATCCAGGCGATGGCGGGCAGGAACGAAGCCAGCACATCGGTCTGATTTTTCCTCGCGCCGCGAAGCAACGCCTTCAGGGACGCATTCACGGGCCGCAGGTTCGTGGTCAGGCCTGCAGGCGCGACGTTCATCATATGGAATTCGATCGCCAGCGCTCGTTCGTCGTCCAGCCCACGCCTTCGGTTTATTGGGACAAGCAGGCTGATAGCGCCGTCGGAGAAACGGCGGCGGCCCAGATGCGATGCCAGGGACGCTACGAAGCCCGGCAGCAGCGTATTCAAGCCACCACCAAGCCGCTGCTCGCACGCGAACCAGACACGCGATTCAACAGTCACCGCAACAGCCGGAAGCTCCACGATCGTTGATGGGTCGTGACCTGCTACGGCGGCTGTAACGGCCGGCTTCTGAATAGGGGCGGCGGGCCTGTACCAGTTCGCGTGCGCAATCCGAGCGAGTGCGGCAACCGTACGCGGAGCGTCGGCGAGGATCTGCCACGCGTCCGACACGCACCCGGACAGCCGCCCGCGGGCGCCTTTAGGCAAGTACGGGCTCGGGACGTCCGTGCCGTTTACGGCAGCCTCGATAACGCGCAAGGCTCCCATTCCGTCGAGCAGTAGATGCGATCCGACGATGCTCACGGCTGTGCTGCCATCGTCGAACGGCTGGATGGCCATTCGCACGGCCGGACCGATGACAGGGTCTAGGGGCGCGCGCGCGTGCTGGTTAGCCCACTGCAGCAGCCGCGATCGTGGCAGCAGGTCCGAACTCTGCTCAGGCAGAATGGGCGTCCCGGCCGGCTTCACCCAACGAGGCCTTCCCCACGGCAAGGGTGACGGCTCAATGAGCCGATTGAAGGACAGTGCGGCGAGTCGTTCATTTGTTCGCGCCAGCGCGGCGAGGTTCACGTCACGGTCATAGAGCCAGAGGCATTGCATCAACTGGCTCCGGCCGGTGACCCTAAACAATTCGTAGGCCAGTTGATCCAGCCAGGCGAGGCGGTGCCGCGCGTATGTAGGGGCGCCGGGCGTGCTCGTCTCAAGCATCGAAAAACTCGCCAGCGAGTTCGTAGTCAGCCAAGAGCCGTTCGACGAGCGCACGAAGATGCTGAGGCTCCGTTACCACGCCGGGCTGGTAGGTAACGAAGCTCAGGGTGAGAAATCCGGGTATGACGCCGGCGAAGAGAGTCGCCACACCTTGACGCGCCTCGATCGCGCGGCGCGCGACCGGACCGTCGATGCCGCGAGCGCAGATTCGATCAGCCGCGCCGCCATCGATCTGGAGCACGTCCTTGGGCAAGTCGCCCAAGTACGAACAGGTGACCGGCAGGTCGGCGAGCGCGCCAAGCGCCAGATGGCTGGCAGCCGAAAATGCGCGTCTAGGCACAAAGGGCACCAAGGGCAGCAGTGTGGCAAGTCGATTGGGTTCCCGTCTCGTCCGCAGCAGCGTAGCCCGCAGACGCCGCTGCAACGTATGCAGGCGCCCGCGCGGTTCGTCGACACGCACCTTCAATGTAGCAAGCGCGACGCCGTTCCCGCCGGTGTGCGACAGACCCTCTCGCTGATTCACGGGAATCAACAAGGTCACATCATCGTCACGGACGCGACCGAGCGCCTCGGCAAACGCCGCGGTTACCGCGGTCAGGAGCGTGAGGCGGTCCGCACCGAGGCTCTGTGCTCTGGCGTCCCAGACGGACGTGGGCACGCGTATGAAGGCCGACGGAAACACGACTGTCCGGTCATCTGCGATTGTCACGACCGGCGATGCGGCGGGTGTGTTGTACGTGGCGCGCGAGGTGTATGCTGTACGGGCCAGCCGGGCGAGCGCCCGGAGCGTCGCTGGCGCGTCCCGCACAATGCGTTGGAGTTCAGCACCCAGTGTTGTCGCGGCGCGGTGCGCTGACCAGACTGACCATGCGGGATAGACTGGAGGCCGTCGCTCTCCACGCACGGCTTCGCTCACGGCTATTGCGGTCGTCAGTCCGTCCGCGATGCAGTGCGACACCACAAGCGAGACCACCGTGGAGCCGTCGGTGAAGGTTTGGATCGTGAAGGTCCATGCTGGTCCGCGCGCAGGGTCCAATGGAAGCTCCACCTGCGCGTCGGCCCACGCCTGCATCGCCTCAGGGGCAAGCGGCGCCTCCGCGACAGCTAGAGCAGCCGACGGGGGTGGCGCGCTGACCCATTGGTGCCGTCCGAACGGAAGCAGCGCCGGCCGGATCAGCCGCGCCAGACGACCGTGCGCGAGATTGTCACGGAACCGTGTCAGCGCATCCAGGTCTACAGGCCGCAGATAGCGCCACAGCACCTGAATGACGGCATGTTGCCCAAGTGAGATATGCGCAAGGTAAATGCCCTGATCCGCGAAGGACACGAAGGGCGGCGACATACTCGACACGTACTCTGGGTGAGACATCGCATGCGTCATCGTTAACGACCGACATGGGAGTACGTCGGTATCAGTGCGTCGGCCGCCCGGCGGCATGCGCCCGTAAGCGCTCTGACATAGCGGTGCATCGAGGCGCGGGCTGTCTTGTTTGCCGGATAAGCCGCCGTAAGCGAGAGCCCGCGTTGCGTACGGAAGAACCAGAGCGCAACCTGCGCGGCCATGCCTTGGTTGATATAAACCCGCCCATTCCCCTGATGCCATTCGCGCGCAATGTGCGCACTGAGCGGAGGAACGTTCACATCCATATAGGATAGCATGACGCCACCTGTGGCGACGGATCGAATCGTCGGCAGCCCGACGGCCAGTTCAAGTACGAGCTCGATTGGCATGTTGGCAAGGCATAGCCGTTCGTCAAAGTTACGTTGGGCGGTGAAGGCGAGTTCAGGAAACGTTCGTTCCTGCACGTCGAAGTCGATTGGCACCACTCCCACGCACCAGCCGGTCGTCCTGAAAGCCTGTGGCGATCTTCGCGTCGTCGTGGGAGTGACGACACTGTAGCGCGAGCGCCCAGCCAATTCCCGTTCGGTCAGGGCCGCGCAGGCCAACAGGCCGCCGATTACCCGCGCGCCGGAAGCATGGCACGCGGACTCGAACGCGGCCATGACGGTATCATCGAGGATATCCACGTGTACATACTCGGCGTGATAGCGATCCTCCAGCACACCGAGCGGCAGCGCGAAAGAGGGCATCCGCCCGTTGTTGCGGTTCAGGAACGCGATCCACTCCTTCACCTCAGGATCCGCTAACGTTGTCATGGCTGCCCGCTGGCGCTGACTGGTGCAGTAATCCAGATAGCTCCCCGGCGATCCGAGTTGAAGCGGCGTCTCGCCGTCGAGCACAGCGCGATACACTGAGCGGATCTCTGTCATTAGGAACGCGATGACGGTCGCGTCGGCGTGCAAGTGGTCAATGCTTGCGAAGCAAGTGAACCCACTCGCGCGCTGGAGAATGCCAAATCGAAAGCAATCCCATGCAAACGGTGCAGGGGTTGCCATGACATGTTTTTGCCAATCCTCAGCGCTCACCTCGCCGAGCGTCGAAGACTCCATCTGGATGGCCGCAGGGTCGGTAAGTACGTGTCGTACTATTGCTTCGCCGCGCTCCTCGAACCAGCTGTGATAAGTGTCGTGCCTGCGCAGATGTGCGGTCACCACATGGGTCATGGCTCTGAGGTCACACCGCCCGGGTTCGTCCCACACAACGACAAGCAGCCGCGCCATCGCCTCGTGCCGCTGCTCACACGCGCGGAAGGCGCGCAGATGCTGTTCCTGTTCGTAGCTCGGTAACGCGGGCGACACCGGTGCGCGTTTCGCGCTTTCTATCGACGCCGCAGACGGACGCCAGAGAGTCAGCGTCGCAGGAGGCCCTGACCAGTCGTGCAGCGGACGCAGATCAGTCACGGGCATCTGCTCCGGCTGGCTGCAATTCTTGCATCGCCCCACTCAGTGTGTCGGCCAGTGCACGCACAGTCGTCGCGTCCACGGCGTGGAGCCGGATGCCGGTGTCGGCTTCGAGCGCCATCAGCAGTTGGAGCGTCCCGAGTGAGTCGAGGCCGTAATCGAAAAATGAGCGGTCCGGATTCACCGTGCGGCGCAAGATGACACCGAGATGCTCGATGATCAGACGCCGCAACAGGGCCGGCCGCTCGTCGGGCGGCGTGCGTCTGAACTCCACGCGCGGGCGGCGCGCCGGATCGCCCGCTGCCTCGGGAGCCTGCGACCCGGCCGCTCCGAACGGACTCCGCGCGGATAGCGCCGTCAGCCACGGCGCGCCGTCGAGATGGGCGTATGCGGCATACCCGCGGTCGTGCCGCAGCAGCGTCTCGAATGCGTAAACCCCGTCGCGTGGCTCGATCATTCGCGCATCGCCGCGTGCCGAGAGATGCGCACCGGCGCCGATGTCCGCCCACGCGGCCCAGGCGATTGCCGACGACGGCAGCCCCTGCGCGCGCCGCCACTGCGTGAACGTGTCGAGCCAGCTGTTAGCGGCTGCGTACGCGGACTGCCCAGGCGAACCAAAGAGCGCCGCGACCGAAGAGAAACAGCAAAACCAGTCGAGTTGTTGCTTCAGCGTCGCCTCATGCAAATGCCAGGCGCCTTCCGCCTTGGGTGCCCAGTTCCGATGTAGCCTCCCCTCGGTGACAGAGGGGAGGATGCCGTCCTCGACGACGGCTGCGCCGTGCAGGACACCGCGCAACGGGAGGCCCGTCGCCGTGGCAGCTTCGACAAGGCGCCGCGCGGTCGATGGCTCCGCGATATCCGCACTTATCACTTCGACCTCGGTGCCCCGCGCTCTCATCGCGACCAGCATGCTCGTGGCCGCGTCGGTCGGCTTGGAGCGCGCGTTGAGGATCACGCGACCGGCCCCGGCGGCGGACATCGCATCGGCGAGGAACAGGCCGAGCCCGCCAAGGCCGCCGGTGACGATGTACGCGCCATCGCGCCTGAACGGCGTGAAGCGCTTCGGCGCCTCCAGCACGCGGTAGTGGCCGGTCCTTGGAACGGTGAGCACGAGCTTGCCGGTGTGACCGGCGCCGCTAACAACGCGAATGGCGCAAGCCGCGTCGGCGAGGGGATAGGTAGCGATGTCTGGCAGGGTCAGCCGCTCCTCATCGGCAAGACGCATGACGCGCGACAGCAGTGCCTGCACGCGCGCCGGAGCAGTAATGCACATCTGCGCTAGATCGACGGCGAAGAACGAAAGGTTACGCTTGAACGGAGACAGCCCCAGCCACGTGCCCCCATAGATGTCTTTCTTGCCGATCTCAATGAACCGCCCGCCCGTCGCGAGGAGCCCCAGGCCGGCGCGCTGCGACGCGCCCGTGAGCGAGTTGAGGACTATGTCCACGCCGTAACCCGCCGTGTCCCGCCGGATCTGCTCGGCGAATGCCACGGTCCGAGAGTCGTACACGTGGCAGATTCCGTTGGCGCGCAGCAGCTCTCGCCGCGCCTCGGAGCCCGCTGTTGCAAATATCTCTGCACCGGCCGCGCGCGCAATGGCCACAGCCGCCTGCCCGACGCCGCCGGTCGCCGAGTGAATGAGCACCTTGTCGCCGGGGCCGATCCGCGCCAGATCCTCGAGGCCGTACCACGCTGTGGCAGTTGTAGTGAGAATGGCGGCCGCTTCGGCATCCGTGAGCGTGCGGGGTATCGCGACAAGCAGGCGTGCATCGCAAGTGAGATACGTGCCCCAAGCGCCCCCGCAGCAGAGCCCGGCCACGCGGTCGCCGACGCGAAACGGCGAGAGGCCCGGCCCGACGGCGGTGACAATGCCGGCAAAGTCCAGGCCAAGCCCCTGCGCACGACCGTCAAATGAGGGATAGCGGCCAAGGGCAACGAGCACGTCGGCGAAATTAATACTTGTGGCATGGACGGCCACCTCCACCTCGCCCGCGTCCGGCGCGCGCCGCTCGAACGCCGCCATCTCCAGGCTCTGTAGGTCACCGGGCACGCGGATTCCTACGCGAAGACCATCGCGGGTCGCGTCGCGGTCCACCGTGCGGCGATCAGCGTGACCAAGGGGGCTTCGCTGCAGTCGTGCGACATACGCGCTCGCTCCGCGCAGCGCCGTTTCGTCTTCGTCCGATCCGCTCAGCAACTGACACTGAAGCAGTAACACGTCCGCCTGCAGGTTCACGTCTATCTGGGTGGGGTGGAGTGCGGGAAACTCGGCGCCGATGGCTCGCAGCCACCCACGCACACCGGCGTGCGCGAGCTGAACGGCGTCGTCCGGCAGTACGCGTTGGGCCATGCAGGTGACGACGAAGAGGCGGGGCCGTCGCTCGCAGTCCGTCAGCGCGTTGGTCACGTGCAGCAGGCTGCTTATGTTCGCCCGAGTTGCGTCCGGAGTCGCTGGCTCATTGCTGCGCGGCAATACCACCACCACAGCTCCAGGGCGATGCTGATGCAGAACGTCTTCGATCTGTTCGCGCCATACGCCCCCCTTCCCGGCCCCGGCGCTGCTGAGGATGCGAGTCTTGAACCCTTGCTCGCGCAGGCTTCCCTCCAACTCCATCATCAACTGGTGTCCCGCATAATCGGCGTCGAGCAGCAACCAGGCGCCATCGCCCGGCTTGACCGTGGCACGCGGGATGTCCCATGCCTCCCAGACTACGTCGAGCAGGCGCGAGTTGCAGGCGACGGCGTCAGCATGCTGTCCGGCCGCACCGCTACCCATCGCCAACCCATCGACACTGAGCAGCACGCGCCCGGATGCGTCGAGCAGATCAATGTCCACCTCAACGTGCAGTGCGTCCATCGCGACAAAGCGAGTAATGCAGTGCGCGGCGTCGGCGTCTGCGCGGTGGAGCCGGAGGCTTCTCACCGAGAGTGGCAGTAGCAGGCGCCCGTTTGTCCCCGAAACGACCTGGGCGAAAGCGCCAACGGACTGGAAGCACGCGTCAAGCAGCACGGGATGCACTGTGTAGCCACGCGAGCCCGTTCGGAGCGAGGTCGGGAGCCGAAGATCTGCAAACAGCGAGGCGCCGTCAGCAGACAAGGCCAAGCCAGGGGCCAGTGCGCGAAATGACGGTCCGAACTGGATGCCCTGCGCGTCGAACCACCGCCACACCTCGTCCGCGGCAACAGGCGTAGCGTGAGCGGCGCGCAGCGCCGTTATGTCGTACGCGGCAGGCGGCTTTGCAGAGGCAGCCGCAGAGAGCCGAGCGCTTGCGTGGACCTGCGCTTCGCTTTTTGCCTGGCTCTCGAGCCTGAAGTTCAACTCACCCGGTCGGTCCAGCACTGCCGTGCAGACGATCGGCACCGACGGTTCCAACCGGAGCGCGTGGTCGAACGTCATCGCCTGCACTTCGACGAGCGATGTACCAAGGGCCGTGCGCGCGGCGGCAAGCGCCATTTCGCAGAAACCAGCGCCCGGGAAAAGCGGCATTCCGTTCACCCGGTGGTCCGCAAGCCACGGGTGGGCATTGAGGCCAACCTCGGACGCCCAGATGTGGCGTTCCGGTTCCTCGTGCAGTGCGCGGTGGACGTTTAAAAGCGGATGCGTTGACAGAACGTGATGCGCACCTGCGGCCGGCGTAGCCGGCGCGAGGAACAGGGGATAGTGCGTCCAGGCCGGCAACGGGAGGTCAAGCAGCGGGCCATCCGGATACAGGACACTGAAATCGATCGCCGCGCCGGCGACATAGATGGCGCCAACCAGGTCCAGAAGCCCGTTGTGCATGGGCTCGCCGCGCGTCATCGACGGAAGCGCGCGGACGGCGAAGTCCATCGCGGCAGCATTCTGCAACACCGCGCGGGTCACGATCGGATGCGGCGAAAGCTCGACGAATACGCGGTGTCCGTCTTCGAGCGCCGCCTGCACGGCGGGACGGAAGCGAACTGAGTGCCGAAGGTTATCGATCCAGTAAGCGCCATCGCAAACGGGGGATTCGCGCGGATTAAGCAGGACGGCGGAGTACATCGGCGTGTGCGGCGTGTGCGCAGTCACTCCCGCGAGGCGCTCCGACAGCTGCGCGAGGATCGGCTCGACTTGGGAAGTGTGTGAGGCGACATCGACTGCGACCTCGCGGGCGAACAGGCCTTCAGCCTGCCAAGCAGCGACGAGGCGTTGCACGGCCTCGACAGAGCCCCCGACGACCGTTGATGCCGGGGCCGCCAGTACGGCGATCTCCACGTCGTCAATCAGTCGGCGCGTCAGATCTTCGCGGAGCGCCGCTGGCGCCATCCCGACAACTGCCATTGCACCGGAGCCAGCGAGCGTCTGGCACAGCATTGCGCGATGACAGATCACCTGTACGCCATCTTCGAGCGAGAGTGCGCCGGCCACGACTGCCGCCGACACTTCGCCCATCGAATGGCCGATCACCGCCGACGGCACCACACCCTGGGCCTTCAGGGACGCCGCCAGCGCGACCTGTACCGTGAAAATGGCGGGCTGGACACGTTCGATGCCGTTGAGTTGTTCGGGCTGACGCAGGGTATCGGTCACCGAGAAGCCGCTGAGGGTCTGAATCAGAGGCTCAATGGCGGCAACCGCCTCGGCGAAGACCGCGTCGATGTCGAGCAGCGCCGCTCCCATCGACTCCCACTGCGAGCCGTGGCCGGAGAATACGAAGACGGGCCCGCGGCCATTGTGGTCGGCCCAATCTGCATCGATAGACGCATCGGCTGCGAGCCCACGCAATTGCGCAGTCAAATCGTCGAGCGTTTTCGCAATGAGCGCGTGCCGGACTGGCCGGTGCCCGCGTCTGCAGGCGAGGGTCCGCGCCACGTCGCTCGGGCGATGACTGCCGGCGGTCGCGTCCAGCCAGGACGCAAGGCGCCCGGCCGACGCGCGAAGCGCCCCTGGCGAGGTGGAAGAAATCGGAAACAGCCACGGCGGTTCGTGTGTTCTGATGCTCTCTGGCGGAAGAGGTGAGGCAGGTGCCTGAGGAGCCTGTTCGAGCACGACGTGCGCGTTCGTGCCGGACATGCCGTAAGACGATACGGCCGCACGGCGCAGTCCGTCCGCGCCAGTCGAGGGCCAGGGCACGGTATCCGTCGGGACGAAGAGCCGCGTCTCGATTGTCTGGAGATGCGCAGGCAGCCGATGGAAGTGAAG
This sequence comes from uncultured Alphaproteobacteria bacterium, assembly GCA_963721275.1. Taxonomy (GTDB): domain Bacteria; phylum Pseudomonadota; class Alphaproteobacteria; order Rhizobiales; family Xanthobacteraceae; genus Bradyrhizobium. Next base: position 7,249 of record CAVRIQ010000028.1, on the reverse strand, counting down.
TGATCGCGGTACGACGCCGTGCGCGAGTGCGAGCGTCGTTTTGATCAGGCCAAGGACGCCCGCCGCCGATTCCGCATGGCCGAAATTGCTTTTGAGCGAGCCGAGGGCGCAGGGCGACTGTCGTCCATACTGCGTCGAGAGGCTGTGGAACTCCTCGATGTCGCCCAGCGGCGTACCGGTGCCGTGCGCCTCGATCATGCCGACGGACGAGGGGTCAACCTGCGCTTCGGAAAGGGCACGATCGATCACCGCGATCTGCGCCGCGCGGGAAGGTGCCAGTATGTTGTGCGTGCGTCCGTTTTGGTTGACGGCGCTGCCGCAGATAACGGCGAGCACCCGGTCGTTGTCGCGCAGGGCGTCGCTCAGCAGCTTCAGCATCACTACGCCGCAGCCTTCGGCGCGCACGAAGCCATCGGCACGCTCGTCAAACGCATGACACCGCCCTGTAGGCGACAGCATGCCGAGCCCCGACGCCGAGGCGAATGTCGCGGGCGAGAACATCAGCATTACCCCGCCGGCAAACGCAACGCGGCACTCGCGCGCAAGCAGGCTTCGCCGAGCCGCATGCACGGCGACGAGGCTGGACGAGCAGGCCGTGTCCATGGTGATAGCCGGACCCGTGAGGCCCATCGCATGGGCAACCCGCCCTGACGCCATGCTGAAGGGCGTTCCCGTGAAAGTGTAGGCTTGGCCCATCGCACCCGCGTCACGCGTGACCTGCATGTAGTCCTGATGCGAAAGGCCGAAGAACACGCCGGCGTCGGCCCCGGACAGGCACCGCGGATCGCGACCAGAATGTTCGGCGGCTTCCCAAGTTACCTCAAGCAACAGCCGGTGCTGTGGGTCCATGGCGAGGGCCTCGGGTTCGCCGATGCCGAAAAAACGATGGTCGAAGCCCGATGGGTCGTCAAGGAACGCGCCCCAGCGTGAGACCGAGCGGCCCGGCGCGCCTGCCTCGGGCGCGTAGTAGTCGTCGGCATTCCAGCGCTGCTGCGGGATATCGGTAACGAAGTCGACGCCTGCAAGCAGCGCGCCCCACAGGGCGTCCGGCGAGTCGATATATCCCGGTAGTCTGCAGCCAATGCCGACAACAGCAATCGCAGTCACAATCGAGACCTTCTTCCGGGAGAACACTTTCGATCCAAATGCAATACTATTATTGATCCTCTGATCAATCGTCCAGCACGCTGATCGGCCCGCGTCTCCGGCGACGACACGCTGCCAAAATATCGAAAACAACCCCATGCAAAGTAGCCGGCGGCCGGCGTGGAGGCCTCGAAAGCAGCTTGACACGTCGGGCAAATCAGGGGCATTTCTTCACCATCCCGCAATCCTGTAAACGCCCGTCGCTCCGCAACCATGCGGCGCGCCGTTGCGATTGCGGCTCAACATCCTCGCCCACTATCGAAACTTGAACGCCCAGCCGCGGCGATCGCCTGCGCGTGACCGAAACGCGCGCGTGCCGCGCCCGTGGCCCAAGGGAATCTCAAGGGAATCTCGACATGAACACCGCTCCTGACCTCGCCATGCCAACCACGATCGCCGCTACCGACCCGGCGAAAGCTGCCGCCGTCCCGCGAATAAAACTTCTGTCGCATGGATTCTCCATCGACCATCCAGACCCCGAGATCGGCGACCAGCTCATGGCTGATGCATTGGGGGTCGCCGACCGCGAAGCGATGCACGGCATCCTCCGGCAGCTGGTAAAGGCCAGCGTGAGCGGCGAGAGCCCCGACGAGGTCAACCTCTCCTTCATGATTTCGATGGTGAAGAGCATTCGCCCACGGGATTCCGTCGAGGCCATGCTGGTCGCGCAGATGGTTTCCGTTCATGTGATGGCGATGCGATGCGCCCATCACCTGGCGCAAGCGGACGATCTCGCCCGGCACGACAGTGCCGCGCGCGCGCTGGGCAGGCTTGCCCGCACCTTTCCCGCCCAGATCGAGGCGCTCAACCGCTACCGGAGCCAGGGCGAGCCTGCCATCACCGTGCAGAACGTGTCGGTGGGCGACGGCGGCAAGGCCATTGTCGGCAACGTCACGCAGCATGCGCGCGTGATCGTATCGGACAAGAACGCAGGCTCCGCGGCGCAACATGCGCCGAAGGCCGCGCGCGCCAGGCGAAGGCGCGATTCCGCCTGATCCAGGCGGGAAGCCCAGGCATGAGCGATCACATCCGAAATACCGGCCCGATGCTGGCGAGCCCGCGTTGCGGCGCCAGGACCCGTTCCGGCGGCGCGTGCCGCTCGCCGGCGGTGCACGGCAGGAAGCGCTGCCGCATGCACGGCGGTGCACCGGGATCCGGCGCGCCAAGGGCAAACCGGAACGCGCGCAAGCACGGCCTGTTCACCGCGGATGCGATCGCCGAGCGACGGCGGATTCAGGCGCTGTTGGGGGAAGCAAGGAGGCTGCTGGAGGAGATGAAGTGAGCGGTGGTCGCAAACGGCGCGCCAGCCAGTACGTGGAATCACTAATCAGTATTACGCCCATCCTTCGAGACGGCCACGGAGCCTGTCATCGGGCGCGCATTCGCGCGACCCGTTGGTGGCCTCCTCAGGATGAGGTCCAACCTGTTGAAACACAACAACCTCATGCTGAGGAGCGAGCGACGCGAGCGTCTCGAAGCATGGGCAGCAAGCGAGTTACCTTTCGCGCATAGTCGAACCTACGCCGCGGTCAACTTGCGAGCCTTCTTCGCTCGCACTGGCAACCGGCTTTCGATTGAAAAACCGACATTCAGCGCCCGCATGATGGTCGCAATCGTTTCGAAACGCGGCTTGGCACCCGGTGCCAGCGTCTTGTAGAGGCTTTCGCGGCCGAGACCGGATGCCTTCGCAACCTCCGCCATGCCGCGCGCCTTGGCCACGTCTCCAAGCGCCTTGAGCAATACGCCGGGGTTTTCGTCGCGGGCTGCGAGCGAAAGATATTCCGCAACCGCTTCCTCACTATCGAGATAGTCAGCGACCTCGAATGGCGCGTAAGTGACCTTTGCCTTCGCGTTTTCCTTGACGTTTTCCTTGACGCTTTCCTTGGCTTTGGCCTTCTTCATCGCCCGCTCTCCTTCAATTCCCTCGCCATGCGCTTTGCCCTGGCGATATCGCGGCGCTGGCTGGACTTGTCGCCACCGCAAAGCAGCACATAGACGGCAGCACCATGACGCACGAAATAGACACGGAATCCCGGGCCATGGTGGATACGCATTTCCGAGACGCCTTCGCCTACCGGCTCGCAATCCCCGAAATTATCCAGGGAGGCTTGCGACAGCCGGTGCAGTATCCGCGCCTTTGCCTTCTGATCTTTCAAGCCATTCAGCCAATCGGAAAACACGGATGACCGAATGAGCGTGTTCATGGCCTAATGTATCTAATTGGATACAGTTTGTCAAGAAGGGCCGCGTACAGGGTCCATTCTGCTTTGGGCTCCGAACGAGGGCACGGTGCCGCGACTGCCAAGACCTCCGATGGAATACGGTGACAGGGCATTTAACTCGACCGCGACAACTCACGCGCCTATTGAATGCACTGTCACCGTAATTCCCGTAATTCCGGGATACTCAGAAGAACAGCTTAGCGATGAGACCGAGAACAGCCAGACCGAGACCGACAGCGGCATAGACGCCGCGCCACTTGGTGAAGTGTTCTTCGACCTGTTTGAGGAATGATGGTTTCGCTTTCGGCTCGTCAGCGGGGATCATCGCCAAATGTGCCGCCTTGAGGCGGATGACTTCGACGTTTGCCCGGCTATGAGTGCCCGTCGAGTTGTACGCCGGAGCGCTTGAGGGTCGCGGCGCCCACGCAATGCCGCGTCCGTCCTCACGGCGTTCTGCATAATCCGCGCGATGTATCCGTTGAGAGCCCGCTCCAATGCATCCAACGCCGACCGTTTCAAATTCAGCGGATAGGTCGCACACTCGGTCTCCCATTGGCGGAAGCCTTTGTGCACCCGGTCGACGAGGTGCTTCCCGAGACGGACGACCAGTAAATTTCCTGTATCTGTCCTTGGAACATGATCCCGCCGACCGTGATACGGCCGCCGTAGAAATCTTCAACGTCAACGGTTCGGTTTTCTATATTTATGCTATGCCACTTGAAGAACCAGTCGTTCGCCATGCGGATGACGTCCTGCCCAAGCTCATGGACAAGAGAAATCTCAAATGGCGTCGTCTCCGCCATTACATGACACCCAGGAGCGCGAGAATGTGCCTCCGCGCCAACTTTGCCGCTGTGCTGATGCCGCTGGTCATGACTGTTGAGCCTAGATACAGCAGGGCCACCCCGACCACCGCGAAAATCGCCTTAGACCGCACTCTCATAGCCTGCAGCAGCCGCCGCGCTGCGGATATTTCCGCAATCTTCTGTTCTTTATCTTCCGGGTCTGGGTAGTCGTTCGTTTCCTGCAGAAGCTTCTCTAACGTTTCGAGAGCCTCTTTCGCCTCCTTGTACTTCGACGAGTTGTGGTCGAGCCGCACGACCCTATCACTCGCAGGAACCTCAGCTTCGCTGGCCTCTGCAAGCCGCTCCTCTAGGAAGCGCCGCAAGTCGCGCGCCATCGGACGGAATACCTGGTCCGCGAACTCCCTGATTTGGTCATCCACATCGACGCCGCTGCCCATGTAATTGCGGCTGAAATCAAATGCGTCGAGTTTCTCTTCTGAAATGCGCCGGAAAAGCTGGAGTTGCATGCCGAGGCGTTGCTCACGACCTTTCGGCCAGCGCAATTCCCCGCTACCGGCCATACTCTGGATCGTCGCCTCGCGCTCCTCTATGAACCTGTCGAGGTCTAAGCCCGCTTCGAGCGATTGAATGAGCGAGCCGACCGCCGGCGTCTCGTCGATTTGCTCGAACCAGTTGCGCAGGTGGTCCTTCAAGCCCTCGCTCGACCGCATGACCTCATCAGTCAGGTCGTCGTATACGACGCGAAAATTCACGAAATTTCTGTTCATATGAATGAGCGCGACTCGCGCGCAATCCACACCCAAATGCTACCAGCGCTTGCAAGCATGGTATAGTGGCGACATGAAAGAAACGGTCAAAGCTTTCGCCAGCATGGGCGGCAAGGAGCGCGCAAAGAAGCTGTCAAAGAAACGCCGCCTCGAAATCTCTCGCAATGCGAATTGAGCAAAGACCGCCAAACGTGCGACCATTGAAAAATAGCTATCCCCACGTCCGGTGCTGGCCTTGCTTGCAAGGTCGCTAGGACATGGAGAATCAGTGAGGGTGATGGGGAGAGGACAGGGCTGAAATTAACTACTACTACCGTAAGGTTAAGTGCACTGTCACCGTAATACTGGAAATTAAGTCACACAATCGACGAACTCCGGCAGGAGTGGAATCATAGCAAGTGGGTTCTATCAATCTGCAAAGCGGTTGGGCTGAGCGACGTCGAGTTAAATCTAGAAGAGCATAATGCGCCATCGAGGCGCTCACCCTCTTGCCCATTGGACGGACAATAGTTCATTTGTTGTAAGCGTACGTCAGACTACCGAAAGGTATCCGTTCGAGGATGCGCCGGCATTGATGGTTGTGGTTGTCGACTTCATCGGGCGGTGGATTGCGCTAGCTACCAAGGCAACCATCTCGTACTCTCATGGCAAAAATGAGCTTGGAACATTCGTGGAAGGGGGTCGCTAGTGTCCAGCTCCTCGACGCGACCGATGCTGAAGTGTCCGTACGCCAGATTTTTTCGCTCATCCGTTGCACTTGCAGGCGATGGCTGCTGGCTCGTTGCACGAGGAGACTTCCTTCCCTTGCGGCCGAAGGAAGGACGTTAGTGGCTCCGCCCGACCTATGGCCGAACTCAAACCGGTTGCCGAAGCCTAGCTCCGGCCTCTAGACCTTTATTCGGCTTTTGACGCAGGCCTCTGCGGCGTACTCGCTTTGCGTCGTGTCCGCCTCAGATGTGCAAATCCCGTTCAATGCCGAGGCCGATTCTTCTTGAAGTCCTCTACCTTTCGAAATTCGCACGGTGCCGATCTCGGGACAGCCTGCGCCTAGGTCGCAACGGCCGAAGGCTAAGTCATCATCTTCCGGTCAAGCGATGAGAATCGCTGGACGATGCGGCTTGCTGGGCCTTGAGCGCGAGCGCGCGTTCCTCGATTGCTGGGCAAAGCTCCCTCAAGAACGCGACGATCTTGCCAAGCACGGCATAATCTCCTCGGGCGGCATCCAGTCCGGGTCTTTTGCGAGTTCGTTCTTCATGTACTCCACGATAGCTTTCAGCGCGTTCAGGAATTGCTCGGGCGTCCGAATGATGAAGCGCCGCCGTTCCTTGATTTCATCAAGACCCCAATACCACGGAGTAACTCCGCCTTCGCGGACCCCATTCCTTCCGATCATTGAACTTGTCGAGGAAAATCCGGCGTCTCAGGTATTTGAGGGTGCCCATCCGCGCCTCGACGCCTTCATATTCTGCTGGTACAAATACTGGTGCTGACCGCGCAAATTCAGCATTCCCTCTTCGTGAGAGCCGAGGCCATACAGCGCTTCCCCATCCATCCATTCAAATTCAAGCTTGGTATGATAGGCTTTGCGGTCAACCACCTCTTTGAAGGTGCTGCCCGAAACCCGTAATCCATCAGCTCCCACCTCGGTTTGAATGTCATTTTCCTTGTCAGGAATAAATTTGGTGACATTCATCGGGATGAGTGTTTTTCCACCTCGATCAGGCTCACGGGTAAGAATTTGGCCATGTTTATCCAGGTACTTGAACGCCAGCGTGCTGCGGTTAATCTGAATGGTGAGTTCGGAGGTTGAAAAAAAGAGTGAGTCGTCCGTTTCCCGAACGTCAACATCTGTCGGGGTTTGCGCTTCAGACACAACCATCAAACTTTCTTTTTGCGAGAAATCTGGTTCAAGCGTATACCGAATCCGAACGATACGCGGAGAATACGCGGTTAGACTTATGAGTCCCCGCGAGGTCTCAAGCCAAAGTCCTCCCGGTTGGGTAGTGAATTTAATTAAATCCATATGAGTTAGATTACTTCCTTAGCGTTTAACAGCCTACTGGTTATTCCCGGTAGGACTAATAATCCCAAAGCACTACATCACCCTTTGACTGAGCCGGTGGGGATGCCAGAGATAACATAATGATGTGAGAAGAAGGAAAATGATTACAACCGGCGCAAGCATAACTAATCTAGCGATGAGATTTGCCTGACCAGTCTGACTCTTTGTTGGCGGGCTTTCAGGATTTCAAGAACTGGTCGGTTAGCTGCTGGTGCCAGCGGACATCACCATTGGCAGCGATCTGGC
>CAVRIQ010000027.1:0-26574 GCA_963721275.1 uncultured Alphaproteobacteria bacterium | reverse complement strand
ACGAGCCGAGTGTGGGCGGCAAGGCCGTTGTGCTAGAAAAGCCGAGCGGGCCTTCTGGATGCAAATATGTTGGGGCAGTCAAGGCACCAAGTGTAGGGGCTCGGGGCAGTCTTCTCGGCAGGCACGGAAGACCTCGCCGGAGTCATCTCCCTGGGCCACGATGATCCTGAGCTTTGCGGGTATTGGCCTTGTGACTTATCGCCGGCGTAAGGGCACAGCGGCACTCGCGCTGCAAGTTAATCGAAAATCCAAATCCGTAATAAGAGCGCCTTAAGCGATCTTTTTGTTCGTGCTTAATGCGCTAGCTGGCCGCGTCGGAGCCACCCGCCCTCACCGGCACGCACTACGAACTCGGGCCTGCCAACCCGGCCGCGCGTCCGGCGCAAAAGAATCAATCTCGGCACAATCATTCGGATCGAAGGAATATGCAAACGTGCCTGAGTAGTCATTTGCAGCGCTCGGCGGAAACCCCACACTACGGCTGGGACGACCATCAACCCTACCGGTATAGAGGCCAATAAACGGATGCTGGCTACGGTAGATCTGAGCCCAGAGGCGAAGCTGCGATGGTCCATAATCCTGTGCAAATGACCAGGATGAAGTCGTCATTATTAAAGGCCCTACGAGAATCCAAACTTGCATTGGTTTCATCTCTGCGCGTCCCAGCAGTCGGTCCTGAAGGCAATTCTATACCCCTCCCCTTGGTCAATTCCACCGCCTTTCGCGCGGGCGAGCGAGATTGACACAAGCCGCCCGAGAAAATGAACTGAACCTATAGGCTTTCGCCGCTAGGCAAAAAATGACTGGCTTGGATACCGCACCAATCGAGCCGACGCTGCTTCAGAGATACGCGCCGTGACCGCGGCCGCCAGTAAGGCGTTCGGGCGTGCCACATTTTTTCACAGGACCGGCAAAACGCAAACGGATCAGGCGCGAAGAAGTAACGGAGCCAGCGCAGCGCTTGCCAAGACAGCTTGATAGGACCACTCTGGATAGCACGACCCTGGGCTTCTATTCTTTTGTGGCGCCGCCAAGTGCCCTACTTATGAACAATCGTCGGGTTTCATCGGGGACGAGAATGAGAGCAATTGCACCGCTATTCTTGCTTTGCACGCTTTCCGGCGTTGCGAGCGCGCAAACGACAGAGCAATGCCCGCCGACACCGCGCGCCGGTGATCTTCTCGATTGCTATAACGGGACTGCGCCAGCGCACGTTCTTAGGAACTCAGCAACGTCCAAAGCTTCGACTGCAACAGACAAGCCCGCCGCAATCAAAGGTCCGGTTTTGGTAGACGCGCCAGCGTCCAAAACTCCGACTGACGAGAGGGCGCCGTACGTCGACATGCTAGCCGTCGAAAACAAAAAATTGGACGCGAAGTTAAAGACCCTTTGCCGGGGATGCTGAGTTATCCGCAGCATATCGACAGCCGCTAAAGCGCTATTCTGGCTTACCCTGACAGCCTTCGTTCGGCCCAGAGCTTTCACGCCCCTATGTACTTCCCCGCGGTGAGCGAATCCCTTAGTTTCTTCAATAGGTCGCCGCAAGGATGCGGACGCGCTGCGCAGGAAAATGGCATTACCCAATGGAGAACGCAGGCAATCGGGGAGAAATTTCGATTCGCCGGTACAGCAACGCTTCAGAGTGCGACGTGATCGTCGCCATTCGCGGCCGAGAAATGGTCGTGCGACTACCTGACTATGGACAAGCTGTAAAATGGGCCCAAATGGAATCGAAGACCTACAAATTACCAGCAATACTATGGGAAGAAGGATCGGACTGAATTACGAAGGCGCCGACGTGACCCTTTTCCCGATGGTGCCACGCTCAGTTCGGCGAATACGCCCAACATTGAAACTCCGCTTTGCCAGAGGCCGCTGCTGATGCAGAAACAGATCGATGATTTCGTCAGGACCATAGAGGATGCCGTCATCGTTGACTATTCACCATGCAGGCTACTACGCCATGGTCCGAAATTTTCGAAATTAGATTTCGGACCATAGAATCAATCTGCGCAGTTGCCTCGGCCGGTTGAACGAAATCGATGTCGCTGACGTGCCAATAGGTAGCGCTGTCCTGCCAACCCGCAAACCTGTCTTCGAGGAGCGCGCGATGTTCGGCCTCGTTCATCGCAACAATTAGATCGGCGGTCTCAAGGTCCTCGATGCGACACGCTGCCGGAAAGCGTGAACCGCTCGGCATAATATTTCTGTCCGACAAGGCTCTAATTGTAAACGGAGAAATTGGCCCAAGATTATGTGCGCCTTTTTCAATTGCAAGGGCTCGGGATGATGCGCGCCAGTTCAGGCCCTTACGTCCGGCCTGATGATTGAATAATTCCTCTGCAAATCGACTTCGATAATAGTTGCCGGTACATAAAAACAGAATGCGATTCATTTTATGCTCTCGATAACGTTCTGCCGTCTGATGGGCGCTGAACAATCACGAATTTCTGCCGACCGTTGGCAGAAAATCGGTCGCGACCTTACCAAGAATGCCGAACCACGGCCTTGCCCGCGTAGCTCGTGGTGACGCTGGAGAACTCACCCTCGAAGGTGGTCGACGCCGACCAGCCGTTCAGCCATTTCTTCTCGATGGAGGCGGTGACGAGCGCGGAGTCGCTTGCCTGTGCGGCGCCGTTGACGACAAAGGATGGGCCCGGCAACGTCTGGAACGTCGCACCGATATTGCGGTCAGGATTGAAATCGTGCGCCCATGCCACGCGACCGCGCAAAGTGAGGATGCCGTCGAGCATCGCATATGATTTGTCGGTGCGAAGGCCGAGTTCGCTGCGGGTGTCGGTGACGCTCTTTGCGCCGTAGGCCAGCGCAAAGGTGTTGGCGCCGGTTACGGCCTGCTCGGCATAAGCCGGCAGATCGAAGGTGGTGAACTGGCCTGCGGCGTAGGGCGTGATCCCCATCCCGCCCATCCACGGGCTGACGAAACGATAGCCGCCTTCGACACGGCCGGACCATGCGTTGGCGTTGAACTCCGCGCGCAACTGATCGATGCCGGCGACCGTCACGGTGCGGTTGGTGGTGATGTCCTGCCAGCCATAGGCGAGCGCGCCGGAGAAATAGGCCGCACCCGCATTGTGCCGGATGAAGGCGCCGGCCTGGAACAGGTCGGAGCGGCCGCTGCCGCCATCGACGACGCTGAAATTGGTTCCGCCGCCCGCGAGTGCGAAACCTGCGAGCGTATAAGGCGAGATACGATAATCGGCGCCCACCGCGGCACCATAGATGCGGCTGGTCGTGTTGTTGGACCCGAGCGCCGCATTGCCGTCGGTGGTCTGCGAGCCGCCATAGCCCGCGGCCCACACGCTCCACCGCTGCGCGAACGGATCGGCCATGACGGGCGCCTTGGTGAACATCGCATTGGCGTCGCGCGCTGGACCGGAGCGCGGCTTTTCCTGTGAGGCGTAGGTCGATGAGCCCGTCGATGATCCCGCTGAAACCGGATCGTCGCGGCCGTCGATGAACGGGTCGGTCAGCAATCCCATAAACATGCCCATGGCATTGAAGGTGGTCTGCTGCGACCCGGTCGCCGTCTCACCGCTAATCTGCGTCAACCCGGCCGGAGTGAGGCCACCGAACACGATTGGAATGCCGCCAGTACTGTTAAAGAAGTTCACCAGCGCGCTGCCGACGCTTTGCTGGTTGCCGTTCAGGCCGGTGCCCGGCGGTGGAACGAAATTAAGCGCGAGATTCAAATACGCGCTATTGGCGTCATAACTCAAACTGCTGTGGAAACCTGACGGCAGATTGGTGTTGGCGATGGAGGCAAACGTCCCGATGACGCCGCCGGTAGCATTGACGATGGTGTACTGCTTCGCGACAAGGCTGCCCGGCGCGAACGACGCATTGACCGTTGCGCCGCCAAGCGTCGCAGCGCCCACTACCTCGGCAAAGGACGATGTCGCGGAGTTGACGTTTACCAGATAGAGCGCACCGGACTGGAACGCGAGACTGCCGGTCACCGTCGTCGATGAACCCGGCGTACCGTTGCCGGGCGCGAACGTGCCGCCGCTGTTGATCTGGGTGTTGCCCACCGTGCCGATGCCGGCGAGCGTGCCGCCGTTGTTCACGCTTGTCAGGTTGGATGAGGCAATCGAGCCGTTCACAACGAGCGTGCCGGCGTTAACGGCCGTGGAGCCGGTGTAGGAGTTGTTGGCAGTCAGGATGGTCGTCCCCGAAAAGACGTTAACCGAACCGTTGCCGGTAACTGTTGGCGCGAACACGTAGTTGCTTGCGGTGTGGTTGAAGTTCAGCGTGCCGCTGCCGGCCCCGAACGCAACCATAGCCGCATTAAGCGTGCCCGGCGCCGTCGCCAGATTGCCGGGCGCTGCGCCAATGCTCAAACTTCCAATCGAACCCACCTGATTGGCTACGAAAGCCGTGCCGCTACCGCCAACCACGCTCACCGTAGAGCCGTCCGCAATCGTAAGCGTGCCCGTGCCGAAGCGACCGACAAAGAGCGCGATCGAATTAGTCCAGGTAGAACCAGTGCCGGTGACCGAGACCGTACCCTGCGAGCCGGTTGCAAACGCGATAAAGCCGTTCGTGTCGCTTACCACCCCTCCGTTCGCGATGGTGAGCGCGCCCGTGCCATCGGTGCCGACGGACAACAAGCTACTGTTGGTCCAGATTGAGCCAGCGCCGGTAACGGTCACCGTACCCTGCGAGCCGGCAAAATTACCAATGTCGGCGCCGGTGATATTCAATGTCCCGTTGTTCTGGATAATCAGCGCACCGGTGGCGGTCGATCCGACATCAAGAATGTTGCCAACGGCAGCTCCGCCAGATACCACCGTTGGATTGGACGCGATGGTGTTCAAAATCACGCTGTCGCCCGACGTGGGCACAACGCCGGTGTTCCAGTTGCTCCCAGTGAACCAGTTGGTCGATGTGGCTCCGGTCCAGTTTGTCTGCGCATAGCTGGGCAAACACGTAGCCCCCAACACGCTGGCGAGCAGGCCGCTCGCCCCAAAAGTTCGTCGCAGCCCGCGGCACTGGATCTCGGGAAGAAAAAAAGCCACTGAAAATCCGTTCCCGTTTCTGGGAGACTTGTACAGCCACTTTAACCCAGGGCGCAGTAACAGGATACCGCAACAGCCTTTAACGAAAATTTCCGCAACGTGTATCCGCAGCGCAATTGATTAGAGGCCCGTGGCTCGTCCAAGATAAAAAAGCGCGACGCCAGCTTGCGGCCAAATGAGGAACTACCTTCCACCCCTGCGGGTCGGATTTGAGGTCTGGCTTTCGGTAAGGTCACGCTAGCAGCTTATCGATGTCGCTGTTTGGACGACCGTTAATGATCCTCGTGAGGATGGCCATCAAACTCGGTCGTTAAGCTCGATGTTCGGAGCGCGCGAAGCCTGCGGCGTGACAACAGGGCCGAGAACTGTCGCTTAATGCATCGTGGATTGCGCTATCGCGCGCAATACTCGCCGCCTATTCGAGACAATTCGCGCGCGCCGAAGACCTTTCTACGCAGAGTCGGAACGCGCTTCCGCGCAACTTCTAAATGATGGTACCCTTACGACCGACAGGGACACCCGTAAAACCGTAGCGCTGGGTTCAATGGGCCGAAATAATCGAAATAGGTCCGGGGCGGGAACGCATATTGATGCCTATGGCGTCGCACGTGCTCGTAACGGGTTTGTGGCCGGTAGCCGCAGCCGCCGCAAACCACGCGGACGCTCTGAAATGGGCTGTTGAAATGGGCCAGGTTAACTGACGTTGACGAAATCAGCGGCGACGCCGACGCTTGAACAAAGGAACTACCAAAAAGCAATCCCCACGCGAGAAGTGCGGAAGTGGTCAATCGCATGTCGGGTTCTCCCTGCTTAAAATCGGCCCCAGCACGACCGGATGTCTATCGAGTGCTGCGCATTTGGCTTTGTAGCATTGCCGGTTACAATCTTGAGGCTGGCAAACAGTAACAAATTATCGCTTAAAGGACCAGAGCCCAGGCGGATACCCCTGCTTAACATCTTCCTCCAAACTATTATCCTTCATGTGGTGGATCGGGGGCATGACTGAGTCAGTCTATGTTGGGAAAATTCTTGCAGGCGAGACATCGATGATTCTTATTCAGGGCAAGCGCGCGTTGGTTCGGCTTGCGAGGGGTGTTTTGACTGCTACATTGCTCCGACCTTTCAGCCGATGGTGATTGCAAATGTCTTCGATGTTGGATCCTAAGCAACTACCCTCTTTTGATCGCACTGACGATTGGCTTCGGATCGTTAGGGAATTTCTCTCCGCACTATCCGTCCGAAAAAAAGAGGCTTTCAATCGTCGTGTTTCCGTTGGAGATCTTCTGACAGAGCGCGGCGACAACGCCGCAATGTATGGATTTGGAGAAGGCACGACGATGTACGACAACGTTCTCGTGCTTGGTGAAGTGAAAGTTGGTCGCCAAACGTGGATCGGACCAAATTGCATTTTGGATGGCTCGGGCGGAAGTCTGGAAATCGGGGACTGGTGTTCGATTTCGGCGGGTGTACAAATCTACACGCACAATACCGTTAAGCGGTCAATTTCTCTTGGTGTTGAGCCGATCGAATATGCACCGACGAAAATCGGTCACGGCGTCTATATTGGACCGAATGCTGTGATCCAGATGGGTGTTTCTATCGGAGACAAGGCGATCGTTGGAGCAAATTCGTTCGTCAACCGCGACGTACCCTCCAATTCGAAGGCTTTTGGTTCGCCTGCCAAAATTCGGTAGCGTGCGTATCTACACGCCTCCGCAGATGGATTATGGGCTGACGCAAGATCAGAGCCATGAGTCTCGGACCGCGGTGCAATTGGGGGCGTCGTAATCATGCCCAAAGCTGCCACCGCGTCGGTCTGCCCCTGTAACGCCATCAGCGCCCGGGGCGAAGACAGATTTTTGTGCCCATAGGCTTTTCGAAAATCCGCCGGCCGCCGGCTCCCCCCATTATCGGGGCCAAGATACCTTCGTATTTGCATCGAATTTCGGCCACGACGTCATCACCGATTTCGCCGCAGGCGGACCGGACCACGATGTGATCCAGTTCACCGAAATCAAAGAGAGGAAGTCGCAATTGATGCAAGCCGCGAGCTGCTTAGCTTCTTCTGGTCGCATTTTTGGCGGATCGCTATAGTGGGCAAAAATGAACATTGCTGGCATTAAAGCGAAAATTGGGCGGCGGCTGGCGAACGCAATTCTGCGTGTGTCCGGAAGTTCGTCTCTATACAGCGCTCCTGGACATTTTTATTCGCCTATTGTTAATCCACGAGAAGCAATCAATTACGCAATTAAGATCAAGGCTTCCGATCCGGAGGGATCAGGCTATCCCAAGGTTGACCATACCATCCTGGACCGAACGTTTCAGCAGCTCTCGGCGCACTTTCAGAAGATCAGCGAATTCCTAGGTGTTGGCGAAGGCGCCCGGTACTCGAATTCTCCTGCGTATTTTAACCTTGGTGACGCCTACATTTATTCAGCATTCATATGCGAGTTAAAGCCGAAACTCATTGTCGAAGTCGGCTGCGGCTTTTCCTCTGCATGCGCTTTGGATACGACCGAGCATGAAGGGATCGATACCAAGTTCGTTTTTATCGAGCCGTACCCAGATCGGCTTTACAAGCTCCTGTCGCCGGCTGATCGAGCGGGCTCGAAAATCTTCGAGACCGGTGTACAAAATGTCGACTTTGATGTCTTCGCTGAGCTCGATGCTGGCGACATCCTGTTTCTTGATACGACCCACGTCTGCAAAACCGGATCGGACGTTAATCACGAACTATTTCAGATACTACCGAGATTGAAAACTGGCGTGGTAGTCCACTTCCACGACATCTTCGATAACTGGGAATATCCGCATGAATGGATTGGTGAACAGAACAGATCGTGGAATGAGATCTACGCCATTCGCGCGTTCATGATGTTCAATCAAGAATTTGATATCATTTATTTCAATGACTTCATGTGGCGACACCATAGACAAAAGATCGAGCAATCTCCTCTTGGCCCCGTTCTTCGCACCGTCAAGGAGCTTGGCAGCGGATTGTATCTCAGAAAACGATAGTCGGCCTTTCCTCACGCGCGATCGGAAATCTAAGACCGCATCTTCTCAGCACGAACAAGTTCGTGTTCTCTTAAAGAAGGTGAAAACGCTAGACGGCGAGGTATAAGGTGATCTGAGCCCCGCAAACTCCTCCAAAAATGGGTCGAGTCTGTCACCTCGGATGGGGGGATGGACCATGAAGCCAAGATCGCACGGAAGAGCAGATCATCGCGATTTTGCCGAGCAGGAGGCTGGGGCAAAAGCTAGTGCCGAGCTCTCGGAGTTAAATAGGTCACCCGGTTTTCTTGGGGCCCTTTCGGCTAGGCTTTCGCAAACGGACACCAGTGCCGCCGCCATTTTCGTCGATGAATTCGACGCCGGCAGCTTCAAAGGCCAGTGACTGCGAGGTCGTTCGAAGCGGTCAGCGGCGGATCCAGCATCCCGTCATCAAATGGATGGCGGCTACCCTGGGCAGCGTGGTCGATCCCGGCGGGGCCGTCTTCGAAGCCAAGTTTATGCTGCCCTGGACGTTCTCCGAGGAGGGCGCCGAAAAGCATATGGCCCAGCTGCAGCACAACATGTGGGTCGCGAACCCGAGGTCCGCTGCGTCACCGGGGGTAGCAAATGGGCGGAGCTCACGGTGCCGGCCGATCCGATGTACCAGCACCTGTTACGTACGCCTACGATGTAGACCGCCTTGTTCTGAGAGGCGGATTGAGCACTCATAAGCACGTGTTTAAGAGCGAGCTTAAGAGCGGTTGATGGGTCAAATTTCGGTGCTTACGGGGCCGGAACGCCGGCGGCGTTGGAGCGAGGATGAACGGCACCGGATCGTTGCGGAGGCCTTTGCGCCGGGATCGTGTGTGGCGCAGGTTGCGCGGGATCACGATATTTCGACGGGTTTGATTTACACCTGGCGTCGCCGGCTTCGCCAGGACCTCGCTGACCAGGGCTTTGTGGAAGCGGCGATGGAAGCGGAGCCGATCAAGGAAGCGGCGCCGTCCGGTGAAGTGATCGTGGTGGAACTGACGGGGAGCGGGCGGATCAGGATTTGCGGGTCGGCGCCGCCCTTGCTGGTGTCGGCGGTGTTGAAGGCGCTGCGATGATTTCGATCCCCTCTGGCGTGCGGGTATGGCTGGCGACGGGCCATACCGATATGCGGCGCGGCTTTCCGAGCTTGGCTTTGCAGGTGCAGGAGGTCTTGAAGCATGACCCACTGGGGGGTCATTTGTTTTGCTTCAGGGGGCGCCGTTCAGATCTGATAAAAATCATTTGGCACGATTCTCAGGGAGCATGCCTGTTTACAAAAAGACTCGAAAGAGGAAGATTCATCTGGCCTTCGGCTGCCGGTGAAGCAGTGACGATCTCTCCGGCACAGCTTTCTTACCTACTGTCTGGGATCGACTGGCGAAATCCTCAAGAAACTTTGCGTCCAACGCGAGTTGGATAGCATTCTGCAGTTGAATCTACCGGGAAATCTGATTCACTGGCTTCATGAGTTTGAAGCCGGATGATCTTCCTTCGGATCTTGCCAGCGCCCAGGCGGCGCTGTTGATCGAACGTGAGGCGTTGCGGGCTGAACGCGAAGCGCGGCTGAGGGTCGAGGTCGAACGCGATGCGACCGCAGCGAAGGTTACCCGGATACAGGCCGAAGCCATCAATTGGCAAGCCGAAGCGGCCAATGCTCGGGCGGAAGCTGTCGGACAACGAGGCGCTGATCGCGCATCTCGAACTGCGGATCGAGAAGCTCAAACGCGAACTGTACGGGCAGCGCTCCGAGCGCACGGCGCGTCTGATCGAGCAGTTGGAATTGGAACTCGAAGAACTCGTCACCACGGCGAGCGAGGATGAGCTTGCCGCGCAGGTCGCGGCGGCGAAGGCGCAGAGCGTGCGCTCCTTCACGCGCAAGCGGCCGGTTCGCAAGCCCTGGCCGGACGACATCGAACACGAGCGCGTCGTCATCGAGGCTCCGACGAGCTGCGCCTGTTGCGGCGGATCGCGGCTGGCGAAGATCGGCGAGGATGTGACCAAGACGCTGGAGGAGATCCCGCGCCGCTTCAAGGTCATCGAGACGGTGCGCGAGAAGTTCACCTGCCGCGATTGCGAAAAGATCACCCAGCCGCCGGCGCCGTTCCATGCCACGCCGCGCGGCTTCATCGGGCCGCAGTTGCTGGCGACGATCCTGTTCGACAAGTTCGGCATGCATATCCCGCTCAACCGCCAGAGCGCGCGCTTCAAGTGCGAGCGGATCGACCTGCCGTTGTCGACGCTGGCCGACCAGGTCGGCCACGGGACATTCGCCGTCATGCCGCTCTTCCACTTGATCGAACGTCATGTGCTGGCTGCCGAGCGCCTTCATGGCGACGACACCACCATCCGGATCCTGGCGAAAGGCAAGTGCACGACCGGGCGGATCTGGACTTATGTGCGGGATGACCGGCCGTTCGCCGGGCATGCGCCGCCGGCGGCGGTCTATTACGCCTCGGGCGACCGACGAGGCGAGCATCCCCAGAAGCATCTGGCCGCCTTCGCCGGTATCCTGCAAGCCGATTGCTACAACGGCTTCGAGCCGCTGTTCGACCCACAGAAGAAGGTGCGGCCGATTACGCCGGCGTTTTGCTTTGCCCATGCGCGGCGGGGCTTCTTCGAGCTGGCTGACATCGAGAAAAACGCCCGGGAAGGCAAGAGAGGCAAACCGGTCTCGCCGATCGCACTGGAGGCGGTCAGGCGCCTCGATGCGCTGTTCGAGATCGAGCGCGCCATCAACGGCTGCGGCGCCGACGAGCGGCGCACCGTGCGCCAGGAAAAGAGCAAGCCGCTTCTCGAGGACATGCACGCCTGGCTGCTCCGCGAGCGCGAAACCCTCTCGCGCTCCTCCGAGGTCCTGAAGCCGATCAACTACATGCTCAGGCGCTGGAACGACTTCGCCCGCTTCCTCGACGATGGCAGGATCTGCTTGACCAACAATTGCGCCGAGCGCGCATTGAGAGGCATCGCCTTGGGAAGGCGCAATTGGACCTTCGCCGGCAGTCAACGCGGCGCCGACCGTGCCGCCATCATGCTGACGATGATCACGACCTGTCGCCTCAACGACGTCGATCCCAAGGCATGGCTCGCCGACGTCCTCGCCCGTATTGCCGATCTTCCCGCATCGCGTCTGCACGAACTGCTGCCCTGGGAATGGAAGCTCCTGCGCCAAGCCGACAAGCCCGCCGGTCAGCAGGCCGCCTGACCTTCACGCAACGCCATCATAGAGCTCGCCGTGCCCGCGCGCATGCGGCAATCCGACGGTCTTCGTCGTATGCAAACAGTCAGCCCATTCCTTTTGAGCCTCTTTGTCGCGGAAGAATTCGGGGAGCTTGTTCATTGCTGTCCGGCTGGGAGAGCCTGGTTAACTCGGGTAGGTTTTGCTGGCGTAGGTGTTGCGACAGGCGCGGGAGCATTGGCGGGTGCGGGATAGGAGGCTGGTGCGCTGCCCGACAACTCCATCATGCGCTGGATGATAGCGGTGCGCTCCGGATCTCCCGGCGCCAAGGACTGGAGGGTGGTTGCGAGCCCATTGAGTTCGCGCTGGCTGTCGCTCATCTCGTCGGTGATGTTGAACCGAATCTTCTGCTTGATTTTCGCAAGAGTGATATAGCCCTTGGGAATGAGGACCGACCGCAATACGAGCGAATGAGGCTCAGCGGGAGCGTCCCCCCAAATTCTGGTCACGACGGCCCCGCGGCCGTCAAGGCCGCGCCGGCCGCGCGCCGCTTCGGGAGCCTTGACTGCCTCGATCGTCGTGAAGTTGGCCCGGCATGCGCACAACGGGAAGCCATGCTGATCAGTGGCGGCGGTTTTGGTTCGCCCTGCGGCCAGCGGTAGGAATGCGACTGCCGGCCGACGGGACTGACTCTCGTTTCAGATCGTCGGCCGGCGCAAGCGGCCCAAGTCAATTCCGCGACAAAACGCAACGAGTGGCAACGCTTGTTACAAAATGCCTCGAAATGCTCTGAAATGTATCGGAAGGCTCTGGCAAGAATGACCTACTGCTTTGGCCATCCTGCCATCGCCGCCTCCAATGGACCCGTTGGTAACCAGTATCCCTTCTGCAAATCTACGCAAAGTTCTGCATAATTTTGTCGACTTTTGCATAACAAAGCAGAATTTTGCAGAACTCACACCTGTGCATCTGGATGCCGGCTTCAGGCCAAAGTCCCGCACGTCGCGACCATGCGAGTCCTCCGCCTAACCCGCAGCAGGGTAACCGCGCGCATCACCTGCCGCGTCCGGAAGAGCGCTGTGCACAGCGCTGGAAAGCGGGAAGATGCCGATCCTGCGAGGCTGAACGCAGCGCCTGATATACGGCGAGAATGTCTTGGCGGCGGGTGCTCTTCAAAGCCCGGTCGTAAAGCGCCACATTCTCGATTTCGCCCTGAACGCCGGCGACGCAAGCTTCGTGAACGCTGGAAAAGCGGGGTGTCTTTCCAGACCAGCGATTGGTGGGCGGTGAAACACCATATCTTTCGAAGAGGTTGAGCAGCGCCGAGGCGTGTCGCGCCTCGGCTTCGACGATGTTGATGAAAGGCCGGACCTCACCGAAATCGCGGATCACCTGTGCGTAGGTTTCGCGCGCCTTGTATTCATCATCGAGGGTGTCCTTGAGGGCCTGAACCTCCGTGTCATCGAGCGATTGAATTCGGAGTTATGCTGGAAATCCTTTCAAAGCTGCTTTTTCGAGAAGTACCAATCGGTATAGTCGTATCCTTCGCCAGCGCGGGTTTCCGCGTCCTGCGCCGTCTCCGGCGGCGGAAGTGCAAGATCGGGAAGAGCGAGGATCGCGCCTGAGGTCCGTTCGCGTGCCCGCAGTTCCAATACTTGACCGAGCAGAGCCAGCACGGTGATTCCCGCTGCCGCCTCGAAATAAACGGCAACTGAACCGTCAGTGGCTCGGAACGCCGACGGGAAGAGATCAGGCGCGAACGTTGCGATAACGCTGTAGACCCAGGCGACGCCGGTGCCGATCGCGATCGGCGTGACCATATTAAGGTTGCGCGACAGGATCGACTGCCAACCGCGCACGAAAAATGGCCACCCGACCCACAGCACGATTGGGCTGGCAAGGGCCAATTGCACCCAGTTCGATAAGCCGGACTGCGCCACTGCGCGCACCGGGGTCGGGTGCCCGATCATCTGCAGCATGGACTCAGCCAGCTTCAAGCCCCCGCATCACTGGCAGAGCGGTTCGTCAGACTTCATTGGACCTTCCGATTTCAGGCCGGGCAAGTCTTCAAGACGATCGAGCGGCACCGCCGGCTTTGGAGCCTCGTACTTGACCTCGCGGTTCACCGGAATCTCGGTGAAGGGCAGGGCGACAACTCCGACGGCTTTGACCCAATCGTCGAACCGGCGCCACTGCACGTCATTGCTTCCTAGCGCTTTTTCATAGGTGCGCCACCATTTCGCTTTGGTACCGCCGAGATAGGCATGCGAGACGAGAATGATGTCGGAGGGTCGGCGCGCCAATACCTTGTCGACGACATTTGCAAAGTCCTCGTCCGTCGAACCGCGCGCCCAAAGGCTATAGTCGCAGAGCGAGCCCGTACCCATCTCTCCGAACGGCACGTTCGACACGGAGATGATCTTCGCCTTGTATTCGCGTGGAGCGTAGACAACCGCCCGCTCGCCGGCCGTGCCCCGCCCCAGCACATATTCGATGCCGAGGGCATCTGCGGCGCGCAATGTGCTTTCATCGTAGGCGAAATACCTGCTCCCGAATACACGCATGGATGTGACGATCGTGGTCTTTTCGATGGCATCCTTTACCTCGCGCATCCGCGCGAGCTGCTCCTCATACGGTACATCCCAAAATGCCTTTTCGGCGTAGAGTCCTGCGATCGGGTAGCCCTTGAGCGCGAGACGACCAAAATCCTTCGGGTATTCGGCAATGACATTATGCTGCGCCTGCACCAGCGCAGTCAGGCCGCGACGGTCGAGCTCTCGCTCCCAATGGCGTATGCCCTCGATCTTCTCAAACTCGATGAGCATGATGAGGCCGTTGGTCCGGCGGTCCATTTTCGGCGCCTGCGCAAGAGAATATTGCACACCAAAGAAGAGCAAGGCCGTACCCGCCGCGAGGATGGTCGCGATCTGCTTCAGACGTGGACAGCTGCGACCCCAGCCGAAGAAGCGCGCTTTCGTCAAGAGTTGCGCGGCCATAATCGTTCTCCAAGTCATTTCTGACTGACAAAAGTCAGGTACATCAGAACCAGATAGACGACCGGGATGACAATCAAAACGATGAGTTCGACAAATTTCGGCGCCGGACATCCCACAAAGAACATTTGGTAACCGACGTAGGCGACCGCGAGAATAATGATGCCCAGACCAATGTACCAAGGCAGCAAACGGGGGCGCTGCGTGATCTCAGCCATGAGAAATGCCCTTTCTGTCGATCGGAAAATTTTGAAAAAAATATCAATCCGGCTTCGAAGAGACTTGATGCAGATCAACGCTCATCGGTTCGGAAATCAAAATAAATGGACACGGCAAAGCTGCGGGCTGAAGCAACAGAGGATTTATATCCAGCCGAACTGCTAAGACTTTATCGAATTCTCGTTCTCACGCGCACATTCGATACCGAGGCGATCGCGCTGCAGCGCACCGGCCGGATCGGCACCTATGCGTCATCCTTGGGTCAGGAGGCGGTCTCAGAGGATGCGGCCGCCGCCATGCAGCCGAACGACGTCTTTGTTCCGAATTTCCACGAACACGGCGGCCAGCTCGGGCGCGGGGTCACTCTGAAGGAATTGTTCCGCTATGGGGGCGGCGATGAGAGGGGCAATGATTACGCCGGCCCGCGTGAAGACTTTCCGAATTGCGTACCGGTCGGCTGTCATCAGTCGAATGCGGTCGGCGTGGCTTTGGCCTTTCGCCTGCGCGGCGAGCAGCGCGCGGCGCACAGATCACGACAAACTGATGGGCGAAATCGCCAAGCGCGTCGAGGACAAGCGGCTGTTGAAGCTCATCCGGGCATTCCTGAATGCCGGGGTGATGGAGAATGGGCTGGTCAGCCCGAGCGTGGAAGGGACTCCGCAAGTAGGGCCGCTTTCGCCACTGCTGAGCAACCTCGTACTCGACGAACTCGACCAGGAGCTGGAGCGCCGCGGACATCGCTTTGTCCGTTATGCGGACGACTGTAACATTTACGTTCATAGCGAGCGCGCGGGTCAGCGGGTAATGGAGAGCATCACGCGCTTCATCACACAGAAGCTCAAGCTCATGGTAAACGAGACCAAGAGTGCGGTGGCGCGACCGCAGGAACGGAAGTTCCTCGGGTTCAGCTTTACGGCTGGTCCAGACACCAAGCGCACGATTGCGCCGAAATCTCTGGAACGGTTCAAGCGGCGAATCCGGGACATCACGCGAAGGGCCAAGGGCGTCAGCATCAAGACGACAATGACGAACTGGTCCCATATATGCGGGGCTGGCGCGGCTATTTCGGCTTTTGCGAAACGCCCGAGGTGTTGATCGCTCTCACTCGCTGGGTCCGACTGCGATTGCGGGCCGCGCTGTGGCGTCAGTGGAAAACACCACGTCGCCGTCGTGCGGCACTGATCGCGCTGCGAGTCTCGGGGGCGCTACGCAATATGGTCAGTAGCGGCCGTGGACCCTGGCACATCGCCCGGAGCAAGGCCCTCTCTGTTGGGCTCTCCAATGCCCACTTCAAATCGCTCGGTCTCCCATCCCTGGTCGAAATGCGTTGACGCAACTTCTCGAACCGCCGTGTACGGACCCGTACGCACGGTGGTGTGGGAGGGGCGGAGCCGAAAGGCTCCCCCCTATCCCGATCATTGGCGCGAAGCGGTCATTCGCCGAGAGAACGAGGTCCGGAAAGTTGCCAATCGTGTCCTTCTGTCTGTCGCGCCATACATCAAAAGTGCGAAGCGGCCGTGAACGCCGAAGCTTTGCGACTTCCGATGCTGTGCATGATGAGAGCGGGGTAAAATGCGACAGCTTCAGTTCATGCGATGATGCGGAAGCGGTGGTCGTCGTCCTTGGCCATATCGTTGACCAGATTAATCTCCCAGGTCAGGTATTCGCGCATCGCGTCCTCGCGGTTCTGGCCGCGCTCGCGCGGCGAGAGGAACACATCGTCGGCCTGGTCCGCCATTCGGGTTGCCCCCGTCTCGAGAGGCAATCCCGCCCGAACCCAGGCCTGCGTGCCACCAGCAAGTGTCATCACCGGCACGGACGCGACGGCCTGCAACTCAACCGCCGCCAGCGCCGCAAGCGCGCCATCTGGTGACGTCAGCACAATCGCCTGATCGGAGGGGAGCGTCGCCAGCGCAACGCCAAGGCGCGACCGGATCGCAAACCAGGCACCCGGAATATGGCCCAGCGCGTAGCGCGTGCTCAGGTTGAGATCGATCACCGTCACCTTGCCTGCGGCCAATCGATCGCGCAAATCCAACGCATCGATATGCGGCGCCGAGGCCGCTTCGAGACCGAGAGCGCGCGGCACATAGGGCCCGGTTTCCCAGTCGCCATCGGCCGGGCCGGCGGCCAGAACCGCAATATCCGGCCAACCCATTTGTTTCAGCCACGACGCAGTCATGGTTGCGCGGACGCCGTTGTCGTCGACAAGCACGACGCGGGCGCCCCAAGTCGCCATATGCGAGTCGGTTTCCTGCACAAGCTGGCCGCCGGGCGCCAGGCGTGCGCCGCGCAAATGGCCGGCTTCGTATTCCTCAGGCGAGCGCACGTCCAGGACGTACAGGCTGCGCTGGGCTGCCTCGGCGCGCCATGACTCGAGCGTGCGCTTGTCGATACGCGCGATGCCGCAGCGCGCCGCAACCCGTGCAGCGGCCTCGGCCGCGGACTGCAATCCGTGCGCACTGACTTCCGGCGGCTTTCGCGTCGCCCCATGCACCACTTCGAGGCCCGCGAGGTGCCAGGCCATGGTGCCGTCCTTCAGGGACACGACCTTGTTGCGCACGCCGGCATTGATCAGCGATTGCGCCCCGATGATACTGCGCGTGCGGCCGCCACAATTGACGATGACCGTGGTATCGGGCGACGGCATGAGATCCGCAAAGCGATAGACCAGCTCTGCGCCGGGTACGCTGACGGCCGTCGGAATGCTGTTGTTGTGATACTCCTCGTAAGAGCGGCTGTCGTAGATCGCGATGTTGGCCTTGCCATCGATCAACGCCTGAAGATCCTTGGCGGATATCCAGGGTGTGCGGGCCTCGTGCTCGACTACTTCGGCAAATGCCTTGCTGGGCACGTGCACGCCGCTATAGATGCGGAAGCCGGCCGCCTCCCACGCGGCGATTCCGCCATCCAGCGAAACGACGTCATGATAGCCGAGCGCGGACATCCGTTCCGCGGCGCGCGCCGCCAACCCCTCGCCATCATCGCACCAGACGACGCGTGCACCGCGCCGCGGGACCAGATCATCGACCAGCAGCTCCAACCGGCTGAGCGGAATACAAGATGCCATCAGAAGATGGCGCCTGCCGAACAGCAGTTCCTCGCGCGCGTCAAGCAGGGCCAACTCGCCGCCATCGTGAAGTTGGGCTTTCAATGCCGGTGCATCGATGCGTTTGACCTTGTTGCCCGACATACCCTCGGCCCCCTGCATTGAAGATATTACGACGCCAGCGCATCCTACTTCTTCCGAAACGAGCCTTGCGACGCAATAGCGCGCTGATAGGCCAGTGTGACCTTCATGAGCTTCTCATTAAAGGCGTCGAGATTGATCTGCCGATCGAACCCGCGACGCCGCGCCGTTTCCCGATTGTTAATCCGTCCAACTTCGCTCAGGCCGCCCTGATGTTCGAACGCTGCACGTGATCCAGGTTCCTGCCCTCAACACGCACCAGCTTCGTTAGCCCGTCTCGCTTCGGCGAGTGGACCACACCGACATCATAGAAGTGGCTATCGCCCGGCTTCAGGACATAAGTTTTGGCCGGCTCGACCAGAGTCGGCTCGTCACCCTCACCTTTCTTGACAACGCGCCAGTCGGTCATCTCCGTATCACCAATCGCCAAGCCGTAGATTGCCCAACTGGAACCGTGATCGTGCGGCGCGCCGTGAGCGGCGTTCTCGTAAACATGTCCGCAAACGCAGAAGCCCAGCTCCGGATCCTCGTACAACACCTTGCGTGGGCGGCACTGCTCGGCGGTCAGGTGCCTGGCAACGAATTCCTGGTCGAGCAGCGCCTTCGACACGAGTTTGCACACCAGCTGCTTACCGGTCACCCCGGAATCCGCCTTAAGGGTCTCGCGGATGTCAGCGCTCAATTGCTCAAGGGTATAGGCCATTCGCTCCCTCCGTCATGTTTGCAGCGTTTCGCTTCCGGCTTGCCGGCATTATGAAATGATTAGCTAACGGGGAGCAATCCTTTGATCCGGATTAAGGTACCCGATCATTAGTCACTCCTTCGTTCACTAGTCCAGCTTGAAACCCTGGCGGCGAACGAAGGCTCCAAAATCCTGCCGTTCGGGTACGGAGACCTGGCGGGCCTTGTCCTCCGACCAGCCATAGAGAGATGGCTTGCCGAAACGCTCGACCTGGCGCCAGTCGTTCTCAGGGATACTGTGACGCGCATCGCGGCGACGGTCGTAGCCGTCGATCTCGGCATCGAGGTTCGTATCGTTGTAGCGGTCGACATGCACCGTGAGCGTCATGGGCAAGCGCAGGCTAACAAATCCCTCGCGTGACGGCCAGCCGAGGCAAAGTCCCGCCAACGGAAATACATAATCGGGGAGCGCCAGCAGTTCAGCAATACGTGTTGCATGATTGCGGATCACACTGATGGGGCATGCGCCAAGCCCTGCCGCGCTTGCCGCACGGATCAGATTTTGCAGCACCATGGCGGCATCGGTCGTGGCATTCAGGAATGCATCAAGGTGGTCGTTCGCGAACGGGATGTCGCGCAGTTCGCAGATACGACGGATGCGGCGCGAATCGCCACACACCACCAAGAACCGCGCCGCCTGGGCGACCCACGGCATGGACGGTAGCAACTCGGCGATCGCCCGACGGATGCCGGCGTTCTCTACGCGAAGGACAGCCACTTGCTGCAGATCCGATTTGGCCGGCGCCGACAAGCCGGCGGCGAGCACTTGCTGCATCAAGTCTTCGGAGATTGGCATGTCGGTGTAGCGCCGGTGGGTTCGGTGGCTGAGGATCGCCGCCAGCTCACCCTCCGCGGGGGTGTCGTGTCCCGCCCTGCTTGGAAGACCAAACCGTTGTTCGATCAGTTCAGCAATCATTTTCGTCATCTGTGCCTCAGGCCCTTGCAATGAATCATTTGGCTAGGTTTTCAGCCCATGACTTGGCACCGCCTCTGAGCGGGGTTGAGCTATTCAAGGACTCTGCAACTGCCGACGATAGCCGCCAGCAGCCGTTCCGCCCGCACTCCGATCAAAAGAAGCCCCTAAAATCGAAAATTCGCCCCAGTTCATCAAAGCATGTTGAGCTGCTATCAGGCTAGGGGCCAATGTCCGAAATGGCTACGCTCGATTTCGCCCGGTCGCATGTTGAAGGTATTCAGAGGATCAGGCATCCTTGGGAGCCGGTTCTACCCGGATCAAGATCCCCTTGGCTTCGGAAGGCTGGCACCCGCCTCTTTGATGCTCACACAGATCGAACGACCGACTGAGCGACCGCCCGGTGTCGGGCGGATTATTTCGGCTTTCGGTATCCTTTACGCATCGAATGGTTTCATTGGCTGGCTGTTCGCTGTCACCGGGCCTGTGGCGATCATTCTGGCGGTCGGTTCGAACGGAGGGCTCTCCGAAGGAGAAATCGCGTCCTGGATCTTCGGCGTCTTCTTTTTCAACGGTCTGATCACGCTCCTGTTCAGCTGGCTTTATCGTCAGCCGCTCGTTTTCTTCTGGACTATTCCCGGTACGGTCATAGTCGGACAGTCGCTAACCCATCTGACGTTTCCGGAAGTTGTCGGTGCGTTTTACGCTACCGGCCTGCTGATGCTGGTGTTGGGTGCGAGCGGCTGGGTCAAGCGCGTCATGCAGTTCGTTCCGATGCCGATCGTCATGGGCATGGTCGCCGGCGTTTTTCTGCGCTTTGGCCTTGAACTCGTCCGTGCGGTCTTTACCGACACCATTATCGTCGGACCGATGGTCGCGATCTGGCTTATCCTGTCGGCGATCCCGCGCCTTGGCCGGCGCATTCCGCCAATCATCGGGGCGCTCCTGGTCGGCGCATCGACGACGGTCCTGTTCAGCCGGTTTGAGGCCACTGCAACGCTTCAATTCGAACTGATCCGCCCGGTCATCCAGGCTCCAGTCTGGTCAATCGCGGCCATGGTCGAACTTGTCGTGCCGCTCGCGATCACCGTCCTCGTCGTCCAGAATGGACAGGGCTTTGCAGTGCTCAGGGCAGCAGGGCATACGCCGCCGATTAACGCCGTGACAATGGCCTGCGGCATCGGCTCGGTGATCAGTGCCATCGTCGGTGGAGTCAGTACCTGCCTGACGGGACCGACCAATGCCATTGTGGTCTCAAGTGGCGAGCAGAAACGCCAATATAGCGCCGCTATGTTCGTTGGTTGTCTGGCGCTGGTGTTCGGACTGCTGGCGCCAACATTTACACGGTTGCTGCTTTTTTCGCCCAAATCCCTGGTGATGGCCTTGGCGGGACTCGCGATGTTGCGCGTCCTGCAGACGGCCTTTGTCACCGCGTTCAAGGAGCGCTTCTCGCTTGGCGCGCTGTTGGCTTTCCTTGTCACTGTCGCCGATGTGCCTTTGTTGAATGTCGGTGCGGCGTTCTGGGGTCTCGTGTCTGGCTTCGCCATCTCCTGGCTGCTGGAGAGGTCAGATTTCGCAGCAGAGGCGAGATCATAGGTCGGCAAGCCGGCCGTCCAGCGCTTCAAGCTACCTTTTGAATGACGAGAAAACTCCGCGCATCTTAGACCTTAGCCGACTCTCAGATTCTCCGCCGACGTCTTGCCGCGGTTTTCCTTCTCTTCGTAGCTCACCTTGGCACCCTCATTGAGGCTGCTTAGGCCGGCTTTCTCAACGGCCGAAATGTGCACGAAGACGTCCTTGCCGCCGCTGTCGGGTTGAATAAATCCAAATCCCTTAGCTGGATTGAACCACTTCACAGTACCTGTCGCCACGTCCGCACTCCCTGTTTTCACCGAGGGAGACAACCTAGGTCCGTCTGACGGTCCACCGCAAGGAAAAACCCGCCGGGTTGAGACGGCGGGTTTCTTTACGCATTTACTCTCGCGGGGCCGTGGAGGCAGTCCGCGATTGCCCGGAACATAGCGGGCGGCGGTTAACGAACTCTCCTGAGTGCCGGCGGGCGTTTTGAAATCAACCTTTTGCGCGCAGGCTGACATTCCGGTTTCAGGGGCATTTTTTTGGCAGGCGAGACGGCGGAGAGGCATGAAATGCAGGATCACCAGCAACAAGCAACAGCGAGGCGTTCGATGTCCTGCTCGCCGAAGCCGTAGGCGAAGAAGCATTCGCGCGGTGCGGCGCCGCTCTCACCGGGCTGATCGGCGGCGATTTTTGTTCGTCGCCTCGCCTGAAGCAAGTCGCAATGTACCGCCATTCTGAAAGGCAGCTTTGGCGCAAAGCGGACCAAGGCGGCGGCACTGGACGGTCGCGTAGCGTGCCTGGATATCCTTCCGTGGTGGATGGAACGTCCAGATGCTAACCTTTCTTCGGTGACCAGTCATAAGCCTTGGCGCAGGCGCCGCCCATCAGCATGGCCCGCTCGCTGTCGCTCAAACGGTCCGTCTTGCGGAACGGTTCGACGGCCTGCTCGTAGTTGACGACGGCGAACGCGCGGGTCCAGTCGGTGCCCCACAGGCAGCGATCGAAACCCCAGGCATCGAACACGCGCGCAAGCGGATCCCAGATATCCGGGAAAGGATAGGGTTGGCGCGAGAGCGTGCAGGCGCCGCTGACCTTGATCACCACGTTCGGGCGTTTGGCGGGTTCCAGCACCTTCGGAAGGTCGGCCCAGGGCTCCGGCGGCGCGGGAGGCGTGCGCGGCTGCAGGATGCCCAGATGGTCGAGGATGAATTGCGTGTCGGGATGGCGATCGATGATCGAAGCGCCCGCTTCCAGATTGCCCCAGCACAACATGTTGACCGGAAAGTCGTGGCGAACGGCCGCGCGGGCGATCCGGTCGATCCCCGGGTGGTTCGGATCGCGCCTAGCCTCCTTCGTCAGCATGATGCGGATTCCGACCGTGCCCGGCGTTTTCTTCCAGTCGGCGACGACGTCGGCCACATCAGGGTCGTCCGGGTCGACCGGCTTGACGATCGCGAGGCGGCCGGGATGGGCCCGTTGCACTTCGACGGCATAGCTGGCGTCGTAGCGGTACATGGAAAACGCGGAGATGAAGATCGCGCCGTCGACGCCGACCTTGTCCATCGCCGCCACCATCTCGTCGCCCGTGACGTGCGCGGGCCAGTTCGGCACGGTGTCCCAGGGCCGCTTCGGCGTGTTGGCCTCATAAGCATGGACCTGGGAATCGATAATCGGCATCGGAGCAGTTCCTTTGTGCCAGGCGACGGTCAGGCCACGACCTCAATCGCCTTGCCGTTGACGCGGGTCTCGCCCTTCAGATTGTCGACCGTTACGTATGTGTCGTACCAGGTGAGGCGAGGCCGGACCCCAAAGCGCTTGGTCAACTCCGCCACGCGCTCTTCCGTAAACCACGCCTCCGCCGATTCACGGCTGTCCCAGAGATAAACGCCGCCGGTGCCGCTTTCGCCATTCAGGTAGTCCTTTCGGATCAAGCCTCTCCTGGCAAGGCCGCGATAGGTCGGCGCGGTCGAAGTGCCGCCTTTCACCGCCATTTCCTCGGTGCGCTTTGGCAAATCGAACTGAACGACAACGATGCAATTGGGCATGGATGGCTCCTCACGTCAGGTCGGCAATGATATCATGCGTTGAATTCCGATCCACGGTCAAAAGCTGACCTCGCGGCGGCGACCGCTCCTGGCGCCAAGCGGTCGTTCATTCCTCAAATAGCATCTGACCTCGTGACTGATGAGGATCAAGTAGGAAACTGTCTACGAGGCGCCGAGCGCGAACTAGATGAGGCCTGTATCGCGGACGGCTGTTTCTCGTAGCCCAAGGTCTTCGATCTTTCCAAAACCTTCTTCATTCAGCCTCGCCGATCACCAGCAGGTCACGCCGTCCCGCATTCGATCGTTGACGAAGCCCTTCCCGCTTCGAGCTCGATCAGCGCCGCGCGCAGCACGTTCTTGCGGATCTTACTGGCACCCGTCAGCGGCATCGGCTCGTCGCGAAACGTCACGCCGCGCGGGCATTTGTAGCCGCCGAGATGCTTGCGGCAGTGTTCGACGATCTCCGGCGCGGACAGCGTCGAGCCTGGGACGCAACGGACGACGGCGTGAACGCGCTCACCCCATTTCTCGTCGGGCAGACCGATGACCGCGCATTCCAGCACATCGGGCAATCGATGCACGACCTGCTCGACTTCTGCCGGGTAGACGTTTTCACCGCCGGTGATGATCATGTCCTTAAGCCGCTCGACGATGAAGATGTAGCCGTCCTCGTCGATATGGGCGAGATCGCCGGTATGCATCCAGCCGTCTTCGAGTGCGGCGGCAGTTTCCTCCGGCCGCTGCCAGTAGCCCAGCATGACGTTGTCGCCGCGCACGATCAGTTCGCCGACCTGACCAGGCGGCAATATGTTTCCGAGGTGGTCGACGATCCGTGCGTCACAACCGACCGCCCCGCGCCCGCAGGACAATAGCAGCCGTGAATGTGGCTCGATCAGCATCTCGGGCGTAATTTCAAGCGCCGTCGCAAAGGGAGACAGCTCGGTCATGCCGTAGCTGTGGATGAATTTCCAGCTCGGCAGCACTTTCATCGCCTGGCGCAGCAGGGATTCCGGCATCGGCGAGCCGCCGAACTGGCACCGCATCGGTGACGACAGATCGTAATTGGCCAGCGCCGGATCCTTGACCAGCATGTTGATCATGGTCGGAATGAACAGGCTGAAATTGACCTTGTTGTTCTGGATCAGCGCCATCGCTTCCTCGGGCTTGAACGAGGGCAGAAAGCTGTGGGCTCCTCCAACCATCGTCGCGGTGAGAATGCCGTTGGCGTCCGCAATATGAAACATCGGCGCGAGATGCAGCCAGTGGGTGTCGGGGCCGAAACCGACGGTCGCCGCGTAGTTGACGGCGTTGTAGACGAAATTGCGGTGCGACAGCATCACGCCCTTCGACCGGCCGGTCGTACCGCCGGTGTAGTAGATGCCTGCAAGGTCATCTCCTCCGGCGCCGGCGTCGATGGCCGGGCTGGCGGCGTCGATCATCTCCTCGTAGTCGCGCAACGTTCCGCGGCGATTGCCTTCACCCATGTAGACGACGTCGCGCACGTCAGGGCAGGCGGACGTCAACTGCTCGCACAGGTGCAGGAAGTTGTCGTCGATGAAAAGCAGGCGCGCCGCGGAATCCTGCAGCGCCATGATCAGTTCTTCGGCCGCCCAGCGGATATTGAGCGGTACGACGACGGCGCCGATGGTCCAGCAGGCGAAGAAATATTCGAGATAGCGGTCGCTATTCAGCGCCAGAATGGCGACCCGATCGCCCGTCGAAATGCCGAGATCGCTCAGCGCGCCCGCAAGCTTCGCAGTTCGCGCCGCAAAAGTTCGGTAATCGTGCCGGCGATCGCCGAAGATCGTGGCGACACCACCGGCATTGATCTGAAGCGCGCGACGTAGTCCCTGGGTTATCTGCATGGTGCTATCGGCGTTGTGTTGTCCGGAGATCCCGCGCGCTCAATCGGCAGGTGCGGGGTGCTGTGTATTTGTCGATGATCAGTACGCGCGAAGCTCGCGCGCCATTCTCCGCCGCCAGGGGCCGCGCCTCCTTCACTGAATCCCTCCCGCGAAACATGATCGGCGCCAATACGCCTGACGTTGTTGTCAATGTATACGAAAAAATTCTATTGCATACAAATTCTGCGGCCGTTAGTCGTGGCGACATAGCAGCGCATTCATCACGGCGGGGCAGGCGGTCGTGCCCGGTCGTACCCTCCCAGCTGCCGCAGCGAGGATACATGGCCAGATATCTCATCACGGGAGGCGCGGGTTTCGTCGGCGCCGAGGTTGCCGCAGCGCTGGTCGCTCGCGGGGATGAAGTGCTGGCGTTCGACCTTCGCAGCAGCCCCAGGCTCGATGCCCTCATGGCGCGGGAGCGCAAGGTCTCCCTTGTCACCGGCGAGATCGTCGAATGGCCGGGCATCGCATCCGCGTTGCAGCAATTTCGCCCCGACGCCGTGGTTCATTGTGCGGCGATCGTCGGCGTGCGCGCTTCGCTCGAGATACCAATGCAGACGATGCGGGTGAACGTCGAGGGCAGTCTCAACGTCCTCGAAGCGATGCGGCTGTTCGGCGTGCGCCGCATGGTCCACATGTCGTCGGAAGAAACCTATGGAGATTTCCAGTCCGATCTCATCACCGAGGACCATCCGCAGAATCCGCTGATGGCCTACGGTGTCTCCAAGGTCGCAGTGGAGCACCTCGGCAGAAGCTACGCGCAGCGTTATGGGCTGGAATGCCTTAACTTGCGCACCAGCTGGGTTTACGGACCGGGCTTGCCGCGTTCGCGGGTGCCGAAAACCCTGATCGATGCCGCCGTTGCGGGCCAGTCCCTGAAGATGGTCAACGGTGCCGACTTCCGGGTGGATCACACCTATATCGACGATCTCGTCGACGGAACGCTGCTGGTGCTGGATCGTGCCGAGCATCCGTTCGACGTCTACCATATCGCCTCCGGTGCCGCGCCAAGTCTGGCGGAAATCGCCATGGTCATCAAAGATCTCGTGCCCGATGCTGATCTCGCGCTCGGCCCTGGCACGATTGAGTTCATGCCAGGCGTAAAGGCGTGGAAGAAGGGAGCACTGGACATTACCCGCGCCACGAAGACGCTGGGTTATCGTCCGCGCTTCAACATTCGCGCCGGAATTGTCGCCACCATCGAAGCGCAGCGGGCGCAACGCGCCGAAGCGTAGGGGAAAGCCCCGACTCCATCGCAGATCCCGGCCACTGCGCCGATACGCGGCAGTCGAGGGTGGCGGTGGTCGTCAGAACGGCGTTCGCACAATGCCGCCGTCGCAACGCAGCGCCGCACCGTTGGTGCCGCTGGCGGCCGGGCTGCACGCGTAGCAGATCATGCTCGCGATCTCCTCGGCGGTTTCGAAGCGCTGCAGTAGCGAGGTCGTCCTGCGCAGCGAGAACATCTCCTTCTGGAGTTCCTCGATCGTCGTTCCCTTGGCCTTGGCGCGCTTGGTGAATTTGGCCTCCAGCTCCTCGACCCAGGTCGGCCCCGGCATCACCGAGTTAACGGTGACATTGGTTCCCTTGGTCAGTTCGGCGCAGCCGCGCGCCACCGCAAGCTGCGCGGCTTTCGAGAACCCGTAGTGGATCATTTCTTCGGGGATGAAGACGGCGGAATTCGCTGGCGACGAAGATCACGCGTCCCCAGTTGCGCTTGAGCATTCCTGGCAGATAGTGCCGGGTCATGCGGACG
>CAVRIQ010000026.1:0-36833 GCA_963721275.1 uncultured Alphaproteobacteria bacterium | reverse complement strand
GGGCCAAAGCGGCGACATCCAGGGATTGATGACGGCTGCAGGGTTAACGCTTCCTGTGCCTCCGAAAGCCGATCTGGCCGGCATCCGCCGGGCCGTGGCGGGCCGGAAATTGCCCCCATAAAGCCCGATTAAAATGCGAAAAACCACTTGGAATATTCCCCGGGAGCGACTACGTTCCGCTCACAACATCGGTCCAGGGTTGCTGGCCCCGTAGTTACCCCGTAGGTCATATGGGTGTAGGCAATACGGGTGGAGGCCAGAGTTCTCAAAGCGAGAGCCCGCCCCGAGTGAAAGGTTCCAAAACGCAGGTCCACTCAAGCGCGATGGCTTATGAAAGCTGCGCTGCTTACGACCGCAAAGCGAACGAAAGCCTGATATTGCGCTTGAAAACTCACGCGATAAACCTGTGCTTGTTTCAGCAGGCGGAATGACTTGATACGGCCCGCGGCATCCGCAGGACTGTTGGGGAGCGCGTCTTTGTTGACCGCAACGTACGGCAAAATCTGTGTGGAATTGAGTTGCGCTGCGATTCGGTGTGCGTGAGCGTGCCGGACGACGGTGACGACGACCATCCAGGACGATAACTTCGAGGCTGACGATAATTTTGCTAACGACTCAAGGCTGGTAACTTCAGGGCTGGAATAAAGGCAGGACATGAGAAACGGTCAAAGCAACAAGCGGATGCGCAACCGGAACAATAACAACAACAACAACAGGAATGATGGCGGCCGGCGCGGCCAGAATCCGATGACCCGGGTATTCGAGTCCAACGGGCCCGACATCAAGATCCGCGGTACCGCATCCCACGTTGCGGAAAAATACGTGCAGCTGGCGCGCGATGCGCGCTCTTCCGGCGATCCGGTCGCGGCCGAAAACTACTATCAGCATGCCGAGCATTATTTCCGCCTGATCGCCGCGGCGCAGGAACAGTTCCGCCAGAACCAGCCGCAGCCGCGCACCGACAACGAGATGGCGTCGGAGGATGGCGACGACGAGGGCGAGAGCTTTTCGCATTTCGGACAGGAGCCCGGCTTCGTCCCGGTGCAGCCGCAGCCGTTCGTGCCGCGCGACAACAATCCGCGCGACCACCAGCGCGACGGCCAGCCCTATCAGCCGCGCGACCAGCAACAGCATCAGCCGCGCGAGCATCGTCCGCAGCCGCAGTTTCAACCGCAGCCCCAGCCGCAACCGGTGATTCCGGATACCGCCGGCGTCGACCGCCTGCCGTCGTTCATCACCGGACCGCAGCCGCAGATCAGCGGCGGCCCGGCCGGCTTCGAGGGCGGCGAACGCGAACGCTTCCCGCGGCGCCGCCGCCGGCCGCACGGTCCGCGCCCCGACGGCATGGCCGCGCCCGCGGCAGCACCCGGCGACGATTTCAATCCGGGCAACGAGTAACGAGACCCTCGCAGGGTAGGCAAAGGCGCTCTTGCGCCGTGCTCGCCAAATCCAGAACCCGAATTGAAGGTTGATGGTGGGCACGCGGAGTTCATCATCGGCGCATTTGCGCGACCCGTTGGCTTTGCCCACCCCCAGCAGTTACGCGCCGTCGTCCCGCCGCTGCAGCGACGACGGCACCAGCACCGGTTCGAGCGCCGGAATCAGCCGGGTACGTTCGCGGTGGGCGGGGATCGCGCGGTAGACCTGCTTGGTCGCTTCCACGATATGAACGCCGGCGAACGGCAGCGACAGCGCCGCGCCGACCCGCTCCCACGCCATCGCCGAGCGCAGGAACCAGCCGCCGGCCACCGGCGGCATGAACAACGCCTCGCCCCATCCCGTCGGCGTGAACCAGGTCTGCCGCAGCAATTGCGTGATCTGCGAACGCGAATAGGGCCGGCCGTGGCCGAACGGCGTGTTGTCGGTGCGCGTCCACACCCCGCGCCGATTCGGAATCACCGCCATCATGCGCCCCGAGGGCGCCAGCACCCGCCACACCTCGCGCAACAACCCTTCCGGATCGTCGGACATTTCCAGCGCATGCACCAGCAGGATGCGGTCGACCGAGGCGTCCGGCAGCGGCAGCGAAAATTCATCGACCAGGGCGGCGAGCGTCGGCCGCGCGGTCGGCCATTTCAGCACACCCTGCGCCGCCGGCATGAAGGCGATGCAGCGCTCGCTGTCCTCGCGAAACAGGCCGAGATAGGGCGTGGGGTAACCGAAGCCGAGCACCCGCTGGCCCTGCGCATCCGGCCAGCGCGCATGAATGCCGCGATTGATCAGCCGCCGCGCCACGATGCCGAGGCGTTGCGAATAGAAATCGCGGAGATCGATGACATCGATGATCATGACGCCAATCTAACACGGCGCCGCGCCGCCGGGGGCGCGGAATATTGCATTGCCGTTGGAGCGTTAACGCCATATTTCATGTCTATATGGGGCCGTACCAGCGTCGCCGCCCCACCAGATTGACGGAGATACCATGGCCGCCGAAATTCGCCTGTTCCCCTGCCTCACCGACAATTTCGGCTATCTGATCCACGATCCCGAGACCAAGGCGACCGCCTCGATCGATGCGCCGGAAGCAGCCCCCATCCTCAAGGCGCTGGAGCGCGAGGGCTGGACCCTGACCGATATTCTCATCACCCATCATCACCACGACCATGTCGGCGGCGTCGCCGAGCTGAAGCAGAAATACGGCTGCCGCGTGGTCGCTCCTCACGACAACTCCACCAGGATCGCCAACGCCGATCTGCGCGTCGGCCAGGGCGATGTCGTGAAGGTGGGCGGTCTCTTGGGCCGCGTGCTGGAAACCCCGGGCCACACGCTCGACCACGTCAGCTATGTCTTCGACAACGACAAGGCGCTGTTCGCCGCCGACACGCTGTTCTCGATCGGCTGCGGACGGGTGTTCGAGGGCAATTATCCGATGATGTGGGACTCGCTGCTCAAGCTGCGGGCGCTGCCCGACGATTTCAAACTCTATTGCGGCCATGAATACACCGCCGCCAATATCAAGTTCGCGCTGACCGTCGAGCCGGACAATGCCGCGCTGAAGGCGCGCGCCGAGGAAGTGACGCGGCTGCGCGCGGCGAACAAGCCTACGATTCCGACCCTGCTTGGCGAGGAGAAGAAGGCGAACGTGTTCCTTCGCGCCGACGAGCCGTCGGTGGCGGCCGGCGTGCGGATGAAAGGCCGCAGTGCCGCCGAAGTGTTCGGCGAATTGCGTGAACGCAAGAACAAATCCTGATGGACCGGTCCCGATGGCCGAGCTGCCGATGGTCGCGGAAATCATTGCACGGCTTGATTTGCAGCCGCACCCGGAAGGCGGACACTATCGCGAGACGTTTCGCGATCCCCGCACGGATGCCGGCGGACGCGCGCATTCCACCGCGATTCATTTCCTGCTGGCGCGCGGCGAACGCTCGCACTGGCACCGCATCGATGCGGTGGAGATCTGGCATTATTACGCCGGCCACGCGCTGACCCTGCAAATTGCCGATGACAGCGGCCAGCGCAGCGTCAGGCTCGGTCCCGATCTCGCCGCCGGCGAAGTGCCGCAGGCGATCGTACCCGCGCAAGCCTGGCAGGCGGCCGAATCCACCGGCGACTGGACGCTGGTGGGATGCACGGTCGCACCGGGATTCGATTTCGCGGATTTCGAATTGGCGCCGAAGGGATGGGCGCCTGCGAGCTAAGCCGACGCGCCCGGGAATGACTGCTGATGAAAGCGCTTCAGCGTCGCCGGAACATGTCCCTCGCCGCGATCAGGCCGCCGCCGGCGATCAGCACCGCGGCGATTGCGATAGTCGCGCTCGGTCTGGCAAAGCCGGCCAGGATCAGGAACGATGTCGAGAGCAGCGGCGTCGCGTAGGACGCGGCCCCGAGCACCCGGATGTCGCCGCGCTTCATGCCGACGTCCCAGGCATAAAATGCGGCGCCGACCGGGCCGACGCCGAGCGCTGCTATCGACAGCCATTGCGTCATCGTATCGGGCCATACCGTGTCCTCCACCAGCCCGTGCACGGCCGCGGCCAGCAGCGCGGTCGCCGCGCAAAAGCCCGCCACCGCATCGGTCGGCACCCCCCTGAGCTTGCGTGACATCACCGAATAGGCCGCCCAGACGAAGGCTGCGACGAACGCCGCGATCAGGCCGGGGACCTGGCCGGGCGCGAAGCCGCTGAGACTGTTGCCGGCAAACAGCAGGACTGTGCCGGCGAGGCCGAGCAGCGCGCCGATGACATGGTGCGGCGCCAGCCGCTCCCCCGGCAACAGCGACGAGAACAGCACGATCAGCAGCGGCCAGAGATAATTGAGCAATCCGGCTTCGGCCGGAGGCGCGAAGCGCAGCGCCAGGAAATACAGCGCATGATAGCCGAACAGGCCGCCGACCCCGACGATCCACGCAGCGGGCCGCTGCCGCAAGGCACGGATGGCCTCCGGCCGCCCGATCCAGGTCAGGCAGCCGACCAGCGCGCCGATCGCAAACGTCATCGCCGCGAGCTGGAAGGCGGGAATTTTCCCGGTCGCCACCGTCAAGGCCGCCAGCAGCGACCACATCAGGATTGCGGTCAGTCCGATCAGCGTGGCGGTGCGGGAGGTCATCGTACTTCGTCATTCCGGGGCGCAAGTGAAACGAGCGAGCCCGGAATCCATAACCACGATCGGGAGTATGGATTTCGGGCCTGCGCCAAGCGGCGCATCCCGGAATGACAAGTATCAGGATTGAGCGCAAATCAACTTCAAAATCTCAACCAGCCGCATCACACCATATACTGCCCGCCATTGATGGTCAGCGTCGAGCCGGTGATGGCGCCGGCTTCGTCGGCGGCGAGGAACACCACGGCGCGGGCGATTTCGTCGGGCTCGCCGAGGCGGCCGATCGGAATCAGCGGCAGGATGCTCTTCTCCAGCACATCTTTCGGCACCGCCTGCACCATCTCGGTATTGATATAGCCCGGGCAGATCGCATTCACGGTGACGCCGCCCTTGGCATTCTCCAGCGCCAGCGCCTTGGTGAAGCCGATATCGCCGGCCTTGGCAGCCGAATAATTGACCTGGCCGAACTGGCCCTTCTGACCGTTGATCGAGGAGATGTTGACCACGCGGCCGAATTTGCGGGCGCGCATGCCCTCGATCACCTGACGCGTCATGTTGAACAGCGAGCCGAGATTGGTGTTGATCACGGCGTTCCACTGCTCGAGCGTCATCTTGTGGAACGCTCCGTCCCGGGTGATGCCGGCATTGTTGACGAGCACTTCGACCGGGCCGAGGTCGGCCTCGACCTTCTTGATTCCGGCCGCGCAGGCATCGAACGAACTGACGTCCCACTTGTAGACGGGGATGCCGGTCTCGGCCTTGAACTTGTCCGCCGCGGCGTCATTGCCCGCGTAATTGGCGGCGACCTTGTAGCCGGCGGCCTTGAGCGCCTTGCTGATCGCAGCGCCGATGCCCCGCGTGCCCCCCGATACCAACGCAACACGTGCCATGTCGAATCCTTCCCTTGGCGTCTCTGGAACTACTTTTTTATGTAGCTTCGAATTAAGCGAGCCGTTTGACGAACATCAAGAACAAAACGCCCGGCTCGGAGCGCGATCAGCGGAAGTGGCTGCCGGTCCTGCGTCCGATCGCGCTCCAAAAGAAAAAGCGGCGCATGATCCTCGCGGACCATGCGCCGCTCCGGGCGTTTCTTTTTAGCAATAACTTCCGCAGTTGCGAGATGATCTTTTGATCATACCGCGCCGCATGTTTAGTCGCGTGCAGTGCACATCTCAGTCGCGTGCGATGCACATGGCGATGCCCATGCCGCCGCCGATGCACAGCGTGGCGAGGCCCTTCTTGGCGTCGCGCTTCTGCATCTCATGCAGCAGCGTCACCAGCACGCGCGCGCCGGAGGCGCCGATGGGATGGCCGATCGCGATCGCGCCGCCATTGACGTTGACCTTGGATGTATCCCAGCCGAGGTCCTTGTTGACCGCGCAGGCCTGGGCCGCGAAGGCTTCGTTGGCCTCGATCAGATCGAGATCGGCGATGTTCCAGCCGGCCTTCTTCAGCGCGGCGCGCGAGGCCGGGATCGGCCCGGTGCCCATGATCTTGGGATCGACGCCGGCCTGGCCCCAGGAGACGATGCGGCCGAGCACCTTCTTGCCTTCCCTGGCGGCCTGTTTCGCAGTCATCAGCACCACCACGCCAGCGCCGTCATTGATGCCCGAGGCTGAGCCGGCGGTCACGGTGCCGTCCTTTTCGAAGGCCGGCTTGAGCTTGGCCATCGCATCCAGCGTCGCGCCGTGACGCGGATATTCGTCGGTATCGACGACGATGTCGCCCTTGCGGGTCTTGATGGTGACCGGCGCGATCTCGTCCTTGAACTTGCCGGCCTTCTGCGCGGCCTCGGCCTTGTTCTGCGAGGCGACGGCGAACTCGTCCTGCTGCGAAC
Organism: uncultured Alphaproteobacteria bacterium; assembly: GCA_963721275.1. Classification (GTDB taxonomy): domain Bacteria; phylum Pseudomonadota; class Alphaproteobacteria; order Rhizobiales; family Xanthobacteraceae; genus Bradyrhizobium. The sequence continues at coordinate 30,457 of CAVRIQ010000026.1, read as the reverse complement.
GCGTGATCTGGTATTGCCGGGCGACGTTCTCGGCGGTGTTGCCCATGTGGTAGCCGTTGAAGGCGTCCCACAGACCGTCCTTGATCATGGTGTCGACGAGCTCGAAATTGCCCATCTTGATGCCGGCGCGCAGATATTGCGCGTGCGGGGCCATGCTCATGGATTCCTGGCCGCCGGCGACGACAATGTCGGAATCGCCGTTGAGCAGCGCCTGATAGCCCAGCGCTACCGTGCGCAGGCCGGAGCCGCAAAGCTGATTGACGCCCCAGGCCGGGCTTTCGACCGGGATGCCGGCCAATATCGAGGCCTGACGGGCCGGGTTCTGGCCCTGTGCGGCGGTCAGGATCTGGCCCATGATCACCTCGGAGACCCGGCCCGGCTCGATGCCGGCCCGCTCCAGCGCGGCCCTGATGGCGACGGCGCCGAGATCGTGGGCCGGCGTGGTGGCGAAGGCACCGTTGAAACTTCCGACCGGGGTGCGGGCGGCGCTGACGATGACGACATCGTCTGACATGGACATCTCCTGGGGCTTGAGGGTCTTGGTTGGGCGGGCGCCGGATTGGCAGGCCAGTCTCTCGCCTCATCCTGTTAACGTCGTTGAGGCATGTCAACCGGCCGGGGCTCGAAATCTCGCCGCAGCGCATTCAAAATGACGTTCTTGGCGTATCCTTAAGCACCGTCTATGCTTTGGGATTAACCGTGTCGCACAAAACGGTAGCCGAACCCTATTGAAAATGCTTACTTTGTTGCGTTGCGTTGCTCGTCAACCCTCGGCGAAGCCGTCGGGTTCCTTCTCCTCGGTGTGCATGTGTGAGCCCATGGCGAAATCTGACCAACCCACCACGATCAAGAAATATGCGAACCGGCGGCTCTATAATACCGGCACCAGTACCTACGTGACGCTCGAAGACCTCGCGTCGATGGTGAAGGAGGGCGAGGACTTCCTCGTCTACGACGCCAAGACCGGGGACGACATCACCCGATCGGTGCTGGCGCAGATCATCTTCGAACAGGAGAACAAGGCCGGGCAGAATCTGCTGCCGACCACTTTCCTGCGCCAGTTGATCCGCTTCTACGGCGACAGCATGCAGATGGTGGTGCCGAAATATCTCGAACAGTCGATCGATACGCTGACGCGCGAGCAGGAAAAATTCCGCAAGCAGCTGACCAATACCTTCTCGGGAACGCCCTTTGCGCCGCTGGAAGAACATGTCCGCCGCAACATGGAATTGTTTCAGCAGACCTTCTCGATGTTCAAGCCGTTCGTGCCGCCGCGCGGCGGAGCCTCGGCTGAACCGGAAAAAGCTTCCGAGCCTGTGCCGGAAGACAATATCGACGATCTGCGCCGTCAGATGAAGGACATGCAGGAGCGCCTCGAGCGCATGTCGAAAGAGCCGAAGAAGGAAGAATAGTTTTTCCTTCGCCGCTGCTGCTAGCTCGCCGCAGGCAGCAGGCCGGCGGCCGGCGCACCCCACGGCCGCTCCGAAGATGCGAGCCCGATCAGCCGACCCTGGATGTAGTCGCAGCCCCAGTCGCGCAGCATGACCGCGGCTTCCTCGTCCTGAACCCATTCGGCGACCGTCTTGATCTGCAGCCGGCGCGCCAGATCGATCAGCGTGTGCACGAAGGCGCGATCGTCCGCCGAGCGCGCGATGTTCTGCACGAACGCGCCATCGATCTTCACGATGTCGACGCCGAGCTTGCGCAGGTTGCGGAACGAGGTGTAACCGGCGCCGAAATCGTCGATCGCGATCCGGCTGCCGTAGTTCTTCAAGCGCGTGACGAAGCCGCGCAAATCGTCGATATCCTGGATCGCGACGGTTTCGGTGATTTCGACGATCAGCCGCTCGGCGACGCCGGGATGGGCGCGCATCAGCGATTCGATCGAAGACCACCAGTCCGGGTCCATCGTGGTATCGGGCGAAATATTGAGGCTGAGCTGGACGTGCGGCGACACGGCCAATTCCGCCACCACGAGTTCGAGCACGCGGTGGTCGACCAGGCGGATCAGGCCGAGCTTCTCCGCCACCGGAACGATGTCCGGGGCCAGCAGCACCCGCCCGTCATCCTGCTCCATGCGGATCAGACACTCATAGAACGCGGTATCGCGCGAACGCGCCTCCACCACCGGCTCGAACGCCATCACGATGCGGCGCTCGTTGAGCGCGGTGACGATCTCGTCGGTGACGCGGATATTGACGCGCCGCTGGGCGTCGCGCTCGGCATTCGGGCGCCATACCGAGAACGACCCGGCGCGGCGGCGCTTGGCCAAATCGAGCGTCTCATGGGCGCGGTTGATCGCTTCGTTGGCGTTGCGCGCGTAGCGCGGCACGCTTACCGCGCCGATCGAGACGGTGACGGAGACCGGGCCGGATTTGGTCGGCACCACCTCGTCGCGAATCCCGGCCAGAAACCGCTCGGCGGCGACATTCATGTCGTCGACGGTGCAGTTCTTCAGGATCAGCCCGAATTTATTGCCGGAGAACCGGCCGAGCACGTCGCCGCCGCGCAGCCGCGAACGAATGCGTTTGGCCACTTCCGAAATCACCGCGTCGGCGACATCGAAGCCGAACGCGTCGTTGATGCGCGCCAGATGGTCGATGCCGATCAGCATGAAGGCGCAGGAGGTGCGGAAGCGCGTCGACTCCTCGACGGCCTCCGCCAGCGAGGCGATCAGGTGCGTCCGGTTGAGTTCGCCGGTCAGCGGGTCGTGCCGCGACAGCTTCAGCAATTGCTCCTCGCGGGCATGGCGTTCATTATTAATGCGGACGATGCCCTGGGCGCGCACCGGCCTGCCGTCGGGACCGGCGAACCAGCAGCCGGTTTCCTCGATCCAGAGCACGGGCTCGGAGGTCGAGGCGCGCACGCCATATTCGATCCGGTAGGGCGCGCCTTCGGCGCCATGCGCGGGCGACGAATGACCGAGCGCATCGGAGCGGATCGTACGCACCGGCTCGATCAGCTTGGAAAACTCCGCGCCATGCGCGAGCAGCGCCGGCGGGATATCGGAAAACACCGCGCTGGCGTGATCGCTCCAGATCAAGGTGTCGGTTGCGATGTCCCAGACGAAGGCGGCCTGCCCGAGCGAAGCCAGGATGGTCGAAGCTTTCGGAAGAGCGGATGTCACGGTCGCCTCGTTTCAGGACACTGCCGGGTGATTCCCGGTCTCAAGAATACCGCAGATACTGCCTGTTTCGCCGCCGACCCTAGGCAAAGTTCATAAATATTCCGCAAACCACGTTGGACGGTCGCCGGGAACAAAACGGCGAGATCCGGCATGGCCCTTGCGAGGATGGAATCGAAACGGGAGCAACGTCCCAAAACGTAACAGTTCAGCCGGATTTCGATTTACGATGTCAAGCAGCGACGGACCAGAACCGACGGTGGAAGACGGCGTCCGTGCCGACGCAAAACCGGCGTGCGTCGCGCTGGTGCCGGTGGTACCGACCCTTCATTGGTCGCGGGTGCCGGACCAGCAATTGTCGCGCGCGGACTTTGTCACCCAGTTGATCGCGACCGCCGAGCACCTTCCGCAAACCCGCAGTCTGCGGCGGGCAACGCCGGCCGACGCAAAGGCCGCTTACGGGGCGCGGTGGCACGGAGCCCCAGCCCAGGGCACCGGCATTCGGACCCGGCAGGTAGCTTGAGCCCAGGTAGCTTAAGCTCAAGCAGCTTAAGCGCAGGTCGTTGAAGCCGGAGAAGTCAGCGCGGCGAAGCGTCCGGCGACGGGGGTGAACTTTCGCCAGGCTGCAATCCCGGGGAGGCGACCTCCGGCGAGGACCCCGCCGGCGTGACCTCGGCAGGCTCTACGCGATCGGGCGGTGCGGATTCGGCAACCGGGGCAGCTGCCGGCGCCGACGGCGCCGGCGACGGATCATCGAATGGAGGCTCGGGCGCAACCCTCTCTCGCGTGCGGCTGGCCGGCGTGGAGGCCGCTCCTGCCGCCACTGTTCGACGCCGGGCGCGCAACGCGATGCCCGAGAGGAAGTCCACCAGCGACAGCAGCGACAACAGGAAATAGGTCGAGGTGCCGAATTTCGGCCAGAGCAGGAATTCGGCGGCGGCCGCGCCGAACACGATCAGCGACAACAGATGATCGGTGAGGTATTTCGCGCCGGGACGCGCGCCCTTGATGACCTCCAGCAGCAGCAGCAGGATGCCGAGCGCCAGCAGGATATCGCTCAGCGTCACCGGCCATCCGGCGCCGGACATCAGCGTCAGCGTCAGAACCGGCTCGGCGAGGGTAACGCCGGGCATCAGGAAGACGATGATGTTGTAGATCGCGAGCGGAATCAGGAGAAGCGGGAAACCGACCATGGACATCGGCGAGGCCTTCTTTTCAAGCACCGGCTTTTCAAGCACCGGAGGTTCTCGGGCAAACCCTGTCGGGGTTGGCCGCCGGAAAACCGTCTTACCTCACTCCTTGGCCGAATTCAGGCAGCCGTTGCCGTCGACGGCGTGCCTGCCCTGCTTGCGTCAGGATTCCTTCTTGGCCTTCAGAACCTGGCGGCCCTTGTACATGCCGGTCTTCAGGTCGAGGTGGTGCGGACGGCGCAATTCGCCGGAATCCTTGTCCTCGGCATAGGTCGGCTTCTTCAGTGCATCCGCCGAGCGGCGCATGCCACGCCGCGAGGGCGATGTTTTTCTTCTGGGAACGGCCATTTCGGTGTCCTCTAGGGGTGTTTTGGTCCAGGCATCGCCCGCGAGCGGACGGCGGAAGCGTTTTTGGCGCGAGCCGATAATGCCGATAAGGCCGCGCTTATAGAGGATGGACCCGCGCAAAGCTAGAGCATGATCCGGAAAAATGGGAACCGGTTTTCCGAAAAAGATCATGCTCAAACAAGGAGATGAGGCCATGGTCCGATTTTTTGATCGGATCATGGTCTCGGATGGTTTCCTGCCAAAATGGCTCGAAATTGGCTCAATCAGCCCGATTTTCGCGCCAGCACCGTTGCAGGCTGGAAGCCTGCGCCCGGGCCATATAAGTCCCGGCCAGACGGCGCACCCCGGGGCCGGGGTTGCGGGCGCTGCGCCGGACCGGATTGGGCAGGATCGCCGCCAGCAGCGCCGCGTCGCGCCGGGATAGCGCCGATGCCGGGCGGCCGAAGGCATAGGCGGAACCGGCTTGCGCGCCGAACTGGCCGCCGGGGCCGAGTTCGGCAATGTTGAGATAGATTTCCAGGATCCGCTGTTTCGGCAGCACCAGATCGATCCACAGCGCCAGCGGAAGCTCCAGCGCCTTGCGGACCACGCTGCGGCCCGGCCACAGGAACAGGTTTTTCGCCACCTGCTGGGTGATGGTCGAGCCGCCGCGGGTGACCTCGCCGTCCTCCGCATCGTCGATCACCTCGCGCAGCGCGTCCCAGTCGATGCCGTGATGAATGCAGAATTTGGCGTCCTCGGCAGCGACCACCGAGCGCGGCAAAAAGGGCGAGATCGCGCCGAAATCGACCCATTGCCGCGACACCGGCGCGCCGGTCACATAGCGCCAGGCCATCAGGGTCGAGACCGGATGGCCGGCGCGATAGAGCGGCGCCAGCACATAGGGCAGCAGCAGCGCAGCCAGCACGATCAGCAGCAGATTTCGGGCTACGCGCAAATGCGGCGCTTCTGGTTAATGACTTTGGGTGCGGCCGAACGCCGGCACGACTGATATCTTCCTGATAGTTCCGCACTTTTCCAGCAGTTTTAAGGCGCCTGCCAGCTTGCGCCCCGGAATTGACGAAGCCTGCGTCATCAACGATTGTCCCGGCGAACTCGATCTGGAGCTGTTTTTGATGACGACCGGCACTTCGACATCCGACTTTGCGAAACGACTGGACCAGACCGCGGAGGACACCGAAGCGCTGCTGGCCAAGCTCTTGTCGGATGCGCTTTTGCCCGACGAGATCGCCCGGCCGAAGCGGCTGATGGACGCCATGCGCTATTCGAGCCTCGGCGGCGGCAAAAGGCTGCGGCCGTTCCTGGTGGTGGAGAGTTCGGCCGTATTCGGCGTTCCGCGCGAGGCCGCATTGTTGGCCGGCGCCGCGCTGGAATGCATCCACTGCTATTCGCTGATTCATGACGATCTGCCGGCGATGGACAACAGCGACTTGCGCCGCGGCCGGCCCACGCTGCACAAGCAGACCGACGACGCCACCGCGATCCTCGCCGGCGACGCCTTGCTGACGCTCGCTTTCGACATCATCACCCGCGACGAAATCCACCGCGATCCGACGGTGCGCCTGTTGCTGACGCGGGCGCTGGCGCGCGCCTCGGGTATCGGCGGCATGGTCGGCGGCCAGATGCTCGACCTCGCCGGCGAGGGACGTTTCGGCGACCGCGAGCCGGTCGACGTCGCCCGCCTGCAGCAGATGAAGACCGGCGCGCTGTTGCGCTTCGGCTGCATCGCCGGCGCGATCCTCGGCCAGTCTTCCGCAAAGGAATATCAGGCGCTCGACGATTACGGCCGCGCGCTCGGGGAAGCCTTCCAGATCGCCGACGATCTGCTCGACGTCGAGGGCGACGCCGCCGCGCTCGGCAAGCAGACCGGCCAGGACGCGGCACTGGGCAAGACCACCTTCGTCACCCAGCTCGGGATCGACGGCGCCAAAAAACGCGTGCGCGACCTGCTGGCGCGCGCCGATGCCGCGCTCTCGATCTTCGGCGCCAAGGGCGAGGTGCTGCGCGCCGCCGCGCGATTCGTCGCCGAACGCAAGAATTGAAGGCGCCGATGGCGGAAAAGGAAGCCGACGATCCGGTCCTGCTCCGCTTCCGCAACATGTCGCGGCCGGCCCGCGTGGTCTATGCGCGGCCGCGCACGTTCTTTTCGGTCGCCATGGGAATCGTGGCGTTCTTTCTGCTGCCGGGCTCGCTGCGGCTGGTGACGCGGCTTTTGGTCTCCTGGGATATCGTCATTACGCTGTATCTGCTGCTCGTCTACACCATGGTGCTGCGCAGCGGGTTATCGCATATCAAGCGCAACGCGGTGCTGCAGGACGATGGCCGCTTTCTGATCCTGCTGGTGACTGCGATCGGCGCCTTTGCCTCGATCGCCGCGATCGTGTCCGAGCTCGGCGCCTCGCAGCGCAGCGCGCCGCAACTGGCGCTGGCCACGCTGACGATCGCGCTGTCATGGGCGGCCGTTCATACCACCTTCGCGCTGCATTACGCCCATGATTATTACCGCGGCGCCAAGCCCGGCGGTTTGCAGTTCCCGAGCGGCGACCAGCACGATCACGCCGACTACTGGGATTTCGTGTATTTCTCGTTCGTGATCGGCATGACCGCGCAGGTCTCCGACGTCGGCATTACCGACAAGACCATCCGCCGCACCGCCACCGCGCACGGCATCATTTCATTTGTTTTCAATACCGCGCTGGTCGCGCTGATGGTCAATATCGCCGCGAGTGCGATTTGAGCGGGCAACAATCATGCTCGTGCGGCGCTGTTCCGCTGACCTTGGATTGCTTCGCGGAGCCTGTCATCGGGCGCGCGTTCGCGCGACCCGTTGGCTCGCAATGACAGCGTTCAGTTGCAAACCTGCACGTTGCCGCCGCCACCGCCTATCGGGCCGCCTTGCGCGGTCGTTTTGTACTCGATGTGACAACCCCGGGCGACCGGACGGCACAGGTAGTCGTCGCACACGATCTGGCCGGTCGCTTGCGGCCTGGCCGGCCTGGGCCGGCCCTGGGCCGCGCGATCGGGACCCTGGTCTCGCTCGCGCCTCGCCGCCGGCGTCTTTGCCCGGCGCTTCACGCATTCATTATCGTCGTCGAGGACCGAGCCTGCCGCGCAGACGATCCTGCGGCAGTGGCCGCCGTCGGCCTTGAAGCCGTGCTCGCAGATCAGCGGGCAGACCCGCGAAGGCTTCAGCTTGATCGCATCGAGCGCGTCGAGGCTGGCCAGCTTGACGTCGAATTTGGTTCCGGCGTTTTTGTTGAACAGCGCCAGCGACCGCTGCGACGCCGCGTTCCATTCGCCATCGGCGGCGCCGGTGAGACAGCCGACGCGGCGCAACTCGCCCTGCACCGATTTGACCAGTTCGGCCTGCGGCGGCCCCGCGTTGAGGGAAGCAAGGTTGGTCCCGCCTCCCGCCGTATTGCCGGCTGGAGCATTGTTTGCGGGAGCGTTGTCGGGAGTGCTGCGGGTCGCAGCGGAGTCGGCGGCGAGGCGTTTGCGCTCGGCTTCGGCGGCCTGCGCCTGCGCGGCGTCCTTGGCTTTTTCGGCGGCAAGACGGGCCTGCTCGGCGGCCTTGGCGTCGGCATCCGCCTTTGCCTGCTGGTTCTTTTGCGCTCCCTGGGCGGCAAGCCGCGCCCGATCCTGTTCGGCCTGCCGTGCCTTTTCGGTCGCCGCGACCCGGGCTTCCTCCGCGGCGATCTTGGCAAGCTGGATCTTGGCCAGGTTGGCGTAGAAACCGTCCGGGTGCTGCGCGAGGAAGGCGTTAAACGCATCCTTGTTGCCGATCTGCAGCGCCAGTTCGTAGTCCGCCCGCGCTTCCGCCTGCGGATTGGGCGCGGACGCAGCCGGCACAGTCTTGGCCGGCACCAGGGGCACGTCCTCGCCGCCGAGCGAGCCATAGACAAACGGCTCCTGCCGGTTGCCGGTGATCTTCAGCACGTCGTCGCGCACGAAGCCGAACGCCTTGCGCACGTCCAGCCCGGGCGTCGTCAGGTGGTTTGCCAAGGCCAGCGTGAACGGGCTGTTTTTGGTGTCGCCGTCCAATGCGGTCGAACCGGCCTTGGCCGAATAGGCGATCAGCGTGTTCGGGCTGGCCGGTTCGATCTTGGCGAGGCCGCGCCCGATCGCGCGCGACGCCAGGGTCCGCTTCATGATCCTGGCAAAGGGATTGTCGCGGCAGGCGTCGAGAATCACCAGCCGAAGCTTTCTTGCGGGTTCGACCGCCACCAGCACGCGGTTCAGCGAAAGCGCCTCGTCATACACGTCGGTGTCGCGCTCCAGTTTCGCATCCACCGGAATCAAGTAATTGGTGCCGTCCACCTCCATGCCGTGGCCGGCGTAGTAGACCACGGCGATATCGGCGTCGCGCGCGGCGTCCGCAAAATCGCGCAGCGCCCGCCGGGTCTCGGCCGCCGGCAAATCGTGACGGAAATCGACCACGTCGAAGCCGGCTTCCTTGAGCTTTGCCGCGATCACGGCGCCGTCATTGACCGGGTTCGGCAGCGGCGCGACGTTCTGATAGGCGGAATTGCCAAGCACCAGCGCCACGCGCTTTTCGGCGAACGCCGGCTGGCATACCAACAGCAGCGCGGCGGCGAGAAAAAACCGGTACAATTTAAGCGATCCTGGCGATTTCATCATGCGCCCCTCGATACCTTGGCTCTTATAGCATCGCTACAGGCCTATCAGAAGCTGGCAGGGCCTGCCTGTGAGCGAGGTCACGTAACAGGACCGTCCGCGCGACTTTGCCTCGGTCGCGCCGCAACCGACAGACCACCTTGTCTTATGTCGCGCCGGACCGCATTCGGTTCGCACTTCTTCGCCCTTGGCCGATCACATTTTCCCGTCCAGTATCCCCCGATAAACAAGAACAAGCGGAGGAAGCGATGCGCGGCGTGGTGTTTAACGGCGAGCGCGAACTGGAATTGATGCAGTTCCCCGATCCGACGCCGGATCCGCATGATGTCGTGATCGAAATGAAGGCATCCGGCATGTGCGGCAGCGACCTGCATCAATACCGCCGGCCCAAGGGCGGGGCGCAGGCGAGCGGCATCCCGATGCGGGAGGGTCCGGTCATCGCCGGGCACGAGCCCTGCGGCATCGTGGCGGCGATCGGTTCCGCGGTCGATGCGAGGGAGGCCCGCATCGGCCAGCGCGTGATGGTGCACCACTATCAGGGCTGCACCCAGTGCAACCATTGCCGCTCCGGATGGCAGCAGCTCTGCCAGGAGGTTCCGGTCAAGGTCTACGGCAACAACGCCCATGGCGGCCATGCGCAATATCTGAAGGTGCCGGCCAACACGCTGGTGCCGCTGCCGGACGAACTGTCGTTCTCGGCCGGTGCGGCGATCGCCTGCGGTTCCGGCACCGCCTATGGCGCGCTGCGCCGCATGAAGCTGTCCGGCAACGACACCATCGCGATTTTCGGCCAGGGGCCGGTGGGACTGGCGGCCACGCAATACGCCAGGGCGATGGGCGCGCGCGTAATCGCGCTCGACATCAGCCCGCAGCGGCTGGAGCGCGCAAAGGCGTTCGGCGCCGACGCCGTGGTCAATCCCGGTTCCAACGATCCGGTGGCCGCGATCAAGGACCTCACCCATGGCCGATACGCGGACCTGACGCTGGACACGTCGAGCAACCCGGATGCGCGCCTGAACGCGATCCGCTCGACGAAAGTGTGGGGCACCATGTGTTTCGTCGGCGAAGGCGGCGACGTCCATATCGATGTCAGCCCGCATCTGTTGCGCCGGCAATTGACGCTGGTGGCGTCCTGGACGTTCTCCAACATCCTGCAGGCCGAATGCGCGCGGTTCTCGGTCGAGCGCGGCATCGACGTCGACCGGCTGTTCACCCATCGCTGGAGCATCGACCAGGCGGAGGAAGCCTATAAACTGTTCGACAGGCAGGTCGACGGCAAGGGCGTGTTCTTGATGTGACGACGCCAGCCGTCATTCCGCGGCGATGCCAACGGGTCCGCGCAAAGCGCGGCCCGATTGGTATCGAACCCGGAACATCGCGCCGATGACTTCTGGATTCCGGGTTCGCGCGACCGCGCGCCCCGGCATGACGAACGGATTGCAAGCAGGGAGCACAAAACCAATGAGTCATGACCGTTCCAGCGTCGAAGCCGTGGTCCAGCATTATTTCGACGCGCTGTACGAAGGCGACGCCGACAAATTGGGCGAGATTTTCCATCCCTCCGCCGATTTGCGCTGGGTGGAGAAGGGCGAGCTGAAAGTTCTCACCGTGCCGGACTGGATGGGCTGGGTCAGGAAGCGGCCTTCGGCCAAGGCCGAGGGCAAGCCGCGCGAGGATTTTGTCGTCACCATCGACCGCTCCGACGATTCCACCGCCTTCATCAAGGTGCGCTGCCAGTTGCCGCCGCGCTATTTCACCGACTATCTGGTGGCGATGAAACTCAAGGATGGCTGGCAGATCGTCTCGAAATCGTATCGCTATGATTTGAGAGAATAGCCACGGGCGATGCCGCGGCATTGACGGCGCCGCCGGTCCGGGCAAATTGGCCCGGCACAGGAATTCGACGCCGTGGAAGCCATATTCCAGATCTTCCTGATTCTGCTGGCGGTGCTGGCCGGCACCGCGCTGCTGGCGCGGCGGCTCGACGTCGCGCCGGCGATCCTGCTGCTGGTGGCCGGCATCGCGCTCGCCTTCGTGCCGGGCATGCCGTCTTTGGAACTGCCGCCGGAACTGGTGCTGCTGCTGGTATTGCCGCCGCTGATCTATTCGGCGAGCGTCGCCATGAGCTGGCGCGAATTCAAGTTCAGCCTGCGCCCCATCATCCTGCTCTCGGTCGGCTGCGTGATCTTTACCGCCTTCGCGGTCGCGGCCGCGACGCATTACCTGATCGGACTGCCCTGGAGCATCGGCTTCCTGCTCGGTGCGATTGTCGCGCCGCCGGACGTGGTGGCGCCGCTGGCGATCGCCCGCAGACTTGCCTTGCCCCGCCGCATCCTGGTCGTGCTCGAGGGCGAGGGGCTGGCGAACGACGCCACCGCGCTGATCCTGTACCGCTTCGCGGTGGCGGCGATTTCGACCGGGATGTTTTCGCTGCCGAAGGCGGCAGGCGAGTTCGCCGCGATCGTCGCCGGCGAGATGCTGTTCGGCGCGGCGGTAGGCTGGCTCTCCTTGCGGATGCGCCGCCGCGCCCGGGATCCGCAGATCGAGATCACGCTGTCGCTGATCACGCCCTACGTCGCCTATTGGCTGCCGGAACATTTCGGCGGCTCCGGCGTGATCGCGACCGTCGCCTGCGGGCTCTATATGAGCTGGAACGGGCCGCTGCTGATCTCGGCTGCGACGCGGCTGCAGGGCATCTTCTTCTGGGACCTCGTGATCTACCTGATCGAGGGCATGCTGTTCCTTTTGACCGGGTTCCAGATGCGCCTCCTGTTCGAGAGATCGAAGGCGTTTCCGCTCGACGACATCCTGAGCGCGACCGCGTTGGTCACCGTCATGATCATCGTCGCGCGTTTCGCCTGGGTCTTTCCCGCAACCTATTTGCCGCGGCTGTTGAAGCGCGTGCGCGAGCGCGATCCGTCGCCGCCGTGGCAGCACGTGTTCGTGCTCTCGTTCACCGGGGTGCGCGGCGCCGTGTCGCTGGCCGCGGCGCTGGCGCTGCCGTTCGCGCTTCCCGGCGGCGAAGCATTTCCCTACCGCGACCTCATCCTGTTCGTCACCTTCGGCGTCATTTTCATTACCCTGGTCGGGCTCGGACTCGGGCTGCCGCCGGTGGTCCGCTGGCTCAGTATCGCGCAAGCCGGCCGCGCCGAACTCGTGGCGGAGCATGGGGCGGAAATCGCGGCGCGGCGCGAGGCGCTCGACGTGGCGCTGAAGTCGCTCGACGCCATCACCGACGATCGCGAATTGTCCGACGAGGTGGTCAAGCTGCTGCGCGCGCGGCATGAAACCCGCAGCAACCAGCTGCCGGATTCGCTCGACCCCGAAACCGACGACGCCTCGGCGGCGGGCATCGGCCTGACGCGCGAACTGATCGGCGTGGAGCGCAAATTCATCCATGTGCTGTTGCGCGACGGCAAGATCACCGACGAGACCAGGCGGCGGATCGAGCGCGATCTCGACCTCGAGGAAGCGAGCCTCGCCAACCGGGAGTATCGCACGATTCCGTTGTAGGCGAACGCATGTCGGCAACCATCCGTCATTGCGAGGAGCGGAGCGACGAAGCAATCCAGCTTTGACATCCGCCGAGTTGCAAGATGGATTGCTTCGCTGCGCTCGCAATGACGATCAGGCGCCTCTACTCCGCCGCCGCGATCCGGGGCCGGCCGACATAGCCGGTCTCGTCGCCGAAACGCTCGACCATCACCGCGGGCAGGTCTTTTGTCTTGCTCGTGACGCAGGCGCCGGAGCGCACGGCGTAGCGGTCCTGATGCCCAAGATGCGCCGGCGGGTGGCCCTGCTGCAGCGCGCGGGCCGCCTCCAGCACCAGTTTTCGGAAATGCAGGATGCCGAGATCGGTCGGCCCCAGATGTTCGCGGCTGCGGTCGGCGATCGGGCCCTGGCTGTCCTGCACCGCGGCGTCCTGCTCGGAGACGCCCTTGATGCCGGTGTAGCTTTTCGTCTTCTGCAGCTTGCGGTCGATCAGGTAGTCGTTCGACTTGTTGCGCAGCGGCACATAATTGTCGTCGACCTCGGAGATCACGCCGTTGCCGCGTTCATAGGCGTCGCGCTCGGCCTGCGTCAGCGGCCGTTCCGGATTCCAGGCATAGGTGTAGATCCAGCAATTGGTATCGGTGACGGGCACAAAACTTTGGCCGAAAATGCTCTCGCCCGGCATCGCGCTCGGCGCATAGGCATGCACCGGCATCAAAAACTGCGCGATGCGCCAGTAGATATTGTCGCTGCCGGTGAGCCTTCCGCCCGCGATCGTCAGCCCCGCCTGGTGCGGATTGATCTTGATCACCGGGCGCGGATCCTCGGCGATCCAGCGCATGTGATCGACATTCATCCGTGCGATCGGATTGACGAAATGCTTCTTGATGTCGAGGATTTCGTTCTCTTCCTTGTCGAAGCTCAGATGCGCGAAGGTGAAATGCGCGGTGTCGATGCTTCCTTCCAGCGCCTGCACCCAGTTGCAGTCCTGCCATTTCTTCGAGACGTAGCGGTGCGAGGCCGGCACCAGCGCCATTTCCAGGTCGGGCAGCTCGGGCACCTCCCCCGCCGGGCCCATATAGGCCCAGACCATGTCGCCCCATTCGCGCACCGGATAGGACTTGATCCGGATCAGGTCTTTGGCATTGAGATCGGGATACGAGGTCGGCATGTCGACGCAGCGGCCGTCGGTGTCGAATTTCCAGCCGTGATAGACGCAGCGGATGCCGCATTCCTCGTTGCGGCCGAGCCAGAGATTGGCGCCGCGGTGCGGGCAGTATTGGTCGATCACCCCGACCACGCCGCGCGAATCGCGGAACGCGAGCAGCTCCTCGCCCATCACGACGATCTTCTTCGGCGGGCAGTCCGGTTCGGGCAATTCCTCCGACAGCAGCACCGGCAGCCAGAACCGGCGCAGCAATTCGCCCATCCCCGTTCCCGCACCGCTTTCGGTCAGGAATTTGTTGTCCTCTGCGCGGAGCATGGCGTGGCCTCCGGAGTACTTGTGCTCTTGTTTTGCAGGGTGGGTTAGCGAAGCGTAACCCACCGATTTTCGCGGTGAATGGTGGGTTACGCTTCGCTAACCCACCCTGCGCATTCTTTATTACACCGGCCGTTCGCCCTTCACCGTGACGCGGGTGCCGGCGCGGGTGTGCGGCCAGTAATCCCACATCGCGCGGTGCTGGGTGCAGCGGTTGTCCCAGAACGCGATCGCGTTCTCGGTCCAGCGGAAGCGGCACTGGAACAGCGGATTTTCCGCGTGCTGGTACAGGTAGGCCAGGATCGCATCGCTCTCGTCGCGGGGGATGCCGACGATGGAGCGGGTAAAACCGCGGTTGACATAGAGCGCCTTCTTGCCGGTCACCGGATGGGTGCGCACCACCGGGTGCTCGGCGCGCGGATAGGCCGGCTTGTCGGCGACGCCGTAATTGGCATAGAGCCCGCGATAGATGGATTCGCCGTCATGCAGCGCGGTGAGCCCGTCGAGATAGGTCTTCATGCGGTCGGACAGCGATTCCCAGGCCGCGTACATGCTGGCGAACAGCGTGTCGCCGCCGCGCGGCGGGCACTGCTTGATATAGAGGATCGAGCCCATCGGCGGCTCGACGTCGCAGGAGACGTCGGTGTGCCAGCCCTCGCCGTTGGCGCGCGGTGAATCCTTGTCGGCATAGATCTTCATCAGCGCCGGGTCCTCGCCCTCGCTGGGGGCGGCGGGATGAATGTGCAGTTCGCCGAACTTGCGGCCGAAGGCGAGATGCTGGGCCGGGGTGATGTGCTGGTCGCGGAAAAAGATCACGAGGTTTTCGGCAAGCGCGCGATGGATCTCGTCCATCTGCCGGTTCGAGCGCGAATCGTCGGAGACCAGCCTGCCGATGTCGACGCCGGAAATCTCCGCGCCGATGATCGGCGTCAGTTTTTCCACCGCGATGGTCTCGTAAGGCTCTTCGACGCCGGCCGTGGGGCGATAGCGCGGACCTTGCTTGCTGGCGAGCGAGCTCATGGGCGTCCTCCGGGTAACGCGTATTTTTCCGCATCGTAGCCCGGATGGAGCGAAGCGCAATCCGGGATCACGCGCCGCAGACCCCCGGGTTTCGCCGAGCCTGTCATCGGGCGGCGCGTCGCGCCGACCCCGTTGGCTTCACCCGGGCTACGGGTCTTTGGTGAGCGTCCAAACACGGCTTCGCGATCTCGCCGCGCGTTTCGCGCGAGGTTTGGCAGTCTGGTTCCGCCCTCCTCGATCAGAGGGCGCAGGGAATGCCGGGCGCCCGATGCGCCCGATAGCCGCGTGTGCAATGTTATTGGGTAGAACGCACACGCGTTAGTCAGGTCACACCGGAATCACCCGGCATTCCCCGCGCAATGGTTTTACGGCTTATAGCTCGCTCTCCCCGGTGACCGGGCTTTCTTGCCACCGTCATCCCTGAGAAGTGTGCTTCTCACGAACTTGATGCCAGCGTCGGGGCATCAGGACCACAAGCCTTCGCCGTCCGCCAGCCGCATCGCCCGTCAAGCGCGAAGCCAGCGTCCACCGCATCCCGCCCCGCGTTTCGTGACGTTGCGCGACGCCCCTCTGAGGAGCGGGACGACGACGGATATAAGGTGATTTGCGTCTTCGGAAAATCAGAATATTTTTGCAGAAGGAGCTTGACAGGGGGGTCGATAAACCGCCCAGGTGATTTGCCCGGTCGGGTTGAGCGGGCGTCGATGAATTGCTGCTCTTGTGTTTCGGCAATGAGGGTGCGCTCCCTCTCCCGCTTGCGGGGGAGGGCTGGGGTGGGGGTGTGCCCGCCAAGTAAAGGATGCCGCGTGGATAGAGATTTCCCCCACCCGCCGCGCTTCGCGCGTCGACCTCCCCCGCAAGCGGGAGAGGTGAAGGACCAGCCTCGCCGTTGCGAGAAGTAGCTCGACGCGGTGCCCTACTCCGCAGCCGTCACCGTCTCGGCCGTTGGCTTCGCGCCCGCGCCGTACTTCTGGCCGATATAGTCGATCACCAGCGCCTTGAAGTCGGCGGCGATGGTCGGGCCGCGCAGGGTGCGGAATTTCTTGCCGTCGACGAACACGGGGGCGGCCGGCGTTTCGCCGGTGCCGGGCAGCGAGATGCCGATATTGGCATGCTTGGATTCGCCGGGGCCGTTGACGATGCAGCCCATCACGGCGACGTTGAGTTCCTCCACGCCGGGATATTGCGTCTTCCAGCCCGGCATTTCCTCGCGGATGAAATCCTGGATCGAGCGCGCCAGTTCCTGGAAGGTGGTCGAGGTGGTGCGGCCGCAGCCGGGGCACGCCGCGACCAGCGGCACGAAGGTGCGGAATCCCATGGTCTGCAGCAGTTCCTGCGCGACCTGAACTTCCAGCGTGCGGTCGCCGCCGGGCTCGGGCGTCAGCGAAATCCGGATGGTGTCGCCGATGCCGTCCTGCAGCAGAATGCCGAGCGCGGCGGAGGAAGCCACGATGCCCTTCGATCCCATGCCGGCCTCGGTGAGGCCGAGATGGATGGCGTAATCCGAGCGCGACGCCAGCACCTTGTAGACCGCGATCAGATCCTGCACGGCGGAAACCTTCGCCGACAGGATGATGCGGTTCTTGGCCATGCCGAGTTCCTCGGCGCGCGCGGCCGACAGCAGCGCCGACTGCACCATCGCCTCGCGCGTCACCGCGCGGGCTTCGAGCGGCTCGGGCAGCTTGGCATTGTCTTCCATCAGCCGGGTGAGCAGTTCCTGGTCGAGCGAGCCCCAGTTGGCGCCGATCCGCACCGGCTTGTCGTTCCTGTTCGCGATCTCGATGATGTCGGCGAACTGGGTATCGCGCTTGTTCTTGAAGCCGACATTGCCCGGATTGATGCGGTATTTGTCGAGCGCTTCGGCGCAGGCCGGATAATCGGCCAAGAGCTTGTGGCCGATATAATGGAAGTCGCCGATCAGGGGCGTGGTGATGCCGCGCTTGCGCAAGCCGTCGCGGATATGCGGCACGGCGGCGGCGGCCTCCTCGCGGTCGACCGTGATGCGCACCAGTTCGGATCCGGCGCGCGCCAGCGCTGCGACCTGGGCGATGGTGCCATCGACATCGGCGGTGTCGGTGTTGGTCATCGACTGCACCACGATCGGCGCGCCGCCGCCGACGGCGACATTGCCGACCATGACCTGGGTGGTCTTATGCCGGGCCCTGGGGCCGGCGGCGTCGTTCTCGGGCGGTTTCACGGGCTTGTTCATGGGCTCTCGAATATCAGGTTTTTGTGACATTCACCAAGGGGGCGACGGCAGCGGGCGGCGCGCACTCGCGGTCAGGATTTTTCTCGTTTTGGTTCAATAGCTTATTTCGGCGATGGCCGCGGAAGCCAAGGCTTTGATGCCGCGCTGCCGCTGACCGGTATATCGGGCCGGAATCCGGGGATTAAAGGGCAAACCGGCGTCGGCGTCTGCCTTTTCAGCGCTACCCGGCTGCCCTAGCATGACCGGAACATTTCCGGGAGGAATTCGAGATGCCGGCACGCGACGGGCTGATCACCACGGCGGAACTCGCTGGCCTGCTCGACCACCCCGATCTCAGGCTGTTCGACTGCACCACCTATCTCGAATACCTGCCTGAAGGCAGCGGCGCTCCCTATATCGTCGTGCCCGGGCGGCACACCTTCGAGGCCGGGCATATTCCGGGCGCGGATTTTCTCGACCTGCAGGGCGAATTCTCCGACCGGAATACGAAGCTTCGTTTCATGATGCCCGACATCGCCGAGCTCGAGGCCGCGTTCGGCCGCCACGGCGTCGGCGCCGACAGCCGGATCGTGCTGTACTCGATCGGCACCGCGATGTGGGCGACGCGGTTCTGGTGGATGCTTCGCTCGCTCGGCTTCGAAAACCCGTCGGTGCTGGACGGCGGCCTCGACAAATGGAAGGCCGAGGGCCGCGCGGTCGAAACCGGGCCCGCCAAAGGCTATCCGCCGGCGGCCTTCACCGCGAAACCGCAAGCCGGTTTTTTCGTCGACAAGCATCAGACGCTGGCCGCGAGCAGGGACGGCAACACCGTCGTCGTCAACGCGCTCAACCCGCAACTCCACAAGGGCCTGGAGCCGAGCCGTTACGGCCGGCCCGGGCGCATTCCGGGCAGCGTCAACGTTTCCGCGGCGACGCTGTTCGATCCGCAGAGCAAGGCCTTCGTTCCGCTGGCGGAGGCGGCGGCGATCTTCGCCTCGCAAGGCATCGCGAAAGACAAGCGCGTGGTCGCCTATTGCGGCGGCGGCATCTCGGCCACCATCGATCTGTTCCAGCTCTACCGGCTCGGCTACGACCATCTCAGCCTCTACGACGGCTCGATGGGCGAATGGGCGAAGGATGCGTCGCTGCCGATCGAGACCGGCTGAATTGAAACTTCAGGCCGGCACGTTGGGATCCGGCACCAGCTTCGGCCCGGGAGTTTCGGGCCGGTTCACCAGATAAAGCCCCGCGATCACCAGGAGCGCCGCGGCGCCGAACGCCAGCGTCAGGGTGTCGTGCATGATGAAATAGCTGGCCACGACGCCGAACAACGGGGTGATGAAGGTAAACGCCGACAATTTGCTGGCGGAATAGGTTTTCACCAGCGCAAACCAGATCAGGAAGGTCAATCCGACCACCCAGACCGCCTGATAGACCATCAGGGACAGCGCCAGCGGGCCGGGAATCCGGGTCAGGGTTTCGCCTGATATCCACGCGGCAAACCCCAGAATCGGGATCGAGACCGCCACCTGATATCCCAGGCCCTTTTCCGCCGGAGCCCTGAGCAGCGCCGTGGTCTTGACGATCAGCGTCGTCGTCGCCCACAGCGCGCCGCCGGCGATGACCAGGAGATCGCCGAGCAGCACCCTGGCATCGACGTCGGCCTGGGGAATGCCGATCGCGAGCGCGACGCCGGCAAAACACAGGGCGAGCCCGCCCCATTGCGAGGCGCGCAGCCGTTCGCCGAGAAACAGATAGGAGCCGAACGCCACGAAGAACGGCGCGGTGTAGAGAAACACCACCGCGCGCGACGCCGACGTCAGCAGCAGGCCGCGATAGATCAGCACGAATTCGACGCCGAAGATGACGCCCGCCAGCAATCCCGCGCGCAGCGTGCCGTCGCGCTCGAACAATTTCACGCCGCGCAGCCGCGCAATCAGAAACAGCACCACCAGCGCGCCGGAGGAGCGGATCGTGGCCTGCAGCATCGGCGGGATGTCCGGCAGCGCCAGCTTGACCGCGATCTGATTGAAACCCCAGCTCAGGCACAGCATCAGCATCAGCGCCACCGCGCTCGCGCTGAGCGGACGCCCGGCCGATGAAATCACAGGATTGGACGACATGAACCCTCGCGGCCGGCTTATCGCCGTGTTGTTATTTATTTTGGCAGTGGGCGCAAATGCCGGATATCTCGACCACCGACAGTTTCGGCGCAAAGCCCAGGGCGCGCGCGGCGGCGTTGAGGCTTTGCGCCACGGGTAGCGCGGGAATTTCGCCGACCGAGCCGCACTCGTCGCAGATCAGGAACGCCACCATCGCCGCGGCGTCGTGGTCATGCGCGCAGGCGAGATAGGCGTTGCGGCTTTCGATGCGGTGGACGAGGCCGTTCGTCATCAGGAATTCGAGCGCGCGATAGACCGTGATCGGCGCCGGCCGCGGCATCGATTTGGCGAGTTCGTCGATCACCTCATAGGCGCCGAGCGGACGGTGACTGGACAACAAGGCCTGCAGCACCTGGCGCCGGATCGGGGTGAATTTCTGCGCCTTGAGCCTGCACACCCGTTCGGCATGGTCGATCGCGTCCGCGGCGCAGCGGCCGTGGTCGTGATCGGGCGCGGGAAAGGCCGGCTTGGTCAGGGTCATGCAGGAATCATGTCGGGCGTCATGTAATGCGGCCGGTTCCTTGCCGTCGAATCCGGCCGGAACGTTCGGAAATCATCTAGCATTTTACCGCGGCAACCCCAAATCCCGGTACCGGCCTGTTTCGACCCTCAGTGGCCGGTTTTGAAGTTAACAGTGGCCTAATTTGAAGTGTGATGTCCCGCACAGCGGCCAACCCTATCCCCGCGTATTCCTGCCATCACGGCTGGCGGGGATTGTCCCTCCTCCGACAAACAGGAGAGAGAGAAATGCACAACGAAATCAACGGCGAATTGAATCTGAACGAACTGGATCAGGTCGCGGGCGGCGACGCCGTTGGTTGGATTCTCGGATTCGTTGCGGGCAAGGTCGCCGAGGCTATTTTAAAGGCTAAGGACTCCACTCCGACCAACGTGCTGAACGGAATGCTGGGTGCCATCGGCAAACCGCCGATTACTTGAGGCTGCTAAAGAGGCCGCCTCAGTTGGCGGCCTTTTCGTCAGCATCGCCCTCTTGGTCCGCCAAGATCTCCTTATCGATTTCGAGCTTCGGAATCAGCCGCTCGATTTCCTTGACGCCGACCTTCCCACTCACGATCAGCCGGGAACTCCCCGCGGCGCCGGAAACCAAGCCATGTGCCGCCCGCGGGTCAGGTCTCCACAAACTTGCCATATCCTGTTAATAAGCTAGCTTATTATATCCAAAGCATACGGAGAAACCCCGGATGGGCCGCGGCCCCGTGGACATGAACTTCCTGTTTACGCTCGGCGAATTGCAGCGGCTGGTGCGCGCCTATGCCGACAGGCAGGCGGCGCGCTATGGCATCACCCGCGCGCAATGGGCGGTCCTGGCCAAGGTGGAACGCGCCGAGGGCCTGAAGCAGTCGGAACTTGCCGAACAGATGGAAATGCAGCCGATCACGCTGACCCGCCTGATCGACAAGCTCTGCGACAATGACTGGATCGAGCGCCGCGGCGACGCGACCGACCGCCGGGTCAACCGGCTCTATCTGCGCAAGGCGGCGCGGCCGCTGCTCGGCAAATTGGGCGGGTTGCGGTCCGAACTGACCGCGACGGCGCTGGAGGGCATCAATCCGGCCGACGCCCACCGTCTGCTGGATCAACTGGAGGCGATCAAGGAAAACGTGCGTAACGCCATACAGAATGCCCCGGCCGAGCCGCCGAAGAAGGAGCAGCGTTATGGCTGATCCGATCCTGAAATTTCCGCCCGAACAGAAGGGCAATCCGCCGGCAAAACCCCGGATCAAGATCGCCGCGGAGCCGCGCCGCCGCCTGATGGCCGGCATGCGGCGCTATCGCCGCACGCTCCTGCTGGTGGTGCTGCCGCTGGTGGCGCTGATCGCGGGGCTGACCTTCTATCTCAACGGCGGACGTTACGTGACCACCGACGACGCCTATGTCGGCGCGCAGAAGGTGCTGATCACGCCCGACATCTCCGGCAAGATCATCCATGTCGCCGTGAAGGAGGGCCAGCAGGTCTCCGCCGGCGACACCCTGTTCCAGATCGATCCGGTGCCGTTCCAGCTGGCGCTGGCGCAGGCGCGCGCCAAGCTGGCCGATGCCAAGACCAGCCACGACAACCTCGTCGCCAACGTCCGGCTCTACGGACAGACGGTCGAGCTCGTCAACGCCGGCATCGGGCTCAAGCAGCGCGACGTCGAGCGCAAGACGGCGCTCGCCAAGAACAATTTCGGCTCGCAGCTCGACCTCGACAACAGCGCCACCGCGCTGGTCACCGCGCAGGCGCAGCGGCAGCTGGTCAAGCAGCAGCAATCGACCGCGCTCAATCAGCTGCTCGGCAATCCGGAGCTGCCGCTCGAGCAGTTTCCGGCCTACATGCAGGCCAAGGCCGCGCTGGACGACGCCCAGCGCAACCTCGACCTGACCACGGTGCGGGCGCCGATGGCCGGCGTCGCGACCCAGGTCGACCAGATCCAGCTCGGCCGCTTCATCGCCGCGGGCACCCCGGTGTTCTCGATCATCGACACCTCGAAGCCCTGGGTCGACGCCAATCCGAAGGAAAGCGACTTCACCTATGTCGCGGTCGGCCAGCCCGTCACCATCGACGTCGACGCCTTCCCCGATCACGTGTTCAAGGGCACGGTCGGCTCGCTGAGCCCCGGCACCGGCGCGCAATTCGCGATCCTGCCGCCGCAGAACGCCACCGGCAATTTCGTCAAGGTGGTGCAGCGCGTGCCGGTGCGGATCTATTTCGACAGCAACGACAAATATGTGCGGAAGCTGAAGGCCGGCATGAGCGTCTACACCTCGATCGACACCGGCCATCGCCGCTCGCTCGCGGCCCTGTTCGGCTTCGGGCCGGCGGCGAAGGACTAGCCTGATATGACCACCGCGGCCGCCGCGCCCGTCGCCGTTCCCGGCCTGCGCCGGAACATGGTGACGATCTGCGCCATGACCGCGACCATCATGCAGGCGCTGGACACCACCATCGCCAATGTCGCGCTGCCCTATATGCAGGGCTCGCTGTCGGCGTCGCAGGACCAGATCAACTGGGTGCTGACCTCCTACATCGTCGCGGCCGCGATCATGACCGCGCCGGTGGGCTGGATCGCCAACCGCTTCGGGCGCAAGCGCATCTTCATCCTGTGCTCGGGCGGCTTTACCTTCGCCTCGGTGCTGTGCGGGCTGGCGCAGGACATCAACCAGATGGTGCTGTTCCGCCTGCTGCAGGGCGTGTTCGGCGCGGCGCTGGTGCCGCTGTCGCAGGCGGTCATGCTCGACTCCTATGCGCTGCACGAGCGCCCCAAGGCGATGGCGATCTGGGGCATGGGCGTGATGATGGGCCCGATCATGGGGCCGTCGCTGGGGGCGTGGCTGACCGAGACCTATTCCTGGCACTGGGTGTTCTTCGTCAACCTGCCGTTCGGCATCTTCACCGTGCTCGGCCTGCTGGTCTTCATGGACGAAACCCGGAAGAACCGCGAGCTGCGCTTCGACTGGTTCGGATTCGCGGCCCTCGCGGTCGCGATCGGGAGCCTGCAGATCGCGCTCGACCGCGGCGAGCAGCTCGGCTGGATGGAATCCGGCGAGATCATCGGCGAGTTCATCGTCTCGGCCGTCGGCTTCTATTATTTCTTCGCCCATTCATTCACGACCGCGTCGCCCTTCATCCAGTTCGCGATCTTCAAGGACCGAAATTTCGTCGGCGGCTGCGTGTTCATGGCGGTCATGGGCCTGGTGCTGTTCTCGACCATGGCGCTCTCTTCGCCCTATCTGCAGAACGTGATCGGCTATCCGATCATCACCGCGGGCCTGCTGCTGGCGAGCCGCGGCTGCGGCACCTTCGTCGCCATGATGATGGTCGGCCGCCTGATGCGCTATATCGAGGCCCGCACCCTGATCGTCTCCGGCCTCAGCCTCACCTGCCTGTCGCTGTTCTACATGACCGGCTGGACCGATCAGACCGACGTGCAGACGATCGTCGTCGTCAGCATCGCGCAGGGCTTCGGGTTCGGCCTCGTGTTCGTGCCGCTGTCCACGGTGGCGTTCCTGACGCTGCCCAACCATCTGCGCACCGACGGCACCTCGATGCTGACCCTGATGCGCAATGTCGCCAGCTCGATCGGCATTTCCATCGTCATCGCGCAGCTGACGGAAGGGTCGCGCCGGGCTTATGCGGTATTGAACGAGAACGTCACCCCGTTCAATCATGCGATGCAGATGCCGAACGTGCGCAGCATGATCGACATGAGCAGCAACGCGGGCCGCGCCATGGCCGACGCGATGATCGCCGTGCAGGCGCAGATCATCGCGTTTTCGCAGGACTACCAGATGGTGATGGTGTTCACGCTGTGCGCGATCCCGCTGGCGATCATCATCGGCTCGACCAAGGTCGCCCTGCGCAAGCAGGCGGTGGCGCCGGAACACGCTGTGATCGAGTAGGATTGCGCGTGAGGCGTCCGGCCGTCATCCGCGGGCTTGACCCGCGTATCCATCAATCTTCAGGAATTTTTTTCGAAGCGGATGGGATGGCCGGGGTCAAGCCCGGCCATGACGAGTTTGCTTTGATTCTTCGCAGGGACGTTAGCGCCGTCGCCCTCAGTTCAGCTTCTCGATCGCCATCGCCACGCCCTGGCCGACGCCGACGCACATGGTCGCCAGCGCGCGCTTTCCCCCGCGCTTTTCCATGCCGTGCACCGCGGTCATCGCCAGCCGGGCGCCGCTCATGCCGAGCGGATGGCCGAGCGCGATGGCGCCGCCATGCGGGTTGACGAAGTCGGCGTCGTCCCTGACGCCGAGCTGGCGCAGGCAGGCGATGCCCTGGCTGGCGAAGGCCTCGTTGAGCTCGATCAGGTCGAAATCGCCGATCTTCAGGCCCAGCCGCGCCATCAGCTTGCGGGTCGCCGGCACCGGACCGATGCCCATGATGCGCGGCGGCACCGCGGCCGAGGCGAGTCCCAGAATCCGCGCCCGCGGCGTCAGGCCGTGCTTCTTCACCGCCGCTTCGGAGGCGAGGATCATCGCGGCCGCGCCGTCATTCACGCCCGAGGCGTTGCCGGCGGTCACCGTGCCGGGATTGCGCACGATCGGCTTCAGTTTTGAAAGGCCCTCGAGCGTGGTTTCGGGGCGCGGGTGCTCGTCTCTGTCGACTTGAGTAGGCCCGGCCTTGCCGCCGGGCACCGACATCGGCGTGATCTCCTCGGCGAAATAGCCCGAAGCGATGGCCGCCCCGGCGCGCTGCTGCGAGCGGATCGCGAACGCGTCCTGATCGGCGCGCGAGATCTGGAATTCCTCGGCGACGTTCTCGCCGGTCTCCGGCATGGCGTCGACGCCGTACTGCGCCTTCATCAAGGGGTTGATGAAGCGCCAGCCGATGGTGGTGTCGAAAACCTCGGCCGAGCGCGAAAACGCCTCCGCCGCCTTGCCCATCACGAACGGCGCCCGCGTCATCGAACTCGACGCCGCCGGCGATGGCAAGATCGATCTCGCCGGCGCGGATCGCGCGCGCGCCGGCGCCGACCGCATCCAGCCCGGAGGCGCAGAGACGGTTGAGCGTGAGGCCCGGAACCGAATCCGGCAGGCCCGCCAGCAACAGCGCCATCCGCGCCACGTTGCGGTTGTCCTCGCCGGCCTGGTTGGCGCACCCGAAATAAACCTCGTCGACCTCCGACCAGTCGAGCTTGGGATGCCGCGCCATCAGGGCCTTGATCGGCGCGGCCGCCAGATCGTCGGCGCGCACCTTGGCGAGCGATCCGCCGAAGCGGCCGATCGGGGTCCTCACGGCGTCGCAAACAAACACATCGCGCATCGAATCTCTCCCTGAATGCCGCGTTTTCGAAGCCAACGGCTGGATTGACGGCGAGTTTTAGGAGCGCCAATGCTGCAGGTCAATTGACGGAAACGCCGGGCTTTCCGTTCCCTCCCCCGCTTGCGGGGGAGGGTTAGGGTGAGGGCGGCCACAACCACCGGCGCCAGCCTTACCCCCACCCCGGCCCTCCCCCGCAAGAGCGGGAGAGGGAGCAGATCGTGACTGCCGCAATTTCTTCTCATTCGAGATCGCCGCGAGTAGACCGCGCGCGAGCGGCTGCGGAGGGCGTGGAAAACACGGAATGCCACGGCAAACCGATAGGATCGGGGAACAAAATTTTGTAGCTTGCGGCCGCCCATGACGATCCAGCAATCCATTCCCGTTGCAGCAGACGCCGCGCCGCCCGCCGAGGCCGCCGCGCGCGTCACGCCGATGATGGAACAATACCTCGAGATCAAGGCCGCCCATCCCGGGCTGCTGCTGTTCTACCGGATGGGCGACTTCTACGAATTGTTCTTCGAGGACGCCGAGATCGCCTCGAAGACGCTCGGCATCGTGCTGACCAAACGCGGCAGGCATCAGGGTATCGATATCCCGATGTGCGGCGTGCCGGTGGAACGTTCCGAGGATTACCTGCACCGCCTGATCGCCGCCGGCCACCGCGTCGCGGTGTGCGAGCAGACCGAGGATCCGGCGGCGGCGCGCGCGCGCGGCAACAAGAGCGTGGTCAGCCGCGCCGTGATACGGCTGGTCACCCCGGGCACGCTGACCGAAGACACGCTGCTCGACGCCCGGACCAACAATTATCTGCTGGCGATCGCGCGGGCGAAGGGATCGGCGGGGAGCGACCGCATCGGGCTCGCCTGGATCGATATTTCCACCTCCGAATTCATCGTCACGGAATGCGGAACGAGCGAACTCGCCGCGACCCTGGCGCGCATCAATCCCAATGAGGCCATCGTGTCAGATGCGCTGTACGGCGATCCCGAACTGGGGCCGAGCTTGCGCGAACTGCCGGCGGTGACGCCGCTGACCCGCGACTTCTTCGACGGCGCCACCGCCGAGCGGCGGCTGTGCGATTATTTCGCGGTCGCCACCATGGACGGGCTGTCCGCGATGTCGCGGCTGGAAGCCACCGCCGCCGCGGCCGCCGTCACCTATATCGACCGCACCCAGGTCGGCAAACGTCCGCCGCTGTCGCCGCCGTCGCGCGAAGCCGCCGGCACCACCATGGCGATCGACCCGGCCACCCGGGCCAATCTCGAACTGACGCGGACGCTTGCGGGCGAACGGCGCGGCTCGCTGCTCGATGCCATCGACTGCACCGTGACCGCCGCCGGATCGCGGCTGCTGGCCCAGCGGCTGGCGGCGCCGCTGACCGACAGCGCCGCCATCGCGCGGCGGCTGGATGCGATCGCGGCGTTCGTTGCCGATAGCTCGGCGCGCGAGGAACTGCGCACCACATTGAAGGCGGCGCCCGACATGTCGCGCGCGCTGGCGCGCCTTTCGGTCGGGCGCGGCGGCCCGCGCGACCTCGCCGCCTTGCGCGACGGCATCCTCGCCGCCGACCAAGCGCTCGCGCGGCTCGACCGGCTTGAAGCTCCGCCGCCGGAAATCGCCGCCATCATGGAAGCGCTGCGCCGGCCCTCGCGCGAGCTGGCGACGCGAATTCGAGCGCGCGCTGGCCGAGCAACTGCCACTGATCAAACGCGACGGCGGTTTTGTGCGCGAAGGCTATGAGGCCGCGCTCGACGAGGCCCGCAATCTGCGCGACGCCTCTCGTCTGGTCGTCGCCGCGATGCAGGCGCGCTACGCCGACGACACCTCCGTCAAGGGCCTGAAGATCCGCCACAACAACGTGCTCGGCTATTTCGTCGAGGTCACGGCCCAGCATGGCGACAAGCTGATGGCGCCGCCCCTGAACGCGACCTTCATCCATCGCCAAACGCTTGCGGGACAGGTCCGCTTCACCACGTCGGAGCTCGGCGAGACCGAGGCCAAGATCGCCAATGCCGGCGACCGCGCGCTCGGGCTGGAACTGGAAATCTTCGAGCGGCTGTGCGCGCTGGCCGTCGCCGCCAGCGAGGATCTGCGCGCCGCGGCGCATGCCTTTGCCATGCTCGACGTCGCCACCGCGCTGGCGAAACTCGCGGTCGACGACAATTATGTGCGGCCCGAGGTCGATGCCTCGCTGGGCTTCGCCATCGAGGGCGGCCGCCATCCGGTGGTCGAACAGGCGCTGAAGCGCGACGGCCAGCCGTTCATCGCCAACGCCTGCGACCTCTCGCCGGGGCCGGGGCAGAAATCCGGCCAGATCTGGCTGATCACCGGGCCGAACATGGCGGGCAAATCGACCTTCCTGCGCCAGAACGCGCTGATCGCGCTGTTGGCGCAGATCGGCAGTTTTGTCCCCGCCGCGCGGGCGCGGATCGGCATCGTCGACCGGCTGTTCTCGCGGGTCGGCGCCGCCGACGATCTGGCGCGCGGCCGCTCCACCTTCATGGTGGAGATGGTGGAAACCGCCGTCATCCTCAACCAGGCCAGCGAGCGCTCGCTGGTCATCCTCGATGAAATCGGCCGGGGCACCGCGACCTTCGACGGGCTGTCGATCGCCTGGGCCGCGATCGAGCATCTGCACGAGGCCAACCGTTGCCGCGCGCTGTTCGCCACGCATTATCATGAGCTGACCGCGCTCTCCGCCAAACTGCCGCGGCTGTTCAACGCCACCGTGCGGGTCAAGGAGTGGCAGGGCGACGTGGTGTTCCTGCACGAGGTGCTGCCCGGCTCGGCCGACCGCTCCTACGGCATCCAGGTCGCAAAGCTGGCCGGCCTGCCGGCGCCGGTGATCGCGCGCGCCAAATCGGTACTGGCAAAACTCGAGGCGCAGGACCGCGGCCAGACCGCGCGCGCGCTCGCGGACGACCTGCCGCTGTTCGCGGTGCCCTCGCGCGCCGCCGCCGAACCTTCACCGCCGAGCGAGGCGGAGAAGCTGATCGAAGCGGTGAAGGCGCTGCACCCCGACGAGATGTCGCCGCGCGAGGCGCTGGACGCGCTCTATGCGCTCAGGGCGAAGCTGCCGAAGCAGTAAGACGCCGTAGCCAGGATGAAGCGCAGCGGAATCCGGGGTGCCGGTGTTCCCGGATGGCGCTGCGCTCCATCCGGGCTACGAATGCACAAGCTTCCGCCGCCCGTTCCACCACAGCCCGAGGTTCCAGCCGACGCAGGTCAAGAGCGCCAGGCTGAGCGCGATCGTCGAGCCTAACTGCGGCGCGGTGACATGCAGCACGGCAATCGCGATGCCGAATCCGATCAGGCCCCAGCCGCCATTGGCGATGACGGCCGCGGTCGGCTTGCCGCCGATGCGCGGATGCAGAATCAGCATCATGGACGTGAACACGATCGGAAACAAAGCGATCATGCCGCTGACGCTGGGGCCGACCCAGCGCGACAGCGTGACCACGGTGGCGACCAGGGTCGCGACCAGCGAGGCGCGGAGCGGGATGTCGTACCAGCGCCGCGTGATCAGCGGCATCCTGACGTGGCGGAAGCGCCGCAGCAGCGGCAGGCAGATCGCAAACGTCACCGCGTTCGCGATCAGGCCGCCGGCCAGCGACCAGTGCACCGTGCGCGTCAGCCCGGCGAGGGCGAGCCACACCGCGACCGCGCCGCCGCAACTGACCAGCGCGTTGCGTCGCTGCGCCAGTACGACATAGGTCAGCGCCAGCCAGATCGTCGCGGCGTTGATCGGCAGGCTCGCCAGCGCGCCCTCGGCGATGAAGCCGGCGTCGTGATCGAGCGCGAGGAAGACGTAGGAGGGCCCGGCCGAAATCGGCAACGTCGCCACCAGCGCGCCGATCACCGGGCCCGATCTCTCGGTGATGACCGAGGCCGACACCACGAACGCCGCGGTGATCGCCATGCGCAGCGCCAGTGTCAGGATGAAGGCAAGGTCGGGGGACATTTTTTTCTGTCGTCCCTGCGAAAGCAAGGGACCCATAACCACCGCTGTTCGTTTTGCACGAAAGCCGTCGACCAGCGGTTCTTGAGATGAGAGGACACGGCGAATGGGTCCCGGCTCTGCGCTTCGCTTGGCCGGGACGACGACAGATTGGTGGCCTCACACCCGTTGCATCGACACCGAAACCTTCGGGCCGTGCCTGATGGTCTGGTAGACCACGCAATAGCGCTCGCTGAGTTTCAGCAGCAGGTCGAGCTTTTCCTGCGGCGCGTCGGTGTCGACCTCGAAGCGCAGGCGGATTTCCGCAAAACCGACCGGCGCCTCCTTGTCGACGCCGAGCGTGCCGCGGAAATCGAGATCGCCCTCGGCGGTCACGTTTCCCGCCCGCAGCGGCACCTCGATCGCGGTCGCCACCGATTTCAGGGTCACGCCGGCGCAGGCGACCAGCGCTTCCAGCAGCATGTCGCCGGAGCACAATTCGAGGCCGGAGCCTCCGGAACCGGGATGCAGCCCGGCCACCGCCAGAGCGCGGCCGGTCTCGACCTTGCAGGCGATG
This sequence comes from uncultured Alphaproteobacteria bacterium, assembly GCA_963721275.1. Lineage (GTDB taxonomy): Bacteria > Pseudomonadota > Alphaproteobacteria > Rhizobiales > Xanthobacteraceae > Bradyrhizobium. The sequence goes on along the minus strand of CAVRIQ010000026.1, from coordinate 537 downwards.
CCTTCGTTCTCGATCGACCCCCTCGCGGTCAGCGTGATCATCGCCGCCCTGGGATCGGATTTGTAGCGCTCCTTGATCGGGGCCTGCGTGGCGCGGAGTGTGGCGGCGTCCATTTGGTTCTCTCCCGGATGCAATGGCTCTTCGGATGTAATGAAAGACCGCGCCGATGTCACTACTCCGGTCGGGGGACGGATTCCTCCGATTCCGAGAACACCGTTTTATTTCAATAAGTTGACTGATACATTGGCGGCGTGGCGGGCCGATCGCGGGAGCGCCCCGCTCGCAGCGCCAGGAAATCCGCCGTGGAGCTGCTGTTATCCCGGATTGTCCCGTGACAGCATCGGCGCCGTCCGATATCGGGTTAGTTATGGACAGTGTCGTGACCGAGAACCGGCCTGAAGCCGACGAACGTTTCGATAGTGAGCGGATCACCGCCGCGGTCGACGCGCTCGCCGAACAGCATGCCGGCCGCGAGGATGTCTTCCGGTCCGCCACCGCGCAATACCTGAAGGCCGAGCTGGTCGCGGCGCGCGCTAC
>CAVRIQ010000025.1:0-283458 GCA_963721275.1 uncultured Alphaproteobacteria bacterium | reverse complement strand
CCAGTTTGCGCAACCGCCACAAGGTGCCTGAATGTTCCGGAGCCGATGGCCGCATCCTGCGGCCGACTTTTCCGGATCGTTACGGCGACGAATTTGAAGGGTATTTCTTCATCGCCGACAGCATTAGGTGGCTATCGACCGTGGGGGTGTCAAGTGATCGAAAAAGGCCCGCCAATTGGGCCCAACGCGCAAGATAATGCTACGCCAACGCGACCGCCGAAAGGCTCGGCAGCCGACACTTTTGCATACCCCAACTCATCGGCAGCCGGCGCGATCAGGCGCTGGCGCTGCTCTCGACGGCGCGGTCGGAGCGATCGGCGTAGATGTAGAGCGGGCGAGCCGTGCCCTCCACCACTTCGCGCGAGATCACGACTTCTTCGACGCCTTCCAGGCCCGGAAGATCGAACATGGTCTCGAGCAGGATGCTTTCGAGGATCGAGCGCAGCCCCCGCGCGCCGGTCTTGCGCTCGATCGCCTTGCGGGCGACCGCGCCAAGCGCCTCGTCGGCGAAGGTCAGTTCGATATTCTCCATCTCGAACAGCCGCTGGTACTGTTTCACCAGCGCGTTCTTCGGATCGGTCAGGATCTTCTTCAGCGAGGACTCGTCGAGATCTTCCAGCGTCGCGACCACCGGCAGGCGGCCGACGAATTCGGGAATCAGGCCGTACTTCAACAGATCCTCAGGCTCGACGTGGCGGAAGATTTCGCCGGTGCGGCGATCTTCCGGCGCCAGCACCTGCGCGGCGAAGCCGATCGAGGTCGAGCGACCGCGCGCGGAGATGATCTTCTCCAGCCCGGAGAAGGCGCCGCCGCAGATGAACAGGATGTTGGTGGTGTCGACCTGCAGGAACTCCTGCTGCGGATGCTTGCGGCCGCCCTGCGGGGGAACCGAGGCCACGGTGCCTTCCATGATCTTCAAGAGCGCCTGCTGCACGCCCTCGCCCGACACGTCGCGGGTGATCGAGGGATTGTCGGACTTGCGGCTGATCTTGTCGATTTCGTCGATATAGACGATGCCGCGCTGCGCCCGCTCGACATTGTAGTCGGCCGACTGCAACAGCTTCAGGATGATGTTCTCGACGTCCTCGCCGACATAGCCGGCTTCCGTCAGCGTCGTCGCGTCCGCCATCGTGAACGGAACGTCGAGGATCCGCGCCAGCGTCTGCGCCAGCAACGTCTTGCCCGAGCCGGTCGGACCGATCAGCAGGATGTTCGACTTCGCGAGTTCGACGTCGTTGTGCTTGGTCTGGTGATTGAGGCGCTTGTAGTGATTGTGCACCGCGACCGACAGCACCTTCTTGGCATGGCTCTGGCCGATCACGTAGTCATCGAGGACCTTGCAGATTTCCTTCGGCGTCGGAATGCCGTCGCGCGACTTCACCAGCGAGGACTTGTTCTCCTCGCGGATGATATCCATGCACAGTTCGACGCATTCGTCGCAGATGAAAACGGTTGGACCCGCGATCAATTTGCGGACTTCGTGCTGGCTCTTGCCGCAGAACGAGCAATAAAGCGTGTTCTTGGAGTCGCTCGTGCCGACCTTACTCATTCTTCTCTCCGTCCGCCGTTCGATCCCGTCAGCTCGATCGCCCTATTCCGGTACAACCGGCGCATAGGTTTAGATAGAGCAAATTCCGTACCAAAAAAGACCCTACGCTCCCGATGCCGCACGAATCGCGGCCAACTCGAATCTCCGGCGATCTTAGCCGATCTCACCTAGCCAACCATGGTCGCACCCGACTATCAAGAATTCGCTAATCGGCCGGCCGGCCGATACCCGTGACAATACCGTGATTTGCGCCGTTCGCACGAGCCAAACCTGCCGAAATCAGCCGAGCGTTGCGCGATTGTCACGCCGCCGGATGAGCACGAAAGCGGAACTTTCCGCCGTGCGACGGCACAATAGTGCCGGTAAGTGCCGATATCGGCCGGAATTGCCTGACGCAACGGCCCGTTAACGCCGCTGCCGCGGTGGCGATCCGTGGTCTTACGGGGTCTTCACCGGGGCCGGGTCTTCCGTGCGTTTGTCGATCACCTTGTCGACGATCCCGAAGTCGCGGGCCATCTCGGCGGTCAGGAACTTGTCGCGTTCCAGCGCATCCTCGATCGCCTTGTAGGTCTGGCCGGTGTGCTTCACGTAGATCTCGTTGAGCCGCTTCTTGAGATTCAGGATCTCCTGGGCGTGCAGCATGATATCGGTGGCCTGGCCCTGGAAGCCGCCGGAGGGCTGGTGCACCATGATGCGCGAATTCGGCAGCGAAAAGCGCATGTCCTTGTGGCCGGCAGCGAGCAGCAGGGAGCCCATCGAGGCCGCCTGCCCGGTGCACAGCGTCGAGACCGGCGGGCGGATGAACTGCATCGTGTCGTAGATGGCAAGGCCCGACGTCACCACGCCGCCGGGCGAGTTGATGTACATCGAGATTTCCTTCTTCGGATTCTCGGCTTCGAGAAACAGAAGCTGCGCCACCGTCAGCGTCGACATGCCATCCTCGACCGGTCCGGTCACGAAGATGATGCGCTCTTTCAAGAGACGCGAGAAAATGTCGTAAGCGCGCTCGCCGCGGTTGGTCTGTTCGACCACCATCGGCACGAGTTGCATGTAGGTTTCCACCGGATCGCGCATTAGTCACCCAAGGGTTGGTAGACAGAGTTAGTAGACAGGTTGGCGGAGACGGACTTCCATCGGCAAGGCAGGACCGGCTGGAATTGCCGGGCACGGACGAACGTCCCGTGATGCAGGACTTAAAGACTGGTTCACAGATATAGGCCAATTCGCCGGTGGCAAGCCCGGGCAAACAGCGGGGTTGATCTGCCGCAGTTGAAGCTGATTCGGGCAGCCGGGCATAGCGACGGCTGCCGCCGCAACGCCCCTTTCACGTCTCAACCTTAACGCCACCCTGACACCGTCAGGCGGCGCTCTTCTCCGCCTCATCGTCCTTATAGAGGTCTTCGCGCGTCACCTTCTTTTCGGTCACATTGGCGAGTTCGAGGATGAAATCGACCACCTTGTCCTCATAGATTGGCGCACGAAGCTGGGCCAGCGCGTTGGCATTGCTGCGATAGTAGTCCCAGACTTCCTTCTCGCGGCCGGGCATCTGGCGCGCGCGCTCGATCACCGCGCGGCTGACTTCGTCGTCGGTGACCGTGATCTTGTTCTTCTCGCCGATCTCCGACAGCACGAGGCCGAGCCGGACCCGGCGATCGGCGATCTTGTGGTACTCTTCCCTGGCGGCCTCTTCGGTGGTGTCTTCATCGGCGAAGGTCTTGCCGCTCGACTCCATCTCGGCCTTGATCGAGTTCCACATCAGATTGAACTCTTCCTCGACAAGCGACGGCGGCGCCTCGAAGCGATGGGCCTCGTCGAGGCGGTCGAGCAGCATGCGCTTGACGCGCTGGCGGGTCGCGCCAGCGAATTCCGCGGTCAGGCGCTCGCGCGCGGCCTCCTTCAGCTTGTCGAGCAATTCCAGGCCGAGCCCCTTGGCGAACTCGTCGTCGATCTTGGTTTCCTGCGGCGCTTCGACCAGCGTCGCCGTGGTTTCGAACTCGGCCGGCTGGCCGGCCAGCTTCTCGCTGGCGTAGTTCTTCGGGAATGAAACCTTCAGGGTGCGGGTTTCGCCCTGGGCGATACCGGTCAGCTGTTCCTCGAAGCCCGGGATGAACGTGTTGGAGCCAATCGTGACCTGGATGTTCTCGCCGGTGCCGCCGTCAAACGGCGTGCCGTCGATGGTACCCTTGAACGAGATCGTGACCCGATCCCCGCTCTCGGCCTTGGCGCCCTCGCCCTTGGCGGCATAGGCCCTGTTGCCGTCCGCGATCCGCTTGATGGCTTCGTCGATATCGGCGTCGGTCACCTCGGCAACCGGCTTCTCGACGGCAAAGCTCTTGAAATCGGCGAGCGCTATCGCCGGCACGACTTCGATCGAAACCGTATAGGTGAGATCGGATTTTCCGGCGAGGATATCATCGACGGCTTTTTCTTCCGTCGGCATGGTGATCTTGGGCTCGGTCGCGAGCCGGAAGCCGCGCTCGGTGAAGATCTGACTATTGGTGTCGCGGATGGTCTGGTCGATGGTCTCCGCCATCACCGAGCGGCCATAGACCTTCTTGAGGTGGCTCACCGGCACCTTGCCCGGACGAAAGCCGTTGAGACGGACCTTGTCCTTGAGATCGACCAGACGGGCGTCCGCCTTGGCATCGAGGTCCGATGCGGGAACGCTGATCTGGAATTCGTGCTTCAATCCCTCGGCGAGGGTTTCTGTGACCTGCATGGCGTCAATCTTCTTCCCGCTTTCGTCCGGCCTGGCGGCACGGACATTTGTCAATCTGGTCGACGCGCGGCCACAAGGCCTGCGTCAGTGGTTCGGCGGACCCGCTTCCCTGGGCATCTTGCCCCCTCGAAACAGGACCTCCGGCAATCGTCATGCAAACGCTGTCAGCGCTTGGTGCGGGCGGAGGGACTCGAACCCCCACAACTTTCGTCACTGGAACCTAAATCCAGCGCGTCTACCAGTTCCGCCACGCCCGCTGATAGCATCATGTCCAGCCGCGATGCCCGAGCATGATGCCGAAAAGTGTGAAGCGGTTTTCGGGCGGCCATCATGCTCCAAGTTAATGGAATCGATCACGTTTATGATTTGGACGCCCGCATCCAAATCATAGGCGTGATCGCTGCGGCGGGCTTATAACATGGGTACACCCGCCCGCAGCAAAAAAATGGCCGCTTTAGAACTCCCCGGAGGTAGCTGCGTCGGCTGGACATATCCAGCGGAAAATGGTCCGCATCGACCTTATGCCAGATCGAATTTTCCGGCTGGACCGCCGCGAACTCCTGGCCGGCCTGGGCGCCGCGGCCCTCGGACCGGCCGTGCCCGATATCGCCGCCGCCCAAAGCCGTCTGTCCCTGAAGCTGCAGGCCAGGGCCGGCAGCATCGCCTTGCGTCAGGGGCAAGCGGAGACCCCGATATGGTCGCTGCAGGGCTCGCCGCCAGACCCCGGTTTGCGGTTCCGGCGGGGCGACGAGCTTGAAATCGCGTTTCAAAACGACCTGCCGGTGCCTGCAGTGCTGAACTGGCACGGGCTCGACGGGGTCGCGGGAACCGAACCGCTGGCGGCGCGGCCGCCACTTGCTCCGGGAGCCAGGGAAAACCTCCTGATTCCATTGGGTCACGCGGGCACCTTGCTGTGTGACCTTACCCTCCTTGGCGATAGGACGGCGCGGCCCACGAGGTGCCTGCCCCTGATCGTTGCCGAGAGCGAACCAGTCGCCGTCGACCGCGACGAGGTGTTTTTGATCGAGGACTGGCGGCTGCGCGCCGACGGCAGCGCGATCGGGGCCGGCGTCGACCCCAAGGACACGACGCTGCTCTACACCGTCAACGGCCGGACGATGCCTGATATCACGGCGCGCGCGGGTGAACGGCTCCGGCTTCGCTTCATCAATGGCTGCCAACGGACTGTCGTTGCAGTGAAAATGGAGGGATATGAGGTCCGGGTCATGGCCCTCGATAGTCAGCCGGCCGAGCCGTTCCCCGCGCGCAATGGCGCGCTCGTGCTGGCGCCGGGAGGCCGGGCCGACGCCTTCATCGACGCGGGCAGGACGCCTGGTTCCACCTCATCGATCCTGCTGCATGATGGCAGGGAGGCCCGGCCGATCGCCCGGCTGGTGATCTCCAATGAGCCGCCGCTGCGGGACACAGCCCTGCCCGCCGCGCCGCCGCTGCCATCCAATGGCCTGCCGCCCCAACTCGAGCTCAGGGGCGCCCAGCGCTTTGAGCTGACGCTGGGCGGAGCGACCGCCGATTGGGTTAAGCCGGCAGACTTTGCAGGCTCGGCAGCCCCCGCGTTCCGCGCCAAGGCCGGCCGCACCGTCGTGCTGGCGCTGACCAATCGCGGCGAGATTCCTACCGTGTTCCACCTTCATGGGCATCATTTCCGGCTGCTGGACCGGCTCGACGACGGCTGGAAGCCGTTCTGGCTGGATACGCTGGCGATCGATTCCGGACAGACCCAGCGGATCGCCTTCGCCGCCGACCATGCCGGCCGCTGGCTGCTGGAGACTTTCGCGACCGACTGGGCGGCGCCGGCCCTGGTGCAGTGGTACAGTGTGGAGTGAGGAAACCAACATGAGTTCAAGCGCACCGACCATCCGCAGCGTCAAGGCCCGCGCCGTCGACGCGCCGATCTCGCGGCCTGTGAAGAACGCCTTCGGCGTGATCCGCTCGGCGCCGCTGGTGCTGATCGATGTCACGACCGATCAGGGCATTACCGGGCGCTCCTACATCTTTGCCTACACCGGGCTCACGCTGAAGCCGCTGGTCCGGTTGATCGAGGACATCGGCGGCGAGCTCGCCGGCAAGCCGATCGTGCCGTTCGATCTGATGGCGGCGATGGACGCCCGATTCAGGTTGCTCGGCTGGCAGGGCCTGGTCGGCATGGCCGTGTCCGGCCTCGACATGGCGTTCTGGGACGTGCTCGGCCGGGCGGCGGGCCAGCCGCTGGCGACGCTGCTGGGCGGATCGCCGCGGCCGATCCGGGCCTATGACAGCTACGGCGCGGTCGATCCCGTCGCCGACGAGGGAGCCTTGCGCCGCTCGCTCGACCAGGGTTTTAGGGGCATCAAGATCAAGGGCGGCGACGGCGATCTGGCCAATGACGAGCGCGTCGTCAAAGCTGTGCGCGGCCTGATCGGTCCCGACGTCGCGCTGATGCTGGATTTCAACCAGTCGCTCGATCCCTCCGAGGCCAGCCGCCGCATCGACCGGCTGGCCGCCTACGATCTGCACTGGATCGAGGAGCCGGTAGCGGCCGAGAATCTCCAGGGCCATGCCGACGTGCGCGCGACCTCGCCGATATCGATACAGTCCGGCGAGAACTGGTGGTTTCCGCGCGGCTTTGCCGAAGCGATCGCGGCGGGCGCGAGCGATTTCATCATGCCCGACCTGATGAAGGTGGGCGGCGTCACCGGCTGGCTCCGCGTCGCCGGCCAGGCGGAGGCCGCTTCGATACCGATGTCGAGCCATCTGTTCGCGGAGGCGAGTTCCCACATGCTGGCGGTGACGCCGACCGCGCACTGGATCGAATACCTCGATCTTGCGCGTGCTGTCATCGCCGAGCCGGTCGAAATCATCGACGGGACGATTACCGCACGAGGTCACGGCCTCGGGCTGTCGTGGGATGAAGCGGCCGTCGCGAAATACCTGGTGTGACCGGTTGGTCGTCATCGTCCGCTTCGCGGGGCACGACGAGGCTCTTTAGCCGTCAATACTCGATGCCGAACTCGTCGTAGAGGCGCCGGAACACCGCCGGCAGCGTTTCCGGCAGATCTTCCGCGATCAGGCCGGGGCCGGCCTCGCGCGCGGCCTCGCCATGCATCCAGACCCCGATCGAAGCGGCCTCGAAGGCCGGCACGCCCTGCGCCAGCAGGCCGGCGATCATCCCCGAGAGCACATCGCCCGCGCCGGCCGTGGCGAGCCAGGGCGGCGCGTTGGCGGCGATGGTGGCGCGCCCATCGGGCGACGCCACGACCGTATCCGGCCCCTTGAGCAGGACAATGGCGCCAGCGCGTTCGGCGGCAGCCCGCACCCTCTCGAGTTTCGAGCGAAGTGGATGCTTGTTGCTGATGTCGCTGAACAGCCTGGGAAACTCTCCCTCATGCGGGGTCAGAACAACCTGCGGATCATGCGACGCTTCAATCGCTTCGAACAGATGATCAGGTGCGTCCGCAAAGCTCGTCAGCGCGTCCGCATCCAGCACCAGGCCTCGCTGCGCCGACAGCGCCGTCAGCACAAAATCCCGGGTCCGCTCGCCGAGACCCGCGCCCGGTCCGATCACGCAGCTGTTGAGGCGCTTGTCGGTCAACAGCTCGGCAAACTCGACCGGCGTGTCGATGGGGCGGACCATCACCGCGGTCAGCGCCGCGGCGTTGACGGTGAGCGCATCCCGGGGCGAGGCCAGCGTGACGAGGCCGGCGCCGGCCCGCAGCGCGCCGCGCGCCGACATCCGCGCAGCTCCGGTTGCCGCGATGTCGCCGGAAACGACGATAGTGTGGCCGCGCGCGTATTTATGTCCGTCGATCTTCGGCACCGGAAAGGATGTGCGCCAGGTGTCGGGGACGTTCTCGAACGTCTGCGGTTTGATTTCCGAAAGCACGCGTGGATCGATGCCGATATCGGTGACGCGCACGCGACCGCAGTGCATCCGCCCGGGCAACAGCAAATGCGCCGGCTTGCGCCGGAAGAAAGTGACGGTCTCGGTGGCGCGGACCGCGGTGCCCATCACGGACCCGCTGGTGCCGTTGATGCCGCTCGGCAGGTCGACGGCGAGCACCGGCGCACCGTTGGCGTTGATCGCCTCGATCACGTCATGCGGCTCGCCCTTCACGGGCCGGTTGAGGCCGGCGCCGAACAGCGCATCGATGATCAGCGCCGGCTTGCCGATCGCCTGCGGATTGAACGGCAGCACCGGATGTTTCCACCCCTTCGCGGCCGATGCCGCGTCACCCTGCAGACTGTCCCGCTCGCACAGCAGGATCACCGAAACCTCGCGGCCCCGCGCCGATAGCTCCGCCGCCGCCACGAAACCGTCGCCGCCATTGTTGCCGGGCCCGGCGACGACAATGATCGGCCCCTCCTCCACCAGCTCCATCGCAGCCTCTGCCACGGCCTGGCCGGCGCTCAGCATCAGCGCAAAGCCCGGCGTGCCCGCAGCGATGGTGAGCCGATCGGCCCGTTCCATTTCTGCCGTGGTGAGAACTTCCATGCCAAATCCCTTTAAAAAGCGCCTTATCCTGAGGCATTTCCCATGCCATGCGAAGTCCAGACCCTGGCGATTGCACACTGATTGACCTGTTTGCCTATTCGATAGGCTGGGGTATGGTGCCCCCGCAACCCAACCTCAGGCGAATGCCTGATAAAAGGCTGATAACATTTCAAAATCAGGCGCCTTAACAACTTGGCATAGACCCTGCTTTTGAGGAAGCTGGCTCTGGATGATCGTGCTCAACGGCAATTGTTGGTATTCCCCCGGCTGCGCTTCAGGATCAACGATCGAACAACCTGCGCGACCTCAGCGCAACGTCGAAACAAGTCTGTCTGAAATCTGGAAATGCCCGGGAGGCGCGCAGTGAAGAAGATCGAAGCCATCATCAAGCCATTCAAGCTCGACGAGGTTAAGGAAGCGCTCCAGGAAGTCGGACTGCAGGGCATTACCGTGACCGAGGCCAAGGGTTTCGGACGGCAGAAGGGTCACGCCGAACTCTATCGCGGCGCGGAATATATTGTGGACTTTCTACCCAAGGTGAAGATCGAGATCGTGATCGGCGACGACCTGGTCGAGCGGGCGATCGACGCGATCAGGCGCGCGGCCCAGACCGGGCGCATCGGCGATGGCAAGATCTTCGTGTCCAACATCGAGGAAGCCATCCGCATCAGGACCGGCGAATCCGGCCTGGACGCCATCTGAGCCGGACTTGCGAACCAGCCGCATCGTGACCGGGCTCGAACCGGAGTTGGCGCCAGTCTGATATTGTATTGGGCTTCCCCCGATTGTATTGAGGCTACCGACGGTCGCGGCCCGCGGCCAGATCGCGACGACCTGTAAGCCAAAAGGGGTACTCATGAAGACCGCCAAAGACGTCCTGAAATCGATCAAGGACAACGACGTCAAATACGTCGACCTGCGTTTCACCGATCCGCGCGGCAAGTGGCAGCATGTGACTTTCGACATCAGCATGGTCGACGAGGAGATGTTTTCCGAGGGCACGATGTTCGACGGCTCCTCGATCGCCGGCTGGAAGGCGATCAACGAATCCGACATGTGCCTGATGCCCGACCCGGTCACCGCGACGATCGACCCGTTCTTCGCCGAGACCACCATGGTCATCACCTGCGACGTGCTGGAGCCGACCACCGGCGAGCCCTACAACCGCGATCCGCGCGGCATGGCCAAGAAGGCCGAGGCCATGGTCAAGTCGATGGGCGTCGGCGATACCGTGTTCTTCGGACCCGAAGCCGAGTTCTTCGTATTCGACGACGTCCGCTACCAGACCACCCCCTACAACACCGGCTTCAAGCTGGATTCGGTGGAACTGCCGATCAACTCGGACACCGAATATGAGGGCGGCAACCTCGGTCACCGCATCCGCACCAAGGCCGGCTACTTCCCGGTTCCGCCGCAGGATTCGGTGCAGGACATGCGCTCGGAAATGCTCGGCGCGATGGCCAAGATGGGCGTCAAGGTCGAGAAGCATCACCACGAAGTGGCGTCCGCCCAGCACGAACTCGGCATGAAGTTCGACACGCTGACGCTGATGGCCGACCAGATGCAGATCTACAAATATTGCATTCATCAGGTCGCCCACATCTACGGCAAGACCGCCACCTTCATGCCGAAGCCGGTCTATGGCGACAACGGCTCGGGCATGCACTGCCACCAGTCGATCTGGAAGGACGGCAAGCCGGTGTTCGCCGGCAACAAATACGCCGACCTCTCGGAGACCTGCCTGTCCTACATCGCCGGCATCATCAAGCACGCCAAGGCGATCAACGCCTTCAGCAACCCGTCGACCAACTCCTACAAGCGTCTGGTCCCGGGCTATGAGGCGCCGGTGCTGCTCGCCTACTCCGCGCGCAACCGCTCCGCCTCCTGCCGCATCCCCTACACCTCGAATCCGAAGGCCAAGCGCGTCGAGGTGCGTTTCCCCGACCCGGTGGCAAATCCCTATCTCGCCTTTGCCGCGATGCTGATGGCCGGCCTCGACGGCATCAAGAACAAGCTCGATCCGGGCCCGGCGATGGACAAGGATCTGTACGATCTGCCGAAGGAAGAGCTGAAGGCGATCCCCACCGTGTGCGGTTCGCTTCGCGAGGCGCTGGAAAATCTCGACAAGGACCGCGCCTTCCTCAAGAACGGCGGCGTGTTCGACGACGACTTCATCGACGCCTATATCGAGCTGAAGATGACCGAAGTCGCACGCTACGAGATGACCCCGCATCCGGTCGAATTCGAAATGTACTACTCGCTGTGATCTTGCGCGCTTCCGGGCGCGTCACGGCCTGAAACCACAAAAGGCGCTTCCGATGGGAGCGCCTTTTTTCTTTTTGGCTGCCCGACCAGAAAAGTACGGCTTTACCTCTTCGCTCGCCATCGCGATCGTCGGCCGCGCCCCGATGATGCGGTGCATGAATACAGGGGGCGAGCTCAAGCCTACAATGCGGCAAGGGCGGCGCGACGAATGACGCCGCCCTGTACCGCACCGGGAGGTCGCAGATGGCAAAATGGATCCGTTTCGAGCAAGATGGAAAGACCGGCTTTGGCACGCTGGAAGGCGACAGCATAGCCGTTCATGCCGGCGACATGTTCGCCGGTGCGAAACCGACCGGCGAGACCCTGAAACTTTCGAGCGTTAGCCTTCTCACGCCCTGCGAACCTTCGAAGATGATCTGCCTGTGGAACAATTTCCACCAGCTCGCCGCCAAGAACGATTTCACCGAGCCGAAAGAGCCGCTGTGGTTCCTGAAGGCGCCGAATGCCTACTGGCCTGCCAACCGGCCGATCCAGCGCCCGGCCACCTATGCCGGAAAGATCATTTACGAGGGCGAGCTCGGCGTCGTCATCGGCAGGAAATGTTTCAATATCTCCGAGGCCGAGGCCGGCGATTACATCTTCGGTTATACCTGCGTGAACGACGTCACCGCCGTCGATCTCCTGCGCAAGGACAAGTCGTTCGAACAATGGGCGCGCGCCAAGAGTTTCGACACGTTCGGCGTATTCGGCCCGGTCATCGCGACCGGCCTCGATCCGATGAAGCTGTCGGTCAAGACCGTTCTGAACGGCAAGGAACGGCAGAACTATCCCGTCGCCGACATGTTCTTCCCGCCGCACAGGCTGGTCGCCGCCATTTCCAAGGACGTGACGCTGATGCCGGGCGACGTCATCGCCTGCGGCACCTCGCTCGGCGCCGGCACCATGGGTGACGCCCACAACGTGGTCGACATCGTGATCGACGGCGTCGGCAGTCTCGGCAACGTTTTCGACCAGGTGCTGCCGAGCCCGTATCTGCTGGGCGCGCCGCCCAGCCCGAAGAAGATCTGCGTGGTCGGCGCCGGCGCCATCGGTGGCCTGCTGGCGGCCAGATTTGCGCTCGCAGGCGAGGACGTCACGGTGATCGATCAGGGCGCGCATCTCGCCGCGATCCAGAAAAGCGGGCTGAAGCTGGAGTGGCATGACGGCAAGGTCCAGACCGCCAAGGTGAAGGCCGTCAACAAGCCGGCCGAGGCCGGCAAGCAGGATATCGTCGTGCTGGCAGTGAAAGCCCATTTCCTCGATCAGGTGGTGCGCGATATCGATTCCCTGCTCGGCCCCGACACCATCGTGCTGACGGTGCAGAACGGCCTGCCCTGGTGGTATTTCCAGAGGCTCGGCGGCAAGTACGACGATCACCGGCTGGAGAGCCTCGATCCCTCGGGCGTGCTCACCAAGCATATCGATCCGAAACGCATCATAGGCTGCGTGGTCTATCCGGCGGCCGCCGCGATCGCCCCGGGCGTGATCCACCACGTCGAGGGAGACCGTTTCCCGATCGGCGAACTCGACGGCAAGGAGACCGAGCGCGTCAAGGAATTGCACGACCACTTTATCAAGGCCGGGCTGAAATCCATGGTGCTGCCGGATATCCGCTCGGAGATCTGGCTGAAGGCGTGGGGCAACCTGTCCTTCAATCCGATCTCGGCCTTGACCCACGCCACGCTGGTCGACATCTGCCAGTTCGCCGAGACGCGCCAGCTGGCGGCGGCGATGATGAAGGAAGCGCAGGACATCGCGCAGAAGCTCGGCGTCACCTTCCGCGTCTCCATCGAAAAGCGGATTGCCGGCGCCGAAGCGGTCGGCGCGCACAAGACCTCGATGCTGCAGGACGTGGAAGCCGGCCGCTCGCTCGAAACCGAGGCGCTGATCGGCTCGATTCTGGAAATGGCCAAACTGACCGACACGGCCGCGCCATCGATCGAAGCCGTCTACGCGCTGGTGAAGCTGCTCAACAAGGTCATGCTGCTCGAAGGCGGCGGCGTGAAGGTGGAGAAAGTAAGCAAGGCCGCTTAAGCCAGATCCAGCGCTGTCCGGGAATCCACAACCCGTCCAGGGTTGTGGATTTCCGGAACGACGGACATCGTCAGGTCGGCGCAACCAGCGAGGCCATTGGCACGTTCAAGACGTATGCGAATCCGGTCGGGTCGTAGGCCAGCTTGACCTCGCCCTTCAATTGCTGTCCGAGCGAGCCCATCAGGCGGGTGCCGAAACTTTGACGGGACGGAGCATGGACCGTCGGGCCGTGCTTCTCGGACCACGTCAGGTGCAGCCGCTGCATTTCTTCGTCGATTTTCCAGACGATCTCGACGCGGCCTGCCGGCACCGACAGCGCGCCGAATTTCGTGGTGTTGGTGCAAAGCTCATTCAGCGTCATGGCAAGCGCGATCACGGCTCCCGACGTGATCCTGATCTCGGGTCCCTGTATCGAGATTCGGCCCGAACCTATGCTGACGTAAGGCTCCGTCGCGCCGCGGATCGTATGTTCGAGACTTGCGTTGGCCCATCTGGCCTGCAGCAGCAGGTCATGCGCCCGCCCCAGCGCGACGAGCCGGCCTTCGATGGCGTGTTGACCGTGCTCGATACTTGTTGCCGTCCGCAGGCTCTGCGACGCAATCGCGCTGACGGTTGCGAGCGTGTTCTTGATGCGGTGATGCAGTTCTTCCAGGATAAGCTTCTGCAATTTGTCGGCGGCTTCGCGTTCCTTTGCGTCGATGCCCGCTTGAGCCAGCAGAACCTTGGCATCGATACCGGCCTGCTCGAGCAACAGGCGAAGGCTGTCATTTTCCGCGGTCAGGAATTCCTGCGATGTTGCTCCGGCCAATCCCGGCCGAGCCGCCTTGCCGTTTGCTTCCGGATGCAATGCTTTCGCGATCAGCGTGGAAATATCGTCCGGCACGATCCTCGGAGCGCCCTGGCCCATCATGTCCCGCATTTCCCCGATCATTTGCTTGCCGTCGAGCGGTTTTCCGAAGAAGCGGCTGTCGGCAGGCTTGTCCTCGTCGGTCAGTTTCAGTTGACCGGACACCAGGATGATCTTGATCAACGGCCAACGCTCATGGACAGCGTGGGCGAGCTTGAGCCCGTCCATGCTTCCGGGCATCTGGATGTCGGTGAAGAGAAGCTGGACGTCGGGGCGCGATTCGAGGATCGCGAGTGCATCGTCGGCATTTACCGCTTCAATCGGGATGAACCCGGCGTCCTCGACCATATCCACTGCGCGCATGCGCAGCAGCATCTCGTCTTCCACCACCAGGACGGCGGGGTGGACGCCGGGAAGAACCGCAAACTCGTTCGCAACCATGTCTGGCACTTTCATCTGGAGCTAGTGGATCAGCCCGTGCCAGTTGCTCATTCATGGCTTCGAACATTTCAGCAAATTGTCGCAGCGACAAGCGATCCCGCCATTGCGGGTCTAGCTCCCAATCATCTCGAAGCCGTAAGGTTCCCAGAGTACGGACTAATACTTGAAACGGCTTTTTGGCCGAAACACGCCGGCTCGCGGCCCATGTCCGTTCATGCGCTATCCGAGGCGCCGGCGAGCCACCAGCGCCTCGCCAAAGGCCTGAAACAGCGCGCGGTTGATCGGATTGCGCTGCGGATCGTATTCGGCATGCCACTGCACGCCGAGCGCAAAGCCCGGCGCGTCCGCGATCCGGATCGCTTCGATGGTGCCGTCCTCCGCCACGCCCTCGATCACGACCCGCTTGCCCGGCTCGAGGATGCCCTGGCCATGCAGCGAGTTGACGCGGATGGTCTCGCAGTTGAGGATTTGCGCAAACGCGCCGCCGGGAACCAGGCTGACCTCGTGGCGGTCGGCGAAGATCACGTTGGGGTCGGGGTGGATTTCACCACTCTCCAGCCGCGGCATCCGGTGGTTCATGCGGCCGGGCAGTTCGCGGATTTCCGGATGCAGCGAGCCGCCGAAGGCGACGTTCATCTCCTGCAGGCCGCGGCAGATGCCGAACAGCGGCACGCCGCGGGCGACGCAGGCCTCCGACAGCGCCAGCGCCAGATCGTCGCGATTGATATCGTAGGGCTCGTGGCGCGGATCCGGTTCGGTACCGAAGCGCGTCGGGTGAACATTGGCGCGGGCGCCGGTCAGCACCACGCCGTCAACGGTATCCAGCAAGGCGCCGATATCGGTAATATCGGGGCAGCCCGCGAACATCAGCGGCAGCCCGCCCGCGACCTCGGCCACCGCGCGAAGATTCCGCTCTCCGACCATCTGTGTCGTAAATCGATTTTCGATGCGGTAGGCGTTTCCGATCACGCCGACCACCGGCCTTTTCATCGTCTTCAATCCCGATCCCGCCTCGCAAGGGTCCGGCGCGGATCATGCCCGCCGGCCGCCAGGGGATCAACAGGTTAGGCCGCAACGCGGCGATGCTATTTCCGCGTGAAGGCTTCCCGGGCGTCAAAGGGTTCGCCGGTCGGCAATCCGGCCGATTTGACGGCGATCGCCGCCGAGTTGTCCGCCCCGTTGAGCCACGTCAGCTTCGCCTCGATCCCGCGGGTCACGGGCTCGCCGAGCGGGCCGCCGAAATCGAGCGGCCAGAAGCCGTTCGGCACCACCTCTGCGGTCATGCCGTGGAGGCGAAATCCCTTGCCGAAGGCCGATTCCAGATCGTCCGGAGCGACGTTGCGCGCGGTTGCCGGATCGCCCGGGTCGGCGAACGTCACGAGCACGGGAATCAAGGCGCCCGTCACCGGCACCACGCCGGTCATCCGGCTCATCTCGTTGAACGTTGGGTTGCGGCCGGCGGCCTTGTAGGCACGCAACGCCACATAATTGATTGCGTCGAGGTCGACCGTCTTGTCGATATGCGCCAGCAAGGCGACCAGATTCCTGCCGCCGCCGAGATCGACGAAGACGGCATCGCCGTGGGTAGCGGTGTCGCCGCGACGGGTGTAACCCCGGTCGGGATGCACCGACAGGACGCCGGAGGCCGCCTTGACCCCGTCAGGCGTGTCCACCTCGACGGTGAGGCGGTATTTGTGACCGGGCCGGTTGATGCGAATCTGATCGCCGACGAAAAGTGCGGCCAATAAAGCCACCGGCCCCAGCCATTTTAAATTCATCGAACCGCCCTCGCCGTTCCCGTTCCGCTCATCGCTTTGCACAACGCAGGCCCCAGCGTCAAACCGGCGCGCCCTGTCGAGCTTGATCCCGGGCGCAATTGACGAAAGAGTGCGGCGGCAAACCGCTTCAGAGAAGGAACCAAGGTGGCAATATCGACTCGCGACCCCCGTCAGGCCCGCAGCGATCTGGCATGGGCGATATCGGTCGGAGGCATCGGCACCGTCGGTTT
Organism: uncultured Alphaproteobacteria bacterium; assembly: GCA_963721275.1. Lineage (GTDB taxonomy): Bacteria > Pseudomonadota > Alphaproteobacteria > Rhizobiales > Xanthobacteraceae > Bradyrhizobium. The sequence goes on along the minus strand of CAVRIQ010000025.1, from coordinate 267,067 downwards.
CGCCGCTCTTCTGCTGTTCACCTGGTACTACTCCGCGACGCTGTTTCTGATTTTCGCCGGAATGCTGCTCGGTGTCGCGCTCAACGCCCTGACCACGATGCTCGGCCGCGTGGTCAAGCTGCCGCATGCGCTGCGTCTGACCATTGTCTGCCTGGTGCTGGCGAGCCTGTTGTCGGGCGTGGTTTTCCTCGGCGGCGCCACCATCGCGCAACAGGCCACCGCGCTGAGCGACACGATCAAGGCGCAGCTGGTCAGCGTCAAAGCCTTCCTGGACCGAAACGGCATCGATACCAGCTATTTCGAGCTCGGCAATGCCGGTACGACATCGGCGGCTTCGTCGAACCAGGCAACGCCGGGACCCGCGCCGACGCATAGCCTTCCGGGCGCAGGCGCCCTCGCCTCCAGCGGCGGCGCGATCGTCAGCCAGACCTTCAAGTTGCTGCTGGGCACGTTAAGCGCCGTCGGCAATTTCTTCATCGTGCTGTTTCTCGGACTGACCTTCTCGGCGCAGCCGGGCGTCTATCGCAGGGGGCTGTTGTTCATGACCCCGGCACGGCTGCGCGCCCGGGCCGCCGTGATCGTCGACCGCATCGGCGAGACGCTGGAACGCTGGCTGATCGCGCAGATCATCACCATGTTCGTCGTGTTCGTCGTCACCTGGATCGGCCTGACCATCATCGGCGTCCAGGGTTCGTTCATCCTGGGCATCCAGGCCGGGCTGCTGACGTTTATTCCGACCGTCGGCGCGCTGATCGGCGGGCTGATCGTGGTGCTCGCAAGCCTTGCGTCCGGATGGGTCGCTGCATTCAGCGCATTCGTGCTTTTCCTCGGCATTCACGCGCTGGAAAGCTATATCCTCACGCCGATGCTGCAGCGCCAGGCGCTGGAGATTCCCCCGGCCACGCTGTTTGCGTTCCAGATCCTGCTCGGCGTGGTATTCGGAATCTGGGGCCTGGCGCTCGCCCTGCCCCTGATGGCGATCGTCAAAGTCATGATCGATTATTTCAAATCCGCCGAAGCCTCAGCCGAGCCGGCCGCAGCGTGAGGCCTCGCCGGACCCGGCGGATATTCAGCCCGCCGAGGTCAGCACCGTCTCGGTGTGTTCGACCTCGGGCGGGGCGGCAAAATATTGCCCGACCAGTCCGCGCCACGCCGTGAAATCCTCGGAACCCCGAAAGTCGACGGTGTGATTCTCCAGCGTCTCCCACTTCGCCATCAGGCGGTAGCGCGACGGTTTTTCGATCGACTTGTGCAGTTCAAACCCCTTGCCGCCCCTGGCGCGCAGGAACAGCGGACGCGCTTTGGCGACCGCGGCTTCAAAGTCCTTCTCGGTGCCGGGCTTGACGTCGATTTGTGCGATTTCGGTGATCATGGAATTTGCGGCCTCTCGTTGAGAACTTGACGTCTCTATCACCGAACCCCGAAAAAGAAAAAGGCGCCTCTCGGCGCCTCCGTCGTCATCTTCCGCAACGGCCGTTCAATTCAGCAGCAGCACCGTGCCGGCAATCAGGAGCGTGCAGCCGAGAAACATGACGGCCGGCCAGCGGCTGCGCGGCCGATCGTAGCGGCCTTGCGCGCGGCGTTCCCTGATCAGCGCCGTCTCGTATTCATCCGAATTCGAGAACATGCAGGCAAAACCGCCACGCGCCGATACGGCTGCCGCTTCGAGCGACATCAGGGCGGCGTTGGCGTTTTGATTCCGAAGAGCGTCCATGACCGGAATGATATGGATCGAATGGTAAACGGAAGGTTACCGTCGCCAGCCGCGCCGCTAGGCCAGCCGCGCGAGGCCCGGCTGCGGCGGGCGCGCGACACCTGCGGTCTTGCGGCGCCAGTTTTCCAGCGACAGCGGCAATTCCTCGGCCGCCTCGACGCGGTTGCGGCCGCCGCGCTTGGCTTGATAGAGCGCGGTGTCGGCCGCCGCCAGCAATACCTCGAGCTCGGTGCCCGCCGGGCCACCGGCGACGCCGATGCTGACGGTGGTGTCGACCGGCCCGGTTTCATCCACGATTCCCGAATGCTCGAACGTCTCGCGCACGCGCTCGGCGACGATGACGCCCTCTTCCAGCGCACAGGGCAGCAATGCCGCGAACTCCTCGCCGCCGATTCGGCCCGACATATCCGATATCCGCAGCGAGTTGACCACGACGGCTGAGAACAGTTTGAGAATCTCGTCGCCCGCGGGATGACCGAAACGGTCGTTGATCGACTTGAAATGGTCGATGTCGAAAATCATCACGGTTACCGGCCGGCCCGCAATGGCTTCGCGCTCGATCACTCGCGCGCAGGCCTCGGCGAAGCCGCGGCGATTGAACATGCCGGTCAGGGGATCCATCGACGCCGCCGTCTTGTGCGCGGTCACCGCGCGCTCGGAAACCAGCATGAAGATCACGAACACGGTGCCGACCGCATAGAGCACAAGCTCGATCGCGAAAACCGTCACCCAGATGCTGCCGGAGAACAGGTCTCCGCCCGGGCGCAGGAAATCGCCAAGCAGGATCGGCAGCATCAGCACGAAGCCGTGCAGCACCGGTACCACGACGGCAGGCCAGCGCCTTTGCATTGTCCGGCGGCGTTCCGACCACAATTCGGCGGCCGTCAGCGCCGCATAGACGGCGACAATGCCGGCGCCGATGGTCATGCGCAGCGCGGAAGCCTCGGGCGGCAGCGTCATGACGGCGGCGATCCAGGCGATGGCGCCCAGCACCAGCCCCGGCAAATTGGGCTTGCGGCCATGGAACACGCGCGAGGCGTTCCAGACCATGCCGCAGGCGACGAAGCCGACGGCGTTCAGCGCCAGCGAAAGCAGTTCGCCGAGCACGCCATTGGCGAGCGTCCACAGCGCGACCGAGGTGGCGCCGAGCAAATAGGCGGTGCCCCACCATTTCAACGCCGGGATTTTTTCCTGCCTGCCGAAGAACAGCAGCATGGCTCCCAGCATGGCGGCAACCATCGTGGCAACGAGATAAAGCGTAGAGGTATCCAGCGACATGGGCCACCCAGCGTTTGTGATGCAGAGTATCCGGCGCGGCGGAAGGCGGAGCGCGCAGCATTACCTGCGCGCAAGGCTAGTGTCGCTCTGTTCGAATTCCGTTTGCGCGCGCGGGCAAGTTTTCATGAAAAACTGCGTCAACTGCTCGGCAAATGCACGGCAAGCCCAAAGACAAGCCCAAGGAAAAGGGCGCCCGAAAGCGCCCTTTTTTGTTCCGGATAGGCAGCATTCGCTGCAATTTTTAGCGCTTCGAGAACTGGAACGACTTGCGCGCTTTGGCGCGGCCATACTTCTTGCGCTCGACGGTGCGGGAGTCGCGGGTGAGGAAACCACCCTTCTTCAGGACGCCGCGCAGATCCGGTTCGAAATAGGTCAGCGCCTTCGAGATGCCGTGGCGCACCGCGCCGGCCTGTCCCGACAGACCGCCACCGGTTACGGTGCAGATCACGTCGTACTGACCCGCGCGGGCGGCGGCGACCAGCGGCTGCTGGATCATCATGCGCAGCACCGGACGGGCGAAATAGACCTCGACCTCGCGGGTGTTGACGACGATCTTGCCGGCGCCCGGCTTGATCCAGACGCGGGCGACCGCGTCCTTGCGCTTGCCGGTGGCGTAGGCGCGGCCGTATTTATCGACCTTCTTGACGTATTTCGGCGCTTCCGGCGTGGCCGGCTTCAGCTGCGACAGCTGGTCGAGCGACTGCATGGTGTCGGACATCTTATGCGGCCCTCATGTTCTTGCAATTCATCGAAGCGATATCGATCTTCTCGGGTTGCTGGGCCTCGTGCGGGTGCTCGGGGCCGGGATAGACGCGTAAGTTGCCGAGCTGCACGCGGCCAAGCGGCCCGCGCGGAATCATCCGCTCGATGGCCTTCTCGACCACTCGCTCGGGGAAACGGCCCTCGAGGATCGACTTGGCGGTGCGTTCCTTGATGCCGCCGATGAAGCCGGTGTGATTGTAATAGACCTTGTTCTCGCGCTTGCGCCCGGTGAGCACCGCATGCGCCGCGTTGATGATGATGACATGGTCGCCGCAGTCGACATGCGGCGTATAGGTCGGGAGGTGTTTGCCGCGAAGGCGCATCGCGACCAGGGAAGCGAGCCGGCCGACCACCAGACCCTTGGCGTCGATCAGCACCCACTTCTTCGTCACCTCGGCGGGCTTTGCCGAAAACGTTTTCATATGAGGGATTCCGTGAATGGGGGATATCGGACGCGTACGTGCCCGAACTGCGGGTTTTCTAGATAAGCGCGCCGCACACGTCAATGCCCCACCGAGATAATTATCATTGCAAAAACAATGGCTTATAAATAAGGTGCTATACTACCGCATAAATCATCAAGTATTCGGAATGGAATAGGTCGAGGTCACATGGGCGATCGGATCGGGCGAGGTGCCTGACAGCAGATTGACCTCCCCGACCGCCAGCCGCTTGCCCAGTTTCAGAAGCCGCGCCGCCGCCAGCACATCCTGCCCGGGCGCACCTTTCCGCAGAAAATTGATGTTGAGGTTTGTCGTCACCGCAAGCCCGACCGGACCGATCGCCGACAGCAGCACCACATACATGGCAAAATCGGCAAGCGCCATCAGCGTGGGCCCCGATATCGTCCCGCCCGGACGCAGCATTTGGTCGCTGTAGCGATGGCGCATCAGGCAGGAGGTGCCATCCGCGCTCTCGATGGTTATCTCGCCACCTTTGAACGCCTGCGGAAATTCCTCATGGAGGAACTTCTCCAGCTCAGCCACGCTCATTTTCGCAATTGTCATCTGCCTCGCCTGCCCTCGCCTCACGCCGCTTGTTACATTAGGATGACGCCTCTGCCCATGCAGATATCAGGTGGATGTTTCTATAATGAGCCAGACCGCACGCGCCGCCACGCCGCAATCTCCCGTTCTCCTGCGCGAGAAACTCGGCAGCATCGCGGTGCTCACCCTCAATCGGCCCGCCAGCCGCAACAGTCTGTCGGAGGGCCTGATCGCCGAACTGCATGCGGCGCTGGCCGAAATCCACGACGATGCAAGCGTGCGCGCGGTCGTGATCGCGGCCAACGGCCCGGCCTTCTCCGCCGGCCATGACATGAAGGAACTGACCGCCCGCCGTACCGACGCCGATCGCGGCCGGGCCTATTTCGCGCAAGTGATGAACGCCTGCAGCGCGATGATGCAGGCGATCGTGCACCTGCCGAAGCCCGTCGTGGCCGCGGTCCAGGGCGTCGCCACCGCCGCGGGCTGCCAGCTGGTGGCGAGTTGCGATCTGGCGGTCGCCTCGGAAGCCGCGACTTTCGCCACGCCCGGCGTCGATATCGGGCTGTTTTGTTCGACGCCGATGGTGGCGCTGTCCCGCAACATTCCGCGCAAGCAGGCGATGGAAATGCTGCTCACCGGCGAGCCGATTCCGGCCGCGCGGGCGCGCGACATCGGCCTCGTCAACCGCGTCGTCGCCGCCGGCACCGAACGCGACGCAGCGATCGCGCTGGCGCAGAAGGTCGCGCTCAAATCCGCCTATACGATCAAGCTCGGCAAGACCGCGTTCTACCGCCAGGCCGAAATGAGCCTTGCGGACGCCTATCGCTATGCGGCAGAGGTGATGACCGAGAACATGATGGCGCGCGACGCCGAGGAAGGCATCGGCGCCTTCATCGAGAAGCGCGAGCCGAAATGGCAGGACAAGTAGTTGCCGTCATTGCGAGCAGCGAAGCGGCCAAGCAATCCAGATTTCCCCGGGCATGGATTGCTTCGCGGAGCCTGTCATCGGGCCCGCATTCGCGCGACCCGTCGGCTCGCAATGACGCAAATGGAAACTCCATATGAACCATGACGCCTACTCCGACGATTACATCCGCGAAATTCTCAACGGCGTGAAGACGATCGCGATGGTCGGGGCCTCGCCGGTCAATGTGCGGCCGAGTTACTTCGCCTTCAAATATCTGGCGCAGCGCGGCTACGACATGATCCCCGTCAATCCCGGTCACGTCGGCAAGAGCCTGCTCGGAAAACCGTTCGTGGCGTCGCTCACCGATATCGACCGCCCGGTCGACATGATCGACATCTTCCGGAATTCCAGCCACATCATGCCGGTGGTCGACGAAGCCCTGAAAATGTCGCCCTTGCCGAAGGTGATCTGGATGCAGCTCGGAGCGCGCGATGAGGCGGCGGCGGCCAGGGCGGAAGCGGCCGGCCTCAAGGTCGTCATGAATCGCTGCCCGAAGATCGAATATGGCCGGCTGTCCTCGGAGATTTCGTGGATGGGCGTCAATTCGCGCACGCTGAGCTCCAAGCGCGCGCCGGTTCCGACCCAGGGCATGCGGCTTTCGTTGAACCGGATGAGCGTCGGCGGCGGCGAAACCGCTGCCTCCGACCGCGCCGCGAAAAACAAGAGCGAGCTTCCCTGACGCAAACGCGAAACGATTGTTCTGCAAACCCGGTGCAAAGAGGCCATCGCGACCAACAAGCGAAACATCACGCCGCCTTGACGGCGGATGCCGCTGACGCGATTGTCCCCCGAAGGGAGGAGGCGGATCCGCGCCGTCTCAAGCTATAATCGCCCTCTCGCGTTTCGCGACGCGGCCGCTCGCCGCCCTCGATCGATGAGACCGTCATAAAGGAAACAGAATGACCGATCGTCTTCCCGGATTTTCGACCCTCGCCGTTCATGCCGGCGCGCAACCCGATCCCACCACCGGCGCGCGGGTGACGCCGATCTATCAGACCACGTCATTCGTGTTCAACGACGCCGACCACGCCGCGTCGCTGTTCGGGCTGCAGGCGTTCGGCAACATCTATACCCGCATCACCAACCCGACCACCGCGGTGCTGGAAGAACGGGTCGCCGCGCTCGAGGGCGGCACCGCGGCGCTGGCGGTGGCGTCCGGACACGCAGCCCAGGTCGTCGCGCTTCAGCAACTATTGATGCCCGGCGACGAATTCATCGCCGCGCGCAAACTTTACGGCGGCTCGATCAACCAGTTCACCCACGCCTTCAAGAGTTTCGGCTGGAACGTGATGTGGGCCGACCCCGACGACATCGGCAGTTTCGAGCGCGCGGTCACCCCGCGCACCAAGGCGATCTTCATCGAGTCGATTGCGAACCCCGGCGGCTCGATCACCGATATCGAGGCGGTCTCCGCGGTGGCCCACAAGGCCGGCGTTCCCCTCATCGTCGACAACACGCTGGCGACGCCCTATTTGATCCGCCCGATCGATCACGGCGCCGATATCGTTTTGCATTCACTGACGAAATTCCTGGGCGGCCACGGCAATTCGCTCGGCGGCATCATCGTCGATGCCGGTACCTTCGACTGGTCGAAGGACAACAAATATCCGATGCTGAGCGAGCCGCGCCCCGAGTATCACGGCCTCAAGATCCAGGAGACCTTCGGCAATTTTGCGTTTGCGATCGCCTGCCGCGTGCTCGGCCTGCGCGATCTCGGCCCGGCGATCTCGCCGTTCAACGCGTTTCTCATTCTCACGGGGATCGAGACGCTGCCGCTGCGCATGCAGAAGCACTGCGAAAACGCCAAGGCGATCGCGGAATGGCTGTCGGCGCATCCGGCGGTGGCCTCGGTGAGCTACGCCGGCCTCGCCGGCGACAAGTACAACAACCTCGCGCGCAAATATGCGCCGAAGGGCGCCGGCGCCGTGTTCACCTTCAGCCTCAAGGGCGGCTACGAGGCCGGCGTCAACCTGGTGTCGAACCTGAAACTGTTCTCGCATCTCGCCAATGTCGGCGATACGCGGTCACTGGTGATCCATCCGGCCTCGACCACGCACAGCCAGCTCGACGACGCCGCCAAGACCAAGGCGGGCGCGGGACCCGACGTGGTGCGGCTGTCGATCGGCATCGAGGACAAGGAAGATCTGATCGCCGATCTGGAACAGGCGCTGAGCGCGTAAGACTTCGTCATTCCGCGCCGCGTCGAACAGGCGAACCGGGAATCCCGGGATTCTCCGATGCGCAATTGCGCATCTGAGGTCTGGTCCTTCGGTCCGTCGCGGAATGACGCCGTTGGGTAGGCAGGCGTCTTAGGCATACTTTCAATATGCCCGCCGCCGGCGGCTGCGGTGCCCCGTCGCGTCCGATATACTGGTGCAACAACGGAACCATCCTTCGGAGCCGCCGATGTTGCGTTTTGCCGTCGCATTGCTTGCCGTCGTCGTCACATGCGGAACCGCGGAGAGTGCCGACCGCGCGCCGGCCCTGTACCGATGGCACCGCGCCGTCGGCCTGCCTGCCGGCCTGCCGAGGCCGCACTACAAATTCAGAACCACGATCACCTACGCCGCGCCGTACACCTATCGCCGGCGCTGGCGCCCGCTTGCGGTTGATGAGACGCCGGTGCTGTACGCACCGGTGGTCTACGTCGATTTGCCGTACGTTGTGCCGGTGGCGCCGGTGCTCGACCCTTACGTTCCCTATTGGGAGCGCCTGCCCTATGCCTGCGGCGTCTACGGCTACTGCTAGCGCAAGTTCAATTCAGCCGGTTTGGGTAGCCGGCAGCCCCAGCTTTTGCGGCTCCTGTTCCGCCTGCCGACCAGCCAGGCGCTCGGCCTGAAAGATCGCCAGCGTCAGCACCGCGACCGCAACCGCCTGGTGCGCGAGCGCCAGATCAATCGGAACCTGATTGAGCAGCGTCAGAATTCCCAGCGTCGCCTGCAGGGTGATGGCGGCCGCGAGCCACAAGGCGCCGCTGATCGCGGCGGACCCGGCCCGCGATCGGATGGTGTCGAACGCGTGCAGGATGGCGAGCACGAGCAGCAAATACGCCGTCATGCGGTGCTCGAACTGTACCGTCAGCGTATTGTCGAACAGATTGCGCCACCACGGCGCTTCAAAGAACAGCCGCGCTGGCGACGGAATGAAGGCGCCGTCGATGGCCGGCCAGGTGTTGTAGATCTTGCCCGCGCGCAGGCCGGCGACCAGGGCACCGAGATAAAGCTGCACGAAGGTCAACGCCACGAGCGCTATGCCGGTGAATTTCAGCCGCGAAGATACCGGAAGCGGCGGCCGGTCCGCCAGCCGGCGCAGCGTCCAGACGATCGCGGCGAAGATCAGAAGCGCCAGCACCAGATGCGCCGCCAGGCGATAGTGCGAGACTTCCACCCGCTGCGAAAGCCCTGACGCCACCATCCACCAGCCGACCGCGCCCTGCAGCGCGCCAAGGCCGAAGATCACCCACAGCCGGCGCTTCAGGTCCGCAGCCAGAAAGCCGCGCCACATGAACCACAGGAACGGCAGCAGGTAAGCGATCCCGATCACGCGCCCGAGCAGCCGATGGCTGAATTCCCACCAGAAAATCGTCTTGAACTCGGCGAGATTCATGCCGGCGTTCATTTCGCGATATTGCGGGATCTTCTTGTAGGCCTCGAACGCCTGCGTCCACTGCTGCTGGTCCAGCGGCGGCAGCGCGCCGGTGACCGGTTTCCACTCGACGATCGAAAGCCCGGCCTCGGTCAGGCGCGTGGCGCCGCCGACCAGCACCATGATGGCGATCAGGGCAGCGATCGAGACCAGCCACCATTGGACAGCGCGGATTTGTGGTGCCTGGCGTGCGGGAACGGCGGTCATCGAAGCTGCGCTTGAATGAATTTGTGCGCCCCTTATAGTCCGCCCCTCCCCGCGCGCAAGGCGCGCCACCCCTGCGAGTTGCACATTTCCGTCATGACCATACGCACCCGCAAGTTCCTTGGAACCATCGCTCTTCTCGTGCTGGTCGTGGTGTGGTCGCTGATGGGAATGGCGGTGGCGCAGATGCCCTGGCTTGCGAACTCCGGGCTGGCGCAGGCCGTCTTCTATGTCGTGGCCGGCATCGGCTGGGTGCTGCCGGCGATGCCGATCATCAGCTGGATGGCGCGCCCGGATGTCTAGGTGCCGGTGGTCCGGGTGCTTCTCACCGGCGGAAACGTAGCGCCCGACAGGATCACGCGCAGGGCGCGGAGCGAATGCTGCCGCCCGTCCCAGGCGATCCGCGGCAGCGCCTGCAGATTGGTCCGGCCTTCGGTCTGAACGATACCTGGTATCGCCGAAGCCGCGCTGGCGAAACCGGCCCCCTCCGCCATCGCCACATGCTGCCGGCGAAAGGATGCGCGATCGCCGAACGGATAAGCGAAATGCCTGACGTCGCGGTGAAACGCAGCCTGCGCCACCGCGCGGCCCATCGTCATCTCGCGCAATGCGTCGGCATCTTTGAGATTCGACAGGGCCGGATAGTTCACCGTAGCACTTCCAATCGTCACGTTGGGATCGGCCGCAAGCTGCGCGAGATCGTCCCAGTCCATCGAGGCCTGGCGCGACAGGCCTGCGAGGTCGACCGAGTATCGCGTGCAGAGATCCTTGATCGCGAAGGCAATATCAGGCGGCGCGAGCGCGCGCATCCAGCCCTCGAGGAAGGCGTAGAGCTGATATTTTTCCGACGTGGTGGCGATATCGAAACGCAGCTCCTTGCGATCCATCACCAGGCTGATGCGCTGCTCCCGCGCGATCACCTCCTCGAGCGCGAGCCACCACGCCTCACCCAGGCCATCCGGAAACGCCGTCGGCACGTAGACGGCGAAGGGAACGCCATGTTTCGAAAGCACCGGATAGGCCGATGCGATCAGATCCTTGTAGGCGCCGTCGAATGTCAGGCAGACGAACCGTCGAGGCTCGGGCAGCGTGACCGCCCTGCGGCAAACTTCGTCCAGCGAGACGAGGTCGTATTTCCAGCGCTTCAGCGCGTGAATCGTCCGATCGAGAAATTTGGGCGTGATTTCATTGGCTTTAAGCGGCTGAAAACGCGCGGGCCGCGGCGGACGGACGCGCTCGAACCGCAGGACGACCCCGGCGCCGCCGGCCCGCCGCCCCCTCAGCCACGGCACGCCGCTGAAATAGGCAAGCTCCAGCCGCAGGCTCTTCAGGAATTGGATATCGGATGGCAACGTCTCGTCCCCTCGCGGCGGCCATTTCCGCCTGCCCATTGTCATTACTCTTTGTTGACATTTCTTTGCAAAGGTCGGCCGAAGCCGAAAATTGTAAATAATTCCCTATGGACAGGTTTCGTGATGACCATGGCTGCCGCGATCGAAGGCCGAACGGCGGAAGCGAAGGCGTGGTCGAGATCGAGCCGCCTCGCCAGCGTCGATATCGTTCATGACCTCGGCCAGGCCGAGACGATCTGGCGCAGCCTCGAAGGGCAATTCTCCACCCCCTATCAGCGCCTCGATTTCCTCGGGCCCTGGCAACGGCAGGTCGGAGCACGCGAGAGCCTTTCGCCCTTTATCGTCATCGCGCATGACGCCGAACGCCGGCCGCTGTTGTTGTTGCCGCTCGCGCTCCGCCGCACCCACGGCGTTCGCACCGCCTGCTTCATGGGCGGCAAGCACGCCACCTTCAACATGGCATTGTGGGACCGGGATTTCGCCGCCGCCGCAACGCCGGCGGACCTCGACGCGCTGCTTGGGGGAATCCGCGAACGCGCCGCGGCCGACGTTCTGGCGCTCACGCAGCAGCCCCGGCACTGGCGGGATTTGCCGAACCCGATGGCGCTGCTGCCGAGGCAGCCCTCGGTCAACGATTGCCCGTTGCTGGCGATGGCGCCGGACGCAGCTCCATCAGCGCTGATCAGCAACTCGTTCCGCCGCCGCCTGAAGGGCAAGGAACGCAAGCTGCAAACGCTGGCAGGCTACCGCTATCACATCGCGAGCACCGATACCGAAATCAAACGGCTGCTCGACTGGTTCTTCACCGTCAAACCGCAACGAATGGCGGAGCAGAAGCTGCCCAACGTGTTTGCGGAACCGGGAGTCGAGGATTTCATTCGGGATGCCTGCATGACGCAGCTTGCGGGCGGCGGCCGCGCCATCGATATTCATGCACTGGAATGCGACGACGAGGTGATCGCAATCTTCGCCGGCGTCGCCGACGGATATCGCTTTTCGATGATGTTCAATACCTACACGATGTCGGGCAGTTCGCGCTACAGCCCCGGCCTGATCCTGATGCGCAACATCATCGACCACTACGCCGGGCGCAGCTACCGCGCGCTCGATCTCGGCATCGGATCCGACGACTACAAGCGGCTGTTTTGCAAGAGCGACGAGCCGATTTTCGACAGTTTCATCCCGCTCAGCCTGCGCGGCAGGGCAGCGGCAAGCGCGATGTCAGGTCTCAGCCGCGCCAAGCATCTGGTGAAGCACAATCAGGCGCTGTTTCATATCGCGCAAAGGCTGCGAAGCGCGCTGCACTGACGCGATTGCCAAGGCGCTCCCGGTTCCGCCGTCAGGCGGCCACCACGCGCGGAGCGGGCTCGTCCGCGTCGGAGGGCTGCGCCGGCTTGCTCAGCATCGTCACCTCGGAAAAGCCCACCGCCTTCAGCTGATCGCACATCAGGGTACGGGCGTCCGCGGCCATCGAGGCGTCAGGAACCACCACGGCGCGCGCCTGCGCCGTCAGCAATTCCGCCGGCAGTTCGGACGCGGTGCCGGCATCGAGCAGCACATGGTCATAGACCCGCAGCAGGGCATCGATCGCCAGCGTCAGCCGCGGCGACTGCAGCAGCGCGCGGTCGAAGCCGGGACGTCCGGCGCTCACCAGATGGACTCGCGACAGCCGGTCCTTGGTGATCACCTGGGAAAACGAGGCCTCGCCCAGCATCAATTCCGCCAGCCCGGGCGCCGACGGATCGACCGAAACGGCCGAGATCGCCGGCGACGACGCCGACAGATCGACCACCACCACCCTGGCGTCGCGCGCCAGCAGCCGCGCCAGCGTCAGTGCCGTCAGGGCGATGCTCTCGCCGGATGCGGTACCGAGGATCGTGACCTTGCGCGCGGCGTCGCCGGCGTTGCGCAAATCCCCGGCAAGATTTTCGATTTCGGCGACTTCGGGTGCGATCTCGGGACCGATCTCGGCCCGCGGTGCGCTCGGACTTTCCGCACGGATTTCGTCGAATACGGGTTCGCGATCCGCCACCGCGACCTCGGCGGTCGCGGGAGCGCGGACCGGAGCCGGAAATGAACGGAATACGGCCACCGCGCGCGGCGTGGTCATGCGCAGCAGCTCGCCGGTTGCGATCGCGCCCGCGCTCAGCATCAAGGTCGCCAGCGTCGCGATCAGCACGATCGGCAGCTTCTTGGGGTATGCCGGGGCATTGGACACGCTGGCGCGGGAAATGACGCGGCCGTCCGCCGGCGCGGCGTCGATGTTCTCGCGGGTGTTGGCCTCGCGGTATTTCGCGAGATAGGATTCCAGCAGGTCACGCTGCGCCTTGGCTTCCCGCTCGAGCGCGCGAAGCTGGACGTCGTTGCCATTGGTCGAGGTCGCCTGCTTCTTCAGCTGCTCGAGACTGGCGCTGAGGCCGTCGACGCGGCCGCTGGCGATGCGCGCATCGTTTTCGAGCGAGCGCGAGAGCTTGCTGGCTTCGTCGCGGATCTGGCGGTCGAGATCCGAAAGCTGCGCCTTCAACTCCTTGATGCGGGGATGGTTGTCGAGCAGCGTCGACGACTGTTCGGCGAGCTGGCCGCGCAGCGTGACGCGCTGTTCGGACAGCCTGCGGATCAATTCGGAATTGAGCACTTCCGAAGCCTCGATCGGTTTGCCGCTCTGAAGCATCTCGCGGATCAGCCGCGCCTTCGATTCCGCATCCGATTTCAGCGCGCGCGCGTTGTTCAACTGCGTGTTCAGTTCGCCCATCTGCTGGTTGGACAGCGTGGTATTGTTGGTGCCGATAAACAGGCTGGATTTCGACCGAAAATCCTCCACGCGCGATTCGGCTTCCGCCACCTTCTTGCGCAGATTGTCGATTTCACCCGACAGCCACTGGCTGGCGGCCTTGGCCTGCTCCTGCCGCGCATTCTGCTGCAGCACGAGATAGCCTTCGGCGATCGAGTTGGCGACGCGCGCCGCCAGATCCGGATCGCGCGACTGGAACTCGATGACGATGACGCGCGACTTGTCGACCGCATAGGCGGTGAAGCGGTCGTAATAGGCGTCCAGCACGCGCTCTTCCGGCGTCAGCGAAAATGGATCGCGGCCGATCCCGAACAACGCCAGCAGCGATTTCAGCGGCGACAGGCCTTTCAGCACCGGATCGAACTCCGGCAGCCCGGCGAGCTTGTTCTTCTTGATGATTTCCCGGGCCAGATCCCGCGACAGCAATAGCTGGACCTGGCTGGTGACGGCCTCGGCATCGAGCGCGGTACGTTCCTCGTTGCGCTCGCCGCTAGGCCGCAGGAACACGTTCTCGCGCCCGTCGACCAGGATCCGCGCTTCGGATTTGTATCGCGGCGTCACCAGATTGACGGCGGTGATCGAGAGCACGGCGGCGAGCAACGTCGGGACGATGATCCACCGCCGCTTGCGCGCCAATGCCTGGCCCACCGCGCGCAAATCCAGATCGCCGGCCACGGTCGCGGCGGCCGGATTACTGACGGGCCGGGGCTTTTCGACAGTACGCTGGGCCACGGGCTCTTCCCTGCCCGCACGGTCCTTGCCTGCACGCCAGAACGCTAAACGCATCGCACACTCCCGCAGACGCCACGACTCCACTTACCGGGGGCGATTACACTCCATTAAGGTTGCCGGTGGGTTAATCGCGCCGATTTGTCGCTGGCAACAGGCCCCGGGCCGGCGCGGTCATGCTTTGTTAACCATGAAAGCCCTTAATCGGAATCAAGAATTTCCTCAGGGTCGTCCGATGCGAGGCGTGCGCGCCGTCATGGTCTGTCTGGTCGCTGCGCTCGCTCTGCCGGGCTGCATGCGCACGACCGGCCCCGTCGCATCCTACGCCATGGCGCCTGCCCCCGTTGCCTATGCGGCCGCGCCGATGCCGGCGGCCTATGACACCGCCTACAAGCTCGACGCCGGCGATAAATTGCGGGTGGTGGTCTATGGCCAGGAAGGCCTGACCAATTCCTACGCGATCGATGCCGGCGGCTCGATCACCATGCCGCTGATCGGCGCGGTGCCGGCGCGCGGACGGACGACGGCAGGCCTCGCCGCCGCGATCACCGCCAAACTGCGCAACGGCTACATCCGCGATCCTTCGGTCGCGGTCGAGATCGAGTCCTACCGGCCGTTCTTCATCCTCGGCGAGGTCGCAGCCCCCGGCCAATATCCCTACGTTCCCAATATGAGCGTCGAGAGCGCGGTGGCGATCGCCGGCGGCTTCTCGCCGCGGGCCCGGCGCGACGTCGTCACGCTGACCCACTCGGACAGTTCGGGCTCGATGCGCGTAGTGGTGCCGCTCGGCACCGTGGTCAGCCCCGGCGATACCGTCCTCGTCGGCGAACGCTGGTTCTGATCATGACCGCGACCTCAGACCAGCCGCTTCGTATCCTGCACGCGGTGCGCGCGCCGGTCGGCGGAATCATCCGTCACATCCTCGACCTCGCCAACGGACAGGCGGAGCGCGGCCACCATGTCGGCATTGTCGCCGACAGCCTGACCGGCGGCGAACGCGCCGAGGCCGCACTCAGGGAAATCGCCCCCCGTCTCAAGCTTGGCGTTCAGCGTATCGCCATTCGCCGCGAACCTCATCCCACAGACTTCCTGGTATGGCTGCGTTTCATGTTTCTGATCCGGCGGCTGAAACCGGACGTGCTGCATGGCCACGGCGCCAAGGCCGGCGCCTTCGTCCGCTTGAGGCGCCGATCCAGGAACAACATTCGCATCTATACGCCGCATGGTGGTTCGCTGCACTACCCGCTGGATACGCTGAAGGGCGCCTTCTACAGCCGCCTGGAACGCGCGCTGATGAACAGCACCGATCTGTTCCTGTTCGAGAGCGCCTTCGCGCGCGACACCTATCAGCGCACCATCGGCATCCCGGAGGGGCTGGTGCGCTGCGTGTTCAACGGCGTCACCGCGGACGAATTCGATCCCGTCGTCAAGGCGGCTGATGCCACCGATGTCGCCTATGTCGGCGAGTTCAGGCACATCAAGGGCGCCGACCTCCTGATCGATGCGGTGGCGCGGCTGCGCGCCGACGGCAAGCCGGTCACGCTGACGCTTGGCGGGGACGGCGAGGAAATGGACGCGCTCAAGGCCCAGGTCCGGAAGCTGGGCCTGACCGAGGCGGTGCGCTTCATCGGCCATGTCAAGGCGCGATACGGCTTTTCCAAGGGCGGCCTGCTGGTGGTTCCTTCCCGGGGGGACTCGATGCCCTATGTCGTGATCGAGGCGGCCGCGGCGGGAATTCCGATGGTGGCCGCCAAGGTCGGCGGCATTCCGGAGATCTTCGGTCCGCATCCCGACGCGCTGTTCGCGCCCAACAGCGTCGGCGCGATGGCGGACGCGATCGAAACCGCGCTGGAACATCCCGCCGCGGCGCTGGATCGCGCAAAATCGCTGCGGGAGAGAGTCCTCGTCCATTTTTCGCAGAAAGCGATGGTCGAGGGCGTGCTGGCCGGTTACCGCGACGCGTTTGCAGGTCGTTAACCGTTCTTTACCAACGATAACCGTTTCTTCCGATTTGTCCGTTAAGCCGGGAGGCAGGGAATTCCGCCTCGGCGCGCGCACGCCTAGATGCCTGTGCGAGATACGGACGTGGGAACAGTGGAACCGATCAACGCACGCTCGATGTTAGATGCCGCGGCTTCCGCAGCGGCAACCGCCGCCACGGCGGATCGCCCTCCAATCGAGCGGCGCCGCCGGCTGTCGCAGGCCGCTCTTGCCGTCACCAACCAGAAAGTGCAGCGGGCCATTTCACCGATCGTGATCGCTGGTGCCGTGCGCCTCGCCGATTTTTTCCTGCTCAGCCTGGTCGGCGTCGCGCTCTATCTTGGATATGTGACGCCGCGTAGCGGCCTTCACTGGGAATATGTCACCGCCATTTTCGGCATGGCCGCAACCGCGGTGATTTGCTTCCAGGCCGCCGATATCTATGAAGTCCAGGTGTTTCGCGGCCAGCTGCGGCAGATGACGCGGATGATTTCATCATGGTCGTTCGTGTTCCTGCTGTTCATCGGCGCATCCTTCTTTGCCAAGCTCGGCAGCGAGGTGTCGCGACTCTGGCTGTCGGCGTTTTTCTTCGTAGGTCTCGCAGCGCTGATTGCCGAGCGGCTGCTCCTGCGTTCGATGGTGCGCGGCTGGGCGCGCCAGGGCCGGCTCGACCGCCGTACCATCATCGTCGGTTCGGACCAGAACGGCGAACGGCTGGTTGAGGCGCTCAAGGTCCAGGAAGATTTCGGACATCCAGATCCTCGGCGTATTCGACGACCGCAACGACACCCGCGCGCTGGAAACCTGCGCCGGCAGCCCGAAACTCGGCAAGGTCGACGACATCGTCGAATTCGCCCGCCGCACCCGGATCGACCTCGTGCTGTTCGCCCTGCCGATTTCGGCGGAGACGCGGATCCTCGAAATGCTGAAGAAATTGTGGGTACTGCCGGTCGACATCCGGCTTTCCGCCCACACCACCAAGCTGCGCTTCCGTCCCCGCTCCTATTCCTATCTCGGCAAGGTCCCGACGCTGGATGTGTTCGAGGCGCCGATCACCGACTGGGATCTGGTGATGAAGGGGCTGTTCGACCATGTCGTCGGCGGCATCATCCTGCTGCTGGCGCTGCCGGTGATGGCGCTGGTCGCGCTCGCGATCAAACTCGACAGTCCGGGGCCGGTCTTGTTCCGCCAGAAGCGGTTCGGATTCAACAACGAGCGCATCGACGTCTTCAAGTTCCGCTCTCTGTATCACGACCAGGCCGATCCGACCGCCGCGAAAGTCGTGACCAGGAACGATCCCCGCGTCACCCGCGTCGGTCGCTTCATCCGCAAGACCAGCCTCGACGAACTGCCGCAGCTTTTCAACGTGGTATTCAAGGGCAACCTGTCGCTGGTCGGCCCGCGCCCGCACGCCGTGCAGGGCAAATTGCAGAGCCGGCTGTTCGACGAGGCGGTGGACGGCTATTTCGCGCGCCACCGCGTCAAGCCCGGCATTACCGGGTGGGCGCAGATCAATGGCTGGCGCGGCGAAGTGGACAGCGAGGAAAAGATCCAGAAGCGCGTCGAGTTCGATCTCTATTACATCGAGAACTGGTCTGTGCTGTTCGATCTCTACATTCTTCTCAAGACGCCGCTGGCGCTGATGACGAAGAACCAGAACGCTTACTAGCCAGACGCCTTCGGTCAGGCGTCGGGTGCGGGTTGCGTAAATTTGCGGGTGGGTAATGGCGTATGCGGCGACAGCCGGGGACTTTGCTTCAGCGGCGACATCCGCGCCGCGGTTGCTGGCGCTGCAACGCGCGCTGGTGTGGCTGGTCGGAGCCAGCGGCGCGATCGTTTTCATCGAGCCCAGCCCCTACGAGCTGATGACGCTCACCGCCGCCGTCATCTTCGTCGCCACCGGGTTGCGGCTGCGGCTGGTGTTCATGCCGCTGCTGCTGCTGCTGGTGCTGCTCAATGTCGGCTATTCCATCGGCGCCGTTCCGGTCATGGACACGACCGGGGTCGCCAACTGGATCGCGACGTCCTGGTACATGGCGGTCACCGTGATGTTCTTCGCCATGGTCGTCGCCGACGACACCGCGGCGCGGCTGGACATGCTTCGCCGCGGCCTGATCGTCGGCGCATTGATCGCATCGACCACGGCCATTGCCGGCTACTTCAATCTCGTCCCCGGCGGACATGACCTGCTGACGCTGTATGAGCGCGCCCGCGGCACCTTCAAGGATCCGAACGTGCTGGGCGCGTTCCTGATCCTGCCCGCGCTGTTCGCGCTGCAAAGCGTCGTGTCCGATCGCTTCGGAAAATCATTCCGCAACACGATCGCGCTCGGCATCATGGCGCTCGCGATCCTGCTGGCGTTTTCCCGCGCGGCATGGGGCGGGCTCGTCATCACCTCGGCCTTCATGCTGGCGCTGATGGTGCTGACCAGCCAGTCGCGCCAGCAGCGCTCGCGCATCATCGTGATGTCGCTCGTCGCCGTCGTCGCCGTGGTGCTGCTGCTCGCGGTGCTGCTGTCGTTCGATTCCATCAGCGAAATGTTCAAGCAGCGCGCGAGCTTCGATCAAAGCTATGACGAGGGCCGGTTCGGCCGGTTCGGTCGGCATATCCTCGGCGCGCAGATGGCGCTCGACGTTCCCTTCGGGATCGGGCCGCTGCAGTTCCACAACTACTTCCCCGAGGACACCCACAATTCGTATCTGAACGCCTTCATGTCCGGCGGCTGGCTCGCCGGCGTCTGCTATCCGGCGCTGGTGTTCATCACCGTGATCATGGGTTTCCGCCACGTTTTCGTCCGCGTGCCCTGGCAGCGCGCCTATCTCGCGATCTTCTCGGCGTTTCTCGGCACGGTCGGCGAAAGTTTCGTCATCGACACCGACCACTGGCGGCACTTCTGGATGATGCTGGGGGCGATGTGGGGCATGTTCGCCGCCGCCCAGCGCCACGAGACGACGTCGGACGACGCGCTCATGGCGCCCGCGGACGTCAGCACGACCTAGCCTCGCAGCCCTACGTCTCGACGCTAAACGTGATGCCGGCGTGGTCGACCAGCCGCTTGATCAGTTTGTGGCCCATGGCAGCGCCGGGAGTCCAGATCCCGGCCGGAACTTCCGGCGCGTCGCGCAGCAGGCAGATCGCGCATTCCGAGATCATCTTCGAGGTCGATCCGTAACCGGGATCGCGATCGCCGCGGACGGCGGCACGGATCTGCTTGCCGTCGGGCGCGATCGCGACGAACAGCAGGTCGTAGAGGCCGCTCTCGCGCTCTTCCTTCGACGGGCCCTCGCCGGGCTTCGGTCCGTCCGCGCCGCCCATCCTCTCGACATTGACGGCCGCGACCAGTTTTTTGGCATTGGCTTCGCCCTGTTCTCCGGGACCGGTCAGGACCATCTCGTCGTAGACGAAGTCCTTGCCGTAGGGAAAATTCATCAGCATGTTGGAGCGATGCACGTTGCGGGTGTTGATGGTCGCCATCACGAAGGGCGCCGTCCACGAAGCCAGATCCTCGTCCAGCAGCGGCTTGTTGCCGCGCGGTTGCTTCGGGCCTTCGAAGCCCGGCGTCAGCACGAACGGATTTTGCAGCATGGCGACCAGGCTGAGGTCCTTTGCCGCCGCCGCAAACGTCGCCTTGATGCTCGCCGCGGTACCCCCGGAGAAGGTGCCCTTCATGTTGCGGACGCGGCCCTTGACCCGACTGACCGGCGCGCCCAGCGCCTTCTTCGCCGCTTCCTCGACGAAGAACACCCCGAGTTCGAAGGGCAGCGAATCGAAGCCGCAGGAAAACACGATGCGCGCGCCACTCGATTTCGCCGTCGCCTCATGCGCGTCGATCATCTGCCGCATCCAGACCGGTTCGCCGCACAGATCGAGATAATCGGTCCCCGTCGCCGCACAGATCGCAACCAGATCCGAACCGTAGAGCTGGTAAGGCCCGACGGTCGAGATCACCGATCTGGTCTGATCGGCCATCGCTTTCAGCGACGCGGGATCGCTTCCGTCCGCCACGATCAGGGCCGTGTCGGCCGGCGCGCCGATCGCGTCGCGCACCGAAGCGAGTTTTTCCTTGTTGCGCCCGGCCATCGCCCATTTCAGATTGCCGTCGCCCTTGTAATGCGACGCCAGATATTCGGCGACGAGCTGGCCGGTGAAACCGGTGGCGCCATAGACGACGATGTCGAATTTCGACCCAGACTTCATAAAATCGAATCCTTGTGGTGGGTTTTCAGCGCTCGGCCGCAGGCCAGAGCGCTTCGATGCCCTGTTGTACTATTTCTTGGCGTAGGAAACACCCATTCCGGCGCGCACGTCGGCCTGGATGCCATAGGGCGCGATCGGATAGCGCAGGCCGTTCCTGGCGAGCTGCTTCATGCCTGATATCGCCTTGGCAAGATAGGCTGGCGACAGCGCCATCAGCATCTCCTCATCCGGCACGCCGCCATAGCGCCGCTCCGCAAAGCAGGGCAGCGACAGGCTGGGCTCGCCGGTCTTCAGCGCCCGCCCCCAGGAGTCGGCGCAGGCGGTCTCGCCGACCACGCCCCATTCGAATTTCTTGTAGCCGGTATATTGCAGCCCGTTGATCAGAATGATCATCTGGCCCGGCGTCGCGTAGACCAGGCAGATATCCGGCGGCTCAAGCCGGCCGCTGCTCAAGGGGCTCACCGCCAGCGCCCGGTATTTGCCGAAGGGAACGACATCAAGGGCTTCCTGGCGCTTGCGGGCGTCTTCCGCGGTGCCATGCCAGACGCCGACATAGGATTCTCCGGCGAGCCATTTTTCGTCCTGAGGCGCGAGCCCGATCACCGCGCGGCATTGCGCGCCCACGAGGTCGTCCGACGTGATGCCGACGGTCCAGCCCAGCCGCGAGGCCATGCTGACGATCTGGTCGGTGGTATGGACTGCCGACGGACGGCGGATTTTCGGGATCGCCGTCATCTCCTCGACGGTTGCGAACATTTTCATGCCGATCACGGTGGTCTTCAGGCGAAGCAGATTGTTCAGATCGGCCACCATGGCGGCCGGATCGAATTTCTCGTCGCTCGCTGCTGCTTGCTGCATGAACTGATACTCCCGGAACGGCAGGCTGACCGCTGCACATGTTTTGAGGTTTGATCCTAGCCGGATTATTCGCCGGCGGCGACCCGGCTCATAGCGAGCTAGGGCCGGTCCGGCGCGGGAAATAACGCGCTGGTCTTGCCCGATATCCGGTAGGCCACAAGGCCGATATATTCGCGTACCGCGACTTCCGTGCGTTCCAGCCCATCGAGCGCGAACGGCGAAAATTTCAGCAAGTCGGCGGGTCCACCGGTGCGCCAGTCGACCGGATACGGTTCAACCGCAAACCCGGCCTGTCTGAACACGCCCATCGAGCGCGGCATGTGGAAGGCTGAGGTTACCAGCAGCCAGCGCTCGCCGTTTTTCGGCGCGGCGAGCTGCTTGGAAAATTCGGCGTTCTCCCCGGTATTGCGCGAGCGGCGTTCCATCGTCAGCCGATCCCTGGCGACGCCGAGGCGCTCGAATAGAGCGGCGGCGTAATCGGCTTCCCGCGCGTCGGCATCGATCAAGTTCGCGCTTCCGCCGGAATAGATGATGCGCGCCTTCGGATATTGACGGGCGAGCGCCGCCGCCTCGACCACGCGATCGGCCGCGCGCGTGAACACCGCCGTGCCGTGGCCGACCGAAAGATCGGCATCGATCGCGCCGCCGAGTATGACGATGCCGTCAGGCGCGCCGCGCGCGGGGTCCCACGGCGGAAATCGCGCTTCCAGGGGATAGAGCAGAAGGTTTCCGAGCGGCGAAAACCCGCAAGTAGCGAGCAGCACGATGGAGCCGGTCAGGAGTTTGCGGCCGAGGCGTGCCAATCGCGTGACGACCAGGATCGCGCCGAGGAACCCGATGCCGATCAGGAAATTCGTCGGCAACAGCATGATGCCGATCGTCTTGGACAGTACAAAAAACAAGAGAGGCCTCTTCGAATGTCTGGTACAGCGTCATACGCGACCGCGATCCCAACCAGAAGCCCCGTCATGACCCATCATCACCTGCATTCCAGCCCCGAAACCTGCCACTGGGGCTTTTTCGAAGCGAAGCTGAAGCCGGTCCTCACCGTCAAGAGCGGCGACGAGGTGACCGTCGAGACCATCAGCGGCGGCCCGGACGTGGTGCCGGACCGAAAGCGGTTTCACGTCCCGCCCGAACTCGACGAGGTTCACGCCAAGAACGAGCGGATGGTGCCCGGGCATATCCTGACCGGTCCGGTCGCGGTCGAGGGCGCGGAGCCCGGCGACGTGCTGGAGGTCGAGATCCTCGACGTCAGCCTGCGGCAGGACTGGGGCTACAACGCGATCCGGCCGCTCGCCGGCACCCTGCCCGACGATTTCCACGAAACGCGCATTCTGAACATCCCGCTCGACCGCGAGCGGATGGTAGGCCGGCTGCCATGGGGGCTCGATCTGCCGTTAAAGCCGTTTTTCGGCGTGATGGGCGTGGCGCCGCCGCCGGCCTGGGGCCGCATCACCTCGCTGATCCCGCGCGCGATGGGCGGCAACCTCGACAACAAGGAACTGGTACCCGGGCGCAAAACTCTATCTGCCGGTGTTCGTGCCGGGCGCACTGTTTTCCTGCGGCGACGGCCATGGCGTGCAGGGCGACGGCGAGGTCTGCGTCACCGCGATCGAGACCGCGCTGCAGGGCCGTTTCCGGCTGACGCTGCGCAAGGATCTGCGGCTCGCCTATCCCCGCGCCGAGACGCCGACGCACTACATGACCATGGCGATGGACCCCGACCTCGACCAATGCGTGGTCCGGGCGCTGCGCGACATGATCGTGCTATTGGGCGAGAAGCGCAATTTGTCGCGCGAGGATGCCTACACGCTCTGCAGCCTCGCCGCGGATTTGCGGGTGACGCAGACCGTCAACGGCTCCAAGGGCATCCATTGCATGATCGCGAAGACCGTCGTGCATGGGTAGAGCCTTTTCCGTTTCGATTGAATTGAACGAATCTTGATCTGACGCGTTTTCCTGACGCGAACCGGGCACCACTTCGCTTGAAAACGCTCCTGGAGGCGGATCAGTTGGCGACAACGCCGGTTCGCGGCGCCCGCAGGGAGATCTGACACCCTGCGGCGCGGCGTTTCCTTGCCCAGTTGACTTCCGAGCAAAACGCTCAGCAGCCCTGATCTGCCATCTTTGCCGAGGGAACGGCCCCCTCCGCCTGTTGCGCGGCCGTCGGCTGGCCTTGCATTTGCCTCTGGGCGTCCTGCGAGGACGCGGCCTTTTCTCCGGTCACCCGGTTCATCGTTTCGGTCGGCGGATGTGCGCGGCTACTTGCCGAGCCGGTAGTGACCGATTTGCCGGTGTAGCCGGGCGTAGGTCCCGAACCGGCGTCCTTGCCGGCGCTATTACAGGGACCGGCATTTGCGCTGCCGACACTCAATACCATGACGGCGCAGCCTATGAGACCAAGTCGTTTCGTGTTCATTTGCCTCTCCTGGGTTCCTTCTCATCCTTCGAGGAGTTGCGCCGTTCGGCGCGCCTTGAGGACCTGGAGCCAACCAGACAGGGAAGCGTATGTTCCGCGCAAATCTTTGGCGCAGCAACTCACGGAGGCAAGGCGTTCACCTCGCCGCGAGGTTGAAAGGTTCCCGAACATGCATTCGCGCGGCGCGGAAGTCTGTGCGCAGCGCTTCCCGGGCTCGCTCGCTCACGCCCCGGACGACCGAAGAAGTCGGCCGGCACAGGTCCCCAGCTTTACGCCCGGCGGCGAACGCTGCCCTTGTGTTGCGCAAGGCCCGCTCGCTACTATCGATCGGCCGACGAACAAAAAGACAGGGAGAGACATGCTCAGCGACAGGCTATCGCCGGCCGACGAGGGCGCGCGCGAAAAGGAAATGCAGGAAACGCTCGCCGCCTGCCCGCGCATCCTCGATCTCGTCGCGCGCGGGCCTCTCGCCGACCCCGATGCGGAGGCGGTGGTGTATCTGCGCTCGCCGCTCGACCCCAGTCCGGTCGTCGTCTCCAACGATCGGCTGATGGGTTGCATCAAAGCGGCCGAGACTTTCTTTCGCGCGCAGGGCGTCGGCAAGGACGATCCGGTCGCGGTGTTGCTGCCGATCTGTCCCGCGGCCATTGCGGCGATCTGGGGTGCGGCCGCCTGCGGCATCGCCGAGCCGGTCAATCTGCTGTTCACGCGCGAGGCCATCATTGCCCAGCTGAACGCGGTCAAGGCAAAATTGCTGCTCGCGCCGCCACCGGGCATGCCGGGCGGGCTCTACGAGAAGATCGAAGGCCTGCAGAAAGACGTTCCGTCGCTGCAGCGTATCGTGGTCGTTCCGCTCGACGGGACCATCGCGTTCGACGGCGAAATCCTGAAACCCGACCCGGCCTGGCGCGACGATTACGGCAAGTCGCAGGACGCTTCCGAAGCCGAACGCGTCGCCGTAATGCTGCCGACCGGCGGCACCACCGGCCATCCCAAGGTGGCCCGCCTCACCAATCGCGCGATGGTCGCCTCCAGCGTCTCCTCGCGCATGGCGCTGGATTACCGCAAGGGCGACCGCGCCATGATCTCGCTGCCGCTGTTCCATGTCGGCGGCCTGTTCGTCGGTGTCGGCGCCTGCCTGTCGGCCGGGGTCACGATCGTCATTCCCGGCCCAGCCGGGGCGCGCGATCCGGCGCTGGTGGCGAATTTCTGGAAGATCATCGAGAAATATCGCCTGACGCACGCGGGCAACGTGCCGACGACGCTCGGCGCGCTGGCCGATATACCGGTCGGCGATTGCGACATTTCGACCCTGCGCGTCACGCCGACGGGCGCCTCGATCTGCCCGCCGGAAATCGAGCGCCGCTATCTCGCGAGATGGGGCGGCCCCTGCGTCCAGCAGGTCTACGGCATGACCGAGCTCGCCGGCGCGATCACCCACGACGTGGCCGGCGTGAAGCCGCGGCCGGAAAGCGTCGGCATTCAGAACCCGCTGGTGGAACTCGCCATCCTCGCGGGCGGCCAATTGCATAGGGGGCCGTGGCCCTCCCCGGTCGGCGAATTGCTCACCCGGGGTCCGCAGGTGTTTCCGGGCTATGTCGACAAGAAGCAGACCGAGGAGGCATTCCATCAGGGATGGCTGCGTACCGGCGACATCTGCCGCATCGACGCCGATGGTTTCGTCTACATCATGGGCCGCGCCAAGGACGTGATCATCAGGGGCGGACACAATATCGACCCGCGGGCGATCGAGGATGCCGCGCTGCAATTCCCGGGTGTCGCGCTCGCCGCAGCCGTAGGCCGTCCCGACGCCTATGCCGGCGAGGTACCGATGCTGTTCGTCTCGGCGCAGCCCGGCGTCCATATTGACTCCCAGGCGCTCGCCGCCTTCGTGCAGGACAACATCCCGGAGCCGCCGGCGCGGCCACGGGCGGTGTCCGTCATCGCCGAAATGCCGGTCACGCCGGTCGGAAAGATTTTCAAGCCAAAACTCCGGGAAATCGCCGCCGCCGATGCCGCCCGCGCGCTGCTGGCGGCGGAGGGTTTGGCGAACGAGGTCAGCGTGGAGGCGATCACCGATCCTTCCCGCGGACTCGTTCTGCGCGTCAAGGCGTCGGCGGACAAGGCGGTTGCGGCCGAGCGCCTGCTGAAGACGTTTCCGGTCAAGATCGAGATGGAAGTCGAGGCCTGAAGCAACGGCTTCAGGCCAGACGTTAGCCGAGCTTCCAGCCGACCTCGGCCGCGAAGCTCTGGTAAAACTCCGGCGTGTAGGCCTTTTCCGGCGTCTGCCGCACCCGCTCGTCGAGACGTTCGGCGTCGTCGCCGACCAGGATGCGCCAGCGCTCGGCCTTGACCCCGTCGAGGATGATTTTGGCGGCCGCGGCGGCCGACGTCGGCGCCTCCTCGAGGAAGCTGCGCGCCCGATCGAGCGCGATTTTCTGAACGTCTTCATCCGACATCGCCGCCGTGTCGATGCCCATGCCCTTCAGGCGCTGGCGGGCCGACAGGACCTCGTTGTCGCTGAGCCGCTCGGATTCGGTGCCGCTCTGGATCTTGCGCGAGTTGGAAACGATGGAGGTGCCGATATGGCCGGGCATCACCACCGAGCATTTGATATGTGGCGCGTTGAGCCGGAGATCGTTGATCAGGGCTTCGGTAAATCCCTTCACCGCGAATTTGGCGGCGCTGTAGGCGGTATGCGACACGCCCAGGCCGACCGAGGCCCAGAAGCCGTTGACGCTCGAGGTGTTGACGATATGGCCCTCGTCGGCCTTCATCAGCATCGGCAGAAAGGTGCGAACGCCGAGATAAACCCCGCCCCAGCAGATATTGAAGGTTCTTTCCCACTGCTCCCTGCTGTTGGTGAACAGGCTGCCGCCGCCGCCGATGCCGGCATTGTTGAACAACAGATGGATCCTGTCGGTGGCCTGCTGCTCGGTGATCTCGTCGCGGAAGCGCTTGAGCTGGTCCTCGATCGAGACGTCGGCGACATGCGTGGTGACCCGCAGCCCCTGCGGCAGTTTCTCCGTCTCGCAAAGCCGCTTTGTCTCGGCCATCGCGTCGGTGGAAATGTCGCACATCGCGACATTGCAGCCTTCGGCGACCAGCTGGCGCGCCAGTTCGCGCCCCATGCCCGTGCCGCCTCCGGTAATGACGGCAATCTTTCCGGCAAAATCCTTCATGAACGCCCGTGCCCCTGTTTTTCCGTTGTTTTTGTTTCTGACCGGCAGAGCCGTCATGTTTTTATCTAGCGCACGCGACGGCTTCTGAACAGGTCTTCGGGCGAGACCGGCAGATTGCGCCGCGCGTAGCCCGGACTACAGCAGCTTCTTCGCCAGTTCCTGAAACATGAACCGGTGGCCGGCCGCCGAGAAATGATCGTCTCCCAGAATGTAGAGATGCTCATACCAATCCTTGTCGGCATCGGCGGCGGCGAAGAAGGCCGGAAACAAGTTGATGAACGCCTTGCACCGGCCTGGACAGAAATCGCGCCAGAGCGACACCTGCCGGCTGTCGCGATCGCCCTGCGCGATCTGCTGCGCCCAGGGATATACGACGATGGTCAGCGGGATATGGCGCGCGGCCAGAAGGTCGGAAAGCCGCCCCATGTTCTGCAGCGATCGTGCGATGCCGCCATCTACGCCGAGCGGCAGGTTATCCCTGCCGACGTCGAGGCCCGGAATGGTCCAGCCGATGCGGGCGTGATCGGTATTGAGCGCCTTTCGCTTGTTGC
This sequence comes from uncultured Alphaproteobacteria bacterium, assembly GCA_963721275.1. Lineage (GTDB taxonomy): Bacteria > Pseudomonadota > Alphaproteobacteria > Rhizobiales > Xanthobacteraceae > Bradyrhizobium. The sequence goes on along the minus strand of CAVRIQ010000025.1, from coordinate 239,449 downwards.
CGAGAAGCGATTGAATCGACCGCTTGACGGCGATCCGCACCCGGTTGGTGACCACGAAGCGATCGATCAGGAAATCCGGTTTCTTCGGCGCGGACGCCATCGTTTGCATGGAGCCTTCCGCCGGGGTGCAATGCGCCCGGTATTTCGGATCGTCGTCGATGCAGAAATAGGAAGTCGCTTCGTCCGTTACGTCGGAAGTGTCGGAAAACAACACGACCTCGTCGAACTGCAAGCCGCTGTCGAGCAGGTATTTGATCTTCTTGTAGTAGATGCTCGGCGAATAGGACGCGACGCCGGCGTTGAGGAATTCGATCTTCTCGCTGCGTTCCTGTCCGGCGCGATAGAGCCGGCCGGCGAACGAGTCTTCGAAACTGACCCCGATGCCCTCGGCGAAGGAATCGCCGATCAGGAGAATGCGCCGCGAATCCGCTTTCAGCGGCACCTTTCGAACCGAAGCATCCTTGAAGCCCAGGCTGTCGGTGATCAGCCGGTAGCGCAGCTCGCCCCAGACATCGTAACCGTCGAAGTCGGCCGCAAAGCCGTGGTCGTAGACCGGGTTGGCGATCCGCGCCAGGCGCCCCGTTTCCTCGCCCCTGGTCAGGGTGGAGTAGGCGAAATCGAACACCAGAAACAGCGCCAAACAATAGACGAGAATACCGGTGTGGACCAGGGCCCGTCGCAACGTGAAACAGCCGAGCAGCCCACGTCCCCCCTGCCGCGCAACCGAATTGTCAGACATGCCCAATAACTCGCACCGGGATTTATGCTTTTTAGCTTTCCGAGACGAACTGCAAAGCATAAAAGCGCGGGGAACGGAAGAAGCGCGCAAAGCCCCTCTGCCGCCTCTCAGGTGAAACGCCGACATCGCTGATCGCAAGGCCGGATTGACAATGAAACAGTCGACCCACGAAGTCTTTTCCCGCGACGAAAAGGTCGTGGCCGGGTCCGATCGTTCGTTCGGGCTGGTGATGGCCGGGGCGTTCGCGGCGGTGACGTTGCTCAACGCCTGGCATTCGGGCCGGCTTTGGCCGTGGACCGGCGGACTGGCCGGGCTTCTTCTGGTGGCGAGCCTGCTGCGACCGTCGGTTCTTCATCCGCTCAATCTGATATGGCTGCGGTTCGGGCTGCTGCTGCACAGCATAGTCAACCCGATCGTGATGGCGCTCGTGTTCTACGGCACGGTTCTGCCGACCGGCCTCGTCATGCGCCTGCTCGGCAAGGACCTGCTGCGGCTGAAGCGGCAGCCGGACGCGGACAGCTACTGGATCGTGCGACAGCCTCCCGGCCCTTCGCCCGAGACCATGCGAGATCAATTTTAAGGAACAGATATGGATTTCATCGCTGAGCTTTGGCGGTTCATGCGCGTCCGGAAGAAATTCTGGCTGCTGCCGATCCTGATCATGATGGTGGTGTTTGGCGGGCTGGTGGTGCTCACCAAGGGCTCGGTGATCGCGCCGTTCATCTACACGCTGTTCTAGACCGGCGCGATGCGGATCCTCGGCATTTCCGCTTTCTATCACGACAGCGCGGCGGCGCTGATCGAGGACGGCCGCATCGTCGCCGCGGCGCAGGAAGAGCGCTTTACCCGCCGCAAGCATGACCCCGCCTTTCCGCACAACGCGATCGCCTATTGTCTGGCGGAAGCGGGCATTGCCGCCGACGCGCTCGATCACGTCGTGTTCTACGACAAGCCGTTCCTCAAATTCGAGCGGCTGCTGGAAACCTACATCGCGCTGGCGCCGCGCGGGTTTCGCTCCTTCAAGATGTCGATCCCGCTCTGGCTGCGCGAAAAGCTGTTTCAGAAGAACCTGCTGCGCGGCGAACTCAAGAAGTTCTCCGAGGATTTCGACAACAGCAGGCTGCTGTTCTGCGAGCATCACCTCAGCCACGCGGCGTCGGCCTTCTATCCCTCGCCGTTCGACGACGCGGCCGTGCTCACCATGGACGGCGTCGGCGAATGGGCGACGACATCGGCGGCGGTCGGCACGGCAATCGCCTGGAGATAACGCAGGAGATCTATTTTCCGCATTCGCTCGGGCTGCTTTATTCGGCGGCGACCTATTACACCGGCTTCAAGGTCAACTCCGGCGAATACAAGGTGATGGGGCTCGCGCCCTATGGCGAGCCGAAATACGCCAAACTCATTCTCGATCACCTGATCGATCTGAAGCCGGACGGCTCGTTCCGGCTCGACATGTCCTATTTCGACTACTGCACCGGCTTCACCATGACCAACGATCGCTTTGCCAGGCTGTTCGGTCAGCCGGTGCGAAGCCCGGATCAGTTGCTGACGCCGTTTCACATGGATGTCGCCGCCTCGATCCAGGCGGTGCTGGATGAGGCCGTGCTGCGGCTGACCCGCAGCCTCGCCAAGCAGACCGGTTCGCGAAACCTCTGCCTCGCCGGCGGCGTGGCGCTCAATTGCGTCGCCAACGGCAAGGTGCTGCGCGACGGCCGCTTCGACAACATCTGGATTCAGCCGGCCGCGGGCGACGCCGGCGGCGCGGTGGGATCGGCGCTCGCGGCCTATCATCTCTTCAAGGGCCAGCCGCGAAAAACCAATGGCGCGGACGGCATGTCCGGGGCCTATCTCGGGCCGAGCTTTCCGCAGGCGGAGATCGAACGGCGGCTGACCGCGGCGGGCGCAAAATTCGCCGTGCTCGGCGCGGACGAAATGATCGAGACGACGGCGCAGGCGCTGGCCGGGCAGCAAGCCGTGGGCTGGTTTCAGGGCCGGATGGAGTTCGGCCCGCGCTCGCTCGGCGCGCGGTCGATCCTGGGCGACCCGCGTTCGCCGGCGATGCAGCGAAACCTCAATCTGAAGGTCAAATATCGCGAGAGTTTCAGGCCGTTTGCGCCGGCCGTGCTGCGCGAGGACGTCGCCGAGTGGTTCGACCATGCGTCCGACAGCCCGTACATGCTGATCGTCGCCGATGTCCGCGAAGACAAGCGCCGCGCCATGACGGCGGCGGAACAGGCCCTGTTCGGAATCGAAAAACTCAATGTTGCGCGTTCGGAAATTCCGGCCGTGACCCATGTCGATTATTCGGCCCGGATCCAGACCGTGCACGCCGACACCAATCCGCTGTTCCACCAGCTGCTCAGCCGGTTCAAGGCGCTGACCGGCTGCCCGATCCTGGTCAATACCTCGTTCAACGTCCGCGGCGAGCCGATCGTGTGCACGCCGGAAGACGCCTTCCGCTGCTTCATGGGCAACGAGCTCGACCTGCTCGTGATCGGCAACTGCGTGTTGCGCAAGGAGCAGCAGGATCCCGCGCTGAAGATCGACTACAGCCAGTCGCTCGAGGCCGATTGATTTGATCCGCAACCGAACCCGGCAAACCAAGGCGTCGGTACCGACGCCGGGGTTTTTCAAATTGCTGGAACAATGCGGTAAAATGGTCGGAGCGAGAGGATTTGAACCTCCGACCCCTAGTCTCCCAGACTAGTGCGCTAACCGGGCTGCGCCACGCTCCGATGCCGTTCCATTAGCTGCGATCAGGCCCGTGCGCAAGGCAGCCGATAAGCACGAAATCCGTGCGGACGGCGGCAAGGGCCGGTTCCAGGGCAATGGCTAGCCCTTCAACGCCTGGTCCAGCAATTGCCGGCAGGCGATCAGGTCCTGCAGCACGCTTTCCAGGCGCGCGACGTCGAGCGAGCGCCCCTCCCCGGCGATGCCGGCAATGGGGCCGTCGTCGAACGCGGCCGGCATGCCCTCCTCGTCGGTTTCGAGCAGGCGGAAATCGATGCCGTCGGTGCCCCCCTCGTAATCGTCGTCGTCGAGATCGAGGCCGGGCGCGGCATCGTCGTCCTGTTCCATGATGCTTTGGCCGACCGCCTCTTCGATCGCGCCGAACGAGGCCACCGCCGAAGAGTCCGCCAGACGCTGGACCGAGGCGATGCCGTGTTCCTTCAGGATGCGCTGCACCCCGCGGATGGTGTAGCCCTCGCCGTACAGCAGGCGGCGGATGCCCCGCAGCAGGTCGACGTCGTCCGGGCGGTAATAGCGGCGGCCGCCGCTCCGCTTCATCGGCTTGATCTGCGCGAACCGCGTCTCCCAGAACCGCAGCACGTGCTGGGGAATGTCGAGGTCCTTGGCGACCTCGCTGATGGTCCGGAACGCATCCGGCGCTTTGTCCAAATGCCCGCTCCTCGTTCGATCGCCTGGCCGGACGATTTCCTCTATTCGGCCTTGCCTTGCTATTCGGCCTTGCCTTGGCCGTTACCGGCGTTCTGGCCGTTGATCCGCTGCTTCAGGATCGCCGACGGCTTGAACACCATCACGCGACGCGGCGAAATCGGCACCTCGGTGCCGGTCTTCGGGTTACGGCCGATACGCTGGCCCTTCTTGCGCACCATGAACGAGCCGAACGACGACAGCTTCACGGTTTCGCCCTTCTCCAGGCAGTCGGTGATCTCTTTCAGAACCAGCTCGACGAAGGCCGATGATTCCGTGCGCGACAGCCCTACCTTCTGGTAGACGGCTTCGCACAAATCGACGCGTGTAACTGTCTTTCCGGTCCCGGTCATCGCCTGCCCCGCACTCACGGCGAAAATTTGTCTTCTGAAATTATGAGCTTAACGCACGATGGTCAACAGTGCTCATCAATGCAATAGCATGAAAGAACACAACAAAGTACACAGACTTTTTAACGCTGCACTTACCAGCGCAATAGTGCCGAGGCCCAGGTGAAGCCGCCGCCCATGGCCTCCAGCAGCACCAAATCGCCCTTCTTGATGCGCCCGTCGGCGACCGCGACCGACAACGCCAGGGGAATCGACGCCGCCGAGGTGTTGCCGTGCAGATCGACCGTCAGCACCACCTTCTGCGGCGCAATATGCAGCTTGTGCGCCGAAGCATCGATGATTTGCTTGTTGGCCTGATGCGGAACGAACCAGTCGATCTCCTCGGCCGAGGTGCCGGTGGCCTTGAACGCGTCCACGATCACGTCGGTGATCATGCCCACCGCGTGCTTGAACACTTCGCGGCCTTCCATCCGCAGATAACCCACCGTCCGGGTCGAGGACGGGCCGCCATCGACGTATAATTTCGACTTGTGCCGGCCGTCGGAGCGCAGATGCGTGGTCAGGACGCCGCGGTCGGAGCTCTTGCCCGCTTCCTGCTGCGCGTCGAGCACCACGGCGCCGGCGCCATCGCCGAACAGGACGCAGGTGCCGCGGTCGTTCCAGTCCAGAATCCGCGAAAACGTCTCGGCACCGATCACCAGCGCGCGCCTGAACGAGCCCGCGCGCAGGAAACTGTCCGCGGTGGCGAGCGCGAAGATGAATCCCGAGCATACCGCCTGCAGATCGAAGGCCGCGCCGTGGTGGATGCCGAGTTCGTTCTGCACGGCGACGGCGGTCGCCGGAAAGGTGTTGTCCGGGGTCGAGGTCGCCAGCACGATCAGGTCGATCGACTGGGCGTCGACCCCGGCATTGGCCAGGGCCGCGCGCGCGGCATGAATCGCCAGATGCGAGGTGAACTCGCCCTCGGCGGCGATATGGCGCTGCCTGATGCCGGTCCGCTGTACGATCCACTCGTCGGAGGTGTCGATCCGCGCCGCCAGTTCGGCATTGGTCAGGATCTGCTGCGGCAGATAGGAACCGCAGCCGAGCACGACCGAACGTATTGCAGTCACGAGACAGCCTCCTGCGCGGTCTGCGCTTGAGCCAGCGCGCTGCCGTCGCGATTGAGCATTTGATTGATCTTGGTCGAGGAGATCGTAGCTCGCCATGTCATAGCCAACATCGATGGCGTAGGCAAAGCCGTCGGGGGTCGCGTCGCCGTGGCTTTTGACCACGATGCCGTTGAGGCCGAGGAAAACACCGCCATTGGACTTGTTGGGATCGAGCTTGTCCTTCAGCGCCCTGAAGGCATTTCGGGCGAACAAATAGCCGATCTTGGAGCGCCAGGTTCGCGCCATCGCGGCGCGGAGGAATTCGGTCATCTGCCGCGCCGTGCCCTCGGCGACCTTGATGGAGATATTGCCGCTGAAACCCTCGGTGACGATGACGTCGGCGGCGCCCTTGCCGATGCCGCCGCCCTCGACGAAACCGATGAAGTTCAGCTGCGGCAGGTCCAGATTGCGCAGCAACTCGGCGGCCTCGCGGATTTCCTCCCGGCCCTTCATTTCCTCGACGCCGATGTTGAGCAGGCCCACCGTGGGACGCTCGAGGTCGAACAGTACGCTGGCCATGGCGCTGCCCATCAGCGCCAGCGTCTTGAGGTGCTGGGCGTCGCCGCCGATGGTAGCGCCGACGTCGAGAATCACCGAGTCGCCGCGCGCGGTCGGCCAGATCGCGGCAATGGCCGGACGCTCGATGCCCGGCAGCATGCGCAGGCAGAACCGTCCCATCGCCATCAGCGCGCCGGTATTGCCGGCGGACACCGCGACGTCGGCCTCGCCCTTCTTGACCGCATCGATGGCCAGCCACATCGACGAGGTCTTGCGGCCGCGGCGTAGCGCCACGCTGGGCTTGTCGTGCATGCTGACGGCGACGTCGGTATGGATGACGCGCGAGACCGCCTTCAGCGCCGGATGCCTGGCGAGCTCAGGCTCGATCAGCTTGCTGTCGCCGAACAGCAGAAATTCGCTGTCGGGATGCCGACTCAACGAAATCGCGGCGCCGGGAATGACGACCGATGCGCCGACATCGCCACCCATGGCGTCAAGCGCGATTCGAACCTTCTGAGGCATGGACGTCCCGGAAACCTGATCTCTTGCGGACAAGAAGCGTTTCGGCCGCGAACTCTGAAATCGCCACGGATGGCAGCGATCGGCGAAGCGCAACGCTGCACCCGGCCGGGCCGCGACAATAGCGTGTCCCCGCCCCGACACAACCTCTTGACCGCCCTCTTTTGATTGCCGAGCCAGGCGGACGCGGAATTGGCAGGCATCAATAAGCCTATATAATTCAACGCATTAGGTAAACTTATTGACCCGACTCGGGATCTAGCTGCGTTGAAATGCGAGCGCGACGCGCGCGCCAGCACCCTTCAGCGCTTTTTCGGCTTCTTCGCGCCGGAAGGGTTGGCGTCGAGCTTGAGGGCTTTGAGCGCGGCAAACGGATGAGCCTCAGGATCGGCCGCCTCGGCCGGCGGCTCGAAAACCGCGTCCGGCCGGCGCGGATAGGGATCGACGCCCAGGAACAACGCGTCGGTCGCGAGCCGGCCGAGATCGATGATGCCGTTGACGATCGGCTCCGGCGGATCCGGAATTTCGACGTCGCTTTCGGCGGACTCATCGACGAGATCGGAAAGCTCGGGAATCTGCTCGGGCGGGGCAAAGATCAGATCGATCTCTTCATCGATCTCGTTCTCGATCGGATCCAGCGTCACCACACAGGTCTGTCCGACCCGCGCCCGCACATGACCGGTAACGTGGAAGCGTCCCTCGCCCCCGGGCGTGACATCGAGCGAGGCATTCGCCGAGAGAATCTCGCGCAAGCCCCCAACCTCGGCCATGGCGGCGCGCTCGACCGGGCTCGCTTCGATGTCGCGATGCAATCCGGTCTCCGGGATCTGCGCCACCGGGACCGGAACGCGCCAAGGATCGAGTTTGGACTTGTCGGACTTGTCGATGATGCTGCTCGGTCGGTTCATTGTTGTACACCCACCCGCGCCGGCGAAGGAAACCGCCACGATGCGCCCTGCACCGTCACATCGTCCAGCCCTGCCAGAGCGTCGATGGCCGCCTCGGCATAGTAAGCCAGCCGGCGCGCGTTTTCGATCTGGCCGCCGTCCAGGATATTCTTGCACAGCGCCTGTGCCAGCGCCTCCCGGCCATGGGCGACGGCCAGATCGTAGGCCGCCGTACGGCCGTAGAACGCCTCCCCGAAGGCCTGCATGCGTTTGGGGACGGTAAGGTCGCCAACCCCCATTTCGCGCAAATTGGCGTCCATATCCTCGCAGAAGCGGTCGAACAGCGCCTGGCACAGGACCTTGCCACCCTCGACCGCCCGCAGCCGCCCCAGGACGATCCACAAATGCAGCACCAAGAGATCGAAACGGCCATTAACCGTGTCCGGCACGCCCAAGTCCCGATAAAACAGGGGTTCTCGCGCTTGCGTCACGATCATGCCATAGATGGCCTCAATGGTGCCCCGCAGGGGCATCCGGGGTTTCCTGAAGTGATTGAACGGCCAAAGCATTGTGGGTTCCGCAAGCGAGCCCCGGAGGTTTCCCCATTGGGCGCCCGCACCTGTTGCAATCCAGCGTGCTGCCCGGTACGTCAACGCCTCGCGCGATGCAAGAGGACGGGATCAGTTCCGGAATGACCGAAACGAGCCAGAGACCCGCAGCGCGTGTCCTCTCCGCGCGGCCTGGCCGCGCGCTGGCGCGGCATGCGCGCGGTCGCCGCCGTCGCCCTGGTCTGCGCGGCGCTCGGCGCCTGTACCGGCGAACAGTTCCAGAAGGGCTACATCCTGCCCCCCGGCGCGCTCGAGCAAATCCCGATCGGCGCAAGCCAGGATCAGGTGCTGATCGTGATGGGAACGCCGTCCACGGTCGCCACCCTCAACGGCGAGGTGTTCTATTACATTTCGCAGCGCTCCGAGCGCCCGGTCGCCTTCATGAACCAGAAGGTCGTCGACCAGCGGGTGATCGCGATCTATTTCGACCGCAATCGCCAGGTGAAGCGGCTCGCCAATTACGGGCTGCAGGACGGCAAGATCTTCGACTTCGTCAGCCGCACCACCGCAACCTCGGGCCAGGAACTCAGCTACCTGACGCCGTTGTTCAAGCTGCTGAGTTTCAATTAGCGCGGGTTCGCGTCCCGGATGCGGTGCGGCACGAAAGTGACGCTCCGCAGAGCCGAGACCAACATACCGAGTGCATTGCGCGCAGTGCGGATGGGTGGAGCGACTTGTCCGCCGTAGCTCGCAGAGCGAAGGCGGAAGCGATACCCCTCACGCCATGGACGGAGCCGACGGCTGCGGTCTTCGATTGGTCCGTAACCTGCGATATTTCCTCTGCGTTCAGTCCGTTTGCAACATGAAGCCATCGAAGAATGCCGCGAGCTGTTCATAGCCATCAAGCGGCAGAACATGGGCGACATATTGATCCGGCCGCACGACGACCATGCAGCCCGCTTCCCGATCGATGCCGCGCATCGCAAAGATGTCGTTACCTCCTTTGATGTCCGGGCAGTACATCTTTTCGTAATCACGGAGTCCGTAGCGTCCCTTCCGAGGGAGGAGAAGAGCGGGCATGGCCTCGATGGCGAGCTCGCGATGACCTTGCTGGAACACCCCGCGGACGTCGATCACGGAATCGATATCCGCTCCCGCCGGGGTGTACCTTCTGACGGGAGACTCTCTGCTCTCGCTGAGAAAGTTGCAGAGGACCCGGATCGCGGAGCTGGAGGCTGCGGGATCCTCCGCGCCGGCAAAGGCGAAGATCCGAAAGCGGCCATCCGCCTTGACGTCATGGCCGAGGTGAACGGGCTTGGCGTCCGCAAGACGGATGACCGGTGCGGAATGAAAGCGCTTGCCGAGCACGAACCCTGTGGCGAGATGCTGGTGGCCGGGCTCGCCGGTCAGGAGCGAAGGGCGGTAATGCGTCACTGTGCCCGCGGTGTAGCGCCCGTGCCGGACGAAATAGTCCTGGGTCCTGGCCGGGTCGGCCCCCTCGGCCGAAGCGAGGATCGCGGCCCATTCGCGATCGAAGTCGATCAGTTCCCTGGCAACGGCCTGACGTTCCACCGAGTAGCTGTGCAGCAGACGCGGCGCGCAGCGCCCGCGCAGGACGGAGGCGATCTTCCATCCGAGATTGAAGGTGTCCTGCATGGAAACGTTCATGCCCTGGCCCGCCTTCGGGCTGTGGGTGTGGCAGGCATCGCCGGCGATGAACACGCGCGGCAGGCGCGTGCCTGTCTCCGCTTCCGGCACGTCGTCGAACTTGTCGCACAGCCGCTGGCCGATCTCGTAGACCGACCACCAGGCGATTTCCTTCACCTCGAGCGTATAGGGATTGAAAATGCGCCGCGCCTTCGCGATCAAAACGTCAGCGGTGATGTTGCGGTTGGCGACCCGCTCGCCGATATCGAGCTTGGTGAGCTCGATATAGAGCCGGACCAGATAGCCGCCTTCGCGCGGGATGACGAGGGCGCTGCCGTCGTTCGCCGACTGGATCAATGACTTGCAGCGGATGTCGGGGAAGCCGGTGACGGCAAGGATATCCATGACGCCCCAGGCGTGGTTGGCGGAATCGCCGTGAAGCTCGCGCCCGATCGATTTGCGCACCGTGCTGCGCGCTCCGTCGCAGCCCACCACGTAGCGGGCCTTGACTGTCTCGACCTTTCCCTCGTGCGAAGGATCGAGCCGCTCGAACCTGACTGTCACCGCGTGGTCTTCAAAGCTCGCCTCGGGGTCAGTCCTGAGATCGAGCAGGCGACGCGAATAATACGGCTCGAGCTTTGCCGCCGACCGGCGCATGACATCGAGGAAGAAATCGTGCACGCGCGCCTGGTTCAGAACGACATGCGGGAACTCCGACAGGCCGTCTTCGACGTCCTGGACCCTGCCGCTGCGGACGATATCATTTGGCTTCCGGTCGTCCGGCTTCCAGAACGTCGTCTCATTGATCCAGCAGGCCTCCTTCAGCACGCGTTCGCTGAAGTCGTAGGCGTGGAACATCTCCATGGTGCGACAGGCGATGCCGTCGGCCTGGCCGAGCAGCAGCCGGTCGGGCTTCTGCTCGACGATGCAGGTCCTGATGTCGGGAAATGCGGACAACTGCGCCGCCAGGTTCAGGCCTGCCGGTCCGCAACCGACGATCAGGACATCGACTTCCTCGGGGAGCGATCCGGAGGCTCCCGAGGCCTGAATTCGCTCGGCGGAGTCAAAGATTTGCGGGTCGCCCGGCTGGAATCCGTTCAGATGAAACTGCATGAGAAGGCCTTCCCGTCCCTCGCCGCCCTGACGGCATTTGCGGCCTTTGGCCACGATTTCGATATTGATCAGCATGCTGACGATCAGTATACTTGTCAATGCCTCGGCACTGGAGAGCTCGGTGAAAGACACCCATGACATGCCCGGACACATGCCCGGACACCTGGCGCGCCGCTTCCAGCAGATTGCGGTGGCCGTGTTCCTGACCGAAGTCGAGGAAGCAGGTTTCGACCTCACGCCCGTCCAATACGCCGCGCTCGCGGCGATCAAGGCGAACCCGGGGATCGATCAAGTAACCCTCGCCGGATTGATTGCCTATGACCGAACCACCATCACCGGCGTGGTCGATCGTCTGGTGCAGAAAGGCCTGGCTGTGCGCCACCCGAGCAGCCGCGACAGGCGCGCCCGCGAATTGCAAATCACCGACGATGGACGGCGAACCTTTCGCGGGATCACGCCGGCCGTCGAGGCGGCGCAGCAGATCATGCTGCGCGGGCTGTCTGACAAGGAAGCAGCGGAGTTGATGCGGCTGTTGCGGAAGGCCATAGCTGCCGGCAACGAACTAAGCCGTGCGCCGTTGCGGGACGCGGCAACAGGTGAGCGAAGGTAATCGTGCGCCGACCGCGTCCGGGTGTCTTCTGACCTGCGCGAGTTACAGGGAGTCACGGTGACAGGAGTGGACTGCACCCCTTAAGTGAGACACGGAGTTACGGTGACGCTGGAGTTACGGTGACGCTGCACTCAATTGATCTGTCGTACCTTAGCAAACCTCGTGTCGCATATCCCGCCCGCGCGACGCGCCGGCCGGTTGGTTGGCTTGATCCGGGCTGCGGGTCTTCCCTGCGCGCCCAGCGGATTTGCGCGTAAGATCTATTTTCTCAAGCCGGATCAACGTGATTTGCCCTGTCAAGTCCCGCTCGAAAAAATATTCTGATTTTCCGAAACCCCAAATCACTCTATATCCGTCGCTGTCCACCCCACTCGAGGGGCGTATCGCGATCGTCACGGACGCGGGGCTGGATGCGATGGACGCGGCGGCGCTTGAGACGACAGCGCTCTACTTGCGGACGGAGAAGTCGTGTGGTCCTGACGCCTCGACGCTGGCGTCAAGTTGGCAGCCAAGACGCTGCCAGCGACGGTGACAAAAAAGCCCGATCGCCGGGGAGAGTACGAAGGAAGCCGTTAAAACCATTGCGTGCGGGGATGCCGGGTGATTTCCGGTGCGACCGCTGTGAATACTCGTGTGCATGTTGACACTACCACTTCGCACACGAGGCTGCGGGTGCACTGGGCACCCGGCATTCCCCACGCCCTCTTTGGGGGCGGAAGATTTATCAATACCTCGGGCGCGTCGCGCCGCGGGAGTTATACGCATGTCTCAAAATCCGTCATTACTTTTGCGCGATGGATTGCTTCGCTGCTCTCGCAATGACGTGAAAAAAGCATCGAGTTTCGAAATAACAAAAACCCCGCGGCTCGCACCGCGGGGTTTTGGTCTGGGATCGTATCGCCGCTCAGTGCGCCAGGATCGCCAGCAGCAACAGCGCCACGATGTTGGTGATCTTGATCATCGGGTTGACGGCGGGACCCGCCGTATCCTTGTAGGGATCGCCGACGGTGTCGCCGGTAACCGCGGCCTTGTGGGCGTCGGAGCCCTTGCCGCCGTAATGGCCGTCCTCGATGTACTTCTTGGCGTTGTCCCAGGCGCCGCCGCCCGAGGTCATGGAGATCGCGACGAACAGGCCGGTCACGATCACACCCAGCAGCATGGCGCCGACGGCCGAGAACGCCGCCGATTTGCCGGTCGCGCCGCCGCCCGCGATCGCGAAGATCACGAAGTAGACGAAGATCGGCGACAGCACCGGCAGCAGCGACGGAATGATCATTTCCTTGATCGCCGCCTTGGTCAGGATGTCGACCGCCCTGCCGTAGTCCGGCTTGTCGGTTCCCTTCATGATGCCGGGCTTTTCGCGGAACTGACGCCGCACTTCCTCGACGATCGCGCCGGCCGCGCGGCCGACCGCGGTCATGCCCATCGCGCCGAACAGATACGGCAGCAGGCCGCCGAACAGCAGGCCGACCACGACATAGGGGTTGTTCAGGGAGAAGTCGGGCACCACGCCCTGGAAGTACGGAAACTTCGTGGCGTTGCCGATGAAGAATTTGAGGTCTTCATTGTAGGCCGCGAACAGCACCAGCGCGCCGAGACCGGCCGAGCCGATCGCGTAGCCCTTGGTGACCGCCTTGGTGGTATTGCCGACGGCATCGAGCGCGTCGGTGGCCTTGCGGACTTCCTTGGGCAGACCCGCCATTTCGGCAATGCCGCCGGCATTGTCGGTGACCGGGCCGAAGGCGTCGAGCGCCACGATCATGCCGGCCAGAGCCAGCATCGTGGTGGTGGCGATCGCGATGCCGAACAGGCCCGCAAGGCTGTAGGTGACGAGAATGCCGGCGATGATCACCATCGCGGGACCGGCGGTGGATTCCATCGAGATCGCCAGGCCCTGGATCACGTTGGTGCCGTGGCCCGTGACGGACGCAGCCGCGATCGACTTCACCGGCCGATAGTCGGTGCCGGTGTAGTATTCGGTGATCCAGATGATCAGGCCGGTGACGACGAGGCCGACGACGCCGCACTCGAACAGCGCCATGCCGGTGAACTTCACGCCCTCCAGCGGGCCGAAGCCGACCAGCCAGTTGATCACGCCGGCGACGCCGATCAGCGACAGGATGCCGGTGGCGATCAGGCCCTTGTACAGCGCGCCCATGATCGACTGGTTGGCGCCGAGCTTGACGAAGAAGGTGCCGACGATCGAGGTGATGATGCAGACGCCGCCGATGGCGAGCGGCAGCGTCATCATGTTCACCAGCAGCGGCGAGGTCGCGAAGAAGATCGCGGCCAGCACCATGGTGGCGACCGCGGTCACCGCATAGGTTTCGAACAGGTCGGCGGCCATGCCGGCGCAGTCGCCGACATTGTCGCCGACGTTGTCGGCGATGGTCGCGGGGTTACGCGGATCGTCCTCGGGAATGCCGGCTTCGACCTTGCCGACGAGATCGCCGCCGACGTCGGCGCCCTTGGTGAAGATGCCGCCGCCAAGACGCGCGAAGATCGAAATCAGCGAGGCGCCGAAGCCGAGCGCCACCATGGCATCGATGACCGTGCGGCTGTTGGCCGCAAGACCCAGGAAGTGCGTGAGGTAGGCGAAGTAGATCGTCACGCCCAGGAGGGCGAGACCGGCGACCAGGAGCCCGGTGATGGCGCCGGCCTTGAACGCGAGTTCGAGTCCGCCGGCCAGCGAAATTGTGGCGGCCTGCGCGGTGCGTACGTTGGCGCGCACCGAGACGTTCATGCCGATGAAGCCGGCGGCGCCCGACAGCACAGCGCCGACGGTAAAGCCGACCGCCACCAGCATGCCGAGGAAGTAGGCGAGCAGCGCGAAGATCACGATGCCGACAATGCCGATCGTCGTGTATTGGCGCCGCAGATAGGCCTGCGCGCCTTCGCGGACCGCGGCCGCGATCTCCTGCATCCGCGGATTGCCGGCGTCCGATTTCATCACGGAAGCCGTCGCCCAGATGGCGTAAACGATGGAAAGCGCCCCGCAGAGCACGATCGCCCATAATGCTGTCATTGAATCTGCCTCAGATTTTGGTCAACCCCACGCCGATCACCGCGGGAGCGGCGGGCGCATAAAAAGAAGGCCTGCCCTGCCCAAAAGGGCGGCCTTAAATCGGCGGGACCATGCCAAAATCATATGCCGGGCGCAACGCCGTGGAGGGCCCAAAAGGTCGATTTCGGCAGGTATTTATTTGGAAATGTGAGCTTTTCGGCAAAATTCTAAAAATGGCTGTAGGACCGGCGCGGCAGCGGTACCTCCCTGCCCTGCGCGTCCAGAAACGTCGGGGCCGCAGAACCTGCGATAATCGTCCCGATCGAGGTCACCGTCACCCCGGCCAGCGCCGCGGCCTCGGCGAAGGCCTCAAACCGATTCTCCGATATCGCGCACAAGATCTCGTAGTCGTCGCCGGCGGAAACCAGGGTCCCGATGCCGACGGTGCCGCGCGCGACCAGACTTGCCGCCGGCGCCGACAAGGGAATGCTCGGCGCGTCGATCACCGCCGACACGCCGGAGGCCGCACAGAGCTTGGCGAGATCGCCCGCAAGACCATCCGACACATCCATCGACGCGCCGGCGTAATCGCGAATGGCCTGCGCCAGCGCATTGCGCGGCTGCGGCACGCGATAGCGTCCGACCAGCAGTTCCCTCGCCGCGGGATTATCCGACAGAGCCGCGGCGGCCGCGCCGCCTTTCAGGATATCGAGGCCGAGCGTGGCGTCGCCGATCGTTCCCGTCACCACCACGCGGTCGCCGGGTTGCGCGCCGAAGCGATGGACCATCTTGCCCGATGGCACGCGCCCGAACGCCGCGATCGAAATCATCAGCGGCCCCGGGGTGGAGACGGTGTCGCCGCCGAGCAGCGGACAGCCGTACTGGGCCGCGTCCTCGCCGAGCCCGCGCGCGAACGGCGCGAGCCAGGCATCGTCGGCGCTGCGCAGCGCCAATGTCAGCACAAAACCGGCAGGCGTCGCGCCCTTGGAGGCGAGATCGGACAGGTTCACCCGCAGCGCCTTGCGCGCGATGGTGTCCGGCGGATCGTCGGGCAGGAAATGCACGCCCTCGACAATGGCGTCCGTCTTCACCACGAGGTCCTCGCCGCAGGCCTTGAGGATCGCGGCATCGTCGACCAGGTTGAACGCGCCGGGATCGGTCGCAAGCGGCCTGAAATAGCGCGCGATCAGCGCGTCCTCACCGGATGCCCCTGCACCGGCGACAGCCATGTCAGCCGCCCGCCCGCGAAAACTCGTCGGCGCGGAACTGGCGGGCGATCTGATCGAGCACCGCGTTCACCATGCCGGTCTCCTCGGCCTCGACAAAGGCATGGGCGACGTCGACATATTCCGACACCACGACGCGGCCGGGCACGTCCTTGCGGTGCTCGAGTTCGTAGGCCCCGGCGCGCAGCACCGCGCGCAGGATGGCGTCGATCCGCTTCAGCGGCCAGCCCTTCGAGAGCGCAGCATCGATCAGCGGATCGAGCTTGGCCTGGTCGCGCACCACGCCGGCGACGACATCCTGGAAAAATGCGGCTTCGGCGGGCAGGTATTTGTCGCCCTCGACCTCGTTGCCGAGCCAATGGCTTTCGAACTCGGCGAAGATGTCGTTGATGCCGGCGCCGCCGATGTCCATCTGGTAGAGCGCCTGCACCGCGGCGAGTCGCGCCGCGCCGCGCCGGTTGGCTTTCCTGTCGGGACCCTTGGCCGGCTTTGCCTTCTTGTTTTCTGCCATGATCAGATCCGCGTCAGCCGGCGCTTGATCCGCAGCATGGCCAATGCCGCGCGCGCGGCGTCGCCGCCCTTGTCGAGTTCGCCGGCGCGCGCCCGCGCCCAGGCCTGCGCCTCGGTGTTGACGGTGATGATGCCGTTGCCGAGCGGCATCCTTCTCGCCACCGCGAGGTCCATCAGCGCGCGCGAGGATTCCATCGAGACGATTTCGAAATGGATGGTGTCGCCCCGGATCACGCAGCCGAGCGCGATCGCGGCGTCGTAGGGTTTTCCGGTGCTTTCGGCGGCATCGAGCGCAATCGCGATCGCAGCCGGAATCTCCAGCGCGCCGGGCACCGTGATCACGTCGTGGCTGACGCCGGCGGCCTTCAGCTCCGCGACCGCGCCTTCCATGAGCGCGTCCTGGATGTCGTCATAGAAGCGCGCCTCGACGATCAGCGCGCGCGCGCCGGAGATGTCGGTCTGATCCTTCAAGGGTGCGCGCCGCGCGTCTGCCATCTTATTCCCGTCAATATTGAGCTATTCGTGCGCGTTTTAGGCGCAGCAGCGTCCAAAGCCAAGGGCTGCGCCTACTTCATTTCCGAAAGCCGCGCGGCGTAGCGCGCCATCAGGTCGACCTCGATGTTGACCTCGCTGCCCTGCCGCCAGCCGGAGAGTGTCGTGACATTGAGCGTATGGGGAATGATCAGCACCGAAAAGGCTGTCTCGTCGACCGTATTCACCGTCAGCGACACGCCGTCCAGCGTCACGGAACCCTTCGGCGCGATGAAGCGCGCCAGATCCCGCGCGGTGGAGAGTTCGAACCGCGCCATGTCGGGCAGATCCTCGCGCCTGACGACGGTGGCGATGCCGTCGGCATGGCCGGCAACGATATGGCCGCCGAGTTCGTCGCCGATCTTGAGCGCGCGCTCGAGATTGAGCCTGGTTCCCGCGATCCAGTGCTTCGCGGTGGTCATGGCAAGCGTTTCGGCGGCGGCATCGACCTCGAACCAGGTTCTGTCACGCTCGACGCCCGAGGCGACCACCGTCAGGCAGACACCGCTGCAGGCGATCGAGGCGCCGTCGGCGATGGTCGCACGGTCGTAGCGGCAGGCGATGCGCAGGCGATGCAGCTGCCCCTGCGCCGTTGGCGTCAGGCCGACGATCTCGCCGACATCGGTGACGATCCCTGTGAACATCAAGCGCGCTCGTAAATCGTTAGAGTATCTTTTTGCAGGCTCTCGCTAGCACGTAGCTTGAAGCCGGGCGACTGCGTGATTGCGGACAGCGGCAACGCATCCAGCGCGGCGACGCCATCGGCGCCGATCGCGTCGGGGCCACGCAACAGCCAGACCTCGTCGACGAGGCCGGCGGCGGCAAAGGACGAGGCGACGCGCGCGCCGCCTTCCACCAGGAGCCGGGTGATGCCTTTCCCGGCCAGCGCTTGCAGCACGGCCGGCAAGTCCAACCCCGGCGGCATGGTCGTGGTGGGAACGCGGATCAGCTGCGCGCCGGCGGCGCCGAGCTTCATGGCAGCGGGCGCCTCCGCCAGGTTCGAGGTCATTACCCATAGCGGGGTCTCGCGGGCGGAATGCACCAGCCGGCTGGTGCCGGGCAAGCGCAGGCTAGCATCGAGCACCACTCGCACCGGTGAAAGCGCTTCCATGCCCGGCAGGCGGCAGGTCAGGAGCGGATCGTCCGAAAGCACGGTGCCGATCCCGACCAGGATGGCGTCGCATTGCGCGCGCAGCAGGTGCACCCGCGCTCTTGCCGCTTCGCCCGAGATCGCCACCGGCTTGTGCCCGGCCGCGGCGATCTTGTCGTCGGCGGATACCGCGAGTTTGAGGATCACATGCGGGCGCCTGTCGCGGACGCGCCGGAAATGTCCGGCGTGATCGCGCGCGGCTTCCACAGCACCGAGCCCGATATCGACCGTGATGCCGGCGGCGCGCAGCCGGGCATGGCCCTGCCCGGCCACTTCCGGATTGGGATCCTCGATCGCCGACACCACGCGCGCGATGCCGGCCGCGACGATGGCGTCGGCGCAGGGCGGCGTCTTGCCGACATGCGAGCACGGCTCCAGCGTCACATAAAGCGTAGCGCCGCGAGCAGCCTCCCCGGCACGTGCCAGCGCCTCCGGCTCGGCATGCGGACGGCCGCCTGCCTGCGTCCAGCCGCGGCCCAGAATGACGCCGTCCCTGACCACGACCGCGCCGACGGCGGGATTGGGCCAGGTGCGCCCCTGCCCGCGCCGGCCGAGCGTCAGCGCAAGCTGCATGAAGCGCTGATCGGCGGCTTTCGATTCCTTCGATTTCTGCGCGTACTGGTCTTCCAGAATGCGGAAGATCATTTGCGTAACAGGGCAATCCGCGCGTCGTCCTCGCCGGAGAGTTCGCCGAGCACGGCTTCGAAGTCTTTCGCCTCGCGGAAATTGCGATAGACCGAGGCAAAGCGGACATAGGCGACGTCGTCGAGCTGGCGCAGATGCTCCATCACGATCTCGCCGATCGCCTCCGACGAAATCTCGGCTTCGCCGCCGCTTTCGAGTTCGCGCACGATGGCCGAGACCATCTTCTCCACGCGCTCCGGATCCACCGGGCGCTTGCGCAAGCTGATCTGCAGCGAGCGCACCAGTTTGTCGCGATCGAACGGCACCCTTCGGCCGTTGCGCTTGATGACCGTGAGTTCGCGCAGCTGCACCCGCTCGAAGGTGGTGAAGCGGAAATTGCAGGCGACGCACACCCGCCGCCGCCGGATCACGGCGGAATCCTCGGTCGGACGCGAGTCCTTTACCTGGGTATCGAGACTGTTGCAGCTGGGGCAACGCATCCGGCCAAAACCTCGTTGTTAGCCAAAACCTTCGTTAGCAAGCTTCACTGATAGATCGGAAAGCGGTCGGTGAGCGCCTTCACCTTTTCCTTGATCGCGGCTTCCACCAGCGGCGCCTTGCCGTCCTGCGACTGCGCGATCGCGTTCAGCACCTCGGCGATCAGGCCGGCGACCTGCTTGAATTCGGCAACTCCGAAGCCGCGCGTGGTCGCCGCCGGCGTGCCCAGCCTGAGCCCCGAGGTGACGAACGGCTTTTCCGGGTCGAAAGGGATGCCGTTCTTGTTGCAGGTGATCGCCGCGCGCACCAGCGCCTTTTCCGAGACGTTGCCCTTCAGCCCCTTCGGCCGGAGGTCGACCAGCATCAGATGATTGTCGGTGCCGCCCGAGACGATGTCGAAGCCATGACCGCGCATCGCTTCCGCCAGCGCCCTGGCATTCTCGACCACGTTCCGGGCGTAGACCTTGAAATCCGGACGCAGCGCCTCGCCGAACGCCACCGCCTTGGCCGCGATCACATGCATCAGCGGGCCGCCCTGCAGGCCGGGGAAGATCGCCGAGTTCAGCTTCTTGGCGAGCGCCTCGTCGTTACAGAGGATCAGGCCGCCGCGCGGTCCGCGCAGCGATTTGTGCGTGGTGGTGGTGGTGACGTGCGCGTGCGGCACCGGCGAGGCATGCACGCCGCCGGCGACGAGGCCGGCGAAATGCGCCATGTCGACCATCAGATAGGCGCCGACGCTGTCGGCGATCTCGCGAAAGCGCTTGAAATCCCAGGCCCGCGAATAGGCCGATCCGCCGGCGATGATCAGTTTCGGCCGCACCTGCTCGGCCTGGTTTGCGACCGCATCCATGTCGATGATCTGGTCCTCGCGCCGCACCGTGTAATGCGAAGCCTTGAACCATTTGCCGGACATATTGACGGGCGAGCCGTGGGTGAGATGGCCGCCGGCGGCGAGATCCAGCCCCATGAAGGTATCGCCGGGCTGCAGCAGCGCCAAAAACACCGCCTGATTCATCTGGCTGCCGGAGTTCGGCTGCACGTTGGCAAAACCCGCGCCGAACAGTTTCTTGGCGCGCTCGATCGCCAGCGTCTCGGCGACGTCGACCCATTCGCAGCCGCCGTAATAGCGATTGCCCGGATAGCCTTCGGCGTATTTGTTGGTCATCACCGAGCCCTGCGCCTCCAGCACCGCGCGGCTGACGATGTTTTCCGACGCGATCAGCTCGATCTCATGGCGCTGGCGGCCGAGTTCGCCCTTGATGGCGGCAGCGATCTCCGGATCGGCCTGCTCAAGCGTGGCAGTAAAGAACGAGTCGGGCGCGGACGCGGTTTTGGCGCTGGAAACAGAAGAGCTCATGAGCGAAATATCTCCACCGCCGCAACCGGTTACGGGCGTTGCGGCCGGTCACGTGTGGCGATCGAAAGCGGCACTGGCGAGATACCATATCGGACGGCGGCGGCCAAGCACTTGCGGTAGGTGGCTGATATTTATGCAAGATATGGTGGGGATGGGGTGGGTTCCGTGCCGGACCGCCCTTCCCCGGCGTCAATCCCGCTCTATCCCCAGATACGCCTTCGCGATCCCGCGGCGCGATGCGCCCGGGTTTTGCAAAACCTTCCGCCCAAAGAGGGCGTGGGGAATGCCGGGTGCCCAGTGCACCCGCAGCCTCGTGTGCGAATTGGTAGTGCAGAATGCACACGAGTATTCACAGCGGTCGCACCGGAAATCACCCGGCATCCCCGCACGCAATGGTTTTACGGCTTATGTCGTGATCTCCCCGGCGATCGGGCTTTTTTGCCACCGTCGCTTGCGAATAGATCCCGCAAACTTGACGCCGGCGTCGAGGCGTCAGGACCACACGATTTTGCCGTCCGCAAGCCAAAGCGCTCTCGTCAGAAGCGCCGCCAGCGGCCACCGCATCCAGCCCCGCGTCCGTGACGACCGCGATACGCCCCTCGAGTGGGGTGGACGGCGGCGGATATAAAAGTGATTTGCGGTTTCGGAAAAGCAGAATATTTTTTCGAAAGGGACTGGACAGGTAGAAACAGCTTGATCCGGTTCACGAAATTAGATTTTGCGCGCAAATCGGGCGGCGGGTCAGTACGTCATTCCGGGGCGATGCGACAGCATCGAATTACGATGTGCAATTGCACATCGGAGAATCTCGAGATTCCCCGATGCGCAATTGCGCATCTGAGGTCTGGTGCTAACGCACCATCCCGGAATGACGATTGGGCATGCGACGGGCTCGTCCTACTTCGCGAACCGGTACGCCCCGCCCTTCTCGACCGAGCGCTGGAAGGCCGGGCGCGCATGCATCCGCTCCAGCCACGCTGCCAGGTTCGGATACGGCCCGAGCTTGTCGAACACCTTTGCCATTTCGCCGACAAAGCTCATCTGGATGTCGGCGCCGGTCAGCGACGTGCCCACGAAGAATTCCCGGCCTATCAATGCGCCGTCGATATAGCCGAGGTGGTTGGCGATCTCGCTGTCGATGCGCGGGTGCAGCGGCGCGCCCGCCTCCTTCAGCCTCGAGACATAGAGATTGAGCATCAGCGGCAGCATCGCCGAGCCTTCGGCATAATGCAGCCACTCGTTATAGGTCTCATAGTCGGGGCTGCCGAGCGCCGGCATCATCTTCCCCTTGCCATAGCGGCGGATGAGGTAATCGACGATGGCGCCGGACTCCGCGATCCTGACCTCGCCGTCGGTGATCACGGGCGACTTGCCGAGCGGATGCACCGCGGTCAACTCCGGCGGCGCGAGCCGGGTGGCGGCATCGCGCTGATAGCGCTGCATCTCATAGGGGGTATCGAGTTCTTCCAGCAGCCACAAAATCCGTTGCGAGCGGGAGTCGTTGAGGTGATGCAGGGTGAGCATGGGGGTTTCCTCGGGCGTGCTTGTTGAGCCGTGCTTGCCAGGCGCCGAGGTGTATCAGATATTCTTGCGAGGCGTCAGCGACACACGCAAATGTCGTCGCCGGGCTGAACTTCGGGGCCCGGATCGGTCACAGCAAAGCTTCCGTCATACGCGGGCTTGACCCGCGTATCCATCAATCTTGGGATGGATGCCCGGGTCACAGGCGAGCGAAAGCGACGCCGTCCTTCGGATGGCTATGCCCGGCCGTGACGAGCAAAGACAGGCAACGTCCTGGTCAGAGCCCCGTAAACCCGGCCTTCACCGGATCGCTCGAGCCGTCGAGTTCGCGCAAGTAGGTCAGCCCGCAAACCGTCAGCCGGTGCGTATCCTTTTCGCCGGCTTCCATCAGCTTGGCGAGATAATCCGTCACTTTCGCGCGCGCGTCGGCGCTGGCCGCGGCGGAGCGGTTCACCAAGAGATCGTAGGTCATCATGATACGGTCGATGGCGGCTTCCATGAGATCCTCTTCGCTTAAGGGATTAGACCAGTTCGGCGGTCTCGAACTTCGCGATCGCCTTGTTGGCGAGCCTGAGCCTGTTCATTTCGCCGCGCTGAAACAGCTCGACGATGATCTGCAGCAGCCGTTCGTCGGTCGTAAAGCCGTCGGCGATGGCGCCGGTGCGGCGCAGATAATTCGAGGCGATGGCATAGGCATCGCCGACCACTTCGACGTTCATGACCCGCAATCCGCGCTCGACCAGCATGGCCCTCTCCTCCGGCAACCGGGGGATAAGCCCGGGAGCGGGCAGAAGTTCCATTTCGGGAAACCGGATTCTACCTGTTTTGAATCCGGGAGCGTCATATTGCAGAAGCCCCGGGAACAACTTGGCCCATCTTCCCTTATGGAAGTGGGAGCACGGTGACATTGGGCCCATGCACCTCCGGGAGGTCGCCGTGGAGCGGTTCATTCATCGACAAAATCTCGAGCATTATCGCAGGCTGCTGGCTGCCCCGGATCAAAAAGATGATGTAAGGCGGCAGACGATTTTGAAGCTGCTGGCGGACGAGCTGTCGAAGGATTTGATCCCGCAAAGGGGGACCTAAGTAAACATCCGTAGTTTTGGCGAGCGACGGCCATTGGCATAATGCCTGCCATGGATCGGCCCATCGTCTTCAGATGTCCCCAAACCGGGATTAACGTGCAGCATTGGCTGGCGAACGTGCCAGAGGAGGCCAAGGACAGCCACTCGGCTATGGCTTGCCCGGCCTGCGCCAAGACGCACTTCATTCATAACACGACAGGCAGGCTATTAGGGGATCGGGTGAAGTAAGCCGCCTCAGTTGGTGGCCTCTTTGTCGTCTGGCTGTTCAGGCAACGCAGACAAATCTGTCTGCTCCGAGTGGCCTATTTCGGCCAGTACCGAAAACGCCATGAAAACAAAACGCACCGGACCGGTAACCCGGGCCGATGCGCTTTGAGGGGAAGTCTCTTTTTTTCTTGGTTTTGTCTTACTCTTTTGTTTCACGCGTTTTCTTCACGCGAACCGGTATTCACTTCGCTCGAAAACGCCATGATGGCTGCCGGTCTTTTTGAAGCACGCCGGCTTGGCCGAAGGAAATCTCAGAGCCGATACAGGATCTGGTCGGTCCAGAACCGCTCGAGCCGGTGCAGCGACTTGTTCAGCGTCGCGAACTCCTCGTTCGAGATGCCGCCGACCTGCTCCACCGTCTTGACGTGCTTCTGATAGAGCGCGTCGACGATCTTGCGGATTTCCTGGCCCTGCGGGGTCAGGCGGATGCGGACCGAGCGGCGATCGACGCGCGAGCGCTGGTGATCGAGGAAGCCGAGTTCGACCAGCTTCTTCAGATTGTAGGAAACGTTGGAGCCGAGGTAGTAACCGCGCGTGCGCAGTTCGCCCGCGGTCAGTTCCTTGTCGCCGATGTTGTAGAGCAGAAGCGCCTGTACCGAATTGATGTCGGCGCGGCCGCGACGGTCGAATTCATCCTTGATGACGTCGAGCAGGCGGCGATGCAGCCGCTCCACCAGGGTCAACGCTTCGAGATAGAGCGGCTGCACCGGAGCCTGGCCCGGAGCGCGTTCAGCGGGTTCCACCGCCGTGGCAACGGCTTTCATCATGACACTTCCCCTGTTGTCGTTTTTATCGACTTATTCGACGAAACTTGTGTCCCGTCTGATAGCCTCAACTTAAGGGGGGCGTTTGAAGATCCGCTTAAATAAGACAATAAAGAGATCATGAATTTAAGACAGTAAATCGCGGATTAAGCCCGCCACATAAGGACTTTTCGCAACCTTTCATTGAGGGTGAGACGGCCCTGTTCACGCTTCGTTGGCGCGCTGTGTCGCATATGGGAACAGCATCGCTCGAATTCGAAAGGCTTGCGTAACAGGTGTGGCGGCGCGTTAGGGTGACTGAAAAGTTACCGCCAGATTTTCGGAAAATTTTATGTATCCGCCCCTCGATTTTTCCGAGGTCGCGCACATTCATTTTCAAATCGGCATCATGCAAGTGGCGGCACGGATTCTTTCCGCGCGAAGACGCGATGCGCGACCGCTATGGCGGCCGTTCGCGCGCGGCCATCCAGGCCAGCGCAAGATACGCAGCCAGCATCAGCGCTTCGAAGCCCACTACCGTCAGGCTGCCGCCGTAAATTCCAGGGAACATCAGTTCGATCACGGCCATCGACACCACGGTCGTCAGCCACACCACCGCGCCCCACGGCGTCGCGAGCCAAAGTCCGACCGCCGCGACGAGTTCGATCACCGCGAAATAGACCGTCGCGGTCTGCCACGCCATCGGCTGGTTCTCGAAGGCTTCGTCCTCGCCGCCGACGAAGCCCGTCACCTGCGCCCAGTGGTAGAGACCCTGGATCACGGAGACGACGGCCATGATGCGCAGGAAAAACACCAGCCGCCGGGTCCACACATTCTCGTCGGATTCGATCCGTTCCGACGAAATCGCGGCCACCGACATCGCATTGTCCCGCGAGTTGTCGCGCGAGGGGGTTTCAGACATCCGGACCGCTCTTGAGCCGTGAATACGGCTCCAATTGAAAACTCATCTCAAAACTCATGGCCCCTCGGCGCGGCAAAATCAATCGACCTTGCGGCAGGTCAAGGCCGCGGTGACGGGAGCCCTGCAAGGTGCTAGGGTTGGAACCTGCCTCCCAGGAGAGATGACAAAATGGCGATCAAATTCGGGCGACCGATCGAAATGCGCGACGCGCCGCGGCAACCGACCGCGCAGGCCGCCCCTTCCCTCGATCTGGTGGTTCGCCCGCGCCGCAATCGCAAGGCGGAATGGGCGCGCCGGCTGGTGCGGGAAAACGTCCTCACCACGGACGACCTGATCTGGCCGCTGTTCGTGGTCGACGGCCACGACAAGCGCGCGGCCGTGGCCTCGATGCCCGGCGTGGAGCGGCTTTCGGTCGATCAGGCCGTGCGCGACGCCGAGCGCGCGGCAAAGCTGAACATCCCCTGCATCGCGCTGTTTCCCTATACCGAGCCTTCGCTGCGCGACGAGCACGGCTCCGAAGCCACCAATCCCGACAATCTCGTCTGCAAATCGGTGCGCGCGATCAAGAAGGAGTTTCCCGGCATCGGGGTGCTCTGCGACGTCGCGCTCGATCCCTTCACCAGCCACGGCCATGACGGGCTGATCGAGGACGGCCGGATCCTCAACGACGAGACGGTGGCGGTGCTGGTGCGGCAGGCCCTGGTGCAGGCCGAAGCCGGCTGCGACATCATCGCGCCGTCGGACATGATGGACGGCCGCGTCGGCGCCATCCGCCAGGGGCTGGACGCCGCCGGTTTCCTCGACGTCCAGATCATGGCCTACGCCGCGAAATACGCCTCCGCCTTCTACGGCCCGTTCCGCGACGCCATCGGCTCGGCGAAGACGCTGACCGGCGACAAGCGCACCTACCAAATGGACAGCGCCAACTCGGACGAAGCCCTGCGCGAGGTCGAACTCGACATCGCCGAAGGCGCCGACATGGTGATGGTGAAGCCGGGCATGCCCTATCTCGACGTGGTGCGGCGGGTCAAAGACACCTTCGGGATGCCGACCTTCGTCTATCAGGTGTCCGGCGAATACGCGATGATCGCGGCCGCCGCCAACAATGGCTGGATCGACGGCGAGCGGGCGATGATGGAAAGCCTTCTGGGCTTCAAGCGCGCCGGCGCCGACGGAATTTTGACTTACTTCGCGCCGCAGGCGGCGGAGAAGCTGAAGGCGGAGCGCTGAGGGCGACCAGCCGGCGGCCTATCATCGTCATTGCGAGCGCAGCGAAGCAATCCATTCTTTCTTTCCTGGGCTATGGATTGCTTCGCTGCGCTCGCAATGACGGGTAACGGGCGGCCGGACGCCCCAGCCCCGAATCGCCGGAATATTGCGGTTTCGTAATCAGGGCGAGGTCTTGCGTGCGCGCCTGCGGTTCCCATGTCTCGCTTTCGAGGATTGCACGGTCGGGAGGACTGATCATGTCTGACAGCGGTTCGGGTTACGGTGGCGGCGGCTGGCGCAACGGCGGTTCGGCGAACGTCCGGCCGCATGCCTTCGACCCCTGGACGCAGCCGGAATTGTTTCGCGGCGTGGCGACGCGGCGGGTGTTCGCGTTCCTGATCGACCTCGTCGTCATCGCCGTCCCGGTGATCCTCGGTTACCTCTTCATCGCCGTGTTCGGCCTGGTCACGCTGGGGCTCGGCTGGGCGCTGTTCTGGCTGGCGTGGCCGGCCACCGTGATCTGGGCGGTGGTCTACTACGGCGCCACGCTCGGCGGCCCCCATTCGGCGACGCTCGGCATGCGGGTGATGGATCTGGAGCTGCGCACCTGGTACGGCGCGCCGGGTTATTTCATCCTCGGCGCCATGCACGCGGTTTTGTTCTGGATTTCGGTTTCCTTCCTGTCGCCGCTGGTGCTGCTGGTCGGGCTGTTCAACGGCCGCCGCCGCCTGCTGCACGACATCGTGCTGGGAACCGTGGTCATCAACAGTTCCGTCCGCAACCCGGTGGCGCAGACGGCACGGACGTTCTGACCCCAAAGCGATTGACGGTCAGCCCCGGCGGCGCGATGCTGGCACCTGCTTCGCCTTTCGGAGACTGACGACACCCCGTGACCCAGCACTCGCGTGACACCCCGCAATTCTACCTGACGGCGCCCTCGCCCTGCCCGTATCTGCCGGGCCGGCATGAGCGCAAGGTGTTCACCCATCTGGTCGGCGACAAGGCCGGCGACCTCAACGACCTCCTGACCCATGGCGGCTTCCGGCGCAGCCAGTCGATCGCCTATCGCCCGGCCTGCGACCAGTGCCGGGCCTGCGTTTCCATCCGCGTCGTCGCCAACGAATTCCGGCTCTCGCGTAACCTGCGAAAGGTGCTGGCCCGCAATTCCGACATCGTCGGCGAGCAGCGCAGCGCGGTGCCGACCTCCGAACAGTATTCCGTGTTCCGCGCCTATCTCGATCAGCGTCACCGCCATGGCGGCATGGCCGACATGACCGTGCTCGACTACGCGATGATGGTGGAGGACAGCCACGTCGAAACCCGCATCATCGAGTACCGCCGCCGCGGCGAAGGAAGCGGCGTCACCGGCCGCGGCGAGGAACTGCTGGCGGTGGCATTGACCGACGTGCTCAGCGACGGGCTGTCGATGGTCTATTCGTTCTTCGAACCGTCGGAAGTCAGCCGCTCGCTCGGTACCTTCATGATCCTCGACCACATCGCGCGCGCCCGGCGCCAGGGCCTGCCCTACGTCTATCTCGGCTACTGGATCGAAGGCTCCAAGAAGATGGACTACAAGGGCCGCTTCCTGCCGCAGCAACGCCTCGCCCCCTCCGGCTGGCTGCGCATCGACGCTTCAGGCGACATCTCGAGCGAGCCGCAGGATTGAGGTTGGCGAATGGCGAGTAGCGAATAGGGAAGCTTTCCATTCGCTACTCGCCATTCGCCTCCTATCGTCACCAGCCGAAATAATCCCACAGCAGCTTGACGTTCAGAACGACGATGATGCCGGCCACGATCCAGGCCGCGGCGGCGAGCGGGCGGGAGATGGCAAAGTCGCCCATCTTTCGCCGGTCGGAGACGAACCGCACCAGCGGAATGACGGCGAACGGAAGCTGCATCGACAGCAGGACCTGACTGAAGACGAGAAGATGTCCGGTGCCGCGCTCGCCATAGAGCGCGGTGACGACGATGACCGGGACGATGGCGATACCGCGCGTGAGAAGCCGCCGCGCCCAGCTCGGCAGACGCAAATGAAGGAAGCCTTCCATGACGATCTGGCCCGCCAGCGTCGCCGTCACGGTCGAGTTGAGGCCGGACGCGAGCAGCGCAATGGCAAATAGCGTCGATGCAATACCGAGACCCAATAGCGGCGACAACAGCTCGAAGGCCTGGCCGATTTCGGCGACGTCGGCATGACCACTGGTATGGAACGTCGCCGCCGCGACGATCAGGATCGCGGCATTGACGAACAGGGCCAGCATGAGCGCGATGGTGGAGTCCGTCGTCGCCCATTTGATCGCATCCCGGCGGCCTTCGTCGGAGCGTTCGTAGGCGCGGGTCTGAACGATCGACGAGTGCAGGTAGAGATTATGCGGCATCACCGTTGCCCCGATGATGCCGATGGCGATGTAGAGCATCTCGGGATTGGTGAATATGCGGGAAGACGGCGCAAAGCCGCGCAGCACCGCGGCGACCGGCGGAGCGGCGGCGACGATCTGGATGGCAAAGCAGGCGGCGATGACGATCAGCAGCGCGACGACGAAAGCCTCGAGGAAGCGAAAGCCCTTGTTCATCAAGAACAGCAGCAGGAACGCGTCCAGCGCGGCAATGAGCGCCCCGCCGACCAGGGGAATGCCGAACAGAAGTTTCAGGGCAATCGCCGTACCGATGACTTCCGCAAGATCGCAGGCGATGATCGCCGCCTCGCAGGCCAGCCAGAGCAGCAGGTTGACCGGCCGGGAATAGGTGGCGCGGCACGCCTGGGCGAGATCGCGATCGGTGACGATCCCGAGGCGCGCCGCGAGCGCCTGCAGCAGGATCGCCATCAGGTTCGAGAGCAGGATGACCGACAGCAGCGTGTAACCGAACTTCGACCCACCGGCGAGGTCCGTCGCCCAGTTGCCCGGATCCATGTAACCGACCGAAACCAGGTAGCCGGGGCCGACGAAGGCCAGCAGCCGGCGAGTCCAGTGGCCGGCACGGGGCACTGAAATCGTCCCGTACACCTCGGGCAGGCTGCGCTGGACGCCGGCCGAGGCATCGGCACGCCAGCCAGCGGCGCTCCCTACGGCCTTGGGCCCGGAATCGGCTGGCAAATCGGGAGATCGTGCGTCCATTTCAGCAGAATGACCGGTATTGGATATTATTGCAACTAATTTGCAAAAGCATCTAGACCTGCGGTTCCATTGGGCCTCTCTCGGGAAGCGGGTGGCTTGGCCGTCCTGAGAGCCAGACAATGCCAGCCTACCGCCCATGCAAGGACCCAAGCCATGACCTCGATCAATCAGGCGCCTCACTTGCCTCCCACCTTCAACCGCCTGGCCTGGTCCAATCTCGCCGCGCAATCGGCCGAGCAGGTCGCGCTGGCGGCCGCCCCCATTGTCGCGGTGCTCTCGCTCGGCGTCGGCGAAGGCCAGACCGGGCTGCTGCAGACCGCGCTGACGCTGCCGTTCATCCTGTTCGCGATCCCGGCGGGGCTGCTCGCCGACCGCATCTCGCGGCGGCGGCTGATGGCGGGCGCCGAAGCGCTGCGCGCCGCCGCCCTGCTCGCGATCCTGGTCCTGATCGGGCTGAACCTGCTGACGCTGCCGCTGCTCGCGCTGTCGGGCTTCGTCGCGGTCTGCGGCACGGTGGTCTACAGCGTGGCCGCGCCCGCGCTGGTGCCGTCGCTGGTGTCGCCGCCATCCCTGCCCGCGGCCAACGCGCGGATCGAACTGGCGCGCACCGTGGCCTTTGCATCAGGACCGGCGCTCGGCGGCGTGCTGGTGGGATGGGTCGGTGCGGCGCCGGCCTTCGGGTTCGCCGCGGCGCTTTCGGTCATCGCGGTGGTGCTGCTGTCGGGAATCTACGAACCGGCCCGGCAGCCGGCGCCGCGACGCCATCCGCTGCAGGAGATCAGGGAAGGTGCGGCCTTCGTGCTGCATCATCCGCTGCTGCGCCCGGTCTTCGTCACCCAGTTCATTTTCAACACCGCCTCGTTCCTGCTGCTCGCGGTCTTCGTGCCCTATGCGGTGCGCCGTCTCGGCCTGTCGGCGACCGGCGTCGGCGCCACGCTCGCAATGTACGGCGTCGGCATGGTGGCCGGCGCGCTCGCGGCGACCCGGGTGATGCGGCGCTTGCCGTTCGGCATCGTGATCGGGCTTGGACCGGTGACCGGTTTTGTCGCATCGAGCGTCATGGCGCTGACGACGATCGTTCCGAGCCCGGCGCTGGCGGGCCTGAGCTTCTTCCTGCTCGGCGCCGGCCCGATCCTGTGGGTGATCTCGACCACGACCCTGCGGCAATCGGTGACGCCGCCGCGGCTGCTCGGCCGGGTGTCCGCGATCAACATCATGAGCTACGGCGCCCGCCCCCTCGGCTCCGCGCTCGGCGCCGTCGTCGGCGGGCTCTACGGCGCGGAAGCGTGCCTGTATCTGGCGGCCGCGATCTTCGCCGCGCAGGCGCTGGTGATCCTGATGTCGCCGGCGGTCTCGCTGGCGCGCCAGCCGGAGATGGTCGGCGAGGCGGCCTGATGATCCGGCACACCGCCTCGCGGCATCGTGAATTTGCGTGTATGAAAGCAGCAGCTTCAACGCGTGCCGGGAAAGGGCGTCCGATGGCCAATCCGTTCATCCATGTCGAGTTGAACACGACCGATGTCGCCAGGGCAAAATCATTCTATGGCGAGCTGTTCGACTGGAAGCTTCAAGACGTGCCTATGCCCGAGGGGACCTACACGTTGATCGAGGTCGGCGAAGGAACCGGCGGCGGTTTGATGAAGCATCCTGTCCCGGGGGCGCCGTCGACGTGGGTGGCCTATGTGCAGGTGGATGACGTCAGGCTGGCAACCGCCAAGGCGAAGTCGCTGGGTGCGGCCATTCTGGAGGACGTTACCGAAGTCCCCGGAATGGGCTGGTTCAGCCTCATCTCGGATCCAACCGGTGCCATTCTCGGCTTGTGGCAAAACCAGATGAGCTGAGACCGTCGTCCGGTCCAATCAGCGGTAGACCAGGATCGGCACCGAGGTATGGGTCAGTACCTTCAGGGTTTCGCTGCCGAGGATCGCCGACACGCCGCGCAAGCCGTGCGATGCCATCACCACGAGATCGCAGCCTTGTTGCTTCGCGGTCTCGACGATCGCCTCATAGGGCTTGTCGTGTTCGATGCACAGCGTGCTGCATTCGACGCCGGCCTCGCGCGCATTGCTGCCGATGTTGTCGAGGTATTTCGCGGTCTGCTCGACGACCAGCGCCTTGTACTGATCCAGCGCGCCGGAGACGATGCTGGGGTCGACCACCAGCGAATTGAGCGGCGTCGATACCACCAGCGCGGTCACTTTGGCGCCGATGGCCTTGGCCAGGGCGATGCCGTGTTTCATCGCCGCCTTCGATAATTCCGATCCGTCCGTCGGAAGCAAGATATGCCTGTACATGCGCCCTCTCCTGCCGCCATGCTGGGACCGGATCGAGCCCAATCGCATTGACATGAATCAAGCGCGGGTTGGGCTGCGCCGAACGGTCACATCTCACGCGCCAGATAGCGCGGCTGGCGTCTCGAAGGATGGGCGGCATCGGGGCTTTATGGATGGAGACGGCGCTACTCCGCCTCCTCACCATGAGGTCGTCCAGGTTTCGTCCGCGTCACGGCCTCGCCGCCTTCCTTCACAAAAGAAGCGACGGGATGGTCGAGCAGATCGAGCACGGCCTGCGACGGCCGGCACAGTTTTGCGCCCTTCGGCGTCACCACGATCGGCCGGTTGATCAGGATCGGATGATCAAGCATGAAATCGATCAGCTGGTCGTCGCTCCATTTGGGATCGGCGAGCCCGAGTTGCGCATAGGGCGTGCCCTTTTCGCGCAACAGCGCCCGAACCGGGATGCCCATCGCCCTGATCAGCTCGACCAGCCGCGCGCGGCTCGGCGGATCCTTCAGATATTCGACGACCTCGGGCTCTTCGCCGCTCCGCCGGATCATGGCCAGCGCGTTGCGCGAGGTGCCGCAGGAAGGGTTGTGATAGATGGTGACGCTCACGTCCGCGCCTCTTTCTCGACGGCCACGCCGGCCTCGGCGCCGGCCTCGTACCAGCCACGCGACAACTTCACCAGATAGACCACCGAGAGCATCACGGGCACCTCGACCAGCACGCCGACCACGGTGGCCAATGCGGCTCCGGAATTGAGCCCGAACAGGCTGATGGCGGCGGCGACCGCGAGCTCGAAAAAGTTGCTGGCGCCGATCAGCGCCGCCGGCGCTGCGACACACCAGGCCACGCCGAAACGCCGGCTCAGCCAGTAGGCCAGCCCCGCGTTGAAATAGACCTGGATCACGATCGGCACCGCCAGCAGCACGATCACCAGCGGCTGGGCGATGATCTGCTCGCCCTGAAAGCCGAACAGCATCACCAGCGTCGACAACAACGCCACCAGCGATATCGGCTGCAGCACCTGCTGGGTCCGCTGCAGCGCCGCCGGTCCGCTGGCCATCAGCGCCCGCCGCCATAGCTGCGCCACGATGACGGGGACGACGATATACAGCACCACCGAGATCAGCAGCGTCGCCCACGGCACCGCGATCGAGGCGACGCCGAGCAACAGCCCGACCAATGGCGCGAACGCAAACACCATGATGACGTCGTTGAGCGCGACCTGACTCAGCGTGTAATGCGGCTCGCCCTCGCACAGGTTCGACCACACGAACACCATCGCCGTGCAGGGTGCTGCCGCCAGCAGGATGAGGCCGGCGATATAGGACGGAATTTGCGCCGAAGGCAGCCAGGGCGCGAACAGATGGCCGATGAACAGCGAGCCCAGCAGCGCCATCGAGAACGGCTTGACCGCCCAGTTGATGAACAGCGTGACGCCGACCCCGCGCCAGTGCCGACGCACCTCGCCGAGCGCGCCGAAATCGATCTTCAGCAGCATCGGGATGATCATCAGCCAGACCAATCCTGCCACCGGCAGGTTGACCCGCGCGATTTCCGCGCCGGCGATGGTGGCGAACAGCCCGGGCAGGAGATGTCCAAGTGCGACGCCCGCGACGATGCACAGGGCCACCCACAGCGAAAGGTAACGTTCGAACAGGCTCATCGGTGCCACCACATCCGGGCGCAACGTGGTGGCGCCCTTCCCGGCCGATATCGCGCAGCCGATCCCGACTTTATCGCTAGTCCGAACTTCCTCGCTTTGCAAGAATTATGTCGATATTTCTCGAAGTATAGAATTGAAAATATGCTCGATATCCCGCATAATAACAGTGCTTGGCGAAAAATTGTCATCCATACGTCACTTTATCTGTCGATATTCATGGACACGATCCGGGTCCCAGCCCAGCGGAAAATCAAAATGAACCAAAATGTGCGTGAAGCAACCGCCATCGAGGGCTTTGGATCGCTCGCGCAGCCGACCCGCCTCGCTGCGGTTCGTCACTTGCTTTCAGTGCATCCGCAAAGCCTCTCCGCCGGCGAAATCGCCAGAAGGTGCGACGTTCCGCACAACACCATGTCGACGCATCTGGGAATCCTGAGCCGCGCCGGGCTGGTTGCCGCAGAAAAAGACGGCCGCTCGATGAACTACCGGGCGGACGTGACCGGCTTCCGCGGGCTGCTCAAATTTCTCTCGCAGGATTGCTGCAACGGCCGTCCGGAACTGTGCGGGGACGCTTTCGATCTGCCCTCTAAAGCCATCGAAGAGCCGACGGAGAAGTTCATGACCCCCGCGTTCAACGTTCTGTTTCTATGCACTCGCAACTCCGCTCGTTCGATCATCGCAGAAGCATTGCTCGAGAAGATCGGCAATGGACGATTCCGGGCCTATTCGGCGGGATCGGAGCCGGCAAAGGAGCCAATGCCGGAGGTGCTGGATCGTTTGAAGGTCCTCGGCCACGATGTTTCCCGCCTTCATTGCAAGTCGTGGGATGAGTTCAAAGGGCCGGGCGCTCCCCGGATGGATTTCATCATCGCGCTTTGCGATGCTCCTACTGGCCAGCTTTGTGCCGACCTCGGTGGCCAAATCGTTACCGGTGCGTGGCCTCTCCCCGACCCCGCACAGTTCACGGGTTCGGCGGCCGAGCGGACCACGCTGCTCAACGAACTCTACGCGATGATCCGGCGCCGGATCGAGATCTTCACAAGCCTCCCCTTCGACTCGCTCGACCGCATGGCCGTCAAGGCGCGCCTCGATGAGATCGGCGACACGACACGCGTATCCCCTTAAGAGGAATCCAAATGAGAGTTGGCATCAATGGCATGGGTCGTATCGGAAGGCTCGTGCTGCGTTCGGCATTCGGCGGCATTCGGCGTCCGGAGAGCGACCCTCGCGCGAACAACCGCCTGGATGTCGTCCACATCAACGAACTCAAAGGCGGCATCGCGGCTACGGCCCATCTTCTCGAATTCGACAGCATCCACGGGCGTTGGCACGAATCCATCGGAGTGGAGGGCGATAGCGCCATTGCCGTTGGAAAAAAGAGCATCGGCTTCAGCGAACATGCTTCCCCGGGCGACGTCGCCTGGGGCGATCTCGGCTGCGACGTCGTGCTGGAATGCACCGGGAAATTTCTGAAGCCGGATCAGCTTCAGGCCTATTTCGACCGCGGCGTCAAACGCGTGATCGTTGCGGCTCCGGTCAAGGACGAGGCGGCGCTCAACATCGTGGTCGGTGTCAACGACCAGCTCTATGATCCCGCCCGCCATCGGCTGCTGACGGCGGCATCCTGCACCACGAACTGTCTGGCGCCGGTCGTCAAGGTCATCCACGAAGCGATTGGAATTCGTCACGGGCAGATCACGACGATCCATGATCCGACCAACACCAACGTTGTTGTCGACGCCCCGCACAAGGATCTGCGCCGCGCAAGATCGTCGATGCTGTCGATGCAGCCCACGACGACCGGGAGCGCCACCGCCATCGCGCTGATCTATCCGGAGCTCAAGGGCAAGCTGAACGGCCACGCCGTGCGCGTTCCCGTCCTGAACGCCAGCCTGACCGACTGCGTGTTCGAGCTGAAACGCCCAACCACGGTTCAGGAGGTCAACCAGCTCTTCAAGTCCGCATCCGAAAACGTATTGGCCGGCATCCTCGGCCTCGAGACCCGTGCGCTGGTATCGGCCGACTACAACAACGATCCGCGCAGCTCGATCGTCGATGCCTTGAGCACGATGGTCACGGACGAAACACTGCTGAAGATCTACGCCTGGTACGACAACGAAGTCGGGTATGCCTGCCGGATGGTCGATCTCGCCAATATCGTGCAACGAGCAGGCGTCTAGCCATGGTCCGAAACTACATCATCGTCACCGCATCCTATTGGGGCTTCACGCTGGTCGACGGCGCGTTGCGCATGCTCGTCCTGTTCCACTTTTTCCAGTTGGGATATACGCCGTTCACGCTGGCGTTCCTGTTTCTCCTGTATGAGGCGGCCGGCGTCGCGGCCAATCTCGCGGGAGGCTACCTTGCGTCCAGGTTCGGCATTCCGCGGATGCTCGCGATCGGACAGACGCTTCAGATCGCCGGCCTGCTGATGCTGTCCGCGCTCGATCCCGGATGGGGTGCGGTGGCGTCCGTCGCGTGGGTCGTCATCGCGCAAGGCATCGCAGGGGTCGCCAAGGACTTGACCAAGACCGCGTCCAAATCCGCGATCAAAGCGACTTCGGCCGAGGGCAGCGGACAACTGTTCCGGTGGGTGGCATGGTTCACCGGTTCGAAGAACGCGATGAAGGGCATCGGGTTCTTCGTTGGCGGTCTGCTGCTTGATTTGGTCGGGTTCACGCACGCGCTTTGGATGATGGCTGCCCTTCTCGGTGTCATCTTCGTCGCCGGGCTGGTTCTGCTACCGCCTCAGCTCGGCAAGGCAAAATCGTCGAAGACGATCAAGGAATTGTTCGCGAAATCGCGCAGCGTCAATCTGTTGGCGGCGGCGCGCGTCTTCATGTTCGGCGCGAGAGATGTGTGGTTCGTCGTCGGCCTGCCCGTGTTTCTATACGCCCACGGCTGGAAATTCCTGCAGGCGGCCGGCTTCCTGGCGGCTTGGACCGTCGCCTATGGCGTAGTCCAGGCGATCGCACCAGCCCTCGTGACACGCAGCGCCGACGGCCTCAGCCGTGAGGTGCCCTCGGCAAGACTATGGGCGAGCGCCAATGCCGCCGTACCGATTGCGTTGGCGGTCATCATGAACTCGACCGACGTCGCGCGGCCTGATCTTATCCTGGTAACCGGGCTGACGCTGTTCGGATTGCCGTTCGCGGTCAATTCGTCCCTGCATTCCTACCTCATACTGGCCTATGCCGGATCCGAAAAGGCCGCCGAAGACGTCGGCTTTTACTATGCCGCGAATGCAGCGGGACGCTTGCTCGGCATCACGCTCTCCGGCGTGCTCTACCAGATCGGAGGAATCACCGGTTGCCTGATCGGCTCGGCGGTCATGCTGCTGCTCTGTTCTCTCATCACATTCCTGCTTCCGCTAAATCCCGCGTTATCGACCGCGAAGCAGGTCTCGGCCTGATCCCGAAATGGATCGGCTCGCGGTTCTTCGGGCGCAGGTCGTCCGCCGGACAATGCAGGCCGTTGAGAACCTTGCTGGCAACCGCTCTGACCGGTCCCCTTCGACCCGCTGCCGGCAGACAAGGCGGAAGTGCCGATGCCGTCTTTGTTCCGGCTCCGGTCACCGGCGCCCTCGGACTAGCAGCATCTCTTGCTCTCTTGCACCGGCGGACAGGGAACCGAACCGTAGGAGCAAAACACGCAGCAATCGCCTGCCAGCGGCTTCAGTCTCTCGCCGCAGCCTTTGCAGTCGTAGAAGAACTGGCAGGCGTCGGTCGGCATGGTCTCAACCGACCGGTGGCCGCATTTCGGGCAAGTCAGCGTTGATTGCAATTGCATGATGGCGCACCTTGATTGCAGGCGTGCATGATAGCCAGATATCTCACCGCCGCGAGCCGGCAAATCCCATGGCCGATGGAACCACCGATATCGCCGGGATCGGGATACCCTCCACCAACCCGGTGTTTCTGACCGTCGTGGGAGTTCACGTCCTGCTCGGGCTTGCCTGCGTGATCGCCGGCGCCACCGCGATGCTGAGCCGGAAACGCGCAGGTCGCCATCCCCGGGTTGGGACGATCTATTTCCGGTGCCTGGCCGGCGTCTTCCTGAGCGCGGCCGGTTTGGCTGCGGTGCGCTGGGCTCAGGACTACCACTTGTTCATCCTGGGCGCCTTGTCGTTCGCGGCGGCTTATGTGGGCCGGCGAGCGAGGCGGCACCGCTGGCGCCATTGGGTCAGGCTGCACATCGCCGCAATGGGATCGTCCTACGTTTTGCTCTTGATCGCGTTCTACGTGGACAACGGCGAAAGCCTGCCGGTCTGGAAGGAGCTTCCTTCTCTGGCATACTGGCTGTTGCCGGCAGCCATCGGGATTCCCCTCATCGTCCGCGCGCTGCTGTGGCATCCGCTGGTGCGTCAGCCCGAACAGGGTTAGAAAAACCTTATTTCCATTATTCTGGAAATACCAATTGACAGCGTCGCCAGGGGCTGAAACATTGCCGCCATGAAACTCGACGACGCTGCCGCCCATCTCGAAGCCCTCGGCAATCCCACCCGGCTGAAGATCTACCGCACCCTCATTCGCGCCGGCGCGGCCGGGCTGCCGGTCGGCCGCCTGCAGGACAAGCTGAAGATCGCCCCCTCGACGCTTTCCCACCACATCAAGGCGCTGGTGGTGGCGGGCCTGGTCACGCAGGTGCGCGAGGCGACCACGCTGGTCTGTCACGCCAATTACGAGGTCATGCAGGGGCTGGTGGATTTTCTGGTCGCCGAATGCTGTGCGGACGCCGAAAGCAAGGACAGCAGGACCGCGGCGTAGTTTTCTCTAGCCCTCAATTTCGATAGTTCTGGTTTGACAGGAGAATGCCATGAGCGAAGCAAAGACGGTGGCGATCATCGGCGCCGGCCCGGTCGGGCTCGCGGCGGCCGCCCATGTGCTGGAGCGAGGGCTCCGGCCGATCGTGCTGGAGGCCGGCGACAGCGCCGGGCATTCGGTGCGGCAATGGGGCCACGTTCAGCTGTTCTCGCCATGGGAATACAACATCGACCCCGCTGCG
Organism: uncultured Alphaproteobacteria bacterium; assembly: GCA_963721275.1. Lineage (GTDB taxonomy): Bacteria > Pseudomonadota > Alphaproteobacteria > Rhizobiales > Xanthobacteraceae > Bradyrhizobium. The sequence goes on along the minus strand of CAVRIQ010000025.1, from coordinate 201,234 downwards.
GCGCGCCTGCTGGCGCCGGCGGGATGGAATTCTCCCGAGCCCGATCAGTATCCGACCGGCGCCGAACTGGTGGAGCGCTACCTCGAGCCGCTCGCCACCAGGACCGTTCTCGCGAGCCACATTCACACCAACAGCCGCGTCACCGGCATCAGCCGCACCGGCTTCGACAAGCTCAAGACCAGGGACCGGGAATCCGCGCCGTTCGAGCTCCGCTACCAGAACGGCCAGGGTCCAAAGGTGATGCGGGCCGACGCCGTGATCGATGCCTCCGGCACCTGGCACGCGCCCAATCCGGCCGGCGCCAACGGCCTCGCCGCCATCGGCGAAACGGAGGCCGCCGGCAGGATCGCGTACGGGATGCCGGATGTGCTGGGCAAGGACCGCGCGCGCTACGCCGGCAAAACCGTCGCCGTGCTGGGCGCCGGCCATTCGGCGATCGGCACCCTCACCGATCTGGCAAAACTGGCGGAGCAGGCGCCGGAAACCACACCGATCTGGCTGCTGCGCGGCAACGATCCGGCAAAGGCCTTCGGCGGCGGCGCCAATGACAAGCTCGCCGCCCGCGGCGAACTCGGCGCCGTCTTTGCCGCACTGGTCGCGGCGGACCGCATCAAGCTGGAAAGCGAATTTCGCGTGTCGCATCTCACGCTGGACGGCCCTCGCCTGATCGTCGGCGCAGGCGGCGGCTGTTGCGGCCGTCAAATCGTCGTCGACGAACTCATCGTGGCGACGGGTTTCCGTCCCGAACTCGATTTCGTGCGCGAGCTTCGCATCCAGCTCGATCCCGCGATCGAATGCCCGGTGGCGCTGGCGCCGCTGATCGATCCGAACGAACACAGCTGCGGCACCGTGAGGCCGCATGGCGCGCGCGAACTGGCGCAGCCCGAACCCGGCTTCTATTTCGCCGGCATGAAGTCCTACGGCCGCGCGCCGACCTTCCTGATGCTGACCGGATACGAGCAGGTGCGCTCGATCGCGGCCGATATCGCCGGCGACCGCGAGGCGGCCGAGCGCGTCGAACTGGTGCTGCCCGAGACCGGCGTCTGCAATCGGTCGGCCGCGCCCGATGCCAATAATTGCTGTGGTGGACCGGCATTATCGGGTGTTGACGCCTGTTGCGCGGCGGATGCAAATGCCAAGCAGCAGGGCAAGACGGGGTGCGGGTGCGCGGCTTGAAGCGTTTTCGAGCGAAGTGGGTACCGGTTCGCGTGAAGAAAACGCGTCAAACAAGGACCTGGAGTCTTCGGTTCTGATTCGAACAGAACCGAAGACTCCAGACGCACAAGGTGAGCGGCATTAGGTTAGAAGGCAGGTCCGTTATCGTCGCGATGTGCGTGGGGCAGCTCGGCAGCCTGCTTCCCCACGTCGTCGTGCCGTCCATTTTGGCCGCGTTCCTGATTCCGGAATGGCATTTGAGCGGCGCGCAGGCGGGGCTGCTGGCGGGTTCGGGCGCCGCCGGTTACATGTGCGCCGTCCCGGTGCTGGCCACGCTGACCGATCGCATCGATGCCCGCAAAATCCTGATCGCGGGCTCGGCGGTCAGCGCGCTCGGCACCCTGCTGTTCGGGCTCTACGCGTCAGGGCTTTGGTCGGGCGCGTGCTTCAACGCCCTCGCCGGCGTCGGCTTCGCCGGAGCCTACATGCCCGGGCTCAAGGCGCTGACCGATCGGCTGGCGCCGGGCGACTCGTCGCGCGCGATCACGCTCTATACTTCGAGCTTCTCGTTCGGCGTCGGCCTGTCCTTCCTGATCTCGCAACTGGTCGCGGCAGGCTGGGGCTGGCGGGCCGCGTTCCTGGTGACGGCCTGTGGCCCGCTGCTGATGCTGACGGTGTGCCTGCTGCTGCGGCCGGTCGATCCAAAGCCGACGCAAGGCCGCCTGCTGGATTTTGCGCCGGTGTTCCGGAACACGGAAGCCATGGGTTTCATCCTCGGCTACGGCGCGCATTGCTTCGAGCTCTACGGCATCAGGACGTGGATCGTCGCGTTCTGGACCTTCGTGACGATGAGGCATTCGCAAGCCCCACTTCTGACCCCCATCGTCGTCAGCGTGCTGTTCTCCGTGCTCGCGATGCCCGCGAGCATCCTCGGCAACGAGTTCGCGCTCCGGATCGGCCGGCATCGCGCCATCACGGCGGTGATGTTTTCTTCCGCGGCGGTGGCGCTCCTGATCGGAGTATTCGCCGACAGTTCGCCATGGTTCCTGCTGCCCCTGATCATGGCCTATGCCATCACGGTGCCGGCCAACTCCGGGGCGCTGACGTCGGGCATGGCGATGGCCGCAGTGCCAAGATATCGCGGCGCAACGATGGCCGCGCATTCGACCGTCGGCTTCAGCCTGTCCGCGCTGGGCGCGTGGGTCGTCGGCGTCGCGCTGGACGCCGCGGGCGGTCCGCAAAGCCCATCCGCCTGGATGTCGGCATTCACGGTGCTGGCGGCGGGGATTCTGGTCGGTCCGGTTGCGCTCTATTGGTCGAGAAGGACGGCGCTTCAGACATGAGCGGGCGCCAGCTTCCGATCATTCTGGGGCTCGGCACCACGCAAACGCTGGCGTGGGCTTCCAGCTATTATCTGCCCGCGATCCTGGCCGATCCGATCGCGCGCGACCTCGGCGTCTCCTCGAACTGGATTTTTGCGGCGTTCTCGGCGTCGCTGGTGATTTCGGCATTGCTGGGCCCGCGTGTCGGCCGCCAGATCGACCTCGTCGGCGGCAGGCAGGTGCTGTCGATTTCCAATCTGATGCTGGCGGCGGGACTGGCGCTGCTCGGCGCCACCTATTCGATCCCCGTGCTGGTGATCGCCTGGCTGCTGCTCGGCATCGGCATGGCCTTTGGCCTGTACGATGCCGCCTTCGCCGCGCTGGGGCGCATCCACGGCGATGCCGCCCGCCGCTCGATCACCGGCATCACGCTGCTTGCGGGCTTTGCCAGCACCATCGGATGGCCGCTGACCGCATGGGGGCTGGAAAGCATCGGCTGGCGCAACACCTGCTTCGCCTGGGCTCTCGCGCACATCCTGATCGGCCTGCCGATCAATTTTTTCATGCTCCCGGCCGTGAAAGGCGCCAGGGCGGCGGTAGCCGCATCGGTAAAACCGCACATCCCGATCGACCGGACCATGGTCCTGCTGGCGTTCGCCTTTGCCGCGGCCTGGAGCGTCACCGGCGCGATGGCGGCGCATCTGCCGCGGATTCTGGAGGCTGCCGGCGCCACCACGCTGCAGGCGGTAACGGCCGGCGCCCTGATCGGCCCCGCGCAGGTCGCCGCCCGCATCGTCGAAGCGAGCCTGCTCAGCCGTTATCATCCGCTGCTCTCGACGCGCCTCGCCTGCCTGACCCATCCGATCGGCGCCGTCATCGTCGCGCTGATGGGCGGCGGCGGCGCAGGCCTGTTCGCCATCTTCCACGGCTCCGGCAACGGCATCCTCACCATCGCGCGCGGCACGCTGCCGCTGGCGATCTTCGGCCCGGAAAATTACGGCTACCGGCTCGGCATCATCGGCGCGCCGGCGCGAATGGCGCAGGCCGCCGCCCCCTTGGCATTCGGTCTCCTGATCGACACCATGGGCAGCCGCATCCTGATCGTCTCCTCCGCGCTCAGCCTTTCCGCACTGCTGGCGCTGTCGCTGTTGCGGCAGCAGCCGGCGGCGCGGTGACGTGACGGCGCCCGCTGCATTTGCCCCTTCCAATTCCGCGCGGTTTCGAGCAAAACCGCACCATGGAAAAACCGACCGAACCGGCAGAGGGATTCAAGGGGCTGGTGCGCTGGGCGATGACCCCGCCGCAATCCGTCGCGGTCTATTTTGTCATCCTTGTTCTGGTGTTGGGAATGTCGTTCTACGCAGGCACGCTGAGCCCGAAGAAGCATGCCGGCATCGCGCCTGCGCCCGTCTCCGTTCCGCGCTAGACCGGGATGACTTTTCCTCGAATCGTCATCCCGCCCTATCTTTTTGTTTGAGCATGATCTTTTCGGAAAACCGGTTCCCACTTTTCCGGATCATGCTCTAGCGTTCGCAGAACTTTGGGTTCAGCAGGGACTGCCGCAATGACCAGCGAAACAACGCCTTCGATAAGGCGCCTCAATCCAGGCGAACTCGGCACCCCGCCCGGCTATTCGCAAATCGTCGACGTCAGCGCCGGCCGCATCATCTTCATCGCCGGCCAGACCGCGCTCGATGGCAACGGCGAATTGGTCGGCAAGGCCGACTTCCCGGCGCAGGCCGCGCAGGTGTTTCGCAATCTCGCTGTCGCGCTGGCGGCAAGCGGATGCACGGCGGCCAATTTGGTGAAACTCACGGTGTTCCTTACCGATATGAACAATCTCGGGCTCTATCGCGAGGCGCGCAACCGCTTCTTCGCCTCGGTGACGCCGCCGGCCGCGCCCGCCGTGACGCTGGTCGAGGTGTCGAAGCTGTATGGCGCGGATTTCATGATCGAGATCGAGGCCATCGCGGCGGCGTGATTTTCGGGCCGCGGGGAGCCGGCGTTCAGCCCGCGTCGCGGCCAGGCTTGCGCGACGTGCGCAATTGAAGCGGCCTCAACCGCTGCTCCATTTCCCAGAACGCCCAGACCAAGGCGCCTGCCAGACTGGACGTTACCGCGAGCAGCAGCAACGCGGAATCGGGAGCGGTGAGTGAAGCCAGCATGCTGATCCCCCTGGGCATTCCGAATGACAGGAGACGGCCCCAGCCGCGGGAATCAAGCTGAGGCCGTCTGGTCTTGCAGCGCCGTAACGCACACGACGAAACATAAACCGCGACGGCAGATGGCCGTTCCCATGCCGGGGAAAATATCGGGCGCCAGACCTGGGGTCCGATTGGCCCGGACATCCGGGGCCGCCCGCCGGGCGCGATAATCGCGAAACCAGATGCACTCACGATTGCCGGTGCAGATGGATCGCCCGGAACAAATTTCGCGCAGCTCGCTTGTATCCGAGTTCACACGTGCTGGAGTTCGCGCATGGCGCAACTTTCCGCCTGGACGCCGTTGACCGTGCCCTACGGCGCCGATCAAACCATCTATCTCGTGGTCGACCGCTTCGACCGGCAGGGTCGCGTCACCCGCGAGACCGAGGTTGAGCGGACGAATATCGAAACCATCATCGCCGATCTGCTCTCGGGTCAGTTCAACGACCCGGTCCGCGTCGTCGCCTTCAACACCCTCGAGCATTGGACCGAGAACATTTCGGCAGATATTGCCGCCGAAATCCTCACCCGCTGCGACATCGAAGGCACGGACGTGCCGGAGCATATCCGGGATTTCGTCGCGACTTTCACCGAACGGGCGCGGTCTACGGCTTCCTGACTTCCGTCGTCGCGATCCAGATTCCGGCGAACACCGCGACCAGCCCTACCACGAGGTTGGGCGTGATCGGCTCGCCAACGAGTTGGGTGGCGAGCAATCCTGCAGCGATCGGGTTCACGGTCATGGTAGCGGCCACGCGCGTCGGCGTCGCGCAGTTCCCTAATCGTAGAACGCCGGCGACATTTTCTGGCTGTCGCGCTGCGCCTTGTCGTGGTTGATCCACAACTGCGCATGTTCCCTGGTCATTATCTCCGACAGCTTTTGCATCGAAGCCAGGGTCTGCTCCTTGTTGAAGTTGATGGATGGGACCCTGCGGTTGTCCCAGTTATCCCTGAAATGCGCGGCATCGCCGGAAAGAACCACCGCGCCGGTCTTCGGCAGCTTCACCAGCAGCGACTGGTGACCGGGCGTGTGTCCCGGCGTCGAAACAATGGTTACGCTGCCGTCGCCGAACACGTCGCGGTCGCCTTCCAGCTCGGTGACGGGATGACCGGGCTTGAACCGGGGCTCCTTGTTGGGACCGGGCCATTCGTATTCGGCCTTCTGCACATAGAGCATTGCCGTCGGGAACAGCTCGACATTGCCGATATGATCGGGATGGCTATGCGACACCGCCATCGCCCTGACGTCGGCGGGCTTGACCCCGAGCTGATCGAGCTGAGCCGCCAGGGTCTTCGGACGGCGCCAGTAAATGGCCTTCGGATCCGCCGGCGCGAGACCATTCGGCATCGCCGCGACCGCGTCGGGGATGCCGCTGTCCCACAGCAACCAGCCCTGCGCGTGCTTGACGAGATAGCAGGTGTCGACGAAGTCCATCGATTTGCCTTCGTTGACCCCGGGCGACCAGCGCGAGATGTCGCCGGCCACCCCTTCGCCGCAGTTGAGAATGTAGAGTTTCTCGACGCCCGACTTGCCCGGTTGCGCGCGACCGGTACCGACTGACATAACGGCTAGCATCAGCGCGGCGATGAGAACACATGCTCGGTTCATGTCACTTCTCCGTCAGGGGCAGACCTCAAAACTCAAGCTGATCGGCTGGAGATTACTTCAACCCGGCTCCTCTATCCATGTTGCCCCCGGCATCATGGCCCCGGCAAAAGCACATTGACAGGCCGCGCCGGTTTGGCTGTAATCGGGCCATGGGGGTTCTGCGATCCCCCCACGAGGCGACATGCCCAAGTATCGCGTCCCGTATTTTTCACGAGGGCGCATTCATGTCATCCCCTACAACCATATCTCCGGATAAACTTGCTCGCCTGATCGGCACGGCCCATATGCCCGCGCTGATCGACGTCCGCACCGAAGAAGACTTTGCCGCCGACCCGCGGCTGATTCCCGGCGCGGTCAGACGCAATCACGCCAACGCCGCCGACTGGGCCGAGGAATTTTCCGGACGATCGGCCATCGTCGTCTGCCTGCGCGGACAGAAACTGGCGCAGGGCACGGCGGCCTGGCTGAGGCACCTCCACATCGAAGCCGAGACGCTCGAAGGCGGCTTCGAGGGCTGGAAGTCGGCCAAGCTGCCGCTGGTGCCGGTCTCGAAACTGCCGGCGCGCGACGCGCAGGGCCGCACCGTCTGGGTCACCCGCGCGCGGCCGAAGATCGACCGCATCGCCTGCCCCTGGCTGATCCGGCGCTTCGTCGATCCGAACGCAGTGTTTCTGTTCGTGGCGCCGCCAGAGGTGGTCGGTGTCGGCGAGCGTTTCGGCGCCGCTCCCTTCGATATCGAAAACGTGTTCTGGAGCCACCGCGGCGAACTCTGCACCTTCGACGTGATGGTCGAGGAATTCGGTCTGGCGACGCCGGCCCTGCTGCGGCTGGCAACGATGGTGCGCGCGGCCGATACCGGACGGCTCGATCTCTGCCCCGAGGCGCCCGGGCTGCTCGCGGCTTCGCTCGGCCTGTCGCGGATGCATGATGACGATCTCGAGCAGCTCGAGGCCGGCATCGCGCTCTATGATGCGTTCTACCGCTGGTGCCGCGACGCCACCGGCGAAACCCATAACTGGCCCACCAACAAGGCAAAGCCGTGATGGATATGGCGGCCAACGAGACGAACAGCGAAGCTGATGCCGGCCACGGCATCAGCTTTGGCGAGGCCTTTCGGGTCTGGCTGCGGGTGGCGACCTTGAGCTTCGGCGGCCCGGCCGGGCAGATCGCGGTGATGCACCGCATCCTGGTCGAAGAGAAGAACTGGATTTCCGAGAGCCGCTTTCTGCATGCGCTGAACTACTGCATGCTGCTGCCCGGGCCCGAGGCGCAGCAGCTTGCGACCTATATCGGCTGGCTGCTGCACCGGACCGCCGGCGGGATCATGGCCGGCGGCCTGTTCATTCTGCCGGGCATCATCGCCATCATGGGCCTGAGCTATATCTACGCCGCTTTCGGCCATGTCGGTTTCGTCGAGGCGCTGTTCTTCGGATTGAAGGCCGCGGTGCTGGCGATCGTGATCCAGGCCGTGGTCCGCGTCGGCAGCCGCGCGCTGCGCAACCGGGTCATGATCGCGCTGGCGGCGATCGCCTTCATCGCGATCTTCTTTTTCGGCGTGCCCTTCCCGGTCATCATCATCGCCGCCGGCGTCATCGGCTATTTCGGCGCCAGAAGCGGGCGGCCGGAGTTCGCCGCCGTGGCGCACGGCGGCGGCAAGAGTGCTGCCGCGGTCGACAGCATGCTCGGCGAGGAATTGCCCGACCACGTCCGCCCGAGCGTTGCCCGCGCGCTGAAAGTCAGCGCGATCTGGCTGCTGTTATGGCTGGTGCCGGTCGCAGCCCTCCTGATCGGTCTCGGCCAGGCCAATGTGTTCAGCCAGATCGCGCTGTTCTTCAGCAAGATGGCGATGGTGACGTTCGGCGGCGCCTATGCGGTGCTGGCCTATGTCGCGCAGCAGGCGGTCGAGCACTATCACTGGGTGCAGCCGCGCGAGATGCTGGATGGTCTGGGGATGGCCGAGACCACGCCGGGGCCGCTGATCATGGTGCTGCAGTTCGTCGGCTTCATGGCCGCCTACCGCGATCCCGGCACGCTGTCGCCGATGCTGGCGGGCACGCTCGGCGGATTATTGGCCACCTGGGTTACCTTCACACCCTGCTTCCTCTGGATTTTTCTCGGCGCACCGTTCGTCGAAATCCTGCGCGGCAACAAGGGGCTGGCCGGCGCGCTGACGGCGATCACCGCCGCCGTGGTCGGCGTCATCCTCAATTTGTCGGTCTGGTTCGCGCTGCACACCGTGTTCCGGGAAACATCTCCGGTGCGCTCGTTCGGGCTGTCGTTCGACATGCCGGTGCTGTCGAGCGTCGATTTTCCCGCGCTGGCGCTCGCGATCGCGGCTGCGACCGCGATCTTCCGCTTCAAGCTGGGCATGCTGACGGTGCTGGCGGGATCGTGTGTCGCGGGGGTGCTGTTGCGGCTCGCGGGGATGATCTGAATCCACGTTGCTCCAGATCAACGTTCTTGTCGTCAGCCGAACTAGCGTGCTCCACCGACCATGGAGCGCGCCGTGCTGCCGTTCACGTCAGAACAATTTCTCGCGGTGTTCGCCACCTACAATGCCGCCATCTGGCCGCTCCAGATCGGCGCGTATCTGCTCGGCGGCATCGCGGTTGCGCTGCTGTGCTGGAAGCCGAGAGGCGCTGACCGCGTGGTCGCCGGGATCCTGGCGGCGATGTGGCTCTGGACCGGCCTCGCCTATCACGCGCTGTTCTTCTCGGCGATCAACAAGGCGGCCTATCTGTTCGCCGCGCTGTTCGTCGTCGAGAGCGGAGCCCTGATCTACGCCGGTGTGTATCGCGACCGGCTCCAATTCAGCGTCCGCCCGGGATGGGCGGCGTTGACCGGCGGGTTATTCATCGCCTATGCGGCGGTCGCCTACCCCCTGATCGGGCTGTCGACGGGTCACCGCTATCCGCAGATGCCGATGTTCGGCGTCACGCCCTGCCCGGTGACCATTTTCACGTTCGGATTGCTGCTATTGACGGCGCCGCCGCCATCGCGCTGGCTTCTCGTCATTCCGCTGGTCTGGTCGCTGATCGGCGGCAGCGCCGCCATCCTCCTCGGCGTACCGCAGGACTGGTTCCTGCTCGTCAGCGGCCTGGTCGCCGCGCCGCTGATCGTATTCCGGAACCGGCAAATCCCGTAGCGATCGGCCGCGAAGCCCCGACGGCTAGACCACTTCCGCCGACGCGAGCCTGCAGACGTCGCTGCCCGCCTCGACCTGAAGCGTCGCGTGGTGAATATTGAACCGGTGGGAGAGTTGCTCGCAAACGCCGTGCAGAAACGAATCGTCGGTGCCGCCGGGGCGCACCAGATGCGCCGTCAGCGCGGTTTCGTTGGTGCTCATGGCCCAGATGTGCAGATCATGCACTTCGGTGACGCCTTCGAGCCGGCCGAGATAATCTCTCACGCCCGCAAGTTCGATGCCTTTCGGCACGCCGTCGAGCGCGAGATTGACGCTGTCCCGCGCCAGGCCCCATCCGCTGGCGAGCACGACGGCGGCGATGCTCAGGCTGATTGCCGGATCGAGCCATTGCCACCCCGTCCACATGATCACGACGGCGGCGACGACGACGCCGAGCGACACCGCCGCATCCGCGGCCATATGCAGGAACGCGCCGCGGATGTTGATGTCGCCGTGACGGCCGCGCATGAACAACAGCGCGGTGGTGCCGTTCACGACGATGCCGAGCGCCGCGACCACGACGACCGTGCCTCCCGCGACCGCCGCGGGCTCCGCGATCCGCTGGATCGCCTCGACCGCGATGCCGCCGACCGCGATCAGCAGAAGGCCCGCATTGACGAGAGCCGCCAGGATCGAAGCCCGCCGGTAGCCGTAGGTATGCTGCTCCGTCGGCCGCTGGCGCGCCAGCCAGCCCGCGGCCCACGCCAGCAACAGCGCAATCACATCGGAAAAATTGTGAACCGCGTCCGAAATCAGCGCCAGCGAGTTGGCGGCATAGCCGAAAACCAGCTCCGCCGCCACGAACGCCGTATTGAGCGCGACGCCCACCGCAAAGGCGAACCCGAAACTGTCCGGCGCGTGGCTGTGTCCGGCCTGGCCGGGCGCATGGGAATGGTCGTGGTGATCGTGCTGGTGGGCCATTGGTGCGTGAGACAATCGTTGCAGGGTCGTTTCGACCGCTTCCCGACTATAGCGCGCCCCAAAAGCCGAATACTATTACGCCCTACTCCACGCCGCGGCGGAACTTGTTCGACTTCGGCAGGCCGCCCGCAAGGCGGCCGGCGTCGGCGCGGTTGCCGCGCCAGTCGGACAACTCCTTCCAGCTCATGCTCTGCTCGCGCCCCGACGAATCCTTCCAGGTCAGGCCCACCTTGGAATCGAAGGTGGCGACATCCGACAGCGCCGCGCTGGTGTACTTCTGCAGGCGCACGCCGCGGCCGCGCGCCATTTCCGGCACCTGGTCGAGCGGGAAGACCACCATCTTGTGGTTGGTGCCGATCACGGCGACGGTGTCGCCCGACACGGTCGCGATCGCGCGGGCCTCGTTCGGCATCTCGACGTTGAGCACCTGCTTGCCCTTGCGGGTATTGCCGACGCAATCGTCCTCGTTGACGATGAAACCCTGGCCTTCATGGCTGGCGACCAGGAATTTGCGGCCGCCCTTGTTGACGAACAGCGAGACGATGGCCGCATCCTGGTCCATGTCGACGAACATCCGGATCGGCTCGCCATGGCCGCGCCCGCCCGGCAGTTTGGCAACGTCGAGCGAATAGAATTTTCCGTTGGTCGCGAACAGCAGCAGTTTTGACGTGGTCTCGGCGAAGAACGCCCGATCGAGCTTGTCGTCGGTCTTGAAGGTCAGGCCCGACAGATCGGCGACATGCCCCTTCAGCGTCCGCACCCAGCCCTTGTCGGAGATGACGACGGTGACCGGCTCGCGCTCGACGAAGGCTTCCTCGATCGCGGCGAGATCGTGCTCGGGCGCGTCGGCGAACTGGGTGCGGCGCTTGCCGAGCGGCGTCTTCGGCCCGAACATGTCGCGGACCTTGCGCACCTGCTCGCCGACCTTGGCCCATTGCTCGGTCTCGGAGGCGAGCAAGGTCTTGATGCCCTTCAGCTCGCCTCGAAGGTTCTTGTCCTCGGTGCGGATCTCGAATTCCTCGAGCTTGCGCAAGGAGCGCAGCCGCATGTTGAGGATGGCATCGGCCTGGACTTCCGTCAGCTTGAAGGCTTTTATCAGCTCCGGCTTCGGCTCGTCCTCGGTGCGGATGATTTTTATCACTTTGTCGATGTTCAAATAGGCGATCAGATAGCCGGCAAGGACCTCCAGGCGGTTTTCGATCTGCGTCTTGCGATAGTTGGAGCGGCGCACCAGCACGTCGCGCAGATGGTCGAGCCATTCGCGCAGGCACTCGGCGAGGCCCAGCACCTTCGGGATGCGGCCCTTCACCAGCACGTTGAGGTTCAGCGGAATCCGGCTTTCCAGCTCGGTCAGCCGAAATAGCGATTCCATCAGCAATTCCGGATCGACCGCGCGCGATTTCGGCTCGATCACGAGCCGGATGTCCTCGGCGGACTCGTCGCGAACTTCGCCGGCCAGCGGCAGCTTCTTCTCGTTGATCAGGTCGGAGATCTTCTCGACCAGCCGCGACTTCTGCACCAGCCAGGGAATCTCGGTGATGACGATCACCCAGGTGCCGCGCGCGCCCTCTTCCTGCTGACCCACTTGGCGCGGGTGCGGAACGAGCCGCGCCCGGTCATGTAGGCTTCGGCGATCGACTCCTTGGAATCGACGATGATGCCGCCGGTCGGGAAATCCGGCCCCTTCACCCATTTCAACAGCGCCTTCGACTTCGCCTCGGGCTTGTCGATCAGATGCAGCGCCGCTTCGCACAGTTCGGCGGCGTTGTGCGGCGGTATCGAGGTCGCCATGCCGACCGCGATGCCCTGCGCGCCGTTGGCGAGCAGGTTCGGAAAGCCACCGGGCAGCACCACCGGCTCTTTCGACTGGCCGTCGTAATTGGGACGGAACTCGACGCCGTCCTCGTCGATGCCGTCGAGCAGCAGCCGCGCGACTTCGGTCATGCGTGCTTCGGTGTAGCGGTAGGCGGCGGCGTTATCGCCGTCGATATTGCCGAAATTGCCCTGGCCGTCGACCAGCGGATAGCGCGCGGAGAAATCCTGCGCCAGCCGCACCATGGCGTCGTAGATCGCCTGGTCGCCATGCGGATGGAACGAGCCCATCACGTCGCCGACGATCTTGGCCGATTTCTTGAACGTTGTGCCGGGCTCGAGCCGCAGCAGCCGCATGCCGTACAGGATGCGGCGATGCACCGGCTTCAGCCCGTCGCGGGCGTCCGGCAGCGCGCGGTGCATGATGGTCGAGAGGGCATAGGCGAGATAGCGCTCCTCGAGCGCATCGCGCAGCATGACCTCGTGAATTTCGGCCGGTTCTTCCGGCGGTAACTGTCGTTTTCCCATGGGGAGGCGTTAAACCCTGGCGGTGAATCGGGCAAGACCGCGAATCAGCGGCAATTTAGGCTGTGAAGGCGCGCTACGGAACCGCCGCTTTGGCCCGATATTTGGTCACCGCGTTGATAAACCCGTCGCGGGCGTCGGAATGGCCCTGCCCCCGCGGCTCCAGCACATGGCGCAGCAGGAATAGGCCGGTCAGGGCAAAGCCGTCGCTGAGGTCCTGATCGGACCAGCCGTTGGCGCCGCCCTCGCCCTGGCGCAGGAAGGCCGGCAGCCGCAACAGCCGGTCGCGCCAGGGATCGCCGGCCGAGCGCGACACCGCGCCGCCGGATTTCGGCGACACGTAAATCAGTTCGGTGGTAGCACCCGTCGCGGCGCAGTTCTCCAGATCGAGCCCGAAGCCGAGTTCGGCCAGCATCGCCAGTTCAAACCTGATCAGATGCGCCGCGGCCTCGCCGACGTCGTCGAAATCATCCAGCGTGCGGTCCAGCATTTCGTAGATATCCTGGTGCGGGTCGCGCTCCGGCAGTAGCCGCGCCAGCGAGGCGAGATGGGTCACGCCATAGACCGCATGCGAGGACGCCAGCACGGTCGCCGCGCGCAAGCGCGTGCCTTCGATCTGGTAGTAGCCGAGATGCTCGTCGAGCCGCGCCCGCCACACCGCGGTGACGCTGTTGCCGGGTTGCAGCAACGGGCGCATCCGCGAGCCGGCCCCGCCGCGCACCAGGCCGAGGTGACGGCCATGCCCGTGCGTCAGGAGTTCGACGATGGCCGAGGATTTGCCATGCCGCCGCACCCCCAGCACGATGCCTTCGTCGGTCCATTCCATGGCCTGCGAGTATATCGATATATATTCCGCGGGAGAAGGTTGAGATCGCTTCGACGGCGCCAAGGCGCCCTTTGCCGCACCCGACGCAGGCGCGGCGCAGGTCATCCCGGCGCGAGGAACATTCCAGCGATCCATCAGTTGTGACCGCTCTTTCCCCGGCCGCGGCCTGACTTGATGGAGGTCTGTATTGACCTCCGCGGATGTGATCTATTGGCAGATACCGTATCCCCGATCAAACTGCTGCGGCCGCGCGGACATGCGCTGATAAACCTGGCGGTCGCCGCGCTGATCGTGTCCGCACTGTACTTCGCGCGGGAAGTCCTCGTTCCGGTAGCGCTGGCGGTCCTTTTCAGTTTCGTCCTCGCGCCCTTTGTCATCCGGCTGCAGTCGTGGCGGGTTCCGCGCACCTTATCGGTGCTGCTCGCGGTATTCGTCGGCTTCTCGATCATCTTCAGCCTCGGAGGCCTGATGATCTCGCAGGCCAACCGACTGGCCGAAGAATTACCGGGCTATCAACAGACCTTGCGCGAGAAGATCCAGGGCCTGCGCGGGGTCGCGGCCGGCGGCTCGGGAACGCTGGAGCGGGCCTCGAAAGTACTGAGGGAACTGGATACCGAACTTCAGAATCCGGCGCGAGGTCTGGCCGTCGACGGCCTGCGAAGACAGCCGCTGGACAAGCCGATCCCCGTAGAGATCAGGCAGCCCGATCCGGGCACCCTGACGACGCTGGTCGCGATCATTCAGCCGTTGATCCAGCCGCTGACCACGACCGGCATCGTCGTCATCTTCGTGATCTTCATCCTGCTGCAGCGCCAGGATTTGCGAAACCGTTTCATTCGCCTCGCCGGATCACAGGACATGCAGCGCACCACGGCAGCGCTGGACGATGCCGGCCAGCGGCTGAGCCGGCTGTTCTTGAATCAGATTGTCGTAAATGCATCATTCGGCCTGATCATTGGCATCGGCCTGCAACTGATCGGCGTGCCGAGCGCCCCTCTTTGGGGACTCCTCGCCATGATCTTGCGCTTTGTGCCTTACGTCGGGTCCCCCATCTCCGCCATCTTTCCGCTGATACTTGCTGCCGCGGTCGGTTCCGGGTGGGACATGCTTCTGATGACCGCTGCGCTGTTCGGCACGCTTCAACTCGTCGCCGGACAGGTCGTGGAGCCGCTGGTGTATGGACGGAGTTCTGGCCTCTCCCCGGTCGCGATCGTCATTTCGGCTTCCTTCTGGACATGGCTCTGGGGCCCGATCGGACTGGTTCTGGCAACACCCCTCACCGTCTGTCTGGTCGTCGTCGGCCGCCATGTCGACCGCCTGCAATTTTTTGATGTCCTGCTCGGCAACGAGCCGGCATTGACGCCGCCGCAACTGGTTTACCAGCGGATGCTTGCCGGCGACCCGATCGAGGCTTCACAGCAGGCGCAGACTTACCTCACCGGCGCCTCGCTGGAAGATTACTACGACACCATCATGCTGAACGGACTGCGGCTCGCCGATGCGGACGCGCGTCTCGGCAGGTTGGACCGCGAGCGGATCGACCGCGTCCTGGCCACCGTGACCGAAGTGGTTGATGATCTCGAGCCACACGAGGATCTGCCGGTCGAAGCAGTTGCCGCCGAATCGACCTCGGGCCTCGCCCGACTGGAGCAGGTCACCGACTCCGGAGCTTCGACCCCCTTGCTGGAACGCTGGGAGCGACCCGGGGCCGTTCTGTGCATCCCCGGCTCCGGCAAACTCGACGAGGCCGCAGCGCTCATTCTCGCCCAGATGCTGAAACGCCGCGGTCTCGGCGCCGCTGCCGAGACGGCTGACGCGCTGTCGATGTCGAGGTTCTTTTCGCTCGACCTGTCGCAGGCGGCTGCTTTCTGCATCTGCTACGTCGGAAAACCATCGGATGCGATGATTCAATACACCGTTCGCAGGTTGAGCAAGAAAAGCAAAGGCGGCCGGATCATTATCGCGCTGCTCGGAAACGCGAGCGACGACGTTACGCCGGGAACGATCGATATCACGACGGTCATCGGCAATTTCGGCCGTGTTGCAGAGTTCGTCGCCGACACGGCCATCCAGGATTCCCGCGCCGCGGAAGCGTCAATACCGCCGGCTACTCAGCTCTCCGTTGCCGCAACGCATTGACGCGGTCGGCCCGGCATTGCTTACGCCGATCAGCTGAACCAGCCCACCGCGTCGCCGGTGAACGAAAAATACAGGCCCGCCGCGGTCAGCGCGCAGGAGACGACCTCGATGGCGCTGTCGAGTTCCATCCCCTTGTCGCCGATGACCTGCACCAGCGAGATCACGGACAGCGCCAGCGCCGCCGCCAAGACCCAGCGCGGCCAGTTCTTGCGCTTCTGCGCGGCGAGCCAGACGAAAAACACCAGCAGCAGGATCATGCCGCCATCCATCACGGTCTGGACCATGATCATGGCTTCCGTCATCTCGCCGCCCGGCGTGCGGTCCTGGAACGCAACCGACAGCGCGTCCAGCATCAGCGACAGATACAGCAGCACTTCAAACCACAGCACGTTCCTGGGTACGTTCATCGCGAGCCGGTCATTTCCTATTATGTCTCGATCATTCCCTGGGGAACTCAAGCCCCATTTCGCGGTAGCGGTCGGGATCGTCGCCCCAGTTTTCGCGCACCTTGACGAACAGGAACAGATGCACGGGCACGCCCACGATCTCGGCGAGTTCCTTGCGCGACTCCGCGCCGATCGCCTTGATGGTGGCGCCGCCCTTGCCGAGCACGATCTTGCGCTGGCTTTCGCGCTCGACGAAGATCGTCTGCTCGATGCGGATCGACTTGTCCTTGCGCTCGGTCCAGCTGTCGGTCTCGACGGTAGACTGATACGGCAGTTCCTGGTGCAGCTTGCGGTAGATCTTTTCCCGCGTGATCTCGGCCGCCAGATGCCGCATCGGCGCGTCCGACATCTGGTCCTCGGGATAGTGGAACGGGCCCGGCGGCACCATCTCGGCCAGCGTTCGCCGGAGATCATCGACCCCATCGCCCGACAGCGCCGAGACCATGAACGTGCTTGCAAAACCCAGGCGGTCATTGGCGGTCTTGGCGAGCGCCAGCAGCTTTTCGCGCGGCACCAGATCGATCTTGTTCAGCACCAGGATCTTCTCGTGCTTGACGGTGGCGACCTTGGTCAGGATCGCGTCCGCCTCCTCGTCGATGCCTGCCTTGGCGTCCAGCAGCACGCAGACCAGATCGGCGTCGTGCGCCCCGCTCCATGCGGTCGACACCATGGCGCGGTCGAGCCGTCGCTTCGGCGAGAAGATCCCGGGCGTGTCGACCAGGATGATCTGCGCGTTGTTTTCGATCACGATGCCGCGGATCAGCGCACGCGTGGTCTGCACCTTGCGCGAGACGATCGTGACCTTGGAGCCGACCAGCGCGTTGACCAGCGTGGACTTGCCGACATTGGGGGCGCCGATCAGCGCGACGAAGCCGCAGCGCGTGGCGGACGGCGCGGCATCGCCGGAGGGGCTATCCGTCATTGCTGCCGCCACTGACGCCTTCGCGTTCGATCATGACGGAGGCCGCGACCTTCTCGGCAGCGCGCTTGCTGCCGCCGATGCCTTCGGCCGGCTCCAGTCCCGGCAAATCCACCGCGACGCGAAACTGCGGATCGTGATGCGGCCCGGTGCGCTCGATCTCGCGGTAAACCGGCGTCGGCAGTCCCTTGCCCTGGGCCCATTCCTGCAGCACCGTCTTGGGATCGCGCAGCGGCCGCCGCGGCTTGCGCATCCGCTCGGTCCAGTTGCGCTCGACGAACTGCGCCGCGGCCGCATAGCCGCCGTCCAGGAACACCGCGCCGATCACCGCCTCGCAGATGTCGCCGAGCACGGATTTGCGCAGGCGCGCACTTGCGCTGGCGCCGACCGCGCCAAGCTTGATGTCGTCGAGCAGCCCGAGCGATTTCGCCACGTCCGCGCAGCTCTCCTTGCGCACGAGATCGGCGAGCCGCTTCGACAGTTCGCCTTCGTCGGCGCTCGGAAAGGCGCGGTACAGCATGTCGGACACGATCAGCCCGAGCACGTGGTCGCCGAGGAATTCGAGACGCTGGTAACTGTCGGCGCGCTTGCGCGCCGATTTCAGCGCGGAAACATGGGTGAAGGCGGTGGTCAGCAACGCGGGATCGGCGAATTTGTGCCCGATCCGCTCCTCGATCGCCGCGGTAGCCGCCTTGGCGCTGATCTTCTTGCGCTTCTTTTTCGCCACCACGGGCTCGTGGCTGACCTCAGGCTGAGAGCTTGATTCGCCTGACGGTCCGGTCTGGATATCCGGTGTTTCGTCGTTCATCGCACAATTTTGAATATGCGATTCCAGCGCACCGCGGTGGGCCAGCGCCAGAACATCCAGGCGTGTTCGCCCTCGGCAATGGAGAAGAAGATCATCTGGGCCCGGCCGACGATATTCTCGAACGGGACGTAGCCGACCGCCGACAGCACCCGGCTGTCGGTCGAATTGTCCCGGTTGTCGCCCATCATGAAGAAATGGCCGGCCGGCACGGTGTAGACATTGGTATTGTCGTAGAATCCGTTGTCGACGCAATCCAGCGATTCATAACTGACGCCGTTCGGCAGCGTCTCCTTCCAGCGCTTCACCCGCGCGGTGGCGTCGGACCCGCAGGGGTCCTCGCCGATGAAGTCGCTCAGCCGTTCGCGTTTCACCGGCACGTCGTTGATGTAGAGCAGCCCTTCCTTCATCTGGATGCGGTCGCCCGGCAGCCCGATCACGCGCTTGATGTAGTCGGTGGTGTCGTCCTTGGGCAGGCGGAACACGACGACGTCGCCCCGCGACGGCTCGGAGCCGAAGATGCGTCCCGAAAACAGCGGCGGCGACAGCGGGATCGAATAATGGCTGTAACCGTAGGAATATTTCGAGACGAACAGATAGTCGCCGACCAGCAGCGTGGCCTTCATCGATCCGGATGGGATGTTGAACGGCTGGAACAGGAAGGTGCGGATCACCAGCGCGATCAGCAAGGCGTGGATGACGACGCGGACGGTTTCACCCAAGCCGCTCTCTGTTTTTGTCCCGGATGTCACGCTCATCGCTTTCCCAATTCCCCGCTGCTTAAACCCGCGCGGTGGCAGAGCCTCGTCCTCACGCGGAAAGCACGTCGCTTCGCGTCAAGGAAGTGGTCCTGATTCTGATGTTGAAAGCCAATCCCGGCGCAAACCCGAATTCGCTCTGGCCTCGATCCAACCTGCGGCGTTTTAGACCGTTGTTCGCAGCCGCGCAATCAACGGCCGCATCAAAACTTGCTAATCCATTGAAAACTTTTGGATTTTTAGTTTTTCGGCAGACCGCCGGCTGAACCGGCCCGAGGCCTCACGGTTTGCCCGGATGGACCGCCGAAATTATGACGAAGGCCTGCGCCAGCGGCCAGTCGTCGGTGATGGAAAGGTCGATCCGCGCCTCGCACCCCTCCGGCGTCAGCGCCTCGAGCCGGGCCAGCGCCCCGCCGGTCAGTTGCATGGTCGGACGCCCGCCCGGCAGGTTCACCACCCCCATATCCCGCCACCAGACGCCGCGCCGGATACCGGTGCCGAGCGCCTTGGAGCAGGCCTCCTTGGCGGCGAATCGCTTGGCGTAGGTCGCCACCACCATGTTCTCATTCTTGGCGCGGCGGCCGGCCTTGGCCCGCTCGGCCTCGGTAAAGATGCGATCGAGGAAGCGGTCGCCGTGACGCTCGATCACCTTGGCGACGCGCCGGATGTCGATCAGGTCGGATCCGATGCCGATGATCATGCTTTGCCCGCAAGATTCTGGCCCGCAGGATTCTGGCCCGCAATATCTTGGCCCGCCTGATTCGGGCCGACGGCATTGCGGCGGCCGCGATCCATCGCGACCCGCATCGCGCGCACCGTCTCGGCGAGGCCGACGAACAGCGCCTCTCCGATCATGTAGTAGCCGATATTGAGCTCGACGATCCCGGCCAGGCCCGCGATCCGCTCGGCGGTCATATAATCGAGGCCGTGGCCGGCATGGACTTCCAGGCCGGCGGAGCGCGCCAGGGCGCAGCCTGCGACGATGCGCTGCCATTCCGCCTCCGCCTTCGCCGCATGGCCGTCGACCATGGCGTCGCACCAGGCCCCGGTGTGAATTTCGATCACCGGCGCGCGCAATTTTGCCGCCATTTCGATCTGGCGCGGCTCGGCGGCGATGAACAGCGACACCCGCACGCCGGAATCGTTCAGCCTGGCGATGATTGGGGCCAGCGCAGTGTGCTGTCCGGCCACGTCCAGGCCGCCCTCGGTGGTGAGTTCCTCGCGGCGCTCGGGCACGAGGCACACCGCGTGCGGTTTTGTGGCGAGCGCGATCCGCAGCATGTCGGCGGTGGCCGCCATTTCGAAATTCAGCGGCTTGGAGATCTCCGCCTTCAGCCGCGCCATGTCGTCGTCGCGGATGTGGCGGCGATCCTCGCGCAAATGCGCGGTGATGCCGTCGGCGCCGGCCTCGATCGCGAGCAGCGCCGCGCGCACCGGGTCGGGATTGCGCCCGCTCCGCGCGTTGCGAAGGGTGGCGACGTGATCGACATTGACTCCGAGGCGCAGCGGAGGAGGTTTAGGCATGACGGGCTCGCGCAACATTCTGGACGGCTACTGGGACACCCCGGCTGTCATACGCGGGCCTGACCCGCGTATCCATCTACTTCTGAAGAAGGATGGATCGCCGGGTCAAGCCCCCGGCAATGACGAGCATGGCTAACCATTGACGCGCTCGACCCGTGCGACCACGGCCTTGGCGCGCAATTGCGCGATAATAGCGCTGAGATGCTTGAGGTCATAGACCTCAAGATCGATGGTCAGCTCCGTGAAATCGGGCGAGCGGCGGAACATGCTGATATTGTCGATATTGCCGTCGTGCTCGGCGATCACGGTGGCGACCTGGGCAAGGCTTCCGGGCTCGTTGACGTTGTCCACCATGATCCGCGCCGGAAAGCGCTGCGGCGTCGATTCGTCGACATCCCAGCGCACGTCGAGCCAGCGCTCCGGCTCCTCCTCGAAATCCTTCAATGCCGGCGACTGGATCGGGTAGATCGTGATGCCCTCTCCCGGCGTGACGATGCCGACGATGCGGTCGCCCGGCACCGCGCCGCCGTTCGGCGCAAACTTGACCGGCAGATCCGAATTGATGCCGCGGACCGGGATGGCCGAGGGGCTGCGCGAGGGATCCGGCGGCGATTTCAGCTTCAGCTTGACCGCGAGGCTCTTCTTGGCGCCAAAGCGCGCGACCCGTTCTTCCTTGTAATCGGGATACATCGCGCGGGCGACGTCGGAGGCCTTCATTTCGCCGCGCCCGACCGCCGCCATCACATCGTCGATCGAGGCCCGCGCCAGCCGCGGCAGCGCGCCCTTGAGCTTGTCGTCGGCGTATTCGATCTTGGCACGCACGAACAGACGCTCGACGATGCGGCGGCCGAGGCCGGCATATTGGTCGCGCACCGCGGTGCGGGTGGCGCGCCGGATCGCCGCCCGCGCCTTGCCGGTCACGGCCAGCGATTCCCACGCCGACGGCGGCGCCGACTGGGCCTCCGAGGTCAGAACCTCCACCTCGTCGCCGTTCTGCAGCTCCGACGACAAGGGTGCGAACTTGCCGTTGATCTTGCAGCCCACCGCGCTGTTGCCGACATCGGTATGCACGGCATAGGCGAAGTCGATCACATTGGCCTGCCGCGGCAGCGCGATCAGCTTGCCCTTGGGCGTGAAGCAAAACACCTGGTCGTGGAACAGCTCCAGCTTGGTGTGCTCCAGAAACTCTTCCGGATTGGCGCTTTCCGACAGGATCGCGATGGTATGGCGCAGCCAGGCGAAGGCGTTGGATTCGCGCTTCAGCAGTTCGGTCGGCGAGCCCACGCCGTCCTTGTAGAAGGCGTGCGCGGCGATGCCGAATTCGGCGATCTGATCCATTTCCTCGGTGCGGATCTGCAATTCGACGCGCTGATTGCCGGGGCCGATCACGGTGGTGTGGATCGAGCGATAATCGTTCTGCTTCGGCGTCGAGATGTAGTCCTTGAACCGGCCGGGCACGACGGGCCAGGTGGTATGCACGACGCCGACCGCGCGGTAACAGGATTCGACGTCCTGCAGCACGACGCGGAAGCCGAAGATATCGGACAATTGTTCGAACCCGACCGACTTGCGCTCCATCTTGGTCCAGATCGAAAATGGCCGCTTGCGCCGGCCATAGACATGCGCGGTCAGCCCGTTCTTCTGCAGGTTCTTGGACAGCTGGCTTTCGATCTCGCTGATCAGGTTGCGGTTGCGCTCGGCCAGCGAATCCAGCCGCTGCATCACCACCGCATAGGCTTCCGGATCGAGCGTGTGGAACGACAGGTCCTCGAGTTCTTCCCGCATCTCCTGCATGCCCATGCGGCCGGCGAGCGGCGCATAGATGTCGAGCGTCTCCTCGGCGATCCGCTGACGCGAGACCGGCGGCACGAATTCCAGCGTGCGCATGTTGTGCAGACGGTCGGCGAGCTTGATCAGGAGCACGCGGACGTCGTCGGAGATCGCCAGCAGGAGCTTGCGCAGGTTCTCGGCCTGCTTGGCCTCGCGCGACACCAGCTCCAGCCGCTTCAGCTTGGTGAGCCCCTCCACCAGCGCACCGATCTCGGCCCCGAAGATGTGGTCGATTTCGGCACGGGTCGCCTCGGTATCCTCGATGGTGTCGTGCAGCAGGGCAGCTACGATGGTGGCGTCGTCGAGCTTGAGGTCGGTGAGGATCGCCGCAACCTCGAGCGGATGCGAAAAATAGGGGTCGCCGGAGGCGCGGGTCTGCGTGCCATGCGCCTTCATCGCGTAGACATAGGCGCGGTTCAGAAGATCTTCATTGGTATCCGGGTTGTAATTTCTCACCCTTTCAACCAGATCGTATTGCCGCATCATGCGCGAACGCGGCGACTTGGCCGCCTTCACCGGCGCAGCCGAGGAAGGCACCACCGCGACCAATTCGGTCGCGGCCTGCATTTGCGGTGTGCTGCGGCGCCAATACGCCATTCCGATCACTGCCTTCCAGTCCGGGCCACGAATGGCGGCCGGCTTCATGTTACCTAGTGCGCCCGCGAGCGATCCAGCACCCCTTCTGGGCCGCGAAAATGCTCGATTTAGGACATTCGGGACGCAGTCTGACGCACTCCCGGCGGCCCCTCGATCAAATCGGGAGGCCGCCCTGGCGAAAATCCGTCCGCGCCCGTGATGGCCCCATGGTAACCACGAAAAGGTCAATAAAAGCAAAGGCCCGGATCGATGTCCGGGCCTTGGGTCAGATCGGTCGGGGTGAATACACCCCAAAATTGCAAGTTTGGCGGCTTACTACTCGTCTTCTTCGGGCTGCTCTTCCGGCGGCGCCAGGCCCTCGAGGCCCTTCAGCAGTTCCTCTTCGGTCATGCGTTCGACGGCGACCTCGGTGTCGTCGGCGTCGACGCTGGCACCGGCCGAGCCGATCAAAGGCACGGTATCGGGTTCAGGCTCGTCCACCTCGACGAATTTCTGCAGCGAATGGACCAGTTCTTCGCGCAAATCCTCGGGAGAAATGGTGGAATCCGCGATTTCGCGCAACGAAACGACCGGGTTTTTGTCGTTGTCGCGATCAACCGTAAGTTGGGAGCCGGATGAGATCATGCGGGCGCGGTGCGCCGCCAACAGGACCAGGTCGAACCGGTTGTCGACCTTGTCAATGCAATCTTCTACGGTGACGCGCGCCATCGACTGTCGCCTTCGCTAAATGGGACCGAATGTGTTGATTATGTCCGCTAGTTATAGGGGCGAGCGCCTTTGCGCAAGACCATTTTGTGATTTGCGTTCCCGATCGGCTCTGATAACCCCTGTTTCGGGGCCAGAAGGCTGCGGCGTCCAGACTTATGGCTGACGCCGTCCAGGACAAGAATTCGCTTTATTGCCTCGTCAAAGTATTGGTCTTTTCGCCCTCGCCATACCATATTTCCGGTGGTGTTTGTCGGGGCCAATTCACCGAACTTTAGGCAGCAAATCTTGGAAATGCGCGGTCGGTTGCCGCTGCGCCAAAAACGTTAACAACAACGCGAGAAACTGAATGTCCCCTTCCTCCACCAACAAGATTGCGCTCTTTATCGACGGCGCCAACCTCTACGCGACCGCCAAGACACTCGGTTTCGACATCGACTACAAACGCCTGCTCAAGGAATTCCAGGGCCGCGGGACGCTTTTGCGCGCGTTCTACTACACGGCGATCATTGAAGATCAGGAATACTCGTCGATCCGCCCCCTGATCGACTGGCTCGATTACAACGGCTACACCGTCGTCACCAAGGCGACCAAGGAATTCATCGACGCCAGCGGCCGCCGCAAGGTCAAGGGCAACATGGATATCGAGCTCGCGGTCGACGCCATGGAACTCGCCGAGCATGTCGACCAGATCGTGCTGTTCTCCGGCGACGGCGATTTCCGCTCGCTGGTCGAGGCGGTGCAGCGCCGCGGGGTGCGGGTAACCGTGATCTCGACGATTTCGAGCCAGCCGCCGATGATCGCCGACGAGCTGCGGCGCCAGGCCGACGTCTTCACCGACCTGGTGGAGTTGCAATCCAAGCTCGGCCGCGATCCGTCCGAACGTCCTGCCCCGCGCGAGCCGCGCCACCACGCGCCGCAATTCCTGCAGCGCGCCACCACGATGGCGCCGAGGGGCGATGACGACGAATTCGACGACTGAGAACGACAGGGCCAGCGGCTCGCCGCTGCCCGCCCTCCTCGAGACCGAACCCGACCACAATTGTCCGCTCTGTCCGAGGCTCCTGAGCTTCCGCGAAGCGGCGCGCGCGCGTGAACCGGGTTGGTTCAATTCGCCGGTACCCTCGTTCGGCGATCCCCACGGGCGGCTCCTGATCGTCGGTCTCGCGCCGGGGTTGCAGGGCGCCAACCGCACCGGGCGTCCCTTCACCGGGGATTTTGCCGGCGACCTGCTCTATGCAACCCTGATCGAATACGGCTTTGCCAAGGGCGTCTATCGGGCCCGGCCCGACGACGGGCTGACGCTGGTCGACTGCCGGATCAGCAACGCGGTGCGCTGCGTGCCGCCGCAGAACAAGCCGCTGCCCGCGGAGATCAACACCTGCCGGCAATTCCTCGTCGCGACGCTGGCGGCGATGCCGAGCTTGCGCGCGATCGTGGCGCTTGGCCGGGTGGCGCATGAATCGACGCTCAAGACGCTCAGCCTGCGCAGCGCCGCGGCGCCGTTCGCGCACGGCGCCGTCCACCAGGCCGGCGCTCTAAAACTTTACGACAGCTATCACTGCTCCCGCTACAACACCAACACGCGGGTGCTGACGCCGGATATGTTCCGCAGCGTGTTCGCGAGGGTGAAGGCGGATCTGGGATAGCCGCCAGCGGGTGCGCGCGGAGCGCGGCCCGACGATAAACGCAGCGGCGTCTCGAAGCACGAGAACGGGCACACGCGTCAGTCATCCTTCGAAGCTCGCAGAAGCGGCTCGCACCTCAGGATGGCGCAAAGCCGTCACCCGGGGTCGTTAACCCCGGTTTTCCTTCAGCCACGCCAGCACGTCGCCGGCATTCCGGTCGGGCGGAAATACCGGGTAGAACAGGTGGCTGATGCGCCCGTCGTCGACGATCAGCGCCAGCCGCTTGATGAGCGTGAGCCCCGCCACCTCCATGGTCGGCAGGTCGAGTGCCCGCGTCAGCTTCAGCTTCTCGTCCGACAATACCGGGAACGGCAGGTGCAGCCGCGAGGCCATCTCGGTCTGGTAGGCGTTGCTCTGCGTCGACAGGCCGAACACCTGCGCGGCGCCCGCGGCCTTCAGCTCGGCGAACAGGTCGCGGAACGCGCAGGTCTGCGGCGTGCAGCCGCGCGCGCCCGGGATCATGTCCCAGTCGTCGACCAGCGCGATCTTGCCGGGCTCGCCGGTCCGGGGATAGGCGAACACCACGGTGCGCCCCGGCAGCGCCGACAGCGTCACCGACGTATCGTCGGTGGCGATGAGGGCGATCGGCGGAATGGTCATGCCCACGAGATGCGCCGCCGCGCCGTCGTCGGTCGGCGCCGGGATCTTGCTCCAGTCGACTTCAAGCAGGTTTCTCTGGGTCATGGCGTCGTCTTCCTTCGCAAGGATGGGTGGAGTGAAGCGATACCCATCGGCGGCTGTTTGATGGATTTCACTACGTTAAACCCATCCCTGCTACAGCGCGGCGAAATGCTATCCGCGCGCCCGCAGCAGGCGCCCCTTCTCCCGGCCCCAGTCACGCTTCTTCTCGCTTTCGCGCTTGTCGTGCAGCTTCTTGCCCTTGGCCACCGCCAGCAACAGCTTGGCGCGGCCGCGCTCGTTGAAATAAAGCTTCAGCGGGATCAGCGTCATGCCCTCGCGCTCGACCGCGCCCATCAGCTTGTTGATCTGCTTCCTGTGCAGCAACAGCTTGCGCGGCCGCTTCGGCTCGTGGTTGAAGCGGTTGGCCTGCAAATATTCCGGAATATTGGCGTTGATCAGCCAGACCTCGCCGTCCTTGGTATCGGCATAGGATTCCGCGATGGTGGACTTGCCGCTGCGCAGCGACTTGACCTCGGTGCCGGTCAGCGCGATCCCCGCCTCCACCGTATCCTCGACCGCATAGTTGAACCGGGCCTTGCGGTTCTCCGCGACGACCTTGATCGCGCGCTGGTTTTTTTCGGCCATGATGGGATTGTCTCAGGAAAACGTCAGCGATAGCACTCCGTCCGCGCGCATGCACGTCAAGACTTTTTGAGCAGATCGCGGATCTCGGTAAGCAGCTCGACCTCACGGGTCGGTTTCGGCGGCGCGGGCGCGGCTTCGTCCTTGCGCTTCAAGACGTTGATGGAACGAATGACCATGAACAGCACGAAGGCGATGATGATGAAATTCAGTGTCAGCGTCAGGAAATTGCCCCAGGCCAGCACCGCGCCCTGCTTCTTGGCGTCGATCAGATTGCCGGCGGTGACCGCCTTCGACAGCGGGGTAAAGTAGTTCGAGAAGTCGAGCCCGCCGGTGATCGCGCCGATGATCGGCATGATGATGTCGCCGACCAGCGAGGTCACGATGCCGCCGAAGGCCGCGCCGATGATGACGCCGACCGCAAGGTCGACCACGTTGCCCTTCATCGCGAATTCGCGAAATTCCTTCAGCATCAGCAGCCCCCTTTCTTCAGCTTCGCGAACCGGAAGGCCCATGGCGGCGATATTGAAGGCGTTAGTTGATCAGGCCCGCATGCACCATCGCGCTGCGCACCGCCACGCGCGTGGGTTCGGTCACCGGCACCATCGGCAGCCGCAGCGTCTCGTCGATCTTGCCGAGCAGCGACAGCGCGTATTTCACCGGCGCCGGATTGGACTCGATGAAGAGGTTGGTGTGCAGCGGCATCAGCTTGTCGTGCAGCTTGAGCGCGGTCGCAAGATCGCCCTTCTGCCAGGCGAGCTGGAATTCGGAGCACAGCCGCGGCGCCACGTTGGAGGTGACGGAGATGCAGCCGTGGCCGCCATGCGCCATGTAGCCGAGCACGGTGGCGTCCTCGCCCGACAGCTGGTTGAAATCCTCGCCCATCCTGGCGCGCTGCTGCGAAACCCGCACCATGCTCGCGGTCGCATCCTTGACGCCGGCGATGTTCTTCAGTTCGAACAGCCGCGCCATGGTGTCCACGCTCATGTCGATCACCGAGCGCGGCGGAATATTGTAGATGATGATCGGAATGCCGATCGCATCGTTGATCGCCTTGAAGTGCTGGTACATGCCTTCCTGGGTCGGCTTGTTGTAGTACGGCGTCACCACCAGCACCGCGCTGGCGCCCGCCTTCTCGGCGTGCCGGGCGAGTTCGATCGCCTCCTTGGTCGAATTGGAGCCGGCGCCGGCGATCACGGGAACGCGGCCGTTCGCCTCGTCGATGCACCATTCGACGATGCGCTTGTGCTCGTCGTGGCTCACGGTCGGGCTTTCGCCGGTCGTGCCGACCGGCACCAGGCCGTGGGTGCCCTCGGCGATCTGCCAGCTCACCAGCGCGCGGAAGGCTGCCTCATCGAGCGAGCCGTTCTTGAATGGCGTGACCAAGGCGGTGAATGATCCCCGGAAATTCGTCTTGGCTGCCATGGACTTCCTCCGAACGCGCGTTTCGCGGCCTTGCCGTGCCTGTCATCGGCCATTCATACCGGGTCTGACGATCCGGCGAAAGGCCCGCGCCGGTCCGGCCTTCGCCCGACCGTAGCCGCGATTTTGCCGCGGTGCTGGCGCAGACATGCCCGGTCCCCGCGTATTTTAGTATTTTGTCCACATATTCAATCAAATAGAGCTAGGGCTCCAGCGAATGAATGATTCGCCGCGAAGGAAAGCCGTGACCCCATCCAGCCGCGCAGCCGCGTTGCGATCGACGGCACTGGCGACATGCCTGGCGCTGGCCGTGGGATTGTCGGCATCGGCGGGGGACGCCTGGGCCAAGTCCAAGAAAGTTCCATTACCCAAGCCACGGCCGATCGCGCGCAACGTCGTGCCCAAGACCGCGCCAAAGACCGCGCCCGCGGCAAAGACTGCGGCCAAAAATACCGCGGCGGCGGCAACCACCCTCGCCCCCGCGACGCGCCAGCATGCGGCCTTGCCGGCTCCGCGCAGGCCACCGCCGGCCGCGGTGGCCGCAACGTCGTCGACCTCGCAAGCCGATACCGAAGCGCTGGCAAACGTCATCGAGCTCGTGCGCAAGCACAAGCCCGCCGATGCGACCCAGGCGGAAGCGGTCATCATGGATCCGGTGGCGAGGAAACTTGCCGAATGGATCATCCTGCGCAGCGACGACAACGGGGCGTCGGTCGAGCGCTACCGCGCCTTCATCGCCGGCAACCCCAGCTGGCCGTCGCAGACTTTCCTGCGCCGGCGCCTCGAGGCGGCGTTGTGGGACGACCATCGCGACGACGCCACGGTATGGGCCTGGTTCGAAAACGAATTGCCATTGTCGGCCAAGGGCAAGTTCGCGCTGGCGCGGGTGATGCTCGCGCGCGGCGACCGGGCCAATGCGGAGCGTCTGGTGCGCGATGCCTGGCGCAACGATTCCATGTCCGGGGAAACCGAGAACACCGCCCTCGACCTGTTCGGCGCGCTGCTGACGCCGGGCGATCAGAAGGCGCGGATGGACCTGTTCCTGTATGGCAGCGAGCACGAGGCTGCGCTGCGCGCCGCCAGGCGATTGGGCGCGGCTTACGTCGCGCTCGCCCGGGCGCGCATCGCCGCCTATCGCAAGGCCTCCAACACCAGGGCGCTGCTGGACGCGGTGCCGCGCGAGCTGCACGGCGATCCCGGTTACATCTTCAGCAGGATCCAGTTGCTCCGCCGCGAAGAGAAGTTCGCCGAGGCGGCCCAGCTCATGCTCAGCGCGCCGAGGGACCCGGCCCGCCTCTACAATGTCGACGAATGGTGGATCGAGCGCCGCTTGCTGTCGCGCAAGATGCTCGACATCGGCGAGCGCCGGAACGCCTATCTGATCGCGCGCGACGCGGCGCTGCCCGCGCGCGACATCTACAAGACCGAGCAGGAATTCACCGCGGGCTGGATCGCGCTGCGCTTCCTGAACGACCCGGCCACCGCCGCGCAGCATTTCGCGCGCATCGGGGTCGGCAGCGTCAATCCGACCGCGCTGGCACGTGCCGGCTACTGGCAGGGCCGCGCCGCGGAAGCCGCTGGCCGCGCCCAGGAGGCGCGCGCCGCCTACGCCCGGGCCGCCGAGCAATCGACCAGCTACTACGGCCAGCTGGCGCGGGCGAAACTCGGCCTGCCCCAGATCGAACTGCATGGCGCTCCCACCGGCAGGGGCCGCGGAACCGAAAGGCTGGAGATCGTCCGCGCGGTGCAACTGCTCTACGATCTGGGCGAGCGTGAAATCGCGGTGCCGATTTTCGCCGACCTCGGCGAGAACGGCGATCCCGACGCGCTGGTGGGCCTTGGCGAACTGGCTTCCCGCTATGGCGACGCGCGCAACATGCTTCTGCTCGGCAAGGCCGCGCTCAATCGCGGACTGCCGTTCGATTTCTACGCCTATCCGGTGGCGGGGATTCCGCCGTTCAAATCGATCGGGCCGGAAGTCGAGCGGAGCATCGTGTTCGCCATCGCGCGGCAGGAAAGCGCGTTCAATCCGGCCGTGGTGTCACCGGCGCAGGCCTACGGGCTGATGCAGGTGACGCCGGACGCGGGCCGCTATGTCTGCAAGAAATACGGCGCCAGCTTCGACCTCGCCCGGATGAAGAAAGATCCGGTCTATAACGCGGCGCTCGGGGCCGCCGAACTCGGCGGGCTGATCGAGGACTATCGCGGCTCCTACATCATGACCTTTGCGGCCTACAATGCCGGCCGCGGCAGCGTCAGGAAATGGATCGATCGCTACGGCGACCCGCGCGATCCCAAGGTCGACGCCGTCGACTGGGTCGAACTCATTCCGTTCTCCGAGACCCGCAACTATGTGCAGCGGATCATGGAGAATTTGCAGGTCTATCGCGCGCGATTCGGCGGCGGCACGCGGCTGCAGATCGAGGCCGACCTGCACCGAGGCGCGATGGTCGAGTAGGAAGCGGTATCCGCCTCGCCTGAAAACGCTCTAATGGTGCCTGTGGCGCTTCTTCGGATAAGCGATGTCCGGCCTCCTTGGATAAACGTAGAACGGATTGACGTCGCAATAAGCCTTGCGGTCCGAAGCTGTCGCCATGCACTGTTCATAGCTGTCGAAGCTGCAATCGCCGACCCCGCCGCCGAAGTCGTCGCCCTTGATGCAGAACGGGTAGTCCCGGGCCTGAACCGGCGATGGCGTCATGCCGACGGAGGCCAGTGTGCCGACCGCGAAGGCTGCCAGGAAAAACTTGCGCATCGCTGAACTCCTTGATGGACTGTTTTAGCGTAGCACGGGCGCGCCGCGCCTCTTGATCTCGGGCAAAGCAAAACCCCCGGCGGTTTCCCGCCGGGGGTTCTGTTAGGCTTCGATCAGACGAACTGGATTACCAGTTGCGCTGAGCGCGGAGCAGCAGGAGCAGATTGTTCTGATCCTTGAGCTCGTAGGCGACTGCCGGCTTTGCAAGGGCCGCGTTGGGAGCGACGAGGAAGCCGGACATCTTCTGATCCAGATTGATGTAGGTCAGATCAGCCGAGAAGGTCAGGTTCTTGACCGGGGTCCACCGGGTGATCACACCCAGCTGGGCGATGTTGTAGTCCGGGTTGCAGGAGGTGACGCCGGCTGCGGCTGCGACGCCGAACCCGATACCAGCCGTCCCGCAGACCAGAGCCTTAGCTCCGCCGCTGTAATTGACCTGGGCGTAGGCACCGTAGACGCTGGTGTTCCAAGCCGGAGTCCAGTTGTGGGTGAACGCACCGCGCATACCCCATGTCTGGATCGTCTGCTGAGCACCGCCAGCTACGAACACAGTATCGGGAGCAACTCCCAACCCAATGCTCTGGTAGGCTACGTTTGAACCGCCATAGATCGTGTTGGCACCTGCGCCACCGGCCAGATCCTGGATGTTATAGCGGGTTGCACCGTCCGTATACACGCCCTGGACGTTGATCGTGTCACCGGGTCCGGTCGGGATGTTCTTGATCGACAAGGCCAACTGAGCGGCCCAGCCCCACTTGTCTTCGGGATGGCCCGAAATTTCGGTTGCCACCGTAGTACGCGGCATGGTTGTCATGCGCGGCGAACGACGCCTGGAACAGACCCCAGGCCTGATCGACACGGAGCATCGCAACCAGGTCGGGAACGATCGTTCCAGCATAGTCGCTGGTGCCGAAAAGGCCGCCGGCACTCATGTTGTTGACACCGGCCTGATAGTATTGGACCGGGTCCTGCGCCGACAATGTGCCCGACACGCCCTGACCGAAGTCAGCGGTGTAGGTGAACTGGTTCACGCCGGTGATCGTACCGCCGCCACCGACCAGACCGTCGAAGTTGTTGCCCGGATAGTTGGCCCAGGGAGCGCTGAACTGCGAGACGGCTTTACCCATCGTGAAGCCAGCGAACTGGATGAAGGCGTAGTAGACACCAACCGTACCGTTGGCGACCGCACCCGCGTTGGCGTTGTTCGGTGCCTGAATTCCCCCGATCGACGAGTAAACGGAAGCTCCGGTCCCGGTCCCTGATTGGCTGTCATCCGTCCAGCTGAACGTCGCATCGAAGAAGGTGCGGACCACGCCGTACTCGGTCGCGGTACGGGTGTCGATGTTCAGGTCTTCACGGGACCGCCAAGTGTAGCCGTTCGTGAAGCGATTTCGCGC
Organism: uncultured Alphaproteobacteria bacterium; assembly: GCA_963721275.1. Classification (GTDB taxonomy): domain Bacteria; phylum Pseudomonadota; class Alphaproteobacteria; order Rhizobiales; family Xanthobacteraceae; genus Bradyrhizobium. The sequence goes on along the minus strand of CAVRIQ010000025.1, from coordinate 169,428 downwards.
GCCACCCTGGCCAAATGTGTTACCGGTGTTGTCGGTGTTCGTGTTGGCTGCGACGTCCATACGCAGATAGCCACCCAGCTTGATGCAGGTGTCGGTGCCCGGAATGTAGTAGAAACCGGCACCATACAGGGAGCAGATCCTCACGTACTCGACGGCCTTGGCCTTGAGCGGAAGATCAGCAGCCTGTGCCCCACCCATGGCGAGAAGACCCGCCGCTGAGCCGAGGATTAGGCTCTTAATCATCTTCATGTTAACCTCCAAGTTGCTCTGTAGGGAAGGTTCCGGATCCGCTGGGTGCAACACCCTTGAGGTTGGTTCCCTTAATCCCTGAAACCCGCTTAGCCGCTTCGCGCCTTCGGACACTCCCGCATGAACGCGAGGGACTTAAGCGAACCACCTATAACGGGACGACCTCGGGATGCCCCCCTCCGTCGCCCGATGACAATTACCGAACAACCTTGCACACGCAATAAAGGAACCGCTTCGAACGCCGCCGAACAGGCCGTTTTTGGAAGGGTGTTGCACAAATAACACGCAGGCGTGATCGCGCTTTCACCGCAAGCCTTTGTTTTACAATACTGTTTTCGATTAGTTCCGTTTGCAGTGCGGATCGTTGCGTTGGCGCCCCTGCCCGCCCGTTTTCCTCTTTGGCCGCTCGAACTCGCTGCCGAATTGAGCGACCCGAACGACCGTGCGGCGCGGGGCAAATGCGAGCGCGGAACTGCAGTTTCCGCGGCAATTTATGCACATTATAGCGGCATATCGGCGTTGCGCAGCCTTTGGAGCGGCGGAGCAGCGCGCCGTGCATAGGAGCCGAATCTCGCTCAGCGGTGTTTTCGACAGACCGCAACAACGGCGATCGCCGACCACCGCGAGACACCAGGCGCCGCAAGCGGAAATTGCGCGAGACAATCGAACGACGCCACGTCCCGGTTTCAACCGCAGGGATTCGTCCGCGAGCGGCGGCTGCCGGCAGCGGAGTCGCCCGGCGTCACAAAACGGCTCGCGAATTCAGCCGCCGCGAATTGGCCGCTTGCGGCTCGCCTCTGCGTCGGGCATATCGGCCCTAACGGAGCTGTGGCCGAGTGGCTGAAGGCGGCGGTTTGCTAAACCGTTATAGGGTTGTAAAGCCCTATCGAGGGTTCGAATCCCTCCGGCTCCGCCAATCGCCGATTCTTCGCTGCGACGCGCCGCTCTATCCGAACGTCGCCGATATTATGATCGATGGTCGTTTTCGGCGCCCTTGAACGGGTTGAACACTGTCGCACCCAGACCGGCGACGTCGCGGTCATTACGCGTCACCAGCGTCAGGCCATTGGTCAACGCAGTCGCCGCGAGCAAGCCATCGATAGCCGGGAGGGGCCTGATGGCGCTCATGCGCCCCCATTGATCGGACACCGCGTTATCGATGCCGAGCACGCGCCCATTGAATGCCGCCTCTACTTCCCGCAACCAGCGTTCGAGCGCCACTGCCTTGCCCGAGTCCCGAGGGCGTGCAAGTTCAACGCCCTTTCGGATCTCACCAAGGACGAGCGTACTCAGGAAGAGATCCTCATCGGCAACAGACGCATACCAGGCGGATACATGAGCGTCGCAACGAGTGCCCTTTCGGACCTCGGAAATGATGTTGGTATCGATCAGGTAGCTCATAGATCGACTTCACGTCCAGGGTCCGGACTGCGATCGAGGTCGATCCCGTCGAGTGGCGCGGACGCAAGAAGCGCCTTCAGGCTCACTTTGGGCGGCTCGACAAAGCGTTGCTGAAGTAGCCTTCGCGCCTCGGCCTGGCGCGAAGGATCGGACAAGGCGGAAGCCACTCGGCGGACAAGGCTCGCATCTTCCTTGCGGACGTTGACCTCGACCCGCACGAAACCTTGGCGCTCCATGCGCGCGCGGTGCGTCGCAAGAGGGGATTTTGCTTTGGCCATTCCGCGTCTCCAAATTTCCGGAAACTGAACCGGAAATTACAAGGGGGCGCAAGCGGGCGATGGCGTCTATAGGGCTATGGCGTAGACATAGTGCTCATCATCATCGGTCGCGGCCCGCCACCGTTCGCCTGTCCAGCCCGCGGGCTGCGGGTGGCTTGATGGGCATCTTCCGAAGCCCTATCTGCACCGACACTATTCTGATGCTTCTCTATATCATGCGACGCGCGCCGAACTCGTCAGCCGGCTTCGCCCAAGCACTCCTGCGCTTGAACGGCCACCAGTGCCCGATCAATGTCTGACGATAATCCGCCAGTCGAAAACCCGGAGCTGTTCCGGAATGGCCCGCGCCAGGCGCCCGACGCCCAGGTTCCCGCGGGCGCGTGGTCCTCGTCGCCCCCCAAAGTCATCGCAGGCTGGACGCGTGCGTTAATGCGCCGTCATCCAGACCCGGGCTTCGCGCTGGGCCGCGGCGATCTCGACCTCGGACATCAGCTCGGCGACCTCGCGGCGAAGCGAAATGGCGTCCGTGCGGCCTTTCAGGGCGGCGAGGTTGAACCACTTATGGGCCGCGACGAGATTGACGACGCCGGAACGTCCGCTCGCCCAGTACAGACCGCGCTCGAACAACGCGTCGGGAATAGCACTTGCTTCCACCGGTATTGCCGTATCCTGATCGATGTGCCCCTGAAACATCCGCCATCTCCTTCTTGTTGTTTTTGCCGCGCCCTGCCCGAGCGCGGCTCCCGTCCGATTGCAAGAACGTCCCGTTATTATTCCCCGCCGTTTGCCGGCTTGTTGGGATGATCATGACCGATCAAATTTGAAGGGCAGTTTAAGCATCGCGATGAATCCGGCGTAAACGCATTGCCGCGCCTTCGCCGGCAAAATGACAGAGATGCTTATTTTATCGCGGTTTTCTGCATTCGCGGGATTCGGTTTACCCTGCGATTTTCGCGAAACGATAACCATTCCGGCAACGGCGAACGACGTGCGGCGCTTTTACAGCGCACGGCTTGCCCTTGCCGGCCGTCACGCCCCGCTGTCGGGGTTTCCGGTACGCCGCGGCTTCGCGGATCCATCGCAGGTTCTCGGGAATACCGGATCAGCCGCCGGAGCCTTGTCATCAGGCTCGCCGAAGCCGAGACCCGGTGGCGGGGCGATGACGGCTGGGTTTGTTGCCAAAGCCTTGCCACCGTCTCATGCAAAGACGCCCCGGCGCGCCTCGCGCTCCGTGGGTGGTCAGTTCAAAAATTGGAATTGGGGAAATCAAAGGCGCCGGGCATCAAATGCACCGGCTCAGGGAACGAGGGCGTCGGCGAACACGTCAGGACCAGATTTCACCTTGGGCTTGAGGCCCGGTGAAATTGCGGAGCTCGAGAGATCCGCACCGAACGAAGAAAACTTGTTTCTTCTGCCGGACCGGTTTCCGAGAGAGCGAACTCCCCGAAAGGTCGATCCAGCCGTTTGACCTGATGTCTCGCCGACACCCTCTTTCGTCGACCAGAGCCAGCTGTCTGAAATCTGCTTCGAGAAGCAAATCGTTCTGGAGGCTCTCGTGACGTGCCGGCATCAAGCCGCCGGCAAATTTTAAGAAGCGAAAGTTACTTCTTCTTCTTGGCGACCTTGCGGGTCTTCTTCGCAGTCTTCTTCACTGCGCTCTTCGCCTTCTTCGCCTTCTTAGCTTTCTTGGCCATGTTGCCCTCCTAAGTGAGATGACTTAATCGCTGCGTGCACTCGGGAATCGAAATGCACTACATCCCGAATACACCAACACATTGAAAAAAACAGCGTCCCGCTTAAGGAAGTGTTGACGGCGTGTTGCGAGAGCGCGCGGCGCGCGCCGATCGACAACGCGACAGGGCGTTCGCACGACGATGCGAATTGTGCGCGCAAAACCGACGCAGGCGAATGTCAATAGTGCGGGAAACGCTTGCGCTACAGGGTTTTCGTCAATCACGCATTCAACGATCTATGTGCGCGCGAGGCCGTTGCGCGGCGTTGACGTCGGCGAAAAGCGTCCGGCACGGACTCTGAGTCGCGAACTTTGGCAATAAAAAAATTTTCGTGCTCACCGGCTTCGCGTCTCATCGCCGCTCGCCAAAACCGGTTTTTTGCGCGAATCGCGCGCAGCTGATTCGGAGCGCGAAGTGCTCCTCGCGCGCAGGCGCCTGGCCGCTTATGGTGAATGATCGGTGCACGCGCGCGCACCGCACACGCGTGTGGCGATGCGCCGGCGATGACGCCGGCGTCACCTCGCACCTGTTTCAGATGCCGAGTTTGGATTTGAGCAGGTCGTTGACGGCCTGCGGGTTGGCCTTGCCGCCGGATGACTTCATCACCTGGCCGACGAACCAGCCGACGAGCTGCGGCTTGGCCTGCGCCTGCGCGACCTTGTCGGGATTGGCGGATATGATGTCGTCGACCACCTTCTCGATCGCGCCGAGGTCGGTGACCTGCTTCATGCCGCGGGCTTCGACCAGCGCGCGGGGGTCGCCGCCTTCCTGCCAGACGATCTCGAACAGATCCTTTGCGATCTTGCCGGAGATGGTGCCCTCGCCGATCAGGTCGACGATGCTTCCCAGCTGCTCGGCCGACACCGGGGAGCCCGTAATATCCCGGCCTTCCTTGTTGAGCCGCCCGAACAGTTCGTTGATCACCCAGTTGGCGGCGAGCTTGCCGTCGCGGGCCTTGTCCGCAAGCTTCGCCAGCACGGTTTCATAGAAGCCCGCGCTTTCGCGTTCGGCCACCAGCACGCTGGCGTCATAGGGCGACAGCCCGAAGTCGGCGATGAAGCGCGCCTTCTTCTGGTCGGGCAGTTCCGGCAGCTGCGCCTTCAGCCCGGCGACATAGGCTTCGCTGAATTCCAGCGGCAGGAGGTCGGGATCCGGGAAATAACGGTAATCGTGCGCCTCTTCCTTGGAGCGCATCGAGCGGGTCTCGCGCTTGTCGGGATCGTAGAGGCGGGTCTCCTGGTCGATGACGCCGCCGTCCTCGATGATGCCGATCTGGCGCTTTGCTTCGTATTCAATGGCGTCGCCGATGAAGCTGATCGAGTTCATGTTCTTGATTTCGCAGCGGGTGCCGAGCGGGCCCCCCGGCTTGCGCACGGAAACGTTGACGTCGGCGCGCAACGACCCCTTCTCCATGTCGCCGTCGCAGGTGCCGAGATAGCGCAGGATCGAGCGCAGCTTTGTCACATAGGCCTTGGCCTGCTCGGACGAGCGGATGTCGGGCTTGGAGACGATCTCCATCAGGGCGACGCCGGAACGGTTGAGGTCGACATAGGACATGTCGGGACTGCGGTCGTGCAGCAACTTGCCGGCGTCCTGTTCCAGATGCAGCCGTTCGATGCCCACGGTAGCGGTCTTGCCGCCGTCGAGTTCGATCACCACCTCGCCCTCGCCCACGATCGGCGACTTGTACTGGCTGATCTGGTAGCCCTGCGGCAAATCCGGATAGAAATAGTTCTTGCGGTCGAACACCGAGCGCCGGTTGATCTGGGCGTTCAGCCCGAGACCGGTCCTGACAGCCTGCCTGACGCATTCCTCGTTGATCACGGGGAGCATGCCCGGCATCGCCGCGTCGACCAGCGAGACATGGCTGTTCGGCTCGCCGCCGAATTCCGTCGCGGCGCCGGAAAACAGTTTTGACCTGGAGGTGACCTGGGCGTGGACTTCCAGCCCGATCACCATCTCCCAGTCGCCGGTGGCGCCCTTGATCAGTTTTGCGCTTGTCGCACTCATGCTCTTCCACTCCCGAGCAGCGCGGAAGCAATCCGCTCCCATTCGGTTTCGAGCGAACCCGCCGCAACCGGCTTGGCCGCGCGGCGGTACCAGTAGCCGGCATTGGCCAAATCGCCTTCGACACGATGCAGATAGGCATGGACCCAGGCCGCGTCAGCGGTCGGTTCGTCCTGCACGATCTTGTGCGCCTCGTCCCATCCGCCTTTGGCCGCCCACCACAGAGCGGCGAGCGGCGCGGTCAACTCCGGCGCGGGTGCGGCGCCTGAAAAACTCGCTTTGAACTCCGCCATGGTCACCACCACCTCGCTGGCGTGAACCGTCCGGCGGACTGCTCGATCACCTCGCCGAGCGAGAACAGCGTCTCCTCGTCGAACGGGCGGCCGATCAGCTGCAGGCCGAGCGGCAGGCCCTGCGCGTCCTTGCCGGCGGGAACCGCGATCCCCGGCAGCCCCGCCATGTTCACCGTCACCGTGAAGATGTCGTTGAGGTACATCTCGACGGGGTCGGCGCCCTTCTCGCCGATGCCGAAGGCGGCCGACGGCGTCGCCGGCGTCAGGATCGCGTTCACGCCCCTGGCAAAACAGTCCTCGAAATCCTTCTTGATCAGGGTGCGGACTTTCTGCGCGCGCAGATAATAGGCGTCGTAATAGCCGGCCGACAGCACATAGGTGCCGATCATGACGCGGCGGCGAACCTCGGCGCCAAACCCTTCGGCGCGCGTGGCCTCGTACATGTCGCCGATCGAGCGGCCGGGCACGCGCAGGCCGTAGCGCACGCCGTCGTAACGCGCGAGGTTCGACGAGGCCTCCGCGGGTGCGACGATGTAATAGGCCGGCAGCGCGTATTTGGTGTGCGGCAGCGACACGTCGACGAGTTCGGCGCCGGCGGCCTTCAGCCAGGCCGCGCCCTCGCTCCAGAGCTTTTCGATTTCCGCGGGCATGCCGTCGAGGCGATATTCCTTGGGAATGCCGATCTTCATGCCCTTGACCGGATTTTCCGATCGCGGCCTCGTAGTCCGGCACCGGGCGATCGACCGACGTGGTGTCCTTGGGGTCGTGACCGGCCATCGAGCGCATCAGGATCGCGGTGTCGCGCACGGTGCGCGCGATCGGCCCGGCCTGGTCGAGCGAGGACGCAAACGCCACGATGCCCCAGCGCGAGCAGCGGCCATAGGTCGGCTTCAGGCCGACGGTCGCGGTGAACGCGGCGGGCTGGCGGATCGAGCCGCCGGTGTCGGTCGCGGTCGCCCCCATGCACAACAACGCCGCCACCGCCGAGGCCGAGCCGCCGGACGAGCCGCCCGGCACCAGCGTGGTATTGGCGCCGTCGCGCCGCCACGGATTGACCACCGGGCCGAAGCACGAGGTCTCGTTCGACGAGCCCATCGCGAACTCGTCATTGTTGAGCTTGCCGAGCATGACCGCGCCGTCGCGCCAGAGCTGCGAGGTGACGGTGGATTCGTAAGGCGGCACGAAATTGCCGAGAATCCTGGAGCATGCGGTGGTGCGCACGTCCCTGGTCGCGAACAGGTCCTTGATGCCCAGGGGAATGCCGGCGAGCGGGCCGCCCTGCCCCTTCGCGATCCCGGCATCGGCCTCGCGCGCCATGGTCGCGCGCCTGATCCGGCGTTTCCAGCACAAAGGCGTTGAGCACGCGCGCGGCCTCGATCGCCTTGAGATGCGCGTCCGTCAGCTCAAGCGACGTAAAGGATTTGTTCGCGAGGCCATCCCTGGCCTCGGCGAGCGTCAGCGATGTCAAATCGGTCATTTATCAACCGGGCTGCAGAAGAACGGAGACAGCGTCTTGTCGTTGGCCGGATCGTCGCGCAGCGTCTTGGCGCTGGCCTTGTCGGCGGCTTCGAGCGCATCGAGCACGGCGTCGACAGCCTTGTCGGGATCGGCGGCCTTGCCCTGCCGCTCCATCGCGTCGAGATAGTTCATATAGGCCGCATAGGCCTTTTCATCGTCGCAGAGCAGACACATCGGATTTCCCGTCTCGAAGACTTTTGTTCGGCGCACGTTCTACCCCGCGAACCGCGCCATGACTTATTCGACGACTTTCGGCACCAGAAAGAAATGGTCTTCCGTGGCCGGGGCGTTCCTGACGATGTCGTCGGCGATCTCGCCGTCATTGACCACGTCGGGCCGCTTCTTCATTTCCATCGGCGTCACCGAGGTCATCGGTTCGACGCCCTCGACATCGACTTCCGACAGCTGTTCGACGAACGCCAGCATGGCGTTCAATTCGCCCTGCAAATGCGGGATCTCGGATTCAGCAACCGCGATCCGCGCGAGATGCGCGATACGGCGAACGGTGGCGGCGTCGACGGACATTATATATGGCCTCTAACGGCAAAATTCAGTCCGCCGTATAGCAGAGGGTGCTTTTGCGCCGCAACCGCGCCCCTGATGTTATCAGCCCGCCAGCTGGCTCATCCGCGCCAGCGCCGCGCCGGCCAGCGCCCGGGTCAGCTCGGCGGCGGGCGTCTCGCGGCCCAGCCGCACCGCCTGACCGGCCCAAAGATTGGTGAAATCGACCCTGCCGAGCTTTTCAGCCGCCGCCTTCAGCGGCGCCAGGCCGGTCGCGGCATGGGGAAAGGCGGGGGCATCCGGCGAAATCGGGCCGATCTCGCGCATCGCACGGTTGGCAACCCCGCGCGCGGGGCGGCCGGTCATGACATTGGTGATCACGGTGGAATCATCCAGCGCCTGGGCCAGTGCTACCCGCGCCTGCGCCGTCACCTTCGATTCCGGACAGCGCAGATAGGCGGTGCCGATCTGAACCCCCGCCGCGCCCAGCGCGAATGCCGCGGCGATGCCCCGCCCGTCGGCAATGCCGCCCGCGGCGATCACGGGAATTTTCACGGCATCGACGACCTGCGGCACCAGCGCGAAGGTGCCGGGCTGCTCGGCGATATTCCCGGTCAGGAACATGCCGCGATGGCCGCCGGCCTCCGCTCCCTGCGCGATGATGACGTCGGCGCCGTTCTCCTCGAGCCAGATCGCCTCCCTCACGATGGTCGCCGACGACATCACGATGCAGCCGGCCGCCTTCACGCGCTTCAACAGCGCCGCATCCGGCAGGCCGAAATGGAAGCTGACCACTTCAGGCTTCAACTCCTCGACCAAAGCGCACATCGCGGCATCGAACGGCGCGCGGTTGGCGGCGTTGACCGGCGCCGCCGGGTCGAGCCCCAGTTCCTGATAGTAAGGCGCAAGCCGCTGCCTCCATTGAGCCTCGCGCTTCGGGTCGGCATCGGCCGGCGTGTGGCAAAAGAAGTTCATGTTGAGCGGCGTCGACACCCGCTGGCGGATGATGTTGACCTGCTCGCGCGCCTTCTCCACCGACAGCATCGCGCACGGCAGCGAGCCGAGTGCCCCGCCCTGCGCGGCCGCGATCACCAGTTCCGCGTCCATGATCCCGGCCATCGGCGCCAGCACGATCGGAAATTCGGTCTTGAAAAGTTCTAGAAGTCGGCGGTCTGGCCACATGGTCTGCTCATTCCTGTGCGTTGGAGTTTGGCGCGGGCATCGTTGCCGGCGCCCGTTGCGTAACGCGGCAGCGGCGGATCAGGCCCGCAAGGCCGTGAAAGAGTTGCGCCTGCCAGCAAGTATCTGCTCTGCTTCCGCGACGATACGGTCGACGATCTCGGCCGCCGGCGGGATGTCGTGGATCAGTCCCACGGCTTCGCCGGCAAAGACAGCCGCAATCTCGAAATTGCCGGCGGTCCTGGCCGCAGCATATTCGGCGGCGACCATTTTGACGTTTTGCAACAGTTCGAGTTCGCGGCCCATCCAGCGGCGCGCATGATCGTTGATCAGGCTGCGTCCGGTAAACGGCGCGGGCCAGACATTGTTGCGCGAAAGGTCGAAAATGATGCCGCGCGTCGTGCTGCCGCTTTTGGCGGCGCAAATCCGCCTCTTGGCCTCCTCCGCTCCGTCCGCCTCCTGGCTGGCGTAAAAGCGGGTGCCTAAGAGAACGCCGGCCGCGCCCAACATCAACATGGCCGCAAACCCGCGGCCGTCGCCGATGCCACCGGCGGCCACGACAGGCACGCGGCCGGCCGCGAGGTCGACGATCGCCGGCACGATGTCGATGGTGGTGCGGGACGCGCCGTGGCCGCCGGCCTCGGCGCCCTGCGCGATCAGAATGTCGGCGCCGGCGTCGAGCGCCTCCTGCGCCATGTCTTCGCTTTGAACCTGGCAGATCAGCAGGGCGTCCGCGGCCTTGATGCGCGGCGCGAACGGTTTGGGATCGCCAAACGACAGCATGATCGCGCGAGGCCGGGCGTCGAGTGCGACATCCAGCAGATCGGGCTGCTTCGCGAGGCTCCAGGTGATGAAGCCGACGCCGAACGGGGCTGACGCCTGCTGCTTGAGCTTGCCGGCCTCCTGTTCGAGCCAGGCTCGGTCGCCATAGCCGCCGCCGAGAATGCCAAAACCTCCGGCACGGCTCACCGCTGCCGTCAGGCGGGCTCCGGCGACCACATCCATCGGCGCCGACAGGACCGGATGCCGGATACCCAGCAGGGAGGTCAGTGGCGTCTCGATCGGCATCGCGCTCCTCCAAATCTGGACAGTCATTCTACGTCCGGGTAACATTCTCGATAAGTGATTTCTAGAGAATGCTGCCATCTCGAAAATAGAACGGAGACGATCCCGTGGAATTGTCCGATCTGGTGACTTTTTCGGCCGTCGCGCGCACCGGTGGCATCACCCGCGCCGCCGCCGAGCTCTACACCGTCCAATCCAACGTCACCCAACGGGTGAAGGCGCTCGAGACCGAAATCGGCGTGCCCCTGTTCGAGCGGCACAGCCGCGGCATGACGCTGACCGGCGCCGGCCGCCGGCTGCTGCCCTATGCCCAGCGCATGGCCGCGCTGTCGCGCGAAGCCCTTCTCGCCGCCCGTGACGATGGCGAGCCGAAGGGGCCGTTGGCGATCGGCTCGATGGAGACCACCGCTGCCGTGCGCCTGCCGTTGCTATTGGCCGAATTTCACCGCCGCTTTCCAGCGGTGCGATTGAGCGTGCGGACCGGACCCACCGCGGATCTCGTGACCGCGGTGCTCGAGGGCGCGCTCGACGGCGCCTTCGTCGCAGGACCGATCGACCACGCCGAACTCACGGCTGACATTGCATTCCGGGAAGAGCTGGTGCTGGTCACCGCGCGCCACTGGACGAGTCTGGCGGAGTTGCGCGCGGGCACGCCCGAATCCGGCCCGACCGCGCTGGTGTTCCGCACCGGATGCACCTACCGCCAGAAGCTCGAACAGGTTTTCAGCGAATTCGGCTGGCCGTCGGCGGCGCGGTTTGAATTCGGCACGCTCGACGGCATGATCGGCTGCGTGGCCGCCGACATGGGCGTCACGCTGTTGCCGCGCGCGGTCGTCGAGCGCGGCGACCTCAACGGCGACATCCGCATCCACCCGCTGAAGCCGTCGCTATCACGGGTCGATACCGTATTCATCCAGCGCGGTGGCGCACACCGGTACAGCGCGCTGCGCGGCTTTGCTTTGTGCCTGAGCGATAACGGCGAGGTCATTGCCGCCTGACGAACGGGTTTGCGCTTCCCGTCTTAATTTTTGCGCGATCGGCGCGCCGCGTGTTATGCGAGCGCGATGGCTGCCCTCATCCTCCCGCTGATCGAAGCTGCTGCGCACTGGCCTGAGCGCGGCCCGCTGGTCGGGCTCGATCTCGGCACCAAGACCATCGGGGTCGCGGTCTCCGATCCCGATCGCCGGCTCGCCACCGGCGTCGAGACCATCCAGCGCAAGGCATTCAAGGCCGACGCCGCGCGCCTGATCGGCATCGCCGCCGAGCGCGGCGCGGTCGGCTTCGTGCTCGGCCTGCCCATCAACATGGACGCCAGCGAGGGACCGCGCGCCCAATCCACCCGCGCCTTCGCCCGCAATTTCTCCAGGCTCACCGATTTCGCGATCGCCCTGTGGGACGAACGGCTCTCCACCGCGGCGGTCGAACGCGAACTGATCGGCATGGACATGAGCCGCGCCCGCCGCGCGGAGGTGATCGACGAACACGCCGCGATCTTCATCCTGCAGGGCGCGCTCGACCGGCTGGCAAATTTGCGCGTGACGCGCTGACAACCTCGGCAGAGGCTGCGAACCGGGCGTCACCTCTCCATCGGGTAAGGTTAAGAGAGCTCGCGGCAGGAACCGTCATTTATGCCCGGCAAGCATGATGGTCTGCACCACCGCGGCCAGATTGTTGAGGCCGTGCACGACGATCGTCAGCCAGGTCGAATTGAAGCGGTAGCGGAGATAACCGAGCAACAGCCCGATCGAAAACACCTCGCCGAAGAAGAACCAGTCGTATTGCAGGTGCAGCGCCGTCCATACGATCGACGACAGCAGGATCGCGCCGGGGACCCCGAGAAAGGATTCCGACCAGCCGCGGTAGAGAAAACCGCGCGCGAACAATTCCTCCGACACCGGGGCGGCGACGCAGAACGCGAGCAGCAGCAGCCATAATGCGCCGTCGGCGCGCGCCGATTGCAGCACCTCCCCCATGAATCCCGGCGAGACCTCGCGTCCCGCCGCGCGCGACACCACGTCCCACCCCATCACGAGAACGCCGAGCGCGACCACGCCGATGACGAAATTGATCCAGGAGGTCCCGCGCAGCGCGAGATAGTCGGCAAATGGCGTGCCCGATGTGCGGATCGCGAGCCACAGCGCGGCGAGCACGGCGGGCAGTCCCGCGATCACCGAGAGCGAAATGGTCAGCCCGCCGCCGACGACATGGATCGCCGCGGCCATATCGATCGGCCCTTCCCGCCGCAGCACGAACCAGGCCACGACGGCCATCTGCCCCGCAAACATCGCGGCGAAGGCCAGCAGGCCCCACAGCGCGGTGCCCCAGAACTTCCAGACGCGCGGCGGACGTTGGGCGGGGATTGCGGCAACGGCGGAGCTGGCGGGATTGAGAGAGTCCATCAACTGGCTTTCACGGTTCAAGTGCCGTCATGCTTGATCCGGCCATCCACGTCTTTCCTTATGATTCCAGGACGTGGATGGCCGGGACATCTGCGCGAAGACGCGCTTCGCGCTTTTACCCGGCCATGACGCGGGATGAGGACGATCACGGCAGCGTCCGATCCAGCAGGCCCCTGATGTCGCCGCTGGCGAGATCGACGGCGCCGTACATGCTGCCGTGGTTCTGGGCAAGCCGGGTCCGCGCGAACAGCTCGGCGTGATGCGGCGACACTTTGGTCAACGCCGCCGCCGCCGCGAGCAGCGCCAGTTTTTCCACCGCGAGGCGCGCCACGCGCTCGGAGTCCGGCCGGCGGAACGCCTTGCCAATGAACGTCACCACGTCGCCGGCGCCCGACAAGCCGCTGGTTTCCCCGGCGAGCTGTTGCAGGACCGCGCTTGCCGCCTCGACCTCGCGCGACAACGCCCGCAGCACGTCCAGGCACATCACGTTGCCCGAGCCTTCCCAGATCGCATTGACCGGCAACTCCCGATAGTGCCGCGCCAGAATACCCTCTTCGACGTAGCCGTTGCCGCCGAGGCACTCCATCGCCTCATAGAGAAACCCCGGCGCGCTCTTGCACACCCAATACTTGATGGCGGGCGTCAGCAGCCGCATGTAGGCCGCTTCGCTCTGATCGTGCGGCGCCTGGTCGAACGAACGGCACAGCCGCATGACCAGCGCAATCGAAGCCTCGACATGCAGCGCCATGTCCGACAGCACCGCCTGCATCAGCGGCTGGTCGGCGAGGTGTTTCTGGAACACGCTGCGGTGCCTCGAGTGATGCAGCGCATGGGCCAGGCCCGACCGCATCAGGCCGGCGGACGCAATCGCACAATCCTGCCGCGTCAGCTGCACCATCTGGATGATGGTGCGGATGCCCTTGCCCTCGTCGCCGACCCGCAACGCATGGGCGCCGACGAACTCCACTTCGGACGACGCATTGGAGCGGTTGCCGAGCTTGTCCTTGAGCCGCTGGAACTGGATCGCATTGATCGATCCGTCGGGGCGGAATCGCGGCATGAAGAAGCAGGTCAGGCCTTCCTCGGCCTGCGCCAGCACCAGGAAGGCGTCGCACATCGGCGCCGACATGAACCATTTATGTCCGGTGATGCGATAGGCATCGCCGTCGCGCTCCGCGCGCGTCATGTTGGAGCGCACGTCGGTGCCGCCCTGCTTCTCGGTCATGCCCATGCCGAGCGTCATGCCGCGTTTTGTCGGCCACGGCGCGAAGGTGGGGTCGTAGGCGCGGGTCGAGATGACCGGCATCACTTTCGCGAGCAGGTCCGGCTGCGCCGCCAGCGCCGCCACCGAGGCGCGCGTCATGGTGATCGGGCATAAGTGACCGGTCTCGACCTGGGCGGCCATATAGAATTTCGCCGCCCGCACCACTTCGGACGCGCCGCCGGCCGGCTTGCCGTCCACGGTCCAGGTCGAATTGTGAATGCCGGCGTGGGCGCTTCGCGCCATCACTTCGTGATAGGCGGGGTGAAACTCGACCTCGTCGCGCCGGTTGCCGCGGGAATCGAAGGTGCGCAGTTTTGGCGTATTCTCGTTGGCCAGGCGGCCACGCGCCGCCATCGCCGCCGAACCCCAGTGCTGGCCGAACTCGGAAAGTTCCTTTTGCGCAGACGCCCCGCCATTGGCCGCCACCGCATCCACCAGCGGCCGGTCCGCCGCGAACAGATCGACGTCTTCGAACGGCGGCGACTGGTTGAACACTTCGTGGGTCGCGAATGAGGCTTGCGTCATGTTCTGCTTCCGGCTGCCGAAAAGTGAGGGATTTGGGTTACGGTATGACGATAGGCTGTAACCCCTGCCCGCGATCGCACGCTTGTTCTATCTCAACCGCCTCGCGATCGGAAAATCATACGCGGGCCCACCCGCCCCCGGCAGCGAAAAATGCCACCACTCCTTGGAATAATTTACAAAACCTTGCCTCGCCATGACGGCAACCAGGGCATTTCGCCAGCGGCGCTGGCTGGGCGTGATCGAAGTGGCCGCGGTGTGCGCCTTCAGGTCGGAACAATCATAGCCGGTGCCCATATCGACGCTGCCTTCGGGGGCGCGGGCGTCCGCCGGCGCGGTGCAATCGGCATAGGCCTTGCCGGGATCGAACGCCGCTGAATTGTCGGCCCTGCAGGTCCACCAGCGTCAGGTCGACGGCAGCGCCGGTGGAATGGCCGGAATGCTCGGCGATATAGCCAAGCCTGAACAGATCTTTCTTGGAGAATGCCGGATTATAACGCCGCTCGGCCGGCGTTTCCCGGCCGTTCTGCGCCCACAGCACCATGTCATGCACCGCGCGCGCCGGGCGGTAACAATCCAGCATCTTCAGCGAGAGTTTTTGCGGGCTGAGTTCCCGCTCGGCGCGCTGCAGCGCCAGTCCCACTTCGCGCTTCACCACGCATTCGGGAGCCTCGTAGCCGTCAAGCCTGCGGCCGACGAAATTGTTGGCGCCGGCGTAGCGGATGTCCTGGATGATCGAGGGATCGATGTCGCGCAGGAAGACAAAGCCGCCGGGCAAGGTTTGCGCGACCGCTGCGGAAGCGGTGGCCGCGACAGCGATAGCGATCACAATTATGCGCACGAATGCCGGCATCTTCGTCGTCATGGCCGGACTTGTTCCGGCCGTCCACGTCTTTTTTACGGTAAACTTCAGGGAAGACGTGGATGCCCGGCAATAAAGCCGGGCATGACGGGAATGGGACAGATCGGGGGATAACTCGGAAGCGCCCTATTCGCCCTTGCCCCGCGCGCCATCCCTGCCTATAGCTCTCGTTTTAATGACCCCTGCATCGAAATCGACCTTCGTCCTCGGTCACCGGCACCTGCTGGGAATCGAGGGGCTTTCCGCTGCCGATATTACCGGCCTGCTCGACCTTTCCGAGGAATATGTCGAGTTGAACCGCCAGGTCGACAAGAAGCGCACTTCCCTGCGCGGCCGTACCCAGATCAACCTGTTCTTCGAGGCCTCGACCCGGACCCAGTCCTCGTTCGAACTCGCGGGAAAACGGCTCGGCGCCGACGTCATGAACATGTCGGTGTCTTCCTCGTCGATCCGCAAGGGCGAGACGCTGATGGACACCGCGGTGACGCTGAACGCCATGCACCCGGACATCCTGGTGGTGCGACACCATGCTTCGGGCGCGGTCGAACTGCTGGCGCGCAAGGTCGACGGTTCCGTGATCAACGCCGGCGACGGCGCCCACGAGCATCCGACCCAGGCGCTGCTGGATGCCCTCACCATCCGCCGCAACAAGGGCCGGCTCGAGGGGCTGGTGATCGCGATCTGCGGCGACGTCATGCATTCGCGGGTGGCGCGTTCCAATATCCTCTTGCTCAACGCCATGGGCGCCCGCGTCCGCGTGGTGGCGCCCTCCACGCTGTTGCCGCGCGGGATCGAGCGGATGGGGGTCGAGGTCGCCCGCGACATGCGCGAGGGCCTCAACGGCGCCGATATCGTCATGATGCTGCGGCTGCAGCGCGAGCGCATGAACGGCTCGTTCGTGCCGTCGACCCAGGAATACTTTCACTACTTCGGCCTCGACCAGAAGAAACTGGCGTATGCGAAACCCGACGCGCTGGTGATGCATCCGGGGCCGATGAACCGCGGCGTCGAAATCGACTCGATCGTGGCGGACGGCGCCCAGTCGCTGATCCGCGAACAGGTGGAAATGGGAGTGGCGGTGCGGATGGCGGTGCTCGAAGCGCTCGCCCGCAACCTGCCGAACGCGTGACATCATGCTGACCGACCGCCGCCCGATCCTGCTCGCCAACGCCCGCCTGATCGATCCCTCGCGCGATTTCGACGGCATCGGCGACGTGCTGATCGCCGACGGCACCATCCGCGAGTCCAGGCGCGGCATCGGCGCCGCCGGCGTGCCCGAGGGCACCGACATCATCAATTGCGCCGGCAAGATCATCGCCCCCGGCCTGATCGACATGCGCGCCTTCGTCGGCGAGCCCGGCGCCAGCCACCGCGAAACCTTCGCCTCCGCAAGCCAGGCCGCCGCGACCGGCGGCATCACCACCATCATCTGCCAGCCCGATACCTCGCCCGTGATCGACAATTCGGCGACGGTCGACTTCATCCTGCGCCGGGCCCGCGACACCGCGATCGTCAACATCCACCCGATGGCGGCGCTGACCAAAGGCATGGGCGGCGAGGAAATGACCGAGATCGGCCTGTTGAAGGCCGCCGGCGCCGTCGCCTTCACCGACGGCGACCGAAGCGTCACCAATGCGCAGGTGATGCGCCGGGCGCTGACCTATGCGCGGGACTTCGACGCGCTGATCGTGCATCACACCGAAGACCCCCATCTGGTCGGCGAAGGCGTGATGAACGAAGGCGAATTCGCAGCAAGGCTCGGGCTGGTCGGTATTCCCAACGCGGCCGAAACCATCATGCTGGAGCGCGACATGCGCCTGGTGGCGCTGACCGGCGGGCGCTATCACGCGGCGTCGCTGAGTTGCATCGACTCGCTGGAGATCCTGAAGCGCGCCCGCGACGCCGGGCTATCGGTCAGTGCCTCGGTGTCCATCAATCATGTGACGCTGAACGAAAACGACATCGGCCCCTACCGGACATTTCTGAAACTGTCGCCGCCGCTGCGTACCGAGGACGACCGGCTGGCGCTGGTCGAAGCCGTCGCCTCCGGGTTGATCGACGTGATCATGTCCGACCACAATCCGCAGGACGTCGAGGTGAAGCGGCTGCCGTTCGCGGAAGCGGCAGCGGGCGCGATCGGCCTGCAGACCATGCTGCCGGCGGCGCTGCGCCTGATCCACAATGGCGACATGGATTTCAAGACGCTGATCCGCGCGATGTCGACGCGTCCCGCCGAACTGCTGGGCCTGCCGGGCGGCACGCTGCGCGCCGGTTCACCGGCCGATTTGATCGTGATCGACGCCGACACCCCCTGGGTGCTCGATCCCGTCGATATCAAGTCGCAATGCAAGAACACGCCGTTCGACGAGGCGCGGTTCTCGGGCCGCGTGGTGCGCACCATCGTCGGCGGACGGACGGTCTATGAGCATGTATAATGCCGTGAAACCGGATTAGAACGGCCGCGCGTTCAATGGGGATAGATTTGGGCGATCGCGTCCATCGAATTGCCGACCAGTGTCGCGGCGAGATAAAGACCGAAGCAGATCAGACCCAATCGCTTGCGCAGTAACAGCATGGCAACCTCCCGTCGATATGGGGCCACGATGCGGATTTATGGTTAATAATTCCTTGATGCGCAGATGGAGCCGCTGGATATGTTGATATCGCCCTATGCCGACGGCGTCATCGCCCTCATGGTCGGCTATCTCTTCGGCTCAATTCCGTTCGGCGTGATACTCACGCGAGCGGCCGGCACCCAGGACCTTCGCTCGATCGGCTCCGGCAATATCGGCGCCACCAATGTGCTGCGCACCGGACGCAAGGGTCTCGCCGCGGCGACGCTGCTCGGCGACGCGCTGAAGGGCACGGTGGCGGTGATCATCGCCGGCTACTACGCCGGCCCCAGCGCCGCGATGCTGGCGGCGCTCGGCGCGTTCCTCGGCCACCTGTTCCCGGTGTGGCTGAAGTTCAAGGGCGGCAAAGGCGTCGCGGTCTATATCGGCGTGCTGATCGGGTTGTTCTGGCCGGCCGCGGTGCTGTTCTGCGCGATCTGGATCGCGACCGCCTTCGTCTCGCGCTATTCCTCGCTCTCGGCGCTGGTTGCGAGCGTTGTCACGCCGATCTTCCTGTGGTGGCTGGGCCACCCCGCGCTCGCCTCGCTGTTCGCCGTGCTGACGCTGCTCCTGTTCTACATGCACCGCGAAAACATCGGGCGGTTGCGGGCGGGCACCGAGGGCAGGATCGGGAAGAAGACGTAGCTCCCCTCATCCCCGCGCCAGCGCCGCTTCCACGAAACCCGCCACCGCCAGCGCCCCGGCGTCGTTGCCAAACCGGGCGATCACCTGCACACCCACCGGCAATCCGCCGTCAGCCACGTGAGCGGGAATGTTGACGCAGGGGACGCCCATCAGCGTCCACAGCTTGTTGAACCTTGTGTCGCCGGTCGAGGCCAATCCCTTCGGCGCGGCACCGGGCGCGGAGAAGGTCAGCAAGGCGTCGACGTCGTCGAAGATTTTTGCCAGCGCCTTGCGGCCCCGGTTCGCAATCCGGCGTGCCTCGTCGTAGTCGGCGGGCGGGATACCCTTGGTCTCGTCGAGTTTTGCGCGCAACAGCGGTGGCATGGCGTCGTATTGCGTCCGGTATTCCCAGGCCAGCGCCTGATGCGCCTCGAATTCCTGCACGGTCTCATGCGCACGCCACGCCTCCCCCGATATCTCCGGCAGAGCGAGCGCGCGAACGAAAGCGCCGGCGCGTTCCAGGGCAATGCCGGCGATCCGCAAGCCTTCCGCGCTGGCTGCTTCCGGCGCGCCGGCAAAATCCTGCGTCACGATACCAATGCGCGGCCGTTCGATCGCCGCGCCCGGCAGCAATTCGGGCCGGCCGGTTATCGCCGACAGCCCGTGCGCCAGATCTTTGACGCCGGCCGCGAACAGCCCGACCGTGTCCAGCGTCCACGAAAAGCACTTCACGCCGACCGTCGGCAGCATCCGGAACGACGGTTTTATCGCGGCCACGCCGCAATACGAGGCTGGCCGGATCACCGACCCGCCGGTCTGGGTTCCCAGCGCCAGCGGAATCATGCCGGCCGCGACCGCCGCCGCCGAGCCGGAGGACGATCCGCCCGGCGTATGAGCGTGATTGCGCGGGTTGAGCGTCGCGGTCGGATCGCGCGATGCAAACGCCGTCGTCGTGGTCTTGCCGGCGATGCTCGCTCCCGCCTGCTTCAGCAGCATCACCACAGCCGCGTCCGCACGCGGCCGCCAGCCCTGGTAGATGTCTGATCCCATTTCGGTCGGAAGGTCCGCGGTATCGATGATGTCCTTGACCCCGACGGCGATCCCGCGCAGCGGGCCTGAGCCGGCGGCGCGGACGTTGTCGGCCCGACAGACGAAGGCGCCGATGGTCTTGTCGTGCGCCTCGATCGCCTCTAGCGATCGAGCGATCGCAGCTTCCGCCGAAAGCTCGCCGGACGCGATGCGGCGCTGGAGGTCGGTGAGCGAGATCATCGGCATTTTCCCGGTGAGAGGTTGGACTGCTTTTACGGAGCGCGTCGGGATCGGGCAAGCGCTCCACCGTCATTCCGGGGCGCGCGCGAGCCCGAACCCGGAATCTCGCGCAACAACTTCTGGATTCCCCGATCTGCAATCGCACATCTGGGGTCCACGCGAAGGCTCCCGGAATGACCGCAGAGCCCCTTCCCTACGCCTTCAGGTTGATCCACACTCGTTTCCCGGGAGCCGCATGGACAGCAAGACGCCCAGCACCGCACACCTCACCGACGCCCAGCGGGTCGACTGGCTGCGGCTGATCCGCAGTGACAATGTCGGACCACGCACCTTCCGTTCCCTGGTCAATCATTTCGGCAGCGCACGCACCGCGCTGGAGCGGCTGCCCGATCTGGCGCGGCGGGGCGGAGCGGCGCGGCCGGGACGGATCTGCAGCGAGGAGGATGCGCGCGCCGAACTGGCCGCGAGCGAACGGCTCGGCGTGCGTCTGCTCGCGCCGGGCGAGGACGGTTATCCGCAGCGGCTGTCGGAGCTTGACGATGCGCCGCCCTTGCTCGGCGTACGGGGGGTGCGCGATGCGCTGATGCGGCCTTTGATCGCCATCGTCGGTTCGCGCAACGCCTCCGGCGCCGGCCTGAAATTCGCCGGCGCACTTGCGCGCGATCTCGGCGAGGCCGGTTTTGTGATCGTCTCCGGCCTGGCGCGCGGCATCGATGCGGCGGCGCATCGTGCCAGCATCGCAAGCGGCACGGTGGCGGTGCTGGCCGGCGGTCACGACCGGGTTTATCCGCCCGAGCACGAGGAACTGCTGGCCGAGTTGATCGCCTCCGGCGGCGCTGCGATTTCCGAAATGCCGCTCGGCCACGTGCCGCGGGCCCGCGATTTTCCACGGCGCAACCGGCTGATCTCGGGCGTCGCGCTCGGCGTCGTCGTGGTCGAGGCCGCGCATCGCTCGGGCTCGCTGATCACCGCGCGCATCGCCGCCGAACAGGGCCGCGAAGTGTTCGCGGTGCCGGGCTCGCCGCTCGATCCGCGCGCGGCCGGCACCAACGACCTGATCAAGCAGGGCGCGACGCTGACCACGGAAGCCGCCGACGTCATCAATGCCGTCGAGCCGATCATGGGCCGGCCGCTGGCGTTGCGCGAGCCCGACGATGAGCCGCTGGCTTCCGAACCCGGCGCGGGCGATCGCGCCCGCATCATCGACCTGCTCGGACCAACGCCGGTCCTGCTCGACGATCTCATCCGGATGGCCGGAACCTCGCCCGCCATCGTGCGCACCGTGCTGCTCGAGCTCGAGCTTGCAGGCCGGCTCGAGCGCCACGGCGGCGGGCTGGTGTCGCTGATTTAGATCAGCCGGCTTCGTTGCGCCGATCAATCTGCACGCGGCATAAGAAGAGAGGCGACCCGGCCTGCCGCCGTCGCATCGCGGCGGCGGGTTAGACTCGTCAATCCCAATTGCTGACAGATGGCGTCAGTACCAGACGCCGGGCACGCCCATGATGATGGCGACCAGCGATATCAGGAGTCCAATTCCGGAAAACAACGCGACAGCGATGAGCTGGCTGTGATCGGATTTCTCCGACGAAGCTGCTGCTGAGGGGGAAATCGATGCTGGGATACGAGCGGCTTTCGACATGACAGGCTCTCCAATTCATAAAACAATCAGAAATCCCTACCCCTGGAGATGTCTGGCGTGCTGCGACTAAGGTTCAATGCAATTCATGCAGGATTGGAAAATACGGCGGCGGCCAAGGCAACCGGGCAGCACGAGTGCGATCGGATTTTCATCAAAGCGTACTGATCGGATTCAGGATTTTGGCGGCGGGTCGCCGATCCCGCTCGTCGCAACGAGCGCCGCGCGGTCCGCAAGCTCGAACTGCGCTCCGTGGACCCGCCGGTTGCCGGGCGATGGCGATACCGAGGTGCGGCCGGTTGAGCGACGCCGGCCCTTCGCATAAGCAATGCCGCGCCGCTTCAGGACAAGTTCCGTTTGCTGCGAAACCGGAGGCGTTCCTCCGCTTCGAGGTGCGTCATTCCAAGCAGGAAGGCGAGCCTGTCGAGCTTGTGGCGTCGCGCCAGCCCGGCCAGTTCGGCAGCGGTCTCGGCAATGAAGGCCGCGGCCTCATCCGGCCCGCCCTCGCCTGGCGGCTCATCGCTTCCCGGACGCCGGCCCCGGCCCCGTTGTGCGCGTGTCCGACGGCCTCCGCTCCTGGTCAAGCAATGATGTCCAATGTCGCGAAGCAACGCAAAATACGCCCTTTACGAGCACAACTCCAGGACGTATTTTACAACTTTTTAGATACTAAGTCGGGGTCTTTCGCAGCCCCATCAACATCTGTCGATTTGACAGGGGGCCCCGCTGCACCCATGTTCGGAACGAAACGGCCGACGCGAATCTCGCGGAACCGGCCTTTATTTTTCCCGTAAGCCATTGGAATGACATGAATATCGTCATTGTCGAGTCGCCGGCGAAAGCCAAGACGATCAACAAATATTTGGGACCCAACTACGAGGTTCTGGCCTCGTTTGGCCATGTCCGGGACCTCCCGGCCAAGAATGGATCGGTCGATCCGGACGCCAACTTCCAGATGATCTGGGAGATCGACCCCAAGGCGGCCGGCCGGCTCAACGACATTGCCAAGGCGATCAAGGGTGCCGACCGGCTGATCCTCGCCACCGACCCTGATCGCGAGGGTGAAGCGATCTCCTGGCACGTGCTGGAGGTCCTGAAAGAGAAACGGGCCATCAAGGACCAGAAGATCGAGCGCGTGGTGTTCAACGCCATCACCAAGCAGGCGGTGACGGACGCGATGAAGAACCCGCGCCAGATCGATGGCGCGCTGGTCGACGCCTACATGGCGCGCCGCGCGCTGGACTATCTGGTCGGTTTTACCCTTTCGCCGGTGCTGTGGCGCAAATTGCCCGGCGCGCGTTCGGCCGGCCGGGTGCAGTCGGTCGCCTTGCGGCTGGTCTGCGACCGCGAGCTCGAGATCGAGAAATTTATCCCGCGCGAATACTGGTCGCTGGTCGCGACCCTGACGACGCCGCGCGGCGAGGCGTTCGAGGCGCGGCTGGTCGGCGCCGACGGCAAGAAGATCCAGCGGCTCGACATCGGCACCGGCGCGGAAGCCGAGGATTTCAAGAGGGCGATCGAGGCCGCCAACTTCACGGTGTCCACTGTCGAGGCAAAACCGGCGCGGCGCAATCCGCAGGCGCCCTTCACCACTTCGACCCTGCAGCAGGAAGCCAGCCGCAAGCTCGGCTTTGCGCCGGCGCACACCATGCGGATCGCGCAGCGGCTGTATGAAGGCATCGATATCGGCGGCGAGACCACCGGTCTCATTACCTATATGCGTACCGACGGCGTGCAGATCGACGGTTCGGCGATCACGCAGGCGCGCAAGGTGATCGGCGAGGACTACGGCAACGCCTATGTGCCGGAAGCGCCGCGCCAGTACCAGACCAAGGCCAAGAACGCCCAGGAAGCGCACGAAGCGATCCGTCCGACCGATCTGTCGCGCAGGCCGGCGGAGATGCGCCGCCGCCTCGATACCGATCAGGCCAGGCTTTATGAACTGATCTGGATCCGCACCATCGCCAGCCAGATGGAATCGGCCGAGCTCGAGCGCACCACGGTCGATATCGCCGCGAAGGCCGGCTCCCGCCTGCTGGACCTGCGCGCCAGCGGCCAGGTGATAAAATTCGACGGTTTTCTGGCGCTGTACCAGGAAGGCCGCGACGACGACGGCGACGACGAGGATTCTCGCCGCCTGCCCGTCATGAGCGAAGGCGAAGCGCTGAAGCGCCAGGACCTCGCCGTCACCCAGCATTTTACCGAACCGCCGCCGCGCTTCTCCGAAGCGTCGCTGGTCAAGCGCATGGAGGAACTCGGCATCGGCCGTCCCTCCACCTACGCCTCGATCCTGCAGGTCCTGAAGGACCGCGGCTACGTCAGGCTCGAGAAGAAGCGGCTGCATGGCGAGGACAAGGGCCGCGTCGTGGTCGCGTTCCTGGAGAATTTCTTCGCGCGCTATGTCGAATATGACTTCACCGCCGACCTGGAAGAGCAGCTCGACCGCATCTCCAACAACGAGATTTCCTGGCAGCAGGTGCTGAAGGATTTCTGGGGCGATTTCATCGGCGCCGTCAACGAGATCAAGGATCTGCGCGTCGCCCAGGTGCTGGATGCGCTCGACGACATGCTGGGGCCGCACATCTATGCACCCCGCGAAGACGGCGGCGATCCCCGGCAGTGCCCGAGCTGCGGCGCTGGCAAGCTCAACCTCAAGGCCGGAAAATTCGGCGCCTTCGTCGGTTGCTCCAACTATCCGGAGTGCCGCTATACCCGTCCGCTCGCGGCCGACAGTGAAGCCAGCGCCGATCGCATCCTCGGCAAGGATCCCGAGACCGATCGCGACGTCGTCGTAAAGGCCGGACGTTTCGGTCCCTATATCCAGCTCGGCGAGCAGAAGGACTATGCGGAAGGCGAAAAGCCGAAGCGCGCCGGAATCCCGAAGAACATTTCGCCGTCCGACATCGAACTCGATCTGGCCCTGAAACTGCTGTCGTTGCCGCGCGAAATCGGCAAGCATCCCGAAACCGGCGAGCCGATCACCGCGGGGCTTGGCCGCTTCGGTCCCTTCGTCAAGCATGAGAAGACATATGCCAGCCTGGAAGCCGGCGACGAGGTGTTCGATATCGGCCTCAACCGCGCGGTCACGCTGATCGCCGAGAAAATCGCAAAAGGCCCCAGCGGCCGCCGCTTCGGCGCCGATCCCGGCAAGCCGCTCGGGGATCATCCGAGCCTTGGCGGCGTCGCGGTCAAGAACGGGCGCTACGGCGCTTATGTCACGGCCGGCGGCGTCAATGCCACGATCCCGAGCGACAAGACGCCGGAAACCATCACGCTGCCGGAAGCGATCGCGCTGATCGACGAGCGCGTGGCGAAAGGTGGCGGCAAGCCCAAACGGGGCGCCAGGAAAGCCAAGGCGGCCAAACCGGCCAAAGCGGCGGCCGTCGCGGACGCAACGGCGCCGAAGCCGGTCAAGAAGGCCGCGGCAAAGAAATCCGCGGCCAAGCCGAAATCGGACGCCGTCAGCAAGGCGCGCGCGCCGGTGACCGCCAAGACCTCGCCGGCGAAACCGGCGCCAGCCGCCAAGACGCCTGCGAAGAAAAGCGCCGGCAAGGCCCGGGGATAAAGTGGCAAAACATCGCGACACTGGCTTTCCGGCCCGGGACGCCATCGTCGCCTTCGTCCGCGCGCAGCCTGGAGAAGTCGGCATCCGCGAGATCGCGCGCGAATTCGGCCTGAAGAACGCCGACCGCGCCGAGTTGAAACGGATCCTGCGCGAGCTTGCCGACGACGGCACCATCGAGAAGCGCGGCAAGAAGATCAAAGAGCCCGCCGTACTGCCGGCAACAGTGATGGCCGATGTCTCCGGACGCGACAGCGACGGCGAGCTGGTCGCCACTCCCGCCGAATGGGACGAGGTCGAAAGCGGCGAACCGCCGAAAATCCGCATCCATATTCCAAGACGCGCGCAGCCGGGCACGACGCCGGGCGTCGGCGACCGCGCGCTGCTGCGGATCGAGAAACTGGAGGAGCGCGACCGCGAAGGCAGCGTCTATCGCGGCCGCGTCATCAAGGTCATCGATCACGCCAGGACGCGCGTGCTCGGCATCTTTCGCAAGCTGCCCGACGGCGGCGGACGGCTGATCCCGGTCGACAAGAAGCAGGCGGGCCGCGAACTGAACATTGCCAAGGCCGACACCGGCGGCGCCGAAGATGGCGATCTCGTCAGCGTCGATCTGGTGCGCTCGCGCGGTTTCGGCCTTGCCTCCGGCAAGGTCAAGGAGCGGCTTGGTTCACTGGCGAGCGAAAAGGCGGTCAGCCTGATCGCGATTCACTCCCACGAGATTCCGCAGGCGTTTTCGCCCGCCGCGTTGCGCGAAGCCGGGGAGGCACAGCCGGCGACGCTGAAGGGCCGCGAGGACTGGCGCGACGTGCCGCTGGTCACGATCGATCCGCCCGACGCCAAGGATCACGACGACGCGGTGCACGCCGAACCCGATCCCGACCCGAACAACAAGGGCGGCTACATCGTCAGGGTCGCGATCGCCGACGTCGCCTTCTATGTGCGACCGGGCTCGGCGCTCGACCGCGATGCGCTGACCCGCGGCAATTCGGTGTATTTTCCCGATCGCGTGGTGCCGATGCTGCCCGAGCGCATCTCCAACGATCTCTGCTCGCTGGTGCCTGGCGAGCCACGCGGGGCGCTGGCCGTGCGGATGGTGATTGCCAATGACGGCCGCAAGCGCTCGCACAGTTTTCACCGCATCCTGATGCGATCCGCCGCGAAACTGCATTACGCGCAGGCGCAGGCCGCGATCGACGGCCGGCCCGACGATACGACAGGCCCCCTGCTCGCTTCCATCCTCAAGCCGCTCTACGACGCCTATGCGGTGGTGAAGCGCGCCCGCGACGAGCGCGAGCCGCTCGATCTCGACATTCCCGAACGCAAGATCCTGCTGAAGCCCGACGGCACGGTGGATCGCGTGGTCGTGCCGGAACGGCTCGACGCGCATAAATTAATCGAAGAATTCATGATCCTGGCCAACGTCGCCGCGGCCGAAACGCTTGAAAAGAAGTCGCTGCCGCTTATCTATCGTGTGCACGATGAACCCACGATCGAGAAGGTTCACGCCTTGCAGGAATTCCTGAAAACGCTCGATCTGCCGTTCGCGAAAAGCGGCGCATTGCGTCCGTCGCTGTTCAATTACGTGCTGGCCCGGGTCAAAGGACACGAAGCCGAACCGCTGGTGAACGAAGTGGTGTTGCGCTCCCAATCCCAGGCCGAATACGCCGCCGAGAATTACGGCCATTTTGGTCTCAACCTGCGACGTTACGCGCATTACACTTCGCCGATCAGGCGATATGCCGACCTGATCGTGCACCGCGCGCTGATCCGCGGTCTTGGCCTCGGCGAAGGCGCGCTGCCGGAGACCGAGACGGTGGAAACGCTGACCGAGGTCGCCGCCCAGATTTCGCTGACCGAACGCCGCGCCATGAAGGCGGAGCGCGAAACCGCCGACCGCCTGATCGCGCATTTCCTCGCCGACCGCATCGGGGCCACCTTTCAGGGCCGCATCTCCGGCGTCACCCGCGCCGGCCTTTTCGTCAAACTGGCCGATACCGGCGCCGACGGCCTGATTCCGATCCGCACGCTCGGGACCGAGTATTTCAACTACGACGAGACCCGCCACGCGCTGGTCGGCTCGCGCAGCGGTGCCATGCACCGGCTGGGTGACGTGGTCGACGTTCGTCTGGTAGAAGCAGCCCCAGTCGCGGGCGCGCTGCGGTTCGAGTTGTTGTCGGAAGGCAAACTCGCCCCGCGCGGCCGCAAACGCCACGAAGATTCGCCGCCGCGCGCCAAGGCACATCCGGGCCGCAGCCCGCGCAAGAAAGATCGCAAGCCGGACAAAGCCACATCAGGCAAAGCCAAGTCGGGCAAATCGAAGAAAGGCAAGTCATGGAAAACGTGAGCGCGCATCCGGTCGTCTGGAGCCGGGAAACCGGAACAGTCGAAAAGCGTGACGTCTGGACCGCGCTGAAGCGCGGCCTTCGCGGCCGCTGCCCGCGCTGCGGCGAAGGCAAACTGTTCCGTGCCTTCCTGAAGGTCGACGACCATTGTTCGGCTTGCGGCCTGGATTTCTCGCCGCACCGTGCCGACGACCTGCCCGCCTATCTCGTGATCATCATCGTCGGCCACATCGTGGTCCCGTTGGCGCTGATGATCGAAACCAATTATTCGCCGCCGGTGGCGCTGCAACTCGCGATCTACCTGCCGCTGACGCTATTCGCCTCGCTGGCATTGCTGCAACCGGTGAAGGGCGCCGTGGTCGCGATCCAATGGGCATTGCGCATGCATGGATTTGACGAGCAAAATCCGACAGAATAATCGGACGGTCGAAAAAACAGGAAACGAACGGGTGGCGGGAGCGAAATGAGCGAGACGAAGAGCGAGACGGTAAAAGAAGAAAAAGAACCCGATCACCACCCCTATCGCCGCCCGGTCGACGCCGCCACCCTGATCCTGGTCGACCGCACCGTCTCGACGCCGAAAGTTCTGGTCGGCAAGCGCCACGACAACGTGGTGTTCATGCCCGGCAAGTTCGTCTTTCCCGGCGGCCGGGTCGACAAGACCGACAACCGCGTTCCGGTCGCAGCCCCCATGCCCAAGGCGCTGGAGGACAACCTCCTGAAGGGCAGTCCGAAGATCAATGCCTCGCGCGCGCGTTCGCTGACCATCGCCGCGATCCGCGAAGCCTGCGAGGAGACCGGCCTTTGCCTCGGACGCAAGGCCAACGGTGCCGCGCCGACGCTGGAAGGCCCCTGGAAACCGTTCACCGAAGCTGGCCTGTTGCCCGATCCGTCCGGACTGTTTCTGATCGCGCGCGCGATCACCCCGCCCGGCCGCGTCCGCCGGTTCGATACGCGCTTCTTCACCGCGGATGCCTCCGCCATCGCCCATCGCGTCGAGGGCGTGATCCATGCCGATGCCGAACTGGTCGAACTGGTCTGGGTCGAACTCGGCTCAAGACCGCTCGCCGACCTGCATCCCATGACCAAAAATGTCCTGGGCGAACTTGAAAAACGTCTCGCCACCGGCCCTCTGAGCCACGACGCGCCGGTGCCGTTCTTCCATTTCTACGGCGGCAAGATGCAGAAGGACGTGCTGGGGGTGTAAGGCACAAGCCGTCATTCCGGGGCGATGCGAAGCATCGAACCACGATGTGCAATTGCACATCGAGAAAATCGAGATTCCGGGTTCGCGCTTACGCGCGCCCCGGAATGACGACCGTGAAAACGAACTGTGACGCCGAATTCTTTCTTCTTCACGGTCGCCTCAACTTCCGATGATGCCGACCACACGAAGGTGGCGGTGGCTCGCGAGCGGGTTCTCGGCCGGCAGGGCGCGCAGCCATTCGCGGCCGGGGCGACGGCACCGCGGTTCGTCTGTCAGCCCCCGGGGCCGTCCCTCATGATGTAGCCCATCAGATCGCCTACGTTTTGCTCCAAATCCCGGATGATGTCCTTGACGACGTCTCCGATCGAGATCACGCCCACGACCTTGCCCGCGTCCAGCACTGGCAGATGGCGAAAACCGCGCGCAGCCATCATTGCCATACAGCCTTCCAGCCGATCGTCCGGCTTGACCGTCGCCGGGTTGCCCGTCATCACTTGGCCCACCGGCGTCTGCTTCGCATCGAGCCCGGGCAGCAGCACTTTGATGGCGCAGTCACCCTGGGTCACGATACCGACCAGCACGTCGTCGTCGATTACCAGCACCGACCGGACCCGGTTTTCGCGCATCTGGCGCAGGGCTTCGACGATCATGTCGCCGGAACGAACATGGATCAGGGCGCCACTCTTCTGGGCCAGAGCGCTTTTTACTGTGCTCATCGATCTCCTCTCGTGGGCCCTGTCCTACCCCGTCTTGATGGCCCGCATTGAAGGTTAGTCAAAATATCTCGCCTTGTCAGCACTGCGCCGATGTCGCCGGCGAAGCCTGCCACCGATCCCGACAGCGGGATTTTCACCGCCTCGATGGCGTAGCCCCCTGCTCAGGAGACTGCATCCTATCGGCTCAAACATCTGTTTGATAGGGGGCCGACCTAGGTCCGCTGATCCCCCCATAGCGGACATGCAGCGATACTTCAGTAACGCCACCCACTATTTCAACGACGAGACGACCAGATCCGCTACCGGATCCCGTCGCCGACTTCCGAAGTGGGTCATTCACGTCGCTTCGGCTGCTGCCGATCACTTCCGGTCTACCCTCAACTCCGGACATGTCGCTGCACCGCAGTAACCGACGCTATGTGCCAACGACGGACTCATGCAGCGCATCAAGCAGCATCGCTATCCTAGTTGCAGAACATCTGGCCGTAGGTACCATTTCCCATATTGCTTCCCTGAAAGCTCCCTCCACGGGCTGATCCCAGGCGGCAATTTTTGGGCACGGGCCTGCAGCCTGCTCTATCGCAGAAAATCTGTCCCGACGCCGTCGGTTGTGCCGGTGCGGGCTCGACCTTCTTGCGTTCCCCATTCCGCTTAGTGGTGTCGTGCGCGCTTCGCGACCGGCTTCCTCTCCTGCACCTTCTCGCACTCGTTGTCATCGTTGACGCGGCAGCCCGCCCGGCAGGTGATCTTCACGCAACGGTCGCCATCGGCCTTGAAGCCGTACTCACAAATCAGCGGGCAGACGCGATTTGCCTTGGCCTTGACCGCATCAAGCGCGTCAACGCTGGCGACCTTCACGTCCAGGTTGAGCCCAGCATATTTGTGGAACAGGTCGAGCGAGCGTGCGATTAGAATTGGTTCAGGTCAGTCACAGATTTCGCCAACGATGTTCCCTTGGTTTGTTAGTGGGTTCGGTTTTGCTCCCAAGCGACATCCTCTTGCGACGGGCCTACATCCCCCTGCCCCGCACACTATCTGCCCGCTGGCTTGTGGCTTGGTGGGCGCGGCATACAATTTTGCCCGATTAGCACGCTCTTGCTTCGCATTCGGTTCTTCACGCTTTGCGGTAGGTTTCCTCACCTGGATCTTTTCGCAGCTGTTATCATCACCCACCTCATATCCCGCCCGGCAGGTGATCTTCGAGCAGCGGTCGCGGTCGGCCTTGAATCCGTGCTCGCAGATCAGCGGACAGACGCGATTGGCCTTGCCCTTGACGGCATCGAGCGCGTCAATGTTCGCGACCTTCACATCCAACTTCATGCCAGCGTGCTTGTTGAAGAGATCGAGGGCCTTCTGTGACGCGGCGTTCCAGTTGCCGTCCACGGTGCCGGTGTTGCAGCCAACCCGGCGGAGTTCAGCCTGCAGCGCGCGCGGGAGATCGACAGCGGGTGGTTCGGGCTTGTCGGCCGGTGTTACGGCGGCGAGCTGCTGTTTCTTCTCCTGTGCCGCCTTCTCGGCAGCAAGGCGCGCCTTCTCCTGTTCGGCCAGCCGAGCCTTCTCTACGGCCGAGACCCGTGTCTCCTCAGCGGAGATCTTCTTCAGTTGCCCTTTAGCGAGGTTGGCATAGAAGCCGTCCGGGTACTGCGAGACAAACGCCTCCCAACCGTCGCGGGTGCCAAGTTGCAGTGCCAGTTCATAGTCGCGCCGAACAGCCGACTGAGGATCAGCCCGCGGTCCGATCGCAACGGGTTTCGTCGGCACCAGAGGAACGTCATCGCCGCCAAGCGACCCATAGACATAGGGCTCCTGCTTGTTGCCGGTATTTTTCAACACGTCGTCACGGACAAAACCGAAGGCGCGGCGCAGATCGAGGCCGG
The DNA here is from genome assembly GCA_963721275.1 of uncultured Alphaproteobacteria bacterium. Lineage (GTDB taxonomy): Bacteria > Pseudomonadota > Alphaproteobacteria > Rhizobiales > Xanthobacteraceae > Bradyrhizobium. The sequence continues at coordinate 138,309 of CAVRIQ010000025.1, read as the reverse complement.
GCTTCGGCAGATATGTGACGAGCGCGGTGGCAAAGGGGCTGTTCTTGCCGTCGCCGTCAGATGCCGTCGAACCCGCCTTCGCCGCGAAGGCGATCATCGTGTTCGGGCCTGTCGGCTCGATCTTCGCCAGCCCGCGTCCAACGGCGCGCGAGGCGATAGTGCGCTTCATCGTCTTGGCGAAGGGGTTATCGCGGCAGGCGTCGAGGATGACCAGACGAAGTTGCTTGGCTGGCTCTACCGCAAATAGCACGCGATCAAGCGCCAAGGCTTCGTCGAGAACATCGGCGTCTGTTTCAAGCGTGGCATCCACCGGGATCAGGTAGTTGGTGCCGTCGAGCTCAATGCCATGGCCCGCATAATAGACGACGGCCATGTCGGCATCGCGGCTCTTGTTCCCGAAATCACGCAACGCCTTGCGCATCTCGTTCACAGACAGATTCGATTTGGACACCACAAAGTCGAAGCCCGCGGACTTGAACATCGCCGCGACGGCCGCCGCGTCATTGGCGGGATTACTGAGCTTGGCAACGTTCCGGTAGGCTGAATTGCCGATCACCAGCGCAACGCGCTTCTCAGCAAACGCAGGCTCAGTGAATAGCCAAGTCGACCAGATCGCAAAAACAACGGCCGCGATGGCGCGCATCAAAATTCCCAATCGGCAATTGACCGACCCTATCATCCAACCCATTGATCGCAATAGCGCCTACACGCGTCTGTGACTTTGCTCGCAGATGATCCTCCGAGCCGCCAGTTTCGGAGGTGACTTCCGCTCAGGGTCCAGGCTGTGTGAAAACCCCACTGATGCTATGATTCCCTTTCTGAATCGGGGTGGGGTGATGAAGGGTTTCGTTCAAGGGGCGGATCGGCAGCAGACGACGTTGTTGCCGGAATGCCTTGATGATTGGGTCGACGAGAGCAATCCTGTTCGCGCGGTCGATGTGTTCGTCGATGCGCTGGAACTCCGGGACCTCGGGTTTGATGGCGTTGATCCGGCTGCGACCGGCCGGCCCGGGTATCATCCTTCGCCGATGCTCAAGCTCTACATTTACGGCTATCTCAACCGGATCCAATCGAGCCGGCGGCTGGAGCGTGAGGCTTGCCGCAATCTCGAGGTGATGTGGCTGACCGGACGGCTCGCGCCGGATCACAAAACCATCGCCGACTTCCGCAAGGACAATGGTTCCGCGATCAAGAAGGTTTGCTCGCAATTCGTCGAGTTGTGCCGCAAGATGGGCCTGCTGGCGAAGGCCAGCGTTGCCATCGACGGCAGCAAGTTCAAGGCCGTGAACAGTCGCGACAACAACTTCACGCAGGGCAAGATCCAGCGCCGCCGGAAGCAGATCGAAGAGAGCGTGGCGCGCTACATGAGCCAACTCGACACCGCCGACCGCCGGACCGCCGCAGGAGATGAGCCGTCGGAAACAGTGCTGCTGACCAAGACGCGGCTTAAGGAAAAGCTGGCGAAGCTCGAAGAAGAAGTGAAACGGCTGGCCGCGATTGAAAAGGCATTGCTCGCCTCGCCCGACAAGCAGATATCGCTGACCGATCCTGATTGCCGCTCGATGGCAACGAGCGGGCGCGGTTCAGGCATGGTCGCCTACAATGTGCAAAGTGCAGTCGACACTACGAACCATCTGATTGTCGCGCACGAGGTCACCAACGTCGGCACCGATAGATCGCAACTGGCGACGATGGCGCAGGCGGCGAAAGCTGCACTGTGCAGCGATAACTTGGACGTCGTTGCGGATCGGGGCTACTTTAAAGGTGAGGAAATCCTGGCATGCGAACAGGCCGGCGTCGCGGTCACGCTGCCCAAGCCGCAAACCTCGGGCGCCAAGTCGGCAGGCCGCTTCGGGAAACCTGATTTTGTTTATTTGGCCAAGGACGATGTCTATCGCTGCCCGGCCGGCGAGAAGCTGGCGCACCACTTCACCGCTGATGAAGATGGCCAGAAAATGCGGATTTACTTGACCAAGGCGTGCCGCACATGCCCGCTCAAGGATCAGTGCACAACGTCCAACGAGCGCCGCATCAAACGCTGGGAACACGAACACGTCGTCGAGGCCGCGCAGACGCGGCTCGATCAGAACCCGCAAGCCATGCGTGTGCGCCGCGAAACCGTCGAGCATCCGTTCGCCACGCTGAAGATGCGGATGGGGGCGACGCACTTTCTGATGAAGACGCTGCCGAAGGTGGCGACTGAGATGGCGCTGCACGTGCTCGCCTACAACCTCACGCGCGTGATGAACATCATCGGTATCAAACCGCTCCTCGCGGCGATCCGGGCTTGAGGAGCGTGTACCGTTGTGCGAGCCGTGTGACCGTTCAGGTCGCTCAGCATGGCTTAAGGTTGCCCCCGCATTAACTCCAAACTCGATACCGCAAAAATATGCTCAGACGGTCAGGTCGACGTGCACCACGCCCATCCGCTGTAGTTTTTGGAGGGTGAAAGGCGTTTTCACACGGCCTGGGTCAGGAGTAAACTCATGCGCTGCAACAATTAGCGTTCCTATCCGACCACATCATCGGCGGCCTATTGGGTTAGAAGCCCCTTCAAGCCCGTGTAAATCGATCCCGCTGCCGTCGCGACAAAACCGATTAGCGGTCCGACCGTTCGCAGCACATCTTGAATGAGGCGCGCTCGGCGTCGCAGCGCCTGCTCCCCGACATGCTCTCCCAATAGGCGGGCAAACTTGTAGGCCGCCGCATTTGGCTTCCCCTTAGCCGAAATCGTGCGAGGCAATACCTGAAATATCAGCATGGCTAGAAGGTTGCCGGCGCCGAACGCAAGAGCGATGCTTGAGCCGTATTCCAAGGCTTCCCGCCATTCGCGCGAGTTTGACGGTACAATATCGACACCGTCAACACAAGCTGTCACAGCAAGCATGCAGGATATGCTGAGCGCGGCGGTGGCAATTCCAAGCGTCATGGCACCGCGAAAGCCGACGTTCTTGGTGATGGCGGCCATAAAGCCAAACGGCAACGGGATCAGCACAGACGCAATGCGCAGATAGATCGGCGAAATGTCGAACGATACGGTGACGAGAAAATGCGCAGCCACCAGCAATATCGACGGCAGCACTACAAACGCGGTAGCGTTTACTAGCAGAAAGCGGCCCGGCGTTTCGACCATCGCCAGCCTCGTCTGCGTGCGATTCAGATCGCGCTGCAGCACGTCAAGTTCAGCAATGATCTCCTAAATCTCAGATATGACTGACCGGACGAGCCTCAGGTCGCGCGTGCAATTCTTGCAAACGAGTGCTTCATCCCTGATCGTTTCAAAACAAAACGGGCATTCCATTATGTTAGGGGGGCTTGTGGTTTGGTCACGACTATAAATCCTCATTTGTCAACCGTCGCCCGAACCAGCCACGGTCAGCAAGTCTTGCTTTTGCATCACCAAGTTCGGATCGCAGCGCGTCGCGCTTGAGCGAAAGTTCGCGATGCTCAGCCTCTAGCGGTGCGGGAATGGCGATGTCACGGCGACAGACACGACAAACAGCCGCCTGCTCGGGGACTTGCTCGGAACAAAACGGACATGCCAAAAGCGTCCCGCTCATTTGGCAACTTTCAACACGAAAACCGACCTTCTGACTCTTCCTTCGGAATCTGTCACTTCGGCGCGAATGTAGTGCTCTCCTGCAGGCATTTCTGCATCGGGGATATCGATACCAGCCGCATGTGCGAACGGCCTGACGCGCGGGGTGATATCGATCTCGGGAATCTTGAGGTAGGTGACGCGCAGTGAGTCGGTATTGATCCTGGCTCCGCCAAAGGACATAAATTTGAGCTGAAAGCGCATGGGCGAAGATGCGGTTTCGTCCGGCTGAACCAAATCTATGCGCGGCCCCCGCGTTATGCCGCGTGGCCCTAGAACAACGCGCTCCGCTGGCAGGCTCGCTTCCTGCTCAGTGATCAGCACCGTCCCAGCGCACGCTGGAGGCGAAGCCAGAATGAATATTCCAAGAATGATTTCTTGAATTAGCTCTCGTCTGCGCATCGCCTGATCCCCAAAGGAACTATCCTGCTCCATAGAAAGTTTTCACGCAGCGTTCGCCATCGGCTTTTTAGCCGCGCTCGCAAGTTATTGGACATACGTCTCAATGTCCGTGAAGTCCTGACCGTCTACCCCCGGCGCGCCCTTGTTCGAGCGACACTGCGCGTAGGCGTGTGCCAGAATGTCATCACGGCTGATCTTATCGTACAGCGCGTAAAAGCGATAGCCGGCTTCTGCCTTCGCTTTCGCGTGCAACACCTTCTGCAGTTTCTGAACAGTTTTCGGAGTTGATAGGTTGCCCAATCTCCAAATCCCTCACCACTTGTTGCGTCTGTCTTGAACTGAGGTCTCTTCCCTCCCACCGGCGTTACCCGGCTTCAGCGGCACTGCGAACCTCTCCGCCACCCCAAAGGCGCCCGACCTGTCCCTCGCGGTTCGGTTGGTCATCGCTGACCACGCCATGGGGCTTCCCGTGTTGCGTACGCTTGCCCCAGTCAATGCACCATCGAGCGCAGGCGACAAGGTGCCCGCACACGGAATCGGGTGAAGGTTAGTTAGTTGCAAACCTCCTTGAAGGTAAGCGTCTCGGCCATTGCCGTCGCATCGTTCGGGCGATTGCTCAGTCGGGCGACGTTCTGATAGCCGGAATTGCCAATGACCAGCGCAACGCGCTTCTCGGCGAACGCAGGCTGAGTGAAAAGCCAAGTCGACCAGATCGCTAAAACGATGGCCGCGATGGCGCGCATCAAAAATTCCAAATCGGCGATATGCCGACCCTATCATTCAATCCTTTGATCGCAATAGCGCCACCGGCGTCTGTGATGTTGCTCACAGAGCCGCCGATGTCCGAGTTGGGTCAATCGCGTCACTTTGGCTGCGTCCCGGACACTTCCGGTTCGCATCCAACATCGGACGTGTCGCTGCACCGCAGCAGCTGACGCTATGTGCCAACTCCGGACATTCTCAGCGTCCGTCGGCATGTCTCAAAGGTGCCATTCGCTTCGCCTTTGACACATCTCAGCATGTCCGGCATCCGGCCCACCTCGGACTTGCAATTCGAAGTTACGGGCACCGAGACAGGCGTGATTCAAGCCCCAGGGGGCGAAACACGCTGATGGGCCGCTCTGTTTCGTCTCGCGCGCAAGCGAAATCTCGCGTCCTCGCCGCGACACATCGACACGACGGGCAAATCACCCCAAACCCTGTCAAGCCCGCGCGCTAAAAATATTCTGCTTTTCCGAAATCGCAAATCACCCTACCTACGACCACATCTCACCCGATGAGAGGGGCGGCTCGCGATCGTCTTCGAACGTGCGGTGGGATGCGGTGGACGCGATGGCGGCGAATGACGAGTGCCGCTGGTTGCGGACGGCGAAGGCGTGTGGTCCTGACATCCCGACGCTGGTGTCAAGTTCGCTGGGACCAAAACTCCCGGCGGATGACGGTGGCTAAAAAGCCCGGACACCGGGGAGAGCGCGCTATAAGCCGGTCAACCATCGCGCAGGGAAGGCCGGATTGCCTCCGCTGAACCTGTATGCTCGTGTGCAGTTCTACCCAATAACAGCGCACACGGGACCGCGGGTGCAGCGCGCACCCGGTCTTCCCTGCGCCCTCTTGGCTGAGGGGGCGGCCAACCGACGCAAAGCTCGGGCGCCTCGCGCCGCGAGAGCGCGGACGCACATCCCCCTCGCTGCTTGACAATTGAATCGGTTCGTGAACCCAAACTCGTCATATGTGGACGGCCCCTATTGGCAAGCACTTTTTGACGTATCGAACGATTTGGTCTGCTTCGGTCATATGTCCGGCCTGTTGGTGCGGTTTTATGACCGCTGGCCCTGATGAAATCCGATTGCCTTGGTCCCTATCATTGCGGCGAGCTCGCGGCTCGTGACGGTGTCGGGGTGTCCATGGCTTTCGGTGGTGACCGTATCGTTCATCACGTCTTTCGTGCTTACCAAACTTGAACCGGCAAACTGCTGTCGAATGCTGCTTGAGACGGCGAGGTGAGCTCAAGCTTTGACATACGTATCGGTGCGGAATCCCTCGCCTGTGGTCATGATAGCCCAGCAGATCCTTGCCAGCTTGTTGGCCAGAGCCACGGCTACCAGCCGCTCAGGCTTCCTGGCCCGCAGCGCGTTGATCCAGTCGGCGAGAGCGCCTTTGCGCTTGCCTGCGACACGCAGCACCGAAGTCGCGCCCGTGACCAGCATTTTGCGGATATAGCGGTTGCCCTGTTTGGTGATGGCGCCGAGCTTCTCCTTGCCACCGCTCGAATTTTGCCTGGGCGTCAGACCAAGCCATGCCGCGAAGTCGCGTCCGGACTTGAACACGCCCGGATCGGGAACGCTGGCCGCGGTCGCCGACGCGATCAGCGTCCCAATGCCGGGGATCTCATCGAGCAAGCGGCTGATCGGATTTTGTCTGTGCGCCCTGGCGATCTCCTCGTCCACGGTCTCGATCGACAGGTCGAGCCCTTCCAGATGTCGAGCCATGCAGGCCACCGCCGCCACGGCAACATGCGGAAGTGCGGCATCCACCTTCGCCAGCGCCAGCAGTTCATCGACGCGGCCTATGCCCTTGGCAGCGACAATACCGAACTCGGCAAGGTGGCCGCGCAGGGCGTTGACAGCCATCGTGCGCTGCTTGACCAGCAGTTCGCGGGTCTTGTGCAGCATCAGAACCGCTTGCTGGTCGGCACTCTTGATCGGTACGAAGCGCATATCCGGTCGCGACATCGCCTCGCAGATCGCCGCCGCATCGACCACGTCATTCTTGCCCCGCTTGACGTAGGGTTTGATGTAAGCCGGCGGTATCAGAACCACCTCGTGCCCCATCGCGGTCAGTTCGCGGGCCCAATAATGCGCCGAACCGCACGCCTCCATGCCAACCCGGCAGGGCTCGATCTGCGAATAGACCTCATGCATCTTCGAACGCTTTACCTTACGCGAAATCGATCGGCCGCCTTCGCTCTCAAGTCCGTGAACCTGAAAATAGTTCTTGCCCAGATCAATCGCTGTTCTGATAAACTTCTCCATGGACGGCCTCCCTTTTTGTGGCGCTCCGGCGACCACGTTTTGGCACTTGATGCCGTCTAGGTGGGGCCGTCCACAACATCATTGCGAGCGCAGCGAAGCAATCCACTCTTGCTTTCTTGTTGCCCCATGGATTGCTTCGCTGCGCTCGCAATGACGAAACCATCTAAACGCTTGGCTGCCATGACGTGAAATTTCCTTCTGTGCCGCTCAAATCGAAATATTCTTTTCGTCCGCGCGGGGTGCCTTTGCGACGGGCCGCTCCTATCTTCAGCACAACGACATCAAACACGGGATAGGCCATGGCAAAACGTCAGTTGCGGCTCGGTGCGTTCATGCGGCCGGTCAGCATTCATACCGGGGCGTGGCGCTATCCCGGCGCATGGCCGGATGCCAATTTCAATTTTCCGCATATCAAGCGGCTGATTCAGAAACTGGAGGCCGGCAAATTCGACGCCTTTTTCATGGCCGACCATCTGGCCGTGCTGAATATGCCGGTCGATGCGCTCAAGCGCAGCCACACCGTGACTTCGTTCGAACCGTTCACGCTGCTGTCGGCGCTGGCAGGCGCCACCGAGCATATCGGGTTGATCGCGACGGGTTCGACCACGTTCGACGAGCCCTACCACGTCGCCCGCCGCTTTGCCTCGCTCGATCATATCTCGGGCGGCCGCGCGGGCTGGAATATCGTCACCACCTCCAATCCGGACGCGGCGCTGAATTTCGGGCTCGAGGATCACATGGAGCACGCCGAGCGCTATCGCCGCGCGCGCGAATTCTATGATGTCGTCACCGGCTTGTGGGATTCCTTCGCCGACGACGCGTTTGTCCGCGACGTCGAGAGCGGTCTCTATTTCGATCCCGCCAAAATGCATGTGCTCAACCACAAGGGAAAATACCTGTCGGTGCGCGGCCCGCTCAACATCGCCCGCCCGGTGCAGGGCTGGCCGGTCATCGTGCAGGCCGGCGCGTCGGAAGACGGCAGACAGCTTGCGGCCGAGACGGCCGAAGCGGTGTTCACCGGCGGCGGCAGCCTCGCCGACGGGCAAAAGCTCTACGCCGACATCAAGGGTCGCATGGACCGGCTCGGCCGCAACCGCGAGCACCTCAAGATCCTGCCGGGCGCCTTCGTCGTGGTCGGCGACAGCGTCGAGGAAGCGAAGGAAAAGCGCGCGTTGCTCGACAGCATGGTGCATTACGACAGCGCGATCGCGTCGCTCTCGGTGATCCTGGGCACCGACGCCTCCGGCTTCGATCCCGACGGGCAGTTGCCGCCGATCCCCGAAACCAACGCCTCAAAGAGCGGCCGGCAGCGGCTGGTCGACGTCGCCGCTCGCGACAGACTGACCGTGCGCCAGCTAGCGCAGCGGGTCGGCGGCTATGGCGGGCTGTCATTCGTCGGCACGCCGGCCGTGATCGCCGATCAGATGGAAGAGTGGCTGACGAGCTTCGGCTGCGACGGTTTCAATATCATGTTCCCGTTCCTGCCCGCGGGGCTCGACGATTTCGTCGACAAGGTGGTGCCGGAACTGCAAAGGCGCGAAATCTTCCGGAAAGAATATGAGGGCAAGACGCTGCGGGAGAATCTGGGGCTGCCGAGGCCGAAAAACCGGTTCTTTGAGGGTTAAATATCAGGAATCGGGCAGGTTTTCGCCGGCAAAACCTTGACTTTGGGCGGTTTGAAGCTAGGTTGCCGGCAAATGCGGGCCGATTGGCCGGCTCCCAATTCCCCTGATATTTGAGGTCCTGAACATGGCCAAAGCGGTCACCATCAAGGTCAAGCTCGTTTCCTCGGCGGACACCGGCTTCTATTACGTCGCCAAGAAGAATTCGCGCACCATGACCGACAAGCTGGTCAAGAAGAAGTACGACCCGGTCGCGCGCAAGCACGTCGAATTCCGCGAAGTCCAAGATCAAGTAAAATCGCGGAGCGCTACCGACTTCGACGGGGCCTTGCGGCCCCGTTTTCATTTGTGCGTTGGGCGGAGGCGAGCGCGCCGCGAAATCCGGCTGCGGCAAAGGGAGTGACAATGGAAGACATGAAAGTGACCGCCAGCGGCTACGATTTCGGGCCGGCCCACGCCGCCATGCAGCGCCTCGTTGACGGCAACATCCTGTCCGGCGTTTCATCCGCGGTGCTGGTCGGCAGGGATCTGGTGGATGTGAATTGCGCTGGGTGGGCCGACAAGGAAGCGCAGACGCCGTTGCGCGCCGACCACATTTTTCGCGTGTTCTCCAATACCAAACTCGTGACGTCCTGCGCGGCACTGCTGCTGTTCGAGGAAGGCCGATTGCGGCTGGACGATCCGATCGAAAAGTTCATTCCGCAGCTTGCGAACCGCAGGGTATTGCGCCCCGGCGCGGCTTCGCTGGAAGAGACGGAGCCGGCCAGGGGGTCGATCACCATCCGTCACCTGTTGAGCCACACCGCAGGGCTGAGCTACGGCATTTTCGATCCTGGCACGGCCATCTTCAAGGCCTACAACGAGCGCAAGGTGCTCAACCCCGCGACGCCGCTGGCGGACATGATCGACCAGTTGGCGGACCTGCCGCTCGTCTATCATCCGGGAACGTCATGGGAATATTCGGTCGCCATCGATGTGCTGGCCCGGCTGGTCGAGATCATCAGCGGCCAGCCATTCGATCAATTCATTCAGGCGCGGATTCTCGGGCCGCTCGGCATGATCGACACCGGCTTCGTGGTGCCGGAAAAGGATCAAGGGCGATTGGTTGCGTATTACACCGGCGCGGACCTGATGGATCCCATGAAGCCCGGGCTCACGCGAACGGACAACGCGCCGTATCCGGGCGCCTATCTGCGCCCCGTCCCAAGGTTCAACGGCGGCGGCGGTCTGGTTTCAACCTTGCCGGATATGGTGGCGCTGATCCGAAGCCTGCTTCCGGGGGGGCCGACCCTGCTCAAGCCGGACACGATTGCGCTGATGATGACCAACCAACTGGCCGACGGAGTGTGGATGCGCTTTCCCACGACCGGCGAACTTCCCGGCCGGGGATACGGGCTGGCCGGCGGGCTGATCCTGCAGCCCTCGCCGCTCGATCATCCGGATTCGGCCGGCGAACTCTATTGGGGCGGAGTGGCGGGCACGCAATGGTGGATTTCGCCCAAGCGCAATGTTGCGGGCGTGATGATGACGCAGCGACACATGTCGTTCCTGCATCCCTTCGCATTCGAGTTCAAGCGATTGGCGTATGAAGCGGTCAAGCGCGCCTAGCACGCGCGCCGCGGCGGCTGGCAGCGGCCAGCTCAGGCCGCCTGTGCCACCACCCGGTTGCGGCCGTCATGTTTGGCCCGGTAGAGCGCGGTGTCGGCGCGCTTGAGCACGTCGGCGACGGACTTCGCCCTTTAGCTCGAGCGTCGACAGCCCGATCGAAATCGTGACCTCGATGCGATTTGTGGCCTTGTTGACCGCGAACGGCTCGCCCGCGATCGAACGGCGCAGCCGTTCCGCCACCATGCCCGCGACATGCAGGTCGGTCTCCGGCATCACGATCACGAATTCCTCGCCGCCGTAGCGGCACGCGAGATCGATGCCGCGGATCGACTTGCGGATCCTTACCGCAAATTCGCGCAGCACGTCGTCGCCGGCGTCGTGGCCGTAATTGTCGTTGATCGCCTTGAAGAAATCGATATCGAGCATCATCAGCGCCAGCGGCTTGCCGCGGCTCGAGGCCTGCTCCGCGAGGGTACCGAGATGGCTTTCCATATAGCGGCGGTTATGCAGGCCGGTCAGCGCGTCGGTGATCGCCATTTCGATCGAGTTCTGCACGTTGTCGCGCAGATGGTCGGTGTAGCGGCGTTTGCGGATCTGGGTGCGCGCCCGCGCCAGCAATTCGTTCTTGTCGACCGGGCGCAGCAAATAGTCGTTGACGCCGATCTCGAGTCCGCGCAGCAGCCGCGCATTGTTGTCGGCGTCCGCGATGGCGAGAATTGGCACGTGCCGCGTCCGCTCCAGCGAGCGGGCCTGGCTGCACAGCCGCAAGCCGTCGAAATTGTCCAGCCCCAGCGAGACGATCAGGAGATCGTAATTGCCCTCGGCGGCGTGAAACAGCGCCTCCGCCGGGTTGGTTTCGACGTCGACGCTGTGCTCGGTCGAGAGCACCGGCGCCAGCCGCTCATAGGACGACGGCCGGTCGTCGACCAGGAGGATACGACCGCCCTTGCCGGTATCGGCCACCGCACTGCGCTCCGGCGCCTGCACGCCGATCTCGAGCGAGGTGATGGCGCGCATGCGCAGCTCGTCGGTCATCATCTTGAGCCGGGTGAGCGAACGCACCCGCGCGATCAGCACGATGTCGGACACCGGCTTTGTCAGAAAGTCATCCGCACCGGCTTCAAGGCCCCGCACGCGATCGGCCGGGCTGTCCAGCGCGGTGACCATGACAACCGGGATGTAATGCGTGGCCGGATTGGATTTCAGCCGGCGGCAGACCTCGAAGCCGTCCATGTCGGGCATCATCACGTCGAGCAGGATGATGTCGCATTCGGCGCGCGAGCAGACGTCTAGCGCCTCGGCACCGTTGGACGCCGTCAGCACATCGAAATATTCGGCCGACAGCCGCGCTTCCAAAAGCTTGACGTTGGCGGGAACATCATCGACGACCAGAATACGCGCGGACATCTAAACTCCCCTACCCTATAAACCGTCGAACCGTTTCTATGAATTTGCCGACCGAGATCGGCTTTGACAAATAAGCCTCGCAGCCGCCCTCGCGGATGCGTTCTTCGTCGCCCTTCATGGCAAAGGCGGTAACCGCGACGACGGGAATCGAACGCAGCTCCGGATCGTCCTTGATCCAGCGCGTGACTTCGAGGCCCGAAACTTGCGGAAGCTGGATGTCCATCAGGATGAGATCGGGATGAAGCTTGCGCACGAGATCGAGCGCCTCGAACCCATTCGACGTGCCCGAGGTCTGATAGCCATGCGCTTCCAACAGATCGCGAAAGAGCTTCATATTGAGCTCGTTGTCCTCCACGATCAGGACGGTTTTTGCCATCCGTCCCTCCAATCCCCTAGATGCGGGTCCGGGATGCGGCGCACTGGGCACCGCCGCCGGACGTGTCAAAAAGTGAATTCAAACTAGCGCCAGATTCGCTCTAACCCGTTAAGCTCGCATGCCATCTTTATGCGAAGTGGTTTCCACTTGCTTGAACACGTTGCGCAGACTCGGGCATGATGGTTCCCAAAATAGAGACCATAAGTTAGCGAAAGGCAAATATTCCGGTTGAAAAAGCCAGTTAAAAATCCTCGGGAAGTAGCTGAAATCGTTGCGGTTCAGGCGCTGTCCTTCATCGCGGGCGAGCCGGAGCGGCTGGGCCTGTTCCTGGCCGAAACCGGAATCGGTCCGGAGACGCTGCGCCATGCCGCCGCCGACCCGCGATTTCTGGCATCCGTGCTCGATTTCGTGATGCGCGACGACGCCACCGTGAAGGCATTTGCGAACGTCTCGCAGCTTCACCCCACCAACATCGCCGCGGCTCATCAGGCGCTGAACGATCCCGATTGGGAGCGCGATGTGCCGTGACCTCGACCGCGCCGGCACCGGAGGCGCCGACCTGCTTTTGCCGGGACTGTCTGCATGACCTCGACATCCCGGCCCGGCGATGCGGCGAATGCGGTTCCCCTCGCCTGGTGCGACACCACGCGCTGCCGGCGCTGACGCTGGCGCACATCGACTGCGACGCGTTCTACGCGACCGTGGAGAAGCGCGACAATCCTGACATCGCCGACAGGCCCGTCATCATCGGCGGCGGCAAGCGCGGCGTGGTGTCGGCGGCCTGCTACATCTCCCGCACCTTCGGCGTGCGCTCGGCGATGCCGATGTTCAAGGCGCTGGCGCTGTGTCCGTCCGCCATCGTGATCCGGCCGGACATGGCGAAATACGTGCGGGTCGGTCGCGAGGTGCGCCATGCGATGCAGGCGCTGACCCCGCTGGTGGAACCGCTGTCGATCGATGAAGCGTTTCTCGATCTTGCCGGCACCCAGCGCGTGCACGGCATGATCCCCGCGAAAGTGCTGGCGCGGTTCGCCCGCGAGGTCGAGCGCGACATCGGCATCACCGTTTCGGTCGGGCTGTCCTGCAACAAATTTCTCGCCAAGATCGCATCCGACCTCGACAAGCCGCGCGGTTTCGCCACCCTCGATCAGGACGAGGCCCGCGCCATGCTGGCCGAGAAACCGGTCGGATTCATTTTCGGCGTGGGACCCGCGACCCAGGAACGGCTGGTCCAGCGCGGCTTCCGCACCATCGCCGATCTGCAGCGTGCCGACGAAACCGATCTGATGAAGCAATTTGGCGGGGAAGGCCGCAGGCTGTGGCGGCTGGCGCGCGGCATCGACGACCGCCTTGTGGTGCCCGATCGCGGCGCCAAGACCATTTCCAGCGAGACCACTTTCGACAACGACATCCGCGATTTTACCGCGCTGGAAAAGATGTTGTGGCGGCTGTCGGAGAAGGTGTCCGCGCGACTGAAGAGCGCTGAACTCGCGGGATCGACCATTACGCTGAAACTGAAGACCGCCGATTTCAGGCAGCGCACCCGCTCGCAATCTATTCACGCGCCGACGCAACTGGCGGCGAAGATCTTTGCAACGACCCGGGAAATGCTGGCGAAGGAGATCGACGGCACCGCGTTCCGCCTGATGGGCGCCGGCGTCAGCGCGCTGCGGCCCGGTTCGCAAGCCGACGACACCGACATGCTCGACCGCCGCTCGGCCCACGCCGAGCGCGCCATCGACGATTTGCGACGGAAGTTCGGCAATACCGCCGTGATCCGGGGGATCGCCTATGAGGGGCCGGAGAAGCCGGAGTAGCGCCTCCCGCCCCAGCGGCTTCGGCGTCACGCGAGGTGCCGTTGCGGTGCTGCGTGCCATCACTCCCGGGCGGCCGGTGAAATTATGCCTTATTTGAAGGCCAACATCCGCGAATGAGAACCATCGCCCTATGTTCGCTCCTGCTTACCGCGCTCACGACGCACGCCTTCGCCGCCTATCACTCATCCGCCGCGAAGATGCTGGAGAACGCTGCCATCAATCACGACCTTGCCCGAATACGAATGAGCTGGGAGCGCCGGATTGAGAACCGACATGACTTTCGAACCGAGCGAAACAGCCTCGGTTCCCATGCTACAAACGGCAAAGCCGCGTCACCCTATTGATCGCCTCCAGGGCCACGGCATCTGGCGCCCGTTGGCCCGCACAAGCAGGCGAGCGCCAGGCGAGCGCCTATTTCGGCGCTTCCGCCTGGGCGCACGGCTTGGAGTCCTTGACGTCGAACTTCCCGAGCGAGCCGGAAATGACGAAGTCATTGTAGTCGAGCACCAGCGCCCGCGAGACGCCGTTCTCGAACAGCTCGAACGACATCGCATAGACCGGGGTTTGCTCGCCCTCCTTGGCCTTGGCGTCGCGGTCGTAATAGCTCACCGTCACCGGCCATCGCGTCAGCGATTTCATCGCATCGCTTGTGGTGGACGGATCGGGAGAAGCGACGGCGCGGTCGCCCGGTATCGGCTGCCCGATCACCGTCAGCGTATTGTAGACCTTTTCGCCATTGTCGGAGCCGTCATAGACCGTCAGCTCAAGCAGGGATTTTCCGTCCCTAGCCGCGGCGATGATGCGCCGGATCTGCTCGGTCGGAAACACCGTCGAGCCGTCCAGCGTGAACGTCTTGGCCTCGGGCTGTTTCAGCTTGACGGTGATGTGATCGCCGGTCCGCTCCGCGACCCCGTCGACGGGGCTGGAGTCGCCGTCGTTCATGCGGGTATCGATCTTGAAACGATAGCTCTTGCCCTCGGCATCCTCCCAGGAAGTCGAGCGCAGATCGCTCAGCGTCACCTTGCCCTCGCCGCTGTTGAGCTCCGAGACCTGCCGGAACTCCGAGGTGTAGCCCTCGCAGGCGCTGCCGGAGAAATTATACAGGATGCGCCCGCGCGCATTGTCGATCGAGACCGAGCCGCGCGACTTTACGAGGCTGAGGTCGTAGAGCGCCTGATGCGGAAGAAATGCGGCATTCGCAGCGTTGGCGGCCTGCCCGTCGCTGAAGCCCGACCCGGCGGCGATGGCGGCAGCCGCCAACAGCAGCGATCGGGTGCGCGGAATCCGGAGCCAGCGAGCCATGTGTCGTCCTTACGAGAATGCGACGTAAATCGGCACATTATTCATCGCCCTATTGCGCCGCAACTAGGGCCGCTTCACGAAAATGTACGAATTGGCGGTTCAAAACGTCCTGTTTTTTGGCATTTTCACGCCGATCAGCGCTCCCTTGCAAGTGAAGGCGCGATGCGCGAAACAAAGCGGCCCAATCGCCGTGCGATCGGGCGCCAGGCAATCCAAAACGGGGACTAAACATGGCGGGTACGGTCGAGCAGAAACTTGCGGCGCAGGGCGTGGTCTTGCACGAACCCGCAAGCCCGGTGGCGAATTACGTCGGCTTCGTGCGTACCGGAAATCTGCTGTTCGTCTCCGGGCAGGTCTGCTTCGACCCCCAGGGCAAGCTGATCGCCAAGGGCAAGCTGGGCGCCGGCGTCACCGTCGAACAGGGCAATGCCGCGGCGCGCGGTTGCGCCATCAATCTTTTGGCACAGATCAAGGCCGCGCTCGGCGACCTCGACAAGGTGGTCCGCGTGGTCCGGCTCGGCGGCTTCATCAATTCGGCGCCGGACTTTCTCGACGGGCCGAAGGTACTGAACGGCGCCTCCGACCTGATGGTCCTGGCCTTCGGCGACAAGGGCCGCCATGCCCGCACCACCGTCGGCGTCGCCTCCCTGCCCGCGGACGCCGCGGTGGAGGTCGAGGGGTTGTTCGAGGTCTCGTAGCGGAGCTTGACGGTGCGCGCGCCTGACTGGCTGACGGCGCGGCCGGTCGCTCATCGCGGCCTGCACGATGCCGCGCGCGGAAACATCGAGAACATGCCGGCCGCGGCCGAGGCCGCGATCGCGGGCAATTTCAGCATCGAATGCGACATCCAGCTCACCGCCGACGGCGAGGCGATGGTGCATCATGACGACGTGCTGGGCCGCCTTACCGAAGGCGGCGGTGCGCTGCTCGCGATGACTGCGGCCGAACTCAAATCGGTCAAGTTCAAGGACACCTCCGAGCGCATGATGTCGCTCGGCGATCTCTGCGCACTGGTCAGTGGCCGGGTGCCGCTGGTGATCGAGGTGAAGAGCCATTTCGACGGCGACCGCAGGCTGGTCAGGCGGATGGCGCAGGTGCTCGCCTCCTATTCGGGGCCGGCGGCCGGGATGTCGTTCGACCCCGATCAGGTGCTGGCGCTGCGCGAAACGATCCCGGAACTGCCCCGCGGTATCGTCGCTCAGCGCAATTATGACGACGGATACTGGACAAAACTGACGCCCGAGCAGCGTCGCAGCATGCTGTATTTGCGCCACGCCTTCCGCACCCGGCCGCATTTCGTCGCTTATTGGGTCAACGAACTGCCGGCCCCGGCGCCCTGGATTGCCCGCAACATCTTTGGCCTGCCGCTGTTGACCTGGACCGTACGTACACCAGAGCAGCGCGCGCGCGCCGCTCGCTACGCCGATCAGATGATCTTTGAAGGGTTTGTGCCGTAGGGGTCTGCTCCAGCTTTGCCGGATGAGACCCGTCGATGCTTTGGTCCGGGCATGATATTTTCCGAAAACCGGTTCCCGCTTTTCGGGATCATTCCCTAATCCGGAAGCCTCGGCGCACGGTCTTGAAGTCGCCCGCGTAATGCACGATCTTTGCATTGGTCACCATGCGCGCCCTCGGGTGCGTCAGCATGAGCGATGGCTGATCGTAACGCGTGACCGGTTCAAATCGTCGATGGATTCATCGGAAATCACCCTGGAGGCCGTCTCTTCCGTCAGCCAGATTCCGGCGGAGGATTGGAATGCCTGCGCCAATCCGGCTTCCCCTCCGGACAGCCTCGCGCATCTCGACACCCTGGCTTCGGCGGATGCGGGGGCCGACTCGGGCGTCAATTCAAAACATCGCTATAACCCCTTTGTTTCACACGCGTTTTTCTCCGGCCTGGAAGCCTCCGGCTCGGCCTGTGCGCGAACCGGCTGGGGACCGCGGCATCTGCTCGCCCGGGTCGATGGCGAGATCGCCGGCATCGTGCCTTGTTATCTGAAATCGCATTCGCAGGGCGAATACGTGTTCGACCGCGGCTGGGCCGATGCCTATGAGCGCGCCGGCGGGCGCTATTATCCGAAGCTGCAGGTCTCGGTTCCCTTTACCCCCGCCACCGGCCCTCGCCTGTTGATCCGCGACGGCGTCGACAAGGATGAAATCGGCACCGCGCTCGCGAGCGGACTTGTCGCGCTCTGCGGGGCAACCAAAGCCTCCTCGGTTCACGTCACCTTTGCGCGCGAAGCGGAATGGCAATTTCTCGCCGCGCACGGATTCCTGCAGCGGACCGATCAGCAGTTTCACTGGCACAACCAGGGTTTTGCCAGCTTCGATGATTTTCTCGCGACCCTCAATTCGCGCCATCGCAAGGCGATCAAGCGCGAGCGGCGCGATGCGGTGGCCGATGGCATCACCATCCACGCGCTCACCGGCAGCGACATCACCGGGGACGCCTGGGACGCCTTCTTCGATTTCTACATGGAGACCGGTTCGCGCAAATGGGGCCGGCCTTACCTCACCCGCAGCTTCTTCTCGCTGATCGGCGAGAGCATGGCTGAGGACGTGCTGCTGGTCATGGCCCGGCGCAACGGCCGCTGGATCGCCGGCGCCATCAATTTCGTCGGCTCCGACACGCTGTTCGGCCGCAACTGGGGCGCGATCGAGCATCACCCGTTCCTGCATTTCGAGGTCTGCTATTACCAGGCAATCGATTTTGCCATCCGGCGCGGCCTGAAGACGGTGGAGGCCGGCGCGCAGGGCGAGCACAAGATCGCGCGCGGCTACCTGCCGCAAACCACCTACTCCGCGCATTACATCGCCGACCCCGGCCTGCGCCACGCCATCGCCGACTATCTCAAGCGCGAACGCGCCTATGTGGCGGAAGCCGGACGCGAACTCAGCGAGGCCGGCCCGTTTCGCAAGACCGATGAACCCTATTAAAACAAAAGCCCGATTCCGGAGACGCCATGACCGCCTATGACCCCCAAAACCCGTTTGCAAAAATCCTGCGCGGCGAATTCCCGAGCTACAAGGTGTATGAGAACGACCACGTGCTCGCCTTCCTCGACATCATGCCGCGTTGTCCGGGGCATACGCTGGTAATTCCGAAGGCGCCGGCCCGCAACATCCTCGACATTTCACCGGAGGATTACGCCCACGTCGCGCGCGCCACCCACAAGATTTCGGCCGCCGCCATGAAAGCCTTCACGGCCGACGGCATTACCGTGCAGCAGTTCAACGAACCCGCCGGGGGACAGGTGGTGTTTCACCTGCACATGCATGTGATGCCGCGCCACAACGGCGTCGTGCTGTTGCCGCCTGCGAGCCGCAAGGAAGATGGCAAGGTGCTGGAAGAGAACGCGGCGAAGCTGAAGGCGGCGCTGAAATAGGCCAATCTGGACAAGTCATTCCGGGGCGATGCGAAGCATCGAACCCGGAAGCTCCGGATTCCCCGATGTGCAATTGCACAACTGAGGTTCGCATCTTTGATGCGCCCCGGAATGACTCGCGCCTACTCCGCCTCGACATCCCCGGCCTTCTGCGCCGCCAGCGGCGAGAACTCGCAGCGGTCGGGCTTGATGTCCAGCAACGGCGTCTCATCGAGGCAGTCCAGCCCGCGCACGAAGACCGTGCTGCCCTCGACCTTGACCAGCTTGACGATCGAGGTGCCGATCGGGTTCGGTCGCACCGGAGAGCGCAGTGAAAACGTGCCGCGGGTGGATCGGTTGTCTTTCGGGCTCTGCAGCACCAGATCGCGGCGCGACCGGTGCAGCCAGTAGATGACTTCGAGATTTGAGTAGAAATCGACGCCCTTCAGCGCCGGCACCCATGGCTCGAAAATCTCGAGCCGGCAGACCGGCCCGTCGTGACGCCCCTGCCGCGGCGTGTCCTCGCGCGAGGTCCAGGGCGTGCGGATGCGGCCGATGAACACGAGCCCGGCGTCGCGCGGCGGCGGCATCTCGACGGCGAGTTCACCTTCGCGGAGTTCTTTGTCTTGAACCATTGTTGCCTCTCGTATTCCCGGAAAGCTAATTACCCGATCCACCATTTGCCAGCCAGCATGACGAGCTCCCCGCAGACGACGCCGGCCAGGGTCGAGCGCCGGATCACGATAAAGCCTGCAAATCCGGCGGCGACGGCGGCATAGCGCAGCCAGTCGGGCACGCTTGCCAATGCGCCCGGCGGCTGCACCAGGATTTGCGCAATGACGCCGGCGAGGATGGCGGTCGCCACCGCCCTCACCCAGACCAGCACTTCGGAGCCCTCGTCGACACCGCCGCCGAGCCACAGCCCGGTCATCCGCCAGACCTCGTTGGGCAGGAAGCCCGCGAGCAGGAGCAGCAGGAGCGCGTGCCAGTCGCCGAAGAACTCGCTCATGACTGCTCCCGCCACCAGTGAACGGCATAGGCGACGGTGCCCGCCGAAATACCGCTGATCAGGATATCGACGCCGGTGTGGAGCATGGACACCAGCGGAAACAGCGCCAGCCCCAGCACCAGCGCCAGGACGTCGGAAAGCTGCCGGCAGTTGCGCGCGGTGGAGAGCAGAAACGCCAGCGGCGTCAGCAGCAGGATCGCGGCGCCGAACAGTTGCGGCAGGCTGGCGGCGAGGCCGTAACCGAGCGTGGTCGCAAAAAGACAAACCGAAAGCAGACCGCAGCCGAGCCCATGGGTGAAGGCAATGCGGCGCCCGCGCGGCACCTGCGGCAGCAGGCGGAAACTTTCGACCCACAGGGTGACGGCGATGAAATGGGTGGCCAGGATCAGTTGCCGCCGTTTTGTTTCCGGCGAGCGGACCAGCGGCAGAACCGACACCACCATCGGAAACAGCCGGATGGCGCTGACGGTCACCGCAATCGCCGCCTGCACCACCGTGGCGCCGGAGCCGAGCGTCGAGATCAGGATGATTTGCGCCGGCCCCGCCCAGACGAACAGCGTGCTTGCCAGCACCCATCCCAGGCTGAAATGCGTGTCATGCGCGAGCGCGCCGATGCCGAGATAGGTCGCAAACAGGACCAGGGTGAGAACCGTCGAGGTGACCGACCACATTCCCCATGCGAAAGCGCGCACGGGATTTTGCCAACTGGTCGAGTTCGAGCGCGGGAAGGGCCAAGGAAAACCGGACAATTTTGAGTCGTGCCGCGCATAACGCTGGCGAAACCGGCCAGCGTCAAGCGAACGCCGCCTCAAGGCTGTCATGCAGAAGCCCGCTCAGCCCCTGACGCCCCTGTTCCGCAGCACGAAACAGGCGCCGCCGGCACGGCGGATGCGGGTACACAGATCGTCCGCCGCGCGGCGCGTGTCGGCGCCGATCCGCACCTGGTAGAAGGCCCGGGTGCCCCGGGTGCGCATCAGCGTGCGCAGCAGGCTGGGGTCCTGATCGCCGATCACCGCGCTCAGCCGCTTCATGGCGCGGGCATACATTCCCAGCGCCTTGTTGCGGTCGAAGCCGGCGGCAAGCTGTACGCCCCACAATTTCGCCGCGGCGAATTTTATGTGCTGTTCGAGCTCGGTAACGAAGGAATTGGGCGCGCGCCTGAGCAGCGCCATCAATTGCCGGCAACTGGCGTGCGGCGCGCGCTCGGCCATCCCGGCGTTCTTGCCGGCGGCGGCCCAGTCGTCGACGGACGTGCCGGTGATGGCGGAAACGTAGTTGCGGGTCTCCTGCGGCATCGCGCCGCTTCCGGCGAGCCATTCCTGCACCCGCCGCGGGCCGGCGTTGTAGGCGGCCGCGGCCAGTCCGAGATTGCCGAACTGGTTGCGCAATTCGTTCAAAAATTCCGCCGACTTCGGCAGCGCCTGCACGGGATCGAAGGGATCCAGCAGCCGCCGCTCGCTGGCGGTTCCCGGCATGAATTGCGCGATGCCTTCCGCGCGCTGGCCGTTGCGCGTGACCGGCCCGACCGCGTCGGATTGAAATCGGCTTTCCTGCCAGATCACGCGGGCGAAAAACTCCAGCGGCAGGTCGTTCGCCCGCGCCGCGGATTCGATCATCAGGCACATCGCCTCGCGGGCATCCGTTTCGCGCGCATTCTCATTCGGGCTTTGGACCGCAAGTTCCTCGACGCTCGGGATCGCAACATCCGTCTTCGCCGGTGCGATAGTCCCGCTGAATGCCTGCGTCGCCGCCAACAGCAGCGTCACGCCGCTGGCGCAAAGCGCCGCGCGCAGACCAAATGGTGTTTGCACCGCCATATCTGGTTTCCGAAAAAGACCGTGCTTGACGCGTGGAACCGGTTGTCTGGCTACCAAACAATGATGGCCCGCCTGTGGGCGCGCAAGGCAATGTCGCCATGCCTAGCCTCGAGGAACTGGCGGCGCGGCGGCGGCGCGAATTCGACGCGCAGAGCGAAATCGCGCGCGGGTTGCGTGCAAGCGCAGCGCAACGGCAGGCCGCCTCGCCACGGCCGGTTTACCTTAAGAACAGCATTGCAAAGTTTTGCGTGTCCCCCGGAAGTTGCGCAGCTATTGTTACCAGAGTGTTAATTCCGAGGGGCGAGCCGTGATCGAACGACGTCGAAGCGCACGCGCACGCGTCATTTATGGCGGCGTGATCGCCTACAACGGGCGCCAATCGACGGTGGATTGCATGATCCGCAATTTCTCGGAGGACGGCGCGAAAGTCGAGTTCGACAATTCCGCGCTGTTGCCGGACGTCATCGACCTCCTGATCGCCAGGAAAAGTCGCGCATTTTCCGCAAAAATCGCGTGGCGCCAGGCCCGCGAAGCCGGACTGGCCTTCCGTTCGGCCGAACGGGATGCGCCGATTCCGCTCGACCTGGCGCGTCGATTGCGGCTTTGCGAATCCGAGCGGCGCGCGCTGCAGAACCGGATTGCCCGGCTTTTGTCCGAACACTGAATGGCGCAGCCGGCGATGCCGCCAAAAGCCACATCATTCCGCGCGTTCCTCGCCGCCGAAGCCGGCGGGACGGGACTCGAATTCACGCTCATCGCAGCGGTGGTCGGGCTGATGATGGCACTGCCGCTCTACCTCGTCGGAAACATGCTCACCGAAAAATTCGAGCTGATTGCCTCGGCGCTCAGGCGCCAGAATCATTAAGGACGATTTGCCGGATTCCGCTGCGAATGCACGGAATGGCGGGATGTCGGCGGCGATCGATTTACGTTAACGCTGCATTTTGTGCATTGCTCCCTTTCCCGCGCACCGAAGCCGGGTAAGGTCCCCCTCTTTAGCCGGAGGAATTCGATGCTGGACCGACGCCAAAGCGCGCGCGACAAGGTTATTTATGGCGGCGTCGCCGAGATCGACGAGCGCGGCGCGACGCGGGAATGCGTGGTACGCAATATCTCTGAAACAGGGGCTCATCTCGAATTCAGCAACGTCGTCGGGCTCCCGAAGGAGAAGATGTCGCTGACGATCGCGCGCAAGGGCCGCTCCTTCCTCGCCAAAGTGGTCTGGTGGCGCGACAATTTCGTCGGCATCGCCTTCAGCTCGGAGCGTTCCCACGAGCTTCCGGTCTCGGACATCGAGGAACGGCTGCGCAAGAGCGAGAAGAAAAAACGCCAGTTGCAGCGCCGCATCAAGGAGCTGATCGGCGAAGGCTGACGGTCTGATCCGGTCCTGCTTTTTCCGCACGAGCAGGATCGCCCGAAGGCTTTTGATATGGCCTTCTTGATGTGGCCTTCTTGATGTGCCTCAAGCCGCCTTTTTGGCGATCGGGATAATTTCTTGAGTCATGAATTCAGGAAGTCCCGATGCGAAGGTTTGCGTTCAAGGCCATCTTCGCGATGCTTACCCTCAACAAGGCAGGGCGGAAGCGGCCTGACTGGGATCGCCTGATCCTGATCTTCTCGACCGCCGTAACCATTGGGCTCGTCGCGCTGTATGCGTACGGAAAGGCCACCGCGCGCTGGTAGGAGTTGTGCAACGTCGACGGGGCGCTGCCGCCTGGCCATCGCCTCCGATCGGCAAAGCCGGAACCACCTCCGCCCCTCGCAGTTCCCCGTAGCGGCTAGCCGGGGATTACGGTAGCCAGTCGATGTCGGAACCCGGGGTCCTTTCGCTACATGTCGCCTTCCATCATCGAGCACGCCGATGGCCTGCCGCAGCCGCAGCGCAATTGGGCCATCGTCACCATCGCGCTCGGTATCGTGATGGCGGTGATGGACAGCGCTATCGCCAATGTCGCGCTGCCGACGATCGCCAGGAATCTTGATGCCAGCCCGGCATTCTCGATCTGGATCGTCAACGGTTATCAGCTGGCGATCACGATCTCATTGCTGCCATTGGCTTCGCTCGGCGAAATCATCGGCTATCGCCGCGTTTATCTGACAGGCCTGGTTCTTTTCACCCTCGCCTCACTGTTCTGCGCGCTGTCGCACACCCTGCTGCTGCTGACGGTCGCGCGCATCGTGCAGGGATTTGGCGCCGCGGGGATCATGAGCGTCAACGCGGCACTGGTCCGCTTCACCTATCCCCGCGCCCTGCTCGGCCGTGGCATCGGCATCAATGCCCTGGTGGTCGCCATCTCGGCGGCGGTCGGCCCCACCGTCGCCGCCGGAATCCTCGCGGTTGGAACATGGCCGTATCTGTTTGCCATCAACGTCCCGATCGGCGTCGCCGCATTGGCGCTGGGCTGGCGGTGCCTGCCGCATACCGCCCGCGGCAGTCACGCCTTCGACTGGCAGAGCGCGGGCCTGAGCGCGATTACCTTCGGCATCGGGATCGCGGCCATCGACAGCGCGGGTCATGGCGAGGCGCTCGCCGTCTGGCTGTCGGAATTCGCCCTCGCGGCCGGCGCCGGCGTTCTCCTGGTAATCCGGCAAACGCACACGGCGTCGCCGCTGCTGCCGGTGGATCTGCTGCGAATTCCCATTTTCGCGCTCTCGATCGCCACCTCGATCGCCTCCTTCTGCGGGCAGATGCTCGCCTTTGTCGCGATCCCATTCTATCTCGAGAGCCGGTTTGGATATTCGGCGGTGCAGATGGGCTTGTTGATCACGCCCTGGCCCATCGCGATTGCGTTCGCGGCGCCGGTCGCCGGACGCCTGGTCGAACGCTACCCGGCGGGCCTGCTGGGCGGCATCGGCCTGTTGCTGTTCGCCGCGGGCCTCGGCTCCCTGGCGCTGTTGCCGGCCAGTCCCGGCGCCTTCGACGTGATATGGCGCATGGCGCTGAGCGGCGCGGGTTTCGGGCTATTCCAGACCCCCAACAACCGCACCATGATCGCTGCCGCCCCGCGCGAGCGCAGCGGCGGCGCGAGCGGCATGCTGGGGACGGCGCGGCTGCTCGGGCAGACCACAGGCGCAGCCCTGGTGGCGCTGTTTCTGGCGCGCTCGCCCTCGGACGGCACCCGGTATTCGCTGCTGGCTGGGGCAGGCTTTGCGCTGCTCGGCGCCATGCTCAGCATGTTGAGGCTATCGCCGGCCGGCAACAGAGGCGCCGAGCGGGTGGCTGTCCGTGACGACCAGCGGCTGAAGGGCGAATAACCCTGACATCGTCGCATCCCTGAAGCGCCGTCGGCTTGACGATCCAGCTTTCATCAAGGCCGCCTGACCGGGCGTGACCTCAATCACGCAACTCCGCGCCCGAATGGTGGACGAGATGGCCGGCCGATTCTAAGCTCGGCTAGCACGTCAAACGGTGCCGTAATGGACCTGCAACAGCGATATGCCCGGAACATCCTGGCGTTCATCTCGATTGGCACTCTGCTCTCTACATGGTCCACCGGCGTAACCGCACAGCAGTCGCTGCAGCGGCGGTGTTTGACTCACGCAGCACCGGGCCTGATCGAGGCCTGCTCCAGGCTGATCGATGCCGGCCGGGGAAACCTCGCCGAATACCATTACAGCCGCGGCTCGGCATTGCTGGATGCGGGGAATTGCGACGGCGCGCTTGCCGATTTCGATGCGGCGGTCCGGTTGCGGCCGACCGACCCGGCCTATTACGGCGGGCGTGGCTTGGTCTTTTATTCCTGCAAGAAGGATTTCGGGCAAGCCGCGGCGGCCTTCAGCGATGTCATCCGGCTCACGCCCCGCGATGCCGCGGCCTACGATATTCGCGGCACCGCGCGCAGATACATCGGCGACCTCGATGGCGCGGTCGCCGACGGGACCGCGGCGATCCGGCTCAAACCGGGATTCGGAATGTATTACGGCAACCGCGCCGTCACCTATTCCGAGAAGGGCGATCCGGCGCGGGCGCTCGCCGACTTCACCCGCGACGTTCAACTGGAGCCCAATGTCGCGGCGGTTTTCAACAACCGCGGCCTGTTCTTTCTGCAGCGCCAGGAACTCGATCAGGCGATCTCCGATTTCAGCGAAGCGATCCGGCTCGATCCCCGATATTCAAAGCCCTATGCCAACCGCGGCGAGGCCTGGCGCCTGAAAGGCGACCTCGACCGATCGCTCGCGGACATCGATCAGGCAATCGCCATCGATCCCCGCGATCCCCTCAACTATGCGCGCCGCGCCGACACGCTGCGCTACCGCGGCGATTATCAGCTTTCGCTCCGCGAATACGATTCCGCGCTGGCGATCATGCCGGATTACATCCCCGCGTTTACCGGCCGCGGCCTCGCCTATGAGCGCCTCGGCAATGTGGAGGCGGCGCGCACGGAATTCAACAAGGCGCTCGCCTCGCAAAGCTATCTGGCCAACATCGATTATTCCAAATCCTCACTGGAGACGGCGCGAGCTCGGCTGGCGGCGCTCGATTCCGGCGCGCCGCAGCCGGTCATCCTCCCTGCCCCGCGAAGAGCGGAATCGGCGACATCGATTCCAACGCCGAGCGTCGCGGCGCCGGTGGTGGCGCCGGCCGCCGTCCGCGCCACGGCGGCCAGCCAGGGCCGCCGCATCGCGCTCGTGATCGGCAATTCGGCGTATCGCAGCGTGGTGCAGTTGAACAATCCGCAGAACGATGCCCAGGCGATCGGCACTTCGCTGCGCAACATCGGGTTCGACAGCGTCACCGTGCTGGTCAATCTCACCCGGGAAAAACTGCTGGAGGCGCTGCGCGCCTTCGCCGACGACGCGCGGAGCGCCGACTGGGCCATGGTGTATTATGCCGGACACGGCGTCGAATTGGACGGCATCGACTATCTGGTCCCGGTCGATGCGAAAATAGCGTCCGCGCGCGACGCGCAGGCGCAGGCCATCCCGCTGGCCGAAGTGACCGCCGCAACCGACGGCGCCCGCAAGCTGAAACTGGTGTTGCTGGACGCCTGCCGCGACAATCCGTTTCTCGCGCAGGCGGAGAAGAGAACGACGCCGGCTGTGGTCGTCGCCGCTTCGCGATCCAGCGCTGAGACCGGCACGCGTTCGCTGACCCCGAGCCTTGGACCGCCAAAGGGACTGGCTCAAATCAAGGCCGGGATCGGCACGCTGGTGTTTTTCGCGGCCAAGGAAGGTCAGGCCGCACTTGACGGCGACGGCGCGGACTCGCCGTTTGCGGTCGCCATGCTGCAACGGATCGCAACCCCGGGGGTGGAGATATCGAAGATCTTCCGCCTGGTCCGCGACGACGTGATGGAAGCGACCGCGGGCCGGCAGGAGCCATTCGTCTACGGCTCGCTGCCCGGCAGCGAGAACTTCTACTTTGTCGCCGCGAAATAGATCAGGCCGCCTCGGGACATGCTTCGAACTTTCCGGGCGCCGGCGCGACAAATCCAGTGCGCTTGTCGAGGATTGTTGCAGGAAAGCCAAGATCGCAGCCATGAAGCCCACCCTTAAGCCCGTCTTTGCCGCCCTGGTCGTGATGTTATGCCTTGGCGGGCCGGCAGCCGCGGGGCCGCTGGAAGATGCGGCTGCCGCGAATGACAAAGGCGATTACGCGACCGCTCTGCAGCTGCTGCGCCCGCTGGCCGAGCAAGGCAATGCTAAAGCACAATTCAAGCTTGGGAACCTGTACGATGACGGCAGCGGCGTGGCGCAGAACGATGCGGAGGCGCTGAAATGGTACCGCCTGGCTGCCGATCAGGGTTACGCCAGCGCCCAATACAATCTCGGGGTCATGTATGGCGAAGGCCGGGGTGTCGCGCCAAGCGATGTCGAGGCGGCGAAGTGGTACAGCAAGGCGGCCGAACAGGGCCACGCCGACGCCCAATATAATCTCGGGATCATGCACTATACCGGTCGAGGCGTCCCGCAGAATGCGGCCGAAGCTGCCAAATGGTTTCGCAAGGCTGCCGAGCAAGGGGACGACGCGGCCCAATTCAACCTGGCCGTCATGCTCGACAAAGGCCAGGGCGTAACGCAGAACGCGGCTGAAGCGGTGACATGGTATCGCAAGGCGGCCGAACAAGGCTGGGCTCCGGCGCAGAACAATCTCGGGCTGGTGTACGACGACGGCCAAGCCGTACCGCAGGATTTTGCAGAGGCGGCGAAGTGGTATCGCAAAGCTGCCGAGCAAGGCTTCGCGCCTGCCCAACTCAATCTCGGGCGCATGTACGACAAGGGCCAGGGCGTCCCGCAAGACGTTGTCGAGGGGACGAAATGGATTCGGAAGTCTGCCGAACTGGGCTACCCGTTCGGCCAGAACACGCTCGGGGAGCATTATGCCAACGGCATGGGCGTAGCGCAGGACCGTGGCGAGGCCCTGAAGTGGTTCCGCAAGGCCGCCGCACAGGGCGATGCCGAAGCGCAGAACAATCTGGGCGGCATTTACGCGCAAGGCCAGGGCGTGCCGCGGGACCTCGTCCGCGCCTACGCCTGGTTCAATCTCGCCGCGGTAGCGGGTCATCAACGGGCGGCCGGCAACCGCAGCATTGCCGCCCGGCAGATGACCACAGCCCAGTTTGTCGAAGCCCAGAAGCTCGCGGCTACCAACAAGCCGCCTCCTCCGTAGAGGTCTCTGCGCAAAACAACGGCCACCGCTGCCCCAACGTCTCATCAAGCGCAGGACGCCGCCGTCGGCCTGTTTGACAGAGGTCAACACGATCGATGTTTTACGCTTTACCAGAAGAAGCGCGCGGTATCGCTGGGAGCGGCCATGAAGAAAATCTGCCTCACCGTCTTGATGGTTTGCGCCTGGGCCAATGCCGGCCACGCCCTCGATTCCGAGCAGCGGCGCGGAAAGGCACTGTTGTCAACGCTGTGCGGACGGTGTCATGCCGTGGGCCAGAGGGGCCAGAGCGCGCATGCCGACGCCCCTCCTTTTCGCACGCTCGGAGACAGCAAGCTCTACGACAATGACTTTGCCGCACGGTTGCAAGACGGGCTGAGCACCATTCACCCGGACATGCCGAGCTTCCGATTCAGCCGCGAGGACGCCGAGGCCGCGGTCAATTACCTCAAGGTCATCCAGGGGCACAAACCGTCAAAATAGCGAGAGCCGCGGCCATGGTTTCGTGTCCTCGAACATCGCGCATCAAAAAGCCGGCGGTCTCGCGACGCGCCGGCTCCTTCGATTGGCATTGCTGGCCGTTCACACCTTGACCAGCGGACCTCGCGAGGCCGGGCCCTTGGAGCCGCCGCCCGGACCGCCGGACTTCGGCTTGCGCGGCGCGGTGCGCTTGCGCGTGCCGGGCAGTTTTTCCGGCTTCGGCGTGACCGGTCCTTCGACGAATTCGAAGCCGATCTTTTCGGCCCCCGCTTCCGCGCTCGCCTCGTCCTTGACCAGCACGACGCGGACGTGGCCGCCGCCCTTCAGCTTGCCGAACAGCACCTCGTCGGCCAGCGGCTTCTTGATGTGCTCCTGGATCACGCGCGCCATCGGCCGCGCACCCATCTGCTCATCATAGCCACGCTGGATCAGCCAGGCTTTCGCCGGCTCCGACAGCTCGATGGTGACGTCGCGGTCGGCAAGCTGGGCCTCGAGCTGCAGCACGAACTTCTCGACCACCATGCCGATCACGTCGGGATTGAGATGCGCGAACGAGACGATGGCATCGAGCCGGTTGCGGAATTCCGGCGCGAACTGGCGATTGATGGCTTCATGGTCGTCGCCTTCCCGCTTGTTGCGCGTGAAGCCGAAGGCCTGCCGCGCCAGATCGGCGGCGCCCGCGTTGGTCGTCATGATCAGGATCACGTTGCGGAAATTGACCTGCTTGCCGTTATGGTCAGTCAGCCTGCCATGATCCATGATCTGCAGGAGCACGTTGTAGAGATCCGGATGCGCCTTCTCGATTTCGTCGAGCAGCACCACGCAATGCGGATGCTGGTCGACGCCGTCGGTCAAGAGGCCGCCCTGGTCGAAGCCGACATAGCCCGGAGGCGCGCCGATCAGGCGCGACACGGTGTGCCGCTCCATATATTCCGACATGTCGAAGCGAATCAGTTCGACGCCGAGCGAGGCCGCGAGTTGCTTTGCCACCTCGGTCTTGCCGACGCCGGTCGGGCCCGAAAACAAATAGCAGCCGATCGGCTTCTCCGGTTCGCGAAGCCCGGCCCGCGACAGCTTGATCGAGGCCGACAACGCTTCGATCGCCTTGTCCTGGCCGAACACCACGCGCTTCAGCGTCTGTTCGAGGTGCTTCAGCACTTCGGCATCGTCCTTCGACACGCTCTTGGGCGGAATTCGCGCCATGGTCGCGATCGTGGTCTCGATTTCCTTGATGCCGATGGTCTTCTTGCGCTTGTGCTCCGCAACCAGCATCTGCGCCGCGCCGGATTCGTCGATCACGTCGATCGCCTTGTCCGGCAGCTTGCGGTCGTGGATGTAGCGCGACGACAACTGCACCGCGGCCTCGATCGCCTCATTGGTGTATTTCAGCCGGTGATAGTCCTCGAAATAGGGCTTCAGGCCCTTGAGGATCGCAATCGCGTCTTCCACCGTCGGCTCGTTGATGTCGATCTTCTGGAACCGTCGTACCAGCGCGCGATCCTTCTCGAAATGCTGGCGGTATTCCTTGTAGGTGGTCGACCCCATGCAGCGGATGGTTCCCGATGCCAGCGCCGGCTTGAGCAGATTGGACGCATCCATGGCGCCGCCGGAGGTGGCGCCGGCGCCGATCACGGTGTGAATTTCATCGATGAACAGGATGGCATTCGGATGCGCCTCGAGTTCCTTGAGGACCTGCTTCAGGCGCTCCTCGAAATCGCCACGGTAGCGGGTGCCGGCGAGCAAGGTGCCCATGTCGAGCGAGAACACGGTGGCCGCCGCCAGGACTTCCGGCACTTCGCTGTCGACGATGCGTTTTGCCAGTCCTTCGGCTATGGCGGTCTTGCCGACGCCGGCTTCGCCGACGAACAGCGGATTGTTCTTCTGCCGGCGGCAGAGCACCTGGATCGCTCGGTTGATCTCGGAGTTGCGTCCGATCACCGGATCGATCTTGCCGTCGCGCGCCTTCTTGTTGAGATTGACGCAGTAGGTCTCCAGCGCCTCGCCCTTTTTCTTGGAATCCTCGTTGCCCTTGGTCTCGGTTTCTTCGTCGACCCCGCGGACCGGCCGCGCCTCCGAAACCCCGGGCCGCTTGGCGATGCCGTGGCTGATGTAGTTGACCGCGTCGTAGCGGGTCATGTCCTGCTCCTGCAGGAAATAGGCGGCATGGCTCTCGCGCTCGGCGAAGATCGCGATCAGCACGTTGGCGCCGGTGACCTCCTCGCGCCCCGACGACTGGACATGAATGACGGCACGCTGGATCACGCGCTGAAAGCCCGCGGTCGGCTTGGCGTCATCGGCGCCGTCGGTGACCAGGTTTTCAAACTCGGTCTCGAGATAGTTGACGAGGCTGGTGCGCAGCTTGTCGAGATCGACGCTGCAGGCACGCATGACGGCCGCCGCATCCGAGTCATCGATCAGCGACAGCAGAAGATGCTCAAGCGTCGCATATTGGTGGTGACGCTCGTTTGCAATCGCCAGCGCACGATGCAGGGATTGTTCAAGGCTTTGAGAAAAAGTCGGCATTCGCGTCCTCTGTGGCCCCCGCCATCATCATGATCGCCGTTGACCGCTCAGGCAACAACAACCTTTGTCATATAGTCGCACAAGATCACGGCAAAAGAGCGGTTCCCGCAACTCGTTTACGCCAGGACCGCAAGCTTACATCCAAAACCCGGGCGATGGCCCGGACAAAGGCGGCAGACTTGGCTGATCCCTCGCCTTCTTGATGCAAAACCCGTTCCCATTTCAGGTGGATTTCGCGCGGCGCTATTTCTTTTCCATCACGCATTGCAGGGGATGCTGGTGCTTGCGCGCAAAATCCATCACCTGCGTGACCTTGGTCTCGGCGATCTCGTAGGTGAACACCCCGCACTCCCCGATCCCATGATGATGGACGTGGAGCATGATCTTGGTCGCGGCTTCGATGTCCTTCTGGAAGAACTTCTCCAGCACGTGAACGACGAACTCCATCGGCGTATAGTCATCGTTCAGGATCAGGACGCGATAGAGGTTGGGCCGCTTGGTCTTCGGCTTCACCTTGGCGATTACGGACGTGGCCGGACCGCCGGTACCCCCGCTGCGGTTTTCATCGTTGCCCATTCGGGGAGCAGATGCGGCGACAGCGGCTGGCGCGGACGATTCAGGTCTGGAAGCTAATTGCAACATGGCACAGGCGTTCGAATTCCCCAGGGAAACCGGACCGTAACCGGGCGATGCCCTCCTGCCGGAGCGCATCTTAACGAGTTCCCGGACACGTATTCCAGATCGCCGCTCCCGACCGGCTCGACCCCATCCGCGGATCGATAACAGCAATATGGGACTGCCTTGGGTTCGCCGCAAGCGCGCAAATACGGGTCCGGTGCGACCTGCGACGGGCCCGATTCCAGGCCCGGCGACGCCGGCAAGATTAATCAATCCTGCCGGATTTGACAAAAAAAGTCCGGCGGCCGTTTAGCGACCATTGACGATCCCAACCGTATCGGCGGCCGATTCGGCCTTTGCGCAGCAATTGACCCGTTTTTCTCAGCACGGATTTACCAGCCGTTCAGCCGCGCCCCCCGAGATGACGGCAGAAACCAGAATTTTGGGGGCTGTCATGGCCGGTGCATCCATTATCCGTCGTATCGGCGGAGCGGCACGCCGCTTCGCCAGGGCCGATCAGGGCAATATCGCCGTGATCTTCGCCATCGCCTGCGTACCCTTGATCAGCTTTGTCGGCGCTGCGATCGACTACAGCCGCGCCAATAGCGCCCGCTCGTCGATGCAGGCCGCCCTCGATTCGACGGCGCTGATGGTCTCCAAGGATCTGACCTCGGGCCTGATCACGCCATCCCAGATCAGCACCAAAGCCCAGGCCTATTTCACTGCACTTTACACCAATACCGACGCCCAGTCGGTCTCGATCAGCGCGACCTACACGGCTGGCAGCGGCAGCACCACCTCGACCGTTCAGGTCAATGGATCCGGGAGCATCACGACCGACTTCATGAAGCTGGCCGGCTTCCCGAACCTCAATTTCGGCACCAGTTCGACGGCGACATGGGGCAACGTGCGGATGCGCGTGGCGATGGCACTCGACAACACGGGATCGATGGGACAGGACGGCAAGATAGGCGCGCTGCGAACCGCCGCGAGCAATTTGGTCGACCAGCTCAGCGCGCTCGCCAAAACTCAGGGCGACGTCTACATCTCGGTGGTTCCGTTCGCCAAGGACGTCAACGTCGGCAACAGCAACTACACTCAGAACTGGATCGACTGGACCGACTGGAATGCCGCCAACGGCAAGTGCAGCAAAACTTCGTACACGACACAAAGCAGCTGCGTATCGGCCGGCAAGACCTGGACGCCCAACAACCACAATACCTGGACCGGCTGCGTCACCGACCGGACCCAGCCCTACGACGCGCAGAGCAATCCACCGGCAACAGCGACCGTCGCGACGTTGTTCCCGGCCGAGGAGTATTATGAAAACGGCGAGCATTACTGCAAACCCGGCAACACTCCCCCGCTCCAGCAGATCGCTCCGCTCAGCTACGACTGGACATCGCTGAAGACGATGATCAACGCGATGCAGCCGACGGGCGGCACCAACCAGCCGATCGGCATGGCATGGGCGTGGCAAACGCTGCTGCAGCAGTCGCCGATGAACGCGCCCGCCGAGGACCCGAACTACAACTATGTGCACGCGATCATCCTGTTGTCCGACGGTCTCAACACCGAGGACCGCTGGCCGGCCTATGGCAACGGCAGTCAGCAATTCGGCGGCCAGATCGACGCACGGCAGAAGCTCTTGTGCGACAACATCAAGGGTGTCCTGGATTCCAAGACAGGCAAGCCGCTCTATACGGTCTATACGATTCAGGTGAATACGGGCACCCCGGCCGACCCAGCCTCAAGCGTACTGCAGTATTGCGCAAGTGACCCAAGCAAGTTCTTTTTGTTGTATTCGGCGAACCAGGTGGTCACCACCTTCAACACGATCGGAACGCAGCTGTCGCAATTGCGCGTCGCTAAATAATCCCTGCGAATTCGGAACAAGAAAAAAGCCCGGCCATTGCGGCCGGGCTTTTGATCTTCAAAGCGGTATTGAATTCAGGCGGCGGCGGCCGGCGTGAATTTCGCGACCAGGCCTTCCAGCGGCTTGTAGGTCTGCTTGGCAAGATCGGTATAGAGGCCCGCGATCTTCTGCGACTCCGCCACGAAAGTCTCATAAGCTGACTTCGCGAATTCGGTCTGCACTTCGAGCGCCTTGTCCAGCGACTTCACGCCCGACAGCTTCTCGACGAACGACTTGGTGTCTTCAAACGACTTCTTGGTGTAGTCGCCATAGGCGCTGGCGATGGCCTGTAGGCCGTTCTGGACGCTGGCCGCGGAGGCAACGACCGTATCGAGATGTTCTTTGCCGTACTGCTGAATGTCTTCAACTTTGATCATGATGGAAAGTCCTTCCCAGACTGATGTGCCCCGGGAGGTCCCGGCTCCCTTGACGCCTTCCTAATATAGTGCAGCGCACAAAAAAGTCAAGATTCTTTGTGCGACGCACAAAAAGACGGACTTAGCCGACAATCCCAGGGGATTACGCAAGGGATAATTAACTTTTTGGAAACTCAGGCCCCCTAACCTGATTCCCAGGCCTGTCCGGGTTCGGGCTGGCAATCGAAAAAACGTTTTCGTACAGTCTGTTAGCTAGAATAGCGGCTTCAACCGCGATGCAGCGGGAAAAGCCCGCCTGGATCGAGCGGTTTGAGCAGGGAAACGTCGCCGGCGGTTGGGCATAATTTGGCCTCACGAACCGGTGATCAAGACAGAAATTGGGACGGGGAAGTTCATGCTTCGCACAACCTTGGGCTCCTCGCGTGTTTTGCGGGTTTGCGTTTTCGGGCTGGTCACGCTCACCACTGCGGTCCTGTTCACCAACAACGCCGAAGCGCGGCGTTACCGGCACCACCGTCATTACGCCCACGCGCGCCACCACCAGGAAGCACGCGAGACCTACAATCCGCCGTTCTCCTCCATCATCGTCGACGGCAATTCCGGCGCCACCCTTACCGCCAACAGTCCCGACGCCAGCCGTCATCCGGCTTCGCTGACCAAGATGATGACGCTCTATCTGCTGTTCGAGCGCCTCGAAGCCGGCAAGATGAAGCTCGACACCGAAATGGAGGTCTCCGAGCACGCCTCCGAGCAGGCTCCCACCAAACTCGGGCTGCGCCCGGGCCAGACCATCCGCGTCGAGGACGCCATCAAGGGACTGGTGACGCGCTCCGCCAACGACGCCGCCGTCGTGATTGCGGAAGCAATCGGAGGCGATGAAGACGATTTCGCCAAGCTGATGACCCGCAAGGCGCACGCGCTTGGCATGAGCCGAACCACCTATCGCAACGCCTCGGGCCTGCCGAACGACGAACAGGTGACGACGGCGCGCGATCAGGCGACGCTGGGCCGCGCCATCCAGGATCGCTTTCCGCGCTACTACCGTTACTTCTCCACGGCAGCGTTCAACTTTCACGGCCAGACGATCCGAAACCACAATCACCTGATCGGCAGCGTCGAAGGCGTGGACGGCATCAAGACCGGCTATACCCGGGCCTCGGGATTCAACCTCGTAACCTCGATGCACCGCGGCAACCGCTTCCTGGTCGGCGTGGTCATGGGAGGCCGCAGCGGCGGCTCGCGCGACGCCATCATGCGCAACCTGCTCGCCGAAAATCTCGATAAGGCTGCCAGCAAGCGCACCGTTGCCGCGATCACCGAGCGAAATCCGTCCGGCGCCAATACCGACGTGGCCCAGGACGACGCCGAGTCGCGGCGAACGGCCTCGACGCGGGATGATGTTCAGGTCGCATCCGCCGCGGCCGAGCCGGTCGCAGCACCGCAGATCCGTTCGACCGGATCGGTTGCCCGATCGATCTTCGCCGCCGCCACCGCAGCCGTGCCGCCGGCCAGGACCGAACCCGCCCCGCTGACCAATGGAGTGATCCAGTCGCAGGCGCTTGCCGCCATTCCCGGTTCGTCCGAACCGATGAAGCCGGTCAAGGTCAAGACCGTCCAGATCAAGGCCGGACAGTTCAAGCTGGCCTCGGCCGCTTCGTCCCAGCCGATCACCAGCGCAATCCCGGCAGCTCGCCCGGAAGTGCCGGAGACGTCGAGCGCGGTCGTCGCCAGGGCCGAAGTTGCCAAGAACGAGGTCGCAAGGAACGAAATGCCGCCGCAGCCGGCCGGCCACGGCACCGGCACCGGTCTGCTCGGTGTTCTCCCCGCGTCCAGCCTTCCCTCCTCTTCCACCTCGCAGGCCATGGCCTACGCCGATCCGAACCCCCGCTCCCAGCCGCAGACCGTGCAACAAAACAGCGCCGTCAAGCCGGTTGCGATCCACACCGGCTGGATCGTTCAGGTCGGCGCGCTCGAGAGCGAGGGCGAAGCGCTGCAGCGCATCAACGCGGCCCGCAACCAGGCCCGCGGTCTGCTGGCGAAGGCCGATCCGTTCACCGAGCCGGTCGTCGCCAAAGGCGATCGCAAGTTGTACCGGGCCCGCTTCGCCGGCCTCGACCGCGATCAGGCCGAAGCGGTATGCCGGACGCTCAAGCGCTCCGACATCTCCTGCATCACGGTCCGCAACTGATCACCACGGGTTAACAAATCGTAGGGGGCCAGGGCGCGTTTGCGCCGCGGTCACCCTACCGATGATTTGGCGCCGTCGTGGCCACGCGAAGCGTAGGATCGGGGCGAGTGTCCCTTTGTCCCCTTCTCTGATCGCTCATCCGCAGAACAGCGGAGATGCCGGCCTCGAGCGCCGGCATCGCGGCAGGCCTATCCGCCCGCTTCGATCACGCAACAACTTCGCCGTTGCAAACTTCTCGTCAAGATTTTGCGGTTAATACTGCCGACATCAAAGATCGACCACGCCGGACAACGGCGGGCGACAACGGGGCGTCAGCCGGAGCAAAGAACAGAAGTCACCGGTTCGTGGCGTTGGTAGCGTTGTCCGGAGTTAATTGTGATGCGTGCGAAGCAAAGTATCCTTGGCCTCGTTTACACGGGCGGCGAGGTACGTCGACCCCCCCTGGTCGGGATGCAGTTTCTTCATGAGCGCGCGGTGCGCCCGGCCGATCTCGTCACGCCCCGCCCCCGGCTGCAGGCCAAGGATCTGGTAGGCCTCCTCGTCCGTCATTTTGCCGCTCGACGCCGCGCGGCTCTGCCCCCCTGCCGCATTTCCCTGCGCGTTCTGACGCCAGGCGGGAAACCGGCGGTCCAGATAGCTTTCAAGTAAAGACACGCTCTCGGCGTCGAAGCCGGAGACCATCGCCGTCAGCTCCGCCAGGTCGAATTCGCTCAAGCGGCGGCCGGCATAGGGTCCGGCCACGATCTGGCCTGAGAGCTCGCCGCTGTCGTGATCGAGCGTCATATCGAGATATTGCGAGCGGACCCGCGACGTCTGCCCCGGCGAACGCTGTGAGCCGCCGAACATCGCGCCTATATTGCCGAACCCCGATGTCCCGAAGGGCGACCAGCCGAGCAGCCCCGCCCCGAAAATGCCGATCGGGATGGCGACCGCGAGTTCGCCCCTGAGGCCGGTAAAGGCGGCGACCGCGAGCGCCACGATACCACCTCCGATCTTGATCCCACGCGCAAGCATGACCGGGTTGGCCGCACGAAACATCTGCAGCAGCGAATAAAGAAGGACAACGGCGACGACGCCGGCAATCAGGGTTGGCATCTTCCCAATATAGTCGCATTGGCGGCGAAAAACATGTCGGTCCTTCGCCGCCCCGGAGCCCGACCAACCGAAGAGCTCCCTGGCGGTGTCGGCATCAGTTTACTATTCCCGGGTCTGACCGCTTCGCCATTCTCCGACCTGCCGCGGGGCAATTCACTTCATCTGGCCGAGCAATTGAGCCGCGCCGCTTCCGGTCTTGGACAATCGCAGCAGCGCCTCGCGCCCGCCGGCGGCATAGGCCGCGGCGGCGCGCAACAGCTCGCGCAGCTGGGCCGCAGCACCTGGATCGAACCTGCACCAGGCGCCGCCGGTCAGGCGCGCGATCTCGCGAAACGCCTGCTCGGCCGCGGCGTCATGACCTTCCTGGAACATGAACACCGGCACCTTGAGCAGGCCGAGCTCGCCCGCCCTGGCGCAGAGATCGTCGACATTCTCCTCCATGGCATCGCCGACGAAGACCATCGCGCGCACCGCCGAGGCGACCGCCTCGCGTCGCGCTTCCGACAACACCTTGCCGATCTGGGTGTTGCCGCCGCGGCAATCGATCTTGCCCATCAGCTTGGCCAGCTGCGCGCTGTCGGAAATCCAGCCCGTGGCGCGGCACTCGTTGAGGCCCCGATAGTAGACCAGACGGATATCGAGACTGCCGAGCGCCGCCGCCTCGCGAAACATGTCGGCCTGCAGCGCGCAGGCCATGTCCCATGTCGGCTGCCGGCTCATGGTGGCGTCGAGCGCGAATACCAGCCGGCCCCGCGCGCCGGGCGCATGCGGCGACATCGCCCTTGCCTTGGCGACAAAGGCGGCGATGTCGTCGGAAACGGATTTCGCCTCCGGCAACGAGCCGGTCTTCCCGGACGCGGCCTCTTGCGTCGAGGAGATCTCGGTCGCCGATTTCGGCTGGGTCGGTTCGCGGGACATCAGCGCTCGCAAATTACAGCAAGCTCTATGTGGGCCGCGATCAGCGAGGCGTCAATGCGCGAAAGCGGCCCCGCCCGCCTCGTGGCGGACAGACGCCAAATGCCGATCACGGTTTCAGTTCTGGAGCGGCGCGGCCGGGGTGACCGGAGGATTGACCGGTACGAACGGCGCCACCGGCCCGGCGTCGGTCATCAGCGGCGCCGTTTTCGTCACGACCGGCTTGAGCGGGCTGTCGTCTTCGATGAACTTGTCGAGCATGCTCTGAATCGATTCCTTTGCGTTCTCGGGACCGGTATCGCGCATGTCGTTGTGCTGGAAGTTGGTGCGGACGACGGTAATGCCGGCCTTCTCACAGATTGCTTCGGGGGGAATCACGCCGGGATCGGTCTTGAAGACGGGGTCCTTGGAGCGGAATGACAGGATCTTGAACCTGCCGTCGGTGATAAACGGCACCCGCAGATTGTCGAGGGTCACGACCCTCTTGACCAGTTCCGGATGCAGCTTGGCGAAATACATCGAGATGTCGGCGCCCGCGGAATGTCCCACCACGGTCAGATGGCCATAGTCCGCATTGGGCTGGACCTTCTGCATTTCCTCGACGGCAAAGCGGATATTGGCAACGCCGCGCAGGTACTGCGGCTGACGGCCGACATAGAGCTCGCCGGCTTTCGTCACCATGGGGGGATCGGTCGGCAGATCATGCTGGATGCTGATCGCGATGTAGCCCCGCGCAGCGAAGACGTTGGCCAGGAAAGAGTACTCGGTGTATTTGACGGTGTTGCCGTGGTTGAGGATCGCCACCGGCAGCGTGATCATGCCGGCATTCGCCTGCATTTCCTTGTCGCGCCGAATCGCAATGTCGACCGCGACCGGACGGTTGTTGCGGGACGCATCGTAGAACGTCAGCGTCTCATGGCGGATCGCCCATTTGCTGATGGTGAAGTATCCGACCGTCATCAGTACGGTCAGCGAAAGCAGAATGGCAATTCCACGTTTCATGTTTACCCTCGGCGCACCGACTTCTGAGCCCCATTCCTATGCTGGAGACTCTGCGGTCCCTTGTTCCCTAATATATGTCACGGCCGCGTGACAGGAAGGCTAAATGTTGTGAATTGACCGCCTGTTCATTGTGCGGTGCACCTTTTTGTGCATTTGCACGTGCCGAGGCGCCCCGCTGTTGTCGGACGCGGCAAATGAAAACCAGGTTCAGATTTTCGGTAAACCCGGGGTGAAAGCGGGTCGAAAACCGGTCCGGCGCGGTCTGCGCTCCCCTGTCAGCCCACCGCCCACCGGTTAGCAGTAACGCCATACCACAGAGCCTTAAGCGCCAAGGATGTCGTGGACCTCGAGCGGCTTATCGACCTGGCTGAACCATTCGGCGCGGTTGGCCGCACGGCGGCGCCCGCGCTCGTCGAGCGGCAGTTTCAGCTGGCGCAAAAGGCTCGTGACCTCCTCGCGCGCAGTGACATGGCCGAGGCTCGGCCGGGTGCCGAGCGTCGCCTCATCGAGGTCGTCGAGCGCGGTGAGGCCGCGCGGAAAGAACTCGCGATAGACCACGCGCTCGGCGAAGCCGTCGATCGAGCGGAAGCCGAGCCGGAACGCCAGCTCGTTGAGGCTGTCGGCGACCAGCTGCTTGTTGCGCGATCCCAGCATCGACAGCCGGTTGCGGACCACGATCCAGTCGGTCGAGGCGCCGTCGAGCTGGCGGCGCTTGCGGCGGGTATCGCGCACCATCTCCGCATAATGGCTCTCGCCGGTCACCGAATAGGTCGCCGGGTCGACGGTTCCCAGTACGTCGAAATCGAGGAAGCTGTCGTTGATCGGCGTCACCAAAGTATCGGCCATCGAATGCGCCAGGCGCATCAGGTAGCTGTCCGACCCCGGCGTATCGATCACGATGAAGTCGAAGCTGCGCTCAACCGCGCTGACGGCATCCATGAACTGCTGGAATTCGGAATTTTCATTGTCGGCGATCTGCATGGTCTCGCCGAGCCTGATGCAGCGATGCACGGGGATTTCGAGATCGAGGCCGGTGCGGCGCGCCCAGGCGCCCCGGTTGTTGATGTAGCGGGTGAAGCTCTGCTGACGGCAATCCAGATCGATGGTGGCGACGCGCTGCCCCGCTTTCATCAAGGCGACAGCGATATGCAAGGCGGTGGTGGATTTGCCCGAACCGCCCTTTTCATTTCCCAGCACGACGACGTGAGCCGAGCCCGATTGCCCCTGACTGGTTTGGACCAACATGTTTCGACCCCTGTCGATATCTTCAAATTCCGCGCGACCGCGGTCAAGTGAAATGCGCAACAGCGTTCTGAAATCGTCGATCGTCTGCCTTAATCATGAATCTGAATCGCCGCACGGCAGAGCTGCCGACTTCTTGCGCGCTCGAAGTGACACCGGTGCAGTCGGCGAGAGCCAAACGGCGCGCCGTCGACTTGGCGAGCAGGCATCGGACTTGATATGCTCCGCGTCTCCGCCGCCAGGTCGAAGCCAGCGGCCTCCCTGCCCTCCAGCGATCGAGCTCAAGTGTCGCGAAGTCCCATGATCGTCCGCACGGTCCCTGCATTGCGCCGCGCCGTCGACGGCCTCCGCGCGAAAAAGACCTCCATCGCGCTGGTGCCGACCATGGGAGCGCTCCATGACGGCCACGTGTCGCTGGTCCGGCTGGCGAAACGCCGCGCCGCCAAGGTGATCGTCTCGATCTTCGTTAACCCCGCCCAGTTTGCGCCGACGGAGGATTTCAGTTCCTATCCGCGCACCTGGAAGGCCGACGTCGCCAAGCTCGCCGCCGAGAATGTCGAGCTGATCTGGAATCCCGACGTCAAGACCATGTATCCGGACGGCTTTGCCACCCGTATCGTGCCCGAAGGCCCGGCCACCGCGGGTCTGGAAGATCGCTTCCGTCCGCATTTCTTCGGCGGGGTCGCGACCGTCGTCGGCAAGCTGTTCGCGCAAGTCCGCCCCGATTTTGCGATCTTCGGCGAAAAGGATTTCCAGCAGCTGCGGGTGGTGACGCGGATGGCTCGAGATCTCGACCTCGGCGTCAAGGTGATCGGCTCGCGCACCGTGCGCGAACGCGACGGCCTCGCAATGTCCTCACGCAACGTCTATTTGTCGCCGGAAGAGCGCCACACGGCGCCGGTGCTGTACCGCGCCATGAAGGAAAGTGCCGGGCGCCTGCGGGCCGGCGACGATTTTCAGGCCGCGATGGCCGGGGGCGCCGAACTGATCGCAAACGCCGGATTCGCGCTCGACTATTTCGAGGCCCGCCACGCCGAGACGCTGGCGCCGATCTCTTCGATGAAGGACGGCCCGGTGCGAATCCTGGTCGCAGCAAGGCTCGGAAAGATCCGGCTGATCGACAATGTGGGGGTCTAAGGCGTTTTCCAGTGCGGTGGCTTCACCCTTAGCGACCGCCGTTGCGGCCTTCTCCGGATGAGGAAGCGCGGCGAGGTCTCGAACCATGAGGCCGTCGTGGACGCGCGTGATCTGAACAAGGTTTAAAGCAGGCCGAGTTCGCGCAATTCGCGGCGCAACGGTTCGGGCATTGCGGCGACGCCGGCGCCGGCGGATTTGAGATCCGGCGGCGCATCGCCGTCGGTAAAATAACGCCAGCCCTGGAACGGGCGCATCGGCCGCGGCAGCACCGGGATCACCTTGGGCTGCATCACCAGCCGGCATCGTCCGATGCCGTCGCGATCGCGGAACGGCTCGAGCGCGATGATTTTTTCCCGTGCGGCGATTTCGCCCCGGATCACCCAGTACAGCGATCCGCCGGCCAGCACCTCATCGACCCGCTTCGGCGTCATGCGGGTGATGTGGACGTGATGCAGCGGCAGACCCTTCTTCTTCGCGGTCTGCATGCGCTCCGCGACCCAGCCCTTGAGTTCCTTGACCGACTCGCAGCCGACGGCAAGCTTGATGAGATGAAGTGGCATGGTCTGACGTTTAGAGCATGGTCCGGAAAGTGGAAACCGGTTTTCCCCGGTTTCCCGAGAGATCATGCGCGAGCAAAAAGATGCTGCGTCAATCGTTCGACGCCGCCGGCGCTCCGGGTGGGGGCGCGAGCTGCACGGGCGCCGCCGTATGCCTGGGCGCCGCCGGCGCATGCTTGGCCGCAACCGGCTTCTTAGCCGCTGCCAGCGCGGAGCCTGGCGTCGCGGACGGACGCGGCGAAGGCGACGGCGCAGTGGCAACCGACGGCGATGCCGGTGTGTGCGGTGCCGATGGCGCCGGCGCCGCCGCGGGTTCCGGCGTCATGATGCTGACCGGCGGGGTCGAAGCTGCCGAGGGGAAGTCGGCATTGGTGGGTTTGCCGGTGGGCATCGACGGCGCAAGAGCAGCGACCGCTCCCGGCGCCGCCGCCGCGGGCATGTTCCACAGCGGCGAATAGCGCGCGATCAGGCCGTCATAGGCCCGCTCCTCCATGTTGGCGACGATCTGGCGCTTATCGGTCAGCGCCTGAAACGCTGGACAATTCGACGGCGTGCAATGATCACGCGCCAGCAGCACCTGCGCCATCAGGCCGTAGCGGTCGCGCTCCACCGCAGCACGCAGCGTTCGCAGTTCCGGCGTCATGTTGCCGTTGGCGGCGGCAACGTCGCCGAACGCGGTCAGCCGTGAAACCTGGGAAGCTGCATAGGATACCGCTGCCGCGGCAGCTTCCGCAGAACCGAATAATGCCTTTTCGCACGCCGCCAGGACGATGTCGCCGGCGAGATCGTCGATGCATGACAAGGCCGGCAGCGCAGCGTTCGTCGGTTGCGTGGATCGGGCCATTTCAGCGGACGCCGGCCGGCCGGCCGGACCGAACTCGCGAATGGTCGCGGCCACCGCGACCCCGACGGCCAGTAGCGTGATCACGGTCAGCGCGCCGTTGGCGACCGACTTCTCGGCACGTATCAGCGTGATGAGCAAGATGATTCCGAAGAATCCCGCCGCGGCCAAGGTCAGCCACATCGGGAAAGACGGCGATCGCCAGATTTGGTCGAGCGATGTGGCCCAGGCCCAGTTCATGCGCGGTGTCC
The DNA here is from genome assembly GCA_963721275.1 of uncultured Alphaproteobacteria bacterium. GTDB lineage: Bacteria > Pseudomonadota > Alphaproteobacteria > Rhizobiales > Xanthobacteraceae > Bradyrhizobium. The sequence continues at coordinate 95,206 of CAVRIQ010000025.1, read as the reverse complement.
CTCAACGCAGCATCGAACGCATTCCACGAAAGTGCGAAGGAAAGCAAATGCCAATTCCTTCGCACTCACCCTGCACAGAATTCTTCTGAGAACGGGGCCTTTTGACGGCGAGGCGAAATGGAACCAACCTCGCCCGGCCGCGCGCGATCCTTCAGGAGACGTTGAGTTGGCTTTCCTTGGCCACCCGCTCGAACGCTTCGGTCGAGTTCTTGATCCGATACTGGCAGTCATCGCCGTCGGTCGGAAGCAGCCGGATCACCTCGTAGGTACCGCTGGCAGCCGGACGCGCGACATTGCTGGCAGTGAAATAGACGGTCTCACCAACGTTGTATTTATGCTTCAACGCCCTCTCCATTACGCAAAAACGTCGGTCGTGCCCACGGTCCCGCTTGCTTCGGCCGACTGAAGAACCCGCGGCTATATAGCACAGCGCCAATTGCATTGGCCAGTTACATCCGGACATAGCAAATACGCGGATTTTGCAGGTTTTTCAGTACGATAGCACCAGTTCCGGGGATTTCGGGCGAATCGAGCCCGCCGCGGTCCCGGACCCCCGCTGCGGGCCGTCAGGCCGCATGCGGCAGTGTGCCGTCTGGACTGGCATGATCCACCGCCGCGGGCAGTTGCTGCGCCAGCACCTTGGCGAGCTGATCCACCGGGATATTGAACCGCGCGGCCAGCTGCTTGACGGTGTCGCTGCCGAGCACCTGCTGCAATTGCTCGGCCGTGATCGGCAGGTTCTGACCATTGCCGATCCAGGATTTGACCTGTTCGCCGAAGCCAGCCTGCTGCAGCTTGGCGACGATCGCGCTCAGCCCGCCCTGGCTGCCATTGCCGAGCACTTCGCTCAACACCACCGGGACTACGGCCGCCTCAAGCTGTCCAAGTGCGCCCTTGAAGGCAGGCGAATTTTCCAGTGAATTGAGAATTCCCATGGTCAAATCCTTTCGCTGAACGCACCGGCGCCGGTTCCCGATTCAGAACCTTTTCGCGTGGTTCGGTCAAGCCGCGAATCCGTCGATGCTTCGCAGTTACCGCTCATCACTGCCATTGAAGCGCGGCGTCTCAACATCGGGAGGCCGCGGACTCTGGTCCGGCGGCGGCTCTGTCGTATCGACTTGCGATTTGAGATCCGCAGCCTTGTCGACCAGCACCGCGGCAAGCTTTGCGTTCGTGGTGGAGTTGGCAAATCTGAGAAGCGTCGTCGCCTGACGCGTGAAATATTGTCTGCCGATCACGATACTACCCCTTGGCCACCCAGCGAAATACATCACGCGTGAGCGGGGAATTCGTTCCGCAGAATGTCCAAAAGTGAACTTAAGTAGGGGCTGGAAGCCTCTTCCAGCGGACCGGGCCTGCCGGTTCCCGCTAGCCCTTCACACGTTCTCGAACCTCTCGATCACGAGGGTTTCGGCAAGACCCGCGCGCGTCCATTGCTGAAAGGCCGGCAACGCCATCATCGTTTCCATATAGGCCTGCACCTCGGGCGCCACGCCAATCGCATAGGTACGAAAACGGTGTACAACCGGCGCAAACATGGCATCGGCGGCGCCGAAATTGCCGAACAGGAACGGCCCCAGTTTTCCGTAACGCTCGCGGCATTCGATCCAGATCTCCTGGATACGGGCAACGTTGGCGCGCGCGTCCGCCGAAAGCGCGATCTCGCGGATCGGCCGGTGCAGGTTCATGCCGCATTCGCTGCGCAGCGCCAAAAAGCCCGAATGCATCTCGGCCGAGATCGAACGCGCATGGGCGCGCGAGGCGCGGTCCTGCGGCCACAGCCCTGCTTCCGGAAACCGTTCGGCGACATATTCGATGATGGAAAGCGAATCCCAGATCGTGACGTCGCCATCGATCAGCGCCGGTACCTTGCCCGAATGCGTGAAATCCAGAATGCGCCGCTTGTCGTCTTCACCGGTATAGAGCGGGATGAAGATTTCATCGAAGGCGATGTCGTTGGCGCGCAGCGCCAGCCACGGCCGCATCGACCACGACGAATAGTTCTTGTTACCGATCACGAGCTTCAGGGCCATGCGCAGGAATCCTCTCTTGCGCGTCATTTTGCCATGGCGCGCGGCACGCATTCAACCCGCCCGGCTCGCAACCCTCCCGGCCCGATGCCGGTTGCCGCGCTGGGACGCGCATGGCAGCATTCGCCCCCACGGGGGATGCGAGATGGGCTTGTATTGGGTCGATATTCTGGCGGTCGCCTTCTTCACGCTGGAATGGACGGTGTACGCCGTCACGCTCGAACATACCGCCTATGGACGCGACAGCCTGTCCTCCCGCATGCATGCCTACCGCGAGACCTGGATCCGGCGCCTGCTCGCTCGGGAAACCCGCATGGTCGACATGCAGATCATGGCGGCGCTGCAAAACGGCACGGCGTTCTTCGCCTCCACCAGTCTGATCGCGGTCGGCGGCGCGCTGGCCCTGCTGCGATCGACCAACGAGGCGCTCGCCGTCTTTGCCGCCCTGCCGATCGATCTTTCCCCGTCGCCGGCACTGTGGGAGATCAAATGCGTCGGGCTGATCCTGATCTTCATCTACGCGTTCTTCAAATTCGCCTGGTCGTACCGGCTGTTCAACTACGTCGCCATTCTGCTGGGCGCGATGCCGCCGGCGCAGGAACACGACACGCCGGAGGCGGAAGCCCATGTCATCCGCACGACAAGGCTGTTCGAAACCGCAGGCAGGCACTTCAACCGCGGCCAGCGCGCGTTCTTCTTCGCGCTGGGCTATCTCGGCTGGTTCGTCAGCCCCTGGGTTCTGTTCGTGTCGACGGCCGCGGTCGTGATCGTCACCTGGCGCCGGCAGTTCGCGTCTAACGCCTGGCGGGCGATGGGAAGCTAGGTTTAGCCCTCAAAATCCTGCGGCGTGAAGGTCAGGTCGAGCACTTTCCATTCGCCGTAACGCGCCACCGGCAGCATCGCATAGGGCTGACAGGCCTCGAGCGCTGCGATGGCGCTTTTCATCAGCGCCGGCCCCTTTGCCGATGCGCTGGCCTCGATCAGGACCGGATCCGCCGCAAGCTTAGCCTCCGGCGTCATCCGCACCCGCAGCCTGATCATGACGTTATCGGAGGCAGCGACCGACGGCGGCAATTTGGAGCAGGTTTTCAGATGACGCCGAAAATCGGCGACGAGACCGGAGTCGATATCGGCCTTCTTCGACGCCTGCGCGTCGAAGCCGTCGCTCTTGCCCTTGGCCGGCTCCGCGGGAAGATCGGGCGGCAGGCCGAGCATCACGTGATACTTGACGGAAAGATCGGGTTCCGGAGGCGTGTAGGCCGGCGTTGGCGATGGCGCCGGCGGCTCCGGCCGGGCGCTAGCCGGCTGCGGGGCGGGAGACGATACCGCCGGCGCCGCCTGCTGTTGCGGCAGCGCGGCCGGCGGCTGCGGGGCTGCGGGAGGCGGTGAAGCCGCCGGGGGCGGCGAAGCCTCCTCCGATTTCGAAGGCAGGTCTGCGGTGTCGGAAGGCTTCGCCTCCGGTTCCGGAAGCGGCTCTTCCTTCTTCGGGTCCGGCGGGGCCTCGGCCGGCGAAACGATATCGACCGTGATCGGCTCGGTCGTGACCGAAGCGTACGGGCGCACCTCGGCAAAGAACAGCACGAGCAACAAGGCCGACAGATGAGCGGCCGCCGATGCCGTAATACCTGCGCGCAGAAACCGACCTGGGTTCATCGTACTTGTTCAAATTTTCGATGGTACCAGGAGCATTTTTTGCAGGAAAATGCTCCTCGATAGCAACTTGCGCGTATTCCGATCGCAAGACGGTCTCCACCTCTGCGGAATACGCGCTTGCGGCGAGCATAGCGGCCCCTGCACGGCCCTCAATCCCATTTCGGCGCGAAACCGAAATCGGTGAGCCGGCCCTTGGGGCTGCCCATCGCGAAGATCTGCTGCATCTCCTCGTCGGACAGCGCGAAGTCGAAGATGTCGATGTTTTCCGACAGCCGTTCGATCTTCGAGGTCCGCGGTATCGCGGCAGCATTCTGCTGCACGAGCCAGCGCAGGCAAACCTGGGCGGGAGTTTTGCCGTGAGCCTTCCCTATCGCCACCAGCGTCTCGTCGGTCTTGATGCGGCCCTTCGCCACCGGACTATAGGCAACCAGCGCCATGCCGTGACGCGCGCAGGCTTCCCTGACCCGGGTCTGGTCGAGATAGGGGTGGTATTCGACCTGATCGCACACCAGAGGTTCCGGGCAGGCCGCCACCGCCTCGTCGAGCAATGCTACGGTGAAGTTGGAAACGCCGATGTGCCTGGCCATGCCGAGTTTCTTGACGTGCGCGAGCGCGCCCAGCGTTTCCGCCAGCGGAATGTGCGGATTTGGCCAGTGCAGAAGCAACAGATCGATTTCAGACAGGCGTAGCTTGGTCAGGCTCTCCTTGGTCGATCGTTCGAGGTCATTCGGCGCGAAATGGGTGGTCCAGACCTTGGTGGTCACGAACACGTCGTCGCGCCTGACATGCGCGGTGCGCAGGCCTTCGCCAACCTCGCGTTCGTTCTCATAGACCTGCGCGGTGTCGATGTGGCGATAGCCTAATCTCAGCGCCTGCTCGACCAGGCGCGCGCAGGTTCGCCCGCGCAGTTCCCAGGTACCCAACCCGATCGCGGGGATCTTAGCGCCATTGGACTCGACAAAAAGCATCGCGGGACTCGGACGAACCAGCCTGCATTATGTCCCTCCGGCGTCGCGCTGCCAACAAGCGCGGCTGCGGATCGGGCCTTGACTGGAAAATCACGCCTCAATTCGAGATCAGGCGCGCGCCAGAGCCGCAAATACCGTGTCCGGGGCGTGGGCGATCACGGCGAGAAGCGCCCTCGCCGGCCCGCGCGGCATGCGCTTGCCCTGTTCCCAGTTCCGAATGGTCTCGACCGGCACCCCTAACCGCGCGGCGAATTGCTGCTGGGTCAGGTGCGCACGCCGGCGAAGGTCGCGTACCGCCGGCATCGCGGCGGTATCCATCGGCGCAGCGGCAGTCGTCGCCGGCGAGGCGAAAGGCGCCGCAGGGGCGAGCGGAAACTCCTGCCCGTCCCGCAATTCGACGATCCGTCCGTCCGCCTTCAGCCGTAAACGCTGCATGGTGCTGCTCCGCGCTGAAATAGTCGGCGATGCGCGTTAAGGCCTGATTAACGATAAGGTCGAGCCGGCGGATCGCGGAGCTGTTGGTTTGACGCGTTTTCTTCACGCGGTAGCTACTTCGCTCGCAGACGCTTTACTTCAGCCCGAACCACAGCGTCGCGATGCCGAGAAACGAGAAGAAGCCGACCACGTCGGTAATGGTCGTGACGAAGGTGCCCGACGCCACCGCCGGGTCCGCGCGCACCCGTTCCAGCACCATCGGAATCAGAATGCCGCCGAGCGCGCCGGCGACCAGGTTGCAGACGATCGCCAGCCCGATCACGATGCCGAGCCCGGGGATCTTGAACCACAACACCGCGGCAATGCCGGTGATGACGGCGAAGGCAAGCCCGTTGACGAGGCCGACCAGGCCCTCGCGCACCACGACGCGAAACGCATTGTTGGAGCCGAGTTCGCGGGTCGCCAAAGCGCGCACCGCGACCGTCATGGTTTGCGTGGCGGCATTGCCGCCCTGACTGGCGACGATCGGAGCCAGCACCGCCAGCGCCACCATTTGCTCCAACTGGCCTTCAAACAGACCGAGCACCGAGGACGCCAGAAAGGCGGTGGCGAGATTGACCAGGAGCCAGTTGAAGCGGCCCTTGGCGATGGTCCAGACACTGTCGGACAATTCTTCGTCGCTGGTGACGCCGCCCAGCGCCTTCAAATCCTCGTCGGCCTCCTCCTCGATCACGTCGACCACATCGTCGACGGTGATGACGCCGACCAGGCGGTTCTCGGTATCGACCACGGGGGCTGCGACCAGGTTGTATTTGCCGAATAGCCGCGCCACCTCTTCCTGATCGTCCATCACCGACACGCGGCGGCGGTCTTCATCGATCAGGTCGGCCAGCGGCACCAGCCTGCGCGAACGCAGCAGCACGTCCAGCGCCACCGCGCCGTGCCAGTGCTGCGCCTTGTCGACGGCGTAGATCTCGTAGAACCGGTCCGGCAGGTCGGGCGTATCGCGCATATAGTCGATCGCATGCCCGACCGTCCATTCCGGCGGCACCGCAATGAACTCGGTCTGCATCCGCCGTCCGGCGGAATTTTCCGGATATTCGAGGCTGCGCTCGAGCGCGTCGCGCTCCGATGGTGGCAGCTTTTCGAGGATTTCTTCCTTGTCCTCCTCGTCGAGCCCCTCGAGCAATTCGACGGCGTCGTCGGATTCCAGCTCGCGAACGCCCTCCGCGACCGTCTCGGGTTCGAGCTCCTCGAGGATTTCCTCACGGACGGAGTCGTCGACTTCGTTCAGCGCCGAGAAGTCGAAATCGGTGCCCGTCAATTCCACCAGACTGACGCGGTCGTCGGGTTCGAGCGCCGCGATCAGATCGCCGAGATCGGCCTCGTGGAGTTCCGCAACCGCGGCGCGCAGGAACGGCGTATCGGCGACATGAATCGCGCGCGCGATCTCGTCGACGAATTCGTGGCGAATTTCGCCATTTTCCTCGCGCATCGGCAGGCGGTCGAGCACGGGGCCGGCGGTCTGGGCAACGTCCATATCTTCGGCCATGCCGCGCCTCGCCGGTTTGACAGGATTGCTGAACTCGTCTGAGTTGTCGCCTTCACGCATTACCCAATGGGCAACACCAAGCGCAATGATAAATATCGCCGGCACATGCGAGTCCTAAGATTCACGAAGGAGCTCACTGCCGCGCTTGTCGCCTGCCTTGCATGGACGGTCGCGGCCGGGGCGGCGGCGTGCCCGCGCTCAGGCGTGCTCGGCACTTCCCGCGAGCTTTCCGTCGATGCCGCCACCACGCCCCGGGTCGGGCTGAAACAGTTTCCGCAGACGCTGCCGCTCGGCGATCACGAGGTCGTGCTGACCTTCGATGACGGCCCGTGGCCGCAGACGACCGCAAAGGTGCTGGCGGCGCTGGCCGAGCAGTGCGTGCGGGCGACGTTCTTCCTGATCGGCAAGCCGGCCTCCGAACATCCCGAACTGGTGCGCAGGATCGCGGCCGAGGGCCACACTATCGGATACCACACCTGGAGCCACCGCAGCCTGATGCGGATCCCGCCCAACCAGGCATCGGAGGAGATCGACCGCGGCATCGAGGCGGTCGAAATGGCGCTGCACGGTGTCGCGACCGCAGTGCCGAGCACGCCATTCTTTCGCTTTCCCGGCTTCGAATCGACGCCGGCTACGCTCGACCTGCTGCAATCGCGCGGCATCGTGGTGTTCGGCGCCGATCTCTGGGCCAGCGACTGGAATCCGATGACCCCTGGCCAGGAGTTGAAACTGACCACCGATCGACTCAAGACCGCCGGCCGGGGAATCATCCTGTTTCACGACCCCAAGGCGCGAACCGCGGCCATGCTGCCGGCTTTCCTGCGTTATCTGCGTGACAATCACTATCGCGTGGTTCATGTGGTGCCCACCGAGCCCGGGGCACATTTCGACGGTGTGCCCTGAGGGGCGAAATCATCGCGGAACTCAAGCATTAAGCCGCCGTTCATGACGGGGCGGGAATGATCGGTCGCTGGAAGTTGGAATGCAGACGGTGTTCTTATGATGGGTGATGCGTTGGCTTTGGTCGGCGGGCGGCAATGGGCCGCCGCGAGCCTGGGGTTACTGGCCTGCATCACCGCCTATTCCGCGCAGGCGGCCGATTGTCCCGGCCATCCCGACGCGATCGGTACCTCGCGCACGCTGGTGGTCGATCCGCGCCAACATCCGCGCATCGGCACCATGCAATATCCCGAAACGCTGCCGCTGCGGGATCACGAGGTGGTGCTGACCTTCGACGACGGCCCGCTGCCGCGCAACAGCAACCAGGTTCTCGACATCCTCGCCTCGCAATGCGTGAAGGCGACTTTCTTCGAGATCGGCAGGATGGCGCAGGCCTATCCGGAAGGCGTCCGCAAGCTGGTCGCGGCCGGTCACAGCGTCGGCACCCACAGCCAGAACCATCCGCTCACGATGAACCACATGCCGATCGATCGCGCCAGGCAGGAGATCGACGACGGCATCGCATCGGTGAAGGCGGCCCTTGGCAGTGACGCCACCGCACTTGCCCCGTTCTTCCGCATCCCGGGCCTGCTGCGCGCCGAAGACGTCGAGGACTATCTGGCCTCCCAGGGCATCCAGGTCTGGAGCGCTGATTTTCCGGCCGACGACTGGCGGCATATTTCCTCTGCGCGGGTCTATGACCTCGCGATGCAACGGCTCGAGGACAAGGGCAAAGGCATTCTGCTGCTGCACGACATCCAGGCGCGAACCGTCGCCGCGCTGCCGAGGATTCTGCATGAGCTGAAGGCGCGCGGCTTTCGCATCGTCCACGTCGTGGCGGCGACGCCGCAAAATCCGGCGACGCCGACCGAGCCGCAGGACTGGCAGTTGCATCCGCCGTCGGAAAACGTGGCGACCTCGCACTGGCCAAAAATCCCCAATTTCGTCTTCGCCGGCGCCGGCACGCTGCCGGGTCCCGCGCTGCCGGATCTGGACTGGCGCGACGGGCACGCCATGACGCTTGCCGAGGATCGCGCCGGGCAGCGGGTCGGACACGGCGTCCCGCTGCCGCGGCAAGCACCATGGCCGCGGCAATCGCCGCTGCCGCCGGAAGCCGCCGCCAGCGCCCTGCCCGTGCCGGCGCTGAGCGTTTTCGAGATCAGGGAGGGGCTGCGCGCGGCGACGCGAGGATTAACGCGCCGCGCGGAGCAAAACGGCCCTGACGGCCATGAAGCGGTTTCAGCCGCCGCCCGCAGGTCCGAGCGGACCACTCGCGGCAAACCTCGTGCGGCCGGCGTACACCGGGCAGCCGGCCGCGGAAACCGCCATGCCGCGCATCGCCGCGGCGGCACGCTGAAGCATCTGGTTCAGGTCAGGAAAAGCAGCGCGTGAGGCTCCGGTTCCGGGTTTGACGCGTTTTCCTTGCGCGGATCGGCATCCATCCCGCTATCCCGGTGCGGGGCAGGCTTTCGCTCGAAAACGCCTTAATGGTTCAATTCGTCACGATCTTCGAGACGCATAGCAGCACGATCATCGCCAGAAACAGCAGATCGATATAGGCGTTGATCTCGCCGGCGCGGCGCAGCACGTTGACGTCGGTGACGACCTGCTTGCGCTGGGACGATGCGGCGGGGCCATCCCCTGTGAGGCCTGCGAGGCGCCGGGCCTCGAGTTCAAGCCGCTCGATGCGCTGGAAAAAGTAAAACGAGCGCAACGCCGAGGCCGCGCGCATCGCGGCATAGATCAGCACGAGGATCGCGAGGATCGCGCGCTGCTGATATTTCTCGATGAGATTCAGGCTGTAATAGACCAGGGCCAGAAAAACAAAGTTGGAGATAAACCGATAGGCGTGGCTCAGGATCTTCATGCGTAGGTTCCTATCGATAGTCGGCCAGGGTCGTCTTTGATCGAGCGCAATCTGAACAGCTGTGGGTCCTTAGGCCGGAATCGCCGGCCTGGACGCCGTTCCCCCGATTTACGCCGATGGTCTCACAGCAAGGCTGCCGGTCCGGCCTTCCCCGCCATTCGAGCAAGCTGGGGTTAAGAATCGGTACGGACTTCGGTAGGTACTAACCGCACCTTCCAGCTCCCGCTTGGTCATGCGTTCGGAAGCTCTCTGGCTACCATCGCGCATTGGTGGGGATGCGCTTTAGGCACGGTCTCGGCGTCACCGCCATATCGCAGGATTCTTTGGTGCGCTCGGAGGGACTCGAACCCCCACGATTTTACTCACTGCCACCTCAAGGCAGCGCGTCTACCAATTCCGCCACGAGCGCTTGGGAAGCCGGCACCGGAATAGCGCCGGACCGGATCAACGGCGCGGGATGTAACAAATCAGGGATGGGGGGACAAGGCCTGCCGGCGGCTCCGGTCCGGCGAAGTTGGATCGGATTTCCGCCCTACCGGCTGCCCGGCGATTTCGGCAACATTTGCTTGACTTCGACCGCGATGCGGTTGCGATCGACCAGCACCACGCCTGAGGCGATCGGCAGGTTGTTGGCGAGGATCTTGACCTCGTCCGCTTCGGTGGCGTCCAGTTCGATGATGGCGCCGCGGCTGAGCCGCATTACCTGATGGATGGGCATCGTGGTGGTGCCGAGGACCACCATGAGGTCGACGCTGACTTTATCGAGGGTTGGCACTGGGGTGAGCGACCTGAACTGACGAAATATGCAAAATTGCGTGGTTTGAGATCACCACGTTATGGTTAGCCAATGGTTAATGACCGCCAGACCCTGGATTTGACGCCGTTCGCCGGCCCCGCCGGCGGCGCGGCGGTCGAGTGGCGGATATCGGACGCCCCGGTGCCCTATCCCGAGGCGGTGCAAGTGATGGAAGCCCGTGCCGCCGATATCGCGGCCCGCCGGGCGCCGGAACTGGTCTGGCTCCTGGAACACCCTGCGCTCTACACCTCCGGCACCAGCGGCAAGGCGGCCGACCTGCTCGATCCCCGCTTTCCGATGTTTGCCACCGGGCGTGGCGGGCAAATCACCTATCACGGCCCCGGGCAGCGGGTGGCCTATGTGATGCTCGACCTCAAGCTGAGGCGGCCGGACGTCCGGGCCTATGTGGCGGGTCTCGAGGAATGGATCATCCGGACGCTCTCGGCCTTCAACGTGCGCGGCGAGCGGCGCGAGGATCGCGTCGGCGTCTGGGTGAGCCGGCCGGACAAGGGCGAAGGGTTTGAGGACAAGATCGCCGCCATCGGCGTGCGGCTCAAGCGCTGGGTGTCGTTCCACGGCATCTCGATCAATGTCGAGCCCGACCTGACCCATTTCGACGCCATCGTACCCTGCGGCGTGGCTGATCCGCGCTACGGCGTCACCAGCTTGGTCGACCTCGGCCGCCCCGTGAGCATGGCGGATGTCGATATCGCGCTCCGCCAGGCGTTCCAGCAGGTGTTCGGCGCCGTCGAGCCGCGGCTGCCGGAAGCGACGGTATGACGGCGGATCACGTTCCCCGCGGTTGATGCCTTCAGGCTGTGTGACCGGGTTCGATGTGCTTCGGGGTCTTCTTTTCCCGCTGCGGCGTCATCCTGGCCGGATCGGGCGCGCCGGGGACGCCGCGCGGCCCCAGCTGTTCGCGCTGAAGGTCGTCTTCGGACTTCGCGGGTTCGGTGCCGTTCGGAGGTACTTGCCTGATCATGATCGCTCACTCCTCGCGCCGCACGCGCACGCCCTGCCCACGCGCGCCGGCATGACCTGAGAAGTCGTGATCGCCGCGATGGTTCCCGATTTCAGACGCCGTGCGTCGCGCAGAGTTCGCTCGCCGCGGCGCGGCCGGCCTCCGTCAAGCCGCCAAGCGTTCGGTCACCGCCTTCGGCGCATTCGAGTATTTTAATGGCGATGTGCCGCCGCGCGTCATGCAGTTCCCTTCCGGTCGCGAGAACTTTGCAGGCCCGATCGAGGGCGACTTCCATGTTGGCAAGCGTTCTCTGGTCATAACTTTCCGCAATCATCATGGCCATCTCCCGTCAACTTTTCGCGGGCCTGCCGCGCTTGGCGAAAAACGATCCCTGCAAGTCAGCCGCATTTCTGAGAATGCCCGCGCGCCTCATCGCCTCGGTTCGCTCTGGACCGGGTTTCATCATGATGGAAAAGATTAACGCCGCAGCAAAAGCTCTGTCTGTCAGCTCGCCGACGGATCGTGAAATGTAACCTTTCGATCCCCGCCGGGCTCATCCTTCCGCGGCCGGAACGCTTGCAATACCGATGGCGATCAAGGTCGATCTCGCGCTCCGGCAAGCCCGCACATGCAGGCCTGCCGGAAGCGACGGTTTGACTTTACGCCGCCGCGCGGCGCGGCGCGACCGCGAGTTGGCCGGCGATGTAACGCCGCTCCTGGGTCAGGCCGCCGAAGCCATAGGCATCGCCGCGGACCTCATCGACGTGGAGGTAGCTCTCGTGGTGCAGCGGCCCGAGCAGCTCGCCCATGCGGCTGAATATCGCGGCGAGATACTCGGCCTTCTCATCCTTGGTGTTGGTGCCCTCGCTGACGTGAACGTCGAGCCAGAAGCTTGCAAGGTTCTGTTCGGCCAGCGGCCTGCCGCCGGCGAACCAGTCCGCCGCATCGACGGACCTCACGATGATTGCGGTAATCTTCGGATCCTTGCGCAGGATCCTGGCGGTGAGCTCGCTGACGGCGGCGGCGATGTCGGCCTTCAGCGTGGGCGAGTGGCGGGAGCTCGAATAGGTGACGGTGATAAGCGGCATGATCGTTCTCCTTGCGTTGCGCGCTTCGATCGCGCGCCATCAAGATGGACCTGCCGCCATCATTTTGGTATCTTATCTATTGGTATAACAATGATAATGATATTTGATGATGACGACGCTCGACCTTTCCACGGTGCAGGCCTTCCTGCTGGTGGCCGAACTGCAGAGCTTTACCCGCGCCGCTGAAGTGCTCGGCGCCACGCAGGCGGCGGTCAGCATGAAACTGCAGCGGCTGGAGGCCACGCTCGGCAGGCGGCTGGTCGAACGCTCGCCGCGCGCGGTGCGGTTGACCGCCGACGGCTCGAACTTTCTCCGCCATGCGCGCGCGCTGATGGAGGCGCACGACCGCGCGCTGTCGGGTGGACAGCCGGCGCCGCAGCAATTATCGCTCGGCATCAGCGATCATGCCGCCGGCCCCGAACTGGTGCCGCTGCTGGCCAGGCTGCATGCGGTGTCGCCGCAGCTTGCGCTTTCGGTCGCCATCGGTTTTTCGCGCAGCCTGCTCGAGGCCTACGATGCCGGCGGACTCGACGCGGTGATCGTGCGGCAGGAAGGCAGCCGGCGCGGCGGCGAAAAACTGGCTGAGGATGAATTCGGCTGGTTCGCCTCGCCTGCCCTGCAATGGCGGCCCGGCCAGAGTTTGCCGCTGGCGACGCTGGCGCCGCCCTGCGGGGTGCGCGCGCTCGCCATTCGCGCCCTCGACAAGGCCGGCATCGAATGGCACGAGGCCTTTGTCGGCGGCGGCGTGACGGCGGTGGCCGCCGCCGCGCTCGCCGGGCTCGCGGTCGCTCCGCTGGCGCGGCGGGTCGTGCCTTCGGGCATGATCGACATCGGCCCTGCGCAGGGCTTGCCCAGGCTCGGATCCTCGAAGGTGATGCTGCATTCAAAGGTCAGCGACGCCGGCAAACTGGCGGCGCTGCGGACGCTGGCGGCGACGTTCCGAAGCGCCGTGGCGGCGGGGTGAGCGAATGGATGGGCTGACGCTCTTCGGTCTCTTCGCCGTGACGGCGATGCTGGTGTCGTATGCGCTGGAGGCGCGAAGCCCCTGGTATATTCTGGCGTTCGCACTCGCCTGCGGCCTCGGTTCGATCTACGGCTTCCTGCAGGGCGCCTGGCCGTTCGGCGTCGTGGAAGCGATCTGGGCGCTGGTGGCGTTGCGCCGGTGGATGCGAGCGAGGACGCCCGGCCGGAACTCGGGTTAGATCGTCCCCAGCACGGAAAACCGCTCGCCCGGCCGCCGCAGGTTCAGCGCATCGGGACCGGCGCCCTCGTCCTGCACGGAATCGACCCGCGCCGAGGACGGGCCGCGCCGGCAGGACGCCACCATTTCCGACACGATCTCCGGCGGTCCGGCGAACAGCGCTTCCACGCTGCCGTCCCGGCGGTTGCGCACCCAGCCTTCAAGATCGTGATTTCTTGCCCGGTGCTCGACCCAGGCGCGGTAGCCGACGCCCTGCACCCGGCCGATGATCGTTACCTGACGGATCGCGCCGCTCATCTATTTCCTCAAGCCCAGGAATTCGCGACCACGTGCCTTCACCTCCGCTTCGCGCGTCAGGCGGCCGGTCAGTTCGCTCGAAGCTATTCCCTTCAACGCCTTCGGCGGCAGGCCCTCACGCAGCGCTTTAAGCGTCTCGTAGACGGCCTGGGTCGCCGCGGCGAACGGCGCATGGCCCTGCAGGGCGATCCGCACCCGCTGGCCGGCGAGATAGGCAGGATCGGCCATCTCCTCGGGTGCGCCGCCGAGCACGATCGGCAGCCTTGTCGCCGCAGCGATCGCTTCCAGTTCCGCGCGCGTCCTGATGCCGGTGAAGAACAGCGCGTCGACGCCGGTCGCCTCATAGGCCTTCGCGCGTGCGATCGCGTCATCGAGGGAGGCGATCGATGCCGCGCCGGTGCGCCCGATGATGACCAGCGAGGGATCGCCGCGCGCATCCAGCGCCGCTTTCATCTTGCCGACGCCCTCTTCCAGCGAGATCAGTTGCGTCGCGTCTTGCCCAAACGCCTGCGGCAGCAAGGTGTCCTCGATGGTGAGGCCGGCCGCGCCCGCCGTCTCCAGTTCCTCGATGGTGCGGCGGACATTGAGCGCGTTGCCATAGCCGTGGTCGGCATCGACCAGCACCGGCAAGGCTGAAGCGCGCGACATCCGCCGCATTTGTTCGGCGATTTCGCTCAGCGTTATCAGCGCGATGTCCGGATCGCCTAACACCGCGAGCGAAGCCACCGACCCGCCGAACATGCCGAGCTCGAAACCGAGATCCCAGGCGATGCGGATCGAAGTCGCGTCATAGACCGAACCGGGACGGATGCATCCAGATCCGGAGAGGATCGCACGCAACGCTTCGCGGCGCTTTCGGAAGGCCATCGGGAAATCCCTCGATGAATTAAGCAAATTCCAGAATCAGCGCATCGACCGCCAGCGTGGCGCCGGGGGCCGCGTGGATCTTCTTCACGGTGCCGTCGCGTTCGGCGCGCAGCACGTTCTGCATCTTCATCGCCTCCACCACGGCCAGCGTCTCACCGGATTTGACTTCCTGGCCCTCGCTCACCGCGATGGACACGACCAGACCGGGCATCGGGCACAGCAGTTTCTTGCCGGTATCGGTCTTGGTGCCGACCGGCATCAGGCGCGCCGCCGTGGCCTCGGACTCAGTGAAGACGTTGACGGCGACTTCATAGCCCTGATGCGCGAGCCGGATCCCGTTGGGGATCGGGCGCACCTGCATGGCCAGCAGATGGCCGTCGATGGTGCCCTGCCAGACGGGATCGCCGGGCATCCACGGCGAGACAAGTAGGTGCGGAGTCCCGAGCGTGCCGTCGGCACCGGCAAAACGCACCACGATGCCGTCGGCTTCGCGGGCGATGTCGAGCGGAATTTCGCCACGGTCCAGCCAGACCGCGCGGCGGCGCTCGCGCTGCACCGGCTTCCCGGTCAATTGGCCGGAAATCTGCCGCTTGCGCTCGCCGAGCACGTGATCGATCGCAGCCGCGACCGCGGCGAGCCGGCGCGCGACCTCGCCCTCGGGGATGCGAACCGCAAACCCCTTCGGAAACTCCTCCGCGATGAAGCCGGTGGAAAGCTTGCCCTCGCGCCAGCGCGGATGAAGCATCAATGCCGACAGGAACGGAATATTATGCCGGATACCGTCGATGTAGAATGAATTGAGCGCGGTCGCCTGCGCCTCGATGGCGGCGGCGCGCGAGGGCGCATGCGTCACCAGCTTGGCGATCATCGGATCGTAATAGATCGAGATCTCGCCGCCTTCCTGCACGCCGGTGTCGTTGCGGACGGTGATGCCGTCCACGCTGCTCTCGGCCGGCGGGCGGTATTTCACCAGCCGCCCGATCGACGGCAGGAAATTGCGGAACGGATCTTCGGCATAGACCCGCGATTCCACCGCCCATCCCGTCAGCCTCACGTCCTTTTGCTTGAGCGCCAGTTTTTCGCCCGCGGCCACCCGGATCATCTGTTCGACCAGATCGATTCCCGTAACCAGCTCGGTCACGGGATGCTCGACCTGCAGCCGCGTGTTCATCTCCAGGAAGTAGAAGCTCTTGTCCTGGCCGGCGACGAATTCGACCGTGCCGGCGGAGTCGTAATTCACCGCTTTCGCCAGTGCCACCGCCTGCTCGCCCATCTGGCGGCGGGTGGTCTCGTCCAGCAGCGGCGACGGCGCCTCCTCGATCACCTTCTGATTGCGGCGCTGGATCGAGCATTCGCGCTCGCCGAGATAGATGACGTTGCCGTGCTTGTCGCCCAGCACCTGGATTTCGATATGGCGGGGATCGACGATGAATTTCTCGATGAACACCCGGTCGTCGCCGAACGACGCCTTGGCTTCCGCTTTCGCGAGGCCGAACCCTTCGGCGACTTCGCCGGTCGAATTCGCGATCCGCATGCCCTTGCCGCCGCCGCCGGCGGAAGCTTTTATCATCACGGGATAACCGATGGCGTCGGCGATCTTTACCGCGTGCCGTTCATCCTCGATCACGCCGAGGAAACCGGGCACGGTCGAGACATCCGCTTTGGCCGCGGCCTTCTTGGATTCGATCTTGTCGCCCATCGCGGCGATGGCGCCGGGGTTGGGTCCGATGAAGACGATACCGGCTTCCTGGAGCGCACGCGGAAAGGCTTCGCGTTCGGACAGGAACCCATAGCCGGGATGCACGGCCTCCGCGCCGGTCTTGCGGCAGGCCTCGATGATCTTCTCCATCACCAGATAGCTCTCGGCAGCCGCCGGCGGCCCGATCAGCACGGCGTCATCGGCCATTTCGACATGGAGCGCGTCGCGGTCCGCCTCGGAATAGACGGCGACGGTCTCGATCCCCATCCGGCGGGCGGTCTTGATGACGCGGCAGGCGATCTCGCCGCGGTTTGCGATCAGAATTCGTTTGAACATGTTCTTGCTTGCTTGAAACCTTTTGCGGCGGGATCCAGCCCTTGCGGGCCGCGGCAGCAATCTGGCACGCGGGGACGGATGTAACAATTCCGTGGTTACAGGAAAACCAAGCGGAGGCAACGGCCTATATCGGCCCGGCGAGGCGGCACATTAGCCGGAATAGCTGTGAAATCGGCCGCGCGCATAGGCGTGGGATACCGCCTTCATGAGTTCGCTGACCTCGGATTCCAGATATTCGTTGGCCACGATCAAGGCGCGGATCGTGGATCGCATGTCACCGTCGCAGGCCGCGATGGCCTCATCCACCGACGTCTCCAACCCGTCACCCTCCTCCGTATTCGATGGTGATGAAGGGGACATGTCTCGTTCCAGCGTGAGCGACCGCAACAATGTTCTTCTTTTGTTCTTACGAAGTCAACCGTCCAATTGGGTGCTGTCCGTAGTTGATCCCTCCTGTCCTAATTTGAATCCGGCAGTGTCCCAAATCGCATAGCCCATCCCTCACGAACCATTTCCGCAGTTCTCCGGTTGTGAACAGATTCCCCGCGAGCACGTATGTGACGCTGTGTGATCTAAATCACCGCGCGAACGAACCGCGCGGAATATTCCTGCGACCACGGTTCATGAGGGGATGGTCCCCTCCTTTAGGGAGAAGAGACATGAGCGAGTTTACCAGTGAAGTTCACGAGCTGGACATCGACCAACTCGATAGCGTCAGCGGCGGTGATATGGCGCTCGACGTGGCCGTAAAGGCATACGAAGCTTTGGGCAAACGTCTGCTGGACGCCGTTCACCAGCCGGTGACGCAGCCGACCGTCAGCTTGCACTTCTGACAGTTTCACCCACAAGACAATCTGAAAAGGATAAGACCACAATGCAGAACATGGAACAGACGAACTCGGAAATCCTCGAGCTGACGGATGCAGAGCTCGAGGCGATCAGCGGCGGGAACTGGATTGGCGACGCTGTGCGCTTCGTCATTCACGCCTTACATGGGCCTGGCGACGTTCGCCGTTCGACCGACCGCCCGACCTGACATCATCTTCCGGACTGCCCCCGCGAATGCCCAGGAGGCCGCCTCAGTTGGCGGCCTCTTTCATTTCGATTCATTTGGCATCGGCAATGACATGCTGAATTGAACTACTTGCCGCCCATAGTGGCGCGCTACTTTATCGCGCAGTTAGGACAGCACCCCAAATTGCGTTGAGTTTCGGCCGTTGCCGCCTGAACGCGCCCTGAAGGAATGACTTCGTTGGCCGACGTGGACGTCGGCTGTAACAATTCCGTCGCACAGCAAAACTAAACAGAGGCGACGGCCTGGCCGGAATTTGCTTCTGATGGGGAGATTATAATGCGCCGCTCAATCGCGTTGATGACCGCAGGCCTGACGTTCCTGTCGACGGGGGCAGCGTTCGCCCAGGGCAACACGCCCCGCAACCTGATCCTGTTCGTGCCGGACGGATTGCGCGGACAGATCGTCTCGCCGCAAACCGCACCGGCCATGGCCGAGGTCCGCGACAGAGGCGTCAATTTCAGGAATTCGCACTCGATGTTCCCGACCTTCACCATGGCCAACGGATCGGCCATGGCGACCGGGCACTATCTCGGCGATACCGGGACATTCAGCAACACGATCTATACCGGTTTTGCGTCCTCATCCGCCGGCGGTACCGTCGTCCCCTTCCTCGAAAATGATGCGGTGCTGGGCGATGTCGACGAGCATTTCGGCGGCGATTACCTGAACGAGGAAACCATCCTGAAGATGGCGCGCGCCAAGGGTTTCAGCACCGCAGCCATCGGCAAGGTCGGCCCGACGCTGATTTTCGACCATACCGACCGCGCCGACCGTCCCGGCCTGCATTCGATCGTGGTCGACGATTCCACCGGCGCCAAGAACGGCGTTCCGCTGTCGGATGAAATGAAGGCCGCCCTGACAAAAGCCGATCTTCCGCTGGCAGCGCCCTCGCGCGGCGACAACGCGCAAGGCCGGCGACGCCAAGACGCCGGGCACCACGGTAGCCAATATCGCGCAGCAGGCCTATTTCGCCGACGTCGCCAGCAAGATCGTGCTGCCGATGTTCAAGGAGCGCGGCAAGCCGTTCGTGCTGGTATTCTGGTCGCGCGATCCCGACGGCTCCCAGCACAATAACGGCGACAGCCTCAACACCGTGACGCCCGGGATCAACGGGCCGACGTCGCTGGCCGGCATCAAGAACGCCGACGACAATCTGGCGCAATTGCGCATGGCGCTCGACGATCTCGGTCTTTCCGCCACCACCAATATCATCGTCGCCGCGGACCACGGCTTTTCGACGATATCGAAGGAGACCAAGACCAGCCCGTCGGCGAAGGCGACTTACGCCGACACGCCGAAGGATTTCCTGCCGATGGGGTTTCTCGCGATCGATCTGGCGAAAGCGCTTGATTTGCCGCTGTTCGATCCCAACAACAAGAATGCACGCGTTGGCGACAATGCGCACCCGAAGGCCGGCAACGGGGTGCTCGGGAAGGATGCCTCAAAGCCGGAATTGATCGTCGCGACCAACGGCGGATCGGACCTGATCTATCTGCCGAACCAGGATCGCAAGCTGGCCGGACGCACGGTCAAGGCGCTGCTCGAACAGGACTATGTCAGCGGGCTGTTCGTCGACGACAATCTCGGGCGCTTCCCCGGCACGCTGCCGATGTCGCAGCTCAACCTGAAGGGCAAGGCGGTGACGCCAAATCCGTCGATCGTGGTCAATTTCCGTTCCTATGTGCAGGGATGCGACCAGCCGACCAACTGTTCGGTCGAGGTCGCCGATACGGTGCTGCGGCAAGGCCAGGGCATGCACGGCAACTTCGGCCGCGGCGACACCATGAATTTCATGGCCGCGATCGGGCCGGATTTCAAAGCCGGCTACGTCGATGCGCTCCCGGTCAGCAATGCCGATGTCGGGGCCACCGCCGCAAAACTCCTCGGCCTCACGCAGAAGCCCAGGGGCAATCTGGTTGGACGCGTGATCACGGAAGCGATGCCCAACGGCGCCACGCCGCAGGCCTATTCCGGCACGGTCAAGTCGCAGGCTTCCGCCAACGGCCTGCGCACGGTACTGAATTTCCAGCGTGTGTCGAAGCAACGTTATTTCGATGTTGCGGGATTTCCGGGCCGCACCGTCGGGCTCGACGCGGAAAGCGGCAAACAAAAAACGGCGGGGAAATAACCCCGCCGTCGCTGGCACACGCTTCCGCGCGTGCTGAAACTCACATGCCGATGTCGAACACGTTCGGCAACTGCGCCGCCAGCGGCAGCGTCGCCGCGCCGACGATGGTGGCGACCAGCGCCATCAGGGTGCGGTTGCAGCGCTGCTTGCCGCGCATCTGGCTGGCGATCCACTCCAGCACTTCGGTATTGACGCCGACGGCGCGGGTCGGCGCCCAGCTTTCGATCGCGGTTTCCGGCGACAGCGCAACCGTGCGCGGCGGCACCGGCAGGCCCGACGCGGAGGCCGCATGGTGCACCACCGCCTTGGCAAGCAGATCGTCGAAGCGGCCCTCGTCGCTGCGCTCGGCGGCGGCGTCGTTGATCTCGAACAGCGCTTCGGCTTCGGCCCGGCTGACCGGCTGACCGTCGACCGCCGTGGCGGTCAGGATGCGCGCGCACCAGGCGGCGTCGAAGGCATCCAGCGCGCGGGAAAAATGCACCCGGCCCCTCGTGGTGGGGCCTTCGCCGGTGATGACGCCGTCGCGCACCACGGCGAGGGCTTGTGCGGCGGTGTCGCGGCAGGAAATCCCGGAGGGTTCGAGCGCGGCGATCGGTTCGGCTAACTTAAATGCGGCGGCGGACATTGGCTGGTACTGCTTTTCAATTTCTGGTTCTGAGCCAGCATTTCCATGCGGCGCGTAAACGAGTGGTTAACGATTCGAAACCGGCTTCGCGGGTTTTTTAAATGGTTGCCGATTTGTCGCTGTGACGTCAGTCGCGGTTCAGGGTCGTGACCGGGGCGGGCGTGATGGGCGCGATAAAAGGCGATATCGGGGCAGCCGCGACATCTGCCGCCGTTGTGGCTTTTTTGTCGCACGGGCGCCGATCAAAAGAAGGTGCTAGGAGTTCCCGGGGCGAGAGAAGGATCCGCCTTTTTCTTCCGCAGCCATTCACTTAAGCGCTTCCGCCCCCTATACTTACAACGAAGAATCCCCTGCAACTTGAAGGACATGAGGTCGTAAAATGGCTCTCCAGATAGGCGCCGTCGCCCCGGATTTCGAGGCCGAAACCACCGAAGGCAAAATCAAATTCCACGACTGGATCGGCAACAGCTGGGCGCTTTTGTTTTCGCACCCGAAGGATTTCACGCCGGTCTGCACCACCGAGCTCGGCGCGCTGGCCAAGCTGAAGCCCGAATTCGACAAGCGCGGCGTCAAGCTGATGGGGCTTTCCGTCGATCCCGTCGCCAACCACGCAAAATGGTCCGACGACATCAAGGAGACGCAAGGCGCTGCGCCGAACTATCCGATGATCGGCGACACCGACTACAACGTGTCGAAGCTGTACGACATGCTGCCGGCCGCGATCTCCGGCGACCCGTCCAAGCGCACCGCGGCCGACAACCAGACGGTCCGCAACGTCTTCATCATTGGGCCTGACAAGAAGATCAAACTGATCCTGGTCTATCCGATGACCACGGGCCGCAATTTCCAGGAAATACTGCGCGTGATCGACTCGCTGCAGATGACCACCAAGCATCGCGTGGCGACGCCGGCCGACTGGAAACCGGGTGAAGACGTGATCATCTCGGGCTCGGTCAGCGATGAGGAGGCCAAGACCATCTATCCGCAGGGCTGGAAGGCGCCGAAGCCCTATCTGCGAATCGTGCCGCAGCCGAAGTGACGGCTCGCGGGTTGCGAGCCATCGGGTCGCGCGAGTGCGCGCCGGCGGCTCCGCCAAGCAATCGAGACCGTCATTCCGGCCCCGGAATGACGGTCAAATCTTCGGCACGAGCCAGTTCGTGATTGCCAGCCCGAGCGTGGACGACACCGCGGTGACGAATACGCCCCAGGACATGTCGACCACGACGACGGTCCAGGTCCAGTGCTTTAAAAGCGACAACGACGTCAGCTCGAAGGTCGCATAGCAGAACAAGCCGAACAGCGCGCCGTACAGCAGCGTCGTTTGCCAGGTCGCGGTTGCCGGGCCGCTGACGAAAATCAAAATTCCCGCCACATAAAGCAGATAAAAGAGGATCGCGGGCGCGGGCCTGATCTCGCCCAGCATGTCGCCGACCTGCGCGGCGAAAAAGCCCTTGGCGACGAAGCCCAGAAACAGAAAATCGATTGGGATGAGGACGATCAGCGTCGCCAGATAGAGAGCAACATACCGGTTCACAGGAAACCTCCAGCGCCTTTGCGCGTATCCCTTGGTTAGTACGTATCGGGACCGATAAAGTTGCGATGTCCGCACCCGTACCGACGCGCGCACTTCCGAGTTGACCCCCTGATGGCCGGCACATCCCCTCCCCCCTGCATCGTCTGGTTTCGCGACGACCTGCGCATTTCCGATCATCCGGCTCTGCAGGCCGCCTGCAAAACCGGGAGGCCCGTGATTTGCCTTTACGTATTCGACGAAGCCAGCGAGGCGCTGCGCGCCGCGGGCGCGCGTCCGCTCGGCGGCGCGGCGCGCTGGTGGCTGGCGCAGTCGCTGCGGGCCTTGCAGACCCGCCTCGCCTCGCTCGGCGCGTCGCTCGTGTTGCGCAAGGGACCAGCGGCCCCGATCATCGCCGACCTGGCGCGCCAGACCGAGGCCGGCATGGTGCTCTGGAACGAGATCGCGCAAGCCCCGCATCAGGCGGTGGCCGATCGGGTCGCAGCGGCGCTGGAAGCGATCGGCGTCGCCGCGCAAAGTTTCCCCGGAGATCTTCTGGTTGCCCCCGCCAATCTCCGCAACAAGGACGGCCGGGGATTGCGGGTGTTCACGCCGTTCTGGCGGCGCGTGCGGTCCCTGGGCGATCCGCCCGAACCGCTGCCCGCGCCGAAGGCGTTGCGTGCGCTGCCGGGCCTTGCCGGCGACAGCCTCGAAGGCTGGGGCCTCGAGCCGGCACATCCGGACTGGGCCGGGGGCTTGCGCGAAAGCTGGACGCCCGGCGAGATATCCGGGCAACGTCGGCTCAGGGAATTTCTTGGAAAAGGCGTGGCCGGCTACGCCAAGGAGCGTGACCGGCCCGATCGCGAGGGCACGTCCAGGCTTTCCCCGCATTTGCGCTTCGGCGAGGTCAGTCCGCGGCAGGTCTGGCACGCCGCGCGCTTTGCCGCCGCCGACCGCCCTGCCCTTGCCGCCGATATCGACAAGTTCCTGAGCGAGCTCGGTTGGCGCGAATTCTGCCGCCACCTGCTGTTCGACCTGCCCGATCTCTCGACGCGCAATCTGCAGCCCGCCTTCGACGCCTTTCCATGGCGACGCGACGCCCGAGCGCTGCGGGCGTGGCAACGTGGCCAGACCGGCTACCCGATCGTCGATGCCGGAATGCGCGAACTCTGGCGCACCGGGGTCATGCACAACCGGGTGCGGATGGTGGTGGCGTCGTTCCTGGTCAAGCACCTCCTGATCGACTGGCGCGAGGGAGAACAATGGTTTTGGGACACGCTCGTCGATGCCGACCCCGGCAGCAATCCCGCCAACTGGCAGTGGGTCGCAGGTTCCGGCGCCGATGCCGCGCCGTATTTCCGGGTGTTCAATCCGATCCTGCAGGGCGAGAAGTTCGATCCCGACGGCGCCTACGTCCGGCGCTGGGTGCCCGAACTCGCGCGGTTGCCGCCCGGCCTGATTCATCAGCCCTGGAGCGCGACGCCGCTCGAACTCAAATCCGCGGAGGTAGAACTCGGCAAGACCTATCCGGCGCCGATCGTCGACCACCGCAAGGGGCGCGAGCGCGCGCTGCAAGCCTATGCGACGATCCGCGGGTGTTGAACGGACCGCATCTCTTTGACAGCTCTAAGAATCCCGCTATCGTTATCGCTTCTGCCAACCGTGGGGGACGATATGGACGACGATACACCCGTTGTAGAGCCGACGCCCGATATGACCGGCGTGCCCGAAGCGCCGAAACCTGCCGCCAAGCCGGCGGTCAAAAAGAAAAAGAAGGCCGCCAGGAAAGCCGCGAAAAAAGCGCCGCCGAAAAAGGCCAAGAAGGCTGTCAAAAAATCCGCGGCAAAAAAATCCGCCAAGAAGGCCGTGAAGAAGGCCGCCAAGAAAGCGTCCAAGAAAACGTCCAAGAAAGCCGCGAAAAAGAAGAAGGCCAAGAAGTCGAAGCGCTGATCGAGGCGTTTCCTTCCAATGCAGAAGCCTTCAGGCGAGAGCCTGGAGGCTTTTGTTTTGGGCTTTCGGCTTCGTCGCGCTCACGCGCGCCGGTTGACCAGAAACACCGCGGCGGCGCACGCAACCATGCCGGTTATCGCGACGAGGTCGAGCCGTTCGCCGAACAGGACATAGGCCATGGCGGCGGTCACCGCCGGCACGAGGTAGAACAGGCTCGCCACCGAGGTCGCCGCCGAGCGCCGGATCAGCCAGTACAGAAGCCCGATCGATCCGATCGAGAGCACCACCACGAGCCAGCTCAGCGCCAGCACGAACTCCTCGGTCCAGTGCACCACATTGGCCTCGAACAGCCACGCGCCCACCGCGAAGAACATGGTCACCGCGATGTATTGCACGAGATTGCCGGCGCGCCAGTCGATCTGGCCGCAATAGCGCCTCTGGTACAGCGTGCCCAGGGTGATGCTGACCAGCGACACGCCCGAGGCCAGCCAGCCCCAGCCCGCCTCGCCGCTCATCGGGCGGTTGTGCAGGATCAGCACCACGCCGCCGAGCCCGAGCAAGAGCCCGCCCCATTGCAGCGGCGTGACGCGTTCGCCGAGCCAGCGGTTTGCGAGCGTCGAGGTCAGGATCGGCTGCAGGCCCGGAATCAGCGCCGAGAGCCCGGCGGGAATCGAATGCGCGATCGCGATCGCGGTGCCGCCCAGATAAAATCCATGCACCAGAATGCCGGCGACCACGCTGTGAGCGATCCCGATCCGGTTGGGCCATTGCGGCCGCGCGATCGCTGCGATCACCGCCATCAGGCCGACCACCAGCGCCATGCGGATGGCGAGATAGGTCAGCGGATCGGCATTGTGCACCACGTATTTGGTGGCGACGAATCCGGTACTCCAGAGCACGACGAAAATCGCCGGCGCCGCGCGCGCGGCAAGATTCTCAAAATCATGATTTATTTGCGGCAGTGACTGCCCGATCGCGGGTCCTGCGGCAACGCCATTTTGCGCGGGTCCACTTGCGCGCTACGACATAACGCCCGCCGTCCTCACCACTCTTCCGGGCAGGGATCGACGATCTTCCACAGATCCATGCCGTTCTTGATCTTCTTCATCTGGGTGGTGAGCCCGCCGTTGCGGCGGATCCAGTCCTTCACCGTATCGGGATAATAGGACATCAGGTCCGACGTCCCCTCCGCACTGGTGACCTTGATGCCGAAGGTAAAGGCCTTGTCGTAATAGGCCTGGTGGAAGCCGAGGCTGGCGCGCGGCGTCACGCAGATCTTGTTCATCGGCACGATGCCGAACACCAGCGTGCAGGCCGAATTGCAGATGCCGTCGATGATCACCCGCTCGTGGCGGTCCCTGATGCGCTTGTACTTTGCCTTGTATTCCTCGACATAGCCGCCGTGATCCCGGGTGATATGCAGATCGGCGCGCGCCGGCGTCACGGCCAGGAGCGAGAGCAACAGCAGGGCGAAGGATGTGATGCGCATGGGTCGGTCGGAATGGGACAGGCCTGGAGGACTCGGGGTAAGCCGGGTCCGCGAGCCGGACCTGACGGTACAACTCTGGCCAGACTGTGTTGGAATTTCGTTAAGCATGCCGTGGAAACGAAAAATCCCTCTTTTTTTGGCCAGTTGCCCGCAGTTTTCGGACTTTTGGGTCTGGATGGGAACCGCGGATCGCCTAAAATGTCTGCTTCGGGACCGCTGCCGGAGAATCCAGATGACCCACCTGAAGCCCGCATTTGCCTTGTTCCTGTCCGCCCTGGCCTTGGCCCTGACCGTGGGGCCGGGCCCGGCACAGGCGCGAACCCGCCATCATCATGTTCATCCCTACTGGCTGCCCTATGACATCAGCTACCTGCACAATTACGGGCCGGGACTTCTGCCCGGCACCTTCGCCTATTACGACGGTCCGGCGACCAATTTCTGCGCGCAGGGCTCGGCGGCCTATATCGGCCAGGACCGGCGGCGGCATCCCTGCTTCTGAGCGAACGCGCTGACCGCGCGACCGCGGGGCTTCCCGCGGGAGGGCCACGGCTGCCCCTGCCCCGCTCCGCCCCTGCCCCGCTCGCCCTGTCCTGTTACCCAAAATTTCGCGCTTTCCAGATTTCCATCAAAGTCAGGGAAATCGAGACAGCGAGCGGACCAGGAACCACGCCCGGCGCGCCCAACAGGCTCACGCCGCCAACGATGGCGACGAACGACGGGATGGTGTGTACATCATCAGCTTCCTGCCGAGCAGGGTCGGGTAGACCAAACGGACATCGCTAACGGCTTGCGAGCCCGTCAGCCACCCATCAAGGCATAGAAGGCGCCCACCCACGCCGCCAGCACGACCAGTATCAATCCGGGTATCACGCGAACGGCGAACGCGCGGCCCCCGCTGGTGCCGGCAAGGACCAGCTTGCTGATGGTATTGGTCGAAAGTCCCGCGAGGATCGGCAGCACGGCATCGGCCGCAGTCATCTTTCCCGATGCGACCAAAGTAGCCACCGAGATGGCGGCCGAATGCGTATCGACGAAGCCTGCCAGCGCAGCGGCCAGGGTGATGCCATTCTCGCCCAACCACTCCTGAAGCGCAGCAGCGGCAACCATGATGCAGGAAAGGGTCAGGGCAAAGAGGAGTGCCGTGGCGGGACTGAATGCGCGTCCGGCTGCCTCCTCGCCCCCGCCTTGCTCCCGTAATGCCCGGATCGTGAAAATCGCCCCGTAGATGACCGCCATCAGGCCCGCGCTGGCGAGAGAAATGGAAAGCATTCGAAGGGCTGGCCAGCTTACCGCGCCGAGGACAATCGCCATTTGCGCGATCGTCGCGATCGTCGACAGCACCGCGCCCGCCACCGCGGCCGGCATAATGTCGGCTGCCGCCTTAACCCGCGCGCCCATCGCGGCGATCGTCGCGGTGCTCGAGATGAAGCCGGATGCCAGTCCCGCGACGGGCAGTCCAAATCTGGTGCCGAGCAGGCGAACCGCGATGTAACCGCCGCCGCCGATCGCCATCACGAGTACCACCAAAATCCAGATCGAATGCGGATTGAGCGCGCCGTACGGCCCCATCGGACGATCCGGAATAAGCGGCAGCACGACAAGCGTCGCACCCGCAAACATCAGGACGTCATTGAGCTCCTCTTCGGTAAGTACCGTGCGGACAAAGCGATGAAGCCGGGCTCGTGAGGCGAGCAGAACAGCCACGATGACCGCAACGCCGCCCGCCAACGCCGGCTGCTGAGCTGAAAGCCCGCCCAGCAGCACTGTCAGGACCAGTGCGATTTCGCTGGTCAGTCCGGGATCGTCGTTACGGCCGCGCCAATAGCCGATCGCGGTCAATGCAATGACGCCCGCCGTTGCGATCGCGAGCAACAGCCCCGATCCGACCATGAAGCTGATCGCACCGACAAGCGACGTGACGGTGAACGTTCGTATCCCCGCAGGAGAACGCGCCGGTCCTTCGCCTTTGCGCCGCTCTCGTTCGGCCCCGATCAAAAGACCGATCCCAAGCGCCACGACGAGGTTGAGCATCACGGGTTCGATGATTGCGATATCCTCCCTGCCTGGTAACGCAGATCCCATTCAAAACTCTGTCATTCCGGCAAGCAGCCGGATTGATCCAGGTCATTTTGACGCGCCTTGCGCGCGCTTCCGGAACGTTGATTTCGATCAATGCGATTCGGAACCGCCGACGTCTAGTTTCCTTCGATCACAGGCGTCCCACGCAGGTGGAATGGCGTCAATCTACCCGGAGGAAGCATCATGCGCACCATCGCATTCAGCCTTGTTCTTGCAGGCGCGGTCATTATTCCGCTGGCCGCTCACGCCAATCCGACCTGCACGACCGAGCCGAAAGCAAAGTGGATGTCCGAACAAGCGATCAAGGCCAAGATCGCGGCGCTCGGCTATCACGACATCCGATCGTTCAAGGTGACGGAATCCTGCTACGAGATCTACGGCTCCAGCAAAGAGAACAAGCTGGTCGAGGTATATTTCAATCCAGTCACCGGCGACATCGTGCCGCCGGTATTGCCTGCCGGGCCGACGGTGAAGTGATCGCCGGCCGCGGCTGCCGCCGCTGCGCCGGCGCACCTTCCGTTGATTCCGCCGCGGCCGCTTGCCGCCTGCACGGTCGCATTTGATGTAGGTCAAGGCCGATCGACCTCCGAAGTCTATGGATGGATCCTCACCGCCACGAGGCCTGTCGCATGAAAGATATCAGAGCCGAGATGCCTGCGCGGCCGGATATGATCTGGGATTTGCTGATCCGGCTGTCGGGCATCGCACTGTTCGTCCTGCTGATCATCGCCTATTCCACCGGCGATGAATATCCGCATACCCACGTCATGATCGGTTACGCCATCGCCGCCGTGGTGGCCGCCGCTGTCTTTTGGGCGGTCGTCAGGCCGCGCCACGCGCAGTTTCCGCCGACCGTCTACAGCCCGCGCGGAATCAGGGCGCTGTTTCAAAACGCCGACCGGGTGCCGAAAACGCTGGCATCGGTGTTCCTGATCCTGGCAGCGCTGCCCTTGTGCGCGCTGATCCTGATCTTGCTCACGCATACGCTGTGGGGCACCACCTGGATCGACGAGATGCACGAGGTTGTCGCCTATTTCGCGGTGGGATTGGTCGCGTTCTACGTCGCGATGGTGGGCATCGCCAGCAGCGGGCACATCGAAGATCGGCTGCGAAAGATGTTCGGCGGAAACAAGCGTCCATACTAGAGCCTCGCGATTCACCTGAACAAGGCGCCCGCCATCATGGCGAGGCAGGTCACGAATCCGATGGCGGGTATCCATATCGGAACCGTGACGTGGGGATTGTCCGACCGCACGCCGCGATAGCGCAGCCGCAGCAGGGCAAGATTGACCATCGCGAACACGGCCAGCGTCGCCAGCGAGGTTCCTTCCGCCAGCGGCGTCAGCGGCACGAACAACGCCAGCGGAACGACCAGCGCGGCGATGGCCGCGGTAGCGGCCAGAGGCGTGCCGGTGCGGCGATGCACCCGCGCGAAAATGGCCGGCAACTCGCCCTCTCGCGCCAGCCCGTAGACGACGCGGGCCGCCATCGTCATCTGGGCGAGGATCGTGTTCAGCGTCGCCACGATCGCGATCGCGCTGATCGTCGCCGGACTGACGCCCGCGACCTGGCGAAACACCAGACTGAGCGGCGCCGATGAGGACGATAATCTCTCGATCGGCACGGCGCTGACGGCGACCGCGGCGACCAGGACGTACAGGACCGTCGAGATGCCAAGGGTCAGCGCCATGGCGCGAGGGATGTCGCGGTGCGGAACCTTCGCCTCCTCCACGACGTTGGCCAGATCCTCGAATCCGATGAAGGCGAAGAACGCGAGCAGACTGCCGAAACCGATCCCGGACAACGCCATGGCGTTCGGCGGCGGCAGCCGGGCTATCGTCGCGGCAATCGGAAGGTCGGCGTGAATGCCGGCAGCGATGACGGTTACCAGACCCCCGACTTCGATCAGCGTGAACAGGCTCGCCAGCACGACCGATTCCAGAATGCCCCACGCCGCCACCGCCGCGAGCACGATCGTGACGATCACCACGATCAGGCCCGGAGGCCAATCGATGAACTGCCGGATATAGCCCGCCGATCCAAGCGTCACGGCGGCGGAGGACACCACGCCGGTCACGACCGTCAACAGACCGATCGCGGCAGCGAGCGCGCGGGACTGGAACGCCGCCCTGACATAGGCGGCCTCGCCCGCGCTGACCGGATAGCGCGTCGCAAGTTCGGCATAGGAGACGACGGTCAGCGCCATCACGCTGGCTGCGACCACGAACGACCACGGGGCGTAAACCCCGGCATGACCGGCAACGGCGCCGATCAGGACGTAGATGCCGGCGCCCACCGTGATGCCGGTGCCGTAGAGCACCAGCAATGCCAAACCGAGCCGCCGCCGCAGCGGAACGGCGGCTTCAATCATAGGGTCACTCTTCATCGAACATTCGAGACCGCCTGCCGATGCTAGGGCTTGCCGCGAGGAAGCATGCGAAGGAGCGTATTGTCGCGAAAGACAAAGTGATGGATCAGTGCCGCGGCGGCGTGGAAGCTCGCGACGATCACAAGCGCGTTGGCGAGGATTTCGTGGATCTCCGTGACATTATGCGCGAAGGCGCGATCGCGTATCCAGGGTGACGGGATTTCGCCGATCCCGAACAACGGCAGCGCGTTGCCGCGCGCAAACTGCGCCACGATGCCGGCGACCGGGACGGCAATCAGCAGCGCGTAAAGCGTATAATGCGCCAGACGGGCCGCCGGGTCGGCGAAGGCGCCGAGCCATCTGCCGAACTCGTTCGGCTCAGGAGGCGGCGGCGGCTCGGCCACGCGCCAGGCCAGCCGCAGGACGAGCGCCGTCAGGATCAGCAGCCCTGCGGAAATATGGATAAAGAGTCCCGTGTCCCGCGCGGCTCCCTTGGGCAAATCGTCGCCGAAGGTACCCAGCGTCCATGCAAGGATGACCGCGACGACCGTCATCCAGTGCAGGAACCGGGGAGCTAACCCATATTGTTTGATCGGATTGGTCAGTTGCACGAGGCGTCCTCTGGTTGGTCCACTCTCGTCGTTGCCTTCAATGCGAAAACAGGATCGGCAGCGGCGGCTTTGACAACAGGCTGTTGGTCGCCCCGCCGAGCACGAATTCGCGCAGGCGGGAGTGTCCGTACGCCCCCATGACGAGCAGGTCCGCCTCGTGGGAGACAACATAGGCTTCGAGAACGGCGCCGATCGGCCGGCCCCTGGCGTCGACCCGGTCCAGCACCACGTCGATGCCGTGCCGGGACAGGTTCTTCGACAGCTCTTCGGCGGAATGCTTGTTGTCGAGACGCTTCTCGTTGAGAACGGTGACCACGCGAACCCGCTTCGCCGTTTCCAGCATCGGCATCGCGTCCGATACCGCACGCGCGGCGGCGCGGCTGAAATCCCAGGCCACCGCGACGGTCCCGAGTTCGAACGGCCGCGCGCGCGGGTTTTGCGGCAGGACCAGGGTCGGCCTGCCCGAGCCGAACACCACGGCCTCGGCATACCATCGGTCGTTCGACTCCGGCAGGATGGTGAGATCGCGAAGCCGCGCGTATTCCACAAGCAACTCCGGAGCTTCGAAGGTCTTGCATTTCTCGAGCATGGATTCGCAGGAAACGCCGGCCTTTGCCGCGGCGGCCTCGAACGCGGCGATCAGGTCCTCGGCGTTCCTGCGGCTCTTGCCGGCTTCCTCCGCGATGATTTTGGGCAGGCCGACCACCGCACCCGACATGAAGTGGCCCGGCACCTGGACGTGCATCTCGCAGGACAGCGCCGCGATATGGGCGCCGAGCGCCGATGCCACCGAAACCGCCGCCTCGACCACCGATACCGGTGTCGGCTCGGGATAACTCGTGAGCGCAACCAGGATATCTCTGAACGCCATCGAAAACCTCGCTTTTGCCGAACAGGCTAGTCCCGCGGGGCTTTCGGCGTTTGATTCACCTCAAGGCGCCGGCAGAAGCCCGGATGAAGCCCAGCGAAACCCGGGAGAATTGCCTCCAACAAGTCGTCATACCCGCCACCCCGTCTCGCCTTCGGCGAGCCCGATGACAGGCTCCAGCGGGTATCCAGTACGCCGCGGCTTGTCGATTCCCTCACTGACGCCTCTGGAATACCGGTTCACCCGCCGGAGCCTGTCATCCGCGCGATGCGCCGACCCGGTGGCGGTGACGACGACCGAGCACGTGGTGCGCAGTCGTCCAATTGTCATTGCGAGCCAACGGGTCGCGCGAATGCGCGCCCGATGATAAACTCCACGAAGCAATCCATGCCGCAGCACCAAGAAGGAATGGATTGCCTCGTCGCTAACGCTCCCTTGCGCAAACGCTTCGCGTTTGTCGCAGGCAATGACGGCAAAGCCAGACATACTTCCGCATTCTCGCCGCGCGTTTCGCGCGAGTTTTGGCCTGTTCGTTCCGCCCTCGGTAGTCAGAGGGCGCAGGGAATGCCGGGCGCCCGATGCGCCCGATAGCCGCGTGTGCAATGGTAGTGGTAGTGAGCACACGCGTTGTCAGGTCACACCGGAATCACCCGGCATTCCCCGCGCAATGGTTTACGGCTTATAACGCGCTCTCCCTGGCGACCGGGCTTTCTTGCCACCATCATCCGCGGAAATGGCTTCCCGCGAACTTGACGCCAGCGTCGGGGCGTCAGGACCACACGACTTCACCGTCCGCAAGATGCAACGCCCTCGTCTTTGGCGCTGCCTCGCGTCCACCGCATCCTGTCCCGCGTCCGTGACGATCTCGAGCCGCCCCTCTGTGGGTCAGGACGGATGCGATGACTAAGGTGATTTGCGTCTTCGGAAAATCAGAATATTTTTGCAAAGGGAGCTTGACAGACTTTTGGGTGATTTGCCCGTCGGGTTGAAAATGGCCTGCACCGGCTGGCAGCTATTCCTGCGAATTCAGGCTTTCACTTGTCAGCAAACGATCGAACCGGTCGGCGGAATACACCTGCCCGCTCGGGGCCGTGATCGAAACGGCAAAACCGTCTTCCATCAGCTTGCGGGCCAGTGCCACCGCGACGTCAGCCTTGGACCGGAAGTCGGTGGTGCGGCGATTGTCCTTTGCCGATTCGATGATGAAAGTCATGTGGCCCACATTCCCGTTCGGACACCGCCGCCTGTCGCCAGCCATTCAGCTGAATGGTGGCCCGGTCGGTTCGGAGCATTCGCTGCGCGTGCGGCTGGCGCACGCGGCCGGCTCGACGATCTATCGGAGAAATCAATCCGGTCGACAAGAAGCTATTGACCCCGAAGGACCGCAGCCATACCCATATTGGGTAGGATGAATTCCCCAGGACATTGACGTTTGGTCTCAGCGATTCACGAAAATGGATTTCCAATGGCCGGCAAGAGCAAGGACGACAAGACCTCGGATCGGGTCCGCACCATCTCGCGCCATTCGCTCGCCTATCTGCTGTGCGCGACCAGTGAAATGTTGCGCCATTACGACTTCGATCCGATCGACCTGATGATCATTCATGCGGTGCTGAACGCCAACGTGCTCCAGGTCATGAAGGATCCCGACCTCGATCGCCGGTTTGGCAGCGTCGAAACCGTCGAGCCCGACGCGATCAAGCGGGGCGTTTCGCGCGCCGCGCTCTCCCGCTTCCTGGCCATGCCGATCGAGACCGTGCGCCGGCGCGCCAATCGATTGAAGAAGAAAGGCATTCTTCGCGACACCGACGAGGGATTGATCGTGACCGAGGCCAATCAATTCAAATTCGGCAATAATCACGAACTGCAGAAGACCAACATTCTGCTGGTGCGGAAATTCCTGCGCGACCTGACGGAAGCGGGCATCGAACTGCCGGGGGGCGTTTGATGGCGCGCCCTATCCACAGCCCTCCGGCGCTGTCTTATTCGGCCGCCAACGCGGTTGCCCAGCTGAAATCAAAGTGGGCGCTCAACGCCTTCATGGCGACGGCGGCGCCCAGAACGCAAATGATCTGCACCAGCGTCCTGGTCGAGAACACTTTATTGAACAGCGCCATGGGATGATCCGTTCCTGTTCGGCGGATTGTCGGCACGTCGAGCCGGCATCGGGCCTAGCGCCGGTGTCCGA
This sequence comes from uncultured Alphaproteobacteria bacterium, assembly GCA_963721275.1. Taxonomy (GTDB): domain Bacteria; phylum Pseudomonadota; class Alphaproteobacteria; order Rhizobiales; family Xanthobacteraceae; genus Bradyrhizobium. The sequence goes on along the minus strand of CAVRIQ010000025.1, from coordinate 61,626 downwards.
GACGAATTCCAAGCTTGAGCGCCTTCTGCCGCAGCGAACCCACGCTGCGCTTTGTAAGCTTCGCGATCTTGACGACGGGCGTCTTCGCCTTCGAGTGCGCGCGCAACTCCTTCACGTCCGCGTTGGTGTATTCGCGACGCACGATCGTCTTCTTTGCTTTCCTGGCCACTTAACACTCCTTGATCATGAGGCGGCCTTACTACCACAGATATCCTGAGCAGCAACCCTCATCACCTGCCTGCGGCGCCGGCGTGCCAATCGATTGAAGAAGAATGGCATTCTTCACGACACCGACGAGGGATAGATCATGACCGGAGTCAATCAATTCAAATTCGGCAATAATCACGTGTTGCAGAAGACCGACTTCTCCTGCGAAAATTCCCGCGTGAGCCGACGGAAGCGGGCATCGAACGGCCCGGAGGCGTTTGATGGCACGAGCTATCCAATCTGCCGGACACGGTGTTTGGGTGAAAGCAAGGTCGGCGTGGGAAAATGTGGATCGCCGAGCCGCGGCCCGGCCACGACGCACCGCCTTCCAGGCGTTTTCTTTGGGTAGCCCCGGAGGGCCAAGTCTGGTAATCGAGGCCCTCGCAGGCGCTCGTAGCTCAGCTGGATAGAGCATCGGACTTCGAATCCGAGGGTCGGGAGTTCGAATCTCTCCGAGCGCGCCACTTTACGATTTTGTACGATATCGTTGCAGGGCGTCGGAAAATACCGCATCGAGCGCCGACAGCCGCGCTTTAGTCTTGCTGTCCGCCGCCTGGACCAAAAGCATCGCTAATCGGCGAGCCCCAAGACAAACGCCAAAGCAATTCCGAGCCGCGCCATGTCCTGGCTGTCGAGACGCCCGATCTTTTGCCCGATCCGTTCGCGTCTGATGGTGACCGGCTTGTCGGCCATTACCTGCGATTTGAGCCGCAGTCCATTTTCACGACTGGGCTCAATGGTGACGCGAAAATCCGGAGCGTCCACCAGATCGGACGTCAACTGGCAGACCACCACCGAAGCATGGCTCTCCGGAAAAGCGTCAGTCTGCACGATGACCGCCGGACGGGGCTTGCCATAATCACCAGCCGCGGCGACGGTCACCAGTTCACCGCGTCGCATCTGCGTCGAACTCGGAGACAGAATCGATCCATTGCAGCGCGTCGCGCTCGCGATCCGGGTCGAGGCCAGCCACCTGCTTCGCCACCCGTCGTCGCACCACCCGCGAGCGGGCGTCGGCGACAACGAGACGCAACTCGCGCAGGCCCCGGGCGCGCCGCCGCTGCCGCATCAACTTCATCCTCTCGGCCGGCGCCGCCATCGGACCTTCTCCTCTGTAACGCGTGACAATGTAACGCGTTACAAGCCGAAAGGCAAGGGTCGGGACTGCCTCGGGCGAAGCCGTAAGATGCAGCAAGTATTGTCTGCGGGCTGCGCCCGCCTTCGCCACGAACTCAGTACTCACGAGCATTTCCCTGTTCCCGCAACTTGCGGCATGTTTCGGCATCCCCGGCAGCATGTGAACCTGCTCACATCCGTTGTCCGCCGATCGGGCTATTCATCGCAAGGCGGGGCGCGTGAGTGTGCGAGATGGATAGAAGGTTCGACATCGTGACGATCGCCAACGCGCTCTGCGTGGCAATGTACCTGGCGATCACACTGGGATACGTGGCACGCCACGATTTCGGATTTTCGCGCCTGGAGATACGCGACGGGGCGACCATCGTTGCGATCCTGATAGCCGCGCTGCTTGCGATCGATTTCTTCGGCAAGAGGCTGGGCAAGGCCGAGTGACTCGCGCTTTCCGCCGCAGCGGCCGGACCAATTGCGATCTCGTGAAGCCGTATCCCCTGGACGCCGCGCGGTTTGCGCCCCTCGTCCGTCCATCACTCGAAGGGCAGCGTCGCCTGCCCGTCCGACCAGTCGATCACCTCGAAGAACATCCCGCGCCTGAGCATTTCCGCCTCAAGCTCCGAGGCGTGCTTTTTCCATTCGGCGGTCTCCCGGACCCGAAACCTCGGCTCCTCGCCAAGGCCGCTCAGTCCCTCATCGGCCGCCAGCGCTCCCCGGATGCCTTCGTACATCATGGTGAGGCTGTCGTTCGTGAACGCCTGATAGTTCATCAGCGGACCGCCCTGTGAAAAGAAGCCGTCGCCGGGTTGAGATCGGCGACGGCTCCTGCGCACGATCGACCACGGCGAAGGTCAGGAGATGCTGACGCCGAACGGTTAACCCGCGGTTACAGGAGGGCGCGCGACACAGGGCGCGTTTTCGCGGGTCCCGGTCCGTTTTGATCATACGCGCGTCGCCGTTATCGCGCGCGCTGCCGCGGCGCAGCATCAAAAGAAGCCGGCGCCTCTTCGAACCAAACGATGGCCGGGCCGTTAGCGGGGTGAAACCCCGACGGAGGAGACGGCCATGCGTGTTTTTGCGATCGCCACGATCTTATTGTTGACCTCAAGCGCGGTTCCCTCCTTCGCCCAAAGCGAGGAGAAGTCTCCAGTCCCCGCCCAACCCCTGACGGTTCCCGTGCAACCCGAGCGCAGCCCGCAGCAATCGCAGCAATCGCAGGAGCAAGACCGTGACCGGGGTGAAGACCGTCAGGTCGGCCGCGACTGGCGAGCCCATCCGAGCGACAACGACAGCATGGGCCAGAGGGACATGGGCCAGAGGGAGATGGATCCGAAGGATATGGGGCGGATGAAGGAAAGGATGGGACGCGATATGGACTCGGACCACCGTACGGTCGGTCGAGATTGGCGGGCGCATCCCGACGACGATCGCGCCGATCGAGATCGCTACGGCAGAGGGTATTCCGACGAGGATCGACCTCGGCGTCGCGTGAAAATCTGCTTCGAGTACGAAAACGGCGACGAGTATTGCCACTATCGGTAGGAAGCCTCCCGGGGACGGTCGTCTCCGATCATCATCTCCCGGGTGCCGCTGGGATACCGCGTATTCGCGCGCTCCAGGCGACGCCCCCCACGGCATGTTGGTCGCAGCTACGTGGCGCCTTTGGCCGCAATCGCCTTGCGCATATCGGAAATGATTTATCGTCATCGCGTCGGCGTGGCGGATCAGCCGTCTTGAAGCATCGGGGCCGGACAAAAAGCCCCGGCGGCTCGAGGGCCGCCGGGCAGTTCGGGAGGATATGCCGACACGCAGCGAGCAAGAAGATGCATCGGAAACGTATCGCGACACATGCCGGAGTTGGTTCCGTTGTTGCGGTCTGGTCTGCCTTGCAAGGTGTTTAGCCAACTTTTGTTTTTTGTTTCTGGCAATCCATGCCCGAACCGATGTTCGCAAACGACCATCGAGGGCACGCCCTTCACCCGCCCGCATGTTTGTCCAGGTTCCATTGGAACGGCTGACGCCATCAGCCGTTTGTCTCCCGATCCATTGGAAGGAGGACAATTCATGAAGAAGTTCTTGTTTGTTGCCGCGGCTGTCGGCGCCCTCGCGGGGCCGGCGATGGCGGACGAGGTCGGCGTGCGCGTCGGCCCGGTCGGCGCCGGCGTCACCGTCGGCGAGAGTCACCGCGGTTATGACCGTGACCGCGTGCGCGAGCGCACGGTCATCAGGGAGCACGAACCGCGTGAACGCACGACCATCATCAAGAGGGACCATGGTGACGGCGTCCGAAGCAAGACCGTCATTCATCACGACAACGACTAGTCCGCTTCCCCGCGCGTTTCCCGTTGGAAGCGCGCGGGCGCAGGGCTCATGGCTCGAGACGCGCGCGTCCTGACGCGTCAGCCCTCGCTCCCCTGGAGCGTGACTTCGGCCCAGCAGTCATCGTTCTCATAGACTTCTCACGCTTTCGCAGCCTTCGACGCGCTGAAAGAACCAGGCCGAGATGATTTCGGCAGTCGGATTTTCGAGTCCTTCCACTTCATTGAGCAGCCGGTGATCGAGTTTTTTGATCAGCGGCATGACCTCGGCATCGATTTCCGCAAAGTCCTTGACAAAGCCGCGCGGATCCAGTGCCCCGCGCAGCACGATATCGACGCGGTAATTGTGCCCATGCAGATTCCTGCACCTGTGCCCCTCTGGAAGGAGCGGCAGATGGTGAGCCAACTCGAAGCGGTAGGTTCGACAAATTCTGGTCTGCATGCTGGCGCCGCGTAACGGATCAAGCCCCGGGGATTTTCCTTCGAGGTCGCGTCGCGTGATATGTGCCGTCACGGGACACCCCCAATTCAGGCCAGCAGCTGCTTCTCGATTTCATGGACCGGCATCTTGACGAGGTCCTTGTGCAATTCGCCATGGAGCGCCTTTTTCACCGCGGCCGAATAGTCCGACCGGATCATGCCCAGCGCGCGCGGCGAGGCCACCATGGTCAGCGCCGTGGTTTCGCCCGTGGTGACGGCAAGGTTGAGCCGTTCGGCCAGCGTCTTCAGGAACGCGCGTTCAGCCTCATCATGCCAGTCGGTCTGCTCGATCGAGCTTCGCGCGGCGCCCATGGATTGGTGCACGCTGCCCGGCGAATCCGTTCCCTGCGCCGACGTCGGCGGGTTGGGCTGCTGCTCGTGCACTTCCCTGGTGTGGAGATTCGGGAACATGCGGTCGCCGATGTTTTCCAGGATAAGCGCCTTGCGGCCATCGCAGACAACGATCCAGTCACCGGTGCCGATTTTGATTTTTGTCATCGAGAAACTCCGAAGGGGGTCAGTTCTGGTCTTGGGAAGTCGACTTTGGGAAGTCGACTTGGGAGTCGACTTGGGGAGTCGAGCAGGCTTGGTCTCGGGCAGTCTTAAGTTTTTTTCGACGGGTTAAAGATGCTCCTCGAAATCCTCGAAGGATTTGCCGAACTGCGACAACGCCTCTTCGAGATAGTCCGCGAGCATCGGCGTCCCGATCAGGTACGACGCCGTCCGGTTGTTGTGGGCGCGTGCCGCCTCCGCGTGGAGGTCGCGCCAATTGTCGAGATCGCCGTCGCCGCGGCCGAGCCACATCAGGGCGACGAGGTCGATTTGTTCGTCGACATTCAGCCCTCGAATGAAGCCGGAAAGCTCCGAGCGATCGGTCCCCTTGCTCTCGTCATCGCGCCCGTAGACGACGTCGTCGTCATTCAGGTCGCCGACCAGGTCGGATTCGGTCGCCTTGCTGTCGGATCGACGCGCCTTGGCGACGATGAAAAACGCCTTTTCCGGCGAAATCGACAGGTTCGGAATCTTTCGCATGCCATACACCTCCTGAGAGCAGGCGTAAGCCTTTTCCCCAATCGTAACAAAGTTATACTAGGAGTTCCGGCGGCGAGCACCTTGCGCGAGATCAAAGCCCGCCGACGGGCAGATCGGTCACTGTTCAGGGCTCCCCGAATCGGACAGGCCGGACACTTGCTGCCCCGCCGCTAAAGCAAACCGATTACCCATATTCTGCAGCAGCGCGTCAGCGACCGGCTCACCAGGTGTTGTTGCCGAACAGGCTGAATTGCGGCTGTTGCGCCACCAGCATCACCGGCGGGGCCGCGTGCCGCTTCGCAATCCTGCGTTTTCGCTGTACGGTCTTTTCCACTTTCTTCGGATCCGACAGTTGCGCCTGCTTCTGGTCGGACGGCTGCAGCTGCGCATACGAGTCCCGCGCGCGCGCCTTGGCCGAAACATCGGCAACCGTTTCCGGGGCCGCGACGCCCGGCCCGGTGCTCGCGGTTTGCCGGGGAACGACCGGCGGGTGGCTGGTATCGAAAACCACGCGCTCGGGCCATTTGCGCTCGGAGTAAATCCTGATGACAGGTTTGTCGGATCCGGTATCCGCCGTCACCTCGTCAGGCATTTTCGGCAAATACGCATTCGAGACAAAAAGCAGCGCGAGCAGCGCTCCGCCCACAAAGACAAAATATCGCAGCAAAGGCATTTTCTTGGCGTCGCTCCATCCGCGCGAACGCACGGATCATTCGCTTAACTGGTGATGGCGCGATTGGTTCCTAGTGCCGCGGGGCCGTCATAACGACGAAGTTACCGCTTCGTTACCGCTTCCGGTTTCGACACTCGCTAGATGTGGCGGGCCGCGACCAGCGAGCATTTTGCCTTGCTGGCGTTGACGTTGACGAAACCGACATGCAGGCGGGCGAAGGTCTTGCGGCTTCGCATCTTGACGGTGTCGTGAATCACCCGCGAGCGGTCGGTCAGATGGCTGCCGTCCCGGCGGCTGAAGGCGCAGGTGATCGCGATGTCCCTCACCGCGTAGTCGTTGGTGTTGCGGAGCGTGAACGTGACCAGGGCATTCGACCCCAGTCCGCCCCTTCGCCAGTACTGCGACGAGATTTTCAGCCCGTCGACCGGCGCGGTTTCCTCCGGCGCGATCGCCTCGCCGTCAGCGGTCGGGGGATTGAAGGCGTACACGGAACGCAATGGGGCGGGCGGCGGGCGCGGACGCGACGGCCGCCGCCAGCCGCACCGGTTCGCTCCCGGCAGGTTTGCCGGCATCGCCGGACAACAGCGCCCATGCCCCCGCGCCGGCGATCAGCGCGACCGGCACCCAGACCAAGGCTGACCCCGAATATCGTAGCGGGCTGTTTTCCGACCGACCCGAAGGGCCGCCGGTTTCGGCGGGCCCGGCCAATTCGATGCGAGTAAGCTCAATGCTCATCGTCATGCCATCGAAAGGCGGCGAAACGCTTGCTGCGCCGCACCGTAAAAAAGCCGCGCGGGCATTACACCGCACGGCTCCAAACACGACTGCCGATTGCGCGGTTCCGCCGCTTTCTCACCAAGTGATGAGGCCGGCAATCGTTCCACCCGAAAGGAGTCAATATTGGGACGTGACGGCCGCCCGGGTCAGACCGGGGGGATGGCCGAGGGGATGGCCGAGGGATGGCCATGGGCAAACGCGGCCGCTAAAATTCTCCACCGCCCGCGACCGGCGGGGCATGGCGTCAGGCGGCGCGCAAAAAGCCAACGGGAGATCGAAATGCCGATAGTCACCTGGGATCACGTCCACCTGCGCAGCCCGGATCCGGAGGCGACCGCGGCCTGGCTCGAAGACGTTCTCGGCGGCGTGATCATTCGCGGCCCCGGCCGGATCGACGTCAAGCTCGGCGGCGCCAACGTGTTCATCGCGCCGGTGACCGCGGGCGACGGCGTCAACACCCCGCCGCTGACGCCCTACCAGGGTCTCGACCATTTCGGGCTGACGGTGAAGGACATCGACGCGGTGGCCGCCGAGATCAAGGCCAAGGGGGTGGAGTTCACCAGGGAGCCGACGACGATCCGGCCCGGCGTCCGCATCTGCTTCATCCGCGGGCCGCAGGGCATCTCGATCGAGCTTTTGGAGCGCGACAAGAAATACGCGTAAGGCCTGGACCTCTCCTGGACCTGCAAAATCAGGTCATGCTGCCGGGCATCGGGTGCGCGATCATCCTGCCGCGTTGACGCCGTGCATTCCGCTTTGGCATAACAAACCACCGGCTCCCGCGGTGACGGAAGCCGTAACCGGTCACATCATGAAAAACGGTCTGTATTCGATCCACGTCAGCCTGCAGGACGGACGAACCGGCAAAGGCAGCGGCGTGATCATGTTCCGGGACGGCAAGATCCTCGGCGGCGACGCCTACCTGTTCTATACCGGCACCTATACGGCCAAAGGCGATACCTTCAAGGGCGAGGTGCTGGTGCAGCGCCACACCTCCAGCCCCGATGCCAACCCGCTGTTCGGCGGCCCAAGCCCGGTCGGCATCGGCGTCTCCGGCACCTTCACCGATACGGCAGCGGTGATGGACGGAACGGCGCTGGTCGGCAAGGCCAGCCAGATCTTCAAGGCCACGTTGCGCAAGCTCGCCGACATCGACTGAGCGGCGAACCTGCTACTCCGCGGCCTGCTCCAGCGGCGCCACCCGCGGCAGGATGATCTGGATCCGCGTGCCACCGCCCGGCTCGGAATCGAGGTCGAGCCGGCCGCCCAGCCGGTTGGTCACGATCGAGTAGACGATATGCAGGCCGAGCCCGGTGCCGCCCTGGTCGCGGCGGGTGGTGAAGAACGGATCGAAGGCGCGGCGGCGAACGTCGAGCGACATGCCGCAACCATCGTCGGAGAAGATGATCTCGACATTGTCCTTGCCGGATTCCCGCACCTGGATATCGACCGCGCCGGGCTTGCCGTCCGGGAAAGCGTGCGCCACCGCATTGAGGAACAGATTGGTGAGCACCTGCCCGTAGGGCCCGGGATAGGAGTTCATGGTAAGATTGGGCTGGCAGTCGACGTTGAGCGTCAGATTGTGTTTTCGCAATCCCGGCCGCAGGCTCATCACCACCTGCTCGGTCAGGTCGCCGAGATCGAACACGCGCTGATCGGAATAATTGCGGTCGGCGGCGACCTGCTTGAACGAGGTGATCAGTTCGGCGGCGCGGTTGAGGTTGGCCACCAGCTGCGAGGAGGCATCGCGGCAGGTTTCGAGAAAGTCGCTGAGGCTGGATCGCCTGAGATCGCCGCGCGCGACCTCGGCGGTGAACAGCGCGGTCTTGCGCTCCAGCGAGGATGCGACCGTCAGGCTGATGCCGACGGGGTTGTTGACCTCGTGGGCGACGCCCGCCACCAGCCGCCCGAGGGCTGCGAGCTTTTCCGCCTCGATCAGCGAGTTCTGGGTCTCCCGCAGATTGCGCAGCGCCGCTTCGGCGGCATCCTTGGCCTTGCGCATCTCGGCTTCGCCGCGCTTGCGCTCGCCGATGTCGAGCGCGACCGTGACGATGCTCTCGATCTCGCCGTCGGCGTCGAGCAGCGGAAGCTTGTTGACCAGCCAGTGCCGCATGTTGCCGGCGGAATCCAGATATTCCTCTTCGTAGAATCCGAGCCCCCTGCCCGCCGCCAGCACCCGCTTGTCGTTCTCGTCGGTTTTTTGCGCGCCGTAGCGCGACATCAGGTCGGTGGTGGTACGACCGATGGCGTCGGCGGGCTCGACGCCGAAAATGCCGGCCATATAGCGGTTCATCAGGATGTAGCGGAGCTGCTTGTCCTTGACGTTGATGACGGCGGGCACGGTGTCGATGACCTGCTGCAGCAGCCGCCGGCCTTCGGCGATCGCATCCTCGGCGCGCTTCTGATCGGTGATGTCGCGCACCGTTCCTTCATAGCGGACGATCCGGCCTTTTTCGTCGCGCACCACGGTGGCGCTGTCGGAGAGCCAGAGAACCGCGCCGCTGCGCTGGCGCACCTGATATTCGAACTCGCGCACCATGCCGTCGCGCTGCATCAGGAACTGGTATTCCGCGCGTGCCGCCGGATGCACGTAGATGGTCTGGCTGATGTCGCCGATGCCGCGGATCAGATCCTCCGGCGTATCGTATCCCATCATCCGCGCCAGCGCCGGATTGGCGTTGAGCAGCGCGCCGGCCGGCGTCGTCACGTAAATCCCGTCGACCGAGCCCTCGAACAGTTTCCGGTAGCTTTCCTCGGCGAGCCGCTGCTCGGCCAGCGCATGAACCGCCGCTTCGCGCGCGGTGTCGGCGTCCGCCAGCGTGCGGCGGAACACTTCGGCGGCGCGCGCGATGTCGCCGATCTCGTTGTTCACGTCCGTCGAGGGGATCGAGGCGTCCTTCTGGCCGCCGGCCAGCGCGCGTATCGAGGTTGCGATCGACGCCAGCGGGCGCACGGTGCGGCGAACCACGAACAGCGCCGCGAAAATCCCGATCAGGACGCCGGCCGTGCCGAGCACGATGCTCTGCCATTTGGCTTCCGCCAGCGTCCGCGCGAAGTCGCGCGACAGCACCCTTCCCCGCCGCGCGCTGAGTTCGCGCAGCAATTCGGTGACGCGTCCGATCAGCCGGCCCTCGGTGCCCAGGACTTCCTTGTCGAGCTTGGCGATTTCGGCTTCGGTCCCCGAGATCGCCGTGATCGCGTCCGCGTAGGCATCGGCTGCGGCGCGCAGCGCGGGATCATCGATCGGCAGCGCCCGCATACTCTGCGCCGATCGCTCCGCCGCATCGGGATCGTGCGCCAGCAAGGCGGCGGCAACCTGATTCTGCGCCCGGAACAGGCTCCTCGCGGTGGCCCGGTCGGGCACCGCCGATATCGCCGTTTCGAACTGCTCGCGCACCGGCGGCAATGCCGCAATCAATTCCGCGCGGCGCGCAATCAGGGCGGTGACGCGCCCGATGCCCTCGCGGTAGTTCTGCAAGCGGGCGCTGACGCCGTCGATCATGTCCTGCTGCTCGGGCGCGAGCTCGATCCGGGTCTTTTTCAGAAGCCCGGTCAATGCGGAAGCAGCCTCGCCGACCCGGTCCGGCCGGGCACCCGGGTCGGTGACGAAATCGCGGGCCGCGAGCCGCAGTTCGTTCATGCGCCGGTCGATCTCCTCGGCGAGGTCGCCGACGTCCTGCAGCCGCTGCAGTTCGGCAAAGGTCGCGTCGATGTGCCTGATCGCGATGACACTGGCCATGCTGGTCGCCGTGATCACCGCCAGCAACAACAGGAAGCTGCCAAAGGTCAGCTGACCGATCGAAAGCGAGAACGATCGCATCCTTGCTAGCAATGCCGTGAATGCAGGTGGCATGGTTATTGAGACCGGGCTCCAATCAGCCGCAATATATACGACGTATTGGACGTCAGGGGGAACATGCTGGAAACCGTCATACGGCCCGGTTGCCAGCCTGGCTATGCCGGCTGGGCCCGACGCTGTCGGTATTTGGCCTTTCGACCACCGATTCCGGCGCCGCCGAGGGCGACCGCGCGGCCCGGATGACGATTTGCCCGCCCGCCGCCGCACGCTGCCCGCGCCGGGCTTCAGGACGATGCGCTGAGCGCGGCGCCCCGCCGAGCCGGAACGATCAGCCCACCGCGGCGACTTCGAACACCTCGCCGTCGTAGCCGGCCTCCAGCGGGATGCGGAGCTGACGGCCGCCGTTGAGTTTCGTCATCACCGGCATCACCGTCACAATCGGCCTGCCCCTGCTGTCGTCGAGCGCGGCCTGCACGGTCGGCTGTTTGCCGAGCCTGATCAGGTTGCGCGTGGTCGGAAACGGCAGCTTGAACCGGCCGCTCTCGCCGCCGGCCAGCGCCTCGCGCGGCGACACCCAGATCGAGTTGGTGGATTCCTTGCCGTCATGCGCGCCGGCCTGCTCCGGCGGCGCGGCGGCGAGGAAGAACCAGGTGTCGAACCGCTTCGGCATCCCCTCCGGCGTGATCCAGTGCGCATAGGGCACGAGTTCGTCGAGCGCCAGCAGCATGCCGTTGTCGGTCAGCACCTTCAGGAAGGTGGTCTTGTCGTCGCACAAATCGGCACGATGGGCGGCTTCGATCTCGGCGGCCCGCCTGGCGTCGAGCAGGGCTTTCGAGCCGCGCGGACGCGCCAGCAGGATGCCGCTTTCCTCGAAGGTCTCGCGGATCGCCGCGATCCGGAAACTCAGATCGGCGGCATCGAGCCCCTCGCCGCCGGAATAAAGCGCAGGATCGGCAATGATCTCCTGGTCGCCCTTGTCGACGCTGCCGCCGGGAAACACCAGCGCGCCGGAGTTAAAATCGATCTCATAATGGCGCACCATCATGAAGACCTCGATTTCACCTTTGCTCTCGGTGCTGTCGCGCAGCAGCAGGATGGTAGACGCGGGACGCGGCGGCTTTGCGACTTCGGTCATGATGCTAACCCGCCGCGCTGGATTGCGGCTGCAGATTGGCGCGGCGGTCGACCCGCGCCACCCGCGACAGCAGGTAATCCACTTCGGCTTTCGCGGTCGCGGTGATGACCGCGCCCGGCTTGCGCTGGGCGCTGGAGGCGATCACGCCGCGCTTCTGCAGCACGTATTTGCGCACCGCGAGGCCGGCGCCCGGCTGCTGCTCGTAGCGGATCAGCGGCAGATGCGCATCGAACAGATCATGCGCGGCGTCGCGCTTGCCCGCCTTCGACAATTTCACGACGTCGATCAGCAATTCCGGAAAAGCGTAGCCGGTCATCGCGCCGTCGGCGCCGCGCTCCATCTCGAAGTCGAGAAACAGCCCGCCATTGCCGGTCAGGATCGACAACGGCCGCAGCGAGCCGTCCTTCTGGAAGGCGCGCAGCGCGGAAATCTTTTCCAGCCCCGGCCAGTCCTCGTGCTTGAGCATCACGCAGGACGGAGAGTCCATCACGATCCTGCGGATCACCGCCGGCGTGAACACCACCGTCAAGGTCAGCGGATAATCCTGCAGCACCCAGGGAATGTCGTCGCCGATCGATTCCTGCGCCTGCTTGAAATATCCCGTGATCTGGTCGTCGGTGCGCAGATTCGGCGGCGGCGCGATCATCACCCCGGCGGCGCCGGCATCCATCGACGCTCTTGCCAGCGAGCGCATGCCGGCAAATCCCGGCGCGGAGACGCCGACGATGATCTGCATGTTCTTCGCCCGCTTGACGAAGCGGACCGCCACCTGCTCGGCCTCGGCGGCGTCGAGCTTCGGCGCCTCGCCGAGAATGCCGAGCACGGTGACGCCGTCGCAGCCCACTTCGGCATAAAAATCCGTCAGCCGGTCGATCGATTTCTCGTCGATGCGGCCGTCATCGTGGAACGGCGTCGGCGCGATCGCAAAAGTGCCTGCGGCCTTGGCGGTGAGTTTTGTCATGTGTGCCTGTCCTGTTGTCCGTCATTCCGGGGCGCGAAGCGAACCCGGAATCTCGAGATGCTCCGATGTGCGATTGCACATCGTAGTTCGACGCTCCGCGTCGCCCCGGAACGACAGTTATTTAAATCTCCGCGCCGACTTCTTGATCTCCTCTTCCGAGAAGAAGATCTCCTTGGCGTGGGTGACGATATCCTCGGCCTTCCATCCCGTGAACGGCGGCGTCCAGCCTTCCATTTCCATCATCCGCATCTCGCGCACGCCGCGCGGGCCGGAGACGCCGAGCACCTTGCCGGTCTGGTCGCCCGACAATTCGCTGACCATGTATAGCACGGCCGGCGCGATGCCGTCCGGTCCCAGCGCGGCGCCGGGGTTCTCGATATAGCGCGGCAGGTCTGCGGTCATGCGGGTCAGCGCGCCCGGCGCCAGCGTCCAGATCCGGATATTGTATTTGCGGCCCTCGATCGCCAGCACGTTGGACAGCCCCCAGATACCGCCCTTGGCGGCGCCGTAATTGCTCTGGCCGAAATTGCCGATCAGGCCCGAGGTCGAGGACGTGTTGACGATGACCCCGCCGCCGTTCTCGCGCATCCAGCGGAACACCGGCTGGGTGACGCAGAAGGTGCCCTTCAGATGCACCTTCAGAACCTTGTCCCAGGCGGCTTCGGTCGCCTTGGCAAAGGTCTGGTCGAGCAGAATGCCGGCATTGTTGACGAGGATATCGGCACGGCCGAAGTTCTTGATGGCGTCGTCGAACACCGACTGCCCGCCCGCGAGCGTCGAGATGTCGGCGCCGTTGGCGACGGCGCGGCCGCCCTCGGCCAGAATCGCATCCACCACTTTCTGCGCCATCGAGACATCGGCGCCGGAGCCGTCGCGGGGACCGCCGAGATCGTTGACCACGACGGAAGCGCCCTCGCGCGCGAACAATCTGGCATAGGCCTCACCGAGCCCGCCGCCCGCGCCGGTGATCAGCGCTACCTTGCCGTCGAGTAATCCCATGATGTCTTGCTCCCTTGATCTCTGTTCTTCCTTACCTCGCCCCGCTTGCGGGGAGAGGTCGAATTGCGAAGCAATTCGGGTGAGGGGGTACAGCTCTATCGATGGACCATGCCAGCGGAGACAGCCCCTCACCCCAACCCTCTCCCCGCAAGAGCGGGGCGAGGGAGCGCACCGCCGTCAATCTCTACCCCAGCACCGTCTTGCCGCTCTTGATGACGGCGACGTTGCGCGCCTTCACCCTGGCCTCGAACGAAATCACATGGCCGTCCTTCCACAGATCCATGGTCACGGTCTCGCCGGGATAGACCGGCGAGGAGAATCTCGCCACGTGCTGCCTGAAGGCCGAGGGATCGTAGTCCGCGTAGGTCTGCAGGATGCCGCGGCAGGTAATGCCGTAGGTGCACATGCCGTGCAGGATCGGCTTCGGGAAGCCGGCGCGCTTGGCGGTTTCGGGATCCGAGTGCAGCGGGTTGCGATCGCCGCAGAGCCGGTAGACCAGCGCCTGATCCGGGCGCGTCGTGATGTCGATGGTCTTGTCGGGGCTGCGGGTCGGCACCTTGTGCGGTTCGGGCTGGCCTTCCGATGGTCCGCCGAAACCGCCGTCGCCGCGGGCGAAGCGCGAAGCGACCAGCGTCGCCAGTTTCTCGCCCTGCTCGTCCCGGAGCACAGTCTGATGCCGGATCACCGCGCCCTTGTCCTTGCCCTTGTCGAACACGTCGAGCACGGTGGAGTCGGCGGTGATGCGGGCCGCCGTCGCCAGGGGCTTGTGGAAGGTGATGTCGCGCTCGCCATCGACCACCATCAGCCGGTTGAGGTTCATCTCGCCCGGCCCCGCCCCCCATGCCGCGACGGACGCAAAGGTCGGCACCACCTTCAGCGGCGCGCGGCGTGGCGACGGCCTCGTTGACGAAGGCCAATTCCTTCTCATCCATGGGGTCCGCCCCCATGCCGATGCCACAGGCGTACAGCATCACCTCGCGATCGCCGTAGGCGTATTTCTGGCCGAGGTTCTTCAGCGCCATCAACTCGTCGTACTTGATCGGCATCTTGCGACTCTCTCCCCGAGTTTCTTTTCTTTGCCGGCGCCGGCTGCAGCGCCCTCTCCCCTTGTGGGAGAGGGCTGCACCGGCGCCCGTCCCGAATTCCGCTGTGGTGAGGGGTTGGCTCAACAGCCAGTCTGCGGATAGAGACCCCTCATCCGCCTTCGCTTCGCGAAGGCACCTTCTCCCACAAGGGGAGAAGGGAAGAATTAGACCGGCGTAAAGAACGGCAGCGGCGGGCCGTCGGTGGTCTTGAACACCACCTTGACCTTCTGGCCGATCTTCAGGCTCTTCATGTCGCAGTCGACGAAATTGGTCAAAAGCGACGGGCCCTCCTTCAGCGTGACGTAGCCGATCGCGTAAGGCCCCGACGCGGATTTGCGCATCAGGCTGAACGTATAGATCTCGCCCTCGCCCGAGCTTTCCTCCCACACCGTCTTGTCGGAGAAGCAGAACGGGCAGATCGAACGCGGAAAGTAATGCGCTTCGCCGCAGGCGGTGCAGCGCTTGATCAGAAGCTTGCCTTCGACGGCCTGATCCCAGAAGTGCCTGGTTTCCGGGTTGCCCTGCGGCGTCGGATATTTCACGGGGTTGTCCATCACACGCGCTCCAGAATGCAGGTCGATGCGGCGTGGCGGACGCCGAGCAGGCCGCCGGTGCCGTGGGCAATGGCGAGATCACAGTTCGGCACCTGCACCTTGGGATGCGCCTGCCCCCGCAACTGCCGCACCGCCTCGATGATCTTGGTCATGCCGCCGCGGTTGACGGGGTGATTGCTGCAAAGGCCGCCGCCGTCGGTGTTGAAGGGCAGCTTGCCGACGCCGGAAATCAGATTGCCGTCGGCCACGAACTTGCCGCCCTCACCCTTCTTGCAGAAGCCGAGATCCTCGAGCTGCATCAAAACCGTGATGGTAAAACTGTCGTAGATCGAGGCGTATTTGATATCCTTTGGCGTCACGCCGGCCTCTTCGAACGCGCGCGGTCCCGACCAGACGCCGGCGGAATAGGTCAGGTTGAGATCCTTGCCGCCGCGCGGCCCCTTCATGGCCTCGCCGTGGCCGATCATCCGCACCAGCGGCTTCTTCAGGCTTTTTGCGATCGCCTCTGAGGTAACGATCAGCGCGCCACCGCCGTCGGTGACGACGCAGCAATCCATCCGGTGCAGCGGATCGGAAATCATCGGCGAGTTGAGCACGTCCTCGACGGTGACGACCTCCTTCAGCATCGCGTGCGGATTGTATTGCGCGTGATGGGAGGCCGCGACCTTGATCCAGGCCAGCTGCTCGCTGGTGGTGCCGAACTCATGCATGTGGCGCATGGCGCACATGCCGTAAACATTGTGGGTGGTGGCGCCGTAGGCGGCCTCGAAATCCACCTCGGCGCCGGTCGCGCGCGGCGGCATGGCGCCGGTGCGCGGCTTGCCCGCCAGCGTGATCAGCGCGATCGAGCATTTGCCGGCGGCGATCGCTTCCGCGGCATGGCCGAGGTGGACCAGATAGGAGCAGCCGCCGGTGTCGGTGGAATCGAAATGCCGGACCTTCAGGCCGAGATAATCGACCATCGCCATCACCCCGCCCGGGGCGTCGCCGGCGCAGAAATAGCCGTCGATATCGGCCTTGGAGAGGCCGGCGTCTTCCAGCGCGCCCTTGGCGACTTCGGCATGGAGCTGCGGGGTGGACTTATCGGGTGCGTGCCGGGTCGGATGCTCATAGATCCCGGCGAGGTAGGCCTTGCCCTTGATGGTCAAATCGTTCTCCGCTGGCGTTTCTTGTTCGCTGGCGTTTTTGTGGCCTGTCGGGACTGGCTTGGCAAGCGTCCCGGCCACCGAAATCGCCAAGGCAATCCCGCGATACGGAATGCCGGCGTACATCCGCGGTCCCGCTGCGCATTCGCGCCCAGGGTTCGCCAGGAGATTTCCTTACCCTCTCGATCAGAGGGCGCAGGGAATACCGGGTGCGCGCTGCACCCGCGGTCTCGTGTGCAACATGCACAAAAGAAACGCACACGAGCATACAGGTTCAGCGGAGGCAATCCGGCATTCCCTGCGCAATGGTTTTACGGCTTATATCGCGCTCTCCCTGGTGATCGGGCTTGTTTGACACCATCGCCTCGCGAATATGGTTTTGTCCGCCCGGTCGGGCGCGCAAAACCTCCGCGAGACTTGACGCCAACCGCTGAGGCGTCAGGACCACACGATTTTGCCGTACGCTTCAGCACCGTTCGTCTGCGCGCCGATCGATCGCTCACGGCAAATCCGCCCTGCGATCCCTCATGCGCGCCGGCGCTGCCGCGTCCACCGCTCCCCGCCCCAACGTTCGTGACGATGGCCAAACGCCCCTCTTTCGGGACGGGATGGCAAATCATAGCCCGATTTGCTATTTCTGAAAAACAGAAATATTTTTGCCGAGGGGACTGGACAGGGCAAATCACATTGATCCGCCACGACAAATCAGATTTTTGGCGCAACTCACGCTTTGAAACCAGGTTCCGCTTTCGGGGCATCGCGGACATGGCGGCGCTTGCTGCTGGCTCGGCCGGCTCGCAATTGACCCGAAGGCGACGTTCAAGAGAATCGTGGCCTGTTCGGTCAACCAAGTTTTAGTCATTTCCGCCCACAACCATAATGCGCGTTAGATGCAGGAGAGCTTCAGGAGGCGCTAATGGATACCAGAAGGTCGTTTTCAGCGCTTTGGTTGCTCCTCGCTAAGCTACTTTTTGCTTGCGCGTTCTTCACGCTGTCAGGAGCAGCCATTTCCTTCGCCAATGATGTGCCGCCACGCACGACAGAGATTCACTTTGGCGCAACAACCATTGCGGTGGACAGCTACCTTGTGTTGAGCGTCGGCGGAAAATCTCTTCCGGGTACGCGGCGAGAATTCGACATTTCGAATGACACTGTCCAAGTGGCGCTGCCTCCGCAGGTGCTGGCTTCCTTCAGTCCTCCTTGTGAAGCTGTACCAAGCATCCTTATGATACGTGGAGCGCTCGCTCGGCGAGCTGACAATTCGTTGTATGGCGGGCTTCAGCCGCGCAAGACGGACTTCCAAGGCATTTCCCAGCTCGAACCTGCGAGCGGGCATGCCCTACTCGAACTGTATCAATTCGACTCCGATCAGTTGCGAGACTTCTGGGGAGATCAAATTGACTTCTACAAATCAGGTCCTCTCATTCGCTTAAAGTTGCAGGTCACACGCGATTTGAGAATTGAACTCGGCACCTCAGCAAAACAATGCTTCTTCGAACGAGGAGAAACATTCGTCACTCAATTGCGCGCATTCATCTTCAGCGCAATCATATCTCATCCCTAGGGCAAGAGACGGCAGCTGGCGGATGTCCTGAATTTGAACATCGCGTCATTCTGCGCGATGCAGGATTTGGTCGCTACCGGCGCATAGCGGACATCGACAAAGCCGCACCAATCAATCTCGATTGATGAGAGCTCCCCTTAAGAATGCGCGCCCAGGCACGCTGTGCCGCATCCTCTGGTGTCATCGCCCGGCATAACCCCCGAAGGACGGCGTCGACCGGGCGACCCGGTATTCCAGAGGCGCTGGTGATTAATCGAGAGGCCGCGACGTACGGGATCCTCCGCTTTCGCAGAGGATGCCAAGTTGAGAATGATGGCTCTCTCGCCGCTCCCCCTACTCCGCCGCGATCTGGCGCGGCGCCGGCGGCGGGTTGGCGAGGTCGGCGGCGAGCTGCGCGTAGCGCGCCTTGACGTCCTGCACCGATTTCTCCTTCACCGGCCCGTAGCCGCGGATGCGATCGGGCAGCGAGAGAATCTCGATCGCGGTATCCAGCGTCAGCGGCGACAGCACGCTGAGCACGTGGGCGGTATCCTTCTCGTAGCCGGCGATCAGGTCGCGCTCCATCCGGCGGTGCGGGGTCTGGCCGAAGATGTCGAAGGCCGTGCCGCGCAAATGGCGCATCCTCGCGAGCAGCCGGAATACCGGCATCAGCCAGGGCCCGAACGCGCGCTTCTTGGGCCGTCCCAGCGCGTCCTTGCCGCCGGCCATGATCGGCGGCGCCAGGTTGAACTTGATCCTGAAATCGCCGTCGAACTGGTCGCGGATCTGCTTTTCGAAGCGGCCGTCGGTGTAAAGCCGCGCCACCTCGTACTCGTCCTTGTAGGCGAGCAGTTTTGCGTAATTGATCGCGACCGCGCGCGGCAGCTCGTCGCCGAAGCCGGCATTGAGCGCGGCATCGCGCACCTGCGTGTCACGAGCCCGCGGTAACGCTCGGCGAGCTTTTCGTCCTGGTAATCCGTCAGCAGCGCGCTGCGGTGGGCGATGATCTCGTCGAGCGACATCGCATCCAGCGTCTTCGGCGCCACCGTCTCGTCCTGGCCCTTCATCATCGCAACGATCCGCGCCGGATCGGCGGCGGCCAGACGGCCGAGCCGGAAGGCCTGCGTGTTCATCTTGATCGCAACCCCGTTGACCTCGATCGCCTGCTCGATCGAACCGGCCGACAGCGGCAACCATCCCTTCTGATAGGCATACCCCATCATCATCATGTTGGTGGCGATGGAATCGCCGAGCAGGGTTTCGGCGGGCTTGGTGAAATCCAGGAACGAGGAATCCTCGCGCAACGCGGTTTCCAGCACGTGATTGACCTTGCGGCTCTGGAAATTGAAATCGCGGTTGAGGATGAAATCGGCGGTCGGGATCAGGTGGCTGTTGATGACGCCATGGGTGCGGCCGGAGTCGCACAGCGTCATGGTTTCCCTGGCGGCGGCCACCACCTCGTCGGCGGCGATCACGAGATCGGCGGTGCCGGTCACGATCCGCGAACAGGTGACGTCGGCGGTATGCTCCGACAGCCGCACGTGGCTCAGCACCGCGCCGCCCTTTTGCGCCAGCCCCGACATGTCCAGGATCATGCTGGCCTTGCCTTCGATATGCGCGGCCATGCCGAGCAGCGCGCCGATGGTCAAGACGCCGGTGCCGCCGACGCCGCCGACGGCGACGTTGTAGGGCCGCTCCAGCGAGGGTTTTGCGGCCGGCTCCGGCAGCTCGCCGATCTCGCCGAGATCGGCCGGCGCGCGGCGGCGCAGCTTGCCGCCGTCAACGGTCACGAAGGACGGGCAGAAGCCCTTGACGCAGGAATAGTCCTTGTTGCAGGTCGACTGATTGATGGCGCGCTTGCGCCCGAGCTCGGTCTCCAGCGGCTCGACCGAGATGCAGTTCGACTGCACCGAGCAATCGCCGCAGCCTTCGCACACCGCGGAATTGATGAAGACCCGGCGCTGCGGATCCTCCAGCGTTCCCCGCTTGCGGCGGCGGCGCTTTTCCGCCGCACAGGTCTGCACGAACACGATGGCCGAGGCGCCCTTGACCTGGCGCAGCGTTTTCTGGACCTCGTCGAGCCGGTCGCGATGCGCGGTCTTGGTGCCGGGCGCGATGTCGGCGGCCGGATAGGCCTCGGGATTCTCCGACACCAGATAGATGTCGCGGATGCCTTCGGAGTGCAGCTGGAAAGTGATCTGCTGCGGCGACAGCTCGCCATCGACATGCTGGCCGCCGGTCATCGCGGTGGCGTCGTTGTAGAGGATCTTGTAGGTGATGTTGGCCTTGGAGGCGACGGCCTGGCGGATCGCGAGGCTGCCGGAGTGGAAATAGGTGCCGTCGCCGAGATTGGCGAACACGTGCTCTTCATTCGGTGAAGGGGGCAACCCCGACCCACGGCACGCCCTCGCCGCCCATATGGGTAAAGGTTTCGGTGCTGCGGTTCATCCACAGCGCCATGAAGTGGCAGCCGATGCCGGCGAAGGCGCGGCTGCCTTCCGGCACCTTGGTCGAGGTGTTGTGGGGGCAGCCCGAGCAGAAATACGGCGTGCGGGTGATCGGCGCCACCGCCTGCATCTGGCTGGCCTGGCGGCCGTTGAACCAGTCGGCCTTGGCGCGCAGCATGGCCGCGATCTCGGGATTGAGATTGAGCCGCAGCAGCCGCTCGGTGAGCGAACTCGCCAGCGAGGCGACGCTGAGCTCCTCGGCAAAGGGCAGGAAGCGCTTGTCGTGCTCGTCCATCTTGCCGACGATGCGCGGGCGGACGTCGTCGCGCCAGTTGAACAGTTCCTGCTTCACTTGATTTTCGACGATCTCGCGGCGTTCCTCGACGATCATGATCTCTTCGAGACCGACCGCGAATTCGCGTACGCCCTGCGGCTCCAGCGGCCAGGGCATGCCGATCTTGTAAAGCCGAAGGCCGATCTTGGCGGCGACTTCGGGCGTCACGCCGAGTTCGCGCAGCGCCTGCCTGATATCCTCGTAGCTCTTGCCGGACGCCATGATGCCGAAGCGGGCATTCGGCGAATCCATGGTGATGCGGTTGACCTTGTTGGCGCGGGCGAACGCGATGGCGGCAAAACCCTTGTAGTCCTGCAGCCGGCGGTCCTGGTCGTAACGGTCGTCGGGCCAGCGCAGGTTGAGGCCGCCGGGCGGCATCTCGAAATCGGCCGGGATGATGAAGGGCTTCATCTCGTCGGTGAGATCGACCTCCGCCGTGGTCTCCACGGTCTCGGTGATCACCTTCATGCCGACCCAGCAGCCGGAATAGCGCGACATCGCGATACCCAGCAGCCCCATCTCGATCATTTCGTGGATGCTGGAGGGATAGAGATAGGGCATCAGCGCGGAGATGAAGGCGTGGTCCGACTGATGCGGCACCGTGGAGGATTTCGCGCCGTGGTCGTCGCCGGCGAGACACAGCACGCCGCCGTTCTTGGCCGAGCCCGCGGCATTGCCGTGGCGGAACACGTCGCCGCAGCGGTCGACGCCGGGGCCCTTGCCGTACCAGATCCCGACCACGCCGTCGTGCTTGGCGCCGGGCGAGAGGTTGAGTTGCTGCGAGCCCCAGATCGCGGTGGCCGCGAGATCCTCGTTCACGCCGGGCTGGAATTTGACGTTGTACTGTTCGAGGTGCTTGCGGGCGGCGAAAAGTTGCTGGTCGTAACCGCCGAGCGGCGAGCCGCGATAGCCGCTGATAAATCCTGCGGTGTTCAGCCCCGCGGCGCGGTCGCGCCGGATCTGGGCCATCGGCAGGCGGACCAGCGCCTGGATTCCGGTCAGGAAGACGTGGCCTGAGGCTTGCGTGTATTTCTGGTCGAGACTGATCGGACCCTGGTTGATTCCCATTCCGCCCTCTTGCCACCTTCTTGCGCCGTTGCACGGCCATTGGCCGCGCCGGCTGTTTTTACCTGGCCATTCAACCCGCTGGAACACGGCTGGACGGCTCGCGCCAAATCCTCAGTTCTGCACTCTATGTCGATTTTTGCGACCGACGCATCACAAATCTCGGCCACGGAGTTCCGCGCTGGCGAATCGCAATTTCATGCCCGAAACGCTGCCGCTCTTTACGCTTTGTGTCGCTGCGGGCGGCGGCGGCGAAACGACCTGACGCGCTCGCGTGCCGGTTTCGCGCTATACTGCCGCCAACGGGAGACATATCGGTGCCGGAACGACATTGCGCAATACGGCCGATTCTCGCGATCGTGTTTTTGTGCACCGCAATCAGCATTGGCGCGGCGCGGGCCGAACCCTCGGCGGAAACCATCGCGCGGGGCAAGGCGCTGGTGACCGCCGGCGATTGCGCGAGCTGCCATACCGCCGATCCCGCAAAACCGTTCGCCGGGGGAAAACGGATCGACACCCCGTTCGGCGCCATCTATTCGCCGAATCTCACGCCGGATCGCGACACCGGATTGGGCGGCTGGAGCGACGAGGATTTCCATCGCGCGCTTCGTTACGGCGTGGCGCCCGACGGCTCGCGCTACTACCCGGCATTCCCCTATCCGAATTTCACCAAACTCACCCGCCAGGATTTGCTGGCGATCCGCGCCTACCTCGCAACCCTTGCTCCCTTCCGCAACACGCGGCCGCCGCCGCAACTGCGCTGGCCGCTGAACTATCGGGTGGTGATGCGGCTGTGGAATTTTCTGTTCTTCCGGCCCGGCATCTTCGAGCCGAACCAGCAAAAGAGCGCCGAATGGAATCGCGGCGGCTACCTGGTCAGGGGGGCCGCGCATTGCGGCGCCTGCCATACGCCCAGGAACATCTTCGGCGCCGACAGGCGCGGCCAGGCCTACGGCGGCGGCTCGGTCGATGGCTGGTTCGCGCCGCGCCTCGACGGCGCCGCCCGCAGCGGGCTGAAATCATGGAGCGTCGACGACGTCGTCGAATATCTCTCAAGCGGCCGCAACGGCAAAAGCCACGCCGACGGGCCGATGGCCGAAGTGGTGCTCCATTCGACTTCGCTGATGAGCGACCCCGATATCCGCGCCATCGCGGTGTACCTGAAGGATCTGCCGGCCGGCGCGCCGGAACCGGCCGTTTCCCCGCCGCCGCCGGCGGCGATGAGCGCGGGCAAGGCGGTTTACGATCGTGCCTGCATCGCCTGCCATGAAGCCGACGGCAGCGGCGCCCCGCGAATCTATCCGCCGCTGCCCGGCAACGCCAATCTGCAGTCCGCCGATCCCGCCAGCACGCTGCGCATCATCCTCGACGGCGCCCAGACCCTGACGACACCGCGCGCGCCCAATACCGGATCGATGCCGGCCTATGCCGGGCAATTGCCGGATCAGGAGATCGCCGACGTCACCAATTACATCCGCAATTCCTGGGGCAACGCGGCGCCGCTGGTCGGCCCGGCACAGGTCGCAAAGGCGCGCAAAGAGCGATAGATCCAATTCGCTCATTCATGCGGCCAACTTTCAATCGCTTACCGGCGCTCATCGTTGAAGACGAATTTCGGCATTTCCCACTTGTAGCGGATCGCCAGCAGGCGAAAAGACAGACCGAGGACGAACGTCAGCGCCGTCCAGGCTTCGTGATTTAATTCGAGGCCGAAGGCGGTGGCGTAAAACAGCCCCGTGACGACGGAAACGCTGGCGTAAAGTTCGGAGCGGAACAGCAGCGGCACGTCGTTGCAAAGGATGTCGCGCAGCACGCCGCCGGCGCAGCCGGTGATCATTCCCGACACGATCACGATCGGCAGCGACGCACCGGTTTGCCAGGCGACGTCGCAGCCGGCCATGGTGAACACCACGAGGCCGATCGCGTCGAGGACGAGAAACGCGAGCGACAGGCGATGCACCGCGCGGGCGACCAGGATGGTCACGAAGGCCGCAATGGCCGTCAGCGCCAGATAGGAAGGGCTTTGCACCCAGACCAGCGGATAATGCCCGAGCAGGACGTCGCGGATCGTTCCGCCGCCCAGCGCGGTGATGCAGCCGAGCAGGCACACGCCAACCCAATCCATGCTGCGTCGTCCCGCGGCCAGCGCCGCGGTCATGGCCTGTGCGGCGAGCGCCACCAGCGACAGCAGATGCAAGACATTATCGCTCGGCGGCAGGCCCCACATCGCATCCCCACGGCAACAGAAGTTCCAATCTACGCCGCGGGTTCCATCCTGAACAGAACGAAAGAGGGCAAGAACCATCCGGGGACGACAAGAGAAAGGGGCGCGTTCGCGGAACCTCCGCAGGCGCCGGCGGGTTGTCTTCCCGTAATGGAGGAACCCACTCATGGCCTACGAACGCAATCCGAACGATCCCTATCGTTCCCCGGACGATCCCTATCTCACCAATCGTAACGACGACGAACTTCGCCGCGCGCGGCTCGACAATGACCTGCCGATGGACCCCGAACTCGCCGAGGGTCCGGCGAGCGGCGGCAAGATCGCGATGTTCGCGGTCGCGATCGCCCTGGTGCTTGGCGCGGTCTTCTACGGGCTGAACAACTCCACCATCAACCACGCCGGAACGGCCTCGACCGCGCAGAACACGCCGTCGTCGCCGCCCGCCGCGCCTCCGGGCATGCGTGACGTGACCCCGCGTCCCAACACCAGTCCGGGCGTGACCACGGGTGCTGCTCCGGCAAAGCCGCAGACCCCGCCGTCGTCCGCTCCGACGGGTACCGAGGTGAACCGCTCCGGCAATCCGCCGACCGGCACCGCGCCGAGCAAGTAACGGCGGAAATCTGAAGCAAGCTATTCCAGCGCAGCGGGCGGTTTTGCCCGCTGCGCTTTTTGGCGTCAGCTGAACATCTTGTTCAATTCGCCGCCGGCGTAACCATTGCCGAGCTCATTGAACGTCCCCTGCTCCGCGATCTCTTTCGCCGCGCGCATGAAGCCGGCCCAGGCCGATCGTGCCAGCGAGCCGCCGACGCTGATGCGGCGGACGCCGAGTTCGGCTGCTTCCGCAACCGAAAGGCCGGGCCACCCGAGCAGGAGATTGACCGGCTTTGGATGCACCGCCTTCACGACCGCGGAGATCTGCTCTTTGGTGCGGATGCCCGGCGCGTACAGGCAATCGGCGCCGGCTTGCGCATAAGCCTGCAGGCGGTCGATCACCATGCCCAGATCGGCCTGCCCGACCAAAAAGCCCTCGCAGCGGCCGGCCAGCACCACGCCGCTGTCGTCGGCATCGATCGCCGCCCGTGCCGCCCTGATACGCTCGATCGCCAGCGCGCGTTCGTACAGCGGCTTTGTCCTGTCGCCGGTGGAATCCTCGATCGACAGCCCGGCGACGCCGGTCTTGACCGCGCGCGCGACGTTGGCGGCGACTTGCTGCGGCTCGTGCGCGAAGCCGCCCTCGAAGTCGGCATTGACGGGCAGATCGACCGCGCCGCACAGCGCCGTGAGGTGTTCGCAGACTTCATCGAGCGTGACGCGATTGTCGGCCTTGCCGATCGACCAGGCAAAGCCGGCGCTGGTGGATGCGAGCGCCTTGAAGCCCATGCCCTGCAGCGCCCGCGCGCTGCCGATGTCCCAGGGATTTGGTATCACGAAGCACCCTGTGTCGTGCAGCCTGCGGAATGTGGCGCGCTTGTCCGCTGTCGTGACCGGCATGATTTCTCCCTTCCGGATTTCCTTTGTCTGCGCACGAAGATAGCGGCGCGAAGCTCCGTCCGCCAGTGCACGACCGCGTCAGGCGACCACCTTGCGCAGGAAGGTTCGTTCCTCCGCGAGGATGAACCTGTTCTCTTCGGCAAAGTTGAAATTGGCCATGCCTTCCCCGTCGGTGCGAAGCCGCGCGCGGTAGCTTTCATAGGCGGCGAGATTTTCGAAGGAAATCAGCGCGAACGCGATGTTGTTGGTGCCCTCATGCGGCATCCAGTAGCCCTGAAGGTCGCCGCCGCATCTCGGGATGATGCCGAGCCAGCGTTTGGCGTATTCCTCGAACATCGCGCGCTTGAACGGATCGAGCTGGTAGCGGATGAAAACGGTGATCAATGGAACCTCCGGGTGTTTGCCTTCGTCATTGGGCATTTCGAGTCAGCGCACGATACCCGCTTGATCGACGTCGATGCTTCGGCTATCATCGAACTATGAAAGCAGGTCCCGATATCGCCATGGTCGCCTCGCTGGTCGGCGACCCCGCGCGCGCCAACATGCTCACCGCGCTGATGACCGGCCGCGCGCTGACCGCGAGCGAGCTCGCGCACCAGGCCGGCGTCACGCCGCAGACCGCGAGTTCGCATCTCTCCAAGCTCGAGGCCGGCGGCCTGGTCGAGCTGGAAAAACAGGGCCGCCACCGCTATTACCGCCTCAGCGATCCCGACGTCGCCGGCGTGCTCGAAGGCCTCGCGGGGCTGGCCGCGCGCGCCGGGCACATGCGCGTGCGCACCGGGCCGAAGGACCCGGCCTTGCGCCGGGCGCGGATCTGCTACGACCACCTCGCCGGCGATCTCGGCGTGCAGATGCTCGACAGCCTGAAGCAGCAGCGGCTGGTGCGGCAGAAGAAGCAGGACATCGAGCTGACCGCCGAGGGCGAGCGCTTCCTCGAAAGCGCCTTGCAGATATCGGCCGAGGCGCTGGCCCATCCGCGCCGTCCGGTCTGCAAGGCCTGTCTCGACTGGAGCGAGCGGCGCCATCATCTCGCGGGCACGCTGGGGGCCGCGATCATGACGCGGTTCACCGAACTGAAATGGGCCGCGCGCGACGCCGCCCCCGGCAGCCGCGTCGTCAATTTCAGCCGCAACGGCGAGAAGCGATTCGCGGCGCTGTTTGGCAAAAACGAATAGCGGCGCAACGCCGGCGCTGCCTGAAAATCCGGCATCGCCGGCATTCATTTATCGTTCAGCTCACCGTGATCAGGTTCGGCGCAATTCGACGCAGCAATATTTAATGTGTCGAATTGTTTCTGGAGCGATATGAGGCGCCGCGTCGCGGCCCCAGCAGGGAGAACACATGAAATACCTTTTTGCAGCAGTCCTGGTCGCCGGCACCGTCGCAGGCTTCGGCGCGGCGGACGCCGCCGGCGGCTGCGGCCTCGGCTTCCATCGCGGCCCCTACGGCGGATGCCGTCCCAACCGCGGCGTCGTGGTCGTTGCGCCTCGCGTGGTGGAGCGGCCGGTCGTGGTGGTGCCGCGCGGCCGCATTTGCCCGATCGGCTTCAGCTGGCGTTATGGACGCTGCCGTCCGATCTGAGCGCTGAATTACGACAAAACGGCAAAACCCCGCTTCATGCGGGGTTTTGTTTGGCCGGGTGCTGCAGCCGGATCGCATCCGGAAATGCAATGAGGGCGGGAAACCCCGCCCTCTTGTCTGCTGTCTTGGCGCGTTTTCCTTGGGCGAACCCGCATCCCCTTCACATCACCTGCAGGGCCAGGCTTCGCTCGAAAACGCTCCGATCCTCACCAATTCCGGAAGCAGCGCCGGCCGTACGGTCCGGAATGCCAGCCGCGCGGGCAATTGAACATCGGGCGGCATGCGCCATAGGGACCGCGGTGCCAGCCGCGCCCGCAGCCGCCGGCGACGCGGATGACGTCGGCCGATGCGGCCTGGTCGAGCGGAGCCAGCGGCATGGCGCGCGACGCGGAGACCGCCGCAAGGCTGAGGCAAATCGCAAATGCTGAGGCAACAAGCAGCTTCATAGACCTTTTCCTTTCCTCTCAATATCGCCGCGACGCGGCAGTACGCACCTAAGCAAAAAAATACGGCAGTCTGGTTACAGGAAAACCGGCCCCTACTGCCAGTGGTGGCGGTGCCAATGCCGGCGACGCCAGCCCCAATGACGGCGATGCCAGTGCCAATGACGGTGGTGCCAGCCCCAGCGATGCCCGTGTCCATGGTGTCCCCAGTGAACCTCCTCGGGCTTGAGATGCTCCACCTCGGCCCCGGATGTCACCGCGGGGTGAATATCCAGATTCGCCGGCGGGAGCCGTCCATCTTCCGGCAGCGGATTCGGCGACAACGGCGCGGCCTGCGCGCCCGCGGTCAGCGCAGCGGCTCCGGCGGCAAATCCAGCGGCGAGTTTCAGAAAGTCGCGGCGCTCCATGACATCTCCCTGTTCATGTATGGCGAGTGATGCCGGGAGAGTTTGAAAGCGCCGAGATGAATGTTCGCTGAATTGCGCGTTCAGGAATGACGACGGCTAGCCGAACTCCTCCGCCAGCACCAGCATCTCGCGCGTGCGCGTCACCTGCGGCCAAGAGCGGTCGAACTCGGCGACCAGCGTCTTCAGCGCGTCCCCGCTCATGGCGCGATCGAGCGCGGCCTGATCGGCGAACTCGTACATCGCCACATGCAGCGCGGGATCCGTGATGCTCCAGAACCGCCGCGCCTTCTTGACCCCGAACGCCTTGGCGGCGTCGGGCAGATGTTCACGGCTATACCACGCGTCGAACGGCTTGCGCGCGGCGGGATCCGCGACGGTGGCGCGGACGACGAAATAGGCTGACGGCATTGGCGTTTCTCCCGGTTACGTTTTTCACCTCGTCATTCCGGGGCATCGCAGCGATGAACCCGGAATTCGGAAATTGTAAGGTCGAGATTCCGGGTTCGCGCCTACGCGGGCCCCGGAATGACGCGGCGGGCTACACCCAGCCGCCTTGCGCCATGATCGCGGCGCACAGCGGGATGATGACAATGGCGAAAAGTTCGCGCTCAAAATGTAAACTGCTTGCCGACCGCGGTGGGCGCCAGCGCATCCGGAAATTCCTTCGCCAGCGCCGCCATGGCCCGCCAGCCCGTGCAATGACCGGCGGCGATGGTCTTGATGCCGAATTCCTTCAGGCCCTCCACCGTCTGCGGAATGATCGCTTCGTTCGGGCCGGACAGATGCAGGCCGCCCATCACGGCATGGATCGGAAGTTGCGGAAACGTCGCACGGGCGTGCCGGCACACATTGACGATGCCGGCATGCGAGCAGGCCGAGAGCACCACGAGGCCCTTTCCCGCGACGTTCACCGCGAGCCAGCGCTCGTCCATCAACAGTTCATCCGGCTCCCAGCCGGCGGCCGTGCGTTTCACCTGCCCGGGGTAGCCGCGCTCGAAGCCCGACACCCGCGGAATTTCGCCGCTGACATGGAACAGGCCGCCGAGCAGCGCCTGCGGCTCGGTGGTCACGACCATCTCCGCGCCGAAATCCGAAAGCTCGATCACGCTCGGCACATCGTCCATCCGGCGCACCGAACCGTTGGGCTGCCGGACGCCGCGCGTCACGAACATGCCGGGATGCGCATAGAACGGAATTTTGCCGGCGCCGCTGCGTCCGCGGATCATGCCGAGCGCCAGCAGCATCGCGCCGGAATGGTCCCAGTGGCCATGCGAGAGCACGATGCTCTCGACCGCGCCGAGGTCGACGCCGAGCCGCGTTACATTGCGCTCGAAGGCGTAATCCTCCGGGCCGGTATCGAACAGCACGGTGTGACTTTTGCCGCCGCGATGAACGGTGACGAGACATGACAGGCCATGCACCGCGCAGCACAGGCACCGCGCCGAACTGGTAATGCCGCGCCGGCCGATGAAGGCAAATTCGCTTTCGACGAAGGGCGGATTCGACGAGAGCATATCGGTCGCGTTATCGACCAGGATGCGGATTTCGACCTTGTCGGCAGCCTCGATCGCGGACATGCAATGCTCTCACAACGGCAGATTATCGTGCTTCTTCATCGGCATCTCGACATGCTTGTCCTTCAGCATCGCCAGCGCCCGGGCGATCCGCCGCCGCGTCGAATGCGGCATGATGACGTCGTCGATATAGCCGCGCTCGGCGGCGATGAAGGGCGACAGGAAGCGGTCTTCATATTCCCTGGTGCGGGCGGCGATCTTGTCGGAATCGCCGATATCGCTGCGGAAGATGATCTCGACCGCGCCCTTGGCGCCCATCACCGCGATCTGCGCGGTCGGCCAGGCGTAGTTCATGTCGGCGCCGATTTCCTTCGACGCCA
Source organism: uncultured Alphaproteobacteria bacterium (assembly GCA_963721275.1). Taxonomy (GTDB): domain Bacteria; phylum Pseudomonadota; class Alphaproteobacteria; order Rhizobiales; family Xanthobacteraceae; genus Bradyrhizobium. Next base: position 31,901 of record CAVRIQ010000025.1, on the reverse strand, counting down.
TCACGTCGAACGCGCCGCCATAGGCCTTGCGGGTAATCACCGTCACCAGCGGCACCGTGCATTGCGAATAGGCGAACAACAGCTTCGCGCCGTGTTTGATCAGGCCGCCATATTCCTGGGCGGTGCCGGGCAGGAATCCGGGAACGTCGACGAAGGTCACGATCGGAATATTGAAGGCGTCGCAGAACCGGACAAAACGCGCGGCCTTGCGCGAGGCGTCGCTATCGAGCACGCCCGCCAGCACCATCGGCTGGTTGGCGACGAAGCCGACGGTGCGGCCGGCGATGCGGCCGAAGCCGGTGACGATGTTTTTCGCGAAGGCTTCGGAGATTTCGAAGAAGTCGCCCTCGTCCACGACTTTCAGGATCAGTTCCTTCATGTCGTAGGGCTTGTTCGGATTGTCGGGGATCAGCGTGTCCAGCGACATGTCGACCCGGCCGATGTCGTCGAAACTCGGCCATTCCGGCACGCCGTCGGTGTTGTTGGACGGCAAAAAGTCGATCAGCCGGCGCATCTGCAGCAGCGTCTCGACGTCGTTCTCGAAGGCGCCGTCGGCGATCGAGGAGCGCGTCGCGTGCACCGAGGCGCCGCCGAGTTCTTCCGCCGTGACGACCTCGTTGGTGACGGTTTTGACGACGTCGGGCCCGGTCACGAACATGTAGCTGGTGTTCTTCACCATGAAGATGAAATCGGTCATGGCGGGCGAATAGACGTCGCCGCCGGCGCAGGGCCCCATGATGACGGAGATCTGCGGGATCACGCCCGACGCGATGACGTTGCGGCGGAACACGTAGGAATAGCCCGCGAGTGCGGCGACGCCTTCCTGGATGCGCGCGCCGCCGGCGTCGTAGAGCCCGATGATCGGCGCCCTCGCCTTCATCGCCATGTCCTGGATTTTTACGATTTTCTGCGCGTGGGTTTCCGACAGCGAGCCGCCGAACACGGTAAAGTCCTTGGCGAAGACAAAGGTCTTGCGGCCGTTGACGGTGCCCCAGCCGGTGACGACGCCGTCGCCCGGCACCTTGGTCTTCTCCATGCCGAATTCGGTCGAGCGGTGCTCGACGAACATGTCGAATTCCTCGAAACTGCCCTTGTCGAGCAGAAGCTCGATGCGCTCCCGCGCGGTCAGCTTGCCGCGGGCGTGCTGCGCCTCGACGCGCTTTTCGCCGCCGCCCAGCCGCGCGCCGGCGCGCCGCTCTTCAAGGGTTTCGAGGATATCCTTCATTGGCTCCCGCCCATCATTTGCCCAAGATTTGACCGGGTTCTAACACGGCATTTTCCGAACCGGAAACCGGCTTTCCGTCGCCCAAATGGCGATCGGAAGGGGTAGGTTTACCGGGCCAATTCGCAAAGGACAGCCATGAACGGGACCACCGCAACCGAAGCCACCGACGCCGTCACGGGAGGCTTGCGAACCCTGCTCCGGCTCGAGGGCCTGACGCTGTTTGCCGGCATGATCATGCTCTACGCGGTCTGGGGCGGCTCCTGGTGGGTCTTTGTCGTCCTGTTCCTGGTGCCCGACCTGAGCTTTGCCGGCTATCTCGCCGGGCCCCGCGCCGGCGCCATCGTCTACAATGCCGCGCACAGCTACATGGCGCCGATGGCGCTGATGACGGCCGGGTTCGGCTTCGCCTCGCCGCTGACGCTGTCGGTCGCGATGATCTGGCTGGCGCATATCGGCATCGACCGCGCGCTCGGCTACGGCCTGAAATATTCCGCAGGTTTCGGCTTCACCCATCTCGGCCGGATCGGCAAGGATGTATCTAACGCGTGACGTGAAGCCGCTGAGCGCTCACGTGGGCGGTGCCTTTGAGATCTATTGGCTCGACGTTCCGGCAAATGACGGTGCGCTCCCTCTCCCCTTGTGGGAGCGGTGGGCACCAGGCGTATCGCGGACCCCTACTCCTCGCCGGGCTTGAACGGCTCCTCCTTGCCGGGAGGCACGGTCTGTTCGGCCATCGCCAGCAGCATCGCCACCATGACGTAATTGCCGGCGACCGCGGTCAGATCCACGATCTGCTGATCGTTGAACGCCTTCTTCGCCCGCGCAAAGGTCCCGTCGGAAACCTTCCGCGTGGTCGTAAGCTCGGTGACGAAGTCGTAGACGACAGCCTCGTCCTCGGCCATGCCGGACGGCCGCTTGCCCGTCTTCAGCTCGGCGATGATGTCGCCCGACAAGCCCGCCTTCGCCGCGATCGGCGCGTGCGCGAACCATTCGACCTGCGAGCGCCATTGCCGCCCGATGATCAGGATCGCAAACTCGTTGAGTCTTGTGGGGACGGAGGTTTCCCAGCGCAGATAGTGAAACAGGTCGAACAGCCGCTGGCCCAGCACCGGGCTGCGCAGCATCGGATTGTACGGGCCGGCAATGCCGATGCTGGAGACTTTTACGATCTGCTCGCCGAGCGGCTTCTGCGCCGGGTCGAGCTGATCCATGGTGAGTTGGGGAAAGCGCGGCTTCTGGCCGGTCGCGGGCGGCGCGGTCATCGGTCCTCCCTTTCGTTTCTCGGGGTTTCCTGTAAGGCCGGAAGAAGCTAGCCCAGCCGCGTCATCCCTGCCAGCCGGCGGCGGCGGTAGCGGTCGCGCTGGTTACGGCTGCCGAACCGGGCTTGTATTCGGCGGCGGCGCCTGTTCCGGAACGGCCTCCTCCGGCAGCTTCTCCGCCATGCACGGCCAGGGCCGGCCCGATCCAGAGCGGATCGGCAAGATGATCCCGGCGCGGATTGGTCGTGTTCGGATGGACCAGGACGCTCAACCGGCCGTGGTTCAGCATCAGCCACGGCACCAGCGCAGGAAACACCTGCGTGGCAAAGGCCACTTGAAACATCGCCTGGTCGTGCGGCCCGACCCTGGCGTCATGCCAGCGCCCGAGCGTGACGGAAAAACGCTGGTCGATCCATGCCCGCAGCCGTTCGGCCTCGGCGCGTGTTGTCGCCGGATCGTAGTAGACGTGGGCGTGGAAGCTTGCGATCTCGTCCAGCGCGCGCGGCGTGTCACCCTCCGGCACATCGGTCATCTCGGCCACCTTCCGGATCAGATTCCGCCGATATCGGCGAGGCATTGTTGCGTGATCGCCATGCGATCGGCAATATGCCGCGGCTCCTGACAATCCATGTTGAGCGCGAACACCGTCCGGGCCTCGCCCTTCTCGGCCCAGCCCACCATCCAGCCCAGCGACGGCTTGCCGGTTTCCGCGCCAAGCAGACCGCTCTTGGCGCGGATGATGGCGTCGCCGACCCTGGTGACCGGCAATATATCGCGCACCAGATCCTGGCTGCGTTTCGACACCGGCAAGGCGCCTCGCCGCAGCCGGTCGACGAAATCGACCTGCTGCACCGGATCGATGCGCAAATTGCCGGTCAGCCAGAACTGGTCGATGCCGCCGCCGATATCGCGGTTGCCGTATTCGAAGAGATCGACGTATTTCTGCATCCGTGCCTCGCCGATGCGCCGGGCGATCTCCTGATAGACCGGCACCGCGGATACAGCGATCGCCGTGCGCATGGTGTGATCCTTGTTCCAGGCCTCGATGCTTCTGACGACGCCGTCCCATTTGAAGACGTCCTTGTCGGGATCGCCGACCACGCCGGTCTCCAGCGCGATGACCGAATTCGGGATCTTGAAGGTGGAGGCCGGCAGCCTGGCCTCGCCCGACCTGTTCTTGTCGCTGGCGATGACGAGGTAGTCGTCGACCTTGTAGCCGACGAAGGTTCCGACCGTGCCCACGTCGAGAAAATGCCTGGCCAGGCTCTCCCGAATCTCGCTGCGCTGGGGAGCTACGTCGGCAAGGCTTCGCGACGGCAACAAGCCTGCTGCGGCAAGAAGGCCGAGCGCATGGCGGCGATTGATCATGGCACTATCCGATGTGGGAAAGGCGACGGCGGCGACGATTCTGACGACATCGTGGTAAAACGATGACATCGGGAAACGGATCTAGCGAATCCGTCCCGACAGCCGCAGCACGAACACCAGCACCTCCGCGACCGCCTTGTAAAGTTCGGCGGGAATTTCATCGCCGAGTTCGACGTTGGAGAGCGCGCCGGCCAGCACCTCGTTCTCCTCGATCGGGATGTCGTGGGCCCTGGCGATTTCGACGATCCTGGCGCCGATCGGCCCCCTGCCCTTGGCGACGACCCGCGGCGCGCCGGTCTTGTCGTAATGCAGCGCGACCGCGAGCTGGTTCGGCGCCTCCACGCTCATAGCGCGCGATCCAGAAAATGCCCGGCGCGCGCCGGCGCCGGTTGCGGGGGCGCGCCGTCGCGGATCACGATATCGCCGGGCTGCAAGTCGGCCCTGGTCAGCGCCTGGCTGAGCTGCGCCGCCCCGGCGCGCAATTGCGCCGCGGTCGCCGGCCGTTCCGCCCACATCCGCACCGATGTCTTGTCGCCGCTGAGCGACACCAGCGCGTGAACGGGCCCCGCGGGCTCGACATCCAGCGAGAACCGCGCCCGCCAGACCCGCTTGGCGGCCTCGACCTCATTGCCGCTGCCGTCGCGCGAGATCTCGAACTGCGCCATCGCCGTTCCCTGCTGCGTCGTAAACGGGATTTCGAAATTCCAGCGCGGCACGCTCGGATCGATCCGCGGGCCAGTGGTATCGACGCGATCCGGCAGCGAGGCCACCTGCAGCAAGGTCTGGCGCGCGATCGCGGCGTCGGTATCGCCGAGCAGGTGATGCGCCGTCGTCGCCAGCGGCGCGCCGGACGCGATCGACGGGGCGGCCACCGGTTGCGCCGAGGGCAGTGCTCCGCGAAACGGCGGCGGCGGCGTGTTGGTATGGAAGGTGACGTCGTCGCCGCGGCCATTCGGCAGCACGGCCGCCGGCAGGCCGGCGTTGCCGACAATCCGCGGCATCGGCTGCAGCGCCGGCTGCAGGGTCTCTTGCAACAGGTTCAGCGCCGCACCCGCCGTCAGGGTACGAGGCGCGGCGTTGAGCAGCGCCTCCGGGAGCACGATCCGGGCAGTGCTGCCGGGTTGAATGGGATCGTCGGCTACCCGCGCCTGCGGCAGCAGAATTTCCGGCACCTCGATCTCCGGCGACAGCGATGGAGCCAGCGTTGGTGACGACGCCGCGGTGGACTGCACGGATTCCGCAGTGGCAGCTCCCGGCACGGCGGATGGCGGGGCGGCGAGATGTTCAGCCAGGCCGGCTGGGCCGAGCGAGGCCGCCAGCGTCTGACGCAGCACGATCAGCGCGGCCTTGAGATCGGGCATGCCGGAGGCCGGCGAAACCGATCCCGACGCCAGCCGCGCCTCGAGCAGGATCCCGGATTTCTCAAAGGCATTCTGGACGTCGTTGCCGGTCAGATTTTGATCGAGGCTGGTCCGCTGCGCCAGCACCTGCATGACCGCCTGTTGCAGTTTCGGCGGCAGGCTCGACCCGGCAATTGCGCCGAGATTGGCGAACAGCGGCGCCAGGCTGTCCTGCCGTGTGGCCGCGCTCTCGGCCGCAGCAGCGACGGCGACGCGTTCCAGCGGCGTCAGGACATTGCGGGCTTGCGCCGCAACGGCCGAAGGATTTGCCGCGGCATCGGCCATCGCGCCGGGCGCAAGCGTTACGGTATCGCCGGACGCGGCGGCCGACCCGCCCTGCCCGACAATGGCGAGCCTGACACCGTCCTGCGTCTGCGATACCGCCAGTTGAAGGGTCTGGCCGGCCTGCAGCGGAACTTCCGACAGCACGTCGATCGAAACGCTGGCGATCGCAATCCGCACCAGATTGTCGGCGAAAACCTGCAGCACCTTCGCGTCGACCACGCTTCCCGGCTGCAGCACGAGATCGGGCGCCGCGCTTTGGGCGGCAATCACCGGAAGGATCGGGGTGACGGAAATCGACATGTTGCGGGCTCGCTGGGCTGAGAACGCTAGCCCAGCGTCGTAAACCTCTCGTTAACCGGGCATCGGATTCAGCGCCTTCAGGATGCCGGCGGCGGCCCTGAAATCGACCAGCCGCGCCGCCCGCCGCGCCGCCACCTCGTCGTCCACGCCCCATTTTTCGCTGTTCCAGTCCTCGTCGACATGAGCGGCGGCCCAGGCCTGGTCGGAATCGATCACGCCGTGCAGCAGCGCCAGGGCAAGCAGCGCCGAGCCGGTCAGGGTCGTGATCACGTGCAGTGCCGCGATCGACCAGGGATCACCGGGCAGCACCGCGCGCGCCGCCGCGATGGCGGCCTCGGGCTGGCGGACATGCACGATGCCTTCGGCAAGAATGAAATGCGCGCCGAGCGTATCGGCGGCCCAGAACAACAGCGGATCCCAATGCGCGGCCTCGCGCGCCACCAGCGCCTCGGGATGGCCGGCGCGATAGAACAGAAGATCGGACTGGAAATATTTCGCCACGTCCCCGGTCACGGCGTCGACCCGGTCGACCACGGCATCGACGACGCTGTTGGCAAAGCGGGTCATCGGCATCGTCAGGGGATCGATGAACTCGTGCTGCGCCTCCCACTCCGCGACGATCAAGCCGGCGATTTCGCGTACGGGCACGATCACCTGACGGCCGGAAGGCGTGCGGATCGGCCTGTCGTCCAGCGTGATGGCAAATCCGTCCTTGCCCTCGGCAACGCCGGCCTTGGCATAGAAGCGCTTCCGTTTCGGCGTGCGCGCCGCGCGCCGCACCAACTCCTCGGGATCGAGCGGCGATTTTCCCGCCACTTCATCGAACAATTCACGCATGCGCTTTCGGCTTCCGGTTGTCAGCGGTCATTTGTGCGCGAGAGTATGATAAAAACAGGGGCAAATAAAGCTGAAGCGTTTCTCGCGCAGCACAGCAACCGACGTGCGGTCATCGATTGGCGCAGGCGCGGGAATACGCCTCGCGCTCGCCCGGGCCGAGCCCGGCGGCGGCGGCGTCATCGAGGCATTTGCTGATCCGTTCGCCGAAGGAAGGCCGCGGCGCGGGCGCATAATTCCGCTGCGGCAGCGCATCCATCTGCGGAATCACCGGCACCTCGATCCTGGGCGGTGGCGGCGGTGGCGGCAGCGGCGGGTTGAACTGCGAGCCGCCGGGCGGAATGACCTGCGCGGAGGCGGCGCCGGCGAAGACCAGCGCGGAGGCGACCGCGCAGATAACCGATGCGTGTTTCATGGAGGGTATGTCGCGATACCCAGGGCAAACCGCAAATGAATTATTCTTCAGGCGCGTTCTCGATCGGGTCGAAGCGGTCGGCCTCGAGGCCGAGCAGGTTCCAGGATTGCAGCATATGCGGCGGCAGCGGCGCGGTGACGTCGATGACGCCGCCGCGCGGATGCGGGATCACGATCCGGCGCGCCAACAGATGCAGCCGCTTCTGCAGGCCGCCCGGCAGCTCCCAGTTTTCCTTGTTGAAGTATTTGGGGTCGCCGACGATGGCATGGCCGATATGGGCCATGTGCGCGCGCAATTGATGGGTCCGCCCGGTGACCGGCTTCAGCGATACCCATGCGAGCTTCTGCGCCGAAGTCTCGACCACCGCATAATAGGTCACGGCGTGGCTCGCGCCCTCGTCGCCATGCGCCGCGATGCGCATGATGGTGTCGTCCTCGCTCTCCTCCTTGGCGAGGTAGGTCGAAATGCGGCCCTGCTTCGGCTTCGGCACGCCCGCCACCAGCGCCCAGTAGATCTTGCGCGCCGAACGATGGCGGAACGATCCGGTCAGCGCGGTGGCGGCGAAACGGGTTTTCGCAACCACCAGGCAGCCCGCGGTCTCCTTGTCGAGCCGGTGCACCAGCCGAGGCTTCTGTCCCTTGGCATCGCGCATCACTTCCAGCATCTGGTCGATGTGCCGCGTGGTGCCGGAACCGCCCTGCACCGCCAGCCCCGCGGGCTTGTTCAGCACCAGGACGTCGGCGTCCTCGAACAGGATCATGTCCTTGAGGGCTTGCAGCGTCTTGGTCGCGGCTTCCGACAGGCTGCCGGCGACCTTCGGCGCATCGAGCTTCAGCGGCGGAATGCGAACGCTTTGCCCCTCCTCAAGCCGGTCCTTGCTGTCGGCGCGCTTGCCGTTCACCCGCAGCTCGCCTTTGCGGACGATGCGCTGGATATGGGAGAACGACAGGCCGGGAAAGCGCGCCTCGAGAAAACGGTCGACGCGCATGTTGTTCTCGTCCGCCGTCACGACCACGGTCTGGACCTTGGTCGGCAGCGGCGGCGGCTCGACGACGGCTTTGGCAGGCTCGGGCACGAAAGGCTGCGGTTTCGCCGCGCGGGGTGCCGGGGCGGCGAACCGCGCAGCCGGCTTGCCGCCGGGGCGATGCGCCAGCGACCGCTCCGCCTGCGAGCCCCGGTACGGGCTCGCTCCCTTCGGGCGATCGCCCCGGGCCTTCAGGGGTCTCTTGACGCGACGGCTCATGGTGATTGCGGCTCCAGATCAAGCCGTTGGGTAGCGCAAAAGCGCTCCACCGTCACGGCGAATTCGGTACAAATCCCGTGCGGGATCAGCCATGTTAGGCGAAACGGCTAAAGAACCAGGGGAGCACAGCGATGGCGTTACTCAAACCGGCTTTGGCCGTCGTGGCGGCAATGGTGGCGAGCGCAGCCTGGGCCGGAGGCAGTCCGATGCCGGACGAGATCGCCCGGAAGCTGCTGGAGCTCGGACGGGTCATCGATCCCCCGAAGACCGCCGCTCTCTATGCGCCGCTGCAGCAAAAAGAACCCTATCCGGGCGTCAAGATCGAGCGGGACGTCAAATACGGCGCCGCCGACCGCAACCTGCTCGATGTCTTCACGCCGCAAAAAGCCTCCTCGCCCAGGCCGGTGCTGATCTTTGTCCATGGCGGCGGCTTCACGGCCGGCAACAAGCGCACCGGGGACAGCCCGTTCTATGACAACATCATGCTGTGGGCGGCGAAGAACGGCTTTGTCGGCGTCAACACCACCTACCGGCTCGCCCCGCAATCGCCGTGGCCGGCGGCGGCGGAGGATTTGGGCGCGGCCGTTCAATGGGTTTCGGCCAACATCGCCGCGCGCGGCGGCGACCCGGCCCGCGTCTTCCTGATGGGCCACTCCGCCGGCGCGGTGCATGTCGCAAACTACGTGTCGCATCCCGAATTTCACAAGGTGAAGGGCGGCGGTCTGGCCGGGGCGATCCTGGTGTCCGGGATCTACGATCTGACGACGGGGACTGCCGGTGGTCCCGAGAAGGCCTATTTCGGTGCCGACGCCTCGAAATACGCCGAACGGTCCTCGCTCAGCGGTTTGCAGGCGACAAAAATCCCGCTGATGATCGTCGGCGCCGAACTGGACCCGCCTCGGCTCCACGAGCAGTACGACCTCCTGAAGCAGGCGGTCTGCAAAGGCCCCAACGGTTGCCCCCATGCGGTGGTCCTGCCGCAGCACAGCCACATGTCGGAAGTGTATTCGATCAACACCCCCGACACGCGCCTGAGCGGCGAAATCCTGAATTTCATGCAGACCGGCAAATAGAAGCTGCAGCCGCGCCTCAGAACAGCAGAACCTGCGCGTCCGCGGACATCTGCGGACGCACACTATCCGGAAGCAGCGCAAGGCTGCCGGTATCGGCCTTCAACAGCTGTTTGACCGATTCTCCGACCGATTTCGTTGCATCGCTGTACAAGAATCGCACCGATCCCGGCGGTCCCTTGTTCGCATCGGTGAGCTCGGAATAGTCGGAATATACCGACGTCGCCTGATAGCCTTTCTTCAGCAGTTCGTTTTCCAGCTGCTTGGCGAGCGTCTTCTGGGCGGCGGAGTAGACGACAATGACGGTCCGGCTGCGGTTGGTCCCGAATTCCGCCGATGGCGGCGGCGCGGGAGCCGTCGCCGGAGCGACCCGCTTGCCGAGGTCGGCAAGAGCCATCTTGATGTCCTCGAGCCGCGCATTGATGCTCGCCGCCTGCTGCGTGACCTGATCGGTCGTTGCCTGGCCGGAAAATTCAATTCCCAGGCCCTTGAAATTGAAGATCGAAAGCGCCGGGATGACGAACAGCAACGCGCCAAACGCCAGAAGAACGGCGAACGTGTTGGAGACGCCCGGGTTACGCAAAATCGCAATCAGGCAGACGGCAATCAGGATGGTGCCGCCGATGATGGGCGAGATCTTGATGAGGAAATCCGCAGTCATCCGCGCCCCCGCCGTCCCTAGAAAACCGAGACTAGTACAACCTCAGGGTAGCTTCAACCTTCCCGCTGTTTGCGCAGCTTCGCCCAGTAATCCAGGCGTTTCCTGATTTCGCGCTCGAATCCGCGATCGGGCGGATCGTAGAAGGTCTGGTGGCCGAGCGCGTCCGGGAAGTATTCCTGACCGGAGAAGGCTTCCGGCGTGTCGTGGTCGTATTCGTAGCCGCCGCCGTAACCTTCCGACTTCATCAACTTGGTCGGCGAATTCAGGATATGCTTCGGCGGCAGCAGCGAACCGCCCTCCTTTGCGACACGCATCGCCGCACCGAATGCGGTGTAGGCCGCGTTCGATTTCGGCGCGGTGGCGAGATAGATCACGGCCTGCGCGATCGCGAGTTCGCCCTCGGGAGACCCAAGGAAGTCGTAGGCATCCTTGGCGGCGTTGGCGATTACCAGCGCCTGCGGATCGGCCAGACCGATGTCCTCGATCGCCATGCGGACCACGCGCCGCGCCAGAAACAGCGGGTCCTCGCCCGCGTCCATCATGCGCGCGAGATAATACAGCGCAGCATCCGGATCGGAGCCGCGCACCGATTTATGCAGCGCCGAGATCAGGTTGTAATGGCCGTCGGCGGATTTGTCGTAGATCGGCGCGCGGCGCTGCAGGATGTCCTGCAACTGCCGGGCATTGAAAATCTCGCCTTCGCGCGCGGCGCGCCAGACCTCTTCGGCAAGCGTCAGCGCGGCGCGGCCGTCGCCGTCGGCCATGCGCACCAGCACGGCGCGGGCTTCCGCGTCGAGCGGCAGCTTTTTGCCCTCGATCTCTTCGGCATGCACGAACAGCTTTTCGATCGCGGCCGGGTCGAGCGAATGGAACACCAGCACGCGCGCCCGCGACAACAACGCGGCATTGAGCTCGAACGAGGGATTTTCCGTGGTGGCGCCGACCAGCACCACGGTGCCGTCTTCCATCACGGGCAGAAACGAATCCTGCTGCGCGCGATTGAACCGGTGCACCTCGTCGACGAACAACAGCGTCCCCTTGCCGGTCTCGCGCCGCGCACGCGCCGCGTCGAACGCCTTCTTCAGATCGGCGACGCCGGAAAATACCGCCGACAGCTGTTCGAAATGCAGCTCGGTGGCGTCCGCCAGCAGCCGGGCCACCGTGGTCTTTCCGGTGCCCGGTGGTCCCCAGAAGATCAGCGAACCCAGGGTACGCGTCGCCAGCATGCGCGTCAGCGCGCCGTCCGGTCCCAGGATGTGATCCTGTCCGACGACTTCCGACAGCGTGCGCGGGCGCAACCGGTCCGGAAGCGGATGCGGCGCATCCGCCTCCATTCCCGCGGCAGCGAACAGGTTGGCAGCTTCGCGTGGTCGCTTCGGGCTCATCCGCCCAGCGTGACGTTGATCTGCTGGCCGCCGCGCACCAGGACAATGCGCCAGACCCGGGCGGATTCGCGCGTCGCCCTCTCGAGGTCGGCGGTCTTGGCGATCTTCTGGTTGTTGACGGCCAGGATGATGTCGCCCTTCTGGAATCCGACGCTGGCGGCAGTGCCGCCATCGGCGAGACCGGTCACCACCACGCCTGCCGTGTCCGCATCCAGATGCAGTTCGTCCGCCACGGCGGGCGAGATATTCGCGACCTTGGCGCCCTGGAACGGCGAGCGCGTCGTCAGCACGATCTCGTCGCGGCCGGTATCGGGCGCGGTCTCCAGCGGCACCGTCAGCTTGATCGTCTTCGCATTGCGCAGCACATCGATCTGCGCCGTGCCGCCGAGCGGACGGGTCGCGAAGTGGTAATCGAACGCATTGGGATCCTCGACCTCGTGCCCGTCGATCGCGACGATCAGATCCGACGGCTTCAGTCCCGCCCGCGCCGCCGGACTGTTCGAAACCACACTGGCGACCAGCGCGCCGGTGGGAAGCCGAAGCCCCAAGGTCTCGGCGATCTCCGGCGTCACCGCCTGCAGCTTGGCGCCGAGCCACGGCCGCTTCACGGCCTTGCTGCCGCTCTTGGCGGAAGCCACGACCACGCGCACCATGTTGGCGGGGATCGCAAAGCCGATACCCTGCGATCCGCCGGAGCGCGAGAAGATCGCGGTATTGATGCCGGCGAGCTTTCCGGTCATGTCGACCAGCGCGCCGCCGGAATTGCCCGGATTGATCGCGGCATCGGTCTGGATGAAGAACTGGTAGTCGGTGATGCCGACCTGCGTGCGCGCCAGCGCCGAAATGATGCCGTGGGTCACGGTCTGGCCGACGCCGAAGGGGTTGCCGATCGCGAGTACGACGTCACCGACCTGCAATGCGTCGGAATTGGCGAAATCGAGGGTCGGGAATTTCTCATGCGCGCCCTTGAGCCGCAATACCGCCAGATCGCTGCGGGGATCCTTGAGCACGATCTCGGCCTCGAATTCCCGCTTGTCGGAAAGCGATACCTTGACCTCATCGGCGCCTTCGATGACGTGGACGTTGGTCACGACCAGACCCGAGGAATCCACCATCACGCCCGATCCCAGCGAACGCTGCATCTGCTCCGGCTGCTGGCCGGGCACGCCGAAGAAGCGGCGGAAGATCGGATCGTCGAGCAGCGGATTATGGTCCCGCACCACCTTGGCGGCATAGACATTGACCACGGCCGGTTGCACGCGCTGCACGATCGGCGCGTAGGAGAGCATCAGCTCCGCCGGCGAGACCGGCGCGCGCCGGTCCTGGGCAAGAACGGGATGAAGACTTCCCAACAGGGTTACGGCCCAAATTGCAGTGATCGCGGCGGCGCGGACAGATCGGAGCATTCCTACCTCTCGATGAAGACGTTGAAATATAAGCGGGTTCGTCCGGCAATAGAAGGGTAGTTTGCTCGCTATCCGTGTGTCGGGGCGGCTGCCGGACCGGCGTCGCCACGCGTAAGCCACCGGCGGCAATGTCACGGAGATCGCGTTGCTGAAACTGGTGATGGAGTATGACGCCCTTCCCTTTGCTGCCGATCGGATCGAGCGTGGCTACGACCGCGCAACCCGTCCGGTGGGCGAAATTCCGCCGTTTCATGGGGTGATTTGCAATAGTGTCCAAACAGGGACTATATCCGCAAATTTACAGGCACTTGCCAAAATCGCGGCAGAACGACACTTAAAGCCGCGCCATAAGCCGCGCCATCGCATCGGAGACAACGGGCATGAAGGCCGTCGGTTACAAGAAGTCGCTTCCCATCGACGCTGCGGATGCACTGATCGATTTCGAGGCCGCCAAGCCGGAACCGAAGGGCCGCGACATCCGCGTCGCCGTGAAGGCGATCTCGGCCAATCCAGTCGACTACAAGGTGCGCAAGCGCGCCGCGCCGCCGGAGGGCGAGACCAAAATCCTGGGCTATGACGCCGCCGGCATCGTCGATGCCGTGGGTCCCGACGTCACGCTGTTCAAGGCGGGCGACGAGGTGTTCTATGCCGGCTCGATCCAGCGCCAGGGCACCAATTCGGAATTCCACCTGGTCGACGAGCGTATCGTCGGCGCCAAGCCGAAGACGCTGTCGTTCGCGCAGGCCGCGGCGCTGCCCCTGACCTCGATCACCGCCTGGGAATTGCTGTTCGACCGCCTCGGCGCGGTGCCCGGCAAGAGCCTGGATGCGCGCACGCTCCTGATCGTGGGCGGAGCCGGCGGCGTCGGCTCGATCCTGATCCAGCTCGCCCGCCGCCTCACCGGCCTTACCGTCGTCGCCACCGCCTCACGCCCGGAATCGCAAAAATGGTGCCTCGATCTCGGCGCCCACGCCATCATCGATCACGCCAGGCCGATGAAGGAGCAGGTCGAGAAGCTGAAGCTGCCGCCGGTGGCCCTTGTCGCAAGCCTCACCAACACCGACCAGCACTACAAGGCGCTGGCGGAGTTGATGGCGCCGCAGGGAAAGTATGGCCTGATCGACGATCCCCCGGAATTCAACGTCGGCGTCTTCAAGGGCAAGGCGATCTCGATCCACTGGGAATCGATGTTCACGCGCTCCTCGTTCCAGACAGAGGATATGATCGCGCAGCATCGGCTGCTGAACGACGTCGCCGATCTCATCGACAACGGCGTGCTGCGCACCACGCTCGACCAGACCTTCGGCACCATCAATGCCGCCAATTTGAAGCGCGCGCATGCGTTGCTGGAATCCGGCAAGTCGCGCGGCAAGATCGTGCTGGAGGGATGGTAGGCGCCACGTAGGGCGGACAAAGGCGCATCTGGCGCCGTGCCCACCATCTGGCCAACTACGTCTCACACTAAGTGGTGGGCACGCTTCGCTTTGCCCACCTTACGAATTATACCGCCGGCACCCCTTCCACAAAGATCAGGCGGCGGTCGAGCGCGGTCCGCCGCACTTTCAGGGCTTCGGCGTATTCCGGCGACGCATACCATTCACGCACGCGTTCCATCGAGGGAAACTCGACCACGACGATGTTCTCGGGCGGCGGTCCGCCCTCTGCGACATTTGCGGCGCCGCCCCGGACCAGATAGCGCCCGCCGTATTGCGCGATCGATTGGGCCGCGATGGTGCGGTAGGTTTCAATTTCAACGGGATCGAGCACTTCGAGTTCGGAAATCACATAGGCCGGCATCTTTCACCTCATGCAATGGTCTGGACGATGCCACCTTCCGCGCGGAGCGCCGCGCCGTTGGTCGCCGACGACTCCTTTGAAGCGACATAGATCACCATGTTGGCGATCTCCTCGACGGTCGCAAAACGCTGGAGCAGCGAGGTCGGACGAAACTGTTTTATGAATTGCGACGCCGCCTCTTCCACCGACTGACCGTTCTGCTTCGCCAGATCCTTCACGAATGTTTCGACGCCCTCCGACATCGTCGGCCCCGGCAGCACTGAATTGACGGTCACGGCGGTGCCGCGTGTTATCTCGGCAAGCCCGCGCGACACCGCAAGCTGCGCAGCCTTGGTCATGCCGTAGTGGATCATTTCCTTCGGGATATTCAGGGCGGATTCGGAGGAGATGAAGACGATGCGGCCCCAATTGCGTTTCAACATGCCCTGCATGTAGGCGCGCGACAGCCGCACGCCCGACATCACATTGACCTCGAAGAAGCGGCTCCAGTCCTCGTCGGGCGTCTCGAAGAAGTCCCTGGGTTCGAAGATGCCCGCGTTGTTGATGAGGATGTCGACTTCCGGCAGCGCCGTCACCAGCGTATTGCAGCCGGCGACGGTGGACACACTGGCGGCGACGCCCCGGACCCTGGCGCCGGGAACGGCTTTGGCGAGTGCGGCAACCGCGCCGTCGACCTTGTCTTGCGTCCGGCCATTGACCGTGACATCGGCGCCCGCGGCGGCCAGTCCCCTGGCGATGGCATGGCCGATGCCGGAGGTCGAGCCCGTCACCAGCGCCGTCTTTCCCGAAAGGTCGATCTTCATGAGGCATCTCCGTCAGTGATGCAGGAGATATCGGGAGCAGCCCGCGCCGTCGCAATCGCTGCCGCTGCCCAATAAAAAAGCGGCGCACCGGGCGCCGCTTTTGAAGAGAAATCGAAAGGTGAGCTTACGCGGCTTCCGCGGCCTTCGCCTGCACCGGACCCGAATCCAGGCCCTTGGCATCGACGTCGCGGTCGACGAACTCGATCACGGCCATCGGCGCGTTGTCGCCATAGCGGAAGCCGGCCTTGATGATGCGGGTATAGCCGCCCTGACGGTCCTTGTAGCGGGTGGCGAGCACGTCGAACAGCTTGCGGACCTGATCCTGGTCGCGCATCTCGGAGATCGCCTGGCGGCGCATGGCGAGACCGCCCTTCTTGCCGAGCGTGACCAGCTTCTCGACGATCGGGCGCAATTCTTTCGCCTTCGGCAGCGTGGTGACGATCTGCTCGTGCTTGATCAGCGCCGCGCACATGTTGGCGAACATCGCCCGCCGATGCTCGGCGGTGCGGTTGAGCTTCCGATGAACCTTGCCGTGACGCATGGTATATTCCTCAATACTTGTTCTGTCGCGACGGCTCGTCGGACAATCTGCTCAGGTGGGCCGCCTGCGTTCGCCCAGTCATTCCGGACGTCGCGAAGCAGCGATCCGGAACCTCGAGATTCTCAGGTGCGCAATCGCGCACCATAATTCGCGCTCGCGCGCGCCTTGGAATGACGAAATCAATAGTGGTCTTCGAAGCGCTTGGCCAGTTCGTCGATATTCTCCGGCGGCCAGCCCGGCACTTCCATGCCGAGATGCAGACCCATCTGGGCCAGTACTTCCTTGATCTCGTTCAGCGACTTGCGGCCGAAATTCGGGGTACGGAGCATTTCCGCTTCCGACTTCTGCACGAGGTCGCCGATGTAGACGATGTTGTCGTTCTTCAGGCAGTTCGCCGAACGCACCGACAGTTCGAGTTCGTCGACCTTCTTGAGGAACGCCGGGTTGAACGCGAGATCGGGAATGATCTCCTGCGCCACTTCCTTGCGCGGCTCTTCGAAGTTGACGAACACGTTGAGCTGGTCCTGCAGGATGCGCGCGGCATAGGCCACCGCGTCATCCGGGGTGATCGCGCCGTTGGTCTCGATCGTCATGGTCAGCTTGTCGTAGTCGAGGATCTGGCCCTCGCGGGTATTCTCGACCTTGTAGGAGACCTTGCGGACCGGCGAGAACAGGCTGTCGACCGGGATCAGGCCGATCGGCGCGTCCTCGGGACGGTTACGCTCGGCGGCAACATAGCCCTTGCCGGCGGCGACGGTGAATTCCATGCGGATTTCCGCGCCCTCGTCGAGCGTGCAGATCTGCAGATCGGGATTGAGCACCACGACGTCGCCGACGGTCTGGATGTCGCCGGCGGTGACGACGCCCGGACCCTGCTTCTTCACGACCATGCGCTTGGGGCCTTCGCCCTGCATCTTGATCGAGATGTCCTTGATGTTCAGCACGATGTCGGTGACGTCCTCGCGAACGCCGGCGATCGAGGAGAACTCGTGCAGCACGCCGTCGATATGCACCGACTGCACCGCAGCGCCCTGCAGCGACGAAAGCAGGATGCGGCGCAGCGCGTTACCCAGCGTCTGGCCGAAGCCACGCTCGAGCGGCTCGGCGACCAGCGTCGCAAAGCGAATCGGGTCGGTGCCCGGAGTCACCTGGAGCTTGTTTGGGCGGATAAGTTCTTGCCAATTTTTCTGGATCGTCACTGTGTCACCCATGGGCCAGTCAATTCTGCCATCTGAATCACTGGCGTTGGAGATCGCGGATCAGTCCGCGCTTCAAAATTCTCAAAATCGTCGCGGGCGGCCGAGCCGCCCGCACAATCGATGCATCAAACCCGCCGGCGCTTGCGCGGCCGGCAACCATTGTGCGGGATCGTGGTCACGTCGCGGATCGATGTGACGGTGAAGCCCGCAGCCTGCAGCGCACGAAGCGCCGATTCGCGGCCCGAACCGGGACCGGCGACTTCAACCTCCAGCGTGCGCATCCCGTGTTCCTGCGCCTTCTTGGAGACGTCTTCCGCCGCCACCTGCGCGGCATAGGGAGTCGATTTGCGCGAACCCTTGAAGCCCATCGTTCCGGCCGACGACCAGGCAATGGTGTTGCCCTGCGCATCGGTGATGGTGATGGTCGTGTTGTTGAACGACGAATTCACGTGCGCAACGCCCGATGCAATGTTCTTGCGCTCACGGCGGCGTACGCGGGTGGCTTCCTTGCCCATTCCAGAACCTTTCCTAACGATCTCAACGCCGCCGTAGTGCCAGCGGCTACACCTCAGAAGCGAACCGCGAGTGGCGAACAGCGAATAGTCCGGGATCGCTCCCTACTCGCCATTCGCCATTCGCTGATCGCCAAATTACTTCTTCTTGCCGGCGATCGACTTGGCCGGACCCTTGCGCGTGCGCGCGTTGGTGTGGGTGCGCTGACCGCGCACCGGCAATCCGCGGCGATGGCGCAGACCGCGATAGCAGCCGAGATCCATCAGACGCTTGATGTTCATGCCGGTCTCGCGACGCAGGTCGCCTTCGACCATATAGTCGCGGTCGATCACTTCACGGATCTGCAGCACTTCCTGATCGCTCAACTGCGAGACGCGGCGATCAACGGGAATCTTGACCTTCTCCATGATCTCGGCCGCGTTCCTCTGGCCGATGCCATGGATGTACTGGAGCGCGATCAGCACGCGCTTGTTGGTCGGAATATTCACGCCGGCAATACGGGCCACGGACTTCTCTCCTGTTGCCGATCCCTCGGACCGGCCATGTTCTAGCTATTTCGGGCAGGTGTCCGCAAACGCGAACACGACGCCCTCCCCTTGGTTACCTCGGGGCCCGGCATCGTTGGAAAACTATCCGACTGGATACGGGCCTTATTAAAGGATTCAAGTTGGTTTCGTCAACCGTCGCTATGCCTTAGCTCGCCTTTTCGTGACCTTTTTGGCGGCTTTCTTCGCGGCTTTCCCGGCTTTGGCGGCGATACGGGGCCTGGAACCTGCCGCCGCCTTGCGGGCCGTCTTTTTAGCCCCCTTTTTGGCACGCCTGGCCGCCGTTTTGGCGGTCTTGGGGCCCTTCCTGGCGCCCTTCCTGGAGACCTTCGCCGCCTTCCTGGCGCCCTTGCCTGCGGATTTGGAGGCCTTCCTGGCGGCCGGTTTGGCGCCCTTTTCGGCACCCGTTTCAGCAGTCTTGTTAGCGGCCTTCCTGCCCGCCCTGGCGGTCCGCTTGGCCGCGCTCGCCTTTTTGGCGGCTTTGGCTTCGACGGCGCCGATCGCGGAGAGGATCCGGTCAATTTCCCGGGTGACGGCTTCGATTTTCATCATGCCGTCGACCGTCAGCAATTTGCGCCGTTCCGAATAGTAGTGAATCAGCGGCTCGGTCAGCGCCCGGTAGCTCGCCAGCCGCTTGGTCAGCACTTCCGGCGTGTCATCGACGCGGATTTCCTCGCCCCGCTCCCGCATCTGCCCGACCCGGGTCTCGACCCGCTCCAACAGGGCACTTTCGTTGACGCGAAGCTCGATCACAGCGTCCAGTTTCAGGTGCTTTTTTTTCAGAAGCTCATCCAGCGCCTCGGCCTGCGGAACCGTGCGCGGGAAACCGTCGAGGATGAAACCATTCCTGGCGTCGGGCTGATCGATCCGGTCGGAAATGATTCCGACTACGACGTCGTCCGGCACCAGGCCGCCGGAGGCCATGATGTCCTTGGCCTTGAGGCCGACCGGCGTCTGCGCCGCCACCGCGGCACGCAGCATTTCGCCGGTCGAGAGCTGGACGATGCCGTAGCGTTGAACCAGCCGTTGGGCCTGGGTTCCCTTGCCCGACCCTGGCGGCCCCAGAAGTATCAGTCTCATCCTTTTCGCCCCCCGGCATGGTGAGCGATCAAGCGCGCACCTTCGTTTCAAAATCCAAGGCTTCAAAATCCATCAACAGCGCCAACCCCGATCAGCGCCGAGCGCGGACAGCGAAAGCGATGCAACGCGCAATTCGCGGGTCCCGGCCTTGATCTAAATCAGAACCGCGGCCCCAAATTGTTGTTTTACGCGTTTTCTTCACGCGAACCGGTACCCACCCCGTTATCCGGGCGCGGGGCAGGCTTTCGCCCGAAAACGCTTTGGGACGGCGTCAGCGGCGACGCCCCCGCAACTTCGACTTCCTGATCAGCCCCTCATACTGATGGGCGAGCAGATAACCCTGAACCTGCGCCACCGTATCCATGGTCACGCTGACCACGATCAAAAGCGACGTGCCGCCGAAGTAGAACGGCACCGAGGCGTAGGAAATCAGGATTTCGGGAATCAGACAGACGATCGCGAGGTAGATCGCGCCCAGCACCGTGATTCGCGACAGCACGTAATCGATATATTCGGCGGTACGTTCGCCCGGCCGGATGCCCGGAATGAAGCCGCCATGCTTTTTGAGATTATCGGCGGTCTCGGTCGGGTTGAACACGATCGCGGTATAGAAGAACGCGAAGAACACGATCAGCGCCAGATAGAGAATCAGAAACAGCGGACGGCCATGGCCGAGCTGCGTGGTGATCCACTGGAACCATTCCGGGCCGCGGCCGGCGTTGAAGTTCGCAACCGTGGTCGGCAGCAACAGCAGCGAGGACGCGAAGATCGGGGGAATCACGCCCGAGGTGTTGAGCTTGAGCGGCAGATGCGAGGACTGGCCTTCGAACATCTTGTTGCCGACCTGGCGCTTCGGATACTGGATCAGAAGCCGCCGCTGCGCGCGTTCCATGAACACGATGAAGGCGATCACGGCGACCGCCATCACGATCACCATCAGAATGATGCCGGTCGACATCGCGCCCTGCCGGCCGAGTTCCAGCATGTTGGCGATCGCCGAGGGCAGCTGCGCGACGATGCCGGAGAGAATGATCAGCGAGATGCCGTTGCCGATGCCGCGCGAGGTGATCTGCTCCCCCAGCCACATCAGGAACATGGTGCCGCCGGTCAGCGTGATCGTGGTCGACACCAGGAAGAACATGCCGGGTTCGGCGACCACGTTGCCGGCGCCCTGGAGCCCGACGCCGATGCCATAGGACTGGAACGCGGCCAAAAGGACCGTGAGGTAGCGGGTGTACTGGTTCAGGGTCTTGCGGCCGGCCTCGCCTTCCTTCTTCAGCGCCTCCAGCTGCGGCGACACCGTGGTCAGGAGCTGGATGATGATCGAGGCCGAGATATACGGCATGATGTTCAGCGCGAAGATCGCCATGCGGTGAATGCCGCCGCCGGAGAACATGTTGAACATGCCGAGGATGCCGCCGGCCTGGCTCTTGAACACCTGTTCCCAGACGGTCGGGTCGATGCCGGGCAGCGGAATGTAGGTGCCGAGCCGGTAAACAAGCAGCGCACCCAGTGTAAACCAGATGCGCTTCTTCAGTTCGTCGGCTTTGGCCAGCGCGCCGAAATTGAGGTTTGCCGCCAGTTGTTCCGCTGCTGAGACCATGTTTGGCTTTCTCCCGCCGTCCCCGCGCTGTCCTGTCCCAAAAGGCCTGGAACATTCAGCAGACGCCGGACATTATTTGGTGCTCGGCTTCGATAAGTCCATCGTCCTGTCGTGCAGATACCCGCTGGATGGCGGGCGATGACGCAGATGTTACGCCGCCTCGCCTTCGTCCTTCTCGGCCGGCGCCAGGATCTTCACGGTGCCGCCCGCCTTCTCGACCGCAGCAATGGCGGATTTCGAGGCGCCGTACACCTCGACGTTCAGCTTGGCCTTGAGTTCACCGCGGCCGAGCAGCCGCACGCCGGCCTTGGCACGCCGGATCACGCGGGCCTTCACCAGCGATTCGGCGTTGATGGTGTCCTTGGCGTCGAGCAGCTTGGCGTTGATCGCGTCCTGGATGCGGTCGAGATTGATCTCGGCGAATTCCAGCCGGAAGATGTTGTTGAAGCCGCGCTTCGGCAGGCGCCGGTGCAGCGGCATCTGGCCGCCCTCGAAGCCCTTGATGCGCACGCCGGAACGCGCGGTCTGGCCCTTGCCGCCGCGGCCCGCCGTCTTGCCCTTGCCGGAACCGATGCCACGACCGACCCGCATGCGCTTTTTGCGCGAGCCGGCATTGTCGGCGATATCGCTGAGCTTCATCGCCCTGTCTCCTTGCTTGCTTACTTCTCGCCGACGACGCGGACGAGATGTTGAACCTTGGCGATCATGCCGCGAATTGCAGGCGTGTCCTGCAGCTCGGTGACGCGGCCGATCTTGTTGAGCTTGAGGCCGATCAGCGTCTCGCGCTGCGAGTGGTGGCGGCGGATCGCGCTGCCGGTCTGCTCGACCTTGATCATCTTTGCGGCCTTGGCCATCGTCGTAAACTCCGAGAGTCTTTAGTTTGGCATGATCTTTTCGGAAAACCGGTACCCACTTCTCCGGATCATGCCCGTTTTATTCAGCAACCACTTCGGCGTCGCCGCCGACCCGGCGCGACTGCAGCGTCGACACCTTGATGTTGCGGCGCGCCGCAACCGAACGCGGCGAATCCTGATGCTTCAGCGCGTCGAAAGTGGCGCGAACCATGTTGTAGGGGTTCGACGACCCGATCGACTTCGCCACCACGTCCTGGATGCCGAGCGTCTCGAACACGGCGCGCATCGGGCCGCCGGCGATGATGCCGGTACCCGCCGGCGCCGCCCGCAGGTAAACCCTGCCCGCGCCGTGACGGCCGGCGATATCGTGATGCAGCGTGCGGCCTTCGCGCAGCGCCACCCGCGTCAGGTTGCGCTTCGCCGCTTCGGTCGCCTTGCGGATCGCCTCCGGCACTTCGCGCGCCTTGCCGTGGCCGAAACCCACGCGTCCCTTCTGGTCGCCGATCACGACCAGCGCCGCAAAGCCGAAGCGCTTGCCGCCCTTGACGACCTTCGCCACACGATTGATGTGGACGAGCTTGTCGACGAACTCGCTGTCGCGTTCTTCCCGGCCGCCCCTGTGGCCGCCACCGCGTTCGCGTTCACCTGCCATGGTGTTTTCCGATCCTTAAAAGACTTGCCTCGAAAGGCCTTGTATCCGTTCAATCCAGTTAGAAGCTCAGCCCGCTTTCGCGCGCGGCATCCGCGAGCGCCTTGACGCGGCCGTGATAGAGATAGCCGCCGCGATCGAACACCACTTCGGTGACGCCGTTCTTGACCGCGCGCTCCGCCAAAAGCTTGCCGACCGCTTTCGCTGCGTCGATATTGGCGCCGGTCTTGCCGCCCTCGCGCATCGCCTTCTCCAGCGAAGAGGCCGAAGCCAGCGTCTCGCCCTTCAGGTCGTCGATGACCTGGGCGTAGATGTGCTTCGACGAGCGGAACACCGACAGCCGCGGGCGGCCGTTGGCCGAACGGCGCAACGACAGCCTCACGCGTTGCTTGCGCCGGGCATTCGTAATCTTGAGTCTCGACATGACCGGCTCCGTTACTTCTTCTTGCCTTCCTTGCGGAAGATGAATTCGTTGGCGTATTTCACGCCCTTGCCCTTATAGGGCTCCGGCGGACGGTAGCTGCGGATTTCCGCCGCGACCTGGCCGACGCGCTGGCTGTCGTTGCCGACGATGACGATCTCGGTCGGCTTCGGCACCGTGATCGCGATGCCTTCCGGGATCGCATAGACGACGTCATGGCTGTAGCCGAGCGCGAGCTGCAGGTTCTTGCCCTGCAACGCGGCGCGATAGCCGACGCCGGTGATCTCGAGCTTCTTCTCGAAGCCCTTGGTGACGCCGACGACCAGATTCGCCACCTGCGCGCGCGCGGTGCCGTACATCGCCTGCGCGCGGTTGGTCTCGACCCGCGGCGCGACCGTGACCGCGCCGTTCTCGAACTTTACCTCGACGTCGTCATGCACGACGAACTGAAGCTGGCCCTTCGGCCCCTTCATCTTCACGGTCTGTCCCTCGACGGTCGCGGTCACGCCAGACGGAATCGTCACAGGTCGTTTGCCAACACGTGACATGGCTGATCCTTCCTCAGAACACCGTGAAGAGAATTTCGCCGCCCACATTCGCGTCGCGCGCGTCGTGGTCAGCCATAATTCCCTTCGGCGTCGACAACACCGAAATGCCGAGACCGTTGTTCACGCGCGGCAGGTTCTTCACCGAGGCATAAACCCGCCGCCCCGGCTTCGATACCCGCTCGATCTCGCGAATGACCGGCTCGCCGTCGAAATACTTCAGCTCGATCTCGAGCTCGCTGCGCCCCGAGGCATGCTCGACGCTGGCGTAGCCGCGGATGTAGCCTTCGGTCTTGAGCACCTCGAGCACGCTGGCGCGCATCTTCGAGCCCGGGGTCGAGACCTTGGACTTGGAGCGCATCTGCGCGTTGCGGATGCGGGTGATGAGATCGCTGATCGGATCGTGCGTTGACATCTCCGACCCTCCTTACCAGCTCGACTTCACGAGCCCGGGAACCAGGCCCTTGGAGCCGAGTTCACGCAGCGCGATGCGGCTGAGCTTGTTCTTGCGATAGACCGAGCGCGGCCGTCCGGTCAGTTCGCAGCGGTTGCGGATCCGGGTCGCCGACGAATTGCGCGGCATCTCGGCGAGCTTCAGCGTCGCCGCGAACCGCTCTTCCATCGGCTTGTTCTTGTCGGCGATGATCGCCTTCAGCTTCGCGCGCCTGGGGGCGGCGTTCTTGGCCATCCGCTTGCGCCGGTTGTTCTTCTCGATCGAACTCTTCTTTGCCATGCTTGGCTCCTGGGTTTCCGCGTTTGAGAGGCTTGTCAGCGTCTCACTGCCGGAACGGGAAATTGAATGCGGTCAACAGGGCACGCGCCTCGTCGTCGGTGCCCGCCGTGGTGCACACCGTGATGTCCATGCCCCACGTTTCCCCGGCCTTGTCGAAGTCGATTTCGGGGAAAATGATGTGTTCCTTGATGCCGAGCGAATAGTTGCCGCGGCCGTCGAAGCTCTTCGGGTTCAGGCCGCGGAAGTCGCGCACGCGCGGCAGCGCGACGTTCACCAGGCGATCGATGAACTCGTACATCTTGGCCTTGCGCAGCGTGACCTTGCAGCCGATCGGCTGGTTTTCACGCAGCTTGAAGGTCGCGATCGCGACGCGCGAATAGGTCACGACGGCCTTCTGGCCGGCGATCAGCGAAAGATCGGCGGCGGCCAGTTCGGCCTTCTTGCGGTCGTTGACGGCCTCGCCGACGCCCATGTTGAGCACGACCTTGTCCAGGCGCGGCACCTGCATGGAGTTGGCATAGCCGAACTGTTCCGTCAGCTTGCTGCGGATGCTCTTGTCATATTCCGCGCGCAGACGCGGGGTGTATGCGGTCTCAGCCATCGATCTCTGCTCCCGAGCGTTTGGCAACGCGTACCTTCTTGCCATCCGCATAAATCTTGAAACCTACGCGGGTCGGCTTGCCGTCCTTGCCGACGATCGCGATGTTGGACAGGTGGATCGGCGCCTCCTTGGAGATGATGCCGCCTTCCTGCGCCTGGGTCTGCTTCTGGTGGCGCTTGACGAGATTGACGCCGCGGACCAGCGCCTTGCTCTCGTCGGGACGCACCTCGAACACCTCGCCGGTACGGCCCTTGTCGCGGCCGGACAGCACGATGACCTTGTCACCTTTCCGGATCTTGGCAGCCATCACAGCACCTCCGGCGCAAGCGAGATGATCTTCATGTGGTTCTTGGCGCGCAGCTCGCGCGGCACCGGCCCGAAGATACGGGTGCCGACCGGCTCCGACTGATTGTTGATCAGCACGGCGGCGTTGCGGTCGAAGCGGATGACCGAGCCGTCGGGGCGGCGGATGTCCTTGCGGACCCGCACCACCACGGCCTTCATCACGTCGCCCTTCTTCACCTTGCCGCGCGGAATCGCTTCCTTGATCGACACGACAATAACGTCGCCCACGGTGGCATAGCGGCGCTTGGAGCCCCCAAGCACCTTGATGCACATGACACGGCGTGCGCCTGAATTATCGGCCACGTCGAGGTTGGTCTGCATCTGAATCATTGATGCACCTCGTCCTCTTTCTGATGCGCAAAGCTGCGCCTAAAATTTCCCGAAAGATCGTCCGGCGGAGCCGAACCGACCTCAGGCCGTTTTCTTCTGTTCGCCCCGGACCACGGTCCAGCGCTTCAACTTCGAGATCGGCTTGCTTTCCTCGATCCACACCATGTCGCCCGGCTTGAACTCGTTGTTCTCGTCGTGCGCGTGATAGTTTTTCGAGCGGCGAATCGTCTTCTTGTAGATCGGATGGGTGAAGCGGCGATCGACGCGCACCACAACCGTCTTGGCCTGCTTGTCGCTGACGACCACGCCCTGAAGCGTACGTTTCGGCATTTTGAGCCCCTTACTTCTTCTTCGCGCGCTGCTGCGCGGCGATGGTCTTGATACGGGCGATATCGCGGCGGGCTTCACGCAGCCGCGAGGTGTTCTCCAGCTGCCCGGTGGCGCGCTGGAAACGCAGATTGAAGCGCTCCTTCTTCAGATTGAGGACGGCGTCATCCATCTGATCGGGGCTCATCGCGCGGATATCGGCGGTTTTCATCTCGGCCATGACCACTTCCCTATTCCGCAATGCGCGCGACGAAGCGCGTCTTGATCGGCAGCTTGGCGGCGGCGAGCGTCAGCGCTTCTTTCGCGGTCTGCACGGTCACGCCGTCGATTTCGAAAATCACGCGGCCCGGTTTCACCCGCGCCACCCACAATTCCGGCGTACCCTTGCCGGAGCCCATGCGGACTTCGGCGGGCTTCTTCGACACCGGCACGTCCGGGAAGATGCGGATCCAGACGCGGCCGGCGCGCTTCATGTGACGGGTCAGCGCGCGGCGGGCGGCCTCGATCTGACGCGCGGTGATGCGCTCGGGCGCCATCGCCTTCAGGCCGAACTGACCGAACGACAACGTCGCGCCCGAAGTCGCGGTGCCGTGGATCCGGCCCTTATGCGCCTTCCGGAACTTCGTTTTCTTTGGTTGCATCATGGCTTACGCCCTCAAACCTTCTCAAAATCGCTCTTAAGCAGCGTCGCGACGGGGCCGCGTGTTGTCGCCCTCGGCCATCTTCTTGTCCTGGGCCATCGGGTCGTGCTCAAGGATTTCGCCCTTGAAGATCCAGACCTTGACGCCGCAGGTGCCGAAGGTGGTGAACGCGGTCGCCACCCCGTAATCGATGTCGGCGCGCAGCGTGTGCAGCGGCACGCGGCCTTCGCGATACCATTCCATGCGCGCGATTTCGGCGCCGCCGAGACGGCCCGAGCAGTTGATACGAATGCCCTCGGCGCCGAGACGCATCGCCGACTGCACCGCGCGCTTCATGGCGCGGCGGAACGCGACGCGGCGCTCGAGCTGCTGCGCGATCGATTCGGCGACCAGCGTGGCGTCGAGCTCCGGCTTGCGGATTTCGACGATGTTGATGACGACGTCGGAGGCGGTGATGTCGGCAACCTTCTTGCGCAGCTTGTCGATGTCGGCGCCCTTCTTGCCGATCACGACGCCGGGACGCGCGGAGTGGATCGTCACCCGGCACTTCTTGTGCGGACGCTCGATCACGATCCTGGCGACGGCCGCCTGCTTCAGTTCCTTGTGCAGGATCTCGCGGATTTTGACATCCTCGTGCAGCAGCTTGCCGTACTCGTTCTTGCCGGCGAACCAACGGGAATCCCACGTCCGGTTGATGCCGAGACGCAGCCCGATTGGATTGATCTTCTGACCCATCGTTCTCTCCCGCGCCCTGTTTAAGCGCTCGCCTCGACCTGACGAACGACGATCGTCAGCTGCGAGAATGGTTTAAAGACACGGCCCGAGCGGCCACGGCCGCGCGGTGCGAAACGCTTCATCACGATGCCGTTGCCGACATGCGCCTCGGAGACGATCAGATCGTCGACATCGAGGTCGTGGTTGTTCTCGGCGTTGGCGATCGCCGATTCCAGGCACTTCTTGACGTCGACCGCGATCCGCTTGCGCGAAAACTGCAGGTCGGCGAGCGCCGCCGAAGCCTTCCGGCCGCGGATCAGCTGCGCGACAAGATTAAGCTTCTGCGGGCTCACCCGCAGCATCCGGGCGACTGCCTTGGCCTCGTTGTCCGGGAGGGTCCGTTCGCGCTTTGGTTTGCTCATCGCTTAGATCCTCAAGCCTTCTTGGCTTTCTTGTCGCCAGAATGGCCGTGGAAGGTACGGGTCGGCGAGAACTCGCCGAACTTGTGACCCACCATTTCCTCGTTGACCGATACCGGCACGTGCTTCTGGCCGTTGTAGACGCCGAACACCAGGCCGACGAACTGCGGCAGGATGGTCGAGCGGCGGCTCCAGATCTTGATCACGTCATGACGGCCGGACGCGCGCGCGGCATCTGCCTTCTTGAGCAGAGAGCCTTCGACGAACGGGCCTTTCCAGACTGAACGAACCATGTCCGGCGTTCCTTACTTCTTCCGCTTGTGGCGGCTGATGAGAATGAATTTGTTGGTCGACTTGTTCGAGCGGGTCTTCTTGCCCTTGGTGGGCTTGCCCCACGGGGTGACCGGATGACGGCCGCCGGAGGTGCGGCCTTCGCCGCCGCCGTGCGGATGGTCGACCGGGTTCATGGAGACGCCGCGGTTGTGGGGCTTGCGGCCGAGCCAGCGATTGCGGCCGGCCTTGCCGATCGAAATGTTCATGTGGTCCGGGTTCGACACCGCGCCGATGGTGCCGGTGCAGCGGCCGTGAACCAGGCGCTGCTCGCCCGAGTTCAGGCGCACGATCACGTAATCCTGGTCGCGGCCGACGATCTGGGCGTAGGTGCCGGCGGAACGCGCGAGCTGGCCGCCCTTGCCGATCTTCAATTCCACATTGTGGATGATGGTGCCGATCGGCATGTTGCCGAGCGGCATGACGTTGCCCGGCTTCACGTCGACATAGTTGCCGGCGATCACGGTGTCGCCGACGGCCAGACGCTGCGGCGCCAGGATATAGGCCTGGGTGCCGTCGGTGTATTTCACGAGCGCGATGAAGGCGGTGCGGTTCGGATCGTATTCCAGCCGCTCGACGGTCGCCGGCATGTCGACCTTGGTGCGCTTGAAGTCGACGATGCGATAGGCCTGCTTGTGGCCGCCGCCGCGAAAACGCACGACCATGCGGCCGGTGTTGTTGCGGCCGCCGGAGGAGTGCTTGCCCTCGGTCAGCGTCTTGACCGGCTTGCCCTTGTAGAGCGCCGAACGATCGACCATCACCAGCTGGCGCTGGCCGGGCGTCGTGGGGTTGAATGTTTTCAATGCCATCGTCGTATCGCCTTATAGCCCGGTGGTGACGTCGATGCGGTGGCCCTCTTCGAGGGTCACGATCGCGCGCTTCACGTCCGACTGCGAACCGAAATTACCGCGGAACACCTTGGTCTTGCCCTTGCGCACCAGCGTGTTCACGCTCTTGACCTTGACGTCGAACAGCTTCTCGACGGCTTCCTTGATCTGCGGCTTGGTCGCCTTGCTCGCGACCTTGAACATGACCTTGTTGTGCTCGGAGGCCAGCGTTGCCTTTTCGGTCACGACCGGAGAAACGATGATGTCGTAGTAGCGCGGATCGATGTTCTTCATTTGAAGCGCGCCTCCAACGCATCGATCGCCGCCTTGGTCAGCACCAGTTTCTGGCGGCGCAGAATGTCATAGACGTTGATGCCCTGGATCGGCAGCACGTCCATGTTCGGGATGTTGCGGGCGGCGATGGCGAAACCGTTGTTGAGCTCGGCGCCGTCGATGATCAGCGCGTTGGTCAGGCCGAGACCAGAGAAGTGTCCAACCAGCGCCTTGGTCTTGGCAGCCTCGAGCTTGGCCGACTCGATCACGATCAAATCGCCGTCCTTGGCCTTGGCGGAGAGCGCATGGCGAAGCGCCAGCGCGCGAACCTTCTTCGGCAGATCGGTGGCATGCGAGCGCACCACCGGACCGAACGCACGGCCGCCGCCGCGGAACTGCGGCACCCGGGCCGAGCCGTGACGCGCACCGCCGGTGCCCTTCTGCTTGTACATCTTCTTGCCGGTGCGCCAGACATCCGCCCGGCCCTGGGACTTGTGGGTCCCGGCCTGACGCTTGTTGAGCTGCCACTGCACGCAACGCTGGATGATGTCCTTGCGCGGCTCGAGACCGAAGATCTCGTCGGAAAGCTGGACCGAGCCGGCTTCCTTGCCTTCAAGGGTTGTGACTTTCAATTCCATCTCACGCGCCCTCCTGCTCGGCCGGCGCTGCAGCTGCCTCGCCGCCGCCATCGGCCAGGCGGAACTTGCCCGGCTTCGGCGCGTCTTTCGGCAACGCCTTCTTCACGGCATCGCGCACCGCGATCCATCCGCCCTTGGAGCCGGGAACGGCGCCCTCGACGAGGATCAGGCCGCGCGCGACGTCCGTCTGCACCACGCGCAGATTGAGCGTGGTGATGCGATCGACGCCCATGTGACCGGGCATCTTCTTGTTCTTGAAGGTCTTGCCGGGATCCTGACGTCCGCCGGTCGAACCGATCGAACGATGCGAAACCGACACGCCGTGGGTGGCGCGAAGGCCGCCGAAATTCCAGCGCTTCATGCCGCCGGCGAAACCCTTACCGACCGAGGTGCCGGTAACGTCGACGAACTGCCCGACCACGAAATGGTCGGCCTGAATCTCGGCGCCGACCGGGATCAGCGCGTCCTGCGACACGCGGAACTCGGTGACCTTGCGCTTGGGCTCGACCTTGGCGACGGCGAACTGGCCGCGCTCCGCCTTCGGCAGATAGACGGTCTTGCGCGTGCCCGAACCGAGCTGCAGCGCGACATAACCGTTCTTCTCGGTCGTGCGGTGACCCAACACCTGGCAGTTGCCCAGCTTCAGCACGGTCACGGGGATATGTTCGCCGGTCTCCGTAAAGACCCGCGTCATCCCGACCTTTTGTGCGATCACTCCGGAGCGCATCGGCGTGCTTCCTGTTCTTTCTGTCCGCTGACGTTCGGACGGGCTTAAAAGTTAGAGCTTGATTTCGACGTCGACACCGGCGGCCAGGTCGAGCTTCATCAGCGCGTCCACGGTCTGCGGCGTCGGGTCGACAATGTCGAGAAGACGCTTGTGCGTGCGCATCTCGAATTGCTCGCGGCTCTTCTTGTCGACGTGCGGCGAACGGTTGACGGTGAACTTCTCGATGCGGGTCGGCAGCGGAATGGGTCCGCGAACCTGGGCACCGGTCCGTTTCGCCGTGTTCACGATCTCACGCGTCGACGAATTGAGAATCCGATGGTCGAACGCCTTGAGACGTATGCGAATATTCTGGCCGTTCATTGCCGCTGTCTTTCTTTGTCGTAGCGAGTGGCGAGTAGCGAATAGCGAGTGGATTTAAACCATTCGCTATTCGCCATTCCCTGTTCGCTTTACTCGATGATGCTTGCGACGACGCCGGCACCGACGGTGCGGCCGCCTTCGCGGATCGCGAAGCGAAGCTTCTCTTCCATCGCGATCGGCACGATCAGGTGCACTTCCATCGCGATGTTGTCGCCGGGCATCACCATCTCGGTGCCTTCCGGCAGATGCACGACACCGGTCACGTCGGTGGTGCGGAAGTAGAACTGCGGCCGGTAGTTGGTGAAGAACGGGGTGTGACGTCCGCCCTCTTCCTTGGTGAGGATGTAGGCCTCGGCCTTGAACTTGGTGTGCGGCTTGACCGAACCCGGCTTGCACAGCACCTGACCGCGCTCGACTTCCTCGCGCTTGGTACCGCGCAGCAGCGCGCCGATGTTGTCGCCGGCCTGGCCCTGGTCGAGCAGCTTGCGGAACATCTCGACGCCGGTGACGATGGTCTTCTGGGTGTCGCGCAGACCGACGATCTCGATTTCCTCGCCGACCTTGACCACGCCGCGCTCGACGCGGCCGGTCACCACGGTGCCGCGGCCCGAGATCGAGAACACGTCTTCCACCGGCATCAGGAACGGCTGGTCGATCGGACGCTCCGGCTGCGGAATGTAGCTGTCCACCGCCGCCATCAGCTCCAGGATCGCGTCATGGCCGAGCTTCTTGTCCTTGTCTTCGAGCGCCGCCAGCGCCGAACCCTTGATGATCGGGATCTTGTCGCCGGGGAAATCGTACTTCGACAGCAGTTCGCGGACTTCGAGTTCGACCAGCTCGAGCAGTTCCGGATCGTCGACCATGTCGCACTTGTTGAGGAACACGACCAGCGCAGGAACGCCGACCTGGCGCGCCAGCAGGATGTGCTCGCGGGTCTGCGGCATCGGGCCGTCGGCCGCCGACACCACCAGGATCGCGCCGTCCATCTGCGCCGCACCGGTGATCATGTTCTTCACGTAGTCGGCGTGGCCCGGGCAGTCGACGTGGGCGTAGTGCCGGTTCTTGGTCTCGTATTCGACGTGCGCGGTCGAAATCGTGATGCCGCGCGCCTTCTCTTCCGGCGCCTTGTCGATCTGGTCGTACGCGGTGAACGTCGCACCGCCGGTTTCCGCCAGCACCTTGGTGATCGCCGCCGTCAGCGACGTCTTGCCGTGGTCGACGTGACCGATCGTTCC
>CAVRIQ010000024.1:0-19666 GCA_963721275.1 uncultured Alphaproteobacteria bacterium | reverse complement strand
TTCGGACTCGCGCAAGTTCCCCCTCACCCGGATCGCTGACGCGATCCGACCTCTCCCCGCAAGCGGGGCGAGGCAAGAAGGGACCTCATCCTGAGGAGGCGCGAAGCGCCGTCTCGAAGGATGAAGCCACTGCTTTGAGAAGCGCCCAATGGCCTTTTACGTCGTCCAGTTCCTGACCGGTCTTGCGAGCGCGGCGTCGCTGTTTCTCGTGGCGTCGGGGCTGTCGATCATCTTCGGCGTGACGCGTATCGTCAATTTCGCCCATGGCGCGTTCTACATGCTCGGCGCCTATGTGGCGTTCACGCTGACCGAGCGGTTTTCCGGTGCGATCGGGTTTTGGGGCGGCATCGTCGCTGCGGCGCTGATCATCTCGATGGTCGGCGTGCTGGTCGAAATGGTGCTGCTGCGGCGGATCTATCACGCGCCCGAATTGTTTCAACTGCTGGCGACGTTCGGCCTGACCCTGATGGTCGAGGATCTCGTGGTGCTGATCTGGGGCCCGAGCGACCTGCTTGGGCAGTCGTGCGCCGGGATTCAAGGGCGCGGTCGATTTTTTCGGCCAGAACGTACCGACCTACGATTTATTCCTGATCGGGCTCGGTCCGGTCGTGCTGGCAGCCTTGTGGCTGATGTTCCAGCGAACGCGCTGGGGGGTGCTGGTTCGCGCCGCGACCCAGGATCGCGACATGGTGGCGGCGCTCGGCGTCAACCAGAAATGGCTGTTTACCAGCGTGTTCGCGCTCGGCGTTTTTCTCGCCGCACTCGGCGGCGCGCTGCAGATCCCCCGCGACGCGGTGCATCACGCCATGGATCTTGCGCATCATCGTCGACGTGTTCGTGGTGGTGGTGATCGGCGGCCTCGGCAGCATTATCGGCGCCTTTGTCGCGGCGGTGCTGGTGTCGGAGCTCAATGCGTTCGGCATCCTGATCTTTCCGAAGATATCCATCATCCTGGTGTTTCTGGTGATGGCCGTGGTGCTGATCGTGCGGCCATGGGGGCTGTTCGGAAAGCCGGAAGCCGCTGCGCGGCGCACGCCGGGGCTCACCGTAGACGTCTGGCGCCCGCTGAGGTCGAACGAGCGCCTCGCGGCCGTTGCAGCGCTGGCGCTGGCGGCGGCGCTGCCGCTGTTCGGCGGCAACTATGCGCTCACGGTCGGCTCGGAGATCGCGATCTTCGTGATCTTTGCCGCGAGCCTGCATTTCCTGATGTCGGTCGGCGGACTCGCCTCGTTCGGCCATGCCGCCTATTTCGGGCTCGGCGCCTATGGCGTGGCGTTTCTCGCCAAGATGGCCGGTCTGCCGATGATCGCCTGCCTGTTGCTTGGCCCGCTGCTCGGGCTTGGGGGCGCGGCGGTGTTCGGCTTCTTTGCGGTTCAATTGTCCGGCGTCTATTTCGCGATGCTGACGCTGGCATTCGCGCAGATCGTCTGGTCGATCGCGTTCCAGTGGGTCGACGTCACCGGCGGGGACAACGGTATCCTCGGCGTTTGGCCCGAGAAGTGGGCGGCCAGCCCTTCGCATTTCTACTGGCTTTCGATCGGCGTTGCCGCGCTGGCGGTTGCGGTTCTCAGGATCATCGTATTCTCGCCGTTCGGCTATGCGCTGCGCGCGACGCGTGATTCCATCCGGCGCAGCGAGGCGATCGGGATCAACGGCAAGCAGGTGCAATGGACCGCCTTCGTGATTGCCGGCACCGCCGCAGGCGTAGCGGGCGCGCTGTTCGCGTACCTCAAAGGCAGCGTGTTTCCCGACAGCCTCGGTATCTCGCTCTCGGTCGACGCGCTGGTCATGGTGCTGCTGGGCGGCGTCGAGACGGTCTCCGGCGCGATCGTCGGCGCCATCGTCTACAAGGCGCTCAGCATCTGGCTGGTGAGTGAGACCGATCTGTCCAAGCTGGTGCTTGGCGGCGTCATCGTGCTGATCGTGGTCGCGTTGCCGAAGGGCATCGTCGGGGTGCTGGAGACCATCCGGCATCGCCGCCCGCCGCAATCGCCGCCTGCCATTCTCGCGTCCCCGGTCGAGAGCGCCGAATGAGCAACCCACCCGCCCTGCTGTCGGTCGAAGGCCTGAGCAAATCCTATGGCGGCGTGCATGCGGTGCGCGGCGTTTCGTTCGAGCTGAAGGCCGGGGAAATCCTGGCGTTGATCGGTCCGAACGGCGCGGGAAAGAGCACCTGCTTCGACATGCTCAACGGTCAAACGACGCCCGGAGCCGGCCGGATCCATCTGCTCGGCCACGACACCACCGGAGAGAGGCCGCGCGCGATCTGGCGGCTGGGGGTCGGACGCACCTTCCAGATTACCGCGACCTTCCCGACCATGACGGTGCGCGAGAACATCCAGGTCGCGCTGCTGTCCTATCACGGGCAGCTGTTCAATCTCTGGGCCTCGACGCCAAAATTCGCTTCGGAAGAGGCCGATTCCCTGCTGGCGCTGGTCGGTATGGACGGCTACGCCGATCGTCCCTGCGGCGAAATCGCCTATGGCGATCTCAAACGGCTGGAGCTCGCCGTTGCGCTCGCCAACCAGCCGAAGCTGCTGCTGATGGATGAGCCGACCGCCGGCATGGCGCCGCGCGAACGCATCGAGCTGATGCGGCTCACCGCGCGCATTGCCCGTGAAAGATCGATCGGCGTGCTCTTCACCGAGCACGACATGGACGTGGTGTTCGAGCACGCCGATCGCATCCTGGTGCTCAATCGCGGCATCTTGATTGCGGAAGGGTCGCCCGAAGAAGTGCGCCGTAACCCGGAAGTCCGCGCCATTTATCTCGGCGAGGGCCTGGTCTACGACATCAGCCATCGACAGGGAGCGCCGGCATGAAGCTCTCGGTCGAGGGGCTCAACAGCTATTACGGCCCAGCTCATATCCTGTTCGACGTCGCGCTCGAGGTCGGCGACGGCGAGGTGGTGGCGCTGCTCGGACGCAACGGCGCCGGCAAGTCCACGACCTTTCGTTCCATCGTCGGTCTGGTGGAGCAACGAAGTGGCCGCATCGTCTTCGAGGGCAGGGATGTCTCGGATCAGCCGACGCATGTGATCGCCAGCCGCGGCCTCGGCTATGTGCCGGAGGAGCGGCGCATCTTCACGGATCTGACGGTCGACGAAAACCTGGAGGTCGGCCGTCAGCCGGCAAGGCCGAACGCGCCGCACTGGACCAGGGATAAACTGTTCGCGCTGTTTCCAAACCTCGGCGAAATGCGCGGCCGCGCAGGCGGACGCATGAGCGGCGGCGAGCAGCAGATGCTGACGATCGCCCGGACCTTGATGGGCAATCCGTCGCTGGTGCTGCTCGACGAGCCGTCGGAAGGATTGTCGCCCAAGATCGTGGAGCAGATGGTCGACGCCATCCTGACCATGAAGAAGGAAGGCGTCAGCATGATCGTCTCCGAGCAGAACCTGCATTTCGCCAGGCTGATCTGCGACCGCGCCTATATCATCGAGCGCGGCCGCATCTGTTTCAGCGGCACCATGGGCGAGCTGGACGCGCGTCCGGATATTCGCGACGCGCATCTGGCGCTGTGATCGCAAAAATGGGGGCAAGAACGCAGATGACCAGGAGCCTTTCGGCCAGGCGCAGCCCCAAGCCGTCGCGGCCGGCCTACATTCTCGAGGAGCAGATCGGCTTCATCCTGCGCCAGGTTTGGCAGCGCCACGCCACGATCTTCACAAAAGAAATCGGAAACAATCTGACGCCGACGCAATGGGCGGCGTTGGCAAAGCTCACGGAAACCGGGCCGTGTTCGCAGAACCAGCTCGGGCGCCTGACGGCGATGGATGTCGCCACCATCAAGGGCGTGATCGACCGGCTCACTGCCCGCGGCCTCACCGAGACCAGCCCGGATCCCGAAGACGGCCGCCGCCTGCTGGTCAGCCTCACCCGCGCGGGTCAGCAGCTGGCGGAAAAAGCCGTGCCGAATGCGCTCGCGATCACCAGGCAGACCCTCGCGCCGCTCGATGCGAAGGAGCGCGACACGCTGGTGGTGTTGCTGAGCAAGCTGCGGTGACTCCAGAGCGGGATGAATTTTGATTGAATCCATTCGCGTTTCCGGTCACCTCTCCCTACGGGAGAGGTGACCAGAGCCCGATTTGATCTAACCAAACTCATTCTGCTCCAGGCGTTGCCTGAGGCGTTTGAACCTGTCGGAGGCTGCGACCGACCACCAGGGATGCACAGATATCTCACCGTCTTGTTCAGACTGATCGCGGCACTGGGTCCCGTCCTGGCACTTTCAGGTGCCGATGCTGCGCGGCTGGCGCCTTCGCCCGAAGACCGCTACGTCGCGACGCGCGATGCGGCAATCGCAAAATTCTCGCCGATCTATGACGCCGGCAAGTTCGACGATGCCGCGAAGAAGGCAGAGGACGCCGCGTTCGCCGATCTGAAGGCGCAGATAGCTGCGATCCTGGGCGAACCCGCCCGCAAGGGCTTCGGCCCGGCCAAGCTCAATATCGAGACGTTCTACAAAGGCGATGAGGGCTTTGGCACGCTCGACGGCCTGCGCTTCGATTCCGAACTCGGGGAGAACGGAGAGAAAGCGGGTCAAAACGGCGCCGACGGAAAATATGTCGAGCCCGGGGCCCACATCATCGTCACGACGCAGACCCTGTTCGAGCGCTGGCTGCGCGCCCACAAGGACTGGTGGGACAAGGACCTCAAGAACGTGCCGCAACGGATCGGCTCGGCGCTCAGGGATGAAAGCTTCTATACCCAGGCGATCCAGACCGACTCCGCGGTGATCAACTTCAATTCGCTGCCGATCGCCAGGCCGGCCTCCGCGACGTTTGCCTACGGATTTCTGGCCGGACGAACCCAATCGGACATCCCCGACGCGGCCGACGAAGTGTTCGTCGCCGCGCTTGCCAACGGCAAGGTCTATGTCGCCTACGGATCGATTGCGCCCAAGGTGCAGATTGCGTCCTGCCTGGCGATCCGGGCTGACTACAACAAGAAGGCGGAGGACGCCGACAACAAATTGCGGTTCAAGGAGATCGACAGGAAAGCGTACGACAAGCTCGGCGACTTCCGCCAGCAGGGCGAAGACGCCTACAAGCGCTGCTTCGTCCAACGCGCGCCGCAGCAACCGTCGTTTGCCGAAGCCGCCAGGCAGGCACAGGCCCTGCTGGCTGTCGCCATGGAAGGCAGCCGCTAGATCGGCGGGTCCGCGCGTAGCGCAGCCGAACGCCGGGATGGGAGGGATCGGCTGACTTTTACCGAGAGCCCTCTCTTCTCAACCCGCATGACGCACGCGACTCTGCGTCATTGGCTCTCGTGAAGCTTCTGTAGCTCGGCAATTCGATTGTCGGCGCGACGGAGCCGCCGACAAAGCTCGCGGTTGATGTTCTGTATCACCATGACATACGCATGGATGTCGGCTTTATAGCACGTGTAGAGTTGTCGGGCCGTGAGTTCGTACAGCACGGTTGGGCTCTCTGCGACGACGGTGGCTGATCGGTTCTGCATTTCGATGAGCGTCATTTCGCCGAAAAAATCACCAGGCTCGAGACCCGCCATGCGAATTACGCGCCCCGAATGCCCCAGCCTGCTCACCACGAGCTCGCCGGAGTGAACAATGAACATTGAGCGCCCCGGTTCGCCTTCCGCTACGACAGTGGCACCGGCATCGATGCGGCGCTCGACCAGCATTGAGACCAAGAGATCGAGGCCAGAGTCCGAGAGGCCACCGAAGAAAGGGGTGGCGAGCAAGAACGCTTTCAGATCAGGGGAGCTGACAGCCATCGAGCCAATATACTACCGCTCCCGGTGCCGGCAAGCGGGCCAAGCCCGACGTTGCGCGGGGTGTCGGGCTGCTGGCCCAAGGTCACGAAGCGACCTTCATTGGCCAAGTCGAAGAGTGTGATACTCATCACAGTGCCAATGAACGACACCGCATACTCCTGCGACCACGATTGAGAGGGGATGGTCCCTTCCTACACAAGGCAGGAGAAAGTCATGGACAACGAACTGAACACTGCGGAGCTCGATCTGGTCAGCGGCGGCGATATCAGAAAAGGGCAAATCTTGCCGGGCTACAAGGAACCGACCGTCCTCCTCGACGACGGCATCAACATTCGGACCACCGGGCTCTTCCACAGCAATGTCGGTTACGACTCTC
The DNA here is from genome assembly GCA_963721275.1 of uncultured Alphaproteobacteria bacterium. GTDB lineage: Bacteria > Pseudomonadota > Alphaproteobacteria > Rhizobiales > Xanthobacteraceae > Bradyrhizobium. The sequence continues at coordinate 13,552 of CAVRIQ010000024.1, read as the reverse complement.
CCTTCACTCCCATTCCGGCGTGACTGCGGATTCCACGAGCGCCAAAAGCGCGCATGAACAGAGCCCGTGCGGACGCCGCCTCCGAAACCGGGGCGGCGTCCGCCTCGGTTGGGGCCTCCTTCGGCACGGCGTCTTCGGTCATCGGCTAAAGCAATTGCCGCTCGGCGAAGGACGCGAATATTCCGGGAGCCTTGCTAAGCTCCGTAAAGGTTCCGGTTTGTGCGACTTTGCCATCGACCAGCACGATAATGCGATCCGCCTGGCACACGGTGCTCAGCCGATGCGCGATGACAATCCGCGTTACATTGAGGTTGCCGAGGGACGCGCTTACGATCGCCTGCGACTGGTTGTCGAGTGAGCTCGTGGCCTCGTCGAACAGCAGAATACGGGGGCGGCGTGCGATCGCGCGGGCGATCATGATCCGTTGCCGCTGGCCGCCGGAAAGCGTGTTGACGCCTTCCGCGATCACCGTGTGCATGCCCATCGGCATGCTCTTGATGTCGGCATCAAGTCCGGCAAGCCGCGCGGCCTCCCACGCCTGCTCAAGCGGCAGTTGGGCGCCGCCGCAAATATTGTCGTAGAGGCTACCTGTCGCCAACTTTCCGTTCTGCAGGACCACGCCAAACTGCAGCCGCACCGCGCTGATGTCGAGTGTGTCGATTGCTTTTCCGTCCAGGAACACGGCGCCCGTCTCCGGACGTTCAAAACCCAGGAGCAGCCGGAACAGCGAGGATTTGCCGCTTCCCGACGGGCCCACAATCGCGACATATTCCCCTGGCGCGATCCGCAGGCTGACGTTGTCGAGGACGGGCGGCCCGCTCGGCAGGTAGCGAAAGGTCAAGCCGGCGAACTCAACCGCTCCCGACAGCTGCCCCGGGGGCTTGCGGTCCTCCGAAACCTCGACCACAGCCGAGATCAGAGGCCGGAGGCGGGTGAGACGGGGGATTGCGATCAGTGCTTCACTCACGCCCGACGCCCATGCACCGATCCATCCCATCGATTGGCCGAATGCCGTGAAGAAGGCGAAAAAACCGCCGACGTCTTCCAGTAGATTGCTCTTCGTAAATGCCGCCGCCGCGAAAATGACGAGCGTGGCGACGGTTGGAAACGATGTCTCAAAAACCCCGAGAGCGTTGGCAACCCGCTGGGAGGCGATGAAATACTGTTTCTGGATCGCGAACTGTCTCGACCACATCGCGAGAGCGCGAAGCGTTGCGGCCGCGACACGGAGCTTGCTGATGCCGGAGATGAGCTGCAGCACGAAGCCGCTGATCTTGCCCTGCGCATTGAAGTGGTTGTTCTCATAAAAGAGGCGGAGCAGGCTGGTGGAGATGATCAGGATCGCTCTGACAACCGTCAGCGCCAACGCGATCAGCCCGAGCTTGAGATCGTAGTAAAGCATCAGACCTATGCTGAACCAGCAGAACAAGCCGGCCATCATTCCGCGCAAGGCGCGCCCGGTTAATATCCGCCGTGCCGCATCGATCCCCATCGCGCGATCGACGAAGTCGCCAACCGTGTATTCGCGAAACAGCGCTGCCGGCAGCCTGAGCAGACGGTCGATCACCGCCGCCTGCAGCTTCCAATCGATCAGGCCTTCGAGCCTGAGCATCGCCAGCCCTTCCATCGCCTGGACGCCGGCCATTGCGACCGCCGTCACGGCAAGCGCGAGCGCGCAAAACGCGAGCTGGTCGAGCTCGGTGCGGGGTATGACGGAGCTGATGAGATGTCCGGTAAGGAGCGGGGCGACCAATGATAGCAGGCCGATCGCAACAACGGCGAGCACGACGCGGCTGACGTTGCGGCTCGAATGGCGGATCGAGAATGCGAGCAGGTCCCGAAATCCAACCGGGCGCGACGGCAACGCGGGATAGAACGTCACCGCTTCCGAGGCCAGCTCCATTGCGAGCGAACGGTTGACCGCACGGCGCGATCCTGTTCTCGGTTCGAACATGGTGTAGCGATGTCTCGCGCTTTGGATCAGCGCGACCGGATTGCGCTCCTCACCGTGCCAGGCCAGCAGCGGACCGACGTCCTGCTCCCACCATTGGCCCCGCAACAGGGTCCGGCGAACGCGTAGTCGCGCGGTTCTCGCGATCTCGACGACGTGGGCAAATTCCTGGCCGGCCGAGGCGGGCCGCGGAGGGACGATGAGCGTCGCTTGAGCCGCTTCCGCGACCATCCGGCAGGCGGCGAGCAGGGGATCCGACGGGTCTGCGGCTATCTTTGCGCCGTCGAAGTGCCGTACCACGATCGCGGAGAGGCGGTCGAAGGATTCGAACGTCTGTGCCGTCGTCAGTTCGCTGCGGCGGACCAGGCGCTGCGTCTCGCGGCCGACATCACGGACCAGATAATCCCGAATACATGCGATGACGCTGAGATGGAATTGATCGGCGGCGCGCCACAGCACATCGGTTTCCGGCATACCGGTGCTCCCGACAACGCTGCACCCGGTCGGACCGGCCTCGATCCACGTCCCTGACGTAAGCGGCAGCGGCGGACCACCGGCGGTAAGGACCGGATCGAGCCCCATGAACTTCGCCGTACCTGCCCGCAGGGCGACCCAAAAGATGCTGCGTACCGGACCACGGCGCCGGTCGCCGGGCGGAATCTCGGCCGCGCCGTCGCCCGTCACTTCGCCCATCTCCCAGCTCGGGGTCGGACCCGCGACCATCCTGGCGAGCCGTGTGATCCAGGCGGTGATCGAAATCGACGGATCGGAATTCCCCGCGCGGCACGAGCAGCGCTTCCGTGCCGGGACCGCCAACTGCGATCAGCCGGATCGGCGTGCCCGAACCGTCGACGGCATCCTGCAGGTCGAGAATAATCTCGCCGCTCTCGACCCGAAACAGATGGTGTCGAGCGCCTTCGGCACGGCCTTCGACGAAGCTGATGGCGAAGACATCGACATGCCCCGCCACGACCAGCAGCACGTGCCCGCGGTGATCGAGAAATCTCGGGTAACGACCGTCGAGCACAATGCGGGCAGGCGGACAGGCGGTCGCCTCTTGATCGGCCGCCGCGGGCGCCCGTGGGAGGACAGAATCGTTCATTCCTGAGCCACGAGTTTCGCGTAGGCGCCCTGAAGGACGATCAGCTGCTCATGGGTTCCTCGCTCGGCAATTTTGCCATGCTGCAGCACGATGATCTCGTCACAGTCGCGGATCGTGCTGAGACGATGCGCGATGATGATGCACGTGCAGCCCCGGCGTCGCAGATTGTCGTCAATGGCCTTTTCGGTGATCGGGTCGAGCGCGCCGGTCGCTTCGTCGAGCACGACTACCGAGGGATTGGAAACCAGCGCCCGGGCGATCTCGATACGCTGGCGCTGGCCGCCGCTGAAATTCGTACCGCCTTCGTTGACATAGCAGTCGTAGTTTCCCGCCCGCGTGGCGATGTCCTCATGGATGACCGCATCCTTCAACGCCTGTGACAGATCCGCTTCGGTTACGGTGGCGTCCCACAGCGTCAGGTTATCGCGGGCCGTTCCCTCGAACAGGAAGATGTCCTGATCGACGTAGGCGATCGAGTTTGCAAATACTTGCGGGGGGATATCCGGCAAAGCCCATCCGTCGATACGGATTTCGCCGGCCCATGGCCGGTAGAGTCCGCATATCAGCTTGCCGAGGGTCGATTTCCCGCTGCCGGAGGCGCCGACAAGCGCCACCCGTGAACCCGGCTGGATGGTGATGGAGATGTCCGCCAGCAGCGGTGGCTCCAGAACCGAGTAGCCGAATTGCAGGTCGCTGAGCTCGATCCTGCCGGTCAGCTTCGGAGGAACGCGATCCGGCGCGACGGTGTCTTTGCCGGAATTGTCGAGCGGGTAATTGTATACGTCCTCGAGACGCTCGAGCGCGCCCTTGATGGCCTGAAAGCTGCCGACGTGATTGACGAGGTCGGTGACGGGCGCGGAAAAGCTGGCCATCAGCGACTGGAACGCGACGAGGCTGCCGAGCGTGAGCGAGCCCTCGATCACGCGCAAACCGCCGATGCCGAGTATCGCAGCGAGCGTCAGCCCGGAGAACAGCGTCGGCAGCGTGTCGAGAAAGATCGAGGATACGCCGAGTTCCTGCTCCACGTTCAGCGCCTTGGCCTGAATCCCCGCCCATTGACCGAACGCCTCGTCCTCCAGTCCGCTTGCCTTGAGGGTCTCGATGGTACGCACGGCGCTCACCGTGGAGGCGACGAGCTTGCCCTGTTCGAGCGTGAGGCTTCGGCTGAGATCCTGGCGGCGCCCCCCGACGAATTTCAGTGCCAGCACGTTCGCCAGCGACATGCTGACGCCGATCGCGGCGAGCGGGACATCGTAAATCGCCATTGCGGCGGCGAAGAACACAATCGATGTCAGATTGAGCGCGTTGGCGGCGATGCCGCCGGAGAGCAGGCGGGCGATCTGCTCGTTGGCGTAGACGCGGTTCGCAATATCGCCGGCGTGGCGCTGGGTGAAGAACTCGACCGGCAGCGCCATGACGTGCCAGAGAAAACGGCTGATCATGACCACCGCAAGCTTGGTCTGCAGCCTCAGCAGCAGCGATTGACGCACCATCGTCAGGATGGCGCGGATCAAGGCGGTCACGGCCATGCCGATCAGCAGTGGGACCAGCCAGTTCGTGCTTTGCTGGATCAGGATGTCGTCGACGAAGATTTTCGAAAATCCCGCGCTTACCACCGCGGGCACGATCAGCGCGAAGCTCACGACCACCAGCAGACCGACCGCGGGCTTCGAGCCGCGCAGTTCGCGCAGCAGCAAACGCAGTCCCTGCGGTTTGCGACCCAGCTTCCTGAACGCCTCGGTCGGCTCCATGGTGAGCACAACGCCGGTGAACGCGAGATCGAGCTCCGCCATGTCGATCCGCCGCCGCCCGATCGCCGGATCGTTGATGTAAACGCGATCACCAACGATGCCCTCCAGCACCACGAAGTGATTGAAGTTCCAGTGAATGATGCAGGGCATCGGTAATTCGTGCAGCGTCGAAGGCTCCTTGCGGAAGCCCTTGGCGGCAAGGCCGAAACGGCGCGCCGCCCGGACGATGTTGCTTGCCTTGCTGCCGTCGCGCGAGACCCCGCAGGCGACGCGGAGCTGCTCCAGCGAAATCCAGGCTCCATAATGGGCAAGTACTATGGCCAGCGCCGCGGCCCCGCATTCGACCGCTTCCATTTGCAGGATGGTGGGCGTCCGCTGCACCGCCTTGCGCCAGAACCGTCTGCGGGCGCGCCGTGGATACGACGGCGGCGGCACCTCATCCGGTGATGGCTGGGGCAAAGGGGCGTTATCCATCAATTCCTGTCAACCGCTTGATGAGGGGCAGCACCAGGTCGAGCGGGCGTTGGCTTCGCGTGGTGACTTCCGCACGCGTCAGCGTTCCGCTGCTGAGACGAATGGGCGGCCCCTTTCCAACCGCCCAACGATAGCTGCTGACGGTTGTTGGGTCCTGTTCCAGGCTGACCGTGGCCGCGTAGGGCGCGCCCTTCTGCGAAAAGCGGGTGACGAGGCTGTCGTTGTGGAGCACCGCAGCCATGCCCTGGGGAGTCATCGGGAAATCGGAGACCGTCATCACGGTGCCGACCATGGTTCCGAACTCCTCGCGCTTGACCGTGCTCGGCTCGATCCGGACCTGCATTCCGGGTTTCACATTCTTGCCGCGCTCCGCCGGAATATAGACCAACGCCTCGAGCTTCACCCCCTCGCTTTCGATTGCGATGACCGGCGTGCCGACGGCGAGCACCGAGCCCGCGGAAACCTTGACTTCGAGGACACGTCCTTCGATCGGGCTGATGACCTGGGTATTCTGGTTCAGCATTGCAGCAGCGGCGTCCATCTGCCGGCGCGCGTCATTGAGGGTAAATTGCGATTGCTGGATATCGTGTTCGCGCTGCGTCTCCAGATCGGTCTCTTGCGATCGCAACTTCAGGATTTCGTTCTGGGTATCCTCCTTTCGCTGCTGCGCATCGGTGAGATCGCGACGACGATCCTCGAGGTTGCGTCGGGTCGTGTATCCCTTGGCCAGCAAATCCTCGAGGTTCTTGACATCGACCGTCAGATAATCGATGCGCTGGTCGGTGGCTTTTATGACCCGGTTGAACGCCGCCTCGAGCTTCGCAAAATTCTGGCGCTTCGACGCGAGTTCGCTGGCGATCTTCGAGGTAAGATCGGCATGCTCGCGCTCGCGTTCGCGAAACACCTCGACGGCGCTGGTGTGGCGCTGCTGGATATCGGTTTGGACGAGCTGGGCGATCGCCTGGCCTTTCAGGACGTGATCGCCGACCACGACGTCAACCGACGAGAGCCGGCCGGCGGCTGCGGAGACGGCATCGACGACCCGACCGCCTTTGCTGATCAAAATCCCCTCGCCGGGCGCGCGGCTCGGAATTCGGCCGATGACGCCCCACGTCAGCGCGGCCGCCAGAGCCAGACAAATCACGAACGTCAGAATCCAGTCAAACGGTTTGGTAATGCTGACAAGATGGTCGAGCTGTTCGGGCGACGCGGCTCGCTGCAGTGCCACGGCGCGGAAGGCCCGTTGCGACTGTTCGGTCACGGTCTCGTCCTCCGGTTCGCGGTCGTGCCGCGGACTGGCATATCGGGTGCGTACAATGGTGGATTTTGCCGAAAATACACAGCTAACCCCTGCTCGCCGTGCCGGATCATACACCAAAGCGAATGCCGAACAACCAACCGGGGCCTGATCGGAATCGATCGGAAAGGAGCCCCCCTCCGGATCGAGGTTCGATCTGGCCGGAAAGACGAGCCCTCGCCGTCCTGCCCTCGCCGTCGTGCCCTAGCGCAACAATGCGGTCGGGACTATGCTTGCACGAGCATCCTTGCGAGGTTGATCCGAAATGATCGTGGCCGGCGTCAAGAATTCAGCGCGGATGTTTGCCTGGCGTGCTGGTCAATGGATAAAGCCGCTCGTCTTTGGGTTCGCGATTGTTCTGCTCACACCGATCCCATCCAGCAGCGGCGTCCTTACAGAGAGCGATCTCAAGAAAATCGAGAATATCAAGCCGCTCTTTCAGAATTTGATGGCTGATCTCTTTCAAACCTCAAAACGACCGGACATTTCCAGCGGTGACGCAGACTGTATCAACTCGACAATCCGGGAGCTTCTTCAGATCTCCGATGAGCTTTCCAGCTACGAATATTTGATCACGATTGAGAAGGAGATGACTGATTTCGGCGACAACAACCCGATGCGCGGCGTCGTCAAGTTTGCGGTCGAGAAAACCAACACCATTTTGGCCAGCGAACGAAAACGACTGGCTCAGGTCTCGGACCGGTGTTCGCGTTATCCTCTGTCGACAGGCAAGACGCAGCAGGCGCTGCAATTCATCGACGCCACGACCAATATCCTTAGTTCGATTCAGGTGCGTCTCTGAGCAAAAGCAGTCGGCGTCGCGGCAATCGGGTTTTTGTCAAACGCCGGGAACACGAACACGCAACAAGCAAGCTGCCATCCGTCGAGACGCCGCGGAGCCTGTCAACGGGCCGCGCCTGGCGCGGACCCGTTGGCGGCTCTTCAGGATGAGGACTGCACGTGCGAAAATGCGGTCCTTTCCGATTGGACTTCCGGGCCAATCCGGCTACGCTTCAATTCAGTGAAGAGCCTCGAGAAGTGGCCCACAATGTCTTGCGCGTCGCTGCCATGGCGATTTTCTTGGCGACCGGGGAAACGAGCCGAACCATGACGTCCGACGCCACAGCCCGAGGTCCGCGCCCTGCTGAAGTCGGGGCGGTTTTCGACGCCGTGGTCGTCGGCGCGGGCTTTGCCGGAATGTACATGCTGCATCGCCTGCGCGGGCTTGGCTTTACCGCGCGGGTGTTCGAGGCCGGCGGCGGCGTCGGCGGCACCTGGTACTGGAACCGCTATCCCGGTGCGCGTTGCGACGTCGAGAGCATGCAATATTCCTTTTCCTTCTCGGAGCAACTGGACCAGGAGTGGAGCTGGTCGGAGAAGTACGCGCCGCAGCCTGAAATCCTCGGCCTACGCCAACCATGTCGCCGACCGCTTCGACCTGCGCCGGCATATCGTGTTCGACACCCGCGTGACCGCGGCGACGTTCGATGAACGGAAGAAATGCTGGCTGATCGAGACCGACCGCGGCGACAGGATCAGCGCGAAATTCTGCATCATGGCGGTCGGCTGCCTGTCGGCGCCGAACCGTCCGCGCTTCAATTGTATCGAGGATTTTCGCGGACCGGTCTATCACACCGGCGAATGGCCGCACCAGGGTGTCGATTTCACCGGACTGCGGGTGGGCGTCATCGGCACCGGTTCGTCGGCGATCCAGTCGATTCCGATCATCGCGCAACAGGCCGCTCACCTCACGGTTTTCCAGCGCACCGCCACCTGGTCGGTGCCGGCCTGGAACGAGAAGCTGACGCCGGAATATCTGCAGGCGGCGAAAGCCGAATATCCCGCGCTGCGGGCGAAGGCGCGCGCGCGCCCGACCGGCTTCTATTTTCCGTTCAACCCGAGGCCGGCGCTGGAGGCGGATCCCGGGGAACGCGAAAGGCAGTACGAGGAAGCCTGGGCACGCGGCGGCCTGCCGTTTCTCGGCGCCTTCGGCGATCTCTTGTTCGAGAAACCTGCCAACGACACCATCGCCGAATTCACCCGCCGCAAGATTCGCGGCATCGTCAGGGATCCGGCCACGGCTGACCTGCTGTGTCCGGACAATGTGTTCGGCTGCAAGCGGCTTTGCGTCGATACCGGATATTTCGAGACCTACAATTTGCCTCACGTCAGGCTGGTCGACGTCTCGAAGACGCCGATCGAACGCTTCACCGCCGACGGCATCGAGGTCGGCGGTATCGAATATCCGCTGGATGCCGTCGTCTCCGCCACCGGCTTTGCCGCGATGACGGGGTCGTTCGACAAGATAGCGATTACGGGCCGCAACGGCCTGACGCTTGCCGAGAAATGGCGGGCCGGTCCGCGCGCCTATCTCGGGATCGCGTCGGCGGGCTTCCCGAACCTGTTCATGATCACCGGCCCCGGCAGTCCTTCGGTGCTGGCCAGCATGATCCAGGCCATCGAGCAGCATGTCGACTGGCTGGCCGACTGCATCGCCCATATGCGGGATGTCGGCGCGACCTCGATCGAACCGCTGCCCGGGGATGAGGACGCCTGGGTCGAGCACGTCAACGACGTCTCGACGGTGTCGCTGCGGTCGACCTGCAGTTCCTGGTATGTCGGCGCCAACATCCCCGGCCGGCCGCGGGTCTTCATGCCCTATATCGGCGGCTTTCCCGTCTACGTGCAGAAATGCAACGAGGTGATGAGCGCAGGCTTCGAAGGCTTCGTCCTCGAAGGTGCCGCGAACGCCAACGCGGAGCCCGCGGTGCGGCTGACCGAACGCTGGCGGGTGCCGCTCGATATCGAGGTCATTTCACCGGCCGCCGTCGCTGCGAGGCGCGTCCCGATGGTCTGAGGCGGCGAGCAATATCTCGCGGCTTCCAGTGCGCCCGTCATGAACTTGATCGGGACATGCGCGACTAATCGCGTGACCGGATCGAGGGAGCCAGAAAATGAAGGGCAGGACATCGTGGATCGGCCTGCTCGTTGCCTGCGGTATCGGCGTCTGCAGCGGGGCGGCCGCCGCGCAGCCGGCGGCTCCGCCCGCCGGTTACAAGATCGAGGAGAAATACACCCAAAAATCGCCGGACGGCGCGACAGCGATCGAGCAATATTTGAACAAGGATACCGACGACTGGAAATGGCAGTTCTGGGTGCGCGGGCAGGGCGCATTCACGCGGCTCGATCCGGAGCCGGCCGGGTACCCTGCGGATTTCATCTTCACCAGCGATCTGAAATGGATCGTTCGCGTGCAAAAGATCGGCTCGGGCACCTCCACGCTGCATCTGTACCGCCTCGGGCCGCAGGGCTATGCGCGCGCGGGCAGGAAGCCGCTCGGCGACCTGGCGTGGGCCTATATGAAGACCCGGCCCGACTGGCGAAAGCTCGTGAAGGCGCCGGAGTATCACGATCAGGCGTATCTGCTGGAGGGGCTCGAGGAGAACTATCGCGGGCTCGGCGTCGACTGGCCGGCGAACCGCTATCTTCTGATCGCCCTGTCGGCGGATGCCGACGTCAGGGGTCGCAAACCCATGCAGACCGGCGTGGTGAACGGCTGGCGCTGCCGATATGACCTGCAGACCGGCAAGTTCGACGTGCCGGCGCTTTTTTCAGCCGGCAATGCGAAGGCCGTCGTGCCCGAGTAAGCGCGTAGGATGGGTAGAGTGAAGCGAGTGCCGTTTCTTGCAGGTCGTTGCGGATCATTTCAGGATCAGCCCGTGAGCATCGGGCGCATAGCCAAGCGGGTTCGGAAGGTCCCTGAAGGCCGGGTTTGCTGCGGATAAGGTATTGTTAACATATAACTTACTGTAATTATTGGATGATTTCTTGAATGATGTCGGGTTTTTGCCTATATTGAATGTCGGGTTTTTGCAGAGAGGACCGATCATGCCTCGCAAGCACACATTGCGTGAAAAGATTGAACGGCGGATCGCCCGCAAGAAGGGCGAAGACGTGTTCCTGACGCGCGAGTTCAAGACTCTCGGCGGTGAGGATCAGGTGCTGCGCGCGCTGCGCAAGCTGGTGGATGATGGCCGCTTGGTGCGGCTCGGCTATGGCGTCTATGGCCGCGCGACCGTCTCGCGGCTCAGTGGCAAGCCGATGCTGTATAGCCGCGATGGCTTCGCCGGAGTGGCGCGTCAGGCACTCGACAAGCTCGGCGTTGAATGGGAGCCGACGGAAGCCGAGCGCGCCTACAATGAGGGCCGCTCGACGCAGGTGCCGGTGAACCCGGTCGTCCGCGTGAAAAGCCGCTTCTCGCGCCATCTTCGCTACCGCAACGCGGAGTTGGTGCTTGAACGATAGGCCCACCCTCGAAGAACTGCTTGAAGTCCAGGAGCACTTTGGCCTGCCGGGGCCTGCGCTCGTTGAGAAGGATTGGTATGTCGTCAAGGCACTGGCCGCAATCGCTGCCGTTGACACCGGCGACTTCCGCCTCGTGTTCGGCGGCGGCACCGCGTTAAGCCGCGCCTACAAGCTCACCAAGCGCATGTCGGAAGATGTCGATCTCAAGATCGTTTGCGACACAAATCCATCGCGCGGCGCACTTCGCAGGTTGCGTGGCGATCTCACGGATGCGCTGCTGGGGGCAGGTTTCGTGTTCGATCCCGAAGAACATCGCGTCTCGATGTACAAGGGCCACTACACCAAGTACCAACTGCCCTACAAGCCGATTGCCGAGGGCAAAGGTATTCTCCGCCCCGATGTCCAGATTGAAACCTCGGTCTGGCCACTGCGGCGCGAGGCTGAGGACAAGCCGGTGATTTCGTTTATCGCTGAAGCCTATGGCCGCGGCCCAGAGTTACCAACGATCGCCTGTTCGTCCGTTCTTGAAACCGCAGCTGAGAAACTGGTCGCGCTGACCTGGCGTGCGGGTTCCGAGCTTGCGGGTTTGCGCGACAAGCGCGACCCCACGCTGGTTCGGCATATCTATGATCTTCACATGATCCGCGAACACTATGACGCCGAAGCCGTGGCCGCGCTGGCGCATGAGGTAATGCTGGCCGATGCCAAGACACGCGGCGACAACTTCCCGGCATGGCAGAAAGACCCGCTCGGCGAAACGCTTCGCGCCATCGAGGGCATTCCCAAGGATAAGGTGTTCACGGACGGCTACGCCAATTTCCAGCGCGACATGGTGTATGGCGATAAGCCCGACTTCAACTCGGCGATAGGCACCCTGAACACGCTCGCGGGTCACCTCAAGAAGGCTAAAGCCTGAGATGACCGCCGTTCCCTTCACTCGGCCCACGATCATTGCCGCCGTCGCGTTCCTCGATAAGGGCCTAGGCCAAGCATCGTTCAACCATTTGGTTCTTCGCCTCGGCCTTGAGAACGAGATCACCTCCGACACCGGCACAAGTGTATCGAAGAAAGCCGACCTCTTGGGTCGCATCGTCGTGAAACGGCCTTTGGATCATGTCGATACGCTGGAAGGCAGCCTATCGCTGGCAGAAGCGGTTATTCGCGAGGCGGTCCAGTTGATGCGTCCGGAGCCGGTGCACGATGTGGAAACCGCCTTCGTGCGCGGCTTGGCGCGGGACGGTTACGTTGTTGCATTCGATGACGAGAGCCATCGTCCGAAATTGCGCGCGGCGTTGCCGGAGGAGCTTGGCCTGCCTGCGGTGGATGATGAAGTGCATGAATTACTCAAACACTTCGGCTTCTCGGAATCGCTCGGCCATCTTGGTCAGGGCATCGAGGCGCATGCGCGGGGCGATTGGGCTGCAGCGAACGCCCAGTTTCGCACGTTTCTTGAGGGGCTCTTTGACGCGATTGCCTTTCACGAAGGCGCGGACAAGTCGGCGCAACCGTCATCCGGGAACCGCCGCGCATGGCTGGCGAAGATCGGCTATCTGGCCGAAGACCGCAACGAATGGACGCAGGACGGCAAGAACTACATCAACGGCCTGTTCAAGATGCTTCATACGGACGGCTCGCATCCCGGCCTGTCGGATGAGGATCACAGCACCTTCCGGCTTCATGTCGTGCTGGTGACCGCGCGAACCTTTCTTCGCCGTTTGCGCTATGGCAAGTGAAGTAGCGTAGTTCTCTAGGATATTTTGCATGTTGCCGGACCAGGATACGAATCTCGGTCGCCTATTTGCCCGCTTGACGGAATGGATGTCGCTTTTCGAGTTCGAACAGATTCTGGCCGACTACTTCAACGGTAAACGGTCAGCGGCGGAACTAGCGGACTACCGCGCCAAGCGCGGGGCCGTCAAAAAGCTCCGGGATGAGGTGGTGCCTGTCCTGCATCACATCAAATTCGTCAAGGCGAAAGGCGATATCCGGTTCGAACTCAATAGTGAGGTTCCGGATTGCTGGCTGCGGGACAACCCGGAGGCTCCGCTGCAGGGGCTTGAGATCACCGTCGCGCAATCCCGCGAGCAACATTTGCTCGGCCAGGAGTTGAATGAAAAAGGAATTGGCCGGGGATTTCTCGGCCTACCCGACGACGCTCCGGCAAGGTCGTTCAGGGAACGGTTGGCGCAGCCCCGCGTCATGTACCCCACGGAAGCCGCGTTGAAGGTCATCGGCAACGGCATCAAATATTGCCTTGGCAAGAAGGATCACCCGAAATACGCCGGGGCATGATCTGCTGATTGAAGCGCCCTTGCACATTCTACCGAAGGAACGCTGGAGCCTTATTGAGGATGATTTGCGTCTGGCGGCCAGCACCATGCCGTTCCGCGAAATTCACGTAATCGGCGATCACGATACCGCACCGTTTGGGTTCCGCATAAAGTAAACGTCCGAAATCTGTAGCAACGATGTGCGAAGCCGCCCTTGTCGATCAATAGGCGAGGAAATAGACGCAAAAAATCTTGGACGCGGTCGGTATTAGTCAATCAAATGAAATACCCAAACTTGGTGTCCATCAAACCGGCAGCGGCCCAAGACTCGGACCTCATCCCGAGGAGCATACCAACGAGTCCGCACATAGCGCGGCCCGATGATAAACTCCGCAAGCGTCT
>CAVRIQ010000023.1:0-23327 GCA_963721275.1 uncultured Alphaproteobacteria bacterium | reverse complement strand
ACCTCGCCCCGCTTGCGGGGAGAGGTCGGCGCGTAGCGCCGGGTGAGGGGCACTCGCCACGGACTGAGCTCGCGGAGACAGCCCCTCACCCGTATTTCTCGCTACGCTCGAAATCCGGCCTCTCCCCGCAAGCGGGGCGAGGCGAAGACCCCCTGTGAATAGCGGCAAGAAGCCCAATAATCTTCGTATTTTACCCGGGCGTCCCTATATCCATGATCGGTTGGCATCGGCCCCGACTCAAAGCAAAATTCAAGAATGCGCTTTACGCCCCAGTTCCTCGAAGACCTGCGCGCCCGGCTTCCGGTTTCGGAAGTCGTGGGCCGGCGCGTGAAGCTGAAGCGGGCGGGCAAGGAGTTCAAGGGGCTGTCGCCGTTCCAGCAGGAGAAGACGCCGTCCTTCACCGTCAACGACCAGAAGCAATTCTATCACGACTTCTCCACCGGCAAGCACGGCAACATCTTCGATTTCGTGATGGAGACCGAGGGCGTCTCCTTCCCCGAGGCGGTGGAGCGGCTGGCCTCGATGGCGGGCATGCCGCTGCCGGCGGTGACCCCCGATGCCGCGCGGCACGAGCAGCGCCGCAAGACGCTGTACGACGTCATGGAACTCGCCGCGAAATTCTTCGCCGATACGCTGGCCTCGCGCCACGGCGCCAGGGCGCGCGGCTATCTCGGCGACCGCGCGATCTCGCCCGCCGTGCAATTGCAGTTCCGCATCGGCTACGCGCCCGGCGAACGGTTCGCGCTGAAGGAGCATCTCGGCTCCCACGGCATCTCGGTCGAGGACATGGTCGAAGCCGGCCTGCTGGTCGCCGGCGACGACATCCCGGTGCCCTACGACAAGTTCCGCGACCGCGTGATGTTTCCGATCACCGACCTGCGCAATCGCGTCATCGCGTTCGGCGGCCGGGCGCTGGAGAAGGACGTCGCCGCCAAATACATGAACTCGCCGGAAACGCCGCTGTTTCACAAGGGCGACAATCTCTACAATCTCAGCCCGGCGCGGCAGGCCGCCCATGACGGCGCAACGCTGGTGGTGGTCGAAGGCTATGTCGACGTCATCGCCATGGTCGGCGCCGGCTTCCCGGCGAGCGTCGCCCCGCTCGGCACCGCGCTGACCGAAAACCAGCTCGCGCTATTGTGGAAGATGGCGGACGAGCCGATCCTTTGTTTCGACGGCGACAAGGCCGGGCAGAAGGCGGCCTGGCGCGCCGCCGACCTGGCGCTGCCGCAACTCAAGCCCGGCAAGAGTCTTCGTTTTGCGCTGCTGCCCGAGGGCCAGGACCCCGACGACCTCGCCCGCTCCGGCGGCCGCGGCGCGATCGAGGAAGTGATCTCGGCGGCGCGCGGGCTTGCCGACGTGCTGTGGTCGCGCGAGATCGAAGGCGGCAGCTTTGCCACGCCGGAACGGCGCGCGGCGCTGGAAGCGCGGATCGGCGAAATGACCAACGGCATCCGCGACGAAGTGGTGCGGCGCTATTATCGCCAGGATCTGGCGGAACGGCTGCAGCGCACCTTCGCGCCGGAAGGCGCGCGCGGCGGTTATGGCGGCGGCAATTTTCGCAGGGGAGCGGGCGGCGAATCACTGCGCCGCTTCACGCCCCGCGCGCCCGGCGGGGCGGGGGCTGGCCCGCTTCGGCCGTCCGCAAGGCGGCGGCGCGCCGCCGCTCGGCCGCGGACCCTATCAGGCGTCGAGCCCGCAGCTTGCGTTGAGCCCGATCATGCGCGGCCAGCGCAGCGCGCTGTCGCGCCGCGAGGCGCTGATTCTCCTGACCCTGATCAATCACCCCTGGCTGCTGCACGACCATCTCGAGGAAGTGGCGGCGCTGGAATTGGCCCACCCTGAGGCCCACAAGCTGCGCGCCGGCATCATCGCGGCCTTCGCCAACGACCATCACCACTCGCCGGAGCCGTCGGAACAGGCCGAGAAGATGCGGGCCGACCTCGAAGCGGGTGGATTTTCGCCGTTTCTTCAAAGGGTTGAGCGGTCGATCACGACCGGGGCGGTGTGGGGCGCCAAGGCCCACGCCGCGCGCGAGGACGTTCTTTCCACCTGGCACCAGCTGGTCTCCTTGCATCGCCAATGGCACTCATTACTTAGGGAATTGAAGGACGCGGAAGCTGCCTTGGGCGATGAGGGCGGCGAGGCCGATATGGCTTGGCTGCGCGACGTCAAGGCCAGGCTGGAGGAAGTCGACGGCACCGAGGCCCTGATCGAGGGATTCGGGGAATTGTCCGGCCGGTTCCAGAAGACCGTCTGAGACGAAAAATCATGCGGACGGCGGCCGCCGGAACCGCGAAAAAACTCGCCAAATCCAAGGTTTGGCGGCAAAAACAGGGTTAAGCGAAGCTTAATAGCCTGCGGGCTATGAGTTCGAAATCGGCGAGAGAGATTCGGGGGTGGCGAGGTTTGCGCCGCCCTTTCCGCGTCATGACTGACCTCAGGGTTTCACGCGGGTGCTATTGGCGCATCCTCGATTGAAGCGCGTTTCGGGAGCAATGAATGGCCACCAAGGCAAAGACGCTGCAGGTAAAAGACAAGGAAAAAGACGACAAGGCAGCGGACGCTCCTGAGAAGGATTCAGCCGAAGCGCCGTCGCCGTTGCTCGACCTGTCGGATGCCGCCGTCAAGAAGATGATCAAGCAGGCCAAGAAGCGCGGCTTCGTGACCTTCGATCAGCTCAACGAAGTGCTGCCGTCCGACACCACCTCGCCGGAGCAGATCGAGGACATCATGTCGATGCTCTCCGACATGGGCATCAACGTCTCCGAGGCCGAGGACGCCGACAGCGAGGAAGAGACCAAGGAAGAGGCCGAGGACGAGACCGACAACGAACTGGTCGAGGTCACGCAGAAGGCCGTCACCGAGGTCAAGAAGTCCGAGCCCGGCGAGCGCACCGACGATCCCGTCCGCATGTATCTGCGCGAGATGGGCACCGTCGAGCTGTTGTCGCGCGAAGGCGAAATCGCCATTGCAAAACGCATCGAGGCCGGCCGCGAGGCGATGATCGCGGGCCTGTGCGAAAGCCCGCTGACCTTCCAGGCCATCATCATCTGGCGCGACGAGCTCAACGAAGGAAAGATCTTCCTTCGCGACATCATCGATCTCGAGGCCACCTATGCCGGCCCCGACGCCAAGAACAACATGAACCCGCTGCTGGCCGCCCCCGTCGGCGCCGACGGCCAGGTGCTGGCCGAAGGCGGTGGCGAAGGCGCGGCGATGCCCGCGGCTGCAGCGCCCCCGGCCGCGCCGCCCGCGCCGACCCCGTTCCGCGCCGCGCCCGCCGCCGCGCCGGAAGGCGAGAAGGATGCGTCCGAGACCGCCGCCGAAGGCGACATGGACGACGACGAGTTCGAAAACCAGATGTCGCTCGCCGCCATCGAGGCCGAGCTGAAGCCGAAGGTGGTCGAGACTTTCGACAAGATCGCCGACAACTACAAGAAGCTGCGCCGCCTGCAGGAGCAGGACATCTCCAACCAGCTGCAGAACGAGACGCTGTCGCCGGCGCAGGAGCGCAAATACAAGAAGCTGAAGGACGAAATCATCGTCGAGGTGAAGTCGCTGCGGCTCAACCAGGCCCGTATCGACAGCCTCGTCGAGCAGCTCTACGACATCAACAAGAAGCTGGTGTCGTTCGAGGGCCGCCTGCTTCGCCTCGGCGACAGCCACGGCGTCGCGCGCGAGGATTTCCTTCGCAACTACCAGGGCTCCGAGCTCGACCCGCGCTGGCTCAACCGGGTGTCGAAACTCTCCGCAAAAGGCTGGAAGAATTTCGTCCACCACGAGAAGGACCGCATCAAGGAGCTGCGCCACGAGATCCAGTCGCTGGCGGCGCTGACCGGGCTCGAGATCGGCGAATTCCGCAAGATCGTGCACGGCGTGCAGAAGGGCGAGCGCGAGGCGCGCCAGGCCAAGAAGGAAATGGTCGAGGCCAACCTGCGGCTCGTGATCTCGATCGCCAAGAAATACACCAACCGCGGCCTGCAGTTCCTGGATCTGATCCAGGAAGGCAACATCGGCCTGATGAAGGCGGTCGACAAATTCGAATACCGCCGCGGCTACAAGTTCTCGACCTATGCGACCTGGTGGATCCGGCAGGCGATCACCCGCTCGATCGCCGACCAGGCGCGCACCATCCGCATTCCCGTGCACATGATCGAGACCATCAACAAGATCGTGCGCACCTCGCGCCAGATGCTCAACGAGATCGGCCGCGAACCGACGCCCGAGGAGCTCGCCGAAAAGCTCGGCATGCCGCTGGAGAAGGTGCGCAAGGTTCTCAAGATCGCGAAGGAGCCGCTGTCGCTCGAAACCCCGGTCGGCGACGAGGAAGATTCGCACCTCGGCGATTTCATCGAGGACAAGAACGCGATCCTGCCCGATCGACGCGGCGATCCAGTCCAACCTGCGCGAGACCACCACGCGGGTGCTGGCCTCGCTGACCCCGCGCGAGGAACGCGTGCTGCGCATGCGCTTCGGCATCGGCATGAACACCGACCACACCCTGGAAGAAGTCGGCCAGCAGTTCTCGGTGACCAGAGAGCGCATCCGGCAGATCGAGGCCAAGGCGCTGCGGAAGCTGAAGCATCCGTCAAGGAGCCGGAAGCTGCGGTCGTTCCTCGACAACTAATTCCGATCGTCATGCCCGGGCTGCGCGAAGTGCGCTTCGCGAAAGATGACCCGGGCATCCATCGAAACAAAGCGGCGGGCGAAAGCCCGCCGTTTTCATTTGGCGGATTTTGGAGCATAGTTCAGTTTCAATCTAATTGTATCTTGGTCGCGCGGCTTGCGAGCGCCGCCGCCCCATGCCTGTTCGATTACGCCACTTTTAGCTAGATCAACACAAATGTCTTTCACGTTCGTAACTCGCAACATGTAGGCCTGAAGGATCCTTCTCCCATAACCGCGAAAAAGATATCGGACCGAACTTTCGCAAGATGTCGAGAACGTCGTCGTGATGCCAGCGCTTTTTGCTCCTCGACAATTTCGTCGATCGTCGTTTCCTGAATGTCAGCTTCTAAACCCGAAAAGAGGTCGGGCGAACCCGATCTATTTTCGCGCTTGCGCTCTTTGGCGTCGGCCCGATCTCGTGCGTGGAGCTTTAGCGCGTCGTATTCGGTTTGGCGAAACTCCTTTAGTCCATCGCGTGACTTTGTCCCGTAGGCGATGAAGAAATGCGGACGATCCGCGGTTGGTCGGTCTATCTTGGTCGACACGACGAAGTCAAAATTTCCAACCGCGCCTGAGATTGTCGCGAAACAACTTTTCGACTGCGCGCCCCCGAGGGAGACTTGGATCAAGTCGCGCTTCCCATTCTGGGCCACCGAGAATAGGGTCGAGAGATGAAATTGTTTTCGCGTCGCTCATTGACGCGGCGCGATTTACAAAATCGTACATGAAATTAATTAGCACTTCGCATTTGGGTCGATTAAACAGCGCGCTTATCTTATTGAACGAATAGCCTTTCCATCCCGTCGGGTCGATAAAGATCAGTGGAAAAGAAGCGACCAACGAAAGCGTGTATTTCGGCCATCGCGCTTTCGAATTCGCCGTCAGTAGGTCTTAATCTCAAAATCCTCGTCCGGCTTGTGAAATGGCGCAATGGCGCGTCGTTAGCTTCGTATATGCTTGTCGATTGTTCTCCGAGAAAAAGCAGCGAATTTTTGGACGTCGTCCGGTTTGAGTCTGGATCTTCTGCTGGGCGTCTTTGAGGACGCTGATTGCGATCATGAAGGATGAATCGAGAAAATCTTCCGTCTTGGTCTCCCATGGACCTGAAAATCCGTCAACGTATGTGACGTCCTAAAACCTGAGAACCTTGAACGCGAGCGCCTGAAGGTATCGTCTTAGAATGAAATGTTTAGCCTTGGTTTGCTCGCGACCGGAATATGGGATCGCTCACAGTTTTTCCTTTCTATTCCGCCGCCTCGAAATGCATTTTTTGAGAAATATCAGGATACTGATTCCATTCGCGGCCGCGAAGAAGACGTCCCCCCGACTTCGGCCGAACGCCGCCCCACTGCTTGAAGAAGAATGCGACCTTGGCGGATCGGCATTGATCCCGTATCTCAATCGCCCATTCTTCTGCCATAGGGCGTGAGTGCGGGCCGCTCTCGCCGCCGACAATGGCCCAGTCGATTCCCTTGAGATCGATCTTGCCCACTGAACCTAATAGGGGCTCGAAGGAGACGAACTTAACGGATGCCTGTGCAGCGCTGAGATGTTTCAATCGCACGGCATTTTTGTCGTCCTCGACAGACACGCCCAACCAGATATGCGATGGCGCTTTACCCGCACCGTATCGATTGCGGAGATATCGAACCATGAGCGAACTGCGCTTGGTTAGGATTTGAAAGGTGTGCCAGTCGGCGGCTTCCATTGTGTCGAAAATGGAATCAATGAAAGATCTAGGAATGTCCTTGTGAAAGAGGTCGCTCATAGAATTGACGAAGATACGCCGTGGCTGTCGCCAACTTAGCGGCTGTGTTAGCCGGTCCGGTCGCAGCTTTAGGTCGAATCCATTTTCGAATGGATGGCCGGCGACACCTCGAAATCGTTCTGAAAAGCGTTCGGCGTAGCAAAAGTCGCAGCCACGAGTGATCTTTGTGCAACCCGTGATGGGATTCCAAGTCGCGTCAGTCCATTCGATTTGCGTGGTGGAGGCCATAAATCTACCTTAGAACAAAACAAGAACATTTGCCACTCAAAAATACTCTAACAGATATCACGCAGCACCCTTAGGTTAATATGATTTTATTCCTTGCCGCGGCGCGCTAGTGCTGCGAAGCATTTCGCATAGTCGGCTTCAGCGCCTGCGCCACCAGCCGGCCGCCGCGCGGCCCCGCATCATCCGCCTGCCGCAGCGCCATGATCGCGGTCCCCATCGCCGCCGAGCCGAACGTCACGACGAACCCGAACAGCAACAGCCCGAGCGCGGTGCCGGGCGAACTGTCGGCAAAGATCAAATGCCGCAGGCCAAAGGGATTGAGCACCAGCAGGCCGCCGACCAGCAGCGCCGCCACCGCCATTCCCGCGGCGAGGTTGATCGCGAGCAGCCGGAACAGCGGCACGCGCAGAAAACCCAGGCGGCGGGGCTTTTGTTCGTTGCTTCGTACGGTGTCCGTCATCGCGGGCTCGCCTTCATTGCTCGTGGCAAACTCTAGCAGAAATCCGCCGCCGGTTGGAGGCCTTTCCCGTCCGCCGGTGTTGCAAGCCGCCCGCCCCGACCTACGGCGCCACCAGCTCGACCCTGCGGTTCAGCGCCCGGCCCGCATCGCTGGCGTTGGAGCCCACGGGAGCGAGGAAGCCGACGCCCGCGGTGCGCAGCCGGGCCTGCGCGATGCGATAACTCTTCACCAGCTCGGCGGCGATCGCCTCGGCGCGCCGCCGCGACAGGTCGAGATTGTAATCGTAGGCGCCCTGGCTGTCGGTGTGGCCGACGATGAAGACATTGAGCTGCGGCTGGCCGGTGAGCAGTTTCGCGATCTGGTCGAGCGTCGGGCGGCTTTCCGGCTTGAGCACCGCCTTGTCGGTGTCGAAATAGATGCCGTACAGCGCGATGTGCCCGGCCTCGCCGAGGCCCTTCGCCATCGCGGCCGCGTCCACCATCTTGTTCTCGATCGCGCCGAGCTCGGCGACGGTGAGCTGCGCGTGGATTTCGCGGTTGTTCTCGCTGACCACGACGCTGGCATAGGTCTCGCGCCCGCCTTCGGTCTTGCGCCCCGCATAGTAATGATAGTTGAAACCGTCCACCCACATCTGCGGGATCGGCAGCACGTCGATCGCTTCCGTGAAGGGTATGCCGCCGCAGGCGTCGGTGTCGCAGGCGACAAGCGTCTGATAGCCGGCCTTCGCCAGTTGCGTCTCGAAATTGCGCGACACTTCGAGGATGGAGGGGCCGGGTTTGGTGGCGTAGGCGATGCGGGTGATGCGGCCTTCCAGCCGCCGCGCGTCGGCCGGGTTGCCGTCCTTGAAGGCGGCGGCCTGCATGCGCGCGGCGTCGAAATCCTTGACCTGATAGCCGGTGATGACGCTGCCGCCGAAGCGGCCGATGCCGGGAAAATCCCTGGCGCCCGCGACATCGCGCGTCTGCGCGGCGGCGCCGGTCGGTGCCTGAAGGGCGAGGGCGAGCAGGAGGACGAAAGGCCTGAATATCTTGCGGGGAGGGACCATCGGCAAATCTCTGCATTTTGGGAAAAGGGAACGGCGGGTTCGTAAGAGGCGATACGGAACATCGGCCCGGGCGGCAGACCATGCACCGCCACTTTATCCGAAATTATGGCCGTCGGCGACACGGCCGCGGCTCGGCCGGCCGCGGGCGCCCTCGAAGCGCGACGGCGGACGTGCTAGACCTGCCCCCTCCAGCTCTCGTTCAAGGAATGGCTTTGCCATGCATATTTTTCCGTCCCGCCATTATTCTCTGCGCGCCCTTTCAAGACGGCAGCGCCAGCCGGGGAATTTTCCGATGACTGCGGGCAAGCGCCTTGTGACGAATATTTTCATGGCGCTGGCCATGCTCGCAGGTCTGAATGCACGAGCCGACGCCGCCCAATGCGGCCGTTCGCCCGCCGGCTTCGAAGCCTGGAAGAGCGAGTTCGCCGGCGAAGCCAGAGCAAAAGGCATCGGCGCCTCGGCTGTCTCGGCCCTGATGGCGACGAACTACGCGCAAGCGACCATCAACGCCGACCGCGGCCAGCGAAGTTTCGGTCTCTCGCTCGACGCGTTTCTCGCCAAGCGGGGTGCGGCGGCCATCGTCGCGCGCGGACGCTCGATGAAGAGATCCCAGGCCGGCCTGTTCGCATCGATCCAGCAGCGCTACGGCGTGCCGCCGGGGCCGCTGATCGCGATCTGGGGGATGGAAACGGGTTTCGGCAGCCAGCGCGGCAATCAGAACATGCTGTCGTCGATCGCAACGCTGGCCTATGACTGCCGGCGCTCGGCTTATTTCACCGAGCAGCTTTACGCGGCGCTGCAATTGATCGAGCGCGGCAGGCTGTCGCCGGCCCAGCGCGGCTCCATGCACGGCGAAGTCGGGCAGACCCAGTTCCTGCCCAAGAACATCCTGGCCTACGGCACCGGCAATCTCGACAATGCGGCCAACGCGCTGAGCTCGACCGCGAATTTCCTGCGGGCGCATGGCTGGCGCGCGGGCGCCGGATACCAGCCCGGTGAGCCCAACTTCGCCGCCATCGAGGCCTGGAATGCGGCAGGCGTCTATCAGAAGGCCATCGCGCTGATGGGCCGCCAGATCGACGGCGGCGAGTGAGGGATTAGGGTGCAGTTCCTTGTGTCAGTGCATATGAAGCATTCGCTGTCGTCCCGGCCTTGAGCCGGGACCCATACGCCGCGGCCGATGTTGTAAAGCGGAATGGTTGAGGACTTCGCTCAACAATTGTCGCCGGTGGTTATGGGTCCCGGCTCAAGGCCGGGACGACAAACTGATATCTGCACGGCGCCATTTTTCATGGCATGGTCGGGGCGATCTGAGAACAACAAGGGATTCGCATGCGCAAGCTTCTTCTGGCGGTGGTGGTCGGCACATCGGTGGCGGCAGGCCCCGCCTTCGCCGCCAAATGCGGCGGCGACTTCAACAGTTTTCTCGCGGGCATGTCGGCGGACGCGCGCGCGGCGGGCATCCCGGAAAGCGTGATCGGCACGGCGTTCGCGGGCGTCGGCCAGGACATGGCGGTGTTGAATTTCGACCGCCGCCAGCGCTACACCTTCAACAAGAGTTTCGAGCAGTATGTCTCGACCCGGGTCGGCGCCGGGCGCATCAATGGCGGCCGGGCGATGCTGCAGCGTCACTCGGCGCTATTGTCGAAGATCGAGGCGCGGTTCGGCGTGCCGCGGCAGATCCTGGTCGCGATCTGGGGGCTGGAGACCGATTTCGGCAAGGGCGACATGGGCAAATTGCCTGTCATCCGCACGCTGGCCACGCTGGCGCATGATTGCCGCCGCACCGAACTGTTCCAGGGCGAGCTGCTGGCGGCGCTGAAGATCGTGCAGCGCGGCGATCTGCCGTTGCGCGATATGATCGGCGCCTTTGCCGGCGAGATCGGGCAGACGCAATTTTTGCCGTCGTCCTACATCAAATACGGCGTCGATTTCGACGGCGACGGCCGCGTCGATCTGCGCCACTCGGTGCCCGACGTGCTCGCCTCCACCGCCAATCTGCTGCACACCAACGGCTTCAAGATGGGCGCGCCCTACGAGGAGGGCACCGCGAATTTCGAAGCCATGCGCGAATGGAACCACGCCACCATCTACCGCAAGACCATCGCCTATTTCGCCGACCGGCTGATGGGGCGGTAGGGCGGTCGCGCTCAACATAATAGACCGTCATTCCGGGATGCGCCGTCAGGCGCAGGCCCGGAATGACGAACGTTGGATCTTCGCGCGACCTGTTGGCTGGCTGCCTGACGGGGAGATCGTGAAGTCATGCACGGTGCGCTCCCCTCCCTCCACGCGCCCTCGCGCGTGGCGGGGTCGAGGCGAGCAAAGCTCGCTCTAGGTCGGGGTGGGGGGTCTATCGGCGTGCTCCTCTGGCAGCGAGTCTGCTGAGGTACCCCCCACCCCCGACCCCTAAGAGCGAGCTTCGCTCGTCTCGACCCCGCCGCTTCGCGGGGGGAGGGGAGAGGCGGCGCAGTGAATCTGCTATTTCCCCGCCTGCATCGCCTTCTCGATCCGGCGTTGCAGCACCGACCAGTAGGTGCCGGGACGCAGGCGCTGCAAGAGGTCCATGAAGCGGGCGTCGTTGCCGATCAGGATGCGCGGCTGGTTTTTCTCGATGCCCGCGATGATGCGCAGCGCCGCGGCGGCCGGCGTGGTTTTCGCCATCGCGTCGAACCGCTCGATCGATTGCGCGCGGCGGGCATTGTCGGTCATGCCGACCCCGGTGCGGGAGTTGCGGGCGATGCCGGTGGCGACGCCGCCGGGATGCACGACGGACAGTCTTGACCGGGCTTTTCGCCATCGCCAGCTCATGGCGCAGGCTTTCGGAAAAGCCGCGCACCGCGAATTTCGCCGCCGCATAGGCCGACTGCCCGGGCGGCGCGACGATGCCGAAGATCGAGGAGAGGTTGACGATATGGGCCTCGGGTCGCCGCGAAAGATGCGGCAGGAAGGCGCGGGTGGTGCGCACCACGCCCCAGAAATTGATGTCGAACAGCCATTCCATCTGCGCCTGGTCGATCTCGGTGAACTGGCCGAGCAGCGCCACGCCGGCATTGTTGATGACGATGTTGAGGCCGCCATGGGCGGCGACGGCTTCTTGCGCGAACGCCTCGATCTGGCCGGGCTCGGCGACGTCGACGCGGTGGACGCTGACCCTGGTCGAACCGGCCCTGGCGATCTCGGCGGCGACCGCCTGCAGCCCGGCTTCGTCGCGGTCGGCCAGCGCCAGATCGCAGCCGCGCGCCGCGAGCTCCAGCGCCAGCGCGCGGCCGATGCCACTGGCAGCACCGGTCACGGCGGCGGCGGCTCCACGGATCGCAGTCATCTGATGTCGGCTCCATCCCGGGAAGATTTGCGCGGCAACCCTTATACGGCTGACCGGCTTTGGCAACCGGGCGCGGGATCGACGCGCCGGTGCCGCTTCCTCACGCATTCGCGCCGTGGTATTGGCAGAACCATGTCGCCCGCATTCCTCCTGACCGCGCTCATCGTGGTCGCCTCGCCCGGCACCGGCGTGCTCTACACGCTGGCGGCGGCGCTGACCAAGGGCTCGCGGGCCGGCATCGCCGCGGCGTTCGGCTGCACGCTCGGGATCGTCCCGTCGATGGCCGCCGCCATGCTCGGGCTGGCCGCGGTGATGCACGCCAGTGCACTGGCGTTCGCGACGCTGAAATATTGCGGGGTGGTCTATCTGCTGTACATGGCGTTTCAGGTGCTGCGCGAGCGGGGGGCGCTCGCGGTCGATGAACGGGTCGACGCGCGCTCGCTCGCGCGGGTGATCGTCACCGGGTTTCTGATCAACATCCTCAACCCGAAACTGTCGATCTTCTTCCTGGCGTTCCTGCCGCAATTCATCGGGGCGGACGAGGCCCACCCCCTGCTTCTGATGCTGGAGCTGAGCGGCACCTTCATGGCGATGACGTTCGCGGTCTTCGTGCTCTACGCCCTGTTCGCAGCCCGCGTCCGCGACCGCATCGTCACGCGGCCGAAGGTCATGACCTGGCTGCGCCGCGGTTTCGCCGGCGGCTTTGCCGCGCTCGGCGTCAGGCTCGCGTTCGCCCAGCGATGACGGGGTGGCCACGCATGCCGCAAAAGCAAAAGGCGGGCTCGAGGCCCGCCGTCTTTAAAAATCACTTTCGCCCTGGCTGTGTTGGGTGCCCGGGCGGAGCCAAAAACTCCACCCGGGCTTGAAGGTTACTTCTTGGCCTTGGCCTTCTTCGCCTTCTTCGCCTTTTTCGCCTTCTTCGCTTTCTTAGCCATAGCATCCTCTCAGGGTTTAATGGATGGAAACGCGACACGAGGCATGCTCGGCGGAGGGCCAGCCTCGCAATATCCTCGAACGTAATCCCAACAGATTCGCAGGCCGCTGCCCCGCACTGTCACGCCGCCGTCACCGCGTTATCCACAGCTGTTATGCGGTTTTGAGCGCAATTTTGCCGAAATCTCCGGCCGCCTTGCGCGATCGGCGCCACCGGCATCGTCCGTTCAGGGTTAACGATGCGCCAATGCGCGGGCGCATATTGCGTCGATCCGGAACAGCGGCGCAATACACCATGCGCATCTTCATGATTTCAAAACCACGGCACGGATTGCTGTTCCGCGGTGAGAGTCCGTTAAGCGACGCAGCTGCATTTTACTTCCGACAAGGGGAACGTCATGGGTGGGCTGTTCGATAACGGGGGAGGCAGGGCCGTTTGCGTCCTGCATTCATAGATGCTGAGCGTTCCGACGCTGTGGACGGTGTTCGTCATCAATTTTCTCGCGCTCGGCCTGATCTGGGCCTATGTCGTGCGCAGTTACCCCAAGCTCGCAGCCGCCCGCTTCTGGACCGGTTCGGCGTTCGCCGCCGCGCTCGGCGCCGCCTCCGGCATCGTGAGCCGGGAGTCCGGCTGGACGGTGCCCCTGCTTTGCGCCGCCGCGATCATCCTTCTGGCGATCTGCCTCGCCGGGATGGGCGTCCAGCGGTTTTACGACCGCCCGGTGTCCTGGCGCGGCACCGCGCTGCTCACGGCGGCAACGCTTGCCGCGCTGGCGTTCTTCAGCTTCGTCCACGACAGCGTACCGATGCGGGTGCTGATCTATTCGCTCGCCGAGGCGGCTCCGCTCGTCGTCGTGATCAGGCTGCTGCTTCGGTCGAAGGACGGTCGCGTCCTGCCGGGCGCCCGGCTTGCCGGCATCGTCGCGGTGTTGATCCTGGTGATGTTCGCGGTGCGGGCGGTCGGCCAGTTGGCCGGCGCCGATCTCGCGTTCGCTCACTCCGGCGCCGCGCTGTCGGTGATCGTGCTGCTGATGATGTTCCTGTCGATGTCGCTCAATTTCGGCTTCCTGCTGATGGCGGTCGACCGGCTGCGCAGCGAGGTCGCGGATCTCGCGCTGCTCGACGATCTGACCGGCGTCGGCAACCGGCGGCACCTGCTGCAGCGGCTGACCGAGGAATGCGCGCGCTCGGAACGCAGCGGCGAGCCGTTCGCGCTGCTGGTGATCGATCTCGACGGCTTCAAGCTGATCAACGACACCCACGGCCACGCCGCGGGCGACGCCTGCCTGCAGCACTTCACCCTGATGGCGCAGACCCGGCTGCGGCCCGGCGACATGCTGGCGCGCACCGGCGGCGACGAGTTCTGCGTCGTGCTGCCCGCCTCCACGCTGCGGGAGGGCGCGATGATCGCGCGCCGTATCCTGGACGTGTGCCGCGCCGATGCGGAGGCCTGCATCGGCGATGAAATCCCGATTTCGCTCTCGATCGGGGTCGCGCAATGGAGCCGGGAGACGGGCCTGCACCCGGACCGGCTGATGGCCGCCGCCGACCATGCGCTCTATGCCGCCAAGAAGGACGGCAAGAACCGCCACGCCGTCTACGACCCGGCGCCGCCGCTGGTGCCCGCCTATGCGCCGATGCCGGAGCCCGCGCTGCGCAGGCAGGCGTGAAGCGTGCTATCCAGAGCGTATTCCGCAAAAGTGGGTACCGGTTTTGCGATTGGAATACGCCCGGCCTGGAGTGAATTTCCGCCTGCTGATGGCGGCGCTCTGCGCCGCCGCGATCCTGGTCCCGGCCTCCGCGCAAGCGCCCGACCTCGGGGCCGTCGCGCGCGCCTCGGGCACGCCCGAAATACCGGGGCTGAAGATGGTCTGGCTGGCGCCGTGGGGCGACGTCGCAAAGGCCCATCCCTGGCGCAACATCATCGTGCACCAGACCGAGGGCCCCGCCGGCTCCGCGCGCTTCGGCGCCCGCGAACAGTCGAAGAACCCGACGCGGCGCGGCGTCACGGTCTGGGTGGAAACCGACGGCACGGTGTACTGGGCGGTCGCGGAAAACCTGGTGCCGACCCATGGCGACGGCGCCAACCGCAACGACGACAAGTACATCGACAACGGCCCGACCTATCATCAGGTGGTCGGCAGCAACTCGATCGGGGTGGAATTCGCCGGCAACTATCCCGACGTGACGCGGCCCGCCACCGAGGCGCAGATCGCGGCGTGGCGCATCCTGGTGAGGGTGCTGCGCGCGCGCTATCGTATTCCGCTCGATCGGGTCTATGCCCACGACTGGATCGACTTCAAGGACGCGCGCTATTGCGAGGGCTGCGCGCTGGCGACGCTGGCGAGAGAGTGGGGCGAGTGACGGGGCGTGGTCAGATCGGCCGCGCCATCCAGCGGAAGATGCGGTGGATCAGACCGGGGCGCGGCTTGCGCGGCTCGTCCTCCGGCGCAGGTTCATCCTGCTCGATGCAGCGGCGATGGAAGTATTCCAGGAAGACGCTGTCGTTCGGCTCGGTAACCGTAAACTTGTCGTCGCCGACGAACACGGTGTAATCGTAGAAGAACGGCCCGATCAGCGGCACCGCGGCAGACGCGCGGTCCTTCGAAATCACGAAATTCGAAGGCTCGAGCCCGTGCGCGATCATGGCCTGCTCGAGCGCCGGCAGCCGGCGCATGAACCCGGCGGAAAACCCGCCGACCGTCGATTGCAGCGTGATCGACATGGCTATCCCTCCGCGCTCGCTCGTCTTGGTCGAGCGAAAAGGGCGCGAGGTTCAAGAAGGCCGCCCGTCCGCGCGGCGGCGGGATTTGACCGAACGTTGCGCCCAACAAAAAAGCCGGCGTTGCCGCCGGCTTTTGTCGCGCTGTTCAATCCGCCGATATCAGTGCGCGGCTTCCAGCGTCGCCGCTTCCTGCCTCGCGATGGTGCCCTTCACGGCCTGCTGCACTTTCTCGAAGGCGCGGACCTCGATCTGCCGCACCCGTTCGCGCGACACGCCGAATTCGGCGGCGAGGTCTTCCAGCGTCATCGGCTCTTCCGCCAGACGGCGCGCCTCGAAGATGCGCCGTTCCCGCGGGTTGAGCACGCCGATGGCGCCGTTCAGCGCCTGCCGGCGATGATCGAACTCCTCGTGCTCGGCCATGATGGCTTCCTGGTTGGGCGAATTATCGACCAGCCAGTCCTGCCATTCGCCGGCTTCGCCGTCGTCGCGGATCGGCGCGTTGAGCGAGGCATCGCCGCCGAGCCGGCGGTTCATGTCGATCACGTCCTGATCGGTGACGCCGAGGCGCTTGGCAATCAGCTTCACCTGGTCGGGGTGCAGATCGCCCTCGTCCAGCGCCGAGATCTTGCTCTTCGCCTTGCGCAGGTTGAAGAACAGCTTCTTCTGGTTCGCGGTGGTGCCCATCTTCACGAGCGACCAGGAACGCAGGATGTACTCTTGTATCGAGGCCTTGATCCACCACATGGCGTAGGTGGCGAGCCGGAACCCCTTCTCGGGTTCGAACCGCTTCACCGCCTGCATCAGGCCGACATTGCCTTCCGAGACGACCTCGGAGATCGGCAAGCCGTAGCCGCGATAGCCCATGGCGATCTTGGCCACGAGCCGGAGATGGCTGGTGACAAGGTGATGTGCCGCGTCGCGATCGTCATGCTCGCGCCAGCGTTTGGCGAGCATGTATTCCTGCTGGGGCTCCAGCATCGGAAACTTGCGGATCTCGGCGAGGTAACGGGATAAGCCGGATTCTCCGTTGAGAATCGGCAGGGTAGCTGTACGGGCCATTTAGCGCCCTCCAGTGGTTCAGGCCCCCGACAGCGGCGGGCCCGGCAGACGGCCGCTTTGTTAAAGCCAGTCGCGCTGCGATGTTCCGCGTTGGATATTCAACGCAGGTGCAACATACACTATTTCGCAGGGCATTTGGAAGGATCGCGGGGGTCACGTCCCCGTGTGGCAGGTATAACCTGTTGGCATATCGAGGCTTTTCTGGATGCCCTGCGTCATAGCGCCGCTCGCAGGCAATCCCTTAGTAGGGTGAGGTCATCCGGCAAATCCGAAATCCACTCCAAAATCTCGCCGGTTTTGGGGTGTTCCAGGGCCAGGAGGTATGCATGCAGCGCTTGGCGGTCGAGGGAGGCCAGGGCCGCCTGGCTTTGGGGGCCGAGATGGCTCGCCTTGGTCTTGAAGTGCGGGCCGTAAACGCCGTCGCCCATCAGGGGATGGCCGATATGGGCCAGATGCACCCGGATCTGATGGGTGCGTCCGGTTTCGAGCTGGCAGGCGAGCAGCGCCGCGATCGGTTTGCCGTCGCGCCCCTGGAAGGTTTCCCGGACCTCCCAATGGGTGATGGCCTCGCGGCCACCCTCGCGCACCGCCATTTTTTCCCGCGCATGGGGGTGGCGATCGATCGGCGCGTCCACCGTGCCGCGTTGCCGGTTCGGCACCCCCCAGACGAAGGCCATATAGCCGCGCCGCATCTGCCCGGTACGGCCGTGATCGGCGAATTGCGCGGTCAGCGACTGGTGCGCGCGGTCGTTCTTCGCCGCCACCATCAGGCCGGTGGTGTCCTTGTCGAGCCGGTGCACGATGCCGGGGCGCTTGACGCCGCCGATGCCGGAAAGGCTTGCCCCGCAATGGGCGATCAGCGCGTTGACCAGGGTTCCGGTCTCGTGGCCGGCGGCCGGATGCACCACCAGCCCCCTGGGCTTGTCGATGACGATGATGTCGTCGTCCTCGTAGACGATATCGAGCGCGATATCCTCTCCGGCGGGCTCGGCGGCGACGGCTTCCGGCACGTCGATTGTGATCGTATCGCCTGCAGCGACATGATAAGCGGGGTCGCGGACGGGGGCGTTCCTGATCGCGACGTGGCCGGCGAGGATCAGCGCTTTCAGCCGCGAGCGCGACAGTTCCGAAAGGCGCGCCGCCAGCACGCGGTCGAGCCGGGGCGAGCCCTCGTCGCCGGCGACGGTGACTTCCAGCCTCTGACCGTTGTTCGAAGCCAGTTCCGAAAACGAGCCGATTCCTGAAGCGTTCTGCCCTGAAGAGTTCTGCATGACCGAGACTGTTGCGCCCGAACCGACGCCCGAGCAAGCCGCGCTGTTTGCGCGGGTGCGGCGGATGATGCTGATTGCGGGCCTTACCACGGCCCTGGCGGTAGCGGCCGTTCTGATCGCGATCGGCTACCGTCTTTTCCGCGCCGAGGGAAGCGTGACGGCCGCCGCCACGGACGTCACCGCCAGCCTGCCGAAGGGCGCCCGCATCGTCTCCACCGGCGTAGCCGGCGACCGCCTGGTGGTGACGCTGGATGTCGGCGGGGCAACCGAAATCTTCACGTTCGATGCCCGGACCCTGAAACCGGCCGGCAGGCTGAAATTCGTCAGCGAGCCCTGACCCCGGTCTCTGGCGGACCCGCGCCAAGCCGCGGTTCGGGCAGCGGAATCAGCGCCGCACTAAATAGGGCTCGGCTGTCTTGCAGCAAGCCGATTTCAAGGCTATTGGCTCTGGCCAACGCTCCCTTCGTCTAGCGGTTAGGACACGGCCCTCTCAAGGCTGAAACAGGGGTTCGATTCCCCTAGGGAGCGCCAGCAAACTTTGTTTCTGCACCCTTCACACCAACGAGATACCGCGCACAGACCCATTGGTACAGGTCGACTACGTGCGCGTCGTAGATTTGGATATTGGGGCGAGCAAATCGGACATCTGCGCGCTCAGAGTGCTCCACCATTTCGGAGCGCGCCGGCAGAACTCGATGAAGGCTGCGTCTGAACCGACCTAAACCTGCCGTTGGAGCAATTCCACCGCTGGCAGCCGCTACCGCACCGCAATTGCAACAGCTGCCAGTGCTGCCGGAAGCGACCATGCCCAATCTCCTGCCAACGAAGCCGCTGCCGCGGCAACGACACACCCCAAGAGGAACCCGAGCAAGCGACCAAGCGAGCAATTCAGCGGCGTTGAATCGTGCGGCAGCAATCGATGGCGGGCCGACAGCAAATCCATCGCTGACAAAACTGCGTTGGCCAAATTGCCGGTCATCACCGCCGTCGAGATCGCGCCCGGCACCGCAAGGCGGAGGAGGGCGTACTGGCAGGCCATGGCGGACACGGCCATCATTGCGGCCGTGCCGGCCAGCACTCCAACCGGATCGGCAGATGCCTTGGTGATGACGCTGAAGATCAGGAGCGCGACAAGAAGCAGAAATTGAACCAGGAGCAACAGCCGCGCCAGGCTCGGACCGTGCCGGCGCGAAGCCTGGGCGACCAGCCAGACGGTCGCCAGCGCCAGCATGAAGACTGGAATAGCCAATAATTGCGCCCAGTGAAACGAGCCGCCGTCAACGGCCACGCCGGCGGCCAGCACGATATTGCCGGTCACGTGGGCAGTGAAGACATGACCCAGGGTGAAGAAGCCGGTGGAGTCGACCATTCCGGCGATCATGCTGAGCAACAGCGGCAGCCGCGCCTCCAGGCGCGACAGCTTCGCTGCGTCATCCGCTGAATCCAGTATCCTTGGGAACGCGCGGGAGTCTCCAGCGGGCAGAGACATCTTTGGCTGCTCCGATTTTGCCTGTTGGCGTGGACCGCTCGATCACTGCCGGCTATTGCGCGGTCCAGCCGCCATCGACCGAGATCGCCGTGCCTGTGATCTGGTCCGCCGCAGGTGAACACAGGAAGGCAACGGTGCCGCCAAGCTGCGAAGGAGACGCGAAATCCGAAGACGGCTGCTTCTCGGCGAGCAGCTCCCTTGTGGCTTCCTTCTGGCTGATGCCGCTTTGCGCAGCGATGTCGCTGATCTGCTTTTCGACCAAAGGCGTTCGCACCCAGCCGGGGCAGACCGCATTGCAGGTCACGCCGCTGCCGGCGGTCTCCAGGCCGACCACCTTGGTCAAGCCGACCAGCCCGTGCTTGGCCGCGACGTAGGCGGCCTTGTGCGTTGAAGCGACGAGGCCGTGGGTGGAGGCGATGTTGACGATCCGTCCCCAACGCTGCTTTTTCATCTGGGGCACTGCGATCGCGATGCCGTGGAATGCCGCCGACAGATTGATCCCCAGGATTGCATCCCACTTGGCGGCGCGGGAATTCTTCCACCGGCGCGGTGAACTGGATGCCGGCATTGTTGACGAGGATGTCGAGCCGCCCGAATTTCTCGATCGTCGCCGCGATCAATCCGCGCACGGCGTCTGCCTTTCGACATGTCGGCGCCGTCGTAGACGGCGCGCACGCCATGGTCGCGTTCGATGCCCCTCACGGATTGCCTCGATCTCGCTGGCGTCGCCGAAACCATTCAACACAAGGTCGGCGCCGAGCCTGGCCAGTTCCCTGGCGATTCCCAGCCCAATGCCGCTGGTCGATCCGGTGACGATGGCTACCTTGTCCTTCAAGATGGGAATTCCTTTCGATGCCTGGTCGAGGTTCATGCGGGGGTTCATGGTCGTTCTCCTTTGGTGTCGGGTTGAAGAAATGATTAGTGGGCGCCGCCGGCGTCGAGACTGGCCGGGCTTCTTCAGCATCATGGACGCAGCAAGTGCGACGATCAGCGCGGCGCCCAGCAGGAAGAACATGTCGCTGAAGGCCAGGATGAACGCCTGCTTCTGCACGATCTTGCCGATCGCGACATAGGCACGGCGGGTGGCATCGATGCGATCGATCACGCCGTGGCTCATGAAGTATTGCGTCAGCTTCTCGACCCTTGCTTGCGTCGCCTGTTCCAGCATCGAGACGGACTGCATCAGCACGTTGGAGTGAAATTGCTCGCGCTTTGTCAGTAAAGTCTGCAGCAGGGCGATGCCGACGGCGCCGCCGAGGTTGCGCATCATGTTGAACAGGCCGAGGCCGAGCCGGCGTTCTCCGCCTCGATGCCGGCGGTGGCGACCGCCGACAGCGGCGCGAACACCAGCGCCTGGCCGAAGGCGCGGACGACGTTCGGCCAGAACAGCTGATCGGTCGCGTAATCGTTGGTCATGTGGATGTTCATGAAGTTGGAGCCGGCGAACAGCGCGAAGCCGATGCCGATGATGATCCGGGCGTCGAAGCGCTGCATCAGACGCGGCACCAGTGGGATCAGCAACAGTTGCGGAAAGCCGGTCCATGCCAGCACCATGCCGATCTGTTCGGCGTTGTAGCCCTGGATCCGCGACAGATAGACCGGCAGGATGAACACCGAGCCATACAGCGCGATGCCGAGCAGGAAGTTGGCGAGGATGCCGAAGCCGAAATTGCGGCGAACCAGCAGGCGCAGGTTCAACAGCGGCTTCTTGGCGGTCAGCTCGATCCAAAGGAAGGCCGACAGCGCGACTGCGGCGACGATCGACAGCTTGACGATGAAGGGCGAGCCGAACCAGTCGTCCTTGTTGCCTTCTTCCAGCACGGTCTGCAGCGCGCTGAGACCAATGGCCATGGTGACGATGCCGAACCAGTCGCCCTCGCGCAGCAACGCACAGCTTCATCGGCCTGGTTTCAAGCGAGTACCACAACATGCCGATCATCAGCGCGCCCGGCACCAGGTTGACGTAGAAGATGTACTCCCAGCCCCAGTTCTCGGTGAGATAGCCGCCGATGGTCGGACCGATCGCGGGTGCAAAGGTCGCGGAGATCGCAAACATCGCAAGGCCGATCGGCTGCTTCGCCTTCGGCAGCAACGTGATGATGAGCGTGAAGGCCATCGGGATCAGCACGCCGCCGGAAAAACCCTGCACCGCGCGCAGCACGATCATCTGCGGCAGGTTTTGCGCGAACGCGCAGGCCGCCGAGAACACCATGAAGAGGGAGGCGTTGGTCAGGAGGTAGATGCGGATCGAGAACACCTGGGCGAGCCAGCCGCTGAGCGGGATCACCACGATCTCGGCGATCAGATAGGAGGTCGAGATCCAGCCGCCGTCGTCGATGCCGGCGCCGATCGCGCCCTGGATGTCGGCCAGCGAGGCGTTGACGATCTGGATGTTGAGCACCGCCATGAAGGCGCCGAGGGTGGCGCCGATCACCGCGATCCAGGTTTTTGCGGAGACGGCGGGGGACGCTGCGGCGGTCGGTCCGTGATCGCCGGCGGGAACGCCGTCGATGGTGGTTTGCAGCGTGGTCATGGTGGTTGCTCGTCGCATGTGAGGGAGGATGCAGTCGCATTCATTCAGCTACGGGGCTCGGGGCCGCGTGACGCGAGGTGCTTTCTGGCTTCGCGTTCAGCAACAACAGTCGACTTGGTGTCGACGGTAGGCTCGGCCGACATGCCGGGGCGGAGCAGGCCGGCCAATTTGTGATCGTCGAGCACGATCTTGACCGGCACGCGCTGCACGATCTTGGTGAAGTTGCCGGTGGCGTTGTCGGGCGGCAGCAGCGCGAATTCGAGGCCGCTGGCCGGCGACAGGCTGTCGACATGGCCGCGCAGTCTGGTGCCGTGGAATCCGTCGATGGTCAGCTCGACCGGCTGGCCGCTGCGCACATGGGTGAGCTGGGTCTCCTTGAAATTGGCGACGACATACACTGCATCGAGCGGCACCACCGCCATCAACTGCGTGCCGGCCTGCACGAACTGTCCGACTCGGAGCGAGCGCGCGCCGACCGTACCGTCGACCGGCGCGGCGACGGCGGTGTAGGAGAGGTTCAATGCTGCCTGCTGCTCCACCGCACGGGCGCGATCGCGCTGCGCGACCGCCTGCGCCCGCTGGGTAGTGAGCACGTCGACCTTGCGCTCGGCCGCCAGCAGGCCGGACTTCGCGTGCTGCAATTGCGCATTGCCGGCGCGCAGCGCCGCGTCTGTCTGCTGGGCGCGCTGCACCGTGCCGGAACCGGTCTTCATCAGGCCGTCGTAGCGGGCCTGCTCCTCCCGCGCGAACTTCAGATTGGCTTCGG
Source organism: uncultured Alphaproteobacteria bacterium (assembly GCA_963721275.1). Classification (GTDB taxonomy): domain Bacteria; phylum Pseudomonadota; class Alphaproteobacteria; order Rhizobiales; family Xanthobacteraceae; genus Bradyrhizobium. Next base: position 1,054 of record CAVRIQ010000023.1, on the reverse strand, counting down.
CGGCGGCGATATCGGCCGTGCCTTGCTCGATGATCGGCTGTTGCAGGGCGATCTGCGCGTCGAGATTGCGCACCGCCGCTTCAGCCGCGGCGACGTCCGCCTGGGCCTGGCTGAGCGCGGCGCGAAAATCGCGATCGTCGATCTTCGCCAGCAACTGGCCGGCCGTCACCGGCTGGTTGTCGTTGACCAGCACCTGCGCGATGTAGCCGGAGACCTTCGGCGCAATGATCGTCGAGTCGGCCTTGACATAGGCGTCGTCGGTCGTCTCCAGGTAGCGGCCGGTGGTGAGGTAGTAGTGGCCGAAATCGGCTGCCGCAGCGACGCCGAGCGCCGCGGCCAGCGCCAACGCTGCACGCTTGATCGCCTGCCGTGACGGGCGAAGGCCGGTTTTGGCTTTTTGCTCGGAGGCATAGGAAAGTGTCGACATGGCGTTCTCCGAAAGCAGTAGGTGGCGCTAAAGTTCAATCGTGGCGATGGACGTCGTGCGTGACCATGCCGAGCTCCGGTGCCGGCCGGTCGAGACGCCGTGGCTCGGCCAGCGTGCGGCGGATGTCCTCCAGCCCGCTCTGCCAATGCTTGCGCATCGCGCTCAACCCGAACTCGTAGTCCCTGGAATGGCCCTCGTAGATCTTGGACTGGTAGATCAGGTGGATGATGTTGTAGGAGCGATGGCGGGCCAGATCGGCAATGGCACGGATTTCCGGCTTCGCCTTTGCGCTTTCCGGCAGCTCCTGCATGGTCCGCTGCAACGCCTGACGCATCTTCTGCATCCGCGTCATGTGATCCGTGATGGCGCGCGTCCGGCTCGAATATTGAATGTCCTTCTGCCGGCTCGACACCTCCATCATGTCGTAGGGAACACGGCCCTTGGCGGACCAGAGGTCGATCTGGAATGTCAGCGTGTCACATGGCTCGCCGGACAACACGCGGGAAAGGGGTGTGTTGGAGACTACGCCGCCATCCCAATAGTGCTCGCCGTCGATTTCGACGGAGGGGAATCCCGGCGGCAGGGCGCCGGAAGCCATGAAATGCTTCGGTCCCAGCCGGCGTTCGG